>CAWAXO010000021.1:0-95281 GCA_963786015.1 uncultured Alphaproteobacteria bacterium | reverse complement strand
CGCTTGTCTTGCCAGACCCGAAGATGAGGGATCGCGTCAGGTTGTTTCGGCTTCGTGGCCTTGATGTTCGAGATCGCGACATCGAGATCGCGCAAGGTGCCGAGCTGGCCATTCAGCCATTTCAATTCGTGGCGGATCTGATCTCGCACCTGGTCGTCGACGATCGGCGAGAAGAATTGAATGGCCGCGCGCAGATGCGTCAGCGCGATGCGCATCCGATGCACGGCCTGAATGTCACCCTGGGCTGTCGCATCGTGGATCGAATTGAGATCGTCGAGATAGCGACGGGCAATGATCCGGAATGCGGTGTCGCACGACATCGTCGCATTCAGACCGACGGGCGGGCGCGACTTCGGTGATCCGCCGTTCAGGGCGGTCTTGCGTGCTGGTTTCGCTGGTCGCGCCATCGCTGTTCGTATCAAACGGCCGTGGCCGCCTGCATCTGGATCACATGGGTTTGGCAATGTTTCAACGTCGCCGCTTGCGTCCCGGAGGCGTCGATGACAGCCCAGTCGATTGGGCCGATATTATAGCTCTCTTGAAGCTCGGCAACCTCGGGCGTGGCGTCGGATGCGTCGGCTGTGCGCCCTCCGATCCGGTGCTGCCGCGTTGCAAGATCGGCCTCGAGGAAGAGGCCTGCAAAGGCGACCTTGGCGCGGCGTGCGGCGTCTCGGATGGCGGCGCGCTCCGTCTCGCGCGCCGACACCGCATCCACCACGACGGAATGCCCTTGGGAAAGAACCATTTCCGCCCGCCGCAGCAACTCGTCATAGACCCGCTCGGTGACCTCCGGCCGATACCCGTCCGCCTGCAGCCGCTCGGTCTCGCCGACGCCGAAGAGCTGCTTTCGCAGCACATCGCTGCGCAGGACAACGGCGCCCGGCTGAGGTGCGACGAATGGCGCCAGCGCGCGCGCCAGGACCGACTTTCCGGTGCCGGACAACCCGCCGACGGCAACGAGAACGGGGGCAGGCGGATGGATCAGGGCGCACGCAAGCCCGAAATAGGCGCGCGCGTCATCGATGTTCGCAGCCTTGTCGACTGCAGCCTTGCCGACCGTAGCCTTGCCGACCGCAGCGTTTCCGATCGTCTGTCGCATCAAGAGCACATGCGCCCGAATGGCCGAACGCATCGACAGGAACAGCGGCAATAGCGAGAGAGCGTCGAGATGGTCCACGGACGTCATTCCGAGATAGCGGTTGAGGAGCCCGTTCGCGGCGGCCTGCTTGCCCGTAACGGAGCAGGTCCATCAGAGGAAATGCGAGATCATAGAGCACGTCGGTGGACGCGATCGTCTCGTCGAACTCGATCGCATCGAACAGCACGGGCTTGTCCTCGATCAGAACGATGTTCGCCAGATGCAGGTCGCCATGGCAGCGCCGCAGATATCCCTGCGCGCTGCGCCGCCGAGCACGTCGCGAAGACGGGAAAATGCCGCCTGCGATGTCTTGGCGAGATCGTCGATGTCGTCGCTCGAAAAGCGGCCCGCATCGCGGAAGGCCCGGATATAGCTCTCGATCAGGCCGGGAATGGACGATATCCAGGGCCTTTCGGGCGCGCGCGATGCGACCTCGTGTGACGCGGCGATCGCGTCGGCGATGGCTTCGACGAGAGCGGAATCAAGCGGCCCGGACTGCGCAAGATGATCGATGGTCCGGCGTTCGTCGAAACGGGCCATCTCGACGGCGTATTCGACCGGCGGGCCTTTGCCGTCGATCTGCAATTCTCCATCGGGGTCGCGTGTGATCGGCACGACGCGGCGATAGATCTGCGGCGCGAACGGCTGATTGATCCGTAACTCCTCGTCGCAGGCGGATTTACGCCTGGCGAGCGTCGAATAATCGAGAAACGGAAAACGGACGGCGCGCTTGATCTTCAGCGCGCGGTCGCCTTGCAGGAAGACCGATGCGGCATGCGTATCGATTCGTTGCGTATCCGGATGCACTTTCGGATCGCCGAGAAACGCGAACACGTTCTCTTGCATGCAGCCTTCGTCTGTCGCCGGGCTTGTCATGAGTTGATCCTAGGGTATCCAGCACCGCCGTGCCCAGAACCCTTGAAAGTCCAACTCGTCACGTCCGCTTTGATCAAGATCAACAGCGAGGGCGACGGGACCTCTACCTTTCCCGGCAAAGGAGAGCGCGCATGCCAATCAAGGACATTCTCTTGCCACTGGTCGGTTTGCGCCGTGACGCCACGATCGCTGCGATCGACAAATGCGTCGCGTTGGCCGGTGATTTCGGTGCCAACGTATCTGCAGTGGCGATCGAGGAGGCCGTTCTCGTTCGGCCGCAGGTGATCTCGCTCGATCTGGACAATAGCGCGGCAGCCAGTGCGGTCCGCAGCGTCACGGACGCAGGCGGTCTCCTGAAAGCCTTCGACAACGCCGCAATCCGTTTCGGCCTGCGCAATGAGCAGACGCTCGTGCGCTGGACGGCTGGAGAGGTCGCCTCGAATCTTGCTCACTGCGCCCGGCTGAAGGACCTGTCGCTTGTCCCCGTGAAATCGCACGACAATCTGTCGGAGGCGATCGTCGAGCAATTGTTGTTCAAGTCTGGGCGGCCGGTGCTGCTGTGCCCGGAGGACCGCGCTGCCGAACTGCCGATCGTGTTCCGCCATGTCTTGATCGCCTGGGACCACAGCGCGCCGGCCGCACGAGCCGTTGCCGACGCGCTGTCGCTTCTGAAGGCGGCGGAAACAGTGCGTGTCATCACCGCGACCGACGGCAGGACGCCGGAGGAGATGAAATCCGGAGCGGACCTCGTCGGCCATCTCGCGGAACACGGCATCAAGGCAAGCTTCGAAGCCGTCAAGATCGAGGGCAGTTCTGTCGGCAAGGTGTTCGACGCCCATGTCCGCGCAAATGCGATCGACCTTCTCGTCATGGGCGGGTATCGTCACACGCGCCTCTCCGAGATCGTGTGGGGTGGGATGACCAAGACCGTCATCGGTCAGCCACCATGCTGGGTCATGATGGCGCGTTAGAGCGCACGATTGGCCGTAGCCCAGTAATATATCTGTAGGCGACCTCGCTCGCGCCAGCCGGATGACGGATCGATGTCGACCTATCACCTGGAAAACCTGCTTTCGCCTCGCTCCGTTGCACTGATTGGTGCGAGCCCGCGGCGCGGTTCCGTCGGTCGCGCGGTGCTGGAGAATATCCGCAAGGCGCACTTCGCGGGCGAATTCGGCCTCGTGAACGTGCATTATCCGGAAGTCGGCGGCGTGGCCGCGGTCTCCCGTCTCGACGAGTTGCCGTTCGTGCCGGAACTCGTCGTGATCACCGCGCCGGCGGCGTCCATTCCCGATCTGATCGAGCAGGCGGGACGGCGCGGCAGCGCGAGCGCGCTGATCATCTCGGCCGGTCTTGGCCATGGCAAAGGTTCGCTGGCCGAGGCCACGGAACATGCCGCGAAGACATATGGCATGCGGCTGATCGGGCCGAATTGCCTGGGCATCATGATGCCGGCCGTCCGTCTCAATGCGAGCTTCGCGGCGCATATGCCGCGTGCGGGAAACCTGGCGCTGATCTCGCAGTCGGGCGCAATCGGCGCCGGCATGGTGGAATGGGCGGCGCAACGCAATGTCGGCTTCTCCGGCATTGTTTCGATCGGCGATCAGCTCGACGTCGATATCGCCGATCTCCTGGATTATTTTGCGCTCGACGGCGCGACGCGGGCGATCCTGCTCTATGTCGAGGCGATCAAGGACGCGCGCAAATTCATGTCGGCAGCGCGTGCGGCGGCCAGGGTCAAGCCGGTCGTCGTGGTGAAATCCGGCCGGATGGCGCAAGGCGCCAAGGCGGCCGCGACTCACACCGGCGCGCTCGCGGGCGCCGACGCGGTTTATGATGCCGCGTTTCGTCGCGCCGGGATCCTGCGGGTTTCGGACCTGCGTGAATTGTTCGATTGCGCCGAGACGCTCGGACGCGTCGGTCCGCCGGCAGGCAAGCGGCTTGCCATCCTGACCAATGGCGGCGGCATCGGCGTGCTCGCGATCGACCGGCTGGTCGAGCTTGGCGGCGTGCCGGCCGCGATCGCGCCCGAGATCCGCGAGAAGCTGGATGCGGTGCTGCCGCGGACATGGTCGGGATCGAATCCGGTCGACATCGTCGGTGACGCGGATGCCGCGCGCTACGGCGCCGCGCTCGAGGTGCTGCTCGCAGATTCCGGCAACGACGCGATCCTGGTGATGAATGTCCAGACCGCGATTGCACCCGCCGACGAGATCGCGGCGACCGTGATCGATCTGGTCGGCAAATATCGGCAACAGCATCGCCGCACGGCGAAGCCGGTGCTCGCGGCCTGGGTCGGCGCCGAGCAGAAGATCGTCGAGGCCCTGAGCGGTGCCGGGATTCCAAACTACCCGACCGAGGATGACGCGGTGCGGGGCTTCATGCATCTGGTTCGCCATCAGGAGGTGGTGGAGGAATTGACCCGGGTTCCTCCGGCGATGCCCGATGCCTTTCAGCCCGACACCGTGGCCGCGAAGGGGATCGTCACTGCTGCGCTCGCCGATGGCCGCAACTGGCTCGACCCGATCGAGGTCAAGCGCGCTGCTCGAAGCCTATGACATCCCGATGGTGCCGACTTTCGCGGCAGGAGACGCGGAGCAGGCCGCGGACTGCGCGTCGCGCCTGTTCGCGCGGGGAATGACGGTGGTGTTGAAGATCAATTCGCGCGACATCCTCCACAAGTCCGATGTCGGCGGTGTCGTTCTCAATCTCACCAGTCCCGAGGCGGTGCGGATTGCGGCGGCTGATATTCTGGCGCGCGCGAAAGCGGCACGGCCCGAGGCACGGATATCCGGCGTCATCGTGCAGGCCATGGTGGTAAAGGCCAAGGCGCGCGAACTGATCCTTGGTCTTGCCGACGACCCGACCTTCGGTACGGTGGTCGTGTTCGGTCGTGGCGGCACGGCTGTCGAGATCATCGACGACAAGGCGCTAGCGCTGCCGCCACTCGATTTGCCGCTGGCGAACGACCTCATTGCGCGGACCCGCGTGTCGCGGCTGCTGCGGGCCTATCGCGACGTGCCCGCGGTCAAGCCCGACGCGGTCGCGCTGGTGCTGGTCAAGCTTGCGCAGATGGCGGCCGATATTCCCGAACTCCGCGAGCTCGACATCAATCCAATGCTTGCGGATGAGACCGGCGTCACGGCGGTCGATGCCCGGGTCGCCATCGGGCGGGTGGACGCGAAGTTCCGCGGCTCCGGACCTTCGAATTTCGCCGTACGCGCCTATCCCTCGCAATGGGAGCGGCATCTTCAGGTCAAGAACGGCTTGCGCGTGTTCGTGCGGCCAATTCGTCCCGAGGACGAGCCCGCGATCCACGAACTGCTGAAGCATGTCACGCCTCACGATCTGCGCCTGCGCTTCTTTGCGCAGATGAAGCAGTTCTCGCACCAGTTCATCGCCCGCCTGACGCAGCTCGATTACGCGCGCGCGATGGCTTTCGTCGCGTTCGACGAGACCACACACGATCTCGTCGGCGTGGTGCGCATTCATTCCAACTCGATCTATGAGAGCGGCGAATACGCGATCCTGCTGCGATCCGACCTGAAGGGCAGGGGATTGGGCTGGGTGTTGATGCAGCTCATCATCGAATATGCGAGATCGGAACGGCTCGAGGTGATCTCGGGCGACGTGCTGCGGGAAAACACCGTGATGCTGGAGATGTGCCGCAATCTCGGCTTCCAGATCGAGGCCGATCCCGGCGAACCCGATATCTGCAACGTGCGGCTGAAGCTTTAGAGTGCCGCTCAACCGCGATTGATCCGCATCAACACGCTGAGAGACGTCGCGCTGTTTGACGCATGTCAAGTGGGGCGCCGGGCCGGCCTGTAGGAGTTGCGCAATCGCACATTCGGCGGGCGCTCGCCGTGAAGAGGAAGACAGGCCTTGGCGTCCATACCCTTGCTGACAGCAACGCCGACCGGCGATGGACTGGAATTGCGTCCCGGCGGGTCCTGGACCGCAGCCAATGTGACCGGCATGGAGGCGTTGTCCGAAAGTGTGATGGCGGACCTCGACCGGTCGAAAGTCGTCAGGCTCGACATGGACGGATTGCGCGAGCTCGACACGCTCGGGGCATGGCTCCTGGAAAAGCTGTCGCGGCGGGCGGCTCTAGCGGGTCATCGGATCGAGGTCGTCGGCGTCGCCGACAATTACGCCGGGCTGATCGACGAGGTCCGGCAGGTCAACCGCCACAATCCGGCGCCGGTGCGGGCGCCAAATCGCGTTCTCGCCGGGATCGGTGAGCTCGGTCGCGCGGCGATGAACGGAGCCGGTGATCTCACCGTCTTCCTGCAGATGCTGGGTTCGCTGTTCATGGCCCTCGTCGGCGTGTTGCGACGGCCGCGCTCGCTGCGGATCACGTCGCTGGTCTATCAGCTCTACAAGGTCGGCTGGCAGGCGATACCGATCATCGTGCTGATCACCTTCCTGATCGGCGCGATCATCGCCCAGCAGGGCTTCTTCCATTTCCGCAAGTTCGGCGCAGAATCCTATGTCGTCGACATGGTCGGCATCCTGGTGCTGCGTGAGCTTGGTGTGCTGATCGTCGCGATCATGGTGGCGGGCCGCTCCGGCAGCGCCTACACCGCCGAGCTCGGCTCGATGAAGATGCGCGAGGAGATCGACGCGCTGTCGACCATGGGTCTCGACCCGATCGAGGTCCTGATCCTGCCCCGCGTCGTGGCGCTGATCTGCGCGTTGCCGATCCTGAGCTTCATCGGATCGGTTGCCGCGCTCTACGGCGGCGGACTGGTCGCCCGGTTCTATGGCGACATGGGGCCGGCAATCTTCATCGCGCGGCTGCATGAGGCGATATCGGTCACCCATTTCGAGGTCGGCCTCATCAAGGCGCCGTTCATGGCGCTGGTCATCGGCATCGTCGCCTGCAGCGAGGGCCTCCGGGTCAAGG
This sequence comes from uncultured Alphaproteobacteria bacterium, assembly GCA_963786015.1. Lineage (GTDB taxonomy): Bacteria > Pseudomonadota > Alphaproteobacteria > Rhizobiales > Xanthobacteraceae > Bradyrhizobium. The sequence goes on along the minus strand of CAWAXO010000021.1, from coordinate 88,358 downwards.
GCAGCGCCGAGTCGCTGGGCAGGCAGACGACGACATCGGTGGTCAAGTCGATCTTCCTGGTGATCGTGCTCGACGGCCTGTTCGCGGTCTTCTTCGCCTCGATCGGAATGTAGCGATGCAGTCCGCCATGCCTGAACTTGCCATTCGCGTCAGCGATCTCGTGGTCGGCTTCGGCCGCCAGACCGTGCTCGATCATCTGTCGCTCGATGTCCGCAAGGGAGAAATTCTCGGCCTGGTCGGTGCGTCCGGCGGCGGCAAGTCGGTGCTGATGCGCACCATCATCGGCCTCATTCCACGGCGCAGCGGCGAGATCGAGGTGATGGGGCAGTCGATCGGCGGCGCCGGGGGGCGCATCGCGCAGGACACGGCGGCGCGATGGGGCATCCTGTTCCAGCAGGGCGCGCTGTTCTCGTCGTTGACCGTGCGGCAGAACATCCAGTTTCCGCTTCGCGAGAATCTCGTGCTGTCGCAGTCCCTGATGGACGAGATTGCGACCGCGAAGCTCGAAATGGTCGGGCTGAGGGCTGAAGACGGCGACAAGTTTCCATCCGAATTGTCGGGCGGCATGACCAAGCGCGTCGCGCTGGCGCGTGCGCTCGCGCTCGATCCCGCAATCGTGTTTCTCGATGAGCCGACCTCGGGCCTCGACCCGATCGCGGCCGGCGATTTCGACGCCCTGATCAAGACGCTGCAGAAGACGCTGGGCCTGACGGTGTTCATGGTGACGCATGACCTCGCCAGCCTCAACACGGTCTGCGACCGCGTCGCGGCGCTGGCCGACGGCAAGATCGTCGCGATCGGGCCGATGCGCGATCTGCTTCAAAGCGAGCATCCCTGGGTGCGGGCCTATTTCCACGGCAAGCGGTCCCAGATGCTGCAACCCCAGACCGGCTAGCGATATCGAGTTCAAGACATCGAGTTGAAAGACATCGAGTTAAAAGATATGGAAACCCGCGCTCCCTTCGTCCTCATCGGCGCCTTCGTTCTCGCCGCCATCGCCGCCGTGTTCGGTTTCGTCTACTGGCTGAACAACACCGGCGGGCTCGGGCCGCGCGCGACGTATCACGTCCAGTTCGACGGCTCGGTGCCGGGGCTTCTGGTCGGCGCGGCCGTGCTGTTCAACGGCATCCGCGTCGGCGAGGTGACGGATCTCGGGCTTGCGCCCGACAATCCGCGCCGCGTCGACGCCGCGATCTCCGTGGCGACTGCGACACCGGTGCGATCGGACACCAAGGTCGGACTCGAATTTCAAGGCCTGACCGGCGTTCCCGTTATCGCGCTCGAAGGTGGCACCTTGCCGTTGGCTCCAGGCGCGGTGCCGACGCTGATCGCGGAGCAGGGGGCAGGCCAGAGCATGACGCAGGCCGCGCGCGACGCGCTGCGCCGGGTTGATACGGTGCTGGCGGAAAACGCCGACCCGCTGAAGGACACCATCGCCAATTTCAAGGTCTTCTCCGAAGGGCTTGCGCGAAACACCGGCAAGCTCGACGGCATTGTCGCGGGCCTGGAGAAAATGACCGGAGGCGGCGCGCCGGCCCAGAAGATCACCTACGATCTGCTTGCGCCAAAGGATCTCGGCCCGGCCGGCAAGACTCTCAAGGGACAATTGGCGATCCCCGAGCCGACCGCGGTCGCGATGCTGCAGACGCAGCGGATGCTGTTCTCACCCGTGAAGGACTATCCGAATTTTTCGGAGTTCCTGTGGGCCGACAGCATTCCGAAATTGCTGCAGGCGCGGCTGATCGACAGTTTCGAGAATTACGATATCTCGCACGCGCCTTTGCGTGCGGCCGATCTCGGTCAGGCGGATGTTCAGCTTCTGATCGATGTCAGGCGCTTTCGCATTGCGACCGACTCCGATCCATCGGCGGAGATCGCGCTCTCGGCCCGGCTGCTGGACAAGAACGGCAAGATCGTCGCCTCACGCCTGTTCGAGGCGAGCCGGAAGCTCGATCGGACCGAGCCGCCAGCCGCCGTTGACGCGTTCAACGACGCGTTCGGCGGAATTGCCAGAGACATCGTCGGCTGGACCTTGCAGGCGCTGTAGGGCGGCAGCGAGGACTTTGGATAACGAGGCGAGGCGTCGCTGCATTCGATCTGGGTCGACAGGCATCCGGAGGAGCCAGCAAGATGCGATGGACCAGGTTCGGGGCAGCCCCTGGCCTGAGGCTCGCGAACCCAGGGAATTTTCTTTTCGATTTTTGATCCTTGTCAAAGAGCAACAGGGCCGATCGGCGACCATGCTTTCCTGTTGCAGACGGAGAAAGATCGAGATGCCATTTGATGCAGTGATGTTGAGTCTGGCGGTGAGTGTGGTCTTCGTCGTTTTCGCGGCCGTCCTGGCCTGGGGTGATTCCCAAACACGGCCACACAAGGCCAATGTGCCCGCACCGAGGCGGCGGAGCTTCTAGAGCGGCATCTTTCCCGTCCTCCCCGCATTGCCAAGCAGGCAGCGAGAGCGCAATCTCCCGTCATAAGGATCGCGGCCGGTTGAAACGGAATCGCATCCAAACGGGAGGAGAAGGATGCGGCTGTTTCGCCTGCTGGCCCCGATGCTTGCGTTCTGGGCCGGCACTCAGCTTGCGTCCGCGCAGACGAATTATCCCGACAGGCCGATCAAGATGATCGTGCCGCTGGCTGCTGCCAGCGCCGTCGATGTCGCCGCGCGTATCGTGACGCAGAAGATGGCCGACAACATGGGCCAGCAGTTCGTCATCCTGAACACGCCGGGCGCGTCCGGCCTGATCGGAGCAGAACAGGTCGCGCATGCCGATCCTGACGGCTACACGATCGGCGGTTTCAACGACAGCATCATGACCATGGTGCCGAATCTCCAGGCGAAGATGCGCTGGGACATCCTGAAGGATTTTGAACCGGTGTCGCTGGTTGCGACCGTGGAGTGGGGCCTGATCGCCGGCAATCAGACACCCTATAAGACGGCCGCCGATCTCATCGCCGCCGCGAAGGCTGCGCCCGGAAAGATCGACTACGGCTCGGGCGGTCCGGGAAGCCCGCAGCATCTGGCGATGGCGATGTTCGCGACGGGCGCCGGCATCTCGATGACCCACGTGCCCTACAAGGGCGCGACACAGGCCGCGACCGACGTTGCCGCCGGTCAAATCCCTGTCGGCTTTCAAGGACTGGGAACGGTCGCGGCGCTGGTGCGGGGCGGGCAGCTCAGGTTGATCGGCGTCTGCACGCCGAAACGGATGTCGCAATTCCCCGACGTGCCGACCATTTCCGAATCAGGGCTGCCCGGCTTCATCTTCAATTCCTGGTTTGCGATGCTGGCGCCGGCGGGGACGCCAAAGGCGATCGTCGCCCGGCTCAATGCCGAAGTCCTGAAGGCGCTGGAGGATCCGGATGTCCGCCGCAAGCTCGAGGATCTGGGTTTTGCCGTTCGTGGCAGTTCGCCCGAGGAGCTCGGCTCCATGACGCGCGATCAGCTCGCAAGGTACGCGCGCCTCATCAAGGAGATGGGTATTGCAAACGAGTGAACGGCTTTGGCCGGAGCATGATCCGGAAACGTGCGTATCGGTTTTTCCTCGCGGGAAACGCGGCGCGTTCAACGACAAACGCGGGCGACCGTCACGGCCGATGCAGAACTCTGCGCCTGACGCGCATGCGCCAGACCGTGCTGCATAGGTGCGCGTGGCCAGGCGGCGTTGTCACGAAGATTCTCTTTCGCGACCTCGCGCTCATTTGAACTGCGAGCGCGATGACTTAGTGTGCGGTGGCTTGAAAAGGTTCAGCATAAAAAGACGGGGGCCAAATTGTCGCAATCGTGCCATTTGAAACCCAGGGATGTCGTTTCGGTTGCGTACTACTTCGATCTCCGCTGTACTCGCACACCGATCTCGGCCAGTCGTCGTGTCCCAAAAAAGGACGGGCCTGATTGCCGGTTCACCGGTTACTGACCGTGTGGTTCCACCGGTTTTTTTCCTTGTTGGGCACCGAAGCGCCATGAAAGGCTGTTTCCGGTTGAAAACGTGATGACCGTTGACTACGGAAGGGTTGCGTGCCCTGCGGTCCCCAGGAGTCCTAACGGCGTGCCACAGGAAAAAGTAGACGACGCTCGCCGTCTGTCGAGCAACAAATTATCGGTGCTGCGTCAGCACCCGATGTTTCGTGATCTCGGATCCGAGGCGCTCGACCAGCTTTGCCGCTACGCCAAGCACACCTCGCTGCGGCGCGGCGCCACGATCTGCTCCAAGGGCGATCCCGGCAATTTCTTGTTCATCGTGATCAGCGGCACGGTGAAGATCAGCGTCTCTTCGCCCGATGGTCGCAATGCGATCCTGAACCTGATCAACGCTGGAGATTTGTTCGGCGAGGTCGCGGTCCTTGACGGCCAGGCGCGGACCGCCGACGCGATTGCCAATACCAATTGCGAGATATTCGTCCTCGACCGCCGCGACTTCCTTCCTTTCGTGCGCGGCCAGCCGGAACTCGCGATGCGACTGATCGAGCTGTTGTGCACGCGGCTGCGCTGGACCAGCGACCAGGTCGAGCAGGTCATTCTGCAAGACCTGCCGGGCCGGCTCGCCAGCGCGCTGCTCGGTCTGACAGACAAGCGCAAGCTCGAGCCGCAGTCCCAGACGATCGCGATCACCCAGCAGGAGATCAGCGAGATGGTCGGCATGACCCGCGAGAGCATCAACAAGCAATTGCGCGCCTGGGCCGCGCGCGGCTGGGTCCGGCTCGAACATGGCGCCATTGTGGTGCTCGATGGCGCGTCACTGCGCGAACTCGCCGAAGCCGGATCGAGCAACGGCTTCTGAAAGCCTGCCGATCGCAGCGCCGTGAGCCGTATGGCTGCGCGCATGACGGTAATATTTTCCTTCAAATGTGAAGCGGTTCTTATTCCTGTGCCGAAGCTGCGCGTTAATGGTCGCGCGTAATCCGCTCGCAGGAGACTTCATGCACGACCATCGGCGCAATCCGTCATCCGTTTCTCATCGCCCGTCAGGGACCGCAGGCGTGATCCTGCTCGCTATTCACGGCGCGCTGCTGCTTCTGCTTGCGGGTGTCGTACTGTGCTCGTCGCATGCCGGCGAATGGATTTCCGAGACCGTGCAGGCCGAGTTCGTCGGCGCGGAGCCGCCTGTCATGGCGCCGACACAATTCGCCCAGCCTGCGGGAGACATGTGGGCGGCGAGCGCCCATTGAGGCGGTGCCGGCGCGAGGCAGGCAATCAGCATCCATCGTTCGTCTGATGCTTGCTCGAATGACTGTCAGAGATAGCCTTCGCCGGCTTCCGCGGCGAAACGGCCGGGATCGCCTTCCCAGACGATCCGCGCGTGCTCCAGCACATAGACGCGGTCGGCATGGGGCAGCGCGAAGGTCACGTTCTGCTCGCCGAGCAGCACCGTGATCGGCGTGGTCTGCCGCAGCTTCTCCAGCGCCTTGGACAACTGCTCGAGGATGACCGGCGCGAGGCCCAGCGTCGGTTCGTCGAGGATCAGGATCTTCGGCTGCATCATCAGCGCGCGGCCGATCGCCAGCATCTGCTGCTCGCCGCCGGACAGTGTCTGCGCGAGCTGGCCCTGGCGTTCTTTCAGGATCGGGAACAGCTCGAACAGCCAGGCGAGCTGCTTGGCCTTGTCGTCGTCCGACAGATGCTGGCCGCCGAGATCGAGATTTTCCCGCACGGTCATCTCGCCGAACAATTCGCGCGATTCCGGGCATTGCACGAGGCCGCTGCGCGCGATCTTGCGCCGGGCTGGTGCCGCGCAGCTTCTCGCCGTCGCGAACGATGTCGCCGGTGTAGGGCAGGAAGCCCGAGATCGTGTTGAACAGCGTGGTCTTGCCGGCGCCGTTCAGGCCGACCACCGAGACGAACTCGCCCTGGTGGACGTGGATCGAGACATTCTCCAGCGCCTGCGCCTTGCCGTAATGCACGCTGACGTTCTCGACCTGCAGCAGCGGCACCTTGTCCTTGAAGCTGGTCTCGGGGCGCGCCGAGGTCTCGATCGCGCCGCCGAGATAGACCCGGCGCACGGTCTCGTTGCGCATCACCTCGTCGGCGCGGCCGGTGACGATCTCCTCGCCGAGATACATCGCAAGCACCCGGTCGACCAGCGCCGCGACGCTCTTGACGTTGTGGTCGACCAGCAGCACCGCGCGGCCTTCGTCGCGGAAGCTGCGGATCAGCTCGGAGAAGATGCCGACTTCGGCCAGCGTCAGTCCCGCGAAGGGTTCGTCGACCAGCACGACCTTGGGATCGCGCGCGATCGCCTTGGCGAGTTCGAGCCGGCGCAGATCGGCGAAGGGCAGCGTCGGCGGGCGGCGGTCCATCACGGCGCCGAGGCCGACGCGTTCGGCGATCCACTTGGCGCGCTCGGTCAGCGCCTTGTCGGGAAACAGCATGAACAGGCTGTCCGGCAGCAGCGCGACCATGATGTTCTCCAGCACGGTCTGCCGGTTCAGCGGCCGCGAGTGCTGGAACACCATGCCAAAGCCCTTGCGCGCGATCTTGTGCGCGGGCAGGCCGGCGACATTCTCGCCCTGGAAGATGACCTCGCCGGCGGTCGGGCGCTCGATGCCCATGATCGCCTTCATCGCGGTCGATTTGCCGGAGCCGTTCGGGCCGATCAGGCCGAAGATCTCGCCGGCGCGCAGATCGAGGCTGAGATTCTTGACCGCGGTCAGGCCGCCGAAGCGCTTGGTCAGGCCGCGGACCTCGAGGACGGGGCGTTGGTCGGTCGGCATCCATCACGAGCGAGCCTCGCGCGACAGGGCCGCTCCGAGGAAGCCGCCGGGGAAGAACAGCACGACGAGCAGGGCGACAGCCGAGACGATGAAGGTCGCAAGCTCGCCGGTCGGCCGCAGGAACTCGCCGGCGACGATCAGGAAGATCGCGCCCAGCGCCGCGCCCAGCACGGTGCGCCGCCCGCCGAGCACGGCGGCGACGATGACGTTCACGCCGACCGCGACGTCGACCACGGTGCCGACCGAGGCGGTGCCGAAATAGAACACCAGCAGCGCGCCCGACAGGCCGGAGAAGAATGCGCTGACGACGAAGGCGGCGAGCTTGTGCTTGACGATGTTGAAGCCGAGCGCGCCGGCCTGCACCGGGTCCTGGCCGCTGGCCTGCAGCACCAGGCCGATCGGCGATTGCGACAGGCCGTACAGGATGGCCGCGCTGATCGTCATGAAGCCGAGCGCGATCCAGTAATTGGCGTTGGCGTTGATCGTGATGACGTCGGGAATGGTCAGGCCGATCTCGCCGCCGGTGAGATCGGCGAACACCACGATGAAGTTCTGCAGCATCAGGACCGCGACCAGCGTGGTCAGCCCGAAATAGGGGCCGCGCACCCGCAGCGCCGGCAGCGCCAGCACGAAGCCGGCGACCACGGAGGCCAGCGCGCCGAGCACGATGCAGAGATAGACCGACCAGCCGTACTGGTTGTTGAGGATGCCGGCGGTGTAGGCGCCGACGCCGATCAGGAAGGTCGGGCCGAAATTGACCTCGCCGGCGAAGCCGAACAGCAGGTCCCAGGCCATCGCGAACACGCCGAAATAATAGGCGACCGTCAGCAGGCCGAGCACATAGCCGGAGACGTAGAGCGGCAGCGTCGCGGCGAGCGACGACGATGCACGAGCGAGATCAAGAACAGCCGCGACTTGAAGAAATCGACCATGCTCAGCGCCTCCCGAGCAGGCCCTGCGGCCGGATGTACATCACGACGACCAGCAGCAGCAGCGCCGGAATGGTGCGGTAGGCCGGCGAGATCAGATAGGCGGTCAGCGTTTCGAGATAGCCGACCACGAAGGCCGCGATCAGCGAGCCGGAGACGCTGCCGAGGCCGCCGAGCACGACGATCGAGAACGCGCTCGCGGTCAGCGGCCCGACGCTGTAGGAGCTGACGCCGAGAAACATGCCGAGCAGCACGCCGGCGATGCCGGCCAGCACGCCGTAGATCGCCCAGACCACGACATAGATGTTGGTCAGCTCGAGCCCGAGCAGCGTGACGCCGCGCGGATTCATCGACGCCGCCAGCACCGCCTTGCCGGTGCGGGTGCGGTTCACCAGCAGCCAGAGCAGCGCGATCACGAGACAGCAGACCACCGCGGTGAAGATTTCGTTCCGCGGCGTGCGCACGCCGAGGATGTCGACGACGCCCTCGACGATCGGCAGCACCGTCTTGGCGTTGTTGGTGAAGAAATAGGCGATCAGCTCCTGGATCATGATCCCCCAGAGCAGCGTGCCGGTGAGGACGAAGATCTCCTTCTCCTCGTTGGGGATGCGCCGCGATCTCTGGATCGGCTGCACCACCGCGAAATAGGTCGCGAACGCCGCGACGAGGGCGACCGCGACGCCGATCAGCGCGCCGGCATAGGTGTCCGATATGCAGCACGCTGGCGGCGGCCCAGGCCGCCACCGCCGCCAGCACCATGATGGCGCCGTGCGAGAGGTTGAGCACGCCGGAGACGCCGAAGATCAGCGTGAAGCCGGTGGCGCCGAGTGCGTACAGGGCGCTGATGGCAAAGCCGTCGATCAGGATCTGGAAAGCAAGCATGTGATGATCGGCCGCGGCAGCACCGCTGCCGCTGACTGGAAGGTGCCAGCAGGTGCCGATACGGGCTCCCGGGATGTGCCCGGGAGCCCGATCGTTCCAGGTCAGTTCGAGGTGACCTTGATGAAGCTCGGGAACTTGATCTGGCCTTTGGCGACGTCCTTCGGCCAGACCGCGACCTGCTTGCCGTCCTGCCACTGCAGCATCAGGCCGGTGATCAGGCCCTTGCCGTACTTGATCGAGTGGGTGAACGGATCGTCCTTGCCGTAGAACTGGATGCGGCCGATGGTGCCTTCCCAGTCGGTCTTTTCCAGCGCATCGACCAGCTTGTCCGCATCGGTCGAGCCCGCGCGCTTCACGGCGTCGGCGATGTAGTAGACCTCGTCATAGGCGGTGTAGCCGGCATAGGACGGGATAGTTGCCGAACTTCGCCTTGAAGCCGTCCGCGAACGGGACCGACTTCGGCGTCACCGCGACGTCGGGGCCGGACACGCCCTGATAGAGCACGCCGTTCGGCGGCGTCATTGGTGTCCTTGCCGAAGGTCGCGTTGGTCGCCTGCGAGCTGATGCCGAGCATCGGGATCGGCACCTGCTGGTTCTTCCACTGCACGGTCGGCTGCACGCCGACATGCGAGATGCCGGTGATGATCACGTCGGGCTTGGAGCCCTCGATCTTGTTGAAGATCGGCGTGAAGTCGGTGGTGTCGGGCGAGAAGCGGATATGGTCGAGCACCTTCAGCCCGATCTTGGGCAGGCATTCCTCGTAGCCGACGTCGAGCGGCTTGGTCCAGGCGGCGTCCTCGCTCATGATGACCGCGGTCTTCATGTGCTTCTCGTCGACCAGCAGTTCCTTGGCGGCGTCGCAGACCGACAGCGCCAGCGCGGCCGAGGTCAGATAGCCGTGGAAGGTATATTTGTTCTTCTCGTAATCGGCGTGGACGCTCTTGCTGATCTCGTTGGAGGCGGCGCCCGGGGTGATGAAGGGCGTCTTCAGGCGCGAGGCCCAGGGTTCCAGCGCCAGCACGACCTCGCTGATATAGCTCGCGATGACGATGTTGACCTTGTCCTCATTGACCGCGCGCTGGAAGGCGCGAACCGAATCCGCCGAGGAGGAGTGGTTGTCGTAGGTGACGATCTCGATCTTGCGTCCGTCGACGCCGCCCTTGGCGTTGATCTCGTCGGCGGCCATCTGGGCGGCCTGCGGGATCGAGGCGCCGGCGATCGCCTGGGCCTCGGCGATGACGCCGATCTTGATCGGGTCCGCGGCCAGCGCCTGCGTCGGATACCGCCATCAGGGCGAGCGCGCTGACCCCGAGAAGCCCGGGCAATGATCCAAACAAAGGTGAATGGGAAATGTTTTTCATTTGAATTCCTCTCCACTTAGGACGTTTCTTCTGCCTTGAGGGCATTGTAGCCGCGCATGCAGCCGCAGCAAGCGAAACCGCGCCGGGTTTCGCCTGCCGAATCAGAACTAAAGTCGATGGTTACAATCTGGGCAGATCGTTAACGGTCGCCGCGCCTATCAATCAATGATTGCGACAGCCCGTGTCCACCCGGCCGAGGCGCGCTCGATCTTCACCGGAAAGCAGGACACCATGAAGCCGGTCGACGGCAATAGTTCGAGATTGTGCAGCTTCTCGATATGGCAATAGCCGATGTGGCGCCCGGCCTTGTGGCCTTCCCAGATCAGGCTTGGGTCCTTGGTCTCGGCATATTTCTTGGCCGTGTAGACGAACGGTGCGTCCCAGCTCCAGCCGTCGATGCCGGTGAGGCGGACGCCGCGCTCGAGCAGATACATCGTCGCCTCATAGCCCATGCCGCAGCCGGAATTGACGTAGTCGGGACCGGCCGTATTTCGCGCCGGCCGAGGTGTTGACCACGACGATCTCGAGCGGCGAGAGCGTATGGCCGATGCGCTCGAGTTCTTTCTCGACATCGGCCGCCGTGGCGACGTAGCCGTCGGGCAAATGCCGGAAGTCGAGCTTCACGCCCGGCTGCAGGCACCATTCCAGCGGCACTTCGTCGATGGTCCATGAGCGCTCGCCGCGGTTCATGGTCGGATGGAAATGCCAGGGCGCGTCGAGATGGGTGCCGTTGTGGGTGGAGAGATTCACCTGCTCGACGGCCCAGCCCTGGCCGTCGGGCAGATCGTGAGCCTTCAGCCCATCGAAGAACTGCAGCATGCGCGGCAGGCCCTGCTGATGGTCGATGTACTGGATGGTCGGATGATTGCCCGGCGGATCGGCCGGCACGTCGTTCTGCAATGGCACGGAGATGTCGATCAGTTGTCGCGCCATTGCGCCTGCTCCTTTATTTTAATCTGGTTGATTAGTCCCGACACTGACCGTGAGATGCTCCAGTTCACACCACAAACTCACTGTCGTCCCTGCGAACGCAGGGACCCATAACCACAGGCTGGAGTTAGTGGCGCCAAGGGGCGGGACGGCATTCTTGTCCAACAACGACTATCACGCGGTATGGGTCCCTGCGTTCGCAGGGACGACAGATGAGACCGTTAGCCATCAGGCCTGCACATTGAACAGCTTGCCGGCGGTGCGGCCGAGAATGTCGGCCTTCTGGTCGTCGCTGAGCGATTCGGTGGCGAGGATCGGCCCGACCGGGTTCATTTCCCAGGGATAGGGATAGTCGCTGCCCAGCACGACCTGGCTCGCGCCGACCTGCGCCACGAGATGGCGGATCGCTTCGGGCGAGAAGATCAGCGAGTCGAAATAGATCTGCTTGAGATATTCGGTCGGCTCCTTCTTCAGCTTCACATCGGGATTGCAGCCCTTCGGGCCGACCAGGCAGGCATGATCCGACCGATCGGCATAGGAAGGCAGGAAGCCGCCGCCATGGGCTGCGATCACCTTCAGGCCGGGATAGCGGTCGAACGTGCCTTCGAAGATCAGATGCGACAGCGCGATCGTCGTGCTCCAAAGGATTCCCAATGGTGTTGCCGAGCCAGCCATTGCCGGCCAGCCGCTTGTTGAGCTCGGCGACGCCCTGCGGATGGATGAACAGGGGAACGCCGAGCTCTTCCGCCTTGGCCCAGACCGGATTGAATTTCGGATCGGAGAACTCCACGCCATTGACGACGTCGCCGATCGCCGCGCCCTTCAATCCCTGCTTCTTCACGGCGGTTTCGAGTTCCTGCACCGCAAGATCGGGCGCCTGCAGCGTGAGCGAAGCGAAGGCCGCGAACCGGTCCGGCTTCGAGGCGCAAAGCTCGGCGAGCTTCTCGTTCTGGATCTTGACGATTTTCGCGGCGAGATCGCGATCGCGGTCGTACCAGAACGGGTTGATCGAGAGCACCTCCATGTCGACGGCCTGCGAGTCCATCGCGGCGAGCCGCTTCTCGATCTCGATGAAGGCTTCCGACGCGCCATTGACCGGCGGCAGTTGCAGCTTGGCGGCATCGGCGCCGAGCAGCGCGCCGGCCTCGCGGAAATGACAGTGGGAAGTGGACGTCGATGGTCTTGACGGTTTTTCCCGCGACCTTCACGGGCAGTGTCTGGCGTGCCGGCTGCTGCGCATTCGCGCGGTGCAAAAGGCCGCAGCCGCAAAAGACAAGACCGGCAGCCGCAGTAGCGCCACCGCGCAGAAAATCACGACGCGTGGTCATGAAGAAGCCTCCCATGTTTTTTCTTTGTGCGGGCAGCGTATGACAAGGGGAGGGCTGTCATCAAGACGGTGTGTACCGCACGATGCACAATGCCTGATCAATCACGCGGGCTTGATGTCTGCCTTCGTGACGATGTCATGGCGAGGCGATGGAATTGCTCCGTGTGCTGAGCAATCTGTCAAGGGCAAACGGGCCGGCCCCTCCCGCGACAAGAGCCGCGAGGCAGGCGTCTGAATTCACTTGGGCGTCGTTTAACGATGACCCTGGCCACCTTACACCGGCTTGATGCCCGCCTTCGCGACGATGTCGCGCCATTTCGGCACTTCGTCCGCGATGCGCTTCTTCATGCCATCAGGACCGTTGGCGATCACCTCGAATCCGTCATTGCGCAACTGTTCGGCGATTTTGGGAGTCTTCAGGATGTCGAGCGACTTGCCCGCGAGCAGCTCGACGATGGCCGCCGGCGTGTTCGCAGGCGCGAGAAAGCCCTGGAACGTGTCCGAGACGAAATCCTTGTAACCGAGCTCGACCATGGTCGGCACGTCGGGCAGATCGAACCAGCGATGTTCGCCCGTCACCGCAAGCGCCTTCAGCGCGCCGGACTCGATCTGCGGCCGCGCCGGCGGCAATGCCGCGAAGGCGACCTGCGTGGTTCCGCTGAGGATCGCCTGGATCGCGGGACCTGCGCCGGAGAACGGCACATGGGTGAGATTGACGTCGCAGACGAACTTGAAGAGTTCGCCTGACAGATGCGGTGTGGTGCCGATGCCCGGGCTCGCATAGTTCAGCTCGTTCGGATTGGCCTTGGCGCGCGCAATCAGATCGGCCACCGAGTTCACGCCGAGCTTGGGATCGACCAGGATCACATTGGGCGAGGTGCCGAGCTCGGCGATAGGCGCGAAATCCTTGTAGGGATCGTACGGGATCTTGGCGTAGAGGCCGGGATTGACGACATAGGCGCTCGACGTGATGAGCAGCGTGTAGCCGTCGGCCTCGGAGTGCGCGGCGATCCCGATGCCGATATTGCCGCCGGCGCCGGGCCTGTTCTCGACGACAACGGTGCCGCCGAGCGCCTCGCCGAGATGGGTCGCGAGAATCCGCGCCATGATGTCGGTCGGGCCTGCGGGCGCGAACGGCACGATGATCTTGATCGGGTGATCGGGATAGTTCGCCGCTCTTGCGAGCCGCGGCCCAAGGCTTGTGGCCGGATCGCTGTGCCGATCAGGTGTACCGCCCGCGCGAAGAACTTCGCGGCGCGAGCGGTGTTGGGGTTTCCTCTTTGCATTTTTTCTTTTCCGCGCCGTACGTCACATGTCGAACACAGCGACCGCGCGGATCGGCGACGCCGTGCCCTCGCGAAATTTCATCGGCAGGCCGATGAAGGTGAACTGCCCCTTGCCGAGCAGCGCTTCGAGATTGCACAGGCTCTCGATATGGGTGATGTCGAGATCGAGGCAGGCCTTGTGCACCAGCAGATTGACGTCGCTGTCAGGTCCGGGCCGCATCGAGTCGATGCCGAAATGCACGATGCCCTGCCTGGCGAGCCATTCGGTCGCCGCAACGTTCACGCCGGAATTGTCGGTCGAATAGGCCTTGCGCGGGAAGGTGCGCGCATGGTGACCGGTGCAGAGCAGGACGGTGCCGCCTTTCGGCACGGCTACGCCGGCCTTTTCCACGGCGGCCTCGCAGATCAGCCGGGCGTGATCTCGGCGCGCGGCGCGATGTGCTGCAGGTCGAGGCAGATGCCGGGCACGATGCATTTCTCGAGCGGATATTTGTCGATCGAGATGCCGCGTGGGCCGAAATGCCGGGGCGCATCGATATGCGTGCCGCCATGATCGGCCATCGAGATGAACATCGAGGACAGCCCCCACACGTTTCCCGAATCTGCCAGCGCGTCCTCATGGTCCTTCCACATGCCGTGGATGATGGGCGGATGGCCGGGATAGCTCGGCGTGCGATGATAGAGCTCGCGGCTGAGGTCGACGATTTTCATGAGGCGTGCCTTCTTGGTGGGAACTGCCGCGTGAGCTTAGCGCATGATCCAGACACGTGGACACCGGTTTTGTCGCGCGGCAAAACGGGGTCGTCCAGATGCTTGTGCTGGCAAAAAAGCGACCGCGGGGCCACCGCTACCATTTGGGCGGATCGTCGTCTGCTCGTCGAAGTCGGGCATTGATTCATTAGCGCGCGGCCATAGTCGCGCCGCCTCGGTTATCCGCCCGGTGTAGGCTTCACCGCTCCAGGAGCCCGTTTGTCACGCTCCTCGTCGAATTCCTTCGCCCACATCATCTGCTGCGTCCGGGAGACCGCGGCTGCACAATAACCCCGCTCTTTCTTGTCGGGATCCTCCCAGAACCAGTACATGCAGCTTGCTCCGATGCAGAAACTTCCCCGATAACGCATTTCGCGGGCGTACCAGGGAAAGAACTTCCACAAGAATTGATATCTGATCCAATCCCGGAATGTCCACCGCCCGCGGTCGCCGACCCGCATGACGCATGTGCGCATCCGCGCTTCACTCGGCGGCAGCATTCCGCGCATGTCGAGAGCCCTCCCGCTCCGCACGACAACCATGTCGTGAATAGGGAGGATCAATCAGTTCTGACGTGAATCTTTACCAGCCAATCAGCCCCGGCATTTTCTAGGTGCATCAATTGAAAGTCGCTACTGTCCGGCGGATGAACTTCGTGCGCGATCAGCCAAGAGTTGTTGCTTCGCCAACGTGCTCCAACGTCTTATCCTCTCCAGGGTATTATGCATTGGCGGTTCGACCGAATATCCCGAATTTTGAAGCGAGGTGTTGACGTAAAAGTGTTTTTTGTCGGCGCTAGCGTAAGCGACGCAAGAGTTGACTGTTGCTAGTTGCGGTTGATTCGACGAAAGTGCTTGAAAGCGGACGCGGTCTTTTGCGCTTGCGCGGGACAAGCCCAGTCCTTCTTCCGCACCGGAGCAACCATGCAGCGATCCAGGGCAGTCTTCATCACGGGTATCATCTATGCCTTGATAGGCTTGGTCCTCGCGGGGGGCGGCATTTGGCTCGCCGCATTGGGTGGGTCCATCTTCTATATTGTTCTCGGTGTCGGCATTCTCGCCACGGGTGCGTTATTGCTGGCGCAGCGCCGTTCGGCGCTATGGTTGTTTGCGATCGTGCTGGTCGGAACGCTGGCGTGGGCCGTCTACGAGGTGCGATTTGATTGGTGGCCGCTCGCGGCGCGCGGCGACATCATCTTCCCCATGGCGCTCTGGCTACTCTCGCCGGTGATCGTTCGCGGGCTAGTGCGAAATGAGCCGGTGTCCTACGGAAGGGCGACGATGCCACTCTGGATCGGCGTCGTCGCGGCTTCGGTCGTGCTCATCATCGGCGCTCTGTCCAGCTATCACGACATCAACGGCACGATCGTCGAGTCCGGTTCTACGGTGGAGCAAAGCGAAGCCGACCCGCAGCCGGATGGCGATTGGCGCGCCTATGGACGCACGCAATTCGGACAACGCTATTCGCCGCTGAAGCAGATCACGCCCGAGAATGTTGGCAACCTCAAGGTCGCCTGGACCTTCCGCACCGGCGACGTATCGACACCAAACAATTCCGGCGAGACGACCTTCGAGGTCACCCCGATCAAGGTTCGCGATACTCTCTATCTCTGCTCACAGCATCAGGTCCTGTTTGCGCTCGACGCCAAGAACGGCACGGAGCGCTGGAGGTACGATCCCAAGCTGACGTTCAACAAGACGTTCCAGCACATGACCTGCCGCGGGGTCTCCTACCACGAAACCGCGGCGGGCGCCGTCGACAGCAGCGGCAGTCCGGTGCCCGCCGAATGCCCCCGGCGGATCTTCCTGCCTGTCAATGATGGGCGCATGATCGCTCTCGATGCCGACAGCGGCAAGCCCTGCGAGAGTTTTGCCGATCACGGCACCCTCGACCTGCAGCAAGGGATGGGGATCAAGACGGCGGGTTTCTTCGAGCCGACGTCGCCGCCGGTTGTCAGTGACAAAATACTGGTCGTTGCCGCCGCAGTGATCGACAATTATGCGGTCGAGGTGCCTTCGGGCGTGGTCCGCGGCTTCGACGTCTACACCGGCAAGCTGGTTTGGGCTTGGGACTCCGCCGCGGCGGACGAAAATGAGCTGCCGTCGCCGACGCGTCATTACACCAACGGTTCGCCGAATTCCTGGATCGCAGCCTCGTTCGATCCGAAATTGAACCTCGTTTACATCCCCACCGGCAATAACGGACCTGACATCTGGGGCGGCAATCGCGATGCACTCGTAGAGCGCTATTCCAGCTCCATCGTTGCGCTGGATATCAATACAGGCAAGCGCGCCTGGTCGTACCAGACCGTACATCACGACCTCTGGGACATGGACGTTCCCTCGCAGCCAAGTCTGGTCGATGTGACGACGGCCAAGGGCGTCATTCCCGCGATCATCCAGCCGACCAAGGTAGGCAACCTGTTCGTGCTCGACCGCAGGAACGGCGAGCTGATCGTGCCGGCGCCGGAACGTCCGGTCCCGCAGGGGGCCGCGCCCGGCGATCGCACCGCACCGACACAGCCGTTTTCCGAGCTGACATTCCGCCCGGAGGCGAAACTCACCGGCGCCGACATGTGGGGCGGCACGATCTTCGACCAGCTCATGTGCCGAATCATGTTCCATCAATTGCGTTACGAGGGCACGTTCACGCCGCCGTCGTTGCAGGGCACGCTCGTCTTCCCAGGTAATCTCGGCATGTTCGAATGGGGCGGCATCGCGGTCGATCCTGTGAGACAGATCGCCATCGCCAACCCGATGTCGTTGCCTTTCGCATCGAAGCTCATTCCGCGCGGCCCCCTCAATCCTCCCGCGCCGACGGCCGAGAAGCCGGTCGGAAGCGAGGTTGGGGTGCAGCCGATGTACGGCACGCCGTTCGGGGTGGATATCTGGAGCTTTCTCTCGCCTGTCTCCGTGCCGTGCTACCGGCCGCCCTGGGGCTCGATGGCCGCAATCGATCTCAAGACGATGAAGATCGTCTGGCAGCATCCCAACGGCACCATCAGGGACACCACGCCGCTGCCCCTTCCTTTCAAGATGGGCGTGCCGATGCTGGGTGGGCCGATCACGACCGCTGGTGGGGTCGCATTCTACACCGGAACTTACGAGTACACGATCCGGGCTTACGACGTGCGCAACGGCAAGGTGCTCTGGGAGGATCGCTTGCCAGCCGGCGCCCAATCGACGCCGATGAGCTACGAGGTCGACGGCAAGCAATATGTCGTCACCGCGGCTGGTGGCCACGGCTCGTTCGGCACCAAGCGCGGTGATTATATCATCGCCTACTCATTGAAGGATTGAACCCGGAAGGATTGAACCGGGAGCCTCGTCACGATTGCGCCATCCGGTGACGACGTCCGCTTTCGCGCAGCCATCAAAGCGCAAGTTTAACGCAGCACATGCCGCGGCAGCCAGAGCGATATCTCGGGGACGTAGGTCACGAACATCAGGACGATGAACATCACGGCATAGAACGGCCAGATCTTCCGCATCACCTGCTCGATCGTCACTTTCCCGACCGCGCAGCCGACGAACAGGATCGCGCCGACCGGGGGATGGCACAGGCCGATGCCGAGATTGAGCAGCATGATCATGCCGAAATGAACGGGATCGACGCCGAAATTCGCCATCACCGGCAGCAGGATCGGGGTCGCGATCAGGATCGACGGCGCCATGTCGACCAGCGTGCCGAGCAACAGCAGGAGCACGTTGATCAGCATCAGGATCACGTATTTGTTGGACGAGATCGACAGGAAGAACGCCGTCATCTTCGCCGGCATCTGCGTCAGCGCCATGATGTAGCCGACGCTGGAGGCGCAGGCGATCAGCGTCATGACCATCGCGACCGTGCGCAGCGTGCGATGCAGCAGCACCGGCAGATCACGCCAGCGGTAGTCGCGATAGATGAACATGGTGACGAAGAACGCCCAGAGGCAGGCGACCGCGCCGGCCTCGATCGCGGTGAAGATGCCGCCCAGAATGCCGCCGAGGATGATGACCAGCGTCACCAGTCCCCAGGCCGCATCGATCGTGATGCGTAGCGCGTCCTTGAGCGGCGCGGTCTTGCCCCGCGGATGGCCTTCCCGGTAGGCGATCACGAGACACAGGAGGATCAGCGAGAAGCCGAGCAGCAGGCCGGGAAACACGCCGGCCATGAACAGCGCGCTGATCGAGATGGTGCCGCCGGTCGCGAGTGAATACAAAACCGCATTGTGGCTCGGCGGCACCAGCAGCGCCTGCACCGATGAGGTGATGGTGAGGTTGGTTGCGAACACACGGGGGTAACCCGTCCGCTCCATCTGCGGGATCATCACCGAGCCGATCGCCGAGGTGTCGGCGACCGCCGAACCGGAAATGCCGCTCAGGAATGTCGTCGCCAGCACGTTGACGATCGACAGTCCGCCGCGCAGGCGGGTGAAGCCGACCAGCACGTCGGCGAACGCGACCAGCCGCCGCGCCATGCCGCCTTCGGCCATGATCGCGCCGGCGAGCACGAAGAACGGAATGGTCAGCATCGCGACCTTGCTGACGCCGTCGGAGATCTTGAGCATCAAGGCTTCGAGCGGGATGCCGATCGAGAGCGCGCCCGCGATCGCGGCGAGCGCCAGCGAGTAGGCGATCGGCATGCCGATCAGGAAGCAGATCACCATCGTCGCCAGCAGGATGAAAATGTCCATGGTCTGCCTCTCACTCGAACGGTGCAGCTTCGTGATGCTGCGCGATCGGGTCGGGCGGCTGCCCGAGGAATATCCGCTCGATGATGAAGAGCAGGAGGCAGACGCCGCCGATCGGGATCGGCAGATAGGTGACGCCGACGGACAGGAACGGGAAGTCGGGGATCGTGTTGTGCCAGGTCACGTCGACCAGGCGCTCGCCCCAGACGATCATGAAGGTCGCGATCAGCGCCATCAGGAGCTGGACGACAAGGTTGAGCAGGGTGCGCCCCGGCGCCGGCAGCTTGTCGGCGAAGTAGGAGATGCTCATGTGGAGGTTGAGCCGGTAGGCCGCCGCCGCGCCGATGAAGGTCAGCACGATGGTGAGCAGGATCGCGAGCGGCTCCGGCCAGGAGGCGGCGCTGTTGAGCACATAGCGCGTGAACACCGCCCAGGGGATCACGGCCGAGATCAACACCAGCGCCGTGGTGCCGACCACGACGCAGGCGAGATACAGATAGTCCATCGCCCGGCGAAACAATCCAGCAGCCATAGAAATAAGCTCCTCGCTAGATCGCCTGGATGCGCTTGATCATGTCCTGGTATTTCGGGCCGTATTTGTCCCATACCGGCTTCACCGCGTTCTGGAACGGCGTCTTGTCGGCGATCTCGATGATCTCCGAGCCGGCCGCCTTGGCTTTCTCCATCGCGAGCTGCTCATACTTGTTCCAGAGCTCGCGCTCCTCGAGCTGCGCCTCGCGCGCGAACTTCTTGATCAGGGCCTGATCGTCGGCGGACAGCGCGGTCCACGATCGCTTCGAGAACGCCAGGACTTCGGGAATGATGAGATGCTCGGTGAGGGAATAATACTTCGCCGCGGTATAGTGGTTGCTGAAGACGTAGCTCGGCGGATTGTTCTCGGCGCCGTCGACGACACCGGTCTGCAGCGCGCTGAACACTTGGTCATAGCCCATCGCGATGCCGTTGCCGCCGAGCGCATTCATCATGTCGATGAAGATCGGATTGCCGATGACGCGGATCTTCAGTCCCTTGACGTCGCCGATCGTCTTGATCGGATGCTTCGAGTTGTAGATGCTGCGCGCGCCCGAGTTCATCCAGCACAGTGCGATGAGGCCGGCATTGGCATTGGCGCTGATCTTGTCGAGCAATTCCTGACCGACCGGGCCGTCCATCATCTTCTCGGCCTGCGCCATGCTCTTGAACAGGAACGGCATGTTGACGACGTTGATCTCGTCCACGATCGGGCCGATCGTGCCGGCGCTGACCCGCAGCATTTGAATCGCACCGATCTGCGTCTGCTCGATGGTCTCCTTCTCGGCGCCGAGCTGGGCCGACGGAAACATCTGGATCGAGAGACGGCCATTGGTGGCGGCCTCCAGCTTCTTGCCGAGGTTTTCGGTGGCCGCGACGGTCGGGTAGCCGGCGGGCTGCACGTCGGAGGCCTTGAAGACGGCCTTGCTCTGCGCCGATGCCGGCGACAATGGTGGCGAGCGCGGCCGTCTGCGCCAAGTCCTGCGCTCACTTTCAGAAAATCGCGGCGTTTCATTGAAGTCCTCCCCTGTGAATGGTCCTGCCGCCTGATTTTTCTTCGCGGCCGGTTCGTAGCCTCAACTCAAGTCTGCTTGTCGAAATACTCCGGATTGACCGTCTGCGTGGCGGAAATGTCGCCGAGCAGCCGTTCGAGATGTTTCTCCATCGCAGTGCCCGCGGCGGCCGGGTCGTGCGCCTCGATCGCCGCGAGGATGGCCTCGTGCTCGGCGATCACCTGTCCCATCCGCCCTTGCTGCGGCAAGGTGAGCTGGCGAAAGCGGTCGACATGGACCTTGACCTGCTGGATCAGGGTCCAGATCCCCGGATATCCGGCGACATCTGCGATCGCCGCATGGAAGGCTTCATCGGCCTGATGAAACACGGCGCGATCGCCTGCCGCATCGGCTTCGCGCTGCCGCTGCAGGACCGCGTGAAGGCCGAGGATCTGGCTGGCGCTGGCGAGCGTGGCGGCAAAGCGCGCGGTGGTCGCCTCGAGCGCCTTGCGAATGATGATCGCTTCGGGCAAGGCGGCAAGCGGAATCCGTGACACGAAAATGCCCGACTGCGGAAAGACGTCGAGCAGGCCTTCGTCGGACAGTTTCAGGATCGCTTCGCGCACCGGCGTGCGGCTCACGCCATAGGCGAGCCCAATCTCGGCTTCGGAGATCGGTTCGCCGGGCCGCCGTTTCAATGATACGAGGTCCGCGCGCAGCTCGGTATAGATGCGTGATGACGCCGTGGCCGCGCGCGGGCGGCCGCCCCGGCGCGCCACCGTCGTGGGCGTGCGAGGCGTGGTATCCACTTTCCGTGTCGTGCGCGCGGGCATCAGTTGATCTCAGGGACAGCTAATATATTAGTATATGAATTGACCGCGTGGCAATGGTAATCGGCGATGGCGCCGGACAGGGAGGATCGGCTTTGACCGACTATCGCAAGCTTTTCGACCTCTCGGGCAAGACCGCTGTCGTGCTCGGTGCGGCATCGGGCATCGGCAAATCGTCGGCGGAAGCGCTTGCCGCGCTCGGCGCCCGCGTGCTGTGCGCCGATCGCGCGGCCGATGGCGCGGAAGGGACCGCAGCCGGCATTCGCGAGAAGGGCGGATCGGCGGAGGCCGCCGCCTGCGACGCGGCCGACCATGGAAGCGTCACGGCGCTTGCGGATCTGGCCAGAGAAGACGTTCCCGCGCCTCGACATCGCGGTCACAACGCCCGGCATCAATATCCGCAAGACCATCCTGGACTACACGGATGAGGATATCGACCGTGTCATCAATCTGAATATCAAAGGCACGATCTGGTTCTTCCAGGCGTTCGGCCGCATCATGACGGAGCAGCGCGGCGGCAGCCTGATCGCCTGCTCATCGATCCGCGCCGTCACCATCGAGCCGGGCCTTGCGGTCTACGGCTCGACCAAGGCCGCGATCGGTCTCTTGGTGAAGGGCTTTGCATCCGAGGTCGGCCGCTTCGGCGTGCGCGTCAACGCGGTCGCGCCGAGCGTGATCGAGACCGCGCTGACCGATCCGATCAAGCAGCGGCCGGAGATCTACAATCTCTACGCCGCGCACACCGTGTTCAATCGCTGGGGCAGCTCCGACGAGGTCGCGACCGCGGTCGCCTATCTGGCGTCCGATGCCGCAAGCTACGTCAGCGGCACCACGCTTGTTCGTCGACGGCGGCTGGACCGGCATCGACGGCCCGCCGACCGGGCTGACGAAGCTGGAAGGTTGAAGCGAGATCAGATGCTCCCGTTCGAGCCAGAGATCCGTTGTCGTCCCTGCGAACGCATGGCGACCTCTCACCGCGTGATAGTCGTTGTCTCCGCGACATGAAATCCGTCCCGCCCTTGGTGCCACAAACTCCGCCTGTGGTTATGGGTCCCTGCGTTCGCAGGGACGACAGCGAGTTTGTGGCCTGAACCGCAAACTCTCAGGTATTGGGGTTAACGTTTCGATCGACGTTCGGGCTACGCGCGGACGAAGCCTGCCTTCGTTCGCTTCTCTGCCGAATCGGCGCTGACGAGCAGATCGATCAGCACCTGCGCAGCGGCTGCGTCGGTGGCGTTCGTGGTGATGCCGGCCGTATACATCGTCTTCAGCTCGCATCCGCGCGGCAGCGGGCCGCACAAAACGATGCCGGGCGTTGCAATGATCTCGGTCGATTGGGTGCAGCCGATCGGCCGCGCGGCGTCTGACGCTGCAAGCTCGCGCATTGCGGTCGCGCCGTTCGGATAGACCTTCAGCCGCTCCGCCACCGCGTCGGCGATGCCGAGTTGCCCGAGCACCTTGGCGACGTGAATGCCGGCCGTGGAGGCCTTGGTATCGGGCACGAAGATCGCGTCCGCCGCGAGCAGCGCTTCGCGCAGGCTCGCGGCATCGCCGACCGCTACCTTCGGATCGCCGGCGCGGACGGCGACCGCGGTCTCGACCAGGCCGATATCGGCGATCGAGGAGGGAACAACGCGCTTTTCTTCGGCGAGCTTGGCAACCAGCGCCGCCGTCAGGATAACGAGGTCGGTCGGGATGCCGCCGCGCAATTTGTCGACCATGCCGCCGACCGCGCCGAATTCGCCGGCGATATCGAGCCCGGTGCGTGCCTTGAAGTCGGCTGCGAGGCTTGCGACCAGACCGTGGGCGGCGCCGCCGCTCAAGATGTTGAGATGCTTCATGATGACAATTCCATTGCCGCGATCAGGCTGTCGCGGGTGATCGGGAGGTTGCGGACGCGCACGCCGAGACAATCGAACACGGCGTTGGCGATGGCCGCGGTGACCGGACCATGCGCGGCTTCGCCCGCGCCGACCGGATCGATATCCGGCCTTTGAATGATCTCGACCTCGACGGCCGGCACTTCGCTGAAGCGCAGGATCGGATAGTCGGTCCAGCTATTGCTGGTGATGCGGCTTGAATCGAAACGCACGCGCTCCTTCAAGACCCAGCTTGTCGCCTGGATCGCGCCGCCCTCGATCTGGTTGATGATCCCGTCCGGATTGATGGCTTCGCCGACGTCGACCGCGAGCGTCAGCCTTTTGACGCGGATGTCTTCCTCGCCCTCGATCTCGGCAACGACCGCGCAATAGGCGCCGGTGTTCTTGTAGCGTGCGAAGCCGATGCCATGGCCCACGCCGGGCCTCGGCTCAGGCTTCCAGTTCGCGCGCTTTGCGGCCGCGCGGATCACATCTTTCGCCCGTTCGTCGGTGAGATGGCGCAACCGGAAAGCGACCGGATCCTCACAGCGCTCGACGGCGATCTCGTCGAGGAAGGACTCGATCGCGAACACATTGCCCTGCGCGCCGAGCGTTCGCAGCGCGGAGGTGCGGACCGGCATGGTCAGCAGCCGATGGCTCTCGATGGTCCAGGACGGAAAGTCGTAGAGCGGAATTGAATTGCGGTCGCCGCCGCCGCCATTGGCCTGTGGCGGGTTGGCCGAGATGACGCGGGGAAACGGGCTTTTTAGCTCGAACCCGGCGAGCAATGCGGGCTGCGAAGCGCGGCCGGGCCGCGCCGAATGGCCGTTGCTCCAGATCGTATGCCGCCAGGAGACGATTTCGTTCTGCGCGTCGAGATCGGCCTCGATCTCGATTGCCATCGCCGCGCCGAACGGCGCGTGCGTCATCTCGTCGGCCCGCGACCACTGCACGCGCACCGGACGTCCGGCCGCCGCCTTCGCCAGCAGCACCGCGTCGAGCGCGACATCGTCGGCGGCGTTATGGCCGTAGCAGCCGGCGCCCTCCATGTGCTCGACCGTGATGTTCTCGACCGGCAGCTTGAGCACCAGCGCAAGATCGGCGCGCAGCAGATAGACGCCCTGGCTGTGGGTCCAGACGCGCACCCGGTCGCCATCCCATTGCGCCATCGCGCAGGAGGGCGCAATCGAGCCGTGCGCGATATAGGGGCGGGTGTATTGCCGGCTGATCGTGCGCGCCTTGCCGGTGGGCTTGGCTGACGTCCTGCTGTCGATGACGGTCGAGTCCACCGGCTGCGCCTTCAGGAAGGCCGCGAGATCATCCTCGTCCGGCAAGGCGTCGCCTTGCGACCATGTCGCGCCCTTGCGCAGCGCGCGAAGCGCCGCTTCGGCGCTTTGCTCGCTGTCGCAGACCACGCCAGAAAAACTGCCGTCGCGCACGATCGCAATCAAGCCGGGAACGGCCCGCGCGGCGTCCTCGTTCAGCGCGGCGAGTTTCGCCCGCGCCATCTCCGGGCGCATCACGCGGCCGTGCAGCAGGCCGGGCAGGGTGGTGTCATGGATGAAGCGGGGCCGCGCAAACACCTTGTCCGGAATGTCGATGCGCGCCACGGATTGGCCGGCCAGCGCGCGCCGTGCCGAAGGCTTGGGCGTCACGTCCGGCGCCGCATCGCGATCCAGCGACACCTCGTCGGCCAATTCCCAGTAGCTGGTCCTGATGTTGCCGGGCCCGACAATCGTGCCGTCGCTGATGTCGAGCGCCCCTGCGTCGACGCCGAGCCGCTCGGAGGCGGCTGCGAGGAAAAGCTGCCTGATCTCGGCGCAGGCGTGGCGGAGCGCGCGCCCCGAGTGCTGGATCGACAGGCTGCCAGAGGTGACGCCTTCGTTCGGGCTTGCCGCGGTCGAAGCGCGCACCATCCTGACGCGGGCGATGTCGACATCGAGCTCATCGGCCGCGATCTGCGCGAGCGCGGTCACGATGCCTTGCCCGATCTCGACCTTGCCCGGCGAGACCGTCACCTCGCCGTCTTCGGCAAATCTCACCCAGGACGAGAGCCTGGGGTTGGCTGCGAGGCTGACCGGCAGCTTTGGTGCAGCGCTCATGACGCCGCCATATCCTGCGCCGCGCGAAGCACAGCGCGCACCATGCGGTTATGCGAACCGCAGCGGCAGAGATTGCGGTCGAGTGCGCTGCGGACCTCCGCTTCGGTGGGATTCGGATTCTGCTTCAACAGCGCGGCGGCGCTGATGAGAATGCCGGGCACGCAATAGCCGCACTGCATCGCCTGCTCGGCAATGAAGGCGCGCTGCAGCGGATGCGGCTGCTCGGCCGTGCCGAGGCCTTCCAGCGTGGTGACGTCCTTGTCCGCGACCGACCAGAGCGGGGTATCGCAGGAGGTGACGGCGTGGTCGTTCACAATGACGTGGCAGGCGCCGCATTCGCCCGCGCCACAGCCGAAATGCGCGCCCGTCAGGCCGAGCCGTCCGCGCAGCAGATCGAGCAACAGCGTATCGGGATCGGCGTCGATCCCGGTCTCGACGCCATTGAGGCGGAATCGCGTGTGCGGCATGGCGAAAAGCGCAGGACCCTTGATTTCACGACTCTTGATTTCAGGACTCTTGATCTCAACGGTTCTTGATCTCAAGGACTCTTGATCTCAGGGCTTGTCGAATTTCTTCACGACTTCGGCCCACTTCACAATATCGCCGCGCAGGAATTTGTCGAATTCCTCCGGCGTCATCGTCATCGGCACCGCGCCTTGCTCGTTCCAGAGCTTGACGATGTCCGGCCGCTTCACCATGGCGTTCACGGCTGCGTTGAGCTTGTCGATGATCGGCTTCGGCGTGCCTGCCGGCGCCATCAATCCGAGCCAGATCGTGGCCTCGTAACCGGGAACTCCGGCCTCGGTCACGGTCGGCACATCGGGCAAGACGGCGGAACGATCCTGGCCGGTGGTCGCGAGCGGGCGGACCTGCTTTTCGCCGATATTGGGTGCCATCGCGGGCACTGCGTCGATCATCATCTGCACCTGGCCGCCGATCACGCCGCTTCGCGCCTCGCCACTGTTGCGATAGGGAACATGAACGATATCGATGCCGGCCATGGTTTTGAACAATTCGCCGGCCATGTGGTAGGGCGTGCCCTGGCCCGAGGATGCGTAGTTCAGTTTCCCCGGCTGCGATTTTGCCAGCGCAATGAACTCCTGCAGCGTCTTCGCCGGCACGGATGGATGCACCACGATCACGAGATCGGAATAGTTCACCGGCGCGATCGGCGCGAGGTCGCGCATCAGCTCATATTTGCGCTGCGGCACCAGCGATTCGTTCGCGGTCTGGGTGTTGGACATCATCAGCAGCGTGTAGCCGTCGGGCGGCGACTTCGCCGCCTCCAGCGTGCCGATCACGCCGCCGGCACCGGTGCGGTTCTCCACGACGAAGGGTTGGCCGAAGCTTTCCTGCAGGACGTTGCCGAGCAGCCGGGCGGCGACATCCGCGGGCCCTCCGGCCCCGAAGGGAACGACGATCCGGACCGGCCGCGTCGGATAATCTTCTGCAAAAGCCGGTGTGCGGGGCGTCAGCGCCGCAAGCAGGATCGCCGCGAGCGCCAGCGCAAACCTCTGACCGAACTTTGGGCCAGTCATTCCATCATCTCCCTGGAGTTTCTTTCGTTTTGGCCAATCTAGCTGCAACGCAAACCGGCTGTCGATGATAAACTCCAGGCCGGCGCTCGGAATAAAAGGTGAATTGCGGTGTACCCGACATCGCCAACAACGGATCGGCCAAGTGAGGTCTAGGCAGAGTGAAATCTAGGCAAGTGAGATCTAGGCAAGTGAGATCTGGGAAAGTGAAATCTGGGAAGGTGTCGCGTCGTGACGTGCTCAAGGGCGCGGGAGTGGTCCTTGCGGGGGCCGCACTTTCGACGCGCGTGATGGCGGACGCACCGGCGCCCGAGGCGGTGACGCCGGAGCTGATCGAGGCGGCGAAGAAGGAAGGTCAGGTCATCTACTACACCTCGACCGACCTGCCTGTCGCCGAGAAGCTCGCCAAGGCCTTCGAGGCCAAATATTCCGGGATCACGGTGCGCGTCGAGCGCACCGGCGCGGAGCGGGTGTTCCAGCGCATCGGCCAGGAATATTCCAGCAACATTCACGCCGTCGACGTGGTCAATTCCTCCGACGCCGCGCATTTCATCGTCTGGAAGCGCGACGGCATTCTGCTGCCTTACGTGCCGGAGGACGTCGCGAAATTTCCCGCCGAGCATCGGGATGTCGACGGCCAGTTCGCGAGCTTCCGCGTCTGGCTCTCGATCATCGCCTACAACACCAGCCTGGTGAAACCGGAAGACGCGCCGAAGAGCTTTGCCGATTTGCTGGAGCCGAAATGGAAAGGCAAGATCGTCAAGGCGCATCCCGGCTATAGCGGCACCATCATGACCGCGACCTATCAGATGCAGCGCGATCTCGGCTGGGACTATTTCGAAAAGCTCGCCAAGCAGAACATCATGCAGGTGCAGTCGTCCGCCGACCCGCCGAAGAAGCTCGATCTCGGCGAGCGGGCCGTGATGGCTGATGGCAACGAGTACAACATCTTCCAGCTCAAGGAAGCGGGCCGTCCGGTCGAGCCGGTCTATGCCGGCGAGGGCTCGCCCTTGATCATCGGCCCCAATGGCATCTTTAAAGGCTCGCCCAATCCGAACGCGGCCAAGCTGTTTCAATCGTTCTGCCTCGGCCGCGATGCACAGCAGCTCATCGTCGATGTCGGCGGTTTGCGCTCGGTGCATCCGGAGACGCAGGAGAAGGCCGGCCGCAAGCCGCTGAAGGACATCAAAACCATGAAGGATGACGCCGCTGCGGTCGAACAGAACGGTGAGGCGATCAAGTCGCGCTACACCAGGATCTTCCACGTCTGACACTTCGATGATGACTGACGACGGCCAGCCGGAAATGTCTGTTGCCGAAGCGCTCGCCGAGAAGATCGCCGAGGTCAGGCCCGGCATGCTGCCCCCGAGCACCACGCGCAAATGCCAGGACCTGCTGATCGACGTCGTCGGCCTCTGCGTCACCGCGCGCAACGAGGATTACGTGGCGAGCGCGATCAACAGCTGCGACGATGACGGCATCTGCACGGCAATCGGACATATCCGCACGCTGACCGCGACCGGTGCAGCCTTCGTCAATGGCACCGCGGCCCATGGCGAGGATTTCGACGATACTTTCGAGGGCGGCCCGGTGCATGCCGGCGCGGTCGTCGTGCCGGCGGTGCTTGCCGCCTGCGAGCGGCATAATCGCGACGGGCGCATGGCGCTGATCGGGATCGCCGTCGGCACGGAGGTGCTGTGCCGGCTGAGCC
This sequence comes from uncultured Alphaproteobacteria bacterium, assembly GCA_963786015.1. Lineage (GTDB taxonomy): Bacteria > Pseudomonadota > Alphaproteobacteria > Rhizobiales > Xanthobacteraceae > Bradyrhizobium. The sequence continues at coordinate 59,950 of CAWAXO010000021.1, read as the reverse complement.
TGGTGGTGCCCAAGGCCGTTCACAAGGCGGGTTTTCATCCGACCGCGGTTTTCGGCGCGATGGGGGCGGCGGCAGGCGTCGGCACGGCGCTGGGACTCCAGCCGGTCGAGATCGTGGACGCGCTCGGGATCGCCGGCAGCATGGCGAGCGGCATCATCGAATATCTCGCCGAGGGCGCCTGGACCAAGCGGCTGCATCCGGGCTGGGCCGCGCAATCCGGCATCCGCGCGGCGCTGTTGGCGCGCGAAGGCTTCGTCGGACCGCGCACCGTGTTCGAGGGCGTGCACGGGCTGTTCAACGGCTTCGCGCACACGACCGAAGGCGATTACGAGGCGCTGACCGCGCGATTTCGGCGAGGAGTGGGTGATCGACACGCTCGCCTTCAAGCCCTATCCCTGCGGGACCATGGCGCAGCCCTACATCGATTGCGCGCGGCGGCTTGCGGCGCGCGGCGTGCATCCGGAGGACGTGGCCGAGATTACCTGCGAGGTCGCGGAGGGCACCGTGCATCGGCTGTGGGAGCCGCTTGCCGACAAGCAGCGTCCGCCCAACGGCTATGCGGCGAAATTCGCGGTGCCCTATCTGCTCGCGACCGGTTTCGTCTATGGCGGGCTCGGCCTCGGCGCCTTCACGGAAGGCGCGATCCGCGACGAACGGGTGCTCGCGCTGGCGTCCAAGGTGAAATACGTCATCGACCCCGACAATCCCTATCCCAACAACTACACCGGCCATATCCGCGTGACCCTGGAAGACGGCACCGTGGTCGAGGAGCGGCAGCCGCATCTGCGCGGCGGCGCGCAGGAGCCGCTGGAGCGTCAGGACGTGATCGACAAGTTCATTCTCAACGCCGAGCATGGCGGCTGGACCAAGGCGCAGACGGTTGCCGCGCTGAAGCTGATCGCGGTGCTCTACACTGATCGCATCGATCTGTCGGTGCTGCGCGGGTAGGCTTGCATGACCGCTACGAGAGAGCTCGAGGGCAAGGTCGCCATTGTCACCGGCGCGGGCCGCAACATCGGACGCGCGATCGCACTGATGCTGGCGGAATTGGGTGCGTCGATCCTTGTGAACGTGCGCAGCAACCGCCGCGAGGCGGAGGCCGTCGCCGGCGAGATCGAAGCCGCGGGCGGCAAGGCGCTGGTTCACACCGGCGACGTCGCCGATGCGAGCGCGACCCAGGCGATGGCGGATGCCGCGCTCGCGCGTTTCGGCCGTATCGACATTCTCGTCAACAACGCGGCGCTGCGGCGGGAGAAGTCCTTCGCCGAGATGGACTACGCCGAGTGGCGTGAGATTCTCGATGTAACGCTCGATGGCGCCTTTCACTGCACCAAGGCCTGCCTTCCCGCGCTGCGCAACAGCGGGGCGGGAACCATCGTCAATATCGGCGGCCTCAGCGCCCATACCGGGGCCCGAAACCGCGCCCATGTGATCACGGCGAAGGCCGGCATCGTCGGTCTCACCCGGGCGCTGGCCAGCGATCTCGCCGCCGACGGGATTACCGTCAATTGCGTCGTGCCCGGTCTGATCGGCACGCCGCGCCCGAAGGGCCAGCCGGAACCGGCGCATCACCTGACCCATCAGACCCTGACCGGCGCGCGCGGCAAGCCGGAAGATGTCGCAGCCGCGGTGCGGTTCCTGTGCAGCCCGGCCGCGCGCTACATCACCGGCCAGGCCATCCACGCCAATGGCGGGGCTTATTTCGGCGCATAGCTTCTGCGCGGATTTGCGCGTGGATGCCGGTTAAATGCGCTCGGCGGTACCGGCTTTAAATGTTACGAATGTAACTCATGACCGGCTCGCCGAGATCGACATCGGCGGTACCGGTCTTCCAATGTTACGAATGTAACCTATGAATCGGCACGCCAAGATCGACATTCGTCATTCCACGTGTCCGCACGATTGCCCCTCGGCGTGCGCGCTCGATGTCGAGGTGATCGAAGGGCGGAGCATCGGCCGGGTGCGCGGCTCCAAGCTGCAGACCTATACTGCGGGCGTCGTCTGCGCCAAGGTTGCGCGCTATGCCGAGCGCATCCATCATCCGGAACGGCTGATGTATCCGCTGCGCCGGACCGGGCCGAAAGGCTCGGGCTCAGTTCGCGCGGATCTCGTGGGACGAGGCGCTCGACGAGATCGCCGGGCGTTTCGATTCTGCCGAGCGCGAGTTCGGCGCGGAATCGGTCTGGCCCTATTACTACGCCGGCACGATGGGCCTCGTGATGCGCGACGGCATCAACCGCCTCGCTCATGTGAAGAAATATTCGCGCTTCTATCAGACGATCTGCGCGAACATTGCGCGCGTCGGGTTTGCGATCGGCACCGGCAAGATCGCCGGCGTCGATCCGCGCGAGATGGGCGTCTCCGACCTCGTCGTGATCTGGGGCACCAATCCCGTCAACACCCAGGTCAATGTGATGACGCATGCCTCGCGCGCCAAGAAGGAGCGCGGCGCGCGGATCGCGGCGGTCGATGTCTACAACAACGACACGATGAAGCAGGCCGACATCAAGATCATCCTGCGGCCGGGCACCGACGGTGCGTTCGCCTGCGGCGTGATGCATGTGCTGTTCCGCGACGGCTATGCCGATCGCACCTATATGGACCGCTACACCGATTGCCCGGGTGAGCTCGAGGCGCATCTGAAGACCCGCACGCCGCGAATGGGCATCGGCGATCTGCGGCGTGCCGGTCGCCGAGATCGAGGCGTTCGCGCGCGCCGTCGGCGAGACCAAGCGCACCTTCTTCCGTCTGGGCTATGGCTTCACGCGCAGCCGCAACGGCGCCGCGCAGATGCATGCCGCGCTGTGCATTCCCGCGGTGACCGGCGCCTGGCAGTACGAGGGCGGAGGGGCCTTCTTCAACAATTACGCGATCTGGCGTTTCAACGAAAAGATCATCGAGGGCCATGACGCGATCGACCACAGCACGCGCGCGCTCGACCAGTCGAAGATCGGGCGCATCCTGACCGGCGATACCGAGGCGCTCCAGGGCGGCGGCCCCGTCAAGGCGATGCTGATCCAGAACACCAATCCGGTCACGGTCGCGCCGGAGCAGGCCCTGGTGCGCAAGGGATTTGCGCGCGAAGACCTGTTCGTCGCGGTGCACGAACAGTTCATGACCGAGACGGCGCAAATGGCCGATATCGTGCTGCCGGCGACCATGTTCATGGAGCATGACGACCTCTATTACGGCGGCGGCCATCAGCATATTTCGGTCGGGCCGAAGCTGATCGACCCGCCGGGCGAGTGCCGCTCCAATCACGAGGTGCTGCAGGGGCTCTCCCGCCGGCTCAAGGCGGTCCATCCCGGCTTCGAGATGACGCCGCGCGAATTGATCGATGCGACGCTCGAAGCTCAGCGGCCACGGCAATATCGCAGAGCTCGAGGCCGATATCTGGCGCGACCTGCAGCCGGATTTCCGCACCTCGCATTATCTCGACGGCTTTGCCCATGCCGACAAGAAGTTTCACTTCAAGGCCGATTGGGCGCAGTCCGCCGTTCGGGACCATGATGGGCGATGTGCGGGCCATGCCGGCGCTGCCGGATCACTGGGCCGTCATCGAGGAGACCGATCAGGCGCATCCATTCCGGCTGGCCACATCCCCCTCGCGTTCTTTTCTCAACACCTCGTTCAATGAAACGCCGTCGTCGCAGGCGCGCGAGGGCAGGGCCTCCGTCATGATTCATCCGATGGATGCGGCGGCACTCGATATTGCCGATGGTGACGCCGTGACGCTCGGCAATCCGCGCGGCGAGACGACGTTGATCGCCAAACTGTTCGATGGCGTGCGACGCGGCGTGCTGATCGCAGAATCGGTCCATCCGAACAGCGACCATATCGGCGGGCGCGGCATCAACATGCTGACCGGCGCCGAAGCCGTCGCGCCGATTGGCGGTGCGGCCTTCCACGACAACAAGGTTTGGGTGAAGCGGGCCGCTGGCCGTTGTCTGATGTCCGCCGGTTGACTGGTTTTTGGACCGGTCAAGCGATTTTGTGTGGCGCGGATCACAGGGAACTTCTACCGCGCTTTGACATGGGCCTACGGCGCGCTTTAAGTAGCTCGGCGTTGCGCCAAAGGGTAGTGAATGACGCGAAAACTCCGCATTGCCGCGGCAAGAGTTCCGAATATGTTCCTGCCTGCAAAACCCGAAGAGTATTTTGCATGAACGCCTATTTCCGGCGTCAATTGGCGGATTACGTGGAATACCATCGTGATCCCCTGAACTGCCTCGCGCACGTCGTTGGTATCCTCTTGCTGTTCCTGGGGACGACTCTTCCGCTGTCCATGGTCTCGATTCCTGGACTTGGCAGCTATGGTAATCTTGCCACGTTGATGGCGCTGCCGGTTCTGGTCTACTGGCTACTGCTGGATGTCGGCCTGGGTCTGGGAATCCTGGCGGTCGCGGCGCTGTTACTGTCAACTGCCGGGATCATTGTGGCGCATGCTACAATCCCTGGTATATGGACCTTGACGGCCATTCTGGTCGTCACGGGAATAGCGGCTCAGATTGTCGGACACCGGGTGTTTGAGCAGCGCCAGCCGGCGCTGGTAGACAATCCAGCCCACTTCTTGCTTGGACCAATGTTCGTGATGGCTAAACTGTTCATTGCATTGGGATTTCGGCACGATCTGGCAGCTATTATCGGGCCGGCCGAAGCAGCGACACCGCGTCCGGTGTCGTCCGGCGCGAGCGACCGCTGACCAGAAGCGGGATATTTTATGATGACGCGTACACTTGTTACGGGCGGTAGCGGCTTTATCGGCCAGTATCTGGTATCGGAGCTCGCCACCAGGGGGCGCCAGGTGCGGGTGCTCGATGTTCGTCGGCCGGGAAGGGCCTTGCCGGGAGTGGAATTCGTCGAAGGTTCAGTGCTCGACGAAGAGCGCGTCGGCGCTGCAGTTGCCAATGTCGACGAGATTTATCACCTGGCCGGTCTTCCCGGCATGTGGAAACTGAACAAGCAGGAATTTCACGACGTCAACTTCATCGGCACGCGGCACGTGCTTGCCGCCGCGCAGAAGCTGAGCAACGTCAAGTTTCTGCACTGCTCGACCGAATCCATCCTGTTCCATTCGCCGTCGGACCAGCCGTCGGACGAGGAAGCCAGGTTGTGCCTGGATGACATGCCGGGACCGTACACGCGGTCCAAGATGCTCGCCGACGAGCTGGCCCTGCAGGCCGCGGAGTCGGGTTTTCCGGTCATCGTCGGCTGCCCCACGATGCCGATCGGTCCGCACGATCACAACGTCACGCCGCCGACCGCGATGCTGCAGCATTTTCTCGGCGGCGGACCCTTGCAGATGTATCTCGACTTCAAGGTCAACTTCGTCGATGTGCGCGATGTTGCGACCGGCCTGATCCTGGCGATGGAAAAGGGCAGGGTCGGGCATCGCTATCTGCTCGGCGGCAGCAGCATCTCGCTGAAGCGGGTTCTCGAATTGATGATGCGCGTCAGCGGCCGTCGCAAACTTCTGGTGTCGGTGCCGGGCGGCATCGCCGAGCTGGCCGCGCGCATGATCGAATGGAAGTCCGATGCGCTGACGCATCGCGAGCCGTCGGCAACGGTCGAAGGGGTGCGCATTGCGCGCCGGGCGACCTCCCTGTCGGTCGACAAGGCGCGGCGTGAACTCGGCTACGTCCCCCGTCCAATCGAGCCCCTGTTGCGCGAGATGATTGCGCACATGTCCGGCGTATCCGTGAGCAAAGTTCTCAAGCATGCCTAGCAACCCGAACGGAATTGCCGACGCTCTCCTGACCGGCTGGATCGTCACCTGGCCGACCAGGCTGTTGTCGCTGATCTGGCTGGCCTGGGTCTTAAGCTGGGTGGTCGCGTCCTTCTGGTCGGGGCGCACCAAGTCGTTCGTGCCGACGCGGGACTCCTGGATCTACCGATTACCGATCCTGGTCGGGGCGATCCTGCTGTCGCCCTGGACGGCGGGCGCGGTCGGCGCAAGCCAGCTCTATGATCCCGGCGATGCCGGCACCTATTTGCTGGCGGTCGTCGTCGTGTTCGGCATCTCCTTCACCTGGTGGGCGCGCATCCATCTCGGACGCTTCTGGTCCAACGCCATCACCCATAAGGAAGACCACCGGATCGTCGACACCGGGCCGTACGGCGTGGTGCGTCATCCCATCTACACCGGCCTGATCATTGCGATCCTCGCGACGGGATTCGCGGTCGCGACCTGGACCTCGATTTTGGGCGCGCTTTTCATCTCCTTCGGCGAATGGCAGAAGGCGCGGATGGAGGAGGGGTTTCTTTCCGTCCAACTCGGCCGGGACGCCTACAGCCTCTATTCCCGCCGCGTCCCGATGATCGTGCCGTTCCTGCGATTTTAGAGCATGATCCGGAAAAGTGGAAACCGGTTTTCCCTCGCGACAAATGCCGAAGGCATTTGCGCGGAGAGTCCCAAGAAAAGAGCTTCTCTCAGCGCGCGGGGGATGCGGGCGGAGAGGAGCGACGACACCGGCTGGGCGACGGCGGTGACCGGAGCCGGCGCAAGATGGCGCGGCACCACGACGCGCTGTCCATCCGTGAGCGGCGCGCTGTCCGACATCGAATTGGCCTGGGTGAGCGACCACAGCGGAACATGAAATTCCGAAGCAAGCGTTTGCAACGTGTCGCCGGCGCGGGCCGAAACAGCCACGCCGCTGTCCCATAATTCGGTCGGCTCGTTGGGCGGGACGACGTAGCGGAGAGGAACGGTCTCGCCCTCGGTCTTGGCCGGCGTCACGGCGATGTCCCTGACCTTGGCCACGATCTGTTGATGGATCGCGTCCATCTTGTCGATCGAGATGTGCAAGACCTCGTCATGCCGGTCCAGATCATAGCTGGCGAAATGGCCCGGGAAACCCTGCACCGCCTTGATGTTGCCTCCGCCGAGCACGTCCTTCGAGAGGAAGATGTTGATGAAACGCTCGACATTGGTCGGCACCTCGGGGCTCAGGTGAGCGGGATCGATCGTGACGATCAGGTTGACCGGAATGTTCTCGGCCTGCAGCGTCTCCGCGAATTGCAGCGCGCAGCGTCCGCCCATGGAGTGGCCGATCAGGATGATCGGCGCCGGGTCTCGCTTGTATGTCTCGACCGCGTTGTTGGTGATCAGGCTGCAGATCGTGAACTCATAGACATCCGCCGTCAGGCCGGCCTTCTGGAGTTTCTCGGTCAGCCGGTCCATGCCGCGCGAGAAGATCAGACCCAGCGCGCCCCGGAACAGATAGACGCGGCCGCGGGGCGTGACTGACGACGTGTCGGCCGCGGGCGGAGCCGCAGTGGCAATGGCCGGCAGTCCGCGCGATGTCTTCGGACGGACAGAGGGCTTCTGAACGGCCGCCTTAGCTTGAGTATTCTTGGCTTGTGAGCCCTTGGTTTGGGGAGACAGGACAACCTGCGGAGGCAGGACTTGCGGCGTCTGGGCTTGGTCGTTTGGGGCTTGCGCGTTTGCGCGGCTGACAGGTGGCGCCGGAGCAGCCTGGGCTTGCTGGTCGCTGGGCGGACCGGCGAAGGCAGTGGCCGCGCTGGCGCAAGCCAGCAGTCCGGCGGCCAGGATGGCCGCAACGCGCCTCGTACAAATCTGTCTGGCTTTCACCACCGGCACATTCGTCGCTGTTGGCACCGTTCACGCCGAAGCGCGATTTATACCGCGCTTTTGCCGTTATATCCCTGACGAATGGGCGGAATTTGAGGCGTGCCGAACCCGGCAGGCCGGTTCGGCAAGCCGGTCAATAAGGTGCAGCGGCGGCACTGGCCCCACGCCTTGCGCTGGCCGCGACCTGCCGGGCCGGACCGGAGGCCGGTGCGTCGGCGACGGCTGGCCGGCGCGGGCCGCTGTTGAAGACCACCGCGTCGATTGCCGAGATCACCTTCTGCTGCATGATTTCGTTCTTGTCGATCGTCAGGTGCGATACGCCCGGAACGGTCTCGACATCGACATTCTCAAGAGTTCCCTTAAGGCCGGCCGCCGGCTGCACGGGCTTGCCGGCCCCGTTGGCGACATAGAAGTTCACATAGCGCCCGACGCGACCGGCGAGGCTGGTCCGGAACACCGAGTCGAGCCCGATCGCGAGCTTGACCGGCACGCCCTGCTGGTCGAGCCGCGCTACGATATCGGGCAAGGCCGTCGCGCCGGAGGAGTGGCCGACCAGGATCACCATGTTGATCCGCCCGCTCCTGTACTCGGCCGCTGCGTCGTCGGCGACCGACGCCCACAAGACGTGATTGTGGACACTGGCCGCGATGCCCTGCTGCTGCAGCCTGGCGGCAATCTGGTCCATGCCGAGCGAGAAGATGTTCAGAACGCCGCGCACCAGATAGACGTGCGCGGTTGTTTTCTGCGGGGCTGCATGCGCATTGCCGGGATGGACGGAAAGGCCGAACAGCAACATCGCAATGGCAACGGCTCGCAGCGAAGCAAGGCCGGACCGAACAGGAACGAAATCCCCGTGAATGCCGTCCTGTTGAAATTTGACTTCATGAGGTCCCTCGACCGCTCGACCGAACAAAATGTCTCACGAGGTATAATTCCGGCATTCGCAACTGCAATAGAGGAGGCGAAACCGCGGCCGTTTTCTTGCGGGAAAGCAACTCCTCTGCAACACGCTCCGGCTTTTTGCGATGTTTTCTCACGGTATGTGAGAGAGATTCGTCACGAACGGCCCTCGCACGATCAGGTTCTCAAACGCCAAGTCATCAACGCCAAGTCATCCAACGCCAAGCCCCGCAAGATGCGTTTCGATGAATTGCGCAAGCTGCTGGCGCAGTTTCTCGGGCGGAACCGCCACCATGCGCTCCTCCAGGCCGAGCGAAATGATTCCATGCACGGCCGAGAACATCATGCGCGCGAGCAAGGCGACATCCTCCGGATCACGCTCGGGCATCAGGCGGACCAGTGGCTCGTGCATCAGCGCGAAGGCCTGCATGACCATGACCAGGATGTCCGCGGGGAAGGGGCGATCGTCCTCCATCCGGTGCTCGAACAATGACCGCAGCAGATTCGCGTGCTCGGTCGCGAAATCGAGATAGGCCGCGGCCAGCCCGTGCAACTGGCGAACCGGATCGTCCGAGGGAACCGCCTTGAGCCGGGCGGTCAGCGCCTGAACCGTGTCCCGGTTGACGGTCAGGATCAGCCCGTCGAAGTCGCCGAACTCGTTATAGACACTGCCGATCGAGCACCCGGCGGCCTCGGCGACATCCCGAACCTTCAATGATCTCAAGCCTTTAGTTGCGATTAACGTGCGCGCGATCTCAAGCATCAGAAGGCGCCTGCGGCCTTTTTTCTGCTCGCGGGACAATTCTTCTTGAACATTGTTCATTTTTGCGATACTCATTTTGAACGTTGCTCAAAATTGAAGGATGCTCCCATGCAAACCCTTGCTGTTCAGGTCGCAAGCACTTTTCTCGGCGATGCCGCCGCATTGGTGAACGGTTTCGGCAGGATCGTGACCAACATCGTGATGGCACCGATCGAGCGTATTGCAAACGCCAGCGATGTCGCGGGCGTTCTGGCCGCGCGGCGGGCGGCGCTGGCGCGTCGCCGCGAGGCCGTCGTGCTGTGGCTGAGTGCCGCCTGGACCGCGGCGCGGGCGTGGTTCGCGCCGTCGGGTGGCGCGTTCGGCTGCCTCGGTTTTCTGGGTGAACTGACCTGAGGCGGGAGCGGTCGATGCCAAGATCTCTGGTGCAAGTCGACCCGGTGGTGGGTTGCCGCAAGAGGCCACTCGCATCGAATCATCGATCCCTTCTCAATAAACGAATCACCATGTCCCGGCGTCTGATGCCCGTGAGCCGGCCGACCCGCATCCCGATAAGCTTTTCGTACATCTCCGTTAGGCATGCTCGCGCGCGGCCGGCGGCGGTATTTTCGAACGCTCCGCGGCGCGCCGGCAGAATCTGTGAAGCCGGGTTCGTCAACGCGTCATTCTCGAATTGCTCCACATTCGTTCATCAGCAGTAACCAACGTCTCGCCGGGAAATCAGGACCTTAAATCATGATCAAGCAGTTGATGTCGTCACGCCGCTTCGCGCCGCTGTTCTGGGCGCAGTTCTGCTCGGCGCTGAACGACAATGTGCTGAAGAATGCGCTGGTCATCATGCTGCTGTATGGCGCGACCGCCGGACACGGCGATGCGCTGGTGACGGTCGCGGGCGCCGTCTTCATCTTTCCCTTCTTCATCCTCTCCGGCCTGGGCGGCGAACTGGCCGACAAATACGTCAAGTCGGTCGTCGCGCGACGGCTGAAATTCGCCGAGATCTTTGCTGCGGCTTTCGCGGCGGCGGGCTTCTTCCTGCACTCGATTCCTCTGCTGTTCGTCGCACTCGCGCTGTTCGGCATGATCGCGGCGCTGTTCGGTCCCGTGAAATACGCGATGCTTCCCGATCAGCTCTCGGTCGGCGAGCTTGCCACCGGCAACGCGCTGGTCGAAGGCGCGACCTTCATGGCGATCCTGATCGGCACCATCGCCGGCGGCCAGCTCGTGTCGGGCTCCTCGCATATGGGCTGGGTGTCGCTTGCCGTGGTCGGGCTGGCGCTGTTGTCCTGGGGCTTTGCCTCGCGCATTCCGAGGACTGCGCCGTCCGCACCGGATCTGCCGGTGACCGCCAACCCCTGGACCTCGACTTCACATCTCCTGAAGACGCTTTATGCCGAGCCGCGGCTCTGGGACGGCATGGTGATCGTGTCGTGGTTCTGGCTGGTCGGCGCGGTCGTGCTGTCGCTGCTGCCGGCGCTGGTGAAAGATATCGTCGGCGGCACTGAAGGTGTCGTGACGCTGTGCCTTGCGGTCTTCGCGATCGGTATCGCCGCAGGCTCGCTGTTTGCCGCGCAGCTCAGTCACGTCCGTCCCAATCTCGCGCTGGTGCCGCTCGGCGCCATCGTGATGGGTGTGGTCGGTCTCGATCTCGCCCTCGCAATCGGCACGGCCACGACGGCGAATGGTATCCCGCCGCTGGCCTTTGCGACCTCGTTTGCGGGCCTGCGCATGCTGATCGACTTCGCGGTGTTCGCCTTTGGCGGCGGCCTGTTCGTGGTGCCGGCGTTCGCAGCCGTTCAGGCCTGGTCTCAGCCGTCCGAGCGCGCCCGCGTCATCGCCGCCGGCAATGTGCTGCAGGCCGCCTTCATGGTGGCCGGCTCGCTGTTCGTCGCGCTGCTGCAGGCGGCAGGTCTGCCGATCGCCTGGATCTTCTTCGGCCTTGCGGTTGCGAGCTTCGGCTCGGTCTGGTTCGTGATGAACAAATGGGGCCGGGAAGGCGTGCGCGATTTCGGCGCGCTCTTGTTCCGCGCGCTGTTCCGCACCGAGGTGCGCGGCCTTGAAAACCTCCCGCCTGCCGGCACGCGCATGCTGATCGCGCCGAACCATGTCAGCCTGATCGACGGTCCGCTGCTGCATGCGGTGCTGCCGATCGACGCGAGCTTCGCCGTCGATACGGGCATCGCGCAGGCGTGGTGGGCGAAGCCGTTCCTGAAGGTGATCCGCCACGTCACGATCGATCCGACCAAGCCGCTCGGCGCGCGCGATCTGATCAAGCTGGTCGCATCGAACGAACCGGTCGTGATCTTTCCTGAGGGGCGCATCACCGTCTCCGGTTCGCTGATGAAGGTCTATGACGGCACCGCGATGATCGCCGACAAGGCCGACGCGGTCGTCGTTCCGGTCCGCATCGAAGGCGCGCAGCGCTCCTATCTCAGCTATCTGAAGAACGGCGAGATCAAGCGTTCCTGGTTTCCCAAGGTGACGATCTCGATCCTGCCGCCGGTCAAGCTGCCGCTCGACGCGACATTGAAAGGCAAGGCCCGCCGCAACGCCGCGGGTGCAGCACTTCAGGACGTCATGATCGACGCCATGGTCAAGACAGCGATGCTGGACCAGACGCTGTTCCAGGGTCTGACCCATGCCTATCGCGACCGCGACACCGGCAAGCCGATCGTCGAGGATGCGCTGGGCACCAAATTGACCTATCGCAAGCTGATCCTCGGCGCGCAGGTCTTGAGCCGCAAGCTCGAGAATGGCACCTCGGTCGGCGAGAATGTCGGGGTGCTGCTGCCGAACTCGGCCGGCGTCGCCGTCGTCTTCATGGCGCTGCAGACCATCGGCCGCGTGCCGGCGATGCTGAACTTCTCTGCAGGCCCCGTGAACGTGCTCGCGGCGATGAAGGCCGCACAGGTCAGGACCGTGCTGACGTCGCGGGCCTTCATCGAGAAGGGCAAGCTCGACAAGCTCATCAACGCGATCGGCGCGGAGGCGAGGATCGTCTATCTCGAAGATGTCCGTACCTCGATCGGGCTCGCCGACAAGATCGCGGGCTTCCTGCAGGGCACGACGCCGCGCGTGACGCGCAGCTCCGTCGATCCTGCCGTCATTCTCTTCACGTCGGGCTCTGAAGGCACGCCAAAGGGCGTCGTGCTCTCTCATCGCAACATCCTCGCCAACGCGGCGCAGGCGCTGGCGCGGGTCGACGCGAATGCCACCGACAAGGTGTTCAACGTGCTGCCGGTGTTCCATTCGTTTGGTCTGACGGGTGGGATGATGATGCCGCTGCTCGCGGGCATTCCGATCTTCATGTATCCGTCGCCGCTGCACTATCGCATCGTGCCCGAGCTGATCTATCAGACCGGCGCGACCATCCTGTTCGGCACCGATACGTTCCTGTCCGGTTACGCGCGCTCCGCCCACGCCTACGACTTCCGTACGCTGCGGCTTGTGCTAGCCGGTGCGGAGGCCGTGAAGGATCGCACGCGGCAGGTCTATATGGAGCGCTACGGCATCCGCGTCCTCGAAGGCTATGGCGTCACCGAGACCGCGCCGGTGCTGGCGATGAACACGCCGATGGCGAACCGTCCGGGCACGGTCGGCCGCCTCTCGCCGCTGATGGAATATCGCCTCGAGCAGGTCCCAGGCATCGAGGAGGGCGGCCGCCTCTCGGTGCGCGGGCCGAATGTGATGCTCGGCTATTTGCGCGCGGAAAACCCGGGCGTGCTGGAAACCCTGCCGGACGGCTGGCACGACACCGGCGACATCGTCTCGATCGACGCCAACGGCTTCATCGCCATCAAGGGCCGCGCCAAGCGCTTCGCCAAGATCGCGGGCGAGATGGTCTCGCTCTCCGCGGTGGAAGCGATGGCGGCCGCGTTGTGGCCGCAGGCCATGTCGGTCGCGGTCACCACGCCCGATGCGCGCAAGGGCGAACGCATCGTGCTGCTCACCACCCAGAAGGACGCCGACCGCACCGCCATGCAGCGTCAGGCCAAGGCGACCGGGGCTTCAGAGCTCGCTGTTCCCGCGGTCGTGCAGGTCGTCGACAAGGTGCCGCTGCTCGGCACCGGCAAGACCGACTATGTCGCGGCGACCGCGCTTGCGAAGGAACTCGGGACTGCGCCGCAGCAGGAAGTGGCGTAGCGTGTCGACGGTCGACACCACGCCGGGAGTCGTCTTGCTGCACGGGATCGCGCGCACGGCGCGGTCCTTGCGCAAACTTGAAACATCGTTGCAGCAAGCGGGCTTCGCGACGCTCAATCTCGACTATCCGAGCCGCAAGAAGCCGCTCGAGTTGCTGGCGGAGGACATCCATCCGGAGGTCAGCGCATTTGCCGAAGCGTGCGCCGGTCCGATTCATTTCGTCACCCACTCCATGGGCGGGCTGCTCGCGCGGGTTTACATCGCAAGGCATCGGCCGGCGCGGCTCGGGCGCGTGGTGATGCTGGGCACGCCGAACGGCGGCAGCGAGGTCGCCGATGTCCTGAAGTCGTTTCGGCTGTATCGCACCTTCTACGGTCCTGCGGGCCAGCAATTGACGACCGAGAGAAATGGCGCGCTGACACTGTTGCCGCCGATCGATTATCCCGTGGGCATCGTCGCGGGCACGCGCACGCTCGATCCGATCGCGTCGTATTTCATCCTGCCGCGGCCGAATGACGGCCGGGTCTCGGTACAAAGTTCAAAGCTCGATCGCATGGCGGATCATGTGACGATCGAGACACCGCACAACGGGCTGCTTCGTCATGCCGCTGCGACCGCGCAGACCATCGCGTTCCTGCGCGCGGGACATTTCGTATCCCCTGAGTGAAGTCGCGGCGCGCTTCCGATCAAATCGTTCTTGCGTCCGGCTGAGTTCTTGCCGCTAATGGCTTCCGGGCGGGCTTCGAGCAATGGATGCGGGACGACATGACCGACAACAACAGTGTCATTCTCGACAGGCGTGGACAGGCGTTCTGGATCACCATCAACCGTCCGGAGAAGCGCAACGCGCTGAACGCCGACGTGATCGCCGGTATTGCCAGGGGCTATCGCGACGCGCATGACGACAAGGATGTTCGCGTCATCGTGCTGACGGGCGCGGGCGACAAGGCGTTCTGCGCGGGTGCCGACCTGCAGAACTCCGGCGCCGCCTTCGCGATGGATTTTTCGAAGCCCAATGCCGACTACGCAGACCTTCTGCGATTGTCGCAGAACGCCACCAAGCCCGCGATCGCGCGCGTCGGCGGCGTCTGCATGGCCGGCGGCATGGGACTTCTGTGCATGACCGACATGGCGGTCGCGGCCGATCACGCGATCTTCGGCTTGCCCGAGGTAAAAGTCGGTGTCTTCCCGATGCAGGTGCTCAGCCTGCTGCAGGGAATCGCGCCGCCGCGGCTCGTCTGCGAATGGGCGCTGACCGGAGAGCCGTTCGATGCGAAGGCGGCGCAGGCCGCCGGCCTTCTCAATCACATCGTGCCGGCGGCCGATCTCGACGCCAAGGTCGACTGGCTGATCAACCGCATTGTCGACAAGTCGCCGACCGCGATCCGCCGCGGCAAATATGCCATGCGCGCGATCGCATCGATGTCATTCGACGAGAGCATCGCCTACACCGAAAGCCAGATCGCGCTGGTCGCGATGACCGAGGACGCCAAAGAGGGCTTGAAAGCTTTCTCCGAAAAGCGCAAGCCGTCCTGGACGGGGAGGTGAGAGCAGCGGGCGTGTTATTGGCGCCACCTTCGAGCAGTTGATGGTCGTCGCTGCGAAAGCAAAACCGCGCGAGCGCCCACGAGATCACCTTCATTTCGTCGTGCCTCATTTTTGATGCAGCCCGGCGCTTTCTGCGCTAGGTTCGCCTCATGCCCCTATCGATCCGAACCTTCGCCGCAGGCGACTTCCGCATCCGGCCGATGCGGCCGGACGAAGTCGCGATCGCCGTGAACTGGGCAGCGGCCGAAGGCTGGAATCCGGGTTTCGCCGATGATGTCTGCTTCGCCGCGGCCGATCCGGAGGGCTTCTTCATCGGCGAGCTCGACGGCGCTCCCGCCGCGACCGTCTCCTGCGTCAATTACGGTTCGGGCTTTGCCTTTCTCGGGTTCTACATCGTGCGAGCGGACTTGCGTGGCCGCGGCTACGGGCTGCGCATCTGGAACGCAGCCATCGCGCATGCCGGCCGACGCGTAATCGGGCTCGATGGCGTGGTCGCGCAGCAGCAGAATTACAGAAAGTCAGGCTTCGAACTCGCCTATGCCAATGTCCGTTACGGCGGCAGGGTCGCGCTGTCGCAAGCTCTGCACCACGACGTCATCGCGCTGACCGACGTCCCGCTTGCGGCCGTGGAGGCGTATGACGCGACGGTGTTTCCGGCGCCGCGTGCGGCGTTTCTGCGCACCTGGATCGGCACAGCCGGGCATATCGGCCGCGCCTTCATGCGCGATGGTGCGCTGGCAGGCTGGGGCGTGATCCGTCCATGCCGCAAGGGACACAAGATTGGTCCGCTCGTGGCGGATGATCGTGCCGCCGCCGAGGTGGTTCTGTCGGCGTTGCTGGCAAGTGTGGTCAGCGACGAGATCTTCCTCGACGTCCCGAGCATCAACCGCGACGCGGTCGCGTTGGCCCAGGAGCTCGGACTTGCGCCAGTGTTCGAGACCGCGCGCATGTACACAGGTGTGATCCCCGCCGCTGCGGATGGAACGGGTCTTCGGCGTCACCACCTTTGAGCTCGGGCTAGCGACAACGGGCGGGGACGTCGCACGCTCGCGCGGTGAATGGGCGCTTTTGAACACCATCCAGCTTTGCGCCGGTGTGGCACGGTGGTTCTCTCAAATGTGTCTGAACGGGACCAATCATGCCTATTGATGGCTGAACGCTTAGGAAATCGTTCAACCGGTGCTTTATTCGGCGCGGACAGTTGGCTATGCAGATGCGCCCAACCGCGCCGGGTGGTTTTCCTGCGGCTGGTTCCGCTTTGGAGCGACAGGATCGATGCTTTTCAACTCGGTGGAATTTCTCTTCCTGTTCCTGCCGCTTGCACTGATATTCCACTTTTGCGCGGCGCGCTTCAGCATGCGCACGGCGGTGGTCGTCACGACGCTGAGCTCGCTGTTTTTCTATGGCTGGTGGAAGCCCGCCTTCGTGGTGCTTCCGCTGCTCTCGATCGGCTTCAATTTCTGTCTCGCCCGGCTGATCGTCGAGCGCGACAAGCGGATTGCGAGGCTGGCCCTGATCATTGGCATCGCAGTCAACCTCGCGGTGCTCGGCCATTTCAAGTATTCGGACTTCCTGCTTTCAATTCTGCAAAGCCGCGATCCGATTTCGCCGGACGTTCCTCTCGCGCTCTCGTTCACGACCTTCGTCCAGATCGCATTTCTGGTGGAAACCTATCGCCGGAAGGAAGCGCCGCCCTTCGAGACCTATGCGCTGTTCGTGACGTTCTTTCCGCATCTGATCGCGGGCCCCATCGTTCGCTGGCATGAACTTGGACACCAGTTGACGGACAAGGACCGCTACAGGCCGGACTGGGACAATATCGCGCGCGGCCTGACCATCCTTTGCCTCGGGCTTGCAAAAAAGGTTCTGATCGCGGATCGGCTGGCCATGTTCGTCGCGCCCGTTTTCGACGCGGCCGCGCAGGGAACCCCCGTGACGGGTGCGGCCGGATGGGGCGCGTCCGTTGCATACTCGCTGCAACTCTATTTCGACTTCTCGGGTTACTCCGACATGGCCGTCGGGCTCGGCCTTCTCTTCAACTTTCGACTGCCGATCAATTTCGCAGCTCCGTTTCGCGCCACCAATATCATCGACCTGTGGCGGCGATGGCATATTACGCTCTCGCGCTTCCTGCGCGACTTCGTCTATGTGCCGCTCGGCGGCCGCGAGCATGGCAGGCTCCGGCAATCGGCAAGCCTGCTTGCGACGATGACGCTTGGCGGGTTGTGGCACGGCGCCAACTGGACTTTCATCGCGTGGGGCGCTTTTCACGGCACACTGCTGACACTCAATCATCTGTGGCGGGCCTGGCGGGGACCGCAGCCGGATTCGGCGGCGAGACGAGCGGTTGGATGGCTGCTGACGTTTGGCGCCTTTGCCGTTGGCATGACCTTCTTCAGAGCCAACAGCATTCAGGCGGCGACTCACATTCTCCAGGCCATGGCAGGGTTCGGTGACGCGACGCCCAATGCGCCGATCCTCGTCGATTTCGATTTCTGGACAATGGAGAAGGGCTACATCACCGAACGAGTTCGCGCGGACCTGGTTCGGCTCCTATTGGTCGGCCGTTGGAACGCTCGCGACGCTGGTTGCGCTCGCCATTGCGCTGGGCGTGCCCGACACGATGGAGTTGCTCGACTATCGGGAAGGCGAGCCGCATGCGAAATGGCGGCGTCCATTGTCCTGGCAGTCCTGGCAGCCGTCGCCGATCTGGGCTGCGTCGATGCTAATCCTGTTCGGTATCATCTTCGCCAATCTCGGCACGTTCAGCGAATTCCTCTACTATCAGTTTTGACGAGCGCGCCGATGAACAGCAGAGGATATTCCATCACCTTCATTGCGGGAGCGGTGCTGTTTTTCGCGCTTACCTTGGGCGCCAATGTCCTGCTTGATCCGGAAGCGGTGTTCGGCACGACGATGTTTCCGAGAAAACTCAACGCCAATGAGCGGGTCTTCAAGCTGCGGAAATATGAGGCCGCGGCCGCCGCGACTGATGCAATCCTGTTCTCGTCGTCACGTGGCAATCTCCTGAGGCCCCGGTTGCTCGTCGAGGGTATGCAGGCATCGCATTTCCTCAGCGCATCAATGTCCTACGGCATGATTTCCGATCATTTGCCGCTGCTGAAGTTCATCCTGCGCGACAAGGCGAGCCGTCCGGTGAAACTCAAACATGTGTTCCTTTTGCTGGACGCGGATTTCTTCGGTCGTCAGCCCTGGACGGATCACAACATCAACAGCTTCCTTCCGCCGGACCTGAGCGGTGAGTCGGCAGGGCGCTACTGGTGGCGCTATCTGACGGCGTTCCAGTACAGGCTATGGAGGGACGTGATACGGGCCAATGGCGCGAGCGGCGCAGCAATGGCCGCCGGCTCGCTGCCATTGGACTCCCAGGACGCGGGAGACAATGGCGACGGCCAGGCGTTTGCGCGCCAGCCTGATGTCGAGGTGTCCGAGGACTATCGGCTGGCCTGGAACAGGTTGCGCCCGGATCTCAAGCAGCAGCTTCGGCAATTGCAGGAATTCGTCGCGCTTTGCCGCGCCAACAATGTCGAGCTGACGGTGGTGGCCTCGCCGCAGAGACGCATCGCGCTGCATTTGAACGATCCCGACGAGATGTCGCGGATCACCGCGCTCATCGGCCAGATCACCCCGATCTGGGATTTCAACTCGCCGCCGCTGATCGCCGACCAGGCTGAGTACTGGCTGGACAATTCGCACTTCGACAAGAACGCGGGCGATATCATGCTGCAGCGGATCTTCGCGCAGCCTGTTCCGCCAGCATTCGCCGAATGGGGACGATTGCGCGGCGACTAGCGGGGCGAGCGAGGTAGGAGCGTCGGCGTTGATCGGCGTCTTCGGTGCGTAGGGCGGGAAGGCGCATCGCGCCGTGCCCACCGTCGATCCGCGTGCGCGGACGAAATGGTGGGCACGCTGTCGCTTTGCCCACCTTACAAGACCCCGAAATGACGGCGACCCAAGAACGCACGAGCCTCCGTCAGCCCGCGTTGGCCTTCAGTCCCGCGGCTTCGATTCCGGCGACGGCGCAGATCTCGTCGTTATCCGACGTGTCGCCGGAGACGCCGACGGCGCCGAGCAGGGTGGTGCCGTTCATGATGAGAACGCCGCCAGGCACCGGCACCATGCGGCCCTGCGCCAGTGTGTTTACCGCGTCCACGAAAAAGGCCTGCTCCTGCGCGCGCTGGAACAGCGCGCGCGAGCCCATGCCCATGGCGAGCGCGCCATAGGCCTTGCCATGCGCGATTTCCGCCCGCATCAGGCTGGTGCCGTCTTGCGCGGCCGTGGCTTTCACCGCGCCGCGCGCGTCGAGAATGGTGATCACGAGCGGCTTCAGCTTCTTCTCGACGGCCTTTGCGAGCGCGGCATCGAGGATCTTGCGGGCGACGTCGAGGGTCAGGTCAGCCATGTCTTTGTTCCTTTGCGGGAGGGGATGAAATCGGTTTGGCCGCGATCGAGGCTCATCGCCAGCACGCGCGCGGCATGGAGGGCAGAACGGTCGGTGCCGTCCTTGATCTGGTGGCGGCACGAGGTGCCGTCGGCGACCACGAGCGTTTGCTCGTCGGCGCGGCGGACGGCGGGGAGAAGTGAGGCTTCCGCCATCTGGATCGACGCGTCATAGGTGTCGGCGCCGTAACCGAAGGCGCCGGCCATGCCGCAGCAGCTCGACTCCACAAGCTCGACCTTCAGATCGGGAATGAGCCGCAGCACCTGCTCGACCGGCTTGAACGCGCCGAAGGATTTCTGATGGCAGTGGCCGTGCACCAGCACCTTGCCGGCGACCGGGCCGAAGGCGAGCTTGAGCCGGCCGGCGCCGGCCTCGCGCACCAGAAACTCCTCGAACAGCAGCGCATGCGCCGCGATCGATTTCGCGGTCTCGTCCGAGCGCAGCGACAGCAGCTCATCGCGCAGGGTCAGCAGACAGCTCGGCTCCAGGCCGATGATCGGCACGCCGCGCGCGGCGAACGGCGCGTAGGTCGCAACCAGCCGGTCGAGCTCGGCGCGCGCCTCGTTGACGAGTCCGGCAGAGAGGAATGTGCGCCCGCAGCAGAGCGGGCGACTGCCGCTCATGGGCTTTGGAATGTGAACACGATAGCCGCCTTCGACCAGCACGCGAATCGCCGCGTCCAGATTCTCTCGCTCGTAGATGCGATTGAAAGTGTCGGCGAACAGCACGACCTCGCGGCCGTCCGCCGGACCAACCACCTCGCTGTCGGCGCGGAACACGTCGCTGCCGGAACGCGGGCAGGGCGCGCTTGGCGCTGATGCCGGCCATGGTCTCGAACATTGTTCGCAGGAACGGGACGTGGTTGCGCAGGTTGAACAGCGGCGCAAAGGTCGCGGCAAGATCGGCATAGCGCGGCAGATAGCCGACGAAGCGATCCCGCAGCGTGAGCCCGCGCTTGGCGACGCGCGCCGCCAGCACCTCGATCTTCATCTTGGCCATGTCGACGCCGGTCGGGCATTCATGGCGACACGCCTTGCAGGAGACGCAGAGTTTCAGCGTCTCCACCATCTCGTCGGAGGCGAGCGCGTCGGGGCCGAGCTGGCCGGAGATCGCGAGCCGCAGCGTGTTGGCGCGGCCGCGCGTGACATCCTTTTCGTTGCGCGTCGCGCGATAGGACGGGCACATCACGCCGCCTTCGAGCTTGCGGCAGGCGCCGTTGTTGTTGCACATCTCGACCGCGCCCTGGAAACCGCCGCCGGCGCCGGGATAGGCCGACCAGTCGAGCACGGTCTTGAGGTCGCCCACGCGATAATCCGGCGGATAGCGGAACAGCGTCCGGTCGTCCATCTTGGGCGCGTCGACGATCTTGCCCGGATTGAGCAGATTGTCCGGGTCGAAGCGGTGCTTGACCTCGCGGAAGTCGGCGACGATGCGCTCGCCGAACATCGTCTCATGAAATTCCGACCGCACGATGCCGTCGCCATGCTCGCCGGAATGCGAGCCTTTATATTCGCGCACCAGCGCAAAGGCCTCTTCGGCGATCGCGCGCATCGCCTTGACGTCCTTGTCGAGCTTGAGGTTCAGCACGGGACGGACATGCAGGCAGCCTTCGGAGGCGTGCGCATACATCGTGCCGCGGGTGCCGTGCTTCTCGAACACCGCGCTCAGGCGCGCGGTATAATCGGCGAGATGCGGCAGCGGCACCGCGCAATCCTCGACAAAGGAGACAGGCTTGCCCTCCTGCTTCATCGACATCATCACATTGAGGCCGGCGGCGCGGAAATCGGCGATCGCGGTCTGCAGCGCGGGCTCTGATATCTCGACCACGCCGCCCCATTTGCGTTTCGGATTGTCCCAGCCAAAGCCGAGATCGGCCATCAGCTCGGTGAGCTGCTTCAGCCGGGCGAGGTTCTCGGCCTGGTCCTCCTCGGCGAACTCGACCACCAGGATCGCGTCGGGATCGCCGCGCACCGCGGCCTGGATGACCGGCTGGAACATCGCGATCTCGCGGCCGAGCGCGATCATGGTGCGATCGACCAGCTCCACCGCAATCGGCCGCAGCTTCACCAGATGCTGCGCGGCATCCATCGCCTCATAGAAGCTGCCGAAATGGCAGACGCCGAGCACCTTGTTGCGGATCACCGGCCACAGCTTCAGCTCGACCTGGGTCGTGAAGGCAAGCGTGCCCTCGGAGCCGACCAGCAGATGCGCCATGTTGTTGGCGGCATTGCGCGGCACCAGCGCATCGAGATTGTAGCCGCCGACGCGGCGCTGCACCTTGGGGAATTTGTCCGCGATCTCGGAGGCCTCGCGTTCGCCGAGCGCGAGCATGTCGCGAAACAGCGACAGCCCGCCATCCGGCGCGTTCACGTGTACGAGGTCGCGCGGCACCTCGCCGAAATGCAGGCGCGTGCCGTCGGCGAGCGCCGCGTCCATCGACAGCGTGTTGTCGCGCATGGTGCCGTAGCGCAGCGAGCGTCCGCCGCAGGAATTGTTGCCGGCCATGCCGCCGATGGTGGCGCGCGACGCGGTCGAGACGTCGACCGGAAACCACAGGCCGTGCTTCTTGAGCTGGCGGTTGAGATCGTCGAGCACGATGCCGGGCTCGACCACGCAGGTCCGGTTCTCCAGATCCAGCGAGAGAATGCGGTTCAGGTGCTTCGAGACATCGACGACGACGCCCTGGTTGACGGTCTGGCCGCATTGCGAGGTGCCGCCGCCGCGCGGGGTGACGGTGCGCCCCTCGTCGCGGGCGATCGCAAGCGTCCGCAGCGCCTCGTCCATGGTGCGGGGCACGACCACGCCGGCCGGGATGATCTGGTAGAAGGAGGCGTCGGTCGCATAGCGGCCCCGGTTGAAGGCGTCGAAGAACACGTCGCCGGTGATCTCGGAGCGGAGTTTCTGTTCGAGCTTCGAGGTGCCGGCACTCGCGTTTGGCATTTTGCGCTGATCCCTCACTCGGCCGCGGTCGATACGTCCATGGGGCGGGCTTTCACCGTCCCATATAATTCACTTATTGAGATGAGCTAGATCATTTTTGAATGCAAATCTAGCCTGTCGCTTGCTTGGTCGGCGCCTCGATCAAAGAGCTCGCGGCATCCTCGGCGAGATAGGCGATCGCTGCCGCGCCCTTGTTGCGCAGATGCTGAAACAAGATGTCGCTCAGCTCGGAGGCCGCGCGGCGTCGGAGCGCTTCGAGGATCGTCTCGTGCTCCCGCATCGCCTCGCTCCAGCGCTCACGGTTGCGGGCGAAATTGGCCGAGTAGCGCACCCGGCGGATGCGGCCGGCGAGGCTCTCATAGGTCGCAAGCAGGGCGTTGTTGTCGGAAGCCTCGACGATCGCGCGATGGATGAGCTGGTTCATCCGGAAATAGCCCTGCATGTCCTGGCGCATGTAGAAGCCATACATATCGTGATGAAGCTGCTCGATTTTTTCGATCGTTTGCATCCGAGATCTTCTCGCAGGCGAGCCGGCCGGCCAGGCCTTCCAGCCCGCCCATCAGGTCGAACAATTCGCTGATGTCATGGGCGTTCAGCGGGCGCACGCGGGCGCCGCGATTCGGCAAGAGGTCGACCAGGCCTTCGGCGGCCAGGACCTTTAGCGCCTCGCGCAGCGGGGTGCGGGAAATCTTCAGCATTTCGCACAACTGCCGCTCCGAAATACGGCCGCCGTCGGGGATATTTCCCTCGACGATGTAGTTGCGAAGCTGGCCCAGGATCTCGTCGTGGAGCGAGACGTCGTCGCGCGCTGCGCTGAGCTTCGGGGCGGGCTTGGCGGAGAGGGAATGTGCGTCGTCAGGAATCAAGGTGCTCATGGCGCTTCGACCTTAGAGGGGCGGGGAGCGGGCGTCGACCGCAAAAATGAATGCAAAATTGTCTTGATATCTAATTCTAATGGATGCACTTTCCGCGGGTCAAGCCAAACGCGCAAACGGAGAAGTCCCGTGACCCGTCACCAAGGCCGCCATTTCCTGCAGATTCCGGGTCCGAGCCCGGTCCCCGACCGGGTTTTGCGCGCGATGGACATGCCCGTCATCGACCATCGCAGTCAGGAATTCGCCGAGCTTGGGCGGGCGGTGCTGGAAGGCAGCCAGAAGATCTTCCAGACCTCGGGTCCGGTCATCATCTTCCCGTCCTCGGGCACCGGGGCCTGGGAAGCCGCGATCGTCAACACGCTGTCGCCCGGCGACAAGGTGCTGATGGTCGAGACCGGCCATTTCGCCACGCTGTGGCAGCAGATGGCGGCGCGCTGGGGCATCGAGGTCGACTTCATGGCCGGCGACTGGCGGCGGGGCGTCGATCCGGCGGCGGTCGAGGAGAAGCTCACCGAGGACAAGTCGCATTCGATCAAGGCCGTGATGGTCGTGCACAATGAGACCTCGACCGGCGCGACCAGCCGGATCGGCGAGGTCCGTGCCGCGATGGATCGCGCCAAGCATCCGGCGCTGCTGATGGTCGACACCATCTCCTCGCTCGGCTCGGCCGACTACCGCCACGACGAGTGGAAGGTCGACGTCAGCGTGAGCTGCTCGCAGAAGGGCTTCATGCTGCCGCCGGGGCTCGGCTTCAACGCGATCTCGGAGAAGGCGCGCGCCGCGGCCAAGACCAACAAGATGCCGCGCTCCTATTGGGATTGGGAAGAGATGCTCAAGCCCAATGCCAACGGCTTCTTCCCCTACACGCCCGCGACCAACCTGCTCTACGGCCTGCGCGAGGCGATCGCGATGCTGCTGGAAGAGGGGCTCGAGCAGGTGTTCGCGCGCCACCACCGGCTCGCGGCGGCGACCCGCGCCGCGGTCAATCATTGGGGCCTGGAGGTGCTGTGCCAGGAGCCGAAGGACTTCTCGCCGGTTCTCACCGCCGTGCTGATGCCGCCCGGCTATGACGCCGACCAATTCCGCAAGGTCGTGCTCGACAATTACAACATGTCGCTCGGCTCCGGCCTGTCGAAGGTGGCCGGCAAGGTGTTCCGCATCGGCCATCTCGGCGAGTGCAACGAGCTTACGCTGCTCGCCGCGCTGACCGGCGTTGAAATGGGCCTGTCGGTCGCCGGCGTTCCGCACCGCGCGGGCGGTGTCGACGTGGCGATGAAGCAGCTGGAGCAGCTTCCGCAGGGCAATTCCGCGGCGCGTCTCAAGGTCGTCGGCAGCTAGCCCCGGCCCCTCCAGAGCATGATCCGGAAACGTGCGTAGCGGTTCTCCCATCACGACAAACGCCGAACGCGTTTGCGCGGGGGTCATGCTCGAACAAAAACCTGAAGCGGGACGGCGATTCAGCCCGATCCCGCTTCAGCCGCGGGCGCGCAACGCGCCCGTTCAGCCGAGCGATGATCCAGCAATAATCCAAAGTCGGGAGTGAGTATGGGAATGCGGTTCAAGGCCACGCATGTGGTGCTGGCGATGCTGTGCGTGATGTACTTCATCACCTATATCGACCGGGTGAACATTGGCACGGCGGCGAGCGAGATCCAGAAGGAGCTTTCGCTCAGCAACATCCAGCTGGGTCTGGTGTTCTCGGCCTTTGCCTATCCTTATTTGCTCTTCCAGGTGATCGGCGGCTGGGTCGGCGATCGCTTCGGTCCGCGCAAGACGCTGTTCTGGTGCGGCATGCTCTGGGCACTGTCGACCATCGCCACCGGCTTCGTTCACAGCCTGTCCATGCTGTTCGTTGCGCGTTTCGCGCTCGGCTTCGGCGAGGGCGCGACCTTCCCGACCGCAACGCGCGCGATGCAGTACTGGACGCCGGAGACGAGCCGCGGTTTCGCGCAGGGCCTGACCCACGCCTTCGCCCGGCTCGGCAACGCGATCACCCCGCCGATGGTCGCGGTCCTGATCGCGTGGTTTACCTGGCGCGGCTCGTTCGTCGCGCTCGGCCTGGTCAGCCTGTTCTGGGGCGTCGCCTGGGTGCTGTATTTCCGCAACGAGCCGAGGAAGCATCGTCACATCACGGAAGCCGAACTGGCCTCCTTGCCGCCGCAGCCCGCGGGCACCCGCCCGCCGGTGCCGTGGGGGCCGCTGCTTCGCCGGATGTGGCCGGTGACGCTGACCTATTTCTGCTACGGCTGGACGCTGTGGCTCTACCTCAACTGGCTGCCGCTGTTCTTCAAGAACAACTACAATCTGGATCTGAAGAGTTCGGCGCTGTTCGCCTCCGGCGTGTTCTTCGCCGGCGTCATCGGCGACAGCGTTGGCGGCGTCCTGTCCGACGCCATCCACAAGCGCACCGGCAACGTGCGGCTGGCCCGTCTCAGCGTCACGGTGGCCGGCTTCGTCGGTGCCTTCGCCTCGCTGCTGCCGATCCTCTACGTCCACGACATGACGATTGTCGCGTTGTGTCTGTCGTCGGGCTTCTTCTTTGCCGAGATCACGATCGGCCCGATGTGGTCGGTGCCGATGGACATCGCACCGCAATATTCCGGCACCGCCGCCGGCATCATGAATACCGGATCGGCGCTGGCTGCGATCGTCTCGCCGCTGGTCGCCGGATTCGTGATCGATGCGACCGGAAACTGGTACCTGCCGTTCCTGATGTCGATGGGCCTCCTGCTGGTGGGCGGTTTTTCGGCCTTCCTGATGCGTCCCGAACTACGTTTCGAGGAAACCGACCGCGGCGTTCCCCTCGGGGAGCCGGTCGGGGCGGCCGAATAAAGGCGAGGTGTCGAATAGAGTCTGAATAGAGGTGTAGAATATTGGAGGATTGAGGATGGCCTCCCGCGTCTTGTGCATTGACGGGTCCCCCGGGACGGGGGACAAGCCCGCCGAATGGTGATATGCGGGCCCCGCTCAATCGCGGGTAGCCGCGACAAGACCGGGAAGGACGCCACATGACCTTGCATACGGGAAGGCATTTTCTGCAAATTCCAGGACCGACCAACGTGCCCGACCGGGTGCTGCGGGCGATGGACATGCCGGCCTGGGACCATCGCGGTGCCGAATTCGCCGAGCTGGGTTTTGCGGTTCTGGCGGGCATGCAGCGCCTGTTCCGCACCAAGCAGCCCGTGATCATCTATCCGTCGTCCGGCACCGGCGCCTGGGAAGCTGCGATCGTCAACACGCTGTCGCCGGGCGACAAGGTGCTGATGGTCGAGACCGGGCAGTTCGCGGTGCTCTGGCACGGCATCGCCAGCAAGTTCAAGCTCGACATCGATTTCGTTCCGGGCGACTGGCGCCACGGCGCGGACATTGGCGCGATCGAGTCCCGGCTCGCCGCCGACCGCCAGCACAAGATCAAGGCGGTCATGGTCGTGCACAACGAGACCTCGACCGGTTGCGTGACGCCGCCGCTCGAGGTGCGCAAGGCGATGGATCGCGTCAAGCATCCGGCGCTGCTGATGGTCGACACCATCTCCGGCCTCGCTTCGATGGAATATGAGCACGACGCCTGGGGCATCGACATTTCGGTCGCGGGCTCGCAGAAGGGGCTGATGCTGCCGCCCGGCCTCGGCTTCAACGCCGTGTCGGAAAAGGCGCTTGCGGTCGCGAAGGCAAACTCCGCCTCGATGCGCTCCTACTGGGACTGGCAGGACGTGATCGCGATCAACAAGGTCGGCACCTGGCCCTATACGCCCGCGATCAACCTGCTGTTCGGGCTCCGCGAAGCCATCAAGATGCTGGAGGAAGAGGGGCTCGAGAACGTCTTCGCCCGCCACAAGCGCCACAGCGCGGCGACGCGTGCGGCGATGAAGGTCTGGGGTCTGGACACCCAGTGTCTGGACCCGCTGGCACATTCGCCGGCGCTGACCGGCGTCGTGATGCCGGAGGGGCATGACTGCGGATCATTTCCGCAAAGTCGTGCTGGAAAATTTCGACATGTCGCTCGGCACTGGCCTGAACAAGGTCAAAGGCAGGCTGTTCCGCATCGGCCACATCGGCCATTTCAACGATCTGATGCTGATGGGCACGCTGTCCGGCGTCGAAATGGGACTCGATCTCGCCAAGGTTCCGCATCGCGCGGGCGGCGTGGTCGCGGCGATGGATGTGTTGAAGGGCCGTGATGTTGTGCCGATGCCGAAAGCTGCGGTAGCTTGAGGCAAGAGCGTTTTCGAGCGAAGTGGATACCGGTTCGCGTGAAGAAAACGCGTCAATAGCAAGAATTTGAAGCTTCGGTTCTGATTTAATCAGAACCGAAGCTTCAGATTCGAGTTTGTAGAACCACGGAAAGATCGCGCGATGAATGCTCCCGTCACCGGCACCGAAGACCTGCTTTACGCCGTCGAGGACGGCATCGCGAAGATCACCTTCAACCGGCCGCAGGCGCGCAACGCGCTGACCTTTGCGATGTACGAGCAGATGGCCTCGATCTGCGAGACCATCAACGGCGACCGCTCGATCAAGGCGCTGATCCTGACCGGGGCCGGCGACAAGGCGTTCGCCTCCGGCACCGACATCTCGCAGTTCCGCGCCTTCAAGACCGCGCAGGACGCGCTCGACTATGAGGCGAGGATCGACCGGGTGCTCGGCACGCTCGAACAGTGCCGGGTGCCGGTGATCGCCGCGATCGCGGGCGCCTGCACCGGCGGCGGGGCGGGGATCGCGGCCTGCTGCGATATCCGGATCGGCACCGAGGCCACGCGAATCGGCTTTCCGATCGCGCGCACGCTCGGCAACTGCCTGTCGATGTCCAATATCTCGCGCCTGGTGTCGCTGATCGGGCCGGCACGGACCAAGGACCTGATCTTCAAGGCGCGCCTGGTCGAAGCGCCGGAAGCGCTGGCGCTCGGCCTGCTCAACGAGGTCGTGCCTGACGTCGCGACGCTGCAGCAGCGCGCCGACGAAACCGCGCAAGCTCGTCGCCTCGCATGCGCCGATCACGCTCGAAGTCACCAAGGAGGCGGTGCGCCGCATCCGCCGCACGCTGTCGCGCGACGAGGGCGAGGACCTGATCCTGCGCGCCTATATGAGCGAGGATTTCCGCGAGGGCATGGACGCCTTCCTCAACAAGCGCGCGCCGAGCTTCAAGGGCAAATAAGCGGCAGCCGCTCTGCTGCGGTGCGCCGTGCAATGCCGGCGCTCACCCCTGCATATCAACTGGAAGTGCGACGCCGGCTGCGGGCCTTGACCTGCTGCCGCGCGAGGGTCATTAGTCCCGAAGGGGGCCGCCGCGGTATGAAGTTCCGGCGGCAGGGGGGTGCTTCAGAATTTTCGGGGAGTGAAACGTGCGTAACATGTTGAAAATGGCGGCCGCGATGACGTCCATCCTCGCGAGCGCGCCCGCCATGGCGGCGGGATGGGAGCCGACCAAGCCGGTCGAGATCGTGGTGGCGGCCGGGGCCGGCGGCGCCTCCGACCAGATGGCGCGCATGATGCAGGCCGCGATCCAGAAGAACAATCTGATGAAGCAGCCGATGGTCGTTTCGCTGAAAGGCGGGGCCTCCGGCGCCGAAGCGCTGATGTACATGAAGTCCAGCGAGGGCGACGCCAACAAGGTGCTGATCGCCTATTCGCTGATCTACATGCTGCCGTTGTCGGCCAAGATCCCCTTCAACTGGCGCGAGTTGACGCCGGTCTCGGTGATCGCGCTCGACCAGTTCGTGCTGTGGGACAACAGCGACGGACCGAAGTCGGTGAAGGAGTTCATCGCGGCGGCGAAGGCCGCAAGCTCGCCGTTCAAGATGGGCGGCACCGGCTCGAAGCGCGAGGACCACGTGCTGACCGTCTTCGTCGAGAAGAAGACCGGCGCGAAGTTCTCCTACCTGCCTTACAAGTCCGGCGGCGAGGCGGCGACGCAGCTCGTCGGCAACCACACCGAGTCCAATGTCAACAACCCTTCCGAGAACCTCGAAGTGTGGCGGGCTGGGCAGGTGCGCCCGCTCTGCGTGTTCGACAAGGAGCGGATTTCCTACACGTCCAAGGTGACGGACACGCAGACCTGGCATGACATCCCGACCTGCAAGGAGGAAGGGCTCGACGTGCAGTATCTGATGCTGCGCGCGATGTTCCTGCCCGGCAAGGTCACGCGCGGAGCAGCAGGCGTTCTATGTCGACCTGTTCCAGAAGGTGACGCAGACGCCGGAATACAAGGACTACATGGAGAAGCAGGCGCTGAAGCCGATCTTCCTCACCGGTAAGGACATGCTGCAATTTCTGGAAGAGGACGACGCGCTCAACAAGTCGCTGATGACGGAAGCGGGATTTGTGGCGAAATAACCGCCGCACCATGTCGCAACTCACAGGTGTACCGTGCCGCACGATGGCGGCATGGCGCGTTGGGCCCGGCAATTGACCGGGAGGTCGCGAAGTCTCTGGAAATCACCGCGCTCGCGGAGTACTGGATGATCGGCCTCGCGCCTGATCGCGCGCGGCTGATCTGACGCGGTTGGTATGGGATGTCTGAATCCGAATTGGAAATTGTGGTCGACGACCCCACCGCGCCGGAGGCAGGATTCTCCCGCGGTGACCAGCAACCGCGCGGTCGACGTCGTCGTCTCGCTGCTGCTGCTGGCCCTCGCATTCGTGCTCGGCTACGACAATTGGCGCACCGGCGCCGGGTGGGATTCGACCGGCCCCGAGCCTGGTTACTTTCCGTTCTATCTCTCCGTCATTCTCGCAGGCGCCAGCCTCTATGGCCTGATCGCGGCCTTCCTGTCGCGCGCGGAGGCGGCCGAGACCTTCGTCACGCGCGCGCAGCTTCGCCGGGTCATGGCGGTGTTCGTGCCGACGTTTCTGTTCTGCCTGGTGACGCAGTTCCTCGGGCTTTATGTCGCGAGCTTTGTTCTGATCGCCGGCTTCATGCGCTTCGTCGGCAAGATCGCGCTGTGGAAGTCGCTGCTGACGGCGTTGGTGTTCACCGCGCTCATGTTCGTGACTTTCGATATCGCCTTCGACGTCATCATGCCGAAGGGGCCGCTGGAAGCGGCCTTCGGCTACTAGGATTCTTCGATGGAAGCTTTCGGCCTTCTGCTGCATGGTTTTGCCGTTCTGCTGACATGGAAGACGCTGGCGCTGATGATGGTCGGGCTCGTGCTCGGCATTTTCGTCGGCGTGCTGCCGGGGCTGGGTGGCCCGAACGGCGTCGCCATCCTGTTGCCGCTGACGTTCACGATGGACCCGACCTCGGCAATCGTGATGCTGTCCTGCATCTACTGGGGCGCGCTGTTCGGCGGCGCGATCACCTCGATCCTGTTCAACATCCCCGGTGAAGCCTGGTCGGTCGCGACCACCTTCGACGGCTACCCGATGGCGCAGCAGGGGCGGGCGGCGGAAGCTTTGACCGCGGCCTTCACGTCGTCATTCATCGGCTCGCTGGTCGCGGTGCTGCTGATCACCTTTCTCGCGCCGATGATCTCGTCCTTTGCGCTGAAATTCGGCCCGCCCGAATTCTTCGCGGTCTATCTTTTGACCTTCTGCTCTTTCGTGGGGCTCGGTCGCGAGGACAAGCACAAGACGGTGATCTCGATGGCGCTCGGGCTTCTGCTCTCCGGCGTCGGCATGGACACGGTGTCCGGACAATTGCGCATGACCTTCGGCTCCGCCGACCTGTTGCGCGGCATCAACTTCCTGGTCGCGGTGATCGGCCTGTTCGGCATCAGCGAAATCCTGCTCACGATGGAGGAGCGGCTGGCGCTGCGCGGCCATGCCGCCGGCATCTCGCTGCGCGTCGTGCTCTCGGTCTGGAAGGACCTGCCGAAATACTGGGTGACGCTGCTCCGCTCGTCCGTCATCGGCTGCTGGCTCGGCATCACGCCGGGCGGCGCGATCGCGGCGTCCTTCATGGGCTACAACCTCGCCAAGCGTTTCGCCAAGGATCAGGACAGTTTCGGCAAGGGGCGCATCGAAGGCGTGTTCGCGCCGGAGACCGCAGCGCATGCGTCGGGCACCGCGGCGCTGCTGCCGATGCTCGCGCTCGGCATTCCCGGCTCCGGCACCGCCGCGATCCTGCTCGGCGGCCTGATGGTCTGGGGCCTCAATCCCGGCCCGCTCTTGTTCGTCGAGCACAAGGATTTCGTCTGGGGCCTGATCGCCTCGATGTATCTCGGCAATGTCGTCGGCCTTGTGCTGGTGCTGACGACGGTGCCGATCTTCGCCTCGATCCTGCGCGTGCCGTTCGCCGCCGTGGCGCCGATGATCGTCGTCTCCTGCGCGATCGGCGCCTATGCGATCCAGAATGCGATGTTCGACATCTGGCTGATGCTGGGCTTCGGCGTGGTCGGCTACGTCTTCAAGAAGATCAGCATTCCCTTGGCGCCGTTCACGCTGGCGCTGGTGCTCGGCAGCCGCGCCGAGGATGCATTTCGGCAATCCATGATCATCTCCGGCGGCGAGATGAAAGTGTTCTGGTCGAACGGTCTCGTCGGCTCGATCACGACGCTTGCGATCGTGCTGCTGTTCTGGCCCGTGATCGGCAAGGCCTTCGACGGCATCGGCCGGCTGTGGCGTCCGGCGCGGGCCTGAGGCTAAACGAAAGCCCGGCGCGGTGCCGGGCTTTACTTCCAGAGTGCTGCAGGGGTTCACACCACCTTGCGTTTCCTGAGGTCGGCGATCTCGTCTGCGCCGAAGCCGAACTCGGCAAGCACCTCCTCGGTCTGCTCGCCGAACTCCGGCGGGCGCGCCGCCATCTTGCTCGGCGTCCGCGACAGCGTGAAGGGTTGGCCGACGAGCCGGATGTGACGGTTCTCTTCGTTCGGCACGTCCTGCGCCATGCCGAGATGCTGGACCTGGGCATCCTCGAACATCTGATCGATCGCGTAGATCGGCCCGCAGGGCACGCCCGCGGTGTTCATCTCCGTGACCCAGGTCTCCGTGGACTTCTTCTCGGTCAGCTTGCCGATCTCCGCGTTCAGCGCGTCGCGGTTCTTCGAGCGCGCGGGCGCGGTCGCATAATCGGGATTGGCGATCCATTCCGGCGCGCCGATCGTCTGGCAGAAACGCTCCCAGATCCGCCCCCCCGTGGTGGCGATGTTGATGTAGCCGTCGGAGGTCTTGAACACGCCGGTCGGAATGCTGGTCGGATGATTGTTGCCGGCCTGCTTTGCCACGTCCTTTTCCATCAGCCAGCGGGCGGCCTGGAAATCCAGCATGAAGATCTGCGCCTGCAACAGCGAGGTCTTCACCCACTGGCCTTCGCCGGACACCTCGCGCTCCAGAAGCGCCGTGAGAATGCCCATGGCGCAGGACAGACCGGCGGTGAGGTCGGCGACGGGAATGCCGACGCGCATCGGCCCTTCGCCCGGCGCGCCGGTGATCGACATCAGCCCGCCCATGCCCTGCGCGATCTGATCGAAACCGGGACGCTTGTGATAGGGGCCGTCCTGGCCGAAGCCGGAAATGCTGCCATAGACGACGCGCGGATTGACCTTGCGCACGCTCTCGTAATCGATGCCGAGCTTCGACTTCACGTCGGGCCGGAAGTTCTCGACCACCACGTCGGCCTTCTTCACGAGACGCATGAAGACGTCCAGGCCCTTCGGGTCCTTCAGATTGAGGCTCATCGCCCGCTTGTTGCGGTGCAGGTTCTGGAAGTCGGAGCCCTGCCGCGGACCCCCGAGCGACTCGCCGCCCGCGTCCTCGAGCAAGGCGTCGATCTTGACGACATTGGCGCCCCAGTCCGCGAGTTGCCGCACGCAGGTCGGACCGGCCCGGACGCGCGTCAGATCGAGCACAGTGAAGCGGGACAGGGCCTTTGAGGCATGCGGAACAGCCATTCAACAACTCCGTACAGGGGAAGCGGAACAGCATGTTTGATGGGTCAAATCGGGCGCAAATTCAACATCCGATCACGCAGGGGCAGCCGCGTTTGGAGGTGGGGTCGCGCGGACGCTGCCGTCGGTTGCGCTTCAGCGTGCCGGAAGGATGAAGACCTGCCCGGGATAGATCAGATCGGCGTTACGGATGCGGTCCCGGTTCGCCTTGTAGAGGACGCTGTACCGCGTGCCCGCGCCGAGGGCGCGCTGGCTGATTCGCCACAAGCTGTCGCCGCGGCCGACGGTGGCGGTCGTCATCTTCGGCGAGATCGCGGTCGATGGCGAGGAGCCGCCTGGCAAAACGGCGGCTTCCGCCGCCGCAAGTTGCGACCGGTGCATCGGGGCGTCCTTCGATCCTGCCGGTTTCGTGTCGGCTACTGCGGCGCCGTGGTCGGGCTTAGCCGCGTCGGATGCCATCAAGGGAGGAGTGGGCGCCGGCGCGGCGGGCTGGACGGATGGCTCTTTCGGCTTCGCCGACGCAATCACCGGCTGCGGGCGCGCGGGGGCGTCGACCGCAACGGCCACGCGCTGCTTGGACGTGGCCTCCTTGCCGTCGGATTGCTTGGAGCGCAGCGTCAGGTCGTAATTTCCCGGAGGAAGCTGGTGCGGGATCATGACGAACAGCCCGGCCTGATCTGCAACCGTGCGATCATGGAACTCGCCATTGCGGAGCAATTCGACCGTTGCGCCGGGGGCCGCCCGTCCCGCGATCACCGCTTCACCGGTCGGCTGGATGCTGGCAACGTCGAATTCAGGAGCGTCGGCGCCACGATCAGGCGTTGGGGAGGGCTCCAAAGCGGCGGTCAGACGGTTTGTTTCAGCCTGCACGGCGGCGAGTCCGGTCGGCGCCTGATCTTGCGCGACCGCCTCAGGCTGCGAGGCCGCCGGTACGGCGACAGCGGTGGCATGATCGTCCGAAGGGCGGTTGCCGACGTAATGATTGGCAAAAACCAGTGTCGCGACGACTGTCACGCCAACCGCCATCAATGGCACGACCATTCGGCTAATCGACAGGGTGCTCATGATGTTCGTCCGTCAAGGCGGATTGCGAGCTTCGAAAACGCGGTTTGGAAACTCTTACGCCATCCTCCAAGCGTATCAAAGCATGACGTTTTTGGCCAGCCGCGCTCCGCAGTAACACAAATCACGATCGCCGGCCTGTGAACAACAGGACAACGGGGCTGCCGGAGTCACCGGATACCATTGGCGACGCGGGCGGGTTCGAGCGCTAGGCGAGTATGCTCAGCGCTGATCGGCGATCACCTTGCCGTCATTGGGCAAGGTCCCCGGGGTCATCAGCTCGACCGTGCCGCCGAGCTTCATGACAGCCCGCAAGGTGTCGGCGATTTCCTTCTGCAGCGATTCGCTCGGTGCTGTGCACTCGGCCTTCAGTGTCATCGCATCGGTCTCGCGGGAGCGGGTGACGATGAGGCGCAGCCGTCCGAGGCCCGGGTGACGCTTGCCGATCTCCGCGACCTGCTCGGGACGCACGAACATGCCCTTGACCTTGGTGGTCTGGTCGGCGCGGCCCATCCAGCCCTTGATCCGCATGTTGGTGCGCCCGCACGGGCTTACGCCGGACATCGCCGCGGTGAGATCGCCCAGCGCAAGCCTGATCCACGGATGATGCGGATCGAGCGAGGTGACGACGATCTCGCCGACGTCGCCGTCCGCGACGGGATCGCCGGTGCCGGGCCGCACGATTTCCAGGATCAGGTCCTCGTTCACGACCATGCCTTCGCGCGCCTGGGTTTCGTAAGCCACGATGCCGAGGTCGGCGGTGCCGAAGGCCTGACGGGCCTCGATACCGCGCGATTTGATCTCGGCCTGCAGCGAGGGCGGGAATGCCGCGCCGGAGACCAGCGCGCGCTTGATCGAGGAGATATCGCGGCCCGCGGCTGCTGCCGTGTCGAGCAGGATCTTCAGGAAGTCCGGCGTGCCGCTATAGCCGATCGGAGAGTAGGCCTCGATCAGCTCGAACTGCGCGTCCGTATTCCCAGGGCCGGCCGGGATCACCGCGCAGCCGAGTGCGCGGGCGGACGTATCGAAGATGAAGCCGCCGGGGGTGAGGTGATAGCTGAAGGTGTTGAGCACGACGTCGCCGGGCCGAAAGCCCGCCGCGAACAGCGCCCGTGCGCCGCGCCAGGGATCGGCGTGCGCGGCCTCCGGTTCGAAGATCGGACCGGGCGACGTGAAGAGCCGCGCGAATGCGCCGGGCGCGTGCGCGACGAAGCCGCCAAAGGGCGGCGCGGCCTTGTGCAGAGCAGGGAGCTCCGACTTGCGCAGCACGGGCAGGGCAGCGAGCGCGGCGCGGCTGGTGATGGCGGCGGGATCGATGCCCTTCAAGCGCTCGGCATAGGCCGGCGCTTTCATCGCCGCGCGCAGCACGTCGGGGAGACGGGAGAGCAGGTCCTTCTCGCGGGCAGCAGGATCGCGGGTTTCGAGGGCGTCGTAATGGTTGGTCATCGTATTGCCTCGGTATCGCTCACCTCGCCTCGCTTCCGGGGCGATGTCGGAGCATCGAACTCGCGATGATCCGGCGAGGTTCCCGCGAGCACAGTTGCGGAAAGAGGTTCGCGCTTCGCGTCGCCCCGGAACGACGGAGGATAAGAAGTCACTCACAGCCATCGCTTGCGCCGCTTGAAGCTCTTCAAATTCTTGAAGCTCTTGCGCTGGTCGCCGGCGCCGCCGAGATAGAACTCCTTGACGTCCTCATTGTTGCGCAGCTCATCGGCGGTGCCGTCGAGCACCACCTTGCCCTGTTCCATGATGTAGCCATGGCTTGCGACCGAGAGCGCGGCGCGCGCGTTCTGCTCGACCAGGAGAATGGTGACACCGAGATCCCGGTTGATCTGCTTGATGATCGCAAACACTTCCTTCACCAGCAGCGGCGACAGGCCCATCGAGGGTTCGTCCATCAGGATCATCTTCGGCCGCGCCATCAGCGCGCGGCCGATCGCGAGCATCTGCTGCTCGCCGCCGGAGAGATAGCCGGCAAGGCCCGTGCGCTCCTTCAGCCGCGGGAAATACTTGAAGACCATCTCGATGTCGGAGGCGACCGCGTTGTCGCTGCGCGTGAACGCGCCGAGCTTGAGATTTTCCAGCGAGGTCATGTCGGCGATGATGCGGCGTCCCTCCATCACCTGGAAAATGCCGCGGCGAACGATCTTGTCGGGATCGACGCCGTCAATACGCTGGCCGTCGAAGATGATCTCGCCGCGCGTGACTTCGCCGTCCTCGGTCTTGAGCAGGCCCGAGATCGCCTTCAGCGTCGTCGACTTGCCGGCGCCATTGGCGCCGAGCAGCGCCACGATCGCACCCTTCGGCACCGCGAGGCTCAAGCCGCGCAAGACCAGGATGACGTCGTCATAGACGACCTCGATGTTGTTGACGCTGAGGAGGGGGCTGGCCGAACTCGCCGTGGCGGCAGTGGGACGCGGTGTGTCGACGGATTTCGATCATGGCGACGTCCCGCCGTCGTCCTCGTCACGGTCGCGAGCGCCGCCCGACAGCTCCGGGGGAACCCAGTATTCCAGAGACAGTTGTGAGTTAACCGAGACGCCGCGGCGTACTGGATCCCCCGCCTTCGCGGGGGATGACGATCGTGTGTGTGGTTGCTGTCGGGCAACCTCGAATTCACCACCCGAACCATTCGGGCTTGCGCGGCAGCTCCACCGTCTTGACCTTCTCCAGCTTGATCGTGCCCTTGCCCATCAGGTCGTTGAGATCGCCGTCGGTGCTCCCTGTGACCTTCGCGCGATAGAGGTCGACCTTCGTGGTCGGGCGATGATCCTTTTCGGTCCAGGTCGAGGGATTGCAGACGCCTTCCATGCCGGCCGGCACCCAGTCCTTCTTCTGGTAGAAGCCCTTGGCGACGTTCTCGCCGGTGGCGCCGCCGTTCTTGGCGGCCCAGTCGAGTGCCTCCTTCATGTAGAGCGAGGAGCAGATCGCTGCGATGTAATGCACGGGCCGATAGACCTTGCCCGACGGGTCGGACATCTTGGAGATTTCCATCACCGTCTTCATGCCCGGCGCGTTGCCGCCCCAGCCGACCGCCGTGCGCAGCGGGAAGATCGCGCCATCGGCGGCGTCGCCCGCGGTCTTGGCCGCGTTCTCATCCATGCCCCAGACATTGGACAGGAACTGAACGTCGACACCCGCGGTCTTGCACGCCTTCATCACCGAGATGTTCGAAGCCGCCGTATTGCCGAGATAGGCGTAGTTGGCGCCGGCGCTTTTCAGGCTCAGGCACTGCGCGCTGTAGTCGCCGGGCGTGAGCGCGAAGACCAGCGGCGGCAGCACCTCGAAGCCGAGCTCGGTCGCGATCGCTTCACCGGCCGCCTTCGGCGCATTCGGGTAGGGGTGGTTCGCACCCATATGGACGAATTTCGGCTTGCCCGATTTGCCCTTGGCCTTCCAGTCCTCCGCCGCCCAGGTCAGCTCGGCGCGCAGCGCGTCCGAATAGGTGGGGCCGTAGAAGAAATTGTACGGCGCGGGTTTCGCCTTGCCGCTGGCGCCTTCCGGATCGGTCAGCGCGGCGGCGTAGGAGCCGGAGACGTCGGGGATCTTGTCCTGGGCGAGAAAGCCAGTCAGCGCCTCGGTGTCCGCGGTGCCCCAGCCCATGATGCCGGCGACCTTGTTGTCGGGCGCCGACCATTTCTTGTAGAGCGCGATCGCCCGCGGCACCTGATAGCCGTAATCATTGCTGTCGACATTGAGCTGCTTGCCGCCGACGCCTCCGTTCTTGTTCACCCAGGCAAAAGTGTCGGCGACGCCCTGTCCGTAGGGCGTGCCGACGTCGGAGGTGCCCCCGGAGAGATCCTGCAGGTGTCCGATCGCGATCTGGGCCTGCGCGCTCACGGATACGCCGCCGATCGCAAGTGCAAACGCGACCGTGCTCAAAAGGGATTTTGACGTCATGGCTGTTTTCCTCCGGCTATTTCTTTCGGTCATTCTAATGGTTCCTTTCGCTACCTCAATGTGAAAACGGGTAGAGCTTCCAGTAAGTCTTGATCTGCCGCCACCGATGCGCGAGCCCATCCGGCTCGAACATCAGGAAAGCGATGATGATCAATCCGATCGCGATCTCGCGCAGGAAGGTGATGTTGTTGTTGAGCGCGAGCGCCTTGTCGATCGCACTGCCTTTCAGGCCCGCGCTGATCCATTCCATCGTTTCCGGCAGCAGCACGACGAAGGCGGTGCCCATCAGCGTGCCCATGATCGAGCCGGTGCCGCCGATGATGACCATGGCAAGGAACAGGATCGAGCGCTCGATACCGAAACCTTCCTGCGAGATCACGAGCTGATAATGCGCATAGAGCGCGCCCGCGATGCCGGCAAAGAAGGCCGCAAGGCCGAACGACAGCGTGCGGTATTTCGTGAGGTTGATGCCCATGATCTCCGCGGAGAGATAGTGGTCACGGATCGCGACCAGCGCGCGGCCGTCGCGCGTGCGCATCAGATTGGTGACGAGGAGATAGCAGACCACGACATAGGCCAGCACGACGTAGAAATATTGCCGGTCGCCACGCAGCGTGTAGCCGAAGATCGAGAACGGATTGGCGCTCGCCGGCACCGAGCCGCCGGAGAACCATTCGGCGCGTGAGAAGAAGTCGAGCAGGATATATTGCGCGGCGAGCGTCGCGATGACGAGATAAAGCCCCTTCAGCCGCGCCGCCGGCACGCCGAAGATCAGCCCGACCAGCGCCGTGACGACGCCGGCCAGGGGAATCGCGAAGAAGACCGGAATCGGGAAATTGTTCGAGACATAGGCCGAGGTGAAGGCGCCGAACAGGAAGAACGCGGCGTGACCGATCGAGATCTGGCCGGTGAACCCGACCAGGATGTTCAGGCCGAGCGCCGCGATCGAGAAGATGCCGATCTGGATCGAGACGGAGAGCCAGTATTCGCTGAACAGTTTCGGCGCAAAGCACAGCAGCACGACGCCGGCAATCGCGAAGTTGCGGCTGGTCGTGGTCGGGAAGATCGTGGTGTCGGCCGCGTAGCTGGTGCGGAAGTCACCGGAGGGCAGGAGAGTGGTCATAATGAATTAGATCCGCTCGATGTCTTCGGTGCCGAACAGGCCGTAGGGCTTGATCATCAGGATGATGATCAGGACGTAGAACGGCGCGATCTCGTAGAGATTGCCCCAGTGCAGGTACTGGCTGTCGACATATTGTGCGATGTTTTCCAGCAGCCCGATGATGATGCCGCCGATCACGGCGCCACCGACGGAGTCGAGCCCGCCGAGGATCGCCGCCGGAAACACCTTGATGCCATAGGCCGAGAGGCCCGACGATACGCCGTTGACCACCGCGACGACGACGCCCGCAACCGCCGAGACGGTCGCCGAAATCGCCCAGGACATCGCGAACACGTTCTTCACGGAGATGCCGAGCGATTGCGCGACCTGCTGGTTGAACGCGGTGGCGCGCATCGCAAGGCCGTATTTCGATGCGCGGAAGAACCAGGCCATGCCGATCATCATCAGGACCGAGACGATCAGGCTCATGGCATAGACGGTCTGGATCTGCAGGCCGAACAGGCTGACGGATTGGCTGGTGAAAACGCGCGGAAACGGCTGCGGATTGACGCCGAAGATCCATTTCAGCGCGGCCTGGAATACGGTCGACAGCCCGATCGTGACCATGATGACCGAGATGATCGGCTCGCCGATCATCGGCCGCAGGATGATGACCTGGATCGCGATGCCGAAGATGAACATGAAAACGAGCGTCAGCGGCATGCCGATCCAGAACGGCACCTGGAATTTGGTGAGCAGCGCCCAGCAAACCCAGGCGCCAATCAAGAGCAGCTCGCCTTGCGCGAAGTTGACGACCTGAGTTGCCTTGTAGATCAGCACAAACGACATCGCGACCACGCCGTAGAGCGTGCCGACGACGAGGCCATTGACCAGGAGCTGGATCAGGAATGCGCTGTTCATGAGGTTTCGTTCACTCGTCATCGCCGGGCTCGACCCGGCGATCCCTCGCAACAGTGAGTTCTTGGTGAATGATGGATGCGCGGGCCTTCGCCGCGCCGAAGGGGCTTCGGCCCCGCAGGCGGGTCAAGCCCGCGCATGACGGCGGGATGTGCCGAACCATGTATGCGCGATTGTCTCACTCCGCGGCCTCCGCGAGCGGAGACGAAGCAGCGAGATCGACGACGCGCAACGTGGTGCGGACGCGCTGGGTGGTGCCGTCCTGGAAGCGGATCACGGTATCGACCGGGATCCGGCTCTCGCCGCGATAGATCGCGTCGATGATGTCGCCATACTTCTCGTTGATGACGCCACGGCGAACCTTTCGCGTGCGGGTCAGTTCGCCGTCATCGGCGTCGAGTTCCTTGTAGAGCAACAGGAAGCGCGAGATGCGTTGCGCCGGCGGCAGCGTGGCGTTGACGGCTTCGACCTCCTTTTGCAGCAGCGCATAGACTTCCGGGCGCGAGGCGAGGTCGGTGTAGGTGGTGAACGCGATGCGGTTCTTCTCGGCCCATTTCGAGATGATCGAGTAGCGGATGCAGATTATCGAAGCCAAGGCCTCGCGGCCGGCGCCGAGCACCACTGTCTCGGCGATATAGGGCGAGAACTTCAGCTTGTTCTCCAGATATTGCGGCGAGAAGCGCGCGCCGCGGGCGGTTTCGGCGAGATCCTTGATGCGGTCGATCACCACGAGCTGCCGTCCCGGGTTAAAATAACCGGCGTCGCCCGAATACAGCCAGCCGTCCTTGATGTCGGCGGCGGATGCGTCAGGGTTCTTGTAGTACCCCAAGAACATGTTGGGGTGGCGCACGACGATCTCGCCGACGCCTTCGCTGTCGGGATTTTCGACGCGGATCTCGATGTCATCGGCCATTGCGACGCCCGTGCTGTCCGGATCGACGTTGCCGGCCGGATGCAGCGTGTAGGCGCCGAGCAGTTCGGTCTGGCCGTAGAGCGTGCGCAACGGCACGCCCATGGCGCGGAAGAACCTGAAGGTGTCGGGACCCAGCGCGGCGCCGCCGGTCGCCGCCGAGCGCAGCCGCGTGAAGCCGAGGCGGTCGCGTAAGCTCCGGAACAGCAGCGCATCGGCCAAGGTCGAATGCTGCCCCTTCGCCAGCGCGGCGAGCCCTGTCCTCATGCCGAGATCATAGAGGCGTTGCTTCAACGGGGAGGCATCCATGGCGCGGGCGCGGACGTCGGCGGCGATCGCTTCCCAGACCCGCGGCGCGAACAGCACGAAGGTCGGCGCGATCTCGCGGAAGTCGTTCATCATCGTGTCCGGCTCTTCGACGAAGTTGACCTTCATCCGGCACAGCAGGCCTTTGCCGAGCACGTAAACCTGCTCCATGATCCATGGCAGCGGCAGCACCGAGACATATTCGTCATCCGGTCCCTTGGGGTCGAAGGCGAGATAGGTGGCGCAGTGCCGCAGCACTCGCCCCGCGGCGAGCATCGCAAGCTTCGGTTGCGCCGTGGTGCCCGAGGTCGTGCACAGGATCGCGCAATCCTCGCCCTCGGTCGCATCGACCAATTTGTCGTAAAGGCCCGGCTCGCGCGCGGCGCGGTCGCGGCCCATCGCGGCGAGCCCGTCGGCTTCGATCAGGCGTGGATCATCATATTTGCGCATGCCGCGCGGATCGGAATAGACGATGTGCTTGAGCTGCGGCACGCGGTCGGCGAGATTGAGCAGCTTGTCGACCTGCTCCTCGTCCTCGGCGAAGACGAGCTTGGCCTCGCCATAGGTGAGGAGATAGGCGGCTTCCTCGTCGAGCACGTCGCGATAGAGGCCGAGGCTCATGGCGGCGATCGCATGCGTCGCGATTTCAGCGGCGACCCAGTCCGGCCGGTTGTCGCCGATGATGCCGATGACGTCGCCGCGCCCGAGCCCGAGCTCGATCATGCCAAGCGCGAAGTCGCGCACGCGGGCCTGATAGTCGGCCCAGGTGAACAGCCGCCAGAGGCCGAGATCCTTCTCGCGCAACGCGATCTCGCCGCCATGCTCTTTCGCGTTCAGCCGAAGGAGCTTCGGGTAAGTGTCGGCCTCGCGCACGCGTCCGGCATAATCCATCATGCCGCGGACTCCGCTGGCTCCGGCTTGTCGTCGGGATCGACCAGCACGCCGTCCTCCTCGCCGAGATAGGCGCGCCTGACATGCGGGTCGGCGAGCACGGCGGCGGGATCGCCGTCCGCGATCCTGCGGCCGAAATCCAGCACCATAATGCGGTGGGAAATGTCCATCACCACGCCCATGTCGTGCTCGATCATGACGACGGTCATGCCGAATTCCTCGTTGAGATCGACGATGTAGCGCGCCATGTCCTCCTTTTCCTCGAAGTTCATGCCGGCCATTGGCTCGTCGAGCAGGATCAGCTTTGGCTCGAGCGCCATGGCGCGCGCGAGCTCGACGCGCTTGCGCAGGCCGTAGGGCAGCGTGCCTGCGGTCGCCTTGCGCACCGACTGCAGGTCGAGAAAGTCGATGATCTCCTCGACCTTGCGGCGATGTTCAAGCTCTTCGCGCCTCGCGCCGGTGAACCAGTACAGCGATCCCGTGATGAAATTGTTCTTCAGAAGATGGTGCCGACCGACCATGATGTTGTCGAGCACGCTCATATGATGAAACAGCGCGAGATTCTGAAATGTGCGGCCGATGCCGAGCGAGGCGCGGGCGTTGGGGGTGAGCGTGGTGATGTCCTGCCCGCGATAATGAAGGCTGCCTTCGGTCGGCCGGTAGCGGCCTGAGATGCAGTTGACCATCGAGGTCTTGCCGGCGCCGTTCGGACCGATGATCGAGAACAGCTCGCTGTCCTTCACGCCGAAGCTGACATCGGTAAGCGCACGCACTCCGCCGAATTGCAACGAGATCCCGCGCGCTTCCAACGTATAGGCCACCTGTTCCTCCCGGACGCGGCGGGCCGCACCCCAAATATCGACCGGACAAACCCACGATTGGCTCCTCTGCACGACATCGGCAGAAGAACCATCTCGCCGGCTGAAAGTCTTGGACTTCGCCGACCATTGGTGCGCCGCAAACGAACGCAGGCCAGTCTTTTTGAGTTATTCTATCAATCGTCGCCGCGGC
The DNA here is from genome assembly GCA_963786015.1 of uncultured Alphaproteobacteria bacterium. Taxonomy (GTDB): domain Bacteria; phylum Pseudomonadota; class Alphaproteobacteria; order Rhizobiales; family Xanthobacteraceae; genus Bradyrhizobium. The sequence goes on along the minus strand of CAWAXO010000021.1, from coordinate 16,813 downwards.
TGCGATCCTATATCGGGATTTCGGCGTAAGCCATTCGGCTAATGAGGCTCGCAGGAGTTCTCGTGCCAAGACATAACGCCGCAGCGATTTTTCGCTGGCGATGGCGGCCTCGGACGATCGCCACGAAAGCCGTTTCGGTCTGGCAGCTATCGAGCTGATTTCAATCGGCTTTTGCGTTAGACTTTGCGGGGTGCGAATGTTAGGGGGCGTCATCTCTTGAGGGTAAGAGATAACCGCCGTTGGCGCCGCCGGGTCGCCATGAAGCGGGCTTTCTCGGGTGGAATTTGGAGACGACATGGCGGCTGAGACTTCGAAGCAGCGGGTGGCGCTGATCACGGGCGTCACCGGGCAGGACGGCGCTTATCTCGCCGAATATCTGCTTTCGCTCGGCTACACCGTGCATGGCGTGAAGCGGCGTTCCTCCTCCTTCAATACCGCGCGTGTCGATCACCTGTATGAGGACCGGCACGCCGGTAATGTGCCGTTCCTGCTGCACTATGGCGACATGACGGATTCCACTAACCTGATCCGGCTGATGCAGCAGATCCGCCCGACCGAGATCTACAACCTCGCGGCCCAGAGCCATGTCGGCGTCAGCTTCGAGAGCGCCGAATACACCGCAAATGCCGACGCGCTCGGCGTGCTGCGGCTGTTGGAGGCGATCCGCATCCTCGGCATGGAGAAGGAGACGCGCTTCTACCAGGCCTCGACCTCCGAACTGTACGGTCTGGTCCAGGAGGTGCCGCAGAAGGAGACCACGCCGTTCTATCCGCGCTCGCCCTATGGCGTCGCCAAGCTCTATGGCTACTGGATCACGGTGAACTACCGCGAAGCCTATGGCATGTTCGCCTCCAACGGCATCCTGTTCAATCATGAAAGCCCGATCCGCGGTGAGACGTTCGTGACGCGCAAGATCACCCGCGGCGTCGCCCGCATCGAGGTCGGCCTCGAAGACGCGATCTATCTCGGCAATCTCGAGGCCAAGCGCGACTGGGGTCATGCGCGGGATTATGTCGAAGGCATGCACGCGATCCTGCAGGCGGATGCGCCCGATGATTTCGTGCTGGCGACCGGCGAGACGCGCTCGGTGCGCGAATTCGTCGAGCTGGCCTTCGCCGAGGTCGGCCGCAGCATCGAATGGCACGGCAAGGGGATCGAGGAGGCCGGGATCGACCGGAAAACGGGCAAGGCGGTGGTGCGGATCGATCCGAGCTATTTCCGGCCGACCGAGGTCGACGTTCTGATCGGCGATGCGAGCAAGGCGCGCAAGACGCTCGGCTGGAAGCCCAAGACGAGCTTCGCTCAGCTCGTGCAAGAGATGGTAGCGGGCGATCTCCTCATCGCCAGGCAGGAGGCGGCCAATGGCAAGCACGCCGTTTGAGCTGAAAGGCAAGACGGTTTTCGTCGCCGGCCATCGCGGGATGGTCGGCAGCGCGCTGGTGCGCCGCTTGGCGCAGGAAGATGTGAAGCTCTTGACGGTCGCGCGCGGCGACGTCGACCTGCGCGATCAGGCGGCCGTGTTCGGCTGGTTCGCGGCCCACGCTCCGCAAGTGGTGTTTCTGGCGGCGGCGAAGGTCGGCGGCATCGTCGCGAACAACACGCTACGCGCCGAATTCCTCTACGACAATCTGGTGATCGCAGCGAACGTGATCCACGCGGCGCATGTCCACCGCGCCGAGAAGCTGATGTTTCTCGGTTCGTCCTGCATCTATCCGAAGCTCGCAGCCCAGCCCTTGCGCGAGGATGCGATGCTGACGGGGCTGCTGGAGCCGACCAACGAGCCCTATGCGATCGCCAAGATCGCGGGCATCAAGATGGCCGAGGCCTATCGCAGCCAGTATGGCTCCGACTTCATCAGCGTGATGCCGACCAATCTCTATGGGCCGGGTGACAATTATGATCCCGAATACAGCCACGTCGTCGCAGCTCTGATCCGCCGCTTCCACGAGGCCAAGCTTTCGCGCGCGTCCGATGTCGTGGTGTGGGGCACCGGCACGCCGCGCCGCGAATTTCTTCATGTCGACGACATGGCGGATGCCTGCGTTCACCTGATGAAGACCTATTCGTCGCCCGAGATGGTCAATATCGGCACCGGCGAGGACATCACGATTGCCGAGTTCGCGCGTGTGGTCGCCGATGCCGTCGGCTACGCCGGCACGATCAGTTTCGACACGTCACGTCCCGACGGCACGCCGCGCAAGCTGCTCGATGTCTCGAGGCTCGCGAAGCTCGGCTGGCGCGCGCGGACGTCGCTGGAGGAGGGGATCAGGCTCGCGTATCGGGCCTATCTGAGCGAGACCAAGCAAGCGGCGGAGTAACTCTCTCCATCCGTCGTCCCTGCGAGCGCAGGGACCCATACCGCGTGATATTTGCTGTTGGAAAGAAAGTCGTCCCACCGTTGTTGCCACAAATTCTGGCCTGTGGTTATGGGTCCCTGCGTGCGCAGGGACGACAGCTTAACTTGTGGCTGCGCGCGGCGGTCGCTTTGCAAACGCAACCGCCATCGCCGAGATCAGCGGCTTCATGAAAAAGGCCTCGCCCGCGGGCGTGATATCAGGCTTGAGGCCGTGCGCACTCAATTCGTCTGACACGACCGGTCCCACGGATGCGATCGGCGTTCGTTGCAGGCCTTCGCGCAGGCGGGCCTCGCAGCCGTGGCTTTTGGCGACCTCGAACAACCGGCGCGGCTGGCCGGAGCTCGTCAGCGCAATCGCGTCGACCCGGCCTGCGGCCATCTCCTCGATCGCGGTCACGATGTTGGTGTCGGCCGCTTTCGCGTCATAGACATAGGGCAGCACCGTATCGACCTCCGCGCCTTGCGCCGAGATCGCGCCGATGAGAGCGCCGTGGTCCTTGTCGGGGTAGAGCTGCAGGCCGAGGCGATGTCCTTTGAGATCGATCTGCGACAGCATCGCGACGATGCCATCGGACGTCGGCTTCTCGGTCGTGACCTGCGGCTCCAATCCGATCTCGCGCAGCGCCCGGCCGGGCTTCGGGCCGCGTGCGAATTTGCGTGCCTTGCCCAGCGCCGCGACGAAATCCGCATCGCAATTGGCCTGCCTTGCGACTTTCATCAGCCGGCGCAGCCCTTCACCGGTCATCAGCACGAGGTCGTCGGAAGGCTTTGCGATGAAGCGGCGGATCCAGGCCTCGACCGGGGCGGGGTCGGGCGCGTCGTGAATGGCGAACATCGGGCATTGCAGGACGTCCGCGCCCTGTTCGGCGAGCAGGCGCGAGAACTGCGCCTCTTCGCGCGTTTCCAGGATGAGGATGCGGTATCCGTTGAGCCTGTCCGCCATGATCCGTTATCACCCCTTCTCGACAGCGATTTGTTCATCCTGACTCGCAGCCAACCGTTGGCGCAAGAGCACCGGCGGTGTTAGAGCAGAGCCGCCGAACTCTGTTCCGTCTCTGCTCACGACTTGATCAAGCCTCGCCATGCCCAATCACCAATACGTGTTGACCCTGTCCTGCCCGGATCGTCCGGGCATCGTTTCCGCCGTCTCGACCTTTCTTGCCAATAGCGGGCAGAACATTCTCGATGCCCAGCAGTTCGACGACGTCGAGACCAACAAATTCTTCATGCGGGTGGTGTTCACGGCGGCCGACCTTGCGGTGGAATTGTCGGCGTTGCAGACCGGCTTCACCGCGATTGCGGAACGTTTCGCCATGGACTGGCAGATGCGCGACCGTGCCGCGCGCAAGCGCGTCATGCTGCTGGTCTCGAAATCCGATCATTGCCTGGTCGACATTCTCTACCGCTGGCGCACCGGCGAGCTGGCGATGGATCCGACCGCGATCATCTCCAACCATCCGCGCGAGACCTATTCGAGCTGCGATTTCGCGGATATTCCGTTCTACTTCCTGCCGGTGACCAAGGACACCAAGCGCGCGCAGGAGAACGAGATCTGGGAGATGGTCGGCCAGACCGGGACGGATCTGGTGGTGCTCGCGCGCTACATGCAGATCCTGTCGGACGAGCTCTCCGCGAAACTGTCCGGGCGCTGCATCAACATTCACCACTCGTTCCTGCCGGGGTTCAAGGGCGCGAAACCCTATCACCAGGCGCATCAGCGCGGCGTCAAGCTGATCGGCGCGACGGCTCACTACGTCACCCATGATCTCGACGAGGGTCCGATCATCGACCAGGACGTAGAGCGCATCAGCCACCGCGACACGCCGGACGATCTGGTCCGCAAGGGGCGCGACATCGAACGGCGCGTGCTGGCGCGCGCCATCCGCTACCATCTGGAGGATCGCGTCATCCTCAACGGCCGCAAGACGGTGGTGTTTACCGACTGAGTCCTGCGCGCCGCCTGGCTGACGACGTCACTGTTTCGGCGCGGCCTGGGTATCGTCCGGATTGGGCTTGTTGCGCTGATCCGCAGGCAGCTGCCTGTTTCGCTCGCGCTCTTTCATGAACTCATCATACTTCGCCGTACCGGGACGCGGCGGCGCATCCGCCGGCAAGCCGCCGGCCCATTGCGGTACGTAGTCGCCCATGCTGTTCGAGAGCTTCTCGTTGATCGACGAGCAGCCGGCCAGGCTGCAAGCCAGCAGCGCCGACGCCAACAGGGGCACGTATGGATGGACGCGAATATTCATAAGAGAACTTGAAACCTTATGGCATTGGCGGAGGCGCAGAGCCGCCGGACTCCAAGGCCCAGACCCCGAGGTGCACTGCAAACCCTACTCTTACACCCGATGGCTTTGCTTATGAGGGAGGGAAGGTAATATAAAACCTTAAAACTACTGATTTTCGACATTTGATCAGCCTTCCGTTGGATGGCCCGGATCGCGGCACATCCATTCGTCGCAATTGACTTTTGTGCGCGGAAAAGACGCCATGCGGCCTCGCTTCACGGCGGTAAGATCTGGGCTATGGTGCGGCTAAGAGCCGGGGACTCGGTTCGCAAAAGGAAACCGGAGGGGAGGACGTAAAGCATGTTGATTCGTCGCAGGGTGTGGTCTCGGCTCGTGCTGGGCGCGGCAATTGCGGGTGGACTTTTGGGAGGCGCGGCGAGAGCCGAAGATCCCGTCAAGATCGGGCTGATCCTGCCGATGACCGGCGGCCAGGCCTCGACCGGCAAGCAGATCGATAACGCGATCAAGCTCTACATGCAGCAGCACGGCGACACCGTCGCCGGCCGGAAGATCGAAGTCATCCTGAAGGACGACGCCGCGGTTCCGGACAAGACCAAGACGGCGGCGCAGGAACTGATCGTCAACGACAAGGTCAATTTCATCGCGGGCTTCGGCGTCACGCCGGCCGCGTTCGCCGCGGCGCCGCTGGCGACGCAGGCAAAAATCCCGGAAGTCGTGATGGCGGCGGGCACCTCGATCATCACGGAAAAATCGCCCTATATCGTGCGCACCAGCTTCACGCTGGCGCAATCCTCCACCATCATCGCCGACTGGGCCATCAAGAACGGCATCAAGAAGGTCGCGACCCTGACCTCCGACTATGCGCCCGGCAATGACGCGCTGAATTTCTTCAAGGAGCATTTCACCGCGGGTGGCGGCCAGATCGTCGAGGAGGTCAAGGTGCCGCTTGCCAATCCCGACTTTCGCGCCGTTCCTGCAGCGGATGAAGGATGCCAAGCCAGACGCGATGTTCGTCTTCGTGCCCGCGGGCCAGGGCGGCAACTTCATGAAGCAATATGCCGAGCGCGGGCTCGACAAGGCCGGCATCAAGGTGATCGGACCCGGCGACGTGATGGACGACGATCTGCTCAACAATATGGGCGACGCGGCGCTCGGCACCGTTACCGCGCACCTTTATTCGGCGGCGCATCCCTCGGCGATGAACAAGGAGTTCGTCGCCGCCTACAAGAAGGCCTTCAACAACCGGCCCGGCTTCATGGCGGTGAGCGGTTATGACGGCATTCACCTGATCTATGAAGCCTTGAAGAAGACCGGCGGCAAGACCGACGGCGATGCGCTGATCGAGGCGATGAAAGGGATGAAGTGGGAAAGCCCGCGCGGCCCGATCTCGATCGATCCGGAGACCCGCGACATCGTGCAGAACATCTACGTCCGCAAGGTCGAGAAGGTTGACGGTGAACTCTACAACGTCGAATTCCAGACGTTCGAGGCCGTCAAGGACTCCGGCAAGACCAAGAAGTGACGTCGCTTGCGACGTCCATGACGTGCCTTCCGGGGCGCGTCAAAGCACGGGCGAACCCGGACATCCCGAGCTTGTTGAAACAGATTCCGGGTTCAGCGACTGCGCCTGCCCCGGCATGACGAGTCCTGGCTCAGCTGTTTCCGGCTCAAGACTTATCCCGGCTACTATCCATGACCGCTGTTCTCACCAATCTCTTCGACGGCGTCGCCTACGGCATGCTGCTGTTCGTGCTGGCCTGCGGGCTCGCGGTGACGCTCGGGCTGATGAATTTCGTCAATCTCGCCCACGGCGCGTTCGCCATGACCGGCGGCTATATCTGTGCGGTGCTGGTCAACCGATATGGCTGGCCGTTTTTCGCAGGCCTTCCGCTCGCCTTTGTGGGTAGCGCGCTGGTCGGTGCGCTGCTGGAGCGGCTGCTGTATCGGCATCTCTACGCGCGAAGCCATCTCGACCAGGTCCTGTTCTCAGTCGGCCTCGTCTTCATGTCGGTCGCCGCCGTCGACTACATCATGGGATCGTCGCGCGTCTTCATCCAGTTGCCGTCCGCGCTCGAAGGGCAGTTCGATCTCTTCGGCGTCGGCATCGGCCGCTACCGGCTGATGATCATCGTGATCTGCGGGCTGCTCACGGCCCTGCTGCAACTCGTGTTGGCCCGCACGCGGTTCGGCAGCCGCCTGCGCGCGGCCGTCGACGATCCGCGCGCGGCGAGCGGGCTCGGCATCAACGTGCCGCAGGTGTTTGCCTTCACCTTTGCGTTTGGTTGCGGGCTTGCCGGCCTCGGTGGCGCATTGAGCGCGGAAATTCTCGGACTCGATCCGTACTTTCCCGCTCAAATTCATGATCTACTTTCTGATCGTGGTCACCGTCGGCGGCTCGTCCTCGATAACCGGGCCGTTCCTGGCATCGCTTCTGCTCGGTATCGGCGACGTTGCCGGCAAATATTACGTCCCGAAGGTGGGTCCTTTCGTGATCTATTGCCTGATGATCGCCATCCTGCTCTGGCGTCCAAACGGCCTGTTCGGCCGGCCGGCCGTGCGGTGAAGCCATGACCGCGCAATCCGACGTCGGATATCACGCGATCCGGCAGGGACGCTGGCACTGGGGCGAATTCGCGTTCTGGGTCCTGGCGTTCGCCTGCGCCTTCATCTTTCCGTCGCGCTATCTCATCATGACCGACATCGTGCGGCTGGCGCTGTTCGCGCTGTCGCTCGACCTCATCCTGGGCTATGCGGGCATCGTCTCGCTCGGCCACGCGGCCTTCTTCGGCGTCGGCGCTTATTGCGCCGGGCTATTGGCGCTGCACGGCATTATTGCCGAGCCCGTGATCGCGCTGGTCGCCGCCGGCCTCGTCGCCGCTGCGCTCGGCTTTGTCACGAGCTTCCTGGTGATCCGCGGCGTCGACCTGACGCGGCTGATGGTGACGCTCGGCATTGCGCTGTTGCTCGAAGCGCTGGCGGAACGCTTTTCCGACATCACCGGTGGTACCGACGGGCTGCAGGGCATCGAGATGCAGCCGATCCTCGGCCGCTTCGCCTTCGACATGTTCGGCAAGACCGGCTTCTTCTATGCGCTCGCCGTGCTGTTTCTGCTGTTCCTGCTGGCGCGCCGGATCGTGCATTCGCCGTTCGGCCTCTCGCTGCGCGCGATCCGCAACAACCCCTTGAGAGCCGCGGCGATCGGCATTCCCGTCAACCGCCGCCTGATTGCGATCTATACGCTGGCGGCGTTCTATGCGGGGATCGCCGGTGCGCTGTTCACGCAGACCACCGCGCTGGCCTCGCTCGACGTGTTCTCGTTCGAGCGCTCGGCCGACCTGATGCTGGTGCTGGTGATCGGCGGCACCGGCTATCTCTATGGCGGGTTGATCGGCGCCGTCGTGTTCCGCATGCTGCAGGAGGTGTTCTCGACCCTCACGCCGCAATACTGGCAGTTCTGGATCGGGCTTGTGCTCGTTGTCATCGTGCTGGTCGGCCGGCAGCGGCTGCATCGCTGGGTGCTGTGGGGGCCGAATCTGATCATCACGCAATTTGCCGGCCGAAGGGCCGCCGTGGCCGTGCCCGAGGGCGATACGCCATGACGATCGCACTTGAGACCAGAGGGCTGGAGAAGCATTTCGGCGGGCTGAAGGTCACGCGCGATCTCTCGCTGAAAGTCGAGCAAGGCGCGCGCCACGCGCTGATCGGCCCGAACGGGGCAGGCAAGACCACGGTGATCAATCTCTTGACCGGTGTGCTCCAGCCCAATGGCGGGCGCATCCTGCTCGAAGGCAGCGACATCACCGACCTGCCGGTCTACAAGCGCGTGCTGCGCGGCCTGTCGCGCACCTTCCAGATCAACCAGCTCTATGCCGACCTGACGCCGCTCGAAACCATCGGGCTTGCGGTCTCGGAGCGGCTCGGCCGCGGCGGCGACTGGTGGCGGCGGATGGGGACGCGCGGTGACGTCAACGCCGAAATCGCCGAGGTGCTCGGGCGCTTCCATCTGCTCGACGTCATGAATGAGCCGACCGCGACGCTGCCTTACGGCAAGCAGCGCCTGCTCGAGATCGCGCTGGCGATCGCGGCCAAGCCGCGCGTGCTGTTGCTCGACGAGCCCGCAGCCGGCGTGCCCGAAAGCGAGCGTCACGACATCCTGGCGGCGGTCGCAAGCCTGCCGCGCGACGTCACGGTGCTGCTGATCGAGCACGACATGGACCTCGTGTTCTCCTTCGCCGATCGCATCTCGGTGCTGGTCAACGGCGCGATGCTGGTTGAGGGACCACCCGATCAGGTGGCGCGCGATCCGCAGGTGAAGGCGGTCTATCTTGGGGAAGCCGCCGATGCCTGATCTTCTCGTCATCGAAAACCTGCGTGCCGGCTATGGCGAGGCCGTGGTGCTGCCGAACATGTCGCTGCGCCTGCCGGACGGCCAGGTTTTGGCGTTGCTCGGCCGTAACGGCACCGGCAAGACCACGCTGATCAACTCCATTGTCGGCGTGACGCGGCGCTTTGGCGGCGCGGTCAGGCTCGGCGATCGCGATCTGACCGCGATGCGGCCCGATCAGCGTGCGCGCGCCGGCATCGGCTGGGTGCCGCAGGAGCGCAACATCTTCCGCTCGCTCACGGTCGAAGAGAACATGACGGCGGTCGCCCAGCCCGGACCCTGGACGGTCGAAAAGATCTACGAGATGTTTCCGCGGCTGAAGGAACGGCGCGCCAATTTCGGCAACCAGCTTTCCGGCGGCGAGCAGCAGATGCTCGCGATCGGCCGGGCGCTGACGCTCAATCCGAAGGTGCTGCTGCTCGACGAGCCGACCGAGGGGCTGGCGCCCATCATCGTCGAGGAACTGCTGACGGCGCTGGGCAAGATTACGCGGGCCGGCGGCATCTGCTCCATCATCGTCGAGCAGAACGCGCAAAAGGTTCTGGGGCTCGCCGACCGCGCTGTGATATTGGAGCGCGGAGCGATCGTTCATGATGCCGCGAGCAGCGCCTTGAAAGCCGATCCCGCGGCGCTCGAACGCCATCTAGGCGTCTCCGGCGCGGCCGCGCACTAAGAACATACGTCAAGAGCACATTGGGAGTGAAGCCATGCAACGAACAAAGCCGCCTTTCCGCGCCGACGAGGTCGGCAGCCTGTTGCGTCCGCAACGCATCAAGGAGGCGCGGGCCAAATTCGAGAAGGGCGAGATCGGCGCGGACGAGTTGCGCAAGGCCGAGGATATCGAGATCGAGAAGGTCGTACACCGGCAGGCCTCGACCGGGCTCGAAGCTCGCGACCGACGGCGAGTTTCGCCGGTCGTGGTGGCATTTCGATTTCCTTGCCAAGCTGACCGGCTGCGAGCTGTTTCATCCCGAGACCGGCATTCAGTTCGCGGGCGTCGAGACACGCCATGAGGCGGTACGCGTGATCGGCAAGCTCGATTTTCCCGCCGACCATCCGATGCTGGATCACTTCAAGTTCCTGAAGAAGCACGCGGACAAGGCCCATGTCACGCCGAAGATGACGATCCCGTCGCCGGCGGTGCTGCATTTCCGCGGCGGCCGCAAGTCGATCTCGAAAGACGTCTATCCCGATCTCGAAGCCTTCTACGAGGATCTCGGCAAGACCTATCGCAAGGCGGTCAAGGCGTTCTACGACGCCGGCTGCCGCTATCTGCAGTTCGACGACACGGTGTGGGCTTATCTGTGCTCGCAGGACGAATTGAAGAAGTCGCGCGAGCGCGGCGACGAGCCCGACGGGTTGCAGCAGATCTATTCGCGCGTCATCAATTACGCGATCGCCGAGCGACCGGCCGACATGGTGATCACGACCCATGTCTGTCGTGGCAATTTCCGCTCGACCTGGATTTCCTCCGGCGGCTACGAGCCGGTCGCCGAGACCATGCTCGCCGCGACCAACTATGACGGCTATTTCCTGGAATATGATTCCGATCGCGCCGGCGGCTTCGAGCCGCTGCGCCATCTGCCCAAGGGCAACAAGGTCGTGGTGCTCGGTCTCATCACCTCGAAATTCGGCGAGCTGGAGAAGAGGGACGATATCATGCGGCGGCTTGAAGAGGCCGCGAAGTTCGCCCCGCTGGAGCAGCTCGCGCTGTCGCCGCAATGCGGCTTCGCCTCGACCGAGGAGGGCAACGTCCTCTCCGAGGAGGAGCAGTGGGCCAAGCTGCGGCTGGCGGTCGAGATCGCCGAAGAGGTGTGGGGGAAGTAGAGCGCTCAGCGCCGGTCCGTCATTCCGGGATGGTCCGAAGGACCAGACCCGGAATCTCGAGATTCTCGGTGCGCAATTGCGCACCATAGCTCGATGCTTACGCATCGCCGCAATGACGGCAATGACGACATCGCGCTCAAACAGCCTTGAGCTTGCGATAGGCGAACCACACCATCCGCAGCAGGAGCCATCCGTCGCGGAAGCGGGAGATCTGGGTTTCGCCGAAGGTGCGGGCCTTGTAGTGGATCGGGGTCTCGATGATCTTCAGGTTCTGCTTGGCGGCGCCGAAGATCAGGTCGAAATCGCCGAACGGATCGAAATTGCCGAAATAGCTCCGCTCGCGCGCCAGCACCTCGTAATCCCTGCGCAGCAGCACCTTGGTGCCGCATAGCGTATCCGTCATCCGCGTGTTGACGAGATAGCTGAACAGATAGGCAAAGCAGCGGTTGGCGATGAAATTGAGCGGGCGCATCGCCTCGTTTTCCATGGGATAGACGAGGCGGGTGCCGTTGACGAACTCGGCCTTGCCGCTCTCGATCACCGCATGATATTTCGGCAGCGCCTCCGGCGGCATGGTCAGGTCGGCATCGAGGATCATCAGCACGTCGCCGGTCGCCGCCGCAAAGGCCTTGCGGACGGCATCGCCCTTGCCCTTGCCGTCCTGCTTCATGACCTTGATGTCCCAGCTATCGCGGTAGGCATCGCGGACGCGCTCGCATTCCGCGAAAGTATCGTCGCTGGAATTTCCCTCGACGAAGATGATCTCCTGATGCGAGCCGAAGCGCGGCATGCGCAGAATTGCGTTTTCGATATTGCCGCGCTCATTACGGCAGGGAATGACGATGCTGGCAGAATATTTGCGGTCGGTGAACTGGCGCACCGGGCGGCCGACGAGATAGGTCCGCAGGCAGAGTTTCCGGATGCCGGGCAGCGGCGCGATGAAGCGGTTGATGAGCGGTCCGAGCCCAAGCCAGCGCTGCGGCAGCAACTGGCGCTGCTCCTGGCTGATCATCTCGAAATCGGCGAGGTCCATCAAATTCAGGAAGTCGGCGGTCGCGACATAGTTGACCTGCGGCTGCTGGTTGCGCAACCGCAGCGCCTCGGCTGCTTTCAGGACCGGCTCCCAGAGATGGGAATAATAGGCGATGATGATCCGCGTCGACGGCGCGCAGTGCTGGTGGATCAGCCGCAGCGTGCCGTCGATGTCCTCCAGCATGCCGATCGTATCGGCGAGCACGATGTAGTCGAACGGCCCTTCGATCGCAGCGAGCGCGGCCGGGTCCTCGACGTCGCCGACGACGAAATTCAGATGCGGATAGAGCGACCTCGCTCTCGCAATCGTCTTCGGGCTGAAATCGACGCCGACGCCATAGGATGGCTCCACGGCCGCGAGCGTGTGGCCGCTGCCGCAGCCGAGCTCGAGCACGCGTTTGCCCGGCGGGATCAGAAATCGCATGAACTTGCGATCGTCCTCGTGATAGGCGGCATTGAATTTGCGCCAGCGTTCGGTCGTGTCGAGATTGGCCTCGACGCGCGCGAGCAGGTCCCGCTTTCGCTGACTTTCGATTTGCGAGGCGTCAGAGGATGGCGTCGAATTCATTCGGAGGACTCGGGAGCTCGGAAGCCATAGAACGAGGGCCGGGCTGCCGGGCAGGTGCCGGCCACGATCCATGCGCCGCGCCTTTAAGCGCATTGGGCGGCCGGTTTCCAGACGGAACAGAAACGGATTCTGGGCCTTTCCGTCGTTGGGCAGAGGGTGATAGGACCTGTGGGCCAGCTTTCCTGGCCCACCGGCTCGTCCCAAGCTCCCGCACGATGAAAAACGACGAAATTCTGAGCCAGATTTCCCAGTTCTGCCGTCGGTCGGACATGGCGGAATCGACCTTTGGCCGCCGCGCGGTCAATGACGGCAAGCTGGTGCACCGCCTGCGCGAGGGCAAGCGCATCACCCTCGATACGCTCGACCGCATTCAGGCCTATATCGCAACCTCGACCCCCGGCGGGGTGCCGCCGGAGCGGGGATTGAAGGTGCCGCCGGAAAAACGTGATCCGCGCGGCAATTTCCGCTTCTTCGAGAACCGGCAGAAGTACCTGCTGTTCGTTCACACTTGCAGCGAAAAACGCGTGATTGCAGAACGGGTTGGGCTTGAACTTGCAAGCATCCATCCAAGGCCGCCGGCGCTTCGGGTATTCGACGCCGGCATCGGCGACGGCACGGTTCTGGCGCGGGTGCTGCGGCTGATGCACGGCCGTTTTCCCCACATGCCGTTCTACATCGCCGGCAAGGAACTGAGCCTGGAGGATGTCCGCCTGACGCTGGACAAGATCCCGGATCGTCTGTTCGAGCATCCGGCGACCGTCTTCGTGCTGACCAACATGTATTACGCCGAAGCGCCCTGGCTGACGCCGAGATCGCCGGCGGCCGCAGCCGGCATGATCTGGCATGAGGTCGCGCTGCAAGGGGCTTCCTCGGGCGAATTCGAAGCCCAGATCGCCGATTTGCAGCCGTTTCTTGAGCAGAACTGGCGAGCCAGCGTCAGCCCGCGCACCGGCATGCCGATCTATGAGCGGCCGGTGGCGATCGTGCTGTACCGGGAGGATCACCGGTTCCTGCTCGATTCGATCATCCCCAGGGCCGGCCGCACCGAGGCGAACTTCGACCTGGTCATCGCCTCCCAGCCTTATCGTGCGAAATCTTCTGTGAATTTCCGCGCCAAGCGGATTATCGCACCCCTGGCGCGGGCGCTCCGGTCTGGCGGCCGGCTGATAGGAATTCACTCCCATGGCCAGGATCCGGGGCTGGAAATGATTCAGGCCGTCTGGCCCGGAGAAAACCCTTTCTCCGTGAGCCGTCATGAGCTATTGCGCGCCGTTAAATATGAATTGGGATCGGCCGGACGAGACCTCAATTTTAATGCATATGCCGATAACCGCTCGATCTTCCGTTATGATATGGAGGCGCTGCCCAACGAGGTCACCGGGGCGATCGGAACCTCGACAGCCTTTGCGGCATGGAACGCGGCGGTGTATGTCGCCCAGATCGAAGACGACCGGTTGACGGACATGGCTCTGAGCGGCCGCACTCTCGATGCCGCCAGGGAAGTTTTGCGGAAGCATAACGGACTTTGGTTTTACGACGAATCCTACGTCATCTCGCGTCGTCGAGACTGACATTCCGGGGAAAATGCGAAACGAACCCGCCAGTCAGCGGCGGATAAAGGGGTTGCTTGATGCGCGCGTCTTACCTGTTCACCAGTGAATTGGTGTCCGAAGGTCATCCGGACAAGGTTTGCGACCGAATTTCCGACGAGATCGTCGATCTGTTCTTCCGCGAGGGCCCGAAGGCGGGCATCGATCCCTGGGCGATCCGGGCGGCCTGCGAGACGCTCGCCACCACCAACAAGGTGGTGATCGCCGGCGAAACCCGCGGTCCCAAATCCGTCACCAACGAGCAGATCGAAAGCGTCGTCCGCGATGCCATCAAGGACATCGGCTACGAGCAGGACGGCTTCCACTGGCGGAGTTGTGACATCCAGATCCTGTTGCATCCGCAGTCGGCAGACATCGCCCAGGGCGTGGACGCCTTGCAGCCCGGCACCAACAAGGAAGAGGGCGCGGGCGACCAGGGCATCATGTTCGGTTATGCCTGCAACGAGACGCCCGACCTGATGCCGGCGCCGATCTTCTACGCGCACAAAATCCTGCGGCTGATCTCGGAAGCGCGGCACTCCGGCCGAGAGAAGGTGCTGGGTCCGGACTCCAAGAGCCAGGTCACCGTGCACTACGAGAACGGCAAGCCGGTCGGTGCCCGCGAGATCGTGGTCTCCCACCAGCACCTCATCGAGGACATGACGTCGGAGCAGGTTCGCGAGCGCGTTGAACCTTACGTGCGCGAGGCGCTTCCGAAGGGCTGGATCAACGGCAAGACCATCTGGCACATCAATCCGACCGGAAAATTCTATGTCGGCGGTCCCGACGGCGACACCGGCCTCACGGGCCGCAAGATCATCGTCGACACCTATGGCGGCGCGGCCCCGCACGGCGGCGGCGCGTTCTCCGGCAAGGATCCGACCAAGGTCGACCGCTCGGCGGCCTACGCGGCGCGCTATCTCGCCAAGAACATCGTCGCGGCCGGTCTCGCCGACCGCTGCACGCTGCAGCTCGCCTACGCGATCGGCGTCGCGCGTCCGCTGTCGGTCTATATCGACACCTACGGCACCGGAAAGGTGCCGGAGGACAAGCTCGAGAAGGCCGTCGCCGAGGTCATGGACCTGACGCCCCGCGGCATCCGCTGCCATCTCGATCTCAACCGGCCGATCTACGCGCGCACCTCGGCCTATGGCCATTTCGGCCGTACGCCGGACAATGAGGGCGGCTTCTCCTGGGAGAAGACCGATCTCGTCGAGCCGCTCAAGCGGGCGGTGTAATTTTTTGACGTCATTCCGGGTGCGCCGCGACAGCGGTGAACCCGGAATCTTTTCCATGACTTCGAGATTCCGGGTTCGCGCTGTCGCGCGCCCCGGAATGACGAGCCAACAACAGGAACGCCAAATGACCGCCGCTGCCAAGAAGCCAGCCTTCACCGACTACATCGTCAAGGACATTTCGCTCGCCGAGTTCGGCCGCAAGGAGATCTCGCTGGCCGAGACTGAAATGCCAGGCCTGATGGCAACGCGCGAGGAGTACGGTCCCGAAGAAGCCCTTGAAGGGCGCGCGCATCGCAGGCTCGCTGCACATGACGATCCAGACCGCGGTCTTGATCGAAACGCTTGCCGCGCTCGGCGCCGACATCCGCTGGGTGTCCTGCAACATCTATTCGACACAGGACCACGCTGCGGCCGCGATCGCCGCCGCCGGCATCCCGGTGTTCGCGGTGAAGGGCGAGACGCTGAAGGATTATTGGGACTACACCGCCAAGCTGTTCGACTGGCACGGCGGCGGCACGCCCAACATGATCCTGGATGACGGCGGCGACGCCACCATGCTGGTGCATCACGGCCTGCGCGCCGAGAACGGCGACGTCGCATTTCTCGATAAGCCCGGTTCAGAGGAGGAAGAGGTTTTCTTCGCGCTGATCAAGCGGCTGCTCAAGGAAAAGCCGAAGGGCTATTTCGCCGAGATCGCGAAGAACATCAAAGGCGTCTCGGAAGAGACCACCACCGGCGTGCACCGGCTTTACGAGATGGAAAAGAGCGGCAAGCTCCTGTTCCCGGCGATCAACGTCAACGACAGCGTCACCAAGTCGAAGTTCGACAACCTCTATGGTTGCCGCGAGTCGCTGGTGGACGGCATTCGTCGCGGCACTGACGTCATGATGTCGGGCAAGATCGCGATGGTCGCGGGCTTCGGCGATGTCGGCAAGGGCTCCGCCGCGTCGCTGCGTCAGGCCGGCTGCCGCGTCATGGTCTCCGAAGTCGATCCGATCTGCGCGCTGCAGGCGGCGATGGAGGGCTACGAGGTCGTCACCATGGAAGACGCCGCGCCGCGCGCCGATATTTTCGTCACCGCGACCGGCAACAAGGACATCATCACCATCGAGCACATGCGCGCGATGAAGGACCGCGCCATCGTCTGCAACATCGGTCACTTCGACAACGAGATTCAGATCGCGCATTTGCGCAATCTGAAATGGACCAACATCAAGCCGCAGGTCGACGAGATCGAATTTCCCGACAAGCACCGCATCATCCTGCTGTCGGAAGGCCGGCTGGTGAACCTCGGCAACGCGATGGGCCATCCGTCCTTTGTGATGTCGGCCTCATTCACCAACCAGACGCTGGCGCAGATCGAGCTGTTCGCCAATCAAGGCAAGTACGAGAAGAAGGTCTACGTGCTGCCGAAATCGCTGGACGAGAAGGTGGCGCGGCTGCATCTCGCCAAGATCGGCGTCAAGCTCACCGAGCTGCGCAAGGACCAGGCCGACTATATCGGCGTTAAGCAGGAAGGCCCGTACAAAGCCGATCACTACCGGTACTGATCGGGCTTGTCTGAAACGCG
>CAWAXO010000020.1:0-15220 GCA_963786015.1 uncultured Alphaproteobacteria bacterium | reverse complement strand
ACGGCGTCGTCAATCACGACGACGGCTATGTCGGCTCGCAGGAGCGGATTCGCTGGATGCCGAATGCTGCGAAAGCGGTGCGCCGGCTCAACGACGCCGGCTATTTCGTGTTCTTCTTCACCAACCAGTCGGGCATCGCACGCGGCTTCTTCACCGAAGCCGAGCTCAACGCGCTGCATGACTGGATGCGCGCCGAGCTGCTGGCCCAGGGCGCGCGGATCGATGATGTCCGCTATTGCCCGCATCACCCCGAGGGGACGGTCGCGGGCTATCTCGAAGACCATCACTGGCGCAAGCCCGCGCCCGGCATGATCCACGACCTGATGCAGCATTGGCCGGTGCGGCAGGAGGGCAGTTTCGTGATCGGCGATCGCGCAAGCGACATCGAAGCCGCGAGGGCCGCCGGCCTGCCCGGCTTCCTGTTTGCCGGCGGCGATCTCGACAGCTTTGTCGCCGACGTGATGGCTCAGACCAGCCTGCGATAGACCTCGGCAATCCGGTTCGCCTCGACATCGAGACTGAATTTTTCCAGCACGCGCCCGCGCGCCCGCGCACCCAGCGCCGCCGCGGCCGCAGGATCGCGCATCAAGGGCTCGATCGCCGCCGCAAGCGAGTCCGCATCGCCCGGCGGCGTCAGCATGCCGGTGACACCTTCTTCGACCACCAGTTCGGCCGCGCCCGCGCGCGATGCGACCAACGCAGCGCCGGCCGCCATCGCCTCGATCAGCGTCAGCCCAAAACCTTCGTTGCGCGAGGTGAAGGCGTAGATCGTCAGCCGCCGGTACCAGCGCTGCACCTCCTCGATCGAAAGCTCACCGGTGACGATGATGCGCGATGTCAGCCCCGCATCTGCGATGCGCTTTCTCAGCTCATTGGCGAAAGCCGCCTGTTCCGGCGTGACCGCGCCGACCATGACCGCTGTGAAATCAGGATAGCGCGGCAACAGCGTCACCATCGCATCGACGAAGACGTCGCTGCCCTTTTGCGCCCGCACGCGGCCGAAGCAGCCGATCGCGTAGCGCCCCGGCAGGC
The DNA here is from genome assembly GCA_963786015.1 of uncultured Alphaproteobacteria bacterium. Taxonomy (GTDB): domain Bacteria; phylum Pseudomonadota; class Alphaproteobacteria; order Rhizobiales; family Xanthobacteraceae; genus Bradyrhizobium. The sequence continues at coordinate 14,188 of CAWAXO010000020.1, read as the reverse complement.
CGCTTTCCGCGAAGGCCGCCGCGCGATCTGTGGGCGGTGCGTAGACGTCCGTATCGACGCCGTGCGTGATCACTGTGGCTTCGCGCTTCAGATAGGACGCCGAGAGATCGCTGGTCGCGATGATTGCGTCCATCTGCCGGATCAGCCAGCGCGTGAGCCATTTATGGTGCCGCTGCGCGGCCGATGTGAACACGAGCTTCAGCGGCCAGCCGAGAGCGCGCAGCAAGACGCCTGCGATCATCTCGTTGTTACGGCGCGCATGCCAGATCAGCGGTGCGCTGCGCCGCCGCAATCCCGGAAGATCCGCCACGCCGATCCGCGCTATTCCGTCAGGCGCGTTCGAACCGAGCCAGGCCGCGCGAAACAGTTTGGCCAGTTTCGGCGCGACCATGCGGTTGGTCGCGGTAACGCCCGAATAGCGGCGGTGCAGATTGGGCACGATCAACTGCAGATCGCCGGCAGGACTGGTCTCGATCGGCACTGAGGGCTCCGTTTCGGAGCATCCCCTATACGCAACATTAATCATAGCCGCCAGTTGGTCGGCGCGGAAAACCCACTCTTCACCGCGGAGCCGCTAGCATCGCCATCGAAAACGGAGAGACGGACGCGATCATGACCGTGCTTGTTACCGGCGGCGCCGGCTACATCGGAAGTCACATGGTTCACGCGCTGGTGGAAGCGGGCGAAAGCGTCGTCGTGATCGATAACCTCTCGACCGGTTTTTCCGAATTTCTGCCCGACGGCATTCCGCTCCTGGTCGGCGATGCCGGCGATGAGAGGCTGGTCGGCAACATCATCGCCCAGCACAAGGTCGAAAGCATCATTCATTTCGCAGGCTCGATCGTGGTGCCGGAGTCGATGCGCGACCCGCTTGGCTATTATCGCAACAACACGATGACGACGCGCAATCTCCTGAACGCCGCGATCAAAGGACGCGTCAACCGCTTCATCTTTTCATCGACCGCCGCCGTGTACGGCAATCCCGAGCAGACGCCGGTGCCCGAGAACGCACCGACGCGGCCGATGTCGCCTTACGGCTCCTCGAAGCTGATGACCGAGATCATGCTGCATGACGTCGCATCCGCGCACGGCATGAACTACGTGGCGCTGCGCTATTTCAACGTCGCGGGCGCCGATCCCCTGGCGCGGATGGGGCTTGCCACCGTCGGTGCGACGCATCTTTTGAAGATCGCGGTCGAAGCCGCGACGGGCCAGCGCGCCAAGATCGACGTGTTCGGCACCGACTATCCGACGGCGGACGGAAGCTGCATCCGCGATTTCATTCATGTCAGCGACCTTGCCCAGGCGCATCGGGCGGCACTGTCCTACCTGCGCGACGGCGGCGCCTCGGTGACGCTGAACTGCGGCTACGGCCGGGGCTATTCGGTGCTCGAAACCATAGAGGCCGTCCGGCGTGTGTCGGGCCGTAATTTCGCGGTTTCATATGCGCCGCGCCGGCCCGGCGACATCATGGCGATGGTCGCCGACACCAGCCGCATCCGCGCAACGCTCGACTGGACGCCGCGCTACGACGATCTCGAAACCATTGCGACGCACGCACTGGCCTGGGAATGGAAACTGTTCCGCGAACGCCATGGCGAGATGAAGCAGGCAGTCCCGGCCTGAAATCGGCTGCCCAAACTTGCTAGCGCTGCAAGCCTTTAAATAGACTTGAAAAACCCTGACACAGCGGGCAATGAGCGCTGGACGCGCCGGCCGGCTCGCGGTCTGCCGTCAGGGAGCGTGGATGGCCGAATTTCCGAAGAAAATCAGCGACGATCCGTATGGCGCGGCGATCCTGGTTCGTCGCCTGGTGATGGAACAGGGCGCGGTCTATTGGCGGCGCTACCTGACGGCCTTCGTTCTGATGGGCATCTCGGCCGGCGCGACCGCAACGGCGACCTACATCCTGGGCCAGGTCATCAATCAGGCCTATGTCGCCAGGAACATTCCCGGCATCGCGGCTCTGTCCGGCGTGACGGTCCTGCTGTTCATCGTCAAGGGCATCGCGACCTACGGTCACACGGTGATCCTGTCGAAGATCAGTAACGCGATCCTCGCCAACAATCAGCGCCGGCTGTTCGCCAAGCTGATGAGCGAAAGCATCGGCTTCTTCTCGGAACGGCATTCGTCGGAATTTCTCGCGCGGCTGACCGCGGGCGCGAAATCCATCACGGACGTTCTGAACCAGCTTATCAACGCGGTCGGCCGTGACATCCTGCTCCTGATCAGCCTCGTCACCGTGATGGTGATCCAGGATCCGCTGATGTCGCTGCTCGGCCTCGTGGTGACGCCGCCGGCAATGCTGGTGCTGCGCAAGCTCGTGAAACGGATCAAGGGGCTTGCCTACAGCCAGTTCCTCGGCACCGCCGACATTCTGGAAACCATGCAGGAAATCGCTGCAGGGCATCCGCACCGTCAAGGCGTTCACGCTCGAACAGGAGATGCGCGAACGCATCAACGAACATATCTCGGCCGTCGAGCGCAACGCCAACAAGATGGCGCGCGTGTCCAACCGCTCCAGCCCGCTGATGGAGATGCTTGGCGGCTTCGCGGTCGCCGGCTGCCTGCTCTATGGCGGCTATAGCGTGATAGCGCTCGGCAAGTCTCCTGGCGAATTCTTCTCCTTCCTGACCGCGTTCCTGATGGCGACAGAGCCGGCCAAGAAGCTGGCGCGGCTCAACATCGACCTGAACAGCAATCTGGTCGGCGCGCGGACGCTGCTCGAAATCATCGACAGTCCCGCGAGCGAACAGGCCGACGACGACAAGCCGGCCTTGAAGCTGTCGGACGCCCGCGTCGAACTGCGCGACGTCAGTTTCGCCTATCGCACCGGCGAGCCAGTGCTCAACCACATGAGCTTCGTCGCCGAGCCCGGCAGGGTGACTGCGCTGGTCGGTCCGTCCGGCGGCGGCAAATCGACCGTGCTGTCGTTGCTGTTGCGGTTCTACGAGGTGACCAAAGGCGAGATCCTGATCGACGGGCAGCCGATTTCCAGCGTCTCGCGCCGCTCGCTGCGGCAGCAGACGGCCTATGTCGGCCAGGACGTCTATCTGTTCCGCGACACGATCCGCGCCAACATCGCCTTCGGCAAGCCCGGGGCGACGGACGCCGAGATCATCGACGCCGCGAAGGCTGCCTGCGCGCATGATTTCATCATGGGCTTCCCGCTCGGCTACGACACGCCGGTCGGCGAGCACGGCGCGCAGCTCTCGGGCGGCCAGCGCCAGCGGATCGCGGTGGCGCGCGCGCTGATCAAGAACGCGCCGATCATCCTTCTGGACGAGGCGACCGCGGCACTGGATTCGGAATCGGAAAAGCAGGTGCAGGAGGCGATCGAGCATCTCTGCCGGAACCGCACCACCATCGTGATCGCGCACCGGCTGCACACCATCATGTATGCGGACGCGATCCTGGTGGTGGAGGCCGGCGAGATCGTCGAGCGCGGCCGGCATGACGATCTGCTGCGCCGAGGCGGCCGCTATGCCTCGTTCTTCCGGCTGCAGCACCGGGGCGACGCCGCATCGGGTCCCGTGCTGGCCTATACCGCAACCTCCTGATCGGCTGGCGGGACCGGGCCGGCGTGAGCGTTTCGTCTCCGCCGCGTGCATCTCACGACGGCGCCAATCCCTCCGCAGCTACCACCGCTGCGCGGTTTACAGCCGACCGGCACTAGCCCCGACCGGCGCAACCGCGTAAATACGGGCCGCATTTTCCCTTATAACCCCATTGAGAGCTTCATGAACGCAGCCTCCTTCGTCATCCCCGCTCCGCCGCAAGCCGCGATCCCGGTCGCCGGCGAGCAGAAGTCGTTTCCGGTACGCCGCATCTGGTGCGTCGGGCGCAACTATCTCGAGCACATCCGCGAGATGGGCAATGACGAGCGGGCGCCGCCGTTCTTTTTCGCCAAGCATGCCGACATGCTGGAAGGCGAAGGCGCCACCATTCCTTATCCGCCGCTGACCAAGGACCTGCATCACGAGGTCGAGCTGATTGTGGCGATGAAGGGCGGCGGGCTGAACATCCCGGCCGACAAGGCGCTCGACCACGTCTACGGCTACGCCGTCGGCATCGATCTCACGCGGCGCGACCTGCAGCAGGCCGCGCGGAAGAAGGAGCGCCCGTGGGAGATCGGCAAGTCTTTCGACCATTCGGCACCCTGCTCGGCGCTGCAGCCGGCCTCCAAGATCGGCCATCCCGCCAAGGGCAAGATCTGGCTCTCGGTCAACGGCACCGAACGTCAGAACGGCGATCTCACCGAACTGATCTGGAGCGTGCCGGAGATCATCTGGCAGCTCTCCCAGCAGGTCGAGATCGGCGCCGGCGACATCATCCTGACCGGCACGCCGGCCGGCGTCGCCGCGCTGTCGCCCGGCGACAAGATCGAATGCGGCGTCGATGGTATCGGCACGCTGAAGGTGTCGATCGGCCAGCCTGTAGGCTGAGAGAGTCTTTTCGCCTGAGGATGGGCCAGTGTCCTGCGGCCCATCCTTCTCTAGGCGATGCAAAGCATCGTCCGGAGACGCCCGCCTGCGGCAAGCTCCTCAGGATGAGGTCGTCGGGTGCGGCACGACGCCAGTCCCTCATGGTGAGGAGGCGCGTTAGCGCCGTCTCGAACCATGAGGCCCCGATATCTGCGGCCTCACCTAAAAGCAGACGCGACGATCAGGCCGACCACCAAAATCGTCAGCGAATATTTCAGCGCGTAGTAGACCTTGCGGTTCCACTGCTTCACACGGCGGCTGGCGAGGTGGATCTCGTAGAGCTTTCCGAACACCTTGTTGAGCGTGCCGACATGCTCGCCCTCCACGTTCTGGGTCGCCGAGGCCTTGACGATGTGGTGGCTGACCCAGCGATTGACCGCTGTCATGAAGCCGAATCTTCATCGGACGTTCGACGTCGCAGAACAGGATGATGCGATTGACATCGGTCGCATTCTCAGCGCTGTGAATGAAGGTCTCGTCGAAAATGAAGGCCTCGCCGTCGCGCCAGACGCATGGCACGCCATCGACAAGGATGCGGCACTTGTCGGAATTCGGCGTCACGAGACCGAGGTGATAGCGCAGCGAGCCGGCGAAGGGGTCGCGATGCGCGCCGAGCTTGCCGCCGGGCGGCAGCATCGCGAACATGGCGCCGTGCACGCTCGGAATCGAGTTCAGCAGCTCGACCGTCTTCGGACACAGCGTACGCGCGGAGGGAAGAAAGTCGTCGTACCATTTGAGATAAAACCGCTTCCAGCCGCTCTTGAAGAACGAATAGAACCCCCAGTCGTTGTTCTTCGCCGCCGCGCGGATGAAGCCCTCGTCGAACAGACTCACGGCTTCGTCACGGATGGTTTCCCAATTCTCACTTAGTTTTGTGAGTTCGGGAAAGCGCTCGACCGGGATCACCGGCTCGTTCGGGATCGCGGAGCCCGCATACATCAGCACGTTGTAGGGGGCGAGATAGGTCGAATGATCGCCGAGCTGGCGGGCGATCCGAAGCCGCTCGCGGCCCCGGAAATGCACATAGAGAGTTGATCCGGCTAGCAAATAAAGGCCGACAAGCTGAGGCGCGAGAAGCTGACCCAACATTTTCCTTTCCCTCGATCATGCACCACCGACGCCGCCGCGCGCGCAGATCGCGCACAGCGCATCCGGATGGCAGGCGTCAGCCGGCTACAATAAAGGCCGGGCAGGATCGCTGCATCCCCATTTGGACAAAATTGAATACTCTTGAGTACGATTTTTCGGAAGCGAGGCTAGTCCGCAACGGCAGTCAAGGCAGCCGCCGGCCTGTAAGCTTGAATCGGGCGTCGCCCACCTTTTCAGCCCTGGCGGCGTAAAGACACGACCCCGTTTTCAGGACCCGCGCCGAACACGCAATCATCAGCCACGCGTCAACTCTTGCAGCCCCTTGAAGGTCAACCTCTTGGGGTCCTTGACGCCGGCAAGGTAGAGCTTGCGGATAAAGGCCGTCACCGCGTCGCGGTCGCAATCGGTCAACGCGACCACGGCATCGACCGCAATTCTCATGGCTTCCATGGGCTTTCTCGATCAGCAGCCTCGGAAGGCGTAGCCTAGGACTGTTTTGGTTAATCCTGCGTTAACCATGTCACAATCATCGCCGATTCGCCGGAAATGCCGAATACGTGAAACAACGGATAAGCGAACGGTCAGCCGCGACAAATCGCGCGCCGCCTATCTCGCGGCAGTTGGAGGGGTGGACAGGCCAAGGCCCCTGCTCGGTTTGACGGCACACGAAAGAGACCGTGCAGCCGCCGCCCGGCGGAGGAATTCCAGCAGCGAACGTGTGAGCTACTTAACAACAAGTATCAGCCGCGACATTTTGAAGCTGTAGCGGCACCCGCTTCACATCGCGCTCGACCGTGTCAAGCCAAAGTCATTTCTGCTGAAATTGTCGCTCTACCGCCGAGGCGATACCGCGGTTGTCGCAGCAAGATGCAACCCATTCTCCTTGAGAGAGCATTTTTAGATATTGCAATCGTTCAACCCTAGGACGAATATCGATTTATTGCGACTACGGGAGGGAAGCATGCCGATTGCTCCGGATCCACCCCCTGCCTCCGATCAAGACGATGATGAAGACACAGATTGCTGCCTCTGCGGCATGCAACACGTCGACGAGGACGTAACACCAGATCAAGAGCTTCCTGATGCCTGCGGCGGCATCCAGATCGACGATGGAAACCAGCCGGACGACGACGAAGACGAAGTCGACGGATGCGAGCCCGACTTCATAGCCGATGATCCAACGACCGATGCCGAACTACCTGTAACAGTTGGGGGTCAGTGACATGGCATTTTCGCTGACCTGGCTTGCAGAGGTTCTCGATGACGCGGGACTCAAGGTCGCTGAGCAACCCGGCTGGCGTTCGCGCGGGCGGGCCGAGATGGGCGTCGTCAAAGGCGTCATTTGCCATCACACTGGCGGGGCCGCAAAAGGCATCATGCCTAGCCTTCGCGTTATTACCGAGGGACGGTCAGACCTACCTGGCCCGTTGGCGCAACTCGGGCTCGGCCGTGACGGCACATACTTTGTCGTCGCGGCCGGCCGATGCAATCATGCTGGCCGCGGCATGTGGCAGGGCCTGAGCACCGGCAATTCCAGCTTTATCGGAATCGAGGCCGAAAACGCCGGCACGCCCGACGATATATGGCCCGCCGTGCAAATGGACGCGTACCGTCGCGGCGTCGCGGCCATTCTCAAAAAAATCGGCGCCAATGCGGTGATGTGTTGCGGCCACAGGGAATACGCATTGCCGCACGGCCGCAAGGACGACCCGCTGTTCGATATGAACGATTTCCGCACGCAGGTTGCGAGCATTCTGGCGGGGACAGCACCCGATCCCATCATTATTCCCAACGTTGATGCGGATGGGCGGCCGACGCTACGACGTGGTGCGCGCGGCGATCTTGTTCGGCAAATCCAGGCTGGTTTGAAGATTGCCGTCGATGGCTTCTTTGGACCCAATACCGAGGCTGCACTGAGGCAGTTTCAACGCGACCATGACCTGGTGCCGGACGGCATTGTCGGACCACGCACATGGGCTTCACTCGACATCCCGGCCGCTCCTGCGGCCATCGCGGCCGCCGCCGCTCCCGCGATCTCTTCGATCGACCAAATCAACGAGCTGGCCGCGGCAAGCGATATCGCCCGCTTCCAATGGAAGGACCGCGGCAAAGCACCGAAAGGCTACATCGTTGGGATGGCCCTCGTATTCGGGCGGGTATACAGCAAGCTCAAGTCGGGAGATCCGGCAGCACTCGATATGGCTCGGAGGAATTCCGGTGACCAGGCCCGTGATGCACTAGCCTGGTACGATGACGTATTCAGTACCGCAGGAATGAGCAATGGCGTCGACGGCGCAGATGTACTCCGCCATCTTTTCGTGCTGTTGATCGGGCTCGGCATGCGCGAAAGTTCGGGCAAATACTGCACTGGCCGGGATACGAGCGCAAACAACAAGCAGGCCGACACAGCCGAGGCCGGATTATTTCAAATGAGCTTCGACGCCAACAAAGCCAGCCCGCTGTTGGCGCAACTGTTCGCGACATACAAGGCCAAGCCCACAGGATTTGTCGAAGCGTTCAAGGACGGTGTCCGCTGCACGTCGGCCGATCTCGAGAATTTCGGAACAGGCGACGGAATGGAGTTCCAGCGTCTGTGCAAGACATGTCCGGCCTTCGCGGCGGAATACGCCGCCGTGGCGCTTCGTCATATACGCAAGCATTGGGGACCGATTATCAGGAAACAGGCGGAAGTCCGGCCAGAGTGCGACGCTCTGCTGGGTAAAATTCAAATTGCGGTTGACGCGTCTCCGACTCTGGGCGCGGCACTCTTATAGACGAGCCATCCGAACCCCGGAGAGAGAGTTCTACGAATATTGCATCACGCCATCATCGATCTTGCCGAAGCGAAGCGAGACGATGTCGAGCGCATAGTTCTGGTAGAGCCGCCATGGCCGCTTCGAGCCCTGCTTTGGCAACTTTGCGATCGAACGCTGGACATAGCCTGACGTGAAATTCAGCGACGGCATGGCCTCGACCGAGGCATCACCATTATGCGGCATGCATTGCCGATAGTCCCGACGGTCCATGTAATTGATCAGCCGGCAGACATACTCACAGGTGAGATCGCATTTGAGCGTCCAGGACGCGTTGGTGTAGCCGAGCGCAGCCGCGAGATTGGGCACGTCGGAATACATCATACCCTTGTAGTTCAGCGTGTTCGCGAAATCGACCTTGCGCCCGTCGACGCTAACCTCCGCGCCACCCAGCACCTGCAGCACCAGGCCGGTCGCAGTGACGACGATGTCGGCTGCAAGCTCGCTGCCGTCCTTCAGGCGGATGCCGTTTTTCGTGAAGGTCTCGATCTCGCTGGTGACGACGGAGGCACGCTTGTCCCGGATTGCCTTGAACAGGTCGCCGTCAGGAACCAGGCACATCCGCTGGTCCCAGGGATTGTAGCGCGGGGTAAAATGAGTGGCGATGTCGTAGTCCGGCCCGAGCGCAGCCCTGACGCCGCGCAGGATCAGGCTCTTGACCTGCGCCGGCTTGCGCCGGCTCAGCTGGAAGAAATACATGCCGAACAGCACATTTCGCCAGCGGATCAGGTGATAGGCCAGACCTGGTGACAGGTTGCGCCGCAGCTTGTTGGCAAGCGGATCCTGCGCCGGGCGCGACACCACATAGGTCGGCGAGCGCTGCAACATGGTGACGTGGCCGGCACTCTTGGCCATCGCGGGCACCAACGTCACGGCGGTCGCGCCGGAGCCGATCACGACGACCCGCTTGCCTGCGTAGTCGAGATCGCCGGGCCATTTCTGCGGATGGATGATACGGCCGGCGAAATCCGCGATGCCTGCAAATTCCGGCGTGTAGCCCGCCTCGTACCGGTAATAGCCCGAGCACATGAACAGGAAATTGCAGGTGAAGTTGACGGTCTCGGTCGTCCCCTCGCCTGCGTTGCGTTCGGCTTCCACCGTCCAGCGTGCATCCGGCGTCGACCACGAGGCGCGCTTGACGCGATGGCGGAAGCGGATCTTGCTGTCGATGCCGTTCTCGGCCGCGGTTTCGCGGACATAATCGAGGATCTTGGGACCGTCGGCGATCGCATTCCGGTCGGTCCAAGGCTTGAACGAATAGCCGAGCGTGAACATGTCGCTGTCGGAGCGGATGCCGGGATAGCGGAACAGATCCCAGGTGCCGCCGATGCAGTCGCGCCCCTCGAGAATGACGAAGGACTTGCCAGGACACTTGCGCTGCAGATGATAGCCTGCGGCGATGCCGGACAATCCGGCGCCGACGATCAGCACGTCGAAATGATCTTGCATGGCGCTCTCCGCGCCGATTATCCGGCCGGTTGGAGGATCGAACAATCGTCACAACCGAGAATGCAGCACGCAAGCTGCAGGTCAAGACCCCATCTGGAGCGGCGCGTGCCGCTCGGATGGCGCTCCCGTCAGGCTGATCAGCAGCCCGAACACCGGGATGATAAACAGCGGCCCGAGGGCAAGCCCGGTGACTTTGGCAAGCGCCGCGGACATGAGGGGAAGCAGCAACATGACCGCCATCGCGGCGACGATCCATGTCTGCTGGACGCGTGCATCCCGCTCCCCAGCCTGCTTCAGCCATACGACGACGAAGACGCTCATCACGAGGTCGTAGTCCTGCAGATAGGGAGTGACCAGACAGGTGCCGACGATCACCAGCGCATTTCGGATCGGTGCCGGATCGTCGCGCCACCAGGACCGCGCGACGATGAACGCGGAGAACGCCGCAAAAGCGCCCTGCAGGACGTAGGCCGTGCCGACATCCGCGCCGAGACGCCGCGCGAAGACGAATACCGACAGCATGCGATGCCAGACGCCGGTGCCATCTTCGAGGATCACCACGCGCAGAATCGCAAGATTATGGGCATAGTCGAGCCAGCGCTGCGGCCCGAACAGAGCGGCACTCGCAACGACCAGCAGCATGGCCGTCGTGCCGGTTGCGACGACGGCCAGCCAGCGCCGGCCCGCGATCAGCGCAAAGGGCAGCAACAGCGCGAGATGCGGCTTGTAGGCGAGACAGCCCAACAGCACGCCGGCGACGACCGGCCGGCGATCGAGCAGCAGCAACCCGCCGCAGAGCAATGCCGCCGTCAACGCGCCGTTCTGTCCGCCGACCGCGTTGACGAACAGGGCCGGCGTCGCCAGCGACAGCAGCAATGCGCCCTCGCCGCCCGCGAGCTTCAGCGCCCGGTAAAAGCCGTACCAGGTCGCAGTCAGCCAGACGCCGAGCGCGGGCACGTAGGACATCAGCGCCAGCGGCAAGGTCAGCAGCAAGAGAACCGGCGGATAGGAATAGTGGTAGAAGCCGATGTTGGGACCGGTGACCGACTGCTCGAAGGCGTGGAAGGCGTGGAAGTCATAGATTTCCTGCGCGCGGCCATGCAGCGCCAGAAAGGGGGCGGACCAGTAATTGACGAAATCGTCGCCGAAGGGTCGGTAGACGCCGTCGCTGAGGCCGTCCTGCATCTGTGTCAGAAGATCGACGATGTAGAGGGAGGTGGCAAGGAGGATCCAGTACTGCGCGATCAACTTGAGCCGCGCGCGATCCGTCAGGAGACGCACAATGTTCTCCCCCAAAGGGGCTTTCAAGGGAGCTTTCGCAGATTGATCGATTGACGTCATGCCCGCACCCCGGCGGCTCGTGTGCCCAGGGCGCCAAGATGCGGTCACCGCGTTAGCGCATCGTTAATCGCGCAGGGATTTCAAGCTCTTGGCTGAAATTTCCGACGTTTGGCCGGGTCATGCACCCCCACGACGGCACGTTGCATTCAGGCAACGGTTCGCCAAAATGCCGATGACCTTCCGGTTTGCGCTATTGCGTCCCCTTGTCGCGATCCGAACAATCGGCAGCGTCGCATGCTTGGCTACGAATCCGGCTCGGACGGAGCCTTTGGAGGCTGGGATCATGAACCCGCGACGATTTGCAACGGTGGCGGCAGCGTGCTGCCGATCCGTCGTACTGGCGAGCTGTATCGTCGCCTGGCCTCTTGTGCCCGGTGTGGCTGGAATTGCGAACGCTGGTGAAGTGCCGGTCGTCGACGGCGCATCATCTCTCGCCACCGCTCCCACCCCCGAGACGGCGGCAACAGGCAACGTCGCCGTCGCCGTCCCGATGCGGCGACGACAGCTAAGCCCGTGCCGGTCACGACAACGAGCGAGCAAGATCACGGGCCTGGCGACACCAGGGAGACCGTGAGCTCAATCGAAGTCGTCGACGAGTGCTGGGTCGTGGACATCTGCGTCGATCGCTATCTCTGGGCGCTCTATCAGCGAGCCCCCAAGGAAGACACGATCAGGGTGCCTGAGCAGAGACGCGTGACCGTCAGCGTGAAAGTCAAAAAGAAACGCAAGACGGTGACTGTCACCAAAACCGTGACCAGAACCTTCACGAGATCGGTCGACGAGAATTTTGCATGGAAGGACCAGAAGGCATCGGAAAAGGTCGGCATGCCGATGTCGGACTACGTGATCGGAGGCATGGACGGCAATTTCAAGCTGAAGCTGTTTCATATCCTTCACGCAGCGGAGGCGGCCGGCCTGTCGCCCGGCATCACCAGCGCCTTCCGTGACGACTACCGGCAATCGATCGCAAGCGGCCTCAAGGCGGCCAACGACAGGTCGTATCACGGCGGCAGCTTCCGCGGCGGCTACGGCCATGGACTCGCGGCCGATGTCGTGAGCATCAAAGGCACGACGCGCGCGCAGCGATTGACCTCCACCCAGATCCTTTGGAAATGGATCGACGCTCACGCAAAGGAGTATGGGATCGGGCGACCCTATCTTGGACGGGACCCGCCACACGTGGCGCCCATCGACGGTCAGGAATACGCCAAGCACTACCGCGGCGACAGGCCCCAGCATGCTGAAGCAGACGTGAAGACGCGGAAGCATCTCGCCGCACGCGACGATCGCAGTCGAGCGAAACGCGTGAAAAACGTAGCGTCATCGAAGGCAGGCAAGATCCGATCGGCCCGGAATACGCCCTCACGCGGCAGGCTGCACGGTTAGTCCAGCGTTCTGCACTGCTTCGCGGTTAGCCGGTGAACAAATCGGCGGCGCAGCTTCGTTCCAAGTCGTCTCGAACAGCAGCCGAAATAAATAAATAGGATCGCGGATTACCAGTGTCGGTCTAAATTACGCTCGTCTTCACTTGCCGGCTCATCAAAGGACACGAGCCGGCGCTCGCCGGCTCGAACCAAGTAGTGGGCACGGCGTCAAGCCGCCTCCGTCTTTGCCACGTGGCTTGGGCATGCGACAGACTCTCGCTACGAGCCAATACGGCGAGACCTGTCCGGAGCAACTTCTGCCTGCAGCGATGCGTAGCATTCACTACGCGGCTCTCCAAATCCTTGCCCTAAAATTAACGCCTCGCACTTGGGCCTGCATCCGGCTGCTAATCAAGCGCGTCCAAAGCGTCTCGCAGATCCTTCGGCACTTTCCCGCCGTCAACGCTCAATCCGTTCAAGTTGCCTATCCAACGTACTTTTTAAGACGTTCTTTTGCATGGCAGCATCTTCTGACGATCGGGGCAGACGCATTGATAGTGTTTACCGTGTCTCGAGCGTGTCCTATGGCTCTCACTATCCTTTCTGAGCGCGAACTACTGCGGCTGTCGCAAGGTGTGCTGGAAAGGATCTTGCGATGCGATGACGACGAACAAACGAACTGACGGTGAGTTGCCCTGTGTTGCTCTGATGTCCTCTCACTGCCGCGACAGGAGCAGCCGCAAGCGTGGTGACCATGGTTTTAGCTTCCCCCCAAAGCTCGTTACCGTGCCGGCTCTTAGCTCCCTCGTATACCATCCGGAACGCACTACGAGAGCCCGCCGGAGGATACCCGGCCAAAACTACCCTCGGATCAAAGTCCAATCCGGGCGACCGCGCTGATGCTGAACTCGACTGCGCATTGGGGGTAGGTGGCTGAACATTGACGGGCTCGGTCGGCCCGAACGATCAGAAAGAGGGAATACTTCCGCCCCCGGAGGTGGCCGCGCGCTGTGTCGCAAGACGCTGTCTTGATCAAAATGGTCGCTGCTGCGGCAACAATCGAAAATCCCAAGCATCAGTCACTCCATCTTTCGGGGTATGGTTCCTAACGAAGCGCGCCGTGCTGTGCTGTTGATATTTTATCTTCCACGACAACAGCGACTTCTGCGGATACGATATGCGTCTCCGTTGCGCAGGCAACAGCCATTTGGTTACTTCTGAAATGGTTGGTTAGTTACCTTTCAAAAAACGGTCTCATTGAGCCGGCCGCTTTTCCGATGAGCGGCCAGTCAACTGCGGCGGATTTGACTGCCCCGACCGGACGCCCATTCGTGAATGCATTTCGGCAAGCGGCATGCACGATCTCATTTTCACTGCCACTTTCGAACTGCGCAGCGTCGCACGATTTGAATTTGGCCAGATCGATGAGACGATAACGCGGGTTTGACTGCGGCAACTCGCCCGTCAATGTCGCGAGAAATCGCGACCCGCTCGGCCGATCGCAACAGCGCCGCGCTCGACGGCACGGTCGATCACATGCTCGCCAACTGCGGGGGATGGTTTGGATCTTCAACCCATGGTGAGGGCCGGCTCCATCGTCCGGGAGAACTCGGCGACAGGCCAGTCACCGGCGCAAAGTAAAATGGCC
>CAWAXO010000019.1:0-16454 GCA_963786015.1 uncultured Alphaproteobacteria bacterium | reverse complement strand
CATCGATTTCAGCCCTGCTTTCATGCGCGCCGAGCGCTTCGGTGATCGCGTAGAGCGAAGGCTCTGAAATTCTCGATCACGAGCAGCCGGGACGCGCCGAATGTCACGACACGGTGACAGATTTCCGAGCCAATCGAGCCGCCGCCGCCGGTGACGATCACCGCTTTGTCCCTCACCAGTGCTTCGAGCCGCGCATGGTCGATCTTTTCGCTCGGACGGAGCAGCAGGTCCTCGACCGCCACGGCGGTCAGCCGCGGCGCCTCTCCACCCTCCAGCGACGGCAACCGGCTGACCACCAGCCCCAGCCGCCGCGCCCGCATCAGCAGGGATTCGGGATGCGCGTCGGGCGCGAAGGCCGAGGGCATCATCACCACGCGCGCGATCGGCTTGTTGCGCCGGGAGAAATCGCCGATCACATCGTCGATGTCGTCGACGCTGCCGAGCACGGGAACGTTGCGAATGAGCTGGCCGCGGTCGGCCGCCGACGGCGACAGCACACCGATCGGCCAGATCCGCTTCACCGCGCCGCTTTCGATGCCGCGCAGCAGGATTTCGGCGTCGGCGGCCCGGCCGATCAGCAGGGCCGGCGCGGAATCTCCGGTCCGGGCATGATGGCGCACGCGCGTGTAGCGGAAATAGCGGTAGGTGAACCGCAACGCGCTCAGGAAAGAGACCTCGAGGAACCAGTAGAGGACGATGGTGACCCGGCCGAGGAAAAAGTTGCTGTGCACGGCGGGCGAGACGATGATGTAGTCGAGCACAACGAGCGCGAGCGTCAGCACGCTCGCCACCCGCAGAATATTCAATGCATCCGGCAACGAAATGAAACGCCACTTCGTCGTGGTCAGATTGAAAAGGTAACAGATGACAACGCTGAACGCGAGAAAGTAGGGCAGGATTTGCAGCAGAAGCGGCAGACGCTCGTAGAAATTCATGCCGCCGTCGAAACGAACATATGAGGCAACGAGCAGCGCCGCCGCGGTCGCAACGACGTCGTGGATGGCAATCAGCAGGTTGCGATAGGTGAGATGTGAGAAACGCGTCATTCAAATGACCGAGAAGTGGGGAGTCCGGGCCGGACGACGTTCCCAGGCCCCTGATAGCCGATCTCGCGCAGCCTCGCCAGCACTCGGGTCCTCACAGGAACTCATCTGTGCCCTGCCGTGATTTCGGCCGCGCGCGCTTTCAACACCATTCCCCCCGCCACACCGACGCCAAGCACATACATCCATCCCTCGTGAAAGTCGAAGATGTGGGAATTGAACAGCGAGGTGAAGATATTCTGCACGACCACCAGGAGTCCGATCCAGCTCGCGAGCCCCTCGCCGCGAAACCACGACAGGTGCGTGAGCCACATCGCGTAGAGCACGATGACGCCAACCATCCCCCACTGCACCGCGGCGTTGAGCGTTTGATTATGGGGATTGCCGATCACCTCGGCCGTCGCGGAGCCGGCCGGGCCACTCGCGGCTTGAATAAAGAGGCCCCTGGTCGATCCCGTGCCATGGCCGATCACGGGAGCGTCGCCGAAGAATTGCAGCGACTTTCGCCAGAACTCCAGCCGCTCGCCGATCGAGGTCGCCGCTCCCTGCTCCCTGTAGGCCTGATACTCATGCGTGAAGGTCGCGAGGGTCCGCTGTAATTGCGCCGATGAAGCCCAGGCGACCATCGCGAGTACGACGGCAGAAACGAGAATGATCAGGTTCGTCCGCAAGCTCAGATGCACGAGGCCGAACACGCCGAGCATGACCGGCATCGTGACCAGCGCCGTTCGCGAGGTGATGATGAACGCCATGGTGGCCACAAAACCCAGCGAGACCGTACCGAGCAGAAGCGCCGGCCATACCTTCTTCTCGCGCAGCAGCGTGATGACCGGATAGGCCAACGCCACGGCGCATAGCGTGAACTCCTGGCTCTGATCGATGTAGTTCTTGACGAAGATGCCGCGCGAGGCTTCCGCGGCGGGCTTGAGCGACAGGCTCGGATGGAACGCAACGACCCACGACATCGGCACCATCAGTGCGCAGGAGGCGAGGAACGCCAGGAACACCGCAACGCCCCGCTCGGACCGCTCGAAATGATAGAACAACAGCGGCAAAGCCAGGAGTTTTGCGGTCGGAAAAACCGCGTAGAACCGTGCGCCCCACGCCGCATCCGACCATAGCGTCCCGACCAGCGCCAACAGAAAGAACGAGATCGGCACCAGCGAGATCGGGCGCTTGATCGACCGGACGAGCGCATCGAGATCGAGGAACGGCACCATGGCCAGCAACATTGCGACCGAGAATATCCCGGTCAGCGATGTCGACCATGGCAGCGTCAGCGCGACCAGAATCGCGCAGATGTCGACGGTGGCCGCCCACGCGGCCGGATCGCGCCACGGCCTGACGCGCGCCGTCACCGTCGAACCTCCGGCAATTGCCGTCACCTCTCGTCTCCTTGCATGGGCTGCCTGCCCCGTCACACTGCGGTATCAGCGATAGCGATCGGCACGATCGAGATAGCCCTTCACATACAGCGCAACCGCATCTTCCAGCGCGGTAAAGCCGCCATTGTAGCCGGCCTTGCGCAACCGATCGACCTCGCCCTGGGTGAAGTACTGATAGCTTCCGCGGATCGCTTCGGGCATGTCGATATATTGGATGTTCGCCCCGGTGCCGAGCGCGGCATAGGCTGCGAGCATCAGATCCTTGAAGCTGCGCGCCTTGCCGGTACCGACATTGAACAACCCGCTGACGGACGGCGTCGCGAGCAGCCACATCGTCACCCGCACCACGTCGTCGACATAGATGAAATCGCGCCGCTGGTCGCCGTCCGCGATGCCGTCGCGGTGGGATTTGAACAATTGCACCGCACGGCCGGCCCTGATGTCGTCGAAGCGCCGCGCCAGCACGCTCATCATCGTGCCTTTGTGGTACTCATTGGGGCCGAACACGTTGAAGAATTTGAGGCCCGCGCATTGCGGCGGCAGCGCGTCGCCGCGCTCTGCGCGCGCCGCGACCGCCATGTCGAACAGATGCTTGCTCCAGCCATAGAGGTTCATCGGCCGCAGCGTCTTCAACGCCCGGAGCGAGGGATCGTCGGCAAACCCTTCCCCGCCGTCACCATAGGTCGCAGCCGAGGAGGCGTAGATGAACGGCACACCCTGCGCCGTGCACCAATCCAGCAGCCGCATCGAGAGGCGGAAATTGGTCTCGATCACGCGATCGCCGTCGGTCGCGGTCGTCTCCGAGATGGCGCCCAGATGGATGACGGCCTCGAGCTGCCGGCCTTCCAGCCAGGACAGCAGTTCGGTGGGAGGAACGATATCGGCGAGCTGACGCTTGGCGAGATTGCGCCACTTGCCCTCGCTGCCCAGCACGTCGCAGACCACGACGTCGAGGCGGCCGGCATCGTTCAGCGCCGCCACGAGATTCGACCCGATAAAACCGGCTCCGCCGGTCACCAGTAACATCTAAACCCCTGCTCCATCCTCTGAGGCGGGTCTTGCCTACCGCATGAAGGCGCAAAGTGTAAGCCGCTTGGCGAAGGTCATTGCACTCAAGCGGTTAGCCGCTAGATCACACATCAATTCCTGCTAATTCGCCGGCCTGCCGAGCAAAACATCCGGTTGCTCGGACTTTGGATGAACGCAACCGGTGCGGCTTTACGTGCAGGCAGGGAGCGGCTACCGAGGCCACAGTCGGCCGCTGGGCTATCAAAGAGTGAATATAAATTCAATTGATTCAGCGCAGATGAAGGATGCGGACGACACCAGTCCAATCCTGATCGTGCCCTATATGTGGATCGGCGATTTCGTGCGCGGCCACACGGTGGTGCGCGTGCTCAAGCAGCGCTGGCCGAACCGACCGGTTGATCTCCTGACCACCTCGCTTTGCGCCCCTCTGGTCGACTACATGCCCGGCGTGCGCGCGGGCCTTGTCTGCGACCTGCCGCGCAGCCGGCTCGCCCTCGCCACGCAATGGGCCCTGGCGGCGCAATTCCGCGAGCGGGGCTACCGGACGGCCCTGATCCTGCCGCGAACCTGGAAGGCCGCGCTGGCGCCCGCGCTGGCAGGCATCCCGGAGCGGATCGGCTTTGTCGGCGAGGCCCGGTTCGGGCTCCTCAACAGTTGGCGCTGGGGCGAGAAGGCACTGCCTCGCTTCATCGACAAGAACGCGGCGCTGGCGCTGCCCGACGGGGCCCCGGTGCCGCCGGAATGGCCGGTGCCGGAGCTCAGGGTTCCGGCAGCCGATGCGGCGCGCTGGCGGCAGGCCAACGGGCTTGGCGTTGGGCCGGCGATAGCGCTGGCGCCCGGCTCGGTCGGCGCCGCCAAGCGCTGGACCTACTATCCGGAGGCCGCGCGACTGCTCGCCGAACGGGGCCTCGACGTCTGGGTGGTCGGCGGTCCCGGCGAGAAGACGCTGGCCGCCGAGATCGTCGCTGCCGGCGGAAACCGCGTCCGCGACCTCACCGGCACGGATTTGCGCAACGGCATCCTGGCGATGGCCGCAGCCCGCCTGGCAATATCAAACGATTCCGGACTGATGCACATCGCCGCCGCCCTGGGGACGCCGACCATGGGCATTTTCGGCCCGACCAGCCCGTACCACTGGGCGCCATTGAACGGGCTGGCGGCCACCGTGCAAACCAGAACTCACGTGCCGTGCCAGCCTTGCCATCGCCCGGTCTGCCGCATGAACGACCATCGCTGCATGCGCGATATCCCGGCTGCCGATGTCGCCGGCATCGCTGCGCGCCTGCTTGCCGAGGCCGATGCGCCTGCGGCGCATTAGATTGATATCTGAGATACGAGAACAGTGAGCCGCATGATGTCGTCATCCCCACCCCGCCCTGCCGCCTTCCTCGACCGCGACGGCGTCGTCAATCACGACGACGGCTATGTCGGCTCGTCGGAGCGGATTCGCTGGATGCCGAATGCTGCGAAAGCGGTACGCCGGCTCAACGACGCCGGCTATTTCGTGTTCTTCTTCACCAACCAGTCCGGCGTGGCGCGCGGCTTCTTCACCGAGAACGAGCTCAACGCGCTGCATGACTGGATGCGCGCCGAGCTGCTGGCGCAGGGCGCGCGGATCGATGACGTCCGCTATTGCCCGCATCACCCCGAGGGGACGGTCGCGGGCTATCTCGAAGACCATCACTGGCGCAAGCCCGCGCCCGGCATGATCCATGACCTGATGCAGCATTGGCCGGTGCGGCAGGAGGGCAGCTTCGTGATCGGCGATCGCGCAAGCGACATCGAAGCCGCGAGGGCAGCCGGCCTGCCCGGCTTCCTGTTTGCCGGCGGCGATCTCGACAGCTTTGTCGCCGACGTGATGGCTCAGACCAGCGTGCGATAGACCTCGGCGATCCTGTTCGCCTCGACATCGAGACTGAATTTTTCCAGCACGCGCCCGCGCGCCCGCGCACCCATCGCCGCCGCTGCCGCAGGATCGCGCATCAAGGGCTCGATCGCCGCGGCAAGCGCGTCCGCATCACCCGGCGGCGTCAGCGTGCCGGTGACGCCTTCCTCGACCACCAGCTCGGCGGCGCCCGCGCGCGACGCGACCAGCGCGGTGCCGGCCGCCATCGCCTCGATCAGCGTCAGCCCAAAACCTTCGTTGCGCGAGGTGAAGGCGTAGATCGTCAGCCGCCGGTACCAGCGCTGCACCTCCTCGATCGAAAGCTCACCGGTGACGATAATGCGCGATGTCAGCCCCGCATCTGCGATGCGCTTTCTCAGATCATTGGCGAAAGCCGCCTGCTCCGGCGTGACCGCGCCGACCATGACCGCCGTGAAATCGGGATAGCGCGGCAACAGCGTCACCATCGCATCGACGAAGACGTCGCTACCCTTTTGCGACCGCACGCGGCCGAAGCAGCCGATCGCGTACCGGCCCGGCAGGCCGCTTTCCGCGAATGCCGCCGCGCGATCTGCCGGCGGTGCGTAGATCGTCCGTATCGACGCCGTGCGTGATCACCGTGGCCTGGCGTTTGAGATAGGATGCCGAGAGATCGCTGGTCGCGATGATTGCGTCCATCTGCCGGATCAGCCAGCGCGTGAGCCATTTATGGTGCCGCTGCGCGGCCGATGTGAACACGAGCTTCAGCGGCCAACCGAGAGCGCGCAGCAAGACGCCTGCGATCATCTCGTTGTTGCGGCGCGCATGCCAGATCAGCGGCGCGCTGCGCCGCCGCAATCCCGGAAGATCCGCCATGCCGATCCGCGCTATTCCGTCAGGTGCGTTCGAACCGAGCCAAGCCGCGCGAAACAGTTTGGCCAGTTTCGGCGCGACCATGCGGTTGGTCGCGGTGACGCCGGAATAGCGGCGGTGCAGATTGGGCACGATCAACTGCAGATCGCCGGCAGGACTGGTCTCGATCGGCACTGAGGGCTCCGTTTCGGAGCATCCCCTATACGCAACATTAATCATAGCCGCCAGTTCGTCGGCGCGGAAAACCCACTCTTCACCGTGGACCCGCTAGCATCGCCATCCAATCGAAGAGACGGATGTGATCATGACCGTGCTTGTTACCGGCGGCGCCGGCTACATCGGAAGTCACATGGTTCACGCGCTGGTGGAAGCCGGCGAAAGCGTCGTCGTGATCGATAACCTCTCGACCGGTTTTCGCGAATTCCTGCCCGACGGCATTCCGCTGCTGGTCGGCGATGCCGGCGATGAGAGGCTGGTCGGCAACATCATCGCTCAGCACAAGGTCGAAAGCATCATTCATTTCGCAGGCTCGATCGTGGTGCCGGAGTCGATGCGCGACCCGCTCGGCTATTATCGCAACAACACGATGACGACGCGCAATCTCCTGAACGCTGCGATCAAGGGCCGCGTCAACCGCTTCATCTTTTCCTCGACCGCCGCCGTGTACGGCAATCCCGAGCAGACGCCGGTGCCCGAGAACGCGCCGACGCGGCCGATGTCGCCTTACGGCTCCTCGAAGCTGATGACCGAGATCATGCTGCATGACGTCGCATCCGCGCACGGCATGAGCTACGTGGCGCTACGCTATTTCAACGTCGCGGGCGCCGATCCCCTGGCACGCATGGGGCTTGCCACCGTCGGCGCGACGCATCTGCTGAAGATCGCGGTCGAAGCCGCGACCGGCCAGCGCGCCAAGATCGACGTGTTCGGCACCGACTATCCGACGGCGGACGGAAGCTGCATCCGTGATTTCATTCATGTCAGCGACCTTGCCCAGGCGCATCGGGCGGCACTGTCCTACCTGCGCGACGGCGGCGCCTCGGTGACGCTGAACTGCGGCTATGGCCGGGGCTATTCGGTGCTCGAAACCATCGAGGCCGTCCGGCGTGTGTCGGGCCGTAATTTCGCGGTTTCATATGCGCCGCGCCGGCCCGGCGACATCATGGCGATGGTCGCCGACACCAGCCGCATCCGCGCGACGCTCGACTGGACGCCGCGCTACGACGATCTCGAAACCATTGCGACGCACGCACTGGCCTGGGAATGGAAACTGTTCCGCGAACGCCATGGCGAGATGAAGCAGGCAGTCCCGGCCTGAGATCTACTGCCCGAAATCACTTGCGCCGCAAGCCTTTAAATGGACTTGAAAAACCCTGACACAGCGGGCAATGAGCGCTGGACGCGCCGGCCGGCTCGCGGTCTGCCGTCAGGGAGCCTGGATGGCCGAATTTCCGAAGAAAATCAGCGACGATCCGTATGGCGCGGCGATCCTGATTCGTCGCCTGGTGATGGAACAGGGCGCGGTCTATTGGCGGCGCTACCTGACGGCCTTCGTTCTGATGGCCATCTCGGCCGGCGCGACCGCGGCGGCGACCTACATCCTGGGCCAGGTCATCAACCAGGCCTATGTCGCCAGGAACATTCCCGGCATCGCGGCTCTGTCCGGCGTGACGGTTGTCCTGTTCATCGTCAAGGGCATCGCGACCTACGGTCACACGGTGATCCTGTCGAAGATCAGTAATGCGATCCTAGCAAACAATCAGCGCCGGCTGTTCGCCAAGCTGATGAGCGAAAGCATCGGCTTCTTCTCGGAGCGGCATTCGTCGGAATTTCTCGCGCGGCTGACCGCGGGCGCGAAATCCATCACCGACGTTCTGAACCAGCTCATCAACGCGGTCGGCCGCGACATCCTGCTCCTGATCAGCCTCGTCACCGTGATGGTGATCCAGGATCCGCTGATGTCGCTGCTCGGCCTCGTGGTGACGCCGCCGGCGATGCTGGTGCTGCGCAAGCTCGTGAAACGGATCAAGGGGCTCGCCTACAGCCAGTTCCTCGGCACCGCCGACATTCTGGAAACCATGCAGGAATCGCTGCAGGGCATCCGCACCGTCAAGGCATTCACGCTCGAACAGGAGATGCGCGAGCGCATCAACGAGCATATCTCGGCCGTCGAGCAGAACGCCAACAAGATGGCACGTGTGTCCAACCGCTCCAGCCCGCTGATGGAGATGCTTGGCGGCTTCGCCGTCGCCGGCTGCCTGCTCTATGGCGGCTATAGCGTCGTGGCGCTCGGCAAGTCTCCCGGCGAGTTCTTCTCCTTCCTGACCGCGTTCCTGATGGCGACCGAGCCGGCCAAGAAGCTGGCGCGGCTCAACATCGACCTGAACAGCAATCTGGTCGGCGCGCGGACGCTGCTCGAAATCATCGACAGTCCCGCGAGCGAACAGGCCGACGACGACAAGCCGGCCTTGAAGCTGTCGGACGCCCGCGTCGAACTGCGCGACGTCAATTTCGCCTATCGCACCGGCGAGCCGGTGCTCAACCACATGAGCTTCGTCGCCGAGCCCGGCAGGGTGACTGCGCTGGTCGGTCCGTCCGGCGGCGGAAAATCGACCGTGCTGTCGTTGCTCCTGCGGTTCTACGAGGTGACCAAAGGCGAGATCCTGATCGACGGGCAACCGATTTCCAGCGTCTCGCGCCGCTCCCTTCGGCAGCAGACCGCCTATGTCGGCCAGGACGTCTATCTGTTCCGCGACACGATCCGCGCCAATATCGCCTTCGGCAAGCCCGGGGCGACGGACGCCGAGATCATCGACGCCGCGAAGGCTGCCTGTGCGCATGATTTCATCATGGGCTTCCCGCTCGGCTACGACACGCCGGTCGGCGAGCACGGCGCGCAGCTCTCGGGCGGCCAGCGCCAGCGCATCGCGGTGGCGCGCGCGCTGATCAAGAACGCGCCGATCATCCTTCTGGACGAGGCGACCGCGGCGCTGGATTCGGAATCGGAAAAGCAGGTGCAGGAGGCGATCGAGCATCTCTGCCGGAACCGCACCACCATCGTAATCGCGCACCGGCTGCACACCATCATGTATGCGGACGCGATCCTGGTGGTGGAGGCCGGCGAGATCGTCGAGCGCGGCCGGCATGACGATCTGCTGCGCCGAGGCGGTCGCTACGCCTCGTTCTTCAGGCTGCAGCACCGGGGCGATGCCGCATCGGGTCCCGTGCTGGCCTATACGGCAACCTCCTGATCGGCTGGCGGGACCGGGCCGGCGTGAGCGTTTCGTCTCCGCCGCGGGCATCTCACGACGGCGCCGATCCCTCCGCAGCTACCACCACAGCGCGGTTTGCAGCCAGCCGGCACTAGCCCCGACCGGCGCAACCGCGTAAATACGGGACCGCATTTTCCCTGTAACCTTACTGAGAGCTTCATGAACGCAGCCTCCTTCGTCATCTCCGCTCCGCCGCAAGCCGCGATCCCGGTCGCCGGCGAGCAGAAGTCGTTTCCGGTACGCCGCATCTGGTGCGTCGGGCGCAACTATCTCGAGCACATCCGCGAGATGGGCAATGACGAGCGGGCGCCGCCGTTCTTTTTCGCCAAGCATGCCGACATGCTGGAAGGCGAAGGCGCCACCATTCCCTATCCGCCGCTGACCAAGGATCTGCATCACGAGGTCGAGCTGATCGTGGCGATGAAGAGCGGCGGGCTGAACATCCCGGCCGACAAGGCGCTCGACCATGTCTACGGCTACGCCGTCGGCATCGATCTCACGCGGCGCGACTTGCAGCAGGCCGCGCGCAAGAAGGAGCGCCCCTGGGAGATCGGCAAGTCGTTCGACCATTCTGCACCCTGCTCGGCGCTGCAGCCGGCCTCCAAGATCGGCCATCCCGCCAAGGGCAAGATCTGGCTCTCGGTCAACGGCACCGAACGTCAGAACGGCGATCTCACCGAACTGATCTGGAGCGTGCCGGAGATCATCTGGCAGCTCTCCCAGCAGGTCGAGATCGGCGCCGGCGACATCATCCTGACCGGCACGCCGGCCGGCGTCGCCGCGCTGTCGCCCGGCGACAAGATCGAATGCGGCGTCGATGGCATCGGCACGCTGAAGGTCTCGATCGGCCAGCCGAAGGGTTGAGAAGTCTTTTCGCTTGAGGATGGGCCGGTGTTCTGCGGCCCATCCCTCTCTAGGCGATGCGAAGCATCGTCCGGAGACGCCCGCCTGCGGCGAGGCGCGTTCCTCGCGATGAGGTCGTCATACGCGGCGTGAACTCAAAACCCTCATGGTAAGTCCGTAGCGTGGGCAAAGTCAGGGGTCGCGCGTATGCGCGCCCGATGACAGGCTCCCCGTGCCCACCACGCTTTGAGCGTCGCGGCAAGACGGTGCGCACGGCGCGATGCGCCTTTGCCCACCCTACGCACTGGGTTCAGCGGAACGCAGACGCAACGATCAGGCCGACGACCAAAATCGTCAGCGAATATTTCAGCGCGTAGTAGACCTTGCGGTTCCACTGCTTCACGCGGCGGCTTGCGAGGTGAATCTCGTAAAGCTTGTCGAACACCTTGTTGAGCGCACCGACACGCTCGCCCTCCACGTTCTGGGTCGCCGAGGCCTTGACGATGTGATGGCTGACCCAGCGATTGACCGCTGTCATGAAGCCGAATCTCATCGGACGTTCGACGTCGCAGAACAGGATGATGCGATTGACGTCGGTCGCATTCTCAGCGCTATGAATGAAGGTCTCGTCGAAAATGAACGCCTCGCCGTCGCGCCAGACGCATGGCACGCCATCGACAAGGATTCGGCACTTGTCCGAATTCGGCGTCACGAGGCCGAGGTGATAGCGCAGCGAGCCCGCAAAGGGATCGCGATGCGCGCCGAGCTTGCCGCCGGGCGGCAGCATCGCGAACATGGCGCCGTGCACACTCGGAATCGAGTTCAGCAGCTCGACCGTCTTCGGACACAGCGTACGCGCGGAGGGAAGAAAGTCGTCATACCATTTGAGATAAAACCGCTTCCAGCCGCTCTTGAAGAACGAATAAAATCCCCAGTCGTTGTTCTTCGCCGCCGCGCGGATGAAGCCCTCGTCGAACAGCCTCACGGCTTCGTCACGGATCGTCTCCCAATTCTCACTCAATTTTGCGAGTTCGGGAAAGCGCTCGACCGGGATCACCGGCTCGTTCGGGATCGCCGAGCCCGCATACATCAGCACGTTGTAGGGAGCGAGATAGGTCGAATGATCGCCGAGCTGGCGGGCGATCCGCAGCCGCTCGCGGCCCCGAAAATGCACATAAAGAGTTGATCCGGCGAGCAAATAAAGGCCGACAAGCTGAGGCGCGAGAAGCTGACCCAACATTTTCCTTTCCCTCGATCACGAACCACCGACACCCCCGCACGCGCAGATCGCGTACAACGCATCCGGGCAGCAAGCATTAGCCGGCTACAATAAACGGCAGACGGGATCGCTGCATCCCGGTTTGGATAAAAGTGAAGACTCTTGAGTGCGATTTTTCCGATGCGGGGCCAGTCCGCAACAGCAGTCAAGACCTGTAAGCTTGAATCGGGCGTCGGCCACCTTTTCAGCCCTGGCGGCGTAAAGACACGACCCCGTTTTCAGGACCCGCGCCGAACACGCAATCATTAGCCACGCGTCAACTCTTGCAGCCCCTTGAAGGTCAACCTCTTGGGATCCCTGACGCCGGCAAGGTAGAGCTTGCGGATGAAGGCCGTCACCGCGTCGCGGTCGCAATCGGTCAACGCGACCACGGCGTCGACTGCAATTCTCATGGCTTCCATGGGCTTTCTCGATCAGCAGCCTCGGAAGGGGCAGCCTAGGACTGTTTTGGTTAATCCCGCGTTAACCATGTCACAACGTCGCCGATTCGCCGGAAATGCCGAATACGCAAAACCACGGATCAGCGAGCGGCCGGGCGCGACAAATCGCGCGGATTTCGCGGCAGTTGAACCGCGGCAATCGCGTAGCGCGGCGGTTCCTGCCTCAGGAATATTGCATCACGCCATCATCGATCTTGCCGAAGCGAAGCGAGACGATGTCGAGTGCATAGTTCTGGTAGAGCCGCCATGGCCGCTTCGAGCCCTGCTTTGGCAATTTTGCAATCGAGCGCTGGACATAGCCTGACGTGAAATTGAGCGACGGCATGGACTCGACCGAGGCATCACCATTATGCGGCATGCATTGCCGGTAGCCACGGCGGTCCATGTAATTGATCAGCCGGCAGACATACTCACAGGTGAGATCGCATTTGAGTGTCCAGGACGCGTTGGTGTAGCCGAGCGCAGCCGCGAGATTGGGCACGTCGGAATACATCATACCCTTGTAGTTCAATGTGTTCGCGAAATCGACCTTGCGGCCGTCGACGCTGACCTCCGCGCCACCCAGGACCTGCAGCACCAGGCCGGTCGCAGTGACGACGATGTCGGCTGGAAGCTCGCTGCCGTCCTTCAGGCGGATGCCGTTTTTCGTGAAGGTCTCGATCTCACTGGTGACGACGGAGGCACGCTTGTCCCGGATTGCCTTGAACAGGTCGCCGTCAGGCACCAGGCACATCCGCTGGTCCCAGGGATTGTAGCGTGGGGTGAAATGAGTGGCGATGTCGTAGTCCGGCCCGAGCGCAGCCCTGACGCCGCGCAGGATCAGGCTCTTGACCTGCGCCGGCTTGCGCCGGCTGAGCTGGAAGAAATACATGCCGAACAGCACATTTCGCCAGCGGATCAGGTGATAGGCCAGACCTGGCGACAGGTTGCGCCGCAGCTTGTTGGCGAGCGGATCCTGCGCCGGGCGCGACACCACATAGGTCGGCGAGCGCTGCAACATGGTGACGTGGCTGGCGCTCTTGGCCATCGCGGGCACCAGCGTCACGGCGGTCGCGCCGGAGCCGACCACGACGACACGCTTGCCTGCGTAGTCGAGATCGCCGGGCCATTTTTGCGGATGGATGATACGGCCGGCGAAATCCGCGATGCCTGCAAATTCCGGCGTATAGCCCGACTCGTATCGGTAATAGCCCGAGCACATGAACAGGAAATTGCAGGTGAAGTTGACGATCTCGGTCGTCCCCTCGCCTACGCTGCGTTCGGCTTCCACCGTCCAGCGCGCGTCCGGCGTCGACCACGAGGCGCGTTTGACGCGATGGCGGAAGCGGATCTTGCTGTCGATGCCGTTCTCAGCCGCGGTTTCGCGGACATAATCGAGGATCTTGGGACCGTCGGCGATCGCATTCCGGTCGGTCCATGGCTTGAACGAGTAGCCGAGCGTGAACATGTCGCTGTCGGAGCGGATGCCGGGATAGCGGAACAGATCCCAGGTGCCGCCGATGCAGTCGCGCCCCTCGAGAATGGCGAAGGACTTGCCAGGGCACTTGCGCTGCAGATGATAGCCTGCGGCGATGCCGGACAATCCAGCGCCGACGATCAGCACGTCGAAATGATCTTGCATGGCGTTCTCCGGATGCGCAGATGCTCCGGTCGCCCGGGCGCGCGGCCAATCGCTGCCTCTGAGAATGCAATCCACCCTGCGGAGGTCAAGCCCCTATCGGAGGGGTCGAGCACTGTTTCGAGGGCGCTCCCGTCAGGCTGATCAGCAGCGCGAGCACCGGGATGATAAACAGCGGCCCGAGGGCAAGCCCGGTGACTTTGGCAAGCGCCGCGGACATGAGGGGAAGCAGCAACATGACCGCCATCGCGGCGACGATCCATGTCTGCTGGACGCGTGCATCCCGCTCCCCAGCCTGCTTCAGCCATACGACGACGAAGACGCTCATCACCAGGTCGTAGTCCTGCAGATAGGGCGTGGTGAGGCAGGTGCCGACGATCACCAACGCATTTCGGATCGGTGCCGGATCGTCGCGCCACCAGGACCGCGCGACGATGAACGCAGAGAACGCCGCAAAAGCACCCTGCAGCACGTAAGCCGTGCCGACATCCGCGCCGAGGCGCCGCGCGAAGACGAATACAGACAGCATGCGATGCCAGACGCCGGTGCCATCTTCGAGGATCACCACGCGCAGAATCGCAAGATTATGGGCATAGTCGAGCCAGCGCTGCGGCCCGAACAGAGCGGCACTCGCAATGACCAGCAGCACGGCCGTCGTCCCGGTCGCAACGATGGTCAGCCAGCGCCGGCCCGCAATCAGCGCAAAGGGCAGCAATAGCGCGAGATGCGGCTTGTAGGCGAGGCAGCCCAGCAGCACGCCGGCGACGACCGGCCGGCGATCGAGCAGCAGCAATCCGCCGCAGAGCAATGCCGCCGTCAAAGCCCCGTTCTGTCCGCCGACCGCATTGACGAACAGGGCCGGTGTCGCCAGCGACAGCAGCAACGCTCCCTCGCCGCACGCAAGCTTCAGCGCCCGGTAAAAGCCGTACCAGGTCGCAACCAGCCACGCACCAAGCGCGGGCACGTAGGACATCAGCGCCAGCGGCAAGGTCAGCAGCAGCAGAACCGGCGGATAGGAATAATGGTAGAAGCCGATGTTGGGGCCGGTGACTGACTGTTCGAACGCGTGGAAGGCGTGGAAGTCGTAGATTTCCTGCGCGCGGCCATGCAGCGCCAGGAAGGGGGCGGACCAGTAATTGACGAAATCGTCGCCGAATGCGCGGTAGACGCCGTCGCTAAGGCCGTCCTGCGTCTGTGTCAGAAGATCGACGATGTAGAGGGAGGTGGCAATGAGGATCCAGTACTGCGCGATCAACGTGAGCCGCGCGCGATCCGTCAGGAGACGCACAATGTTCTCCCCTAAAGCGGCTTTCAAGGGAGCTTTCGCGGATTGATCGATCGACGTCATGCCCGCACCCCGGCGGCTCGTGTGCCCTGGGCGCCAAGATGCGGTCACCACGTTAGCGCATCGTTAATCGTGCAGAGATTTCAAGCCCTTGGCTGAAATTTCGGACGTTTGGCCGGGTCATGCCCCCCACGACGGCACGTTGCATTCAGGCAACGGTTCGCCAAAATGCCGATGACCTTCCGGTTTGCACTATTGCGTCCCCTTGTCGCGATCCGAACAATCGGCAACGTCGCATGCTTGGCTACGAATCCGGCTCTGACGGAGCCTTTGGAGGCTGGGATCATGAACCCGCGACGATTTGCAACGGTGACGGCAGCGTGCTGCCGATCCGTCGTACTGGCGAGCTGTATCGTCGCGTGGCCTTTTGTGTCCGGTCTGGCTGGAACCGCGAACGCTGGCGAGGTGCCAGTCGTCGACGGCGGCGCATCATCGCTCGCCACTATCCCCACCCCCGAGCCACAGGCAGCGGCAACAGACAACGTCGAAGTCGGAGCTCCCGATGCGGCGGCGACAGCTAAGCCCGCGCCGGTCACGACGAACGAGCAAGATCGCGGGCCTGGCGACACTACGGAGACCGTCAGCTCAATCGAAGTTGTCGACGAGTGTTGGGTCGTTGACATCTGCGTCGATCGCTACCTGTGGGCGCTCTATCAACGGGCACCCAAGGAAGACACGATCAGGGTACCCGAGCAGAGGAGCGTGACCGTCAGCGTGAAGGTCAAAAAGAAACGCAAGACGGTGACTGTCACCAAAACCGTCACTAAGACCTTCACAAGATCGGTCGACGAGAATTTCGCATGGAAGGACCAGAAGGCATCGGAAAGAGTCGGCATGCCGATGGCGGACTACGTGATCGGAGGCATGGACGGCAATTTCAAGCTAAAGCTGTTTCATATCCTTCACGCGGCGGAAGCGGCCGGCCTGTCGCCCGGCATCACCAGTGCCTTCCGCGACGACTACCGCCAATCGATCGCAAGCGGCCTCAAGGCGGCCAACGACAGGTCGTATCATGGCGGCAGTCTCCGCGGCGGCTACGGCCATGGGTTCGCGGCCGATGTCGTGAGCGTCAAAGGCACGACGCGCGCGGAGCGATTGACCTCCACCCAGACCCTTTGGAAATGGATCGACGTTCATGCAAAGGAGTACGGGATCGGGCGACCCTATCTTGGACGGGACCCGCCGCACGTGGCTCCCATCGACGGTCAGGAATACGCCACTCACTTCCGCGGAGACACGGCCAAGCACGCCGACACCAAGCACGCAACTCGGAGGTGAAAAAACGAAAACGCGTGGCCGCGCGCGACGATCACAGCCGGGCCAAGCGCTCGAAGACCGCAAGAGCATCAAAGGTGGGCAGGATTCGATCCGCCCGCACGACGCAGGCCAAGCTCCACGGTTAGGCGGACACATCCAGGAAAGTGCGGCCCTCACAGGCCAGCGGACACCCGCACAAAAAAGCC
>CAWAXO010000018.1:0-116393 GCA_963786015.1 uncultured Alphaproteobacteria bacterium | reverse complement strand
GATCGAGGAAGGCTCGCCGAACGTTTCGGGCGGACAACGGCAGCGGCTTGCGATCGCGCGGGCACTGATCAGCGATCCGCGAATCCTGATCCTGGACGAAGCGACCAGCGCGCTCGATCCAGAGAGCGAGGCGCTGCTGAACGCCAATCTGCTTCGTATCGCGCGCGGCCGGACGATGGTGATCGTATCGCATCGCCTGTCGTCGTTGGTCGACTGTGATCAGATCCTCGTTCTGGAAAGGGGCAAGGCGGTTGACGTCGCGCCGCACCGCGTACTTCTAGAACGCTGCACCATCTACCGCCAGCTCTGGATGCAGCAGAACCGTCATCTCGACAGTCAAGGGCTACGTCATGCCGCTCTGCTCACTCGCCATCCCGGTCCAACTAGCCTCGTGACCTCGGCTCGGATGATTCGACGCTTCCGATGGTCCTTGAATTCCTGTCGCCGACCGCGGCGATCATTGCCGCGCCTGTTCCTCGCGCGGCGCGCGGCACGATCTGGATGATCGGGGGCATGTTCGCCGCGCTGGCGGCGATGTGGCTGATCCCGATTGACCGGGTTGTGACCGCGCACGGAAAGGTAGTCTCCCGGGTTCCGATGATGGTCGTGCAACCTCTGGAAACCTCGATTGTCCGGTCGATCGATGTGACGGAAGGGCAACGCGTTCGTGCGGGCGAGGTGATTGCCCGGCTTGATCCTACCTTCGCCAGCGCCGATGTCGGCGCGCTGCAGGCGCAAGTCTCCAGCCTGCAAGCCGAAGTCGCGCGCATGCTGGCCGAGGTGGAGCAGCGGTCCTTCCTATATTCCGGCACCGATCCGCCGATGTTGCTGCAGGCTGAGTATCTACGCGCAGCGTGAGGCGGAACACAGGTCCAAGCTTGGAATTCATCGTCAGAAGATTGATGCCCTAGCATCCGTAGCGGCGCGCCGGCCGGGATGTCACAGCCTTCCGCGAGCGGCTGGTCGTCGCGCAAACAGTGGAAACGATGCGCAAGAAATTGGAGGTGTTGCAGGTCGGTAGCCAGCTCAACGCCTTGATCGCGACCGACAGCCGGCTCGAGATTGAGCGCAGCCTGTCCACGGCCATCAATACAGGGGAGAGCACCAAGGCCGAACTCGCCGCCATGATCGCGGAGCGTGATGCCTATGTTCAAAATTGGCGCGGCCAGACCGCCCAAGCGCTGTCAGAAGCGTCTCGAAAACTGAGCGATGCCCGGGAATCGTCGAACAAGGCGCTGTTGCGGCGCCAATTAATCGAGCTGCACGCCGAACGAGACGCCACGGTGCTGACGGTTGCCAAGGTGTCCGAAGGCTCCGTGCTGCAAGTGGGCGAGCAATTGATCACGCTTGTCGCCGATGATGCCTCGCCCGAGATCGAAGCGGACATTGCGGGGCGTGATCACGGCTTCGTCCACGTCGAAGCCCCGGTCGCCGTCAAATTCGACACCTTTCCGTCGACACAGTATGGATTGGCGTACGGAACGGTTCGCACCATCAGCGCCGACAGCTTCACCGCGCAGGATAGCACGAAAGTTCGCTCCGGCTCGGTTGCGGTGAACCCCGCCAGCACCGAAATCCTTCTACCGTTCGCGCGTCACCCTCGATCGGTTGATGCTGCACGATCTGCCGGCCGGCTTTCACATCATGCCCGGCATGCCGGTTGCCGCCGACATCAAGGTCGGCAAGCGGACCGTCATGGCTTACCTCCTCGGCCGAATTCCGCCAGTGATGTCGGAGGGGATGCGAGAACCGTGAGAGGTACCGACGAAGAGATCGCGAGCCGCCAGTACCCAAGTGCGAGGCGAGCGAGTTTTCTTGATCGTGTCATCGGCCGGCTGTCGGCATCGGCAGCCTTGCGCCGCGCGATCCGCCTGAACAAGCAGTCTCAGACAACACGAGCCTTCGCGCTGTTCGCCCGTGCCGCCGGTGCCGGCATCGCAGAGGCCGAATACCGGGTCGGACGCTGCTATCTGGAAGGTTCGAGCGTCCCGGTCAGCCTCACGGAAAGCGTGCGCTGGCTCACCCGCGCCGCGGCTCAGGACCACGTTGAGGCCCAGTGGTTGCTCGCGGCGCTGCATGTCCACGGCGTCGGCGCCGAAGCGGACTCGCGAGCCCTTGCTGGCGAGACCGCGTCAACAAACCTGTTCTCGGCCAAGCAAGCGCTAGACCCCGACTTTGTGGCGGCCGAGAAATGGGCGCGGCGCGCAGCGGAGCGCGGCTCCGCAGACGGACAAGCCGTGCTTGCCTACATCCTGACGTCCGGCCCGGAATCGATGCGCAATCTGGAGGAGGCGCATGCGTGGTATCAGCGCGCCGCCGAGGCCGGTTGTCCTCAGGGCGCGCTCGGATATGCGCAGTCGCTGGCCCGATCGGTCAAGGATGAGGAAGGACGGCGCAGAGTTGTCGAAAATCTTCGTCGTGCTGCACAGGCCGGATTGGCACCTGCGACTCATCTGCTTGGCGTGATGACTGAACACGGATGCGGAACGGAGCGAGATCCTGCGGCCGCGGCCGAGTTCTACCGGCAGGCGGCTGCCAAGGACAATCGCTCGGGCCAGGCGAAACTGGGGACGCGTGCTGACGGTGGGGCTTGGAGCTTCGAACCAAATCCGGCAGAAGGTGAGTCTTGGCTACGCAGGGCGGGGTTGGCCGGCGATCCGGATGCGGCGGCGCTTGTCGGCGACCTGTACGTCAAGGGAGGGTCGCTGCCGCCCAATTATGCAGAAGCGGCGATCTGGTTTCGCCGTGCGGCAGAAGCCGGCCACAAGACGGCGGCGCGGGCGCTCGGACTGCTTTATTTAACTGGCGCCGGGGTGGCGCGCGACCCGAAAGAGGCGGCGAACTGGCTGCGGATCGCCGTTGATGCCGGCGATTCGCAGGCCCGGGTGGATCTCGCCAATCTTCTCTTGCGGGGTTTCGGCGATGGGCGCGTCGAAGACCTGATCAATGCGCGCCACTGGCTTGAGCAGGCGGCTTCGGCCGGCAATCTGGTAGCAGCATTCAACTACGGCCACTGTCTGGCGGAAGGGGCCGGCGTTGAGCGCGACGAGCGGCAAGCGGTCCGGTATCTCCGCCGTGCCGCCGATGGGGTAGCGAACGCCCAGTATTGGTATGGCCGCATGCTTGTCGACGGACGTGGTACCGAGGCCAATGCCGAGGCAGGTCGCACCTGGATCGCGCGCGCTGCCGCCGTCGGCGTTGCGGATGCCGAGGCGGCTCTAGCGGAGATGATGGTGAATGGCCGCGGCGGACCGCGCGATCGTCTCGCAGCAGCCGCGTTGTTCGAGAAGGCCGCCGGCAAAGGTCACGTTGGCGCGATGTACGCGCTAGGTTTGTTAAGCGACGGTGGACATGACATGCCGCCGGACCCGGCGGTTGCGCAGCATTGGTTCCGAGCAGCCGCTGAGCGGGGGCATGCCGAAGCTCAA
This sequence comes from uncultured Alphaproteobacteria bacterium, assembly GCA_963786015.1. Lineage (GTDB taxonomy): Bacteria > Pseudomonadota > Alphaproteobacteria > Rhizobiales > Xanthobacteraceae > Bradyrhizobium. The sequence goes on along the minus strand of CAWAXO010000018.1, from coordinate 112,965 downwards.
AAGATGCTGGGTCGGCATTTGGCGCGCGGGCTGGCGGGCGAGCGCGATCTGGAAGCAGCACGTCTATGGCTGGGGCGTGCGGTAGCTCAAGGGCTGGCGGACGCAAAGCTTGATCTCGCATCGATTCGGTCCGTGCCGCCAACGCAACCGTCTGAACGAATGCGCCGTCCTACCCATCTCGCGAAGCTCTGATGCTGCTGAGGTGCAGTTTGCGACTGCGATGCCGACACGGCCGACTTGATATATTGACAGCAATATTTCCGCGAGCCGACGTGAATCGACCGCCCGAACGATTGAACAAAGGCCCGCCACCAACATGCTTGCTTTCTACTCGATGAAAGCCTCGGCCTGCTCCTAGGTTCGAAACGCGCAAGCCAGACCCACGACTGTGGTCGTCATGCTTCGGGCTGGACACACTCATCCCGCCAGCGTCTCGGAATGGTTTGGTGGATATTCCAAGGACCCTGGAATGTCTATTAAGCGGTGGTGTTAGTGCCATTGACGTCACATTGCGACGAACGCAATCGCGAAGCCGAAACCCTGCGATGGAGGTGATGTCATGCCGAACTACATGCGTCGTGTTCTCGTTATCGAGGACGATTCGCAGACCGCCAATGAGCTTGGTCGTTGCTCTGGGGGCCGCCGGCTATGACGTTACAATCGCGACGGATGGCGAGAAGGGCCTGCGCTTTGGTCGCTCTGCCGAATATGTCGTGATGACCGTTGATCGTGCCTTGCCGGGCATCGATGGGATCGAAGTCGTCCGGCGCCTCAGGCAACACGGGATCGGGACACCCGTGTTGATCATCAGCGCGCTTGGCCAAGTCGCTGATCGCGTGGACGGCCTGCGTGCGGGCGCCGACGACTACCTCGTCAAGCCGTTCGCCGTCGTGGAAATGCTGGCTCGTGTTGATGCGCTCTCCCGGCGTAGTGCTTTGGTCTGGCGGGAAGCAACGCTGCGGGTGGGTGATCTGGAGATGGACCTCGTGGCTCGAACCGCGTCCCGGGCCGGCCGACAGATCGGGTTAAGCCCCCGCGAATTCAGGCTCCTCGCCTATCTTGCCCGCCACGCCGGTGAGGTCATCACACGAAACCTGCTGCTGCAACACGTCTGGGGTCTGCATTTCGATCCCGCGACGAATCTGATTGATGTCTACGTCGGACGTCTGCGAAGAAAAATCGATAGCGAGCAGGCCTATCCAATCATTCACACGGTGCGTGGTGTCGGATTCTGTATCCGGACCGCTGCGTGAAGCCTTGCGGTTGGATATCAGGGCCGTGGTCTAACTAGAGCATGATGAAATTAGCTTCGATAGCCTGAGTTTTCGAGATAGTTCGCGCATTCTTCGGGGGTGAAGGCGTTAAGGACCTGGCCGATGGCGGTGCAGACTGCATCGACGGTTCGTGCGGCAGCCTTTCGGAGCAGATGTTTGAGCTTGGCAAAGACCTGCTCGATCGGGTTCAGGTCGGGGTGAGTATTTTGGCAGGAAGAATAGCTTGGCTCCGGCGGAGCGGATGAACTGACGCACGGCCTTACTTCTATGACTGCCGAGATTGTCCATGACGACGATATCGCCAGGACGAAGCGTCGGCAGAAGAACTTTCGCCACATAGGTCCGAAAGCTCTCGCCATCGATCGGTCCCTCGATGAACCATGGCGCATCGATCCGATCATGGCGCAGGGCCGCCAGGAAGGTCATGGTCTTCCAGCGGCCGTGGGGAACCTTGGCGGGAAGTCTGTGCCCGCGCGGCGCCCATCCCCGCAAGGGCGCCATGTCGGTCCTGGTCCAGGTCTCGTCGATGAAGACCAGCCGCTCAGCTTCGACGCGGTCTTGATACTCGGTCCATTGGAGGCGCCGCCGCGCCACGTCGGGACGATCGCGTTCGCGAGCCACCACGCTTTTTTTTGAAGCTGAGCTTCTCAGCATGGACGAAATCCCATACCGAATGGTAATCGACCTTCAGGCCGCGCCCGGCAAGTTCGGCAACAAGCCCGCGCAGGGTGAAGTCGTCGCTCTTGATCCGCTGCAACAGCCAGACCGCGTGGTCACCTGAAATTGTCTTCGGCTTGTGACCGCCCATCTGCCCCGGAGCAACGCTGCCGGTCTCATCGACCCGCTGCATCCAGCCAATGGCCGTGCTGATCGCGACCCCAAACTGCTTAGCCGCCTGATTGCGCGACATCCCGCCCTCAATCGCCGCCACTACACGCTTGCGAAGGTCGAGAGAGTAAGGCTTGCCCATCCATGCTGGCCTCCTGCCCAGCCAGCACGGTGAATTCAGAAACAAGCTGATTTGGGAATCCCAAATCGATTCAACCTAACCCCATCCCGCTCTAGGCGTACGAACTTCTCCGGCTTTTTTGTGCGATGAGCCCGCCGAATATACGATTGAAGTGCGAAGGTCGGTGTGGATTTGAAAGTGCAACGCTAGTTTGGCGGTCCGTTGAGCACATGGCGATGGATGATCAAGCTGGACTTCTGGCGCGGCATCCTTCACTCACTTCGCGAGCGAAGGCTGGTGGGCCCGGCAGGACTCGAACCTGCAACCAGACCGTTATGAGCGGCCGGCTCTAACCATTGAGCTACAGGCCCCGCCGTGGGTCCGCTGCGGGGGCAGCAAGGCACAACGGTGCCGGGATCGTTTACAGGGTGACCGGCGATCGGGCAATGCCGTCGGATCGTTATGCCCCACGAGGCCGGGGCCGCGGTGGCGCGCTGGCTTTAATCCACCGACACGCCGGCGAACTCCACCACCTTGCGCCATTTTTCGGTCTCGTCGGCGATGAACTGGCCGTATCCGGCCGGCGTCATCGGCTTCGGCACCCCGCCGATCTCGGCGAGGCGTGCGACCAGCTTCGGGTCCTTCAGGGCCTCGTTGACGGCCTTGTTGAGGATGTCGACGATCTCGGACGGCGTGCCCTTGGGCGCGGACATGCCGTAGAACACGCTCAATTCATAGCCGGGCACCGTCTCGGCGATCGCGGGGAGGTCGGGCACGGTCGGCCAGCGCGCAGGCGATGTGACGGCGAGCGCGCGCATGTTGCCACCGCGCGTCTGCTCCAGCGCCGATGGCAGATTGTCGAAGATCAACTGCACCTTGTTGGAGATGATGTCGGGGAACGCGGCGGCGGAGCCGCGATAGGGCACATGCACCATCTCGCATTTGGTCATCGCCTTGAACAGTTCGGCCGACATATGCACCGACGTGCCGTTGCCGGACGACGCAAAGGAGATCCCGCCCGGATGGGCCTTGCAGTAGTCGAGGAACTCCTGAACGGTCTTCACCGGCAGCGCGTTCGACACCACCAGCATGTTGGGCACCTGCATGAAGCTTGCGACCGGCACCGTGTCGCGGATGAAATCGAACGGCAGCTTCTTGTAGAGCGAGGCGCTGATCGCATTGTTGGCGCCGCTGAACAGCAGCGTGTAGCCATCCGGCGATGCGGCGATCGCGGCCGCTGTTGCGATGTTGCCGCCGGAGCCCGCACGATTCTCCACGATGAACTGCTGGCCGAAATGGTCCGACAGCCATTGCGCCATGATCCGCGCCAGGATATCGACCGGACCGCCGGGCGCAAACCCGATCAGCCAGTGCACGGGACGGTCGGGATAGCCAGCCGGCCCGCGCCGGCGGCGCTCCGCCCACGCAGCCGAGAAGGAAGAGCGCGGCCAGTATCGACCGCAGCCAAGGCGTGATGCGATGGTCTTGAAAGGTCATGTCGCTAAGCCATATCGCTCAATCCACCGACACGCCGGCGAACTCAACCACCTTGCGCCATTTCTCGGTCTCGTCCGCGATCAGCTTGCCGAATTCGGCCGGTGTCATCGGCTTCGGGATGCCGCCGGTCTCGGCGAGCCGCGCCACGAGTTTCGGATCCTTCAGCGCCTCAGCGACGGCCTTGTTGAGCGTGTCGATGATGTCCGGCGGCGTGCCCTTGGGCGCGGAGATGCCGTAGAAGCCGACCGCTTCGAAGCCCGGCACGGTCTCGGCGATCGCGGGCACGTCGGGCACGCCCGGCCAGCGCTGCGGCGAGGTGACGCCGAGCGCGCGCACGGTGCCGCCACGCGCCTGCTCCAGCGCGGTGGGAAGATTGTCGAAGATGAGCTGTACCTTGTTGGAGATGATATCCGGGAAGGCAATCGCCGAGCCGCGATAGGGCACATGCACCATGTCGCATTTGGTCATCGCCTTGAACAACTCGGCCGACATGTGCACCGAGGTGCCGTTGCCGGAAGAGGCGAACGAGATCTTGCCCGGATTGGCCTTGCAGTAGTCGATGAACTCCTGGACGGTCTTCGTCGGCATCGCATTCGACACCACGAGCATGTTGGTCAGCTGCATGATGTTTGCGACCGGCGCGGTGTCGCGGATGAAGTCATAGGGCAGCTTCTTGTAAAGCGACGTGCTGATTGCGTTGTTGGGTGCGACGAACAGCAGCGTATAGCCGTCCGGCGGCGAGTTGATCGCAGCGGCGGCCGCGATGTTGCCGCCCGAGCCGGTGCGGTTCTCCACCACGAATTGCTGGCCGAAATGATCCGACAGCCATTGCGACATGATGCGCGCGACGGCGTCGACCGGACCGCCGGGTGCAAACCCGATCAGCCAGCGCACGGGGTGGTTCGGATAGGTGTCGGCGGCGGATGACGGCGCTGGTGCGGATGCAACGGCAATCGCGCAAATCAAGCTGAAAACGGCAACACGTAACAAACTGAGCATTATCCTCACCGTCATTGTCTTGTTATTTGACGTATGCTTTCACAAAACTTCTCGCTTGCCTACTGGCTGAGCCACGGCAGATTTGCCATGGTGCTCGCGTGGCGGCCGACGTGAGGTGGAAGATGAAGCTTGCTTTCTTGGCTTGTATTGGGGTTGTTTTGCTTGCATCGGTTGCCGCGGCAGAGGAAAAGGATAAGGCCATTCAAAAGACGGAAATCACGCTGGGGACGGCGACACCGGGCGGCGGCTTTCCGCTCTATGGCAATGCGTTTGCCGAGGTCATGAACGCAGCTGATCCGTCGTTCGCGATCAAGACGCAGAACACCAAGGGCAGCAACGAGAACATCCCGCTGCTGGAGACCGGGCAACTCGAGATTGCGCTGGTTGCGGGCGAGCCGGCCTACGAAGCCTTCATGGGGCTGGGCGGACGGGATAAGACCAACGCGAAGATCCTGACCGCGATCTATTCGTCGCCGGGCATGTTCGTGGTGCGCGCCGACAGCCCCTACAAGACGATCCAGGATCTCGTCGGGAAGCCGATCGCATTCGGCGCCAAGGGGTCGGGACTGCCGATCCTGTCCCGCTACATCCTCGATGGCCTCGGCCTGAAGCAGGATCAGGATTTCAAGTCGATCTATCTCGATCGCGCGGGCGACGGACCTGCCATGGTCGAGGACGGCCGCGCCGCCGCGCTGTGGGGCGCGGGCGTCGGCTGGCCGGGATTTGCAGCGGTCGCGGAAAGCCCGGGCGGCGCGCGTTTCATTGCGCCCGACGCTGGCGAAATCGCGCGCATCCGCGCCAAGCACACCTTCCTGAAGCCTTTGACCGTGCCGGCGGGCAGCTATCCCGGCCAGACCGCCGCGATCAATTCGGTCGGCTCATGGAGCTTCATCCTGGTGCGGGCGAACCTGCCCGACGAAGTCGTCTATCGGCTCGCGAAAACCCTACATGGCGTGGAAGGAGCATTCTGCAAGAAACTCCCGCAGGCCTGCGAGACGACCGCCGTCAACACCGTCGCTGCGGCGCCCAATGTCGATCTGATTCATCCCGGCGTACTGAAATATTTCCGCGAGATCGGAGTGGTGAAGTAGCGAATGGCGAGGAGCGAATAGGGAATACCGCCATTCGCTACTCCCTATTCGCCACTCGCCCGCTTCACTTCTTCACCATCGGACACGCCTGATCCGGCGGCCCGAACGCGTCATCGCCGGAGATCCTGGTGAGGATCTTGTAATAGTCCCACGGATATTTGCTCTCGTCGGGCTTCTTGACCTCGACGAGCCACAGATCGTGCACCATCAGATTGTCCGCGCGCAGCTTGCCGTTGCGGGCAAAGAAATCCTCGATCGGTTTTTCACGCATGCTCGCTGTCACCTTCAGGGGATCGTCGGTGCCGGTCTCCTTGATCGCGTTGAGATAGTGCATCACCGACGAGTAGACGCCGGCCTGCCACATCGTCGGCATCCGGTTCATCTTGGCGAAGTAGCGCTTCGACCATTCGCGCGTCTTGTCGTCCATGTCCCAGTAGAATGACGTCGTCAGCAACAGGCCCTGCGCCGCCGGGAGGCCCAGCGAATGGATGTCGGTGATCAGCGCGAGCAGCGCCGCCATCTGCTGGCCGCCCTTGAAGACACCGAACTCGGAGCCGGTCTTGATCTCGTTCATGTTGTTCGGAGGGCCGGCGGCAATGCCGATGATCTTGGCCTTCGAGGCCTGCGCCTGGAGTACGAAGGAGGAAAGGTCGGGCGTGGCCAACGGCGGACGCACCGAGCCCAGCACCTTGCCGCCATTGGCGGTTATGACACTCGACGCATCGCGTTCCAGCGAATGACCGAAGGCATAATCGTCGGTGATGAAGAACCAGCTGTCGCCGCCACGCTTGATCACGGCCTGCGCGGTGCCGACCGCAAGCGCATGGGTATCGAACACCCACTGGATCGCATAGGGCGAGCAGAACTTGCCGTGGAAATCCGCGGTGCCGGTGGAGTGCGCGATGAACAGCTTCTTCTTCTCGTTGGCGATGCCTTGCACTGCGAGCCCGACCGCGGAGACCGGCACGTCGACGATCAGGTCGACCTGTTCGGTGTCGTACCAGCGCCGCGCGATCGCGCCGCCGATATCCGGCTTGAGTTGATGGTCGCCGATGATGACGCTGATCGGCTTGCCCGCGACCTTGCCGCCGAAATCATCCACGGCCATCTGCGCCGCGGTCACCGAGCCCTGGCCGGTCGGCGTCGAGGCAGGACCGTTCATGTCGGTGAGAACGCCGATCTTGACGACGTCGTCCGAAATCTGCGCGCGGGCGGGCGACACCAGCATCGCGGCGGCGACGGCGGCAAGCCCAATTGTTGCTCTGGTTGAAAGCAATTCGATCCTCCCCCTGAAATTCACGATCGACGCATGCACAAATGCTCGGCTGGGCGCGGGCGCGCCAGTCGGCGCCTTGCTGCATTTTGTGCAATCAATTCGACCTGTGCCGTCAACTGAACATGGCGGGGAGTCGTGATCAGGCCGCGAAGCCGATCAGCCGGGCAGGGGAGGTATCATAGCCGGTGAGCTCAGTGGAAAAAAACGGCTGTGGCGAGCACCTCGCCGCATTGCGGAATTTTTGCCGATCCGGGCCGGCAAAGACGAAGTCCTCTCAAGGCTCGGCGCTTCGCCGCTCCCGATGTGCGGTGCGCCACACGTCGCGCGCGGCGTCGGCATTCAGGAGCGCAATGCCGACGCCTGTGATCAGGTCCGGCCATGCCGAACGCCAGAGAAAGGCGGTGACCGCGCCGGTTGCGATGATCGCGATGTTGGCGAACGCGTCATTGCGCGCCGAAAGAAAGGCTGCCTTGGTGAGGCTGCCATGATGGTCGCGGAAGCGCGCCAGGATCAAGGCGCAGGAAAGGTTGACCGCGAGCGCACCGAGGCCCGTCAAGGTCAGCGGCAGAGGGGCCGGCGCAACGGGCGACGCCAGTTTCTGCCATGCGGTCCAGAGTCCGGCGAGCGCCGGCGCGAGCAGGATCGCCGCGAGCACCATGCCAAGGTGAGCGCGGCGGCGTGCACTCCAACCCATCCCGACCGCGATCAGGATGTTGATGGACGCGTCTTCGAGAAAGTCGACGCTGTCGGCAAACAGCGATACTGAGCCGATTGCAAGCGCCACGGCGAATTCGATACCGAAATAAGCGAGGTTCAGCAGCGCAACCCAGATCACCGCAGTCCGCAAGCGCATCATGGATTGCGCTCAATCGCCGTCAAGCGCTGCGAGCCGCTCGGCTTCCGCGATGTCCTCGACCGTGTTGGCATTGAAGAACGGATCGAGCGGCGTCGTCGGCCAGGACACAGTGGCGAGGCGGTAGCGCGCGGTCCAGCGATCGATCCTGCGGATGTCTTCGACGACCAGCGCGTGTCGCAGCTCTTCGCGCAACGAGACGCGCCATAGCCCGATCACCGGATGCGACTGGCCGCCGGACGCCGCCACGGCAAGTTCGGCATTCTCGTCGATCAGGGCCTGATGCAGGCGGCCGACCAGATCGCGTGGCAGGAATGGGCAATCCCCCGCGGCGCTCAACATCCACGTGACCTCGGGCCGGTTGGCGGCGGCCCAGTCGAGCGCCGCCAGGATGCCGGCGAGCGGGCCCGGAAAATCGGCAACGCCATCGGCAATGACGGGCAGGCCGAACGCAGCGAAGCGCGCGGGATCGCCATTGGCATTCAGGATCAATCCGTCGCACTGCGCCGCAAGCCGTGCGATCACGCGCGCGAGCAGGGTGCGGCCGCCGATGGTACGCATCGGCTTGTCGCCGCCGCCCATCCGGCGCGCCAGCCCGCCGGCCAGCAGGACGCCCGGAATCCTGATCGCTTCAGTCATCGTGGCCTTCGCCCTTGCGCTTGTGCCGCGCGGACTCGTCCTCGACATAGTCGAGATTCTGATCGTAGACGATGCGCCCTTCGCCGGAGAGCGCGACGAAGCGCTTGCCTCGTGTGCGGCCGACCAGCGTCAGCCCGACCTGCCGCGCCAGATCGACGCCCCAGGCGGTGAAGCCCGAGCGCGAAACGAGAATGGGTATCCCCATGCGTACCGTCTTGATCACCATTTCCGAGGTCAGTCGACCCGTGGTGTAGAGGATCTTGTCGGCGGGATCGACGCCGTGGCGATAGATCCAGCCGGCGATCTTGTCGACTGCGTTATGGCGGCCGACGTCCTCGGTGTAGCAGACCGGCGTCCCCTCCTTGCACAGCACGCAGCCATGGATCGCGCCGGCCTCGAGATAGAGCGAAGGCATCGTGTTGATGGTCTGCGTCATCCGGTAGAGCCAGGAGGTGCGCAGCTCCGCCTTCGGCAGCGCGACGCTCTCGACCGCTTCCAGCAGATCGCCAAAGGCCGTGCCCTGGGCGCAGCCCGAGGTCTGCGTCCGCCTCTTCAGCTTGGCCTCGAAATTGGTGTGATGCGCGGTGCGCACCACGACCACCTGCAGGTCGTCGTCATATTCAACCTCGGTGACGACGTCGTCATATTTCAGCATGTTCTGATTGAGCAGATAGCCGAGCGCGAGATACTCCGGATAGTCGCCGATCGTCATCATGGTGACGATCTCCTGCGCGTTGAGATACAGCGTCAGCGGCCGCTCCATCGGCACCTTGATTTCGACCTTGGCGCCGGTCTGGTCGATCCCGGTCACGCGCTCGGTCAGGCGCGGATCGTCCGGATTGGGCACGATCAAGGGGACGGGAGTTTTGTCGATCTTCATCATACGCAGAGGTTAGCATGACAACGCCTGCCAACCGATATAAAGCTTCATCAGACGAGAACAACGTGGTTATCCCGTCATTGCGAGCGTCAGCAAAGCAATCCAGGGCGGCCGCGAAGAACTGGATTGCTTCGTCGCCTGCGCTCCTTGCAATGACGACGGGTGGGCAGGCCGGTTCCGGAGAATAGGATGAAGGTCATCGGGCTCGCCGGGTGGAGCGGCGCGGGAAAGACGACCCTGCTGACGCGGGTGCTCCCGTATCTTTTGGACGAGGGCCTGCGTGTCTCCGTGATCAAGCATGCCCATCATCATTTCGACGTCGACGTGCCGGGCAAGGATTCCTGGCGCCATCGCGAGGCGGGCGCAACGGAGGTGTTGGTGTCTTCCGGAAAGCGATGGGCGCTGATGCATGAACTGCGCGGCGCCGCGGAGCCGCGTCTGCCGGAACTTCTTTCCAAGATGTCGCGCGTCGATCTCGTCGTAGTCGAGGGCTACAAGTCCGAGCCGCATCGCAAGATCGAGGTTTTTCGCGCAGCCAACGGCAAGCCCCCGCTGTTTCCCGATGATGACTGGATTGTCGGGATCGCGACGGACACGGCCGTTGAAACCAGGCTACCGACCGCCCATCTCGACGATATACCGGCGATCGCCGCCATGATGCGACGGTTGGCAATGTCGATCGAGGACGTGCTCGCACACAGCGAGGCCGACAGCTAGAGCATGATCCGGAAAAGCATGCTCTCGGGCCAGAACCCGACGGGTGGAAACCGGTTTTCCCTCGCGCCAAATGCCGAAGGCATTTGCGCGGAGATCATGCTCAAACAAGGAGATGAGATCATGATGCGATTCCATCAAATCGCATCATGATCTAAGAGCGCAACGGAAACGACATGGCGCAGTTGTCCGAGGATTGTTTTGCGTTCGGTGGGCCGATGATGTCGGTCGGCGAGGCCGTCGGCATCATCACGGCGCGCGTCACGCCGGTCGTGGACATCGAAACTGTTTCCGTTGTGGATGCAGATGGACGCGTGCTTGCACGCGATGTCGCCGCGCCGCTGCCATTGCCGCCGTTCACCAACTCTGCTGTCGATGGATATGCCGTGCGGGCGAGCGATCTCCCGCATGATCAGGCGCAGGCGTTTCCCGTCGCCGGCCGCGTGCCTGCGGGAGTATCTGCGCGGGCGTTCGCGCCGGGCCACGCGATGCGGATTTTCACCGGCGCGCCGATGCCGGACGGCGCCGACACCGTGTTCATGCAGGAGGACGTGCAGGTCGACGAATCCGGCCATGTCATTCTCCCGCCGGGCCTGAAGCCGGGCGCCAATGTGCGGCTTGCCGGCGAAGACATTCCGCTGGGCCACGTCGCGCTGAAGGCGGGTGAGCGCTTGAAGCCACAGCATGTCGCACTGGCCGCGGCATTTGGTCTCACCCGGCTTTCGGTTGTGCGCCGCATTCGCGTTGCGGTCTTCTCGACCGGCGATGAACTGGCGTCGCCGGGTACCGCGCGCGCGGCAGCGCAACTCTACGATTCCAACCGCTACATGCTGATCGCGATGTTGCGCAGGCTGGGCGCAATCGTCAGCGATCTCGGCATTCTGCGTGATGAGCCCGCGCCGCTGGCGAGCGCGCTGAAGGATGCGGCCTCGGCGCACGACTTGATCCTCACCACCGGCGGCGTGTCGACGGGAGAAGAGGATCACGTCAAGGCCGGCGTCGAAAGCGTCGGCTCGCTGGTGCTGTGGCGGATGGCGATCAAGCCGGGCCGGCCGGTCGCGATGGGAATTATCGATGGCACGCCGTTCATCGGATTGCCGGGCAATCCCGTGGCGAGCTTCGTCACCTTTGTCCATGTGGTGCGGCCGACGCTGCTCGCGTTGTCGGGCGCGCATCAGGCGCCGCTCGTGCCGATGCCGGTGCGTGCCGCCTTCGCCTACAAGAAAAAGGCCGGCCGCCGCGAATATGTTCGCGTGAGCCTGCGCAGCAGCGCCGACGGCGCGCTCGAAGCGGTCAAGTTTCCGCGCGAGGGTGCGGGTTTGCTGTCATCACTGGTGGATAGTGATGGATTGGTCGAGCTGGGAGAAGACCTGACCAAGATCGAACCAGGCATGCGCGTCGGGTTCCTCGGTTACGAAAATCTGATCTAAACACCGATTGCAGATTACGAAAATCTGATCTTGCGGTCTGTTTCCGGTTACCACAAGCTATGCTGGCGGTGATTGACGGTGCAATCTCGCTTCCGCATGGTGCAACTCATGGGGACGACCAAACTTGATCTGACCGGACTGAAATGTCCGCTGCCGGCGCTCAAGACACGCAAGGCGCTGAAGCCATTGAAGCCCGGCGACCGTCTTGAAGTTCACTGCACCGATCCATTGTCGGTGATCGATATTCCGAACCTGATCGGCGAGACCGGCGACAAGGTGGAGATCACCGAGCGCAGCGAGCAGCGGATCGTGTTCTTGATCGAAAAAATTGATCGTCCGATCGAAATTGCCAATCGCGTATCGCCGGCGACGACACGATGAGAACGGCGAAGCCGGACCGAAGCGGCGAGTGATTGTGCCGGCCGACCGTGATGGGAGGGGGTGGCTCGACCTTTGTCCTATCGACATGAACCAGGGCTTCTGCCCCAATCCCTGAAACAACTTCTGCGGGGATATCTGAATTGAATCGCGCCCTTCCTACGCGGAATTTGTCACTCGTACTTTCGGTTGACCTCATCGGGGCATAAGATGTCCGGGTGGGTGTTACGGATTGTTAGCGAGCCTTTCGGCCCGGAGGCGCGTGTCGGGAATTGTGCAAAGCAACAATCCGGGGTTGGCCCGTCTGAGGTGTCAGCGGGTCGTAGATCATGACCAGGCCCTTGGAGAGGGCGGTTAGAGGGAGGGACCAATGGCGACTGTTGACAGCGCCGGCACGATAGCCGGCGTGGGAAGCGGAATTCTCGACCGCGAGCATACGATTGCGAAGGCTGGGTTCAACCGCTGGCTGGTGCCGCCCGCGGCGCTGTGCATTCATCTCTGCATCGGCATGGCCTACGGCTTCAGCGTGTTCTGGCTGCCGCTGTCGCGCTCGATCGGGATCACGCAGAGCAAGGCGTGTCCGGATATTTCGCTGTGGCAGGAGCTGTTCACCACGAGCTGCGATTGGAAGATCGCCAGCATGGGCTGGATGTACACGCTGTTCTTTGTCGTGCTGGGCGTATCGGCGGCGATCTGGGGCGGCTGGCTCGAGCGCGCCGGCCCGCGCAAGGCTGGTGTCGTCGCTGCCTGTTGTTGGGGCGGGGGCCTCTTGATCGGTGCGTTCGGGATCTATGTTCATCAGCTCTGGATCATGTGGCTTGGCGCGGGCGTGATCGGCGGTGTCGGTCTCGGCCTCGGCTACATCTCGCCGGTTTCGACGCTGGTGAAATGGTTTCCAGATCGGCGCGGCATGGCGACCGGCATGGCGATCATGGGATTCGGCGGCGGCGCCATGATCGGTGCACCGCTCGCGAACCTCCTGATCAATTACTTCAAGACGCCGACCTCGGTGGGTGTCTGGGAAACCTTCGCCACGATGGGCGTGATCTATTTCGTGTTCATGATGATCGGCGCATTCGCCTATCGCGTGGCGCCGGTCGGCTGGCAGCCGGACGGTTGGACGCCGCCGAGCGAAAAGAAGTCGATGATCTCGGAGCACCATGTGCATCTGAGAGATGCGCACAAGACGCCGCAGTTCTGGCTGATCTGGTGGGTGCTCTGTCTCAACGTCTCCGCCGGCATCGGCGTGATCGGCATGGCGTCACCGATGCTGCAGGAGATCTTCGCCGGCAAGCTGATCGGCCTGCCCGACGTCGGCTTCAATCAACTCGATACGTCCCAGAAGGCGGCGATCGCGGCGATCGCGGCCGGCTTCGCGGGGCTGCTCTCGCTGTTCAACATCGGCGGCCGGTTTTTCTGGGCGTCGTTGTCGGATCTCATCGGCCGCAAGAACACCTATTACTGCTTCTTCCTGATCGGCATCGCGCTCTACGCGCTGGCGCCGACCTTTGCGGCGATGGGTTCGAAGCTTCTGTTCGTGCTCGCTTTCGGCATCATTCTGTCGATGTATGGCGGCGGGTTCGCGACCGTGCCGGCCTATCTCGCCGACATGTTCGGCACTCAGTTCGTCGGCGCCATCCATGGCCGGCTGCTGACGGCGTGGTCGACGGCCGGCATCATCGGCCCGGTCGTCGTCAACTACATCCGCGAGTTCCAGCTCCAGGCCGGCGTGCCGCGTGATCAGCTCTACAACACGACGATGTACATCCTCTGCGCCATGCTGGTCGCGGGACTGATCTGCAACTACATGATCAAGCCCGTCGATCCGAAGTGGAACATGAGCCCCGAGGAAGTCGCGAGGCTGCAGGCCGCGAGTGCGAAGAGCGACTCCGCGATCCAGCATGGCTCGTTCGGCATCGGCAAGGGTGGTTTCGACGTGGCGGCCGCATTGTTCTGGCTGTTCGTCGGCATTCCGCTCGCCTGGGGCGTCTGGAACACGCTGGAAAGCGCGGTGAAGATCTTCTGACCGACGATTTATGGCCTGCGGGATGCGAGCAATCGCATCCCGCATGTTTGTTTTTCCAGATCACTTCAGAAAATTTACGCATCAGGACTTCGATCATGCTTCGCAATTGTGCCGTCCTCGCCGCTCTGCTCCTCGTCACGGGCAATCTGCCCATCGCATCGGCCCAGACCGCCGCGCCGGACGCCAAGCCTTCGCGCGTGAAGCTGAGCATGCAGAAGCTGAAGGAAATGAAGGCGAAGTGGAGTGCCAACAAGCCCAAGCTGAAGGCCTGTCGCCAGGAGGTGAAGGCCAAGGGACTGGCAGGCGACGACCGCTGGTTTTACATCGCCGATTGCATGGACAAGACCTGAGAATCGCGTTCGTCAGCGGGGCCTGAGGCGGACCTTGGTGAGGTAAGCGGCGACCATCATTCGTCGGCTAAATATCTGTCTGAACACGGTAATTCTGCTTGGCATCTGGCATGCCAAGTATTAGAATCGTTCTACCCAGGAGAGAACGAGATGCTTCGATGAGCCATGACGTGCATCAGGTCCGCACATTCGAGCATCCCGGTGAGGGACGAAGGCGGGCGAAGGCGACGCCGAAGGGCCGCCAGATCGATCCGACGGCCGCGCATGAGGTCGAGCTCCTGCTCGGCGACCGGCCGCGGCGGCGTGATCTCCTGATCGAACATCTGCACCTGATCCAGGACAAATATCGCCAGATCTCGGCGCAACATCTCGCAGCGCTCGCCGACGAGATGAAGCTGTCGTTCGCCGAGGTGTTCGAGACCGCGACCTTCTATGCGCATTTCGATGTGGTGAAGGAAGGACAGCCGGACATTCCGCCGCTGACCATCCGCGTTTGCGATTCGCTCACCTGCGCGATGCTCGGCGGTGAGAAGCTGCTGCGGGATTTGCAGGACAGCGCCGGCCCCGGCATCCGCGTGGTGCGGGCGCCCTGCGTCGGCCGCTGCGACACTGCGCCGGCCGCGGAGGTTGGCCACAACTTCGTCGACCATGCGAGCGTCGGCAACGTGCTTGCGGCCGCGAAGAGCGGCGACACGCATGCGCATCTGCCCGACTATGTCGGCTATGACGCCTATGTCGCTGACGGTGGCTACAGGCTGCTGGCGCGCATCCGTTCGGGCGAACTGCCGAAGGACGATCTTCTGAAGGCGCTTGATGACGCCTCACTGCGCGGCCTCGGTGGCGCGGGCTTCCCGACCGGGCGCAAGTGGCGCGCGGTGCTCGGCGAGCCCGGTCCGCGGCTGATGGCGGTCAACGGCGACGAGGGCGAGCCCGGCACCATCAAGGATCGCTATTATCTCGAGCGCGATCCGCATCGTTTCATCGAAGGCACGCTGATCGGCGCGCATGTGGTGCAGGCGCCCGACGTCTACATCTACATCCGCGACGAATATCCGGCCGCGCTGGAAATCCTGGAGCGTGAGATCGCGAAGTTACCTCCGGGCGGTCCCGTGCTGCATCTGCGCCGCGGCGCCGGCGCTTATATTTGCGGCGAGGAATCCTCGCTGCTCGAGAGCATCGAGGGCAAGCGCGGCCTGCCGCGGCACAAACCACCTTATCCGTTCCAGGTCGGGCTGTTCGGCCTGCCGACCCTGATCAACAACATCGAGACATTGTGGTGGGTGCGCGACATCGTCGAGAAGGGCGCATCCTGGTGGACCGGTCATGGTCGCAACGGTCGTCACGGCCTGCGCAGCTTCTCGGTGTCGGGACGAGTGAAGAACCCCGGCGTGAAGCTCGCACCGGCGGGCATCACCGTGCGCGAGTTGATCGACGAGTTCTGCGGCGGCATGGCGGATGGCCACAGCTTCTACGCCTATCTGCCGGGTGGTGCGTCAGGCGGCATCCTGCCGGCGTCGATGGACGATATCCCGCTCGATTTCGGCACGCTGGAGAAATATGGCTGCTTCATCGGCTCTGCCGCGGTCGTGATCCTGTCGCAGGCCGACAGCGTCCGAGGCGCCGCCTTGAACTTGATGAAGTTCTTCGAAGATGAGAGCTGCGGGCAGTGTACGCCCTGCCGCGTCGGAACCCAGAAGGCCGCGCTGTTGATGCAACAGCCGGTCTGGAACAAGCAATTGCTCGACGAATTGAGCCAGGCCATGCGCGACGCGTCGATCTGCGGACTTGGGCAGGCGGCCTCGAATCCGCTCACCTCGGTGATTAAGTACTTCCCAGACGAGTTCAAGGACGCCGCGGAATGACCAAGATCCAGTTCGAACTCGACGGCAAGCAGGTCGAAGCCAAGCCCGGCGAAACCATCTGGCAGGTCGCCAAGCGGCAGGGCACGGAGATCCCGCATCTCTGCTACTCGCCGGCGCCCGACTATCGGCCCGACGGCAATTGCCGCGCCTGCATGGTGGAGATCGAAGGCGAGCGCGTGCTGGCCGCCTCCTGCAAGCGCACGCCGAGCGTCGGGATGAAGGTGAAAAGCGCGAGCTCTCGCGCCATTGCCGCGCAGAAGATGGTGATGGAGCTTCTGGTCGCCGACCAGCCTGCGCGCGAAACATCGCACGATCCGGAGTCGAAGTTCTGGCACTGGGCCGAGAGATCGGGCGTCACCGAAAGCCGCTTTCCGGCGGCCGAGCGCTGGACGACCGATGCCAGCCATCCGGCGATGCGCGTCAATCTCGATGCCTGCATCCAGTGCGGGCTGTGCGTGCGCGCCTGCCGCGAGGTGCAGGTCAATGACGTGATCGGTATGGCCTATCGCAATGCCGACGCCAAGATCGTGTTCGACTTCGACGATCCGATGGGAGAGTCAACCTGCGTCGCCTGTGGCGAGTGCGTGCAGGCCTGTCCGACCGGCGCGCTGATGCCGGCCGTCATGCTCGACGACAAGCAGACGCGCGTCACCTATGCCGACAGGAAGGTCGACTCGCTCTGTCCGTTCTGCGGCGTCGGCTGCCAGGTCACCTATGAGGTCAAGGACGAGAAAGTCATCTATGCCGAAGGCCGCGATGGCCCGGCCAATCACAACCGGCTCTGCGTCAAGGGCCGTTTTGGTTTTGACTACATCCATCATCCGCATCGCCTGACCAAGCCGCTGGTGCGGCTGCCGAACGCAAAGAAGGACGCCAACGACCAGGTCGATCCCGCCAATCCGTTCACGCATTTTCGTGAAGCGTCGTGGGACGAGGCGCTGGACATCGCGGCCAAGGGTCTCGTCAAGATCCGCGACGAGAAGGGCGTCAAGGCGCTGGCCGGTTTCGGCTCGGCCAAGGGCTCCAACGAAGAGGCCTATCTGTTCCAGAAGCTGGTGCGTACCGGCTTCGGCTCCAACAATGTCGATCACTGCACGCGGCTCTGCCACGCCTCGTCCGTCGCGGCGCTGATGGAAGGCCTCAACTCCGGTGCGGTGTCGGCGCCGTTCTCGGCGGCGCTCGAGGCCGAGGTCATCATCGTGATCGGCGCCAACCCGACCGTGAACCATCCGGTCGCCGCGACCTTCATCAAGAACGCGGCCAAGAACGGCGCCAAGCTGATCGTGATGGATCCGCGCCGCCAGATCGCTGTCGCGTCACGCCACCAAGCATCTCGCCTTCAAGCCCGGCAGCGATGTCGCGATGCTGAATGCGATGATCAACACGATCGTCACCGAAGGCCTGACCGACGAGCAATATATCGCCGGCTATACCGAAGGCTTCGACGAGCTGAAGGCCAAGATCAAGGAATTCACGCCGGAGAAGATGGCGCCGATCTGCGGCATTCCAGCGGACACCTTGCGCGAAGTCGCCCGGATGTATGCGCGCGCAAAATCCTCGATCATCTTCTGGGGCATGGGCATCAGCCAGCACGTCCATGGCACCGACAATGCGCGCTGCCTGATCGCGCTGGCGCTGATCACGGGGCAGGTCGGCCGCCCCGGCACGGGATTGCATCCGCTGCGCGGCCAGAACAACGTGCAGGGTGCCTCCGACGCCGGGCTGATCCCGATGTTCCTGCCGGACTATCAACCGGTCGGCCGTGCCGATCTGCGCGGTAATTTCGAGCAGCTCTGGCATCAGGAGCTTGATCCGGTGCGCGGTCTCACCGTGGTTGAGATCATGAATGCGATCCATGCCGGCCAGATCCACGGCATGTATGTCGAGGGCGAAAACCCCGCGATGTCCGACCCCGATCTGCAGCACGCGCGCGAGGCGCTCGCCATGCTCGATCATCTCGTGGTGCAGGACCTGTTCGTCACCGAGACGGCGTTCCATGCCGACGTCATCCTGCCGGCCTCGGCCTTTGCCGAGAAATCCGGCACCTTCACCAACACCGACCGCCGCGTGCAGCTTGCACGCGAGGTGATCAAGCCGCCGGGCGATGCGCGGCAGGATCTCTGGATCATCCAGGAGATCGGCAAGCGCATGGGGCTCGACTGGAATTATTCCGGCCCGGCCGACGTCTATGCCGAGATGGCGCAGCTGATGCCGTCGCTGAACAATATCAGCTGGGAACGTCTGGTGCGCGAGGGCGCGGTGACCTATCCGGCCGACGATCCCGGCAAGCCCGGCAACGAGATCATCTTCACGACCGGCTTCCCGACCGAGAGCGGCCGCGGCAAGATCGTGCCGGCGCATGTGATCCCGCCGGACGAGCTGCCCGACGACGAATATCCGATGGTGCTCTCGACCGGCCGCGTGCTCGAGCACTGGCACACCGGCTCGATGACCCGCCGCGCATCCGTGCTCGACCAGATCGAGCCGGAGGCGGTCGCCTTCATGTCGCCGAAGGACATGCGGCGCAAGAAGCTCGCGCCGGGTGATTTCATCCGGCTCGAGACCCGCCGTGGCGCGGTCGAGGTGAAGGTGCGTTCCGATCGCGACGTGCCGGAGAACATGGTGTTCATGCCGTTCTGTTACGCGGAGGCAGCGGCCAATCTGCTGACCAATCCCGCGCTCGATCCGTTCGGCAAGATCCCCGAGTTCAAGTTCTGCGCGGTGCGCGCCGAGCGCGCCGAAATGCGCGACGCGGCGGAGTAGGGCGCATTTTTATGCCGCGCCTATGAGGCGGGGCGGCTGCGCGTCTCGAATTCCTATGTGCAGCGACGCATCTTCCGATTCATCTGGAAATCGGAAGGTGGGCCATGGCGTTGCTTCATCTGCATCACGATCAATCATCGCGGCTTTGCCGGCGCGTGCGGCACCATCGCGATGCGCGCGTTCAGGCGCGTGCGTGCGGCTCTTGGAAGGATTCATCTCGCGATCGTCGCCGCGAAACTGCGGCGGCTGCGCACTGAGCTGATGCTCCAGCGTGACTATGGACGTCCACCGGAACAGGACGTTGCAAAGTATCCGCAATGGCCGCTGATCGTTCCCGACAAGTGGGATTTTTAAGCGCAAGGTAGTCTGCGGTTGCGCCTTACGCGACCGCTCGATCGTCTTCCGCGAGGGCCGCAAGGCTTCGCGCGATCGCTGCCTTGGTGTCGTCGTCGAGCTCGACGATCGGCAGGCGCGTGTCGGGCCGCATCAGTCCAAGCATGCTCAATGCATATTTCAGTGCGGCCGGATTGTCCCGCGACAGGGCCGCCACCAGCGGCAGCAATCCGTCCTGCAGCCGCCGGGCCTGCTTCAATCGTCCCCGCCTGCAGCTTGTGAAGATCGCGCGGCAATGCTCCGGCACGACATTCGAGATCGTCGATACGCAGCCATCGCCGCCGCTGGCGACGAACGCGAGAGCGGTCGCGTCGTCGCCGGACAGCAGTCGAAATTCGCCCGGGAGCCGTCGCTTCAGATCGGCCACGCGGGCGAGATCGCCGGTCGCGTCCCTCAATCCGACGAACTGCGGCGATTGCGCCAGCCGGACCAGGCTGCCATCGGCCAGCTCGCGCATCGTCCGCGACGGAATGTCGTGCAGAACGATCGGCAGCGCCGTGGAATCAGCGATCGCCCGGAAGTGCGCGCAGATGCCGGCCTGCGTCGGCTTGTTGTAATAGGGCACGACCGACAGGATCGCATCAGCGCCTGCGGCATTCGCCTGCTTCGTCAGTTCGACTGCGCGGCTCGTCGCATTCGAGCCGGCGCCTGCGATGACCCGAACATGCCCGTGGGCGACCTCGACGGCCGTGCGGATGATGGCCTCTCGCTCGATCGAAGTGAGAGTGGAGGCCTCGCCGGAAGTCTCGCAGACCACGAGCGCCGAAACGCCCGCCTCGATCTGACGTTGGCAGAGCCTGGCGAAAGTCCGCAGATCGATCGCGCCTTCAGAATCAAACGGTGTCGGAAGATCCGGGATGTAACCGCTCAGCCATCCGGCCGCACTTGCAGATACAGTCATGATTCACTCGCGCGGCGTGGTGGCGGGCCTTGCGGTCATGTCGAGTTCGACGCTGCGCGGCAGCTCGACGATCGTTTCCACATGGTGGCCGTTCTCGAACAGCGCATATTTGATGGCTTCGGAGCGGTTTACGAACAGGCCGCCATAGAGCCCGTCCTGTTGTTGGGCGACCCAGTGGCCGCTCTTATCTTTGCCGATGAAGACGACGGTGGATGCGGTAAGGCTGCACGAGGGAGGTTCGACGAGTTTCACGAGAGTGAGTCCTTCCAAGAGAAAAGCATGTGCCGTCGATATCCTCCCGGTTGGATATGATTTCGAGGGCGAGCGGAGTGCGATCTCATAAGGGACGTATAAGCGGCCGTTTCAGGCGGGGGTCGCCTGGCTCAGGCCGCAGACCAGTGCATAGAGTGCAGCATAGGCGACCGTCTCGTCCCAATGGTTGAGCGTGTTGCGGAACAGGGTCTCGCGCCGCATGACGGCGACCACGACGCAGAGGATGATCGACATCCACAACAGCGTTACGAGGCTTCGGGCGAAGCCGATGCTGCCCAGCGTCGCGAAGATGACGAGAATGACGATGCGCAGGGCGAAGCGGGCCAGCACCTGAACCGATTGGGTTCTTGGCGATGGCTTGAACAGTGGTTTTAGCGCCATGGCGTCAGGCGTAGTTGTCGCTGCAGGCGATCTCGGTGAGCGTATCCGCGTACGTGTTCACCGAGGGAACGCTGGTGTGGCTCATCTGCGCGGCCGTGCGGCGCGTTTCGACGAACGCGCCGAGGATTGCGAGCGCCAGGTCCGCGTGATGAACTTCGATCGATTGATCGAGCCAATCGGGCAACTCGCGCTGGCGCGACAGCGCGCAATGCCATTCGCCCTCGTCATAGACAATGCGACGCACTTTCCACTGCGGTAGTTCGAGGTCGATCAGCGCCAGCGCGACATCGATCCAGGCGCCGGATCGAATGAGCTGCTCGATCCGCGCGGTCTTCGCGCTCTGCCCGATCGACGGAAAGCGCCGGCAGGCTGCGCCGATTATCTGGGTGACAAGCGCCGTATCTGCCTCGGCCGCATCGTGGAGCCGATCGGTGAGTCTCGTCGAGATCAGCATGGTCAAAGAGTTCTTGCATGACATCATCCCACTTGAACTTGCGGCCGATGCCATGGCCGCCGCTCCAAGGTGGTCAAACCGACATTTGAAAACGAGATGAAGCGGATAGACGGAGATATAGGAATTTCATAAAGCCGAAGAGGGGCACATTACCTCCCAATGTCGTCCCTGCGAACGCAGGGACCTATAACGACCGTTGCATCCTTTTATTTCCGGCTGAGGCCGCCAGCCTTCGCAAAACAAACCCCTGTGGTTATGGGTCCCTGCGTTCGCAGGGACGACGGGATGCGGAGAGATCGGCAGCCGCGACCTTTATAAGATTCCTATATCGTCGCTATTCGCTTCCCCTCGAAAATCTATGCCCCGGGTGGCACCTCTGCACGCGGATACTTGGCGGAACCGGCCCTACGTTCGGTGACGCCTGCATAGGAGCATCCCATGCTGGACATTCTGATGCTGGCCTTAGGTTTCGGCTTCTTCGCGCTTGCGATCGGCTACACCTATGCCTGCGAGCGGCTGTGAGGAGAAGGTCATGATCTTTGATTACTCGCTCGCCGGCCTCGTCTCACTCGGCGTTCTCTTCTACCTCACTTATGCGCTGCTGCGGCCCGAGCGGTTCTGATCCGCTCGGCGGCTCTCCTGCGCATCCCTCAAAGGTTCAATTCCCATGACCGTCATTGGCTGGATTCAAATCATTCTTTTCTGTGCGATCGTGGCCGCGCTGGTGAAGCCGCTCGGCTGGTACATGACGCGCGTCTTCAACGGCGAGCGCACGTTCCTGTCGCCGATCCTGCGGCCGGTCGAGGCCGGCCTGTACTGGATCGGCGGCGTCGACGAGCGGCGCGAGCAGCATTGGCTGACCTACACGGTCTCAATGCTGCTGTTCCATGTCGGCGGCTTCCTGATCATCTACGGTGTGATGCGGCTGCAGGCGCTGCTTCCGTTCAATCCTGCCGGCCAGTCGGCGGTCGCCGAGGATCTGTCGTTCAACACGGCGATCTCCTTCATCACCAACACCAACTGGCAGAACTACGGCGGCGAAAGCACGCTGTCTTATCTGGTGCAGATGGTCGGCCTGACGCATCAGAACTTCCTGTCGGCCGCGACGGGCATCGTGCTGGCGGTCGCGCTGATCCGCGGTTTCGCGCGCGCGTCGGTGCGCACGGTCGGAAATTTCTGGGTCGATGTCACGCGCTGCACGCTCTACATTCTGCTGCCGATCTGTGTCGTCTATGCGCTGTTCCTGGTGTCGCAGGGCATGCCGCAGACGCTTGGCGCTTATGTCGATGCCACGACACTCGAAGGCGCCAAGCAGACCATCGCGGTCGGCCCGGTCGCATCGCAGGTCGCGATCAAGATGCTCGGCACCAATGGCGGCGGCTTCTTCAACGCAAACGCCGCGCATCCGTTCGAGAACCCGACGGCACTGTCGAACTTCGTGCAGATGATCTCGATCTTTGCGCTCGGTGCTGCGATGACCAACGTGTTCGGCCGCATGGTCGGCAATCAGCGCCAGGGCTGGGCGATCTTTGCCGTAATGGGCGTGCTGTTCATCGCCGGCGTCACCGTCACCTATTGGGCGGAAGCGAACGGCACCACCGCGCTCCAGGCGCTGGGACTGACCGGCGGCAACATGGAAGGCAAGGAGGTGCGCTTCGGCATCGTGGCTTCGTCGTTGTTTGCCGTGGTCACGACCGCCGCGTCCTGCGGCGCGGTCAACGCCATGCACGACAGCTTCACCGCGTTGGGCGGCATGATCCCGCTGATCAACATGCAGCTCGGTGAGGTCATCATCGGCGGCGTCGGTGCGGGGCTCTATGGCATGCTGCTGTTCGTCGTGCTCGCGATCTTCGTGGCTGGGCTGATGGTCGGCCGCACGCCGGAATATGTCGGCAAGAAGATCGAGGCCCGCGAGGTCAAGATGGCGATGCTTGCGATCCTGGTGCTGCCATTGATGTATCTCGGCTGGACCGCGGTCGCGGTGGTGTTTCCGCCGGCCGTGGCCTCGATGGCCAATGCGGGCCCCCACGGCTTCACCGAGGTGCTGTATGCCTTCACGTCCGCGACCGGCAACAACGGCTCGGCCTTCGCAGGGCTCACCGGCAACACCTTCTTCTACAACCTGACGCTCGCGAGCGCGATGTTTGTCGGCCGCTTCTTCATGATCGTGCCGGCGATGGCGATTGCGGGGTCGCTTGCCGGCAAGAAGTCGATTCCGCCGTCAGCTGGCACGTTCCCGACCACCGGCGGCCTGTTCGTCGGTCTCGTCGTCGGCGTGATCCTGATCATCGGCGGTCTCACCTTCTTCCCCGCGCTCGCGCTCGGCCCGATCGTCGAGCACCTCGCGATGAACGCCAACACCCTGTTCTGATCCGTTGCTCCCGGAGTGACTTCCATGGAAACCATGAAACTGCAAAAGCGGGCGCCGATGTCGGCGATGCTCGACCCGAAAATCCTCAAGCCCGCCATCGCCGCGTCGTTCACCAAGCTCGATCCGCGCGTGATGATGAAGAACCCCGTGATGTTCGTGGTCGAAATCGTGGCCGCGCTCACCACCGTGATCTTCCTGCGCGATCTCGTCACCGGCGGCGAACATTTGGGCTTCACGTTCCAGATCATCCTGTGGCTCTGGTTCACGGTGCTGTTCGCCAATTTCGCCGAAGCCGTCGCCGAAGGCCGCGGCAAGGCGCAGGCTGACTCGCTGCGCAAGACGCGCACCGAGAGCGAAGCCAAACTGCTCTCCGGCGCGGACGGCACCATTCGCCTGGTGCCCGGCACCAGCCTGAAGGTCGGCGATGTCGTGCTGGTCGAGGCCGGTGACAACATCCCCTCCGACGGTGAAGTGATCGAGGGCGTCGCCTCGGTGAACGAGGCTGCGATCACGGGCGAATCCGCACCGGTCATCCGTGAGTCTCGGCGGCGACCGTTCGGCGGTGACCGGCGGCACGCAAGTGCTGTCGGACTGGATCAAGGTCCGCATCACCGCAGCGCAGGGCTCGACCTTCATCGACCGCATGATCAGGCTGGTCGAGGGCGCCGAGCGGCAGAAGACGCCGAACGAGATCGCGCTCAACATCCTGCTCGCGGGCCTCACCATCATCTTCGTGTTTGCGACCGTGACCATCCCGAGCTACGCGTCCTATGCCGGTGGTTCGATCTCGGTCGTCGTGCTGGTGGCTTTGTTCGTGACGCTGATCCCGACCACGATCGGCGCGCTGCTGTCGGCGATCGGCATCGCAGGCATGGACCGGCTGGTGCGTTTCAACGTGCTGGCGATGTCCGGCCGCGCGGTGGAAGCGGCCGGCGACGTCGATACGCTGCTGCTCGACAAGACCGGCACGATCACGCTCGGCAACCGGCAGGCGACGGCTTTTCGCCCGGTGCGTGGCGTAACCGAGCAGGACTTGGCGGACGCCGCGCAGCTTGCCTCGCTCGCCGACGAAACCCCGGAGGGCCGCTCGATCGTCGTGCTGGCGAAGGAGAAATACGGCATCCGCGGCCGCGACATGGCCGAGCTCGGCGCCACCTTCATTCCCTTCACGGCGCAGACCCGCATGAGCGGTGTCGATGCCGGTGGTTCGTCGGTGCGCAAGGGCGCCGTCGATGCGATCCTCAACTATGTCGGCGGAGGCTCGGCGCAGGCAGTTGCCAGCGGCAATACCGTCCGTGCGATCCAGCCGTCGCTTGAGTTCCGACGTGGCGCGCGAGATCCAGTCGATCTCGGACGAAATCGCGAAAGCCGGTGGTACGCCGCTGGCGGTCGCGAAAGACGGCCGGCTGCTCGGCGTCATCCAGCTCAAGGACATCGTCAAGGGCGGCATCCGCGAGCGCTTTGCCGAGCTGCGCCGCATGGGCATCCGCACCGTGATGATCACGGGCGACAATCCCATGACCGCGGCGGCGATCGCGGCCGAAGCCGGCGTCGATGATTTCCTGGCGCAGGCGACGCCCGAGGACAAGCTGAAGCTGATCCGCGACGAACAGGCCAAGGGCAAGCTGGTGGCGATGTGCGGTGACGGCACCAATGACGCGCCTGCGCTGGCGCAGGCAGATGTCGGCGTCGCCATGAACACCGGCACGCAGGCTGCGCGCGAGGCGGGCAACATGGTCGATCTCGACTCCAACCCGACCAAGCTGATCGAGGTGGTCGAGATCGGCAAGCAGCTCCTGATGACCCGCGGTGCGTTGACGACGTTCTCGATCGCCAACGACGTTGCGAAATATTTCGCCATCATCCCCGCGATGTTCCTGGCGTTCTATCCGCAGCTCAACGTGCTCAACATCATGCACCTGGCAAGCCCGCAGAGCGCCATCCTGTCGGCGATCATCTTCAACGCGCTGATCATCATCGCGCTGATTCCGCTCGCGCTGAAAGGCGTGGCTTATCGGGCCGTCGGCGCCGGCGCGCTGCTCCGCCGTAACCTGATGATCTACGGCGTCGGCGGCATCGTCATTCCCTTCATCGGCATCAAGGCCATCGACCTCGTGGTGGCCGCGCTGCACCTGGCTTAAGACCGTCATTGCGAGCGGAGCGAAGCAATCCAGAGATCTTTCCGAACTCACAGTCAGGATTGCTTCGTCGCTTCACTCGCAATGACGGCACACTTGGAGACACACAATGCTTAGAGAAATCCGCCCTGCAATCATCATCCTTCTAGCCCTCACGTTGCTCACGGGCCTCGCTTATCCGCTCGCGGTGACCGCCATCGCCGGCGTCATCTTCCCGGACCAGGCGCAAGGCAGCCTGATCGAGCGTGACGGCAAAGTCGTCGGCTCCGGGCTGATCGGTCAGGAGTTCAAGGAGGACAAATACTTCCACGGTCGTCCGTCGGCGACCACGGCGCCAGATCCGAACGATTCCACCAAGACCGTGCCCGCGCCCTACAACGCCGCCAATTCCGGCGGCTCCAATCTTGGGCCGACCAGCAAGGCGCTGAACGACCGGGTCAAGGAAGACGTCGAGAAGCTGAAGGCGGAAAATCCGGGTCAGGCCGTGCCGATCGATCTGGTGACGACCTCGGCCAGCGGCCTCGATCCCGACATCTCGCCCGAGGGCGCGCTATTTCAGGTGCCGCGCGTGGCCAAGGCGCGCAATCTGCCGGAGGAGCGTGTCCGCCAGTTGGTGACCCAGCATACGGAAGGGCCGCATGGCCGGATTGCTCGGCGAGCCGCGCGTTAACGTTCTGGCGCTCAATCTGGCGCTCGACGCGGCCAGCGCCAAGTAAGCGTGCCGGTAACCATGAGGAGCCCGGCTACCCCAGGCCCGCGACGATGGCTATAATAGTCCCATGGTCCAGCCGCGCCGCGATCCCGAACAACGTCCCTCGCCGGAGGCGCTGCTGGAGGCCGCCCGGCGGGAGCATGGCGGTCTCGGCCGGCTGAAGATCTTTGTCGGCGCCGCCCCCGGCGTCGGCAAGACTTATGAAATGCTGCAGAGCGCGCACGCCAAGCTCAAAGCCGGCGCCGATATCGTGGTCGGCTTCGTCGAGACCCATGGCCGCGCGGAGACCGAGGCGCTGCTGCGCGGTCTCGAGGTCATTCCCCGCAAGCGGATCGACTACAACAATCAGGTCATCGAGGAGATGGACCTCGATGCCGTGATCGCGCGGCGTCCGCAGATCGCCCTCGTCGACGAACTCGCCCATACCAACGCCGCCGGCAGCCGCCATCCCAAGCGCTATCTCGACGTCGAGGAATTGCTGTCGCGGGGCATCGATGTCTATACCGCCGTCAACATCCAGCACATCGAAAGCCTCAACGACGTCGTAGCCCAGATCACGCATGTGCGGGTGCGTGAGACCGTGCCGGATTCCATCTTCGACCGCGCGGATGCGATCGAGCTGATCGACCTGACGCCGGACGATCTGATCCAGCGTCTGAAAGAGGGCAAGGTCTACGTCCCCAGGCAGGCCGAGCGTGCGCTGGAGCACTATTTCTCGCCGGGCAATCTGACCGCGCTGCGCGAGCTCGCGCTTCGCCGCACCGCCGATCGCGTCGACGAGCAGTTGCTCAATCACATGCAGGCGAACGCGATTGCCGGTCCATGGGCCGCGGGCGAGCGCATCCTGGTCTGCGTCAGTGAGGACCCGCGCGCGGCGGGGCTCGTGCGCTCCACCAAGCGGCTCGCCGATCGCGTGCACGCGCCCTGGACCGCGATCAGCATCGAGACCCGGCGAAGCCTGCAACTGACCGACGAGCAGCGCGACCGGCTGGCCGACACGTTGCGATTGGCCGAGGCGCTCGGCGCCGAAGCACTGACCATTCCGGCCGTCGAGCGGCGCATCGCCGACGACATCCTCAAGTTCGCACAGGCCAACAACGTCACTCAGATCATCATCGGAAAATCGACGCGCTCGCGCTGGTTTGAGATCTTGCGCGGTTCTGTCGTCCACGACCTGGTGCGGCGCGCCGGCAATATCAGCGTCAATGTGATTCCGGGCGACGAGCCGTCACTTTCGGCTGTCAAGAACCCCGTGCATACGGCCGCGCGGGCCGAGCCCTTCAATCCGCGGCCTTATCTCATGGCACTCGCGATCACGGCGTTCGGGCTCGCCGTCGCCGCCCTGATCAAGCCGCGCTTCGGCGTCGAGAACGTCGATCTGGTATTTCTCACCGCGGTGGTCGGCGTCGCCGTGCGTTACGGACTATGGCCATCGCTGCTTGCCAGTGTCGCCGCTTCGCTGTGCTACAATTTCTTCTTCCTGCCGCCGATCTACACGTTCACGATCACCGATCCGACCAATGTCGCCGCGTTCTTTTTCTTCATGCTGATCGCCGGTCTGGTGTCGAATCTCGCGGCGCGCGTGCGCACGCAGGCTGACACCGCGATCGGCCGGATCAGGACCACCGAGCAGCTCTACGCTTTCAGCCGCAAGCTCGCCGGCAACGCAACGCTCGATGACGTGCTGTGGGCGACCGCCTACCAGACCGCGCTGATGCTGAAGGTGCGCGTCGTGCTGCTGCTGCCGGAGGACGGTATCATCACCGTGAAAGCCGGCTATCCGCCGGAGGACCAGCTCGACAAGGCCGATCTCGCCGCGGCGAACTGGGCGTGGAGCAACGATCGTCCCGCCGGACGTGGCTCGGACACGCTGCCGGGCGCCAAGCGGTTGTTCCTGCCGATGCGCACCGGGCGCGGCTCGATCGGCGTGATCGGCATCGACAATGACCGCACCGGTCCGCTGCTGACGCCGGATCAGCGCCGGCTGCTCGATGCGCTCGTCGACCAGGGCGCGCTCGCGATCGAGCGCGTGCTGCTGGTCGAGGACATGGACCGGGTCAAGCGCACGGTGGAGTCCGAGCGGCTTGCGCTCGGCGCTTTTGACCTCGATCTCGCATGATCTGAAGACGCCGCTGGCCTCGGTGCTCGGCGCCGCTTCCACGATGCGCGACCTCGCGAGCGATCTCAATGACCAGCAGAAGCGCGATCTGCTCGCGACCGTGATCGACGAGTCGGAGCGGCTCAACCGCTTCATCGCCAATCTCCTGGACATGACCAAGCTCGAATCCGGCGCGATCGTGCCGAACACGGCCTTGCACGATATCGGCGAGATCGTCGGCAGCGCGCTCCGGCGTGCCAGCAAGATCCTGACGCGGCACAAGGTCTCGCTGGAGCTCTCTGCCGATCTGCCGATGCTGGAGCTCGATGCCGTGCTGTTCGAGCAGGTGCTGTTCAATCTGCTCGACAATGCCGCAAAATATTCGCCGGCGGAGACGACGATCGCGATCCGGAGCTGGCGCGAGCGCGATCAGGTCGCGCTGCAAGTCATGGACGAAGGCGAGGGGATTCCGCCGGCGGAAGTCGAAAGCGTGTTCGACAAGTTCTATCGCGCGCAGAAGGGCGATCATGTCCGGCCCGGCACGGGCCTTGGGCTCGCGATCTCACGCGGCTTCATCGAGGCGATGGGTGGCCGGATTTCGGCCGCGAACCGGCCCGACCGCAGCGGCGCGGTGCTGACCATCCGGCTGCCGATTCCGGTGGCGGCCAATATACTGGATACCGCCGCATGAGCGCGTCACCGATCAAGGTCCTGGTCATCGATGACGAGCCGCCGATCCGCAAACTGCTGCGGATGGGGCTCGCCACGCAAGGCTACGAGATCCTGGAGGCGACCAACGGCAAGACCGCGCTGGAGCAGCTTGCGCAAAATCCGGCGCTGATCATCCTCGATCTCGGTCTTCCCGATATCCAGGGACACGAACTCCTGCGCGTGATCCGCAGCCGCAACGAGGCGGTCCCGGTCGTGGTGCTGTCGAGCCGCGGCGACGAGGCCGGCAAGGTGCAGGCGCTCGATCTCGGCGCCGATGACTATCTGACGAAGCCGTTCGGCATGGACGAGTTGCTTGCGCGGCTGCGCGCGGCGCTCCGGCACCAGTTGCAGGTGCAAGGCGAACGGCCGCTGTTCCGCTCCGGCGATCTCTCCGTCGATCTGGTGCGGCGCATCGTCAAGGTCGCCGAGAAGGAGATCAAGCTGTCGCCGAAGGAGTATGACCTGCTGCGCGTGCTGGTGCAGCACGCGGGCAAGGTGCTGACCCATCGCTTTCTGCTGAAGGAGCTGTGGGACGAACTGACCGACGCGCAGTATCTGCGCGTCTATGTGCGTCAGCTCCGCCAGAAGATCGAGGCCGATCCCGAGCGGCCGCAATTGCTGCTGACCGAGACCGGCATCGGCTATCGCCTGCGCGCGGCGGACTGAGGAGCGCCCTACATTTCGCCATGAAGGTTGCGAACTCGGAACCTTCCGGAATGATGGTGATTACTTTCGTGTCATCAGGAGAACATTTTCATGGCACGCAAGGCACGAAAGTATTCCAAGAAGGCGTCCGCGAAAGTCGAACGGGCGATGAAGAAGAAGCAAGGCGGGTACGTTGAAGAGCGGCCGCTCCGGCCGCAAGGTCAAGAGCCGCAAACAGGCGATCGCGATCGGATTGTCGGAAGCGCGCGCCGCGGGCGCCAAGGTGCCGAAAAAGCGGAAGACGGCGAAGAAGAAAAGAAAGGCGAAGCGGTAAGGACGATCACCCGCTGTTCGTCATGCCCGGCCATGGCGGAGCAAGCGCGAGCTATCTCCCACCGTCATTGCGAGCGAAGCGAAGCAATCCAGACTGTTTCCGCGGCGGCAGTCTGGATTGCTTCGTCGCTTCGCTTCTCGCAATGACGGTGGAAGTCTAACCCGCCTTCCTCTGCCTCGCCGACGAGCGGTGAGGCTTCTTCGCCGGACGGCGTTGCGATCGCGGCCGCCGTGTCGACGAGCGGCCTGATGATTTTGCCGCGCGCTTTCCCTTCAGGCTCTGCTTCAACGCATCCATCAGACTGACGACATTGCTCGGCCGCTCCTCGGGCTCGGCGACCTCGATGGTCTTGCCGGCCGCCTTGCGCTTGACCAGCTTCTTCAGCGCATCCTCATATTCGTCCTTGAATTTCGACGGATCGAAATGCGCTGCCTTGCTGTCGAGGATATGGCTCGCCAACTGGATCATGTCCTTGGTGATCTTCGGGCTCTTGATGTCGTCGAAATACTCGTCCGCGTCGCGCAGTTCGTAGGGATAGCGCAGCGTCGTCCCGAGCAGGCCCTTGCCGAACGGCTCGATCGCGATCACGTGCTCGCGGTTGGTCAGCACGATGCGGGCGAGCGCTACCCGATCCTTGTCCTTCATGGCATCGCGGATGACGGCGAAGGCATCCAAGCCCGCCTTGCCGTCGGGCGCGATGTAATAGGGATGGTTCAGGTAACGCTGGTCGATCTCGTCCTTTGGCACGAAGCTGTCGATGTCGATGGTGTGGTTGCTCTCGATCTGGACCGCCTCCAGCTCGTCCTTGTCGATCTCGACATATTTGTTCTTGGAAAGTTCATAGCCGCGGCCCTTCTGGTCGCTCTCGACGATGTCGCCGGTCTCGGCATCGACCATCTGCTGCTTCAGCCGGTTGCCGGTCTCCTTGTTGATCATGTGGAAGCGGGTTTTCTCGACCGTCGTGGAGGCCGGATAGAGCAGGACGGGACAGCTCACGAGGGACAGTCTGAGCGAGCCTTTCCAGTAGGCGCGGGCGGCCATGGCGTTTCTCCGGCGTTTTCGGCGGGTTTCGGAACCCCAACGGGCGCTGCGGGTTTTGGTTCCGGGGCGTTGTGGGCGTGATAGGCTGGCGCCCGGTTGGATTGACGATTGGATTTGGCCGTGGCGCTGCGCAAGCTTTCCACCTATCGGAAGAAGCGGGATTTCGACAAGACCGAGGAGCCGTCCGGCGACGTCAAGGTCGCGCCCTCCAAACGCGGCCGCTTCGTGATTCAGAAGCATGCGGCGACCCGCCTGCATTATGATCTCCGGCTCGAATTCGACGGCGTATTCAAGTCCTGGGCGGTCACGCGAGGCCCGTCGCTCGATCCGCATGACAAGCGGCTGGCGGTCGAGGTCGAGGATCATCCGCTCGACTACGGCGACTTCGAAGGCACGATCCCGAAGGGCGAATATGGCGGCGGCACGGTTCAGCTTTGGGACCGCGGCTACTGGGAGGCAGAGGATGATGCCGAACGCGGCTTCAAGAAAGGCGACCTGAAATTCACGCTCGACGGCGACAAGCTGCACGGCAGTTGGGTGCTGGTGCGCATGCGGTGGGACCGTGACGGCGGCAAGCGCACCAACTGGCTCTTGATCAAGCACCGCGACGAATTCGCGCGCGAGGGCGAAGACAATGATGTCCTCGACGAGGACCGCTCCGTGGCCTCGGGCCGGACGATGGCGCAGATCGCCGAAGGCAAGGGGCGCGCGCCGAAGCCGTTCATGCTGGCCAAGACCAAGCGCATGAATGCCGACGCGGTCTGGCACTCCAACCGCGGCGACGCCGCCGAACTGCGCGCGGCGGGTGTCACGTCCGCTCCGGCGAAACCCAAAAAGAGTGCGGCCAAAGAAATCGCGGCGATGCCGGATTTCGTGGCGCCGCAGCTATGCAGCTCCGTGGACCAGCCGCCAAGCGGCGAGGGCTGGGGCCATGAGATCAAGTTCGACGGCTACCGCGTGCAGATGCGAATCAAGGACGGCGAAGCGACGCTGAAGACGCGCAAGGGGCTGGACTGGACCGGCAAGTTCAAGGCGATCGCCAAGGAAGGCGGCAAATTGCCCGACGGCTTGATCGACGGCGAAATCGTCGCGCTCGATCAGAGCGGCCATCCGGACTTTTCGACCTTGCAGGCGGCGATCGCGGACGGCAAGACCGATGATCTCATCTTCTTCGCCTTCGATCTTCTGTTCGCCGATGGCCTCGATCTGCGACGGCTGCCGCTTGCCGAACGCAAGGAGCGGCTCAAGGCTTTGCTGGACGAACGGGACAGCGGCAAGGGCAACGGCAAGACCAACGCCAAGCATCGAAACATCCGCTACGTCGAGCATTTCCTGGCCGACGGCAAGGCGGTGATGGAGTCGGCAAGCAAGCTCGCGCTCGAAGGCATCGTCTCGAAGAAGCTGAGCGCGCCCTATCATTCCGGCCGCTCCGAAAACTGGACCAAGGCAAAGAGCCGCGCCGGGCACGAGGTGGTCATCGGCGGCTGGAAAACAACCAACGGCAAATTCCGCTCGCTGATGGCCGGCGTCTATCGCGATGACCATCTCGCCTATGTCGGCATCGTCGGCACCGGTTTCGGGCAAGACAAGGTCAAGCGGATCATGCCCGCGCTGAAAGCGGCGGCGTCGGACGAGAGCCCCTTCGCCGGCAAGAACGCGCCGCGCAAGACGCGCGACGTGCACTGGCTGAAGCCGGAGCTCGTCGCCGAAATCGAATTCGCGGGCTGGACTGCCGACGACAACATTCGCCAGGCGGCCTTCAAGGGGCTGCGCCAGGACAAGCCGGCCAGCGAGGTGAGAGCGGAGAAGCCGGCCATGACCAAAGTCGCCAAGCCACTCTTGAAAAAGACCGTGGCGAAATCCGGCGCGTCTACGTCGAACAAGGCGAACGAGGTGATGGGCGTCGTCATCTCCAAGCCCGACAAGGAGTTGTGGCCTGACGGCGGCGACGGCAAGGGCGTCACCAAGCTGGACCTGGCGCGCTATTTCGAGGCCGTCGGCGAATGGATGATCGGACATCTGAAGGGACGGCCATGCTCGATCGTGCGCGCGCCCGACGGCATCAAGGGCGAGCAGTTTTTCCAGCGCCACGGCATGCCGGGCGCCTCGAAGCTGATGGAACTGGTCAAGGTCTCCGGCGACCGCAAGCCTTATCTGCAGATCGACAGGGTCGAAGCGCTCGCCGCGGTGGCTCAGATCGGCGGGCTCGAACTGCATCCCTGGAATTGCGCGCCTGATGAGTACGACACGCCGGGACGGCTGGTGTTCGATCTCGATCCCGCGCCGGATATAGCCTTCACAGATGTCGTGGAAGCGGCCAAGGAGATGCGGCAGCATCTCAGCGATGTCGGCCTCGAGAGTTTCTGCAAGACCACCGGTGGCAAGGGCCTGCACGTGGTCACGCCCTTGCGCTATGGCGCCAAGGACAAGGTGACCTGGAAGGAAGCCAAGGCGTTTGCGCAAGGCATCTGCCAGCTCATGGCGGACGGCGATCCCGAGCGTTATCTGCTCAACATGTCGAAGAAGCTGCGCGAGGGGAAGATCTTCCTCGATTATCTGCGCAATGACCGCATGTCGACGGCGGTCGCGGTGCTGTCGCCGCGGGCGCGCGACGGCGCCACCGTCTCGATGCCGCTGACCTGGGCGCAGGTGAAAGGTGATCTCGATCCGAAGCGTTTTACGGTTCGTACCGTGCCGGCGCTGCTTGGGAAGTCCAAGGCGTGGCAGGGTTACGACGACGCGGCGTCGTCGATCAAGGCCGCGATGAAGAAGCTGGCGAAGTGAGGAAATTGGCGAAGTGAGAGAGTGTAGGGTGGGCTAAGCGCAGCGTGCCCACCGTCGAGCCGCAATGGCTGTCACCGTGATGGTGGGCACGCTGCGCTTTGCCCACCCTACGGACTGGCGGGTCGCTATTCCGGGTTCGCGCTTGCGCGCGTTCCGGAATAGCAAAGATGCGGTTGGGATTGTTCGTGCTGCTTACAGCCTTCCGAGCAGGAGGAGGATCAGCAGGATGACGATGATGAGGCCGAGACCGCCGCCGCCGTAGTAGCCGGTCCCGTAGAACGGACCGCCGCCGATGCCGCTGAAGCCGCCGAGCAGGGCGATGACCAGAATGATCAGAATGATAGTACCGATAGACATTTAACCTTCTCCTCCAGCCCAAAAGAGGGCGCTTGCTTGCTCTGATGCGCCGAGGAAACTTGTGGGAACCTTGAAAGTTCCGTGACTGTATCGGTGAAATTACCGGTGTGTCGTTTGTGCCGAAACAGTTGCGGTGCAATCGCGTTAAATCCGGGAAAGAGATTGATCGAAGAGGATTTGGGTATGTCCGCACCCCTTGTCGTTTCAATTCCGCATCGCCTCGGCCGCGAGGAAGCGTTGCGCCGCCTGAGAACAGGATTGTCGCGCGCGGCGACCAGCATTCCGGTGCTGAAAGTCGACGAGGAACGCTGGGACGGCGACCACATGTTCTTTCGCGTCCGCGCGCTGGGGCAGGCGGCGTCAGGCCATATCGATGTCGCGGAAGACAGCGTGCGCCTGGAAGTGACGTTGCCCTGGTTGCTGCAGCGCTTTGCGCAAATGGCCCAGATCGCCATCCGCGACCGAGGCAAAATGCTGCTGACCAAACGGAGTTGAGGTAGAGCGTTTTCGAGCGAAGTGGGCACCGGTTCGCGTGAAGAAAACGCGTCAAAACAAGAATCGGGAGCTTCGGTTCTGATTTCGATCAGAACCGAAGCTGCCGATCACCCGCGAACGCGCTTTCGCAAGGGCACGGCAGCGGTCGCCGCTCTCGCCTTCAGGACCGCCACCGGCAACGCCTGGAACAGCGACCCCAGCCGCAGTTCTCCCCCGGCATCAAAGCCATCGACGGAGAGGCCGCCCAGCGCAATGGTCGCATCGAGAGCCTCCCAGCTTGGCCAGAACCGGCCGGCCTGCGTGAACGGCGCAAACAGCCGCGCTACGGCAATGATCGCGGCGTCCTTGCCGCGCCGCCGCGCGAAGGCAATGACATGGTCGCGATGCTCTCCGCTGACCTCGAGCGGCTGGTAGTCGCCGTCGGTAAACACAGCGGCGAGTTCATTGCGCAGCCTGAGCAGATGCGCGGTCCATGCGAGCTTGATGCGTCCATCCTGCCAGTTCCGCGCGAGCTCGCCCCAATCAGGCGCGTCCATAGCGGCGAGCGCCCCAGCGCGCGCAGCAAAATCCACCGGCCGGCGGTTGTCCGGATCGACCAGCGACAGATCCCAGAATTCCGTGCCTTGATAGAAGTCCGGCACGCCGGGCAGTGTCGCCTTCAGCGTGAGCTGGCTGAGCGCGTTCAGCGCGCCCAGCAGCGCTACCGGCTGCGCCAGCCGCGCGAGCGACTCCAGGAATTCCGCCGATATTGCGCGATCGAGAATCCGTCCGATGAAGGTTTTCAGTCCCGCCTCATAGGCCTGGTTCGGATTGAGCCAGCTGGTTTCTTCCTTGCCCTCCCGGGCGGCTTTCAACGCATAGGCCTGTATCCGTTCCACGAACGCGTCGTCAGGCCCGTCGGGCGGCCAGGCGCCGAGCAGGGCCTGATAGAGCATGTATTCCGCGGTCACCGAGGGCGCGCGCATGGTGTCGCCGGTGACGAGATGCGGCGCGTTCAGCACCTTCCATTTGGCCGCCGCGCTGGTCCATTCGCTCGATATTTCGGTCAATGCTGCAAGCCGCGCGCGCGCATCCTCGCCGCGCTTGGTGTCATGCGTCGCCGTCGCGGTCATGCCATGCGGCCATTCGCGCCCGCGCGCCTGCATGATCGCATGAAAGCGTTCGACGGGCAGGGCATCCGCCGAGGGATCGCCGCCGACCTCGTTCAGCGCGAGCAGGCGGTGATAGCGGTAGAAGGCGGTGTCCTCCAGCGACTTCGCCATCAGCGGGCCGGTGAACTGCTGCACCTTCAGCGCAAAGCGGCGGACGCGCGGCGGGCTGTGGGTCGCGCCCTTCCGCTTGATCAGGTCCATGGTCAGCGTGTCGCGCAGGAAATCGAAAATGCCGTCATCGGCGGCGAACCAGTCGGCGCGCGCGCGATCGATCGTGCGCGAGATCAGGTCGCGGTCATGTTCGCTCGGTGCCGTTCCGGTCAGATAGGTGCGATAGACCGGGAAGTGCAGCACATAAAGCTCGAGCGCCTGCCGCAGGCTGTCGGCGGAATAATCTCGGGTCGAATAGTGGCCGCTGGCGATGCGTGCGAGCAGCCGCGACAGCACGATGAACTCGCTGGTCAGCAACGTCTCCAGCACGCGGCGCTTGGCGTCCAGCAGCACGGGGGCGAGCCGGGGCGGGCGGTTGCTGATCTGCCGCCAGATCTCGTCGAGCGCATCGAGGCCTCTGGGCTCGATCAGCAGATGGGTGATGACGTTCATCCACTCATAGCCGGTGGTGCCGTGCACGCCGGCAAACGCTGTGGAGCTTTTCCTCCTCGCCAAGGATTTTCTCCACGACGACATAGAACGGCTTATGATCGCTGCCCTGGGCCTCGCGGACCAGACGGCGCAGGCGTAGGAAATACTGTGCGGGGTCGCGCAGGCCGTCGATGTGATCGAGCCTCAGGCCCTGCAATCTGCCCTCGGCGATCAGCGCCCTGACCAGCCGATGCGCGGCCTCGAAAGTGCCGGCGTCCTCGACGCGCAGGCCCGCGAGCGTGTTGACGTCGAAGAAGCGGCGATAGTTGATGTCGCTCGAGGCCAGCCGCCAATGGCCGAGCTTGTAGTGCTGGCGTTCGAGCAGATGATGCAGCGCCTGCGTCTGTGCGTTGCGCTCAGGGCCGGCGCGATAGGCGGCAAGCCCGCGCGTGATGATGTCGTCCGCTCCGGCAAGGCCTTTCAGCTCGGCCTTGAGGCCTGGAGCCTCCTTGCGGTCGGGATGGCGAAGGCCGTGGTGGCGTGATGCAAGCTGCAGGAGATGCCGTCCCGCGTCGCTCGCCTCCGCATTCGCCTCCTTCACCATGATCCGCAGCATCTCGCCATAGCGCTCGGGCGCGATCGGCAGGCGATGTTCGAAGTACCAGCAGGAGAAGCTGCCCTCGCTCGCATCGTAGCGCAGCTCGATCTCGCCGCGCTCCAGTGCATCTCCATAGGACGAACCGAGGATCGGCAGCAGCACGCCGCCGCGCTTGCGATACGGCAGCAGCTCCCAGTCGATGTCGAAGGAGACGGCGTGCGGCGAGGCCGGTCCCCATTCCAGCACGTCGAGCCACCAGGGATTGTCGGCATAGTGCACGCCGACATGATTGGGCACGAAGTCGAGGATCAGGCCGA
Source organism: uncultured Alphaproteobacteria bacterium (assembly GCA_963786015.1). Classification (GTDB taxonomy): domain Bacteria; phylum Pseudomonadota; class Alphaproteobacteria; order Rhizobiales; family Xanthobacteraceae; genus Bradyrhizobium. Next base: position 75,248 of record CAWAXO010000018.1, on the reverse strand, counting down.
GATCATGCTGCTTGAGCGCGTCGCTGAGTTTTTCGAAACCCGCTTCGCCGCCAAGCTCGGGATTGAGCTTGGTATGGTCGACGACATCGTAGCCATGGGTCGAGCCCTTGCGCGCCTTCATGAAGGGCGAGGCATAGAGATGCGTGATGCCGAGCGCCTTCAGATAGGGCACGATTTCGGCGGCTTTCTCGAAGTCGAAATCCCGGGTGAGCTGCAGCCGGTAGGTCGCGGTCGGAATGGATGGAGGCATGGTCAGCCTCCGATGCGCCAGACCACCGACCAGGGCGAAAGAACGTTGCCGGGCTCGTTGCCCCAGATGTTGCGGCCCGCGGGTTCGCCGGCGGGAGCCGCGATCTCGCTTTCCGAAAGATTGGCGATCAGGCGTAGCGTCGCGCCGTCACCCATGCGCCAGCTTGCGGTGAGCAGGCCGCTCTTCGCGGCCTGCGCGCTCGCCGAAAGCAACGCCGTCAAGCCGGGGCACGATCTCCTGCCGGCGCGTCGCGAGCAGGCCGTGTCACCAGCGCGAGCCGCCTCTTGCCGGCGCCGGTCTCGCAGGATGTCCAGTCGAGCACCGCGGATTTGAACGTCGCGACATCGAGCGGATCGGGGACTTCGTCGCCATAGCGCTGATACGCCCAGGCATATTCCTCGCGCCGGCCCTTGCGAACGGCGTCGGCCAGGCCGCCCTTGAAATCGCAGAAGAACGGGAACGGCGCTTTCGAGCCCCATTCCTCGCCCATGAACAGCATCGGAACGGTCGGGGCCAGCAGGGTAACGGCGAGCGCCGCCTCGATCTCCTCCGGCTTCGCGAGGCCTTCCAGCCGGTCACCGAACGCGCGGTTGCCGACCTGATCGTGGTTCTGCAGGAAATTGACGAAGGCCGTCGGCGAGAGTTCGCCGCTCGGCTCGCCACGCGGTTCGCCGCCCCAGAACGCGGCGGGTTCGCCCTGATACACGAAGCCCGAGGCAAGCGCGCGCGCGAGATCATCGCGCGGCGACGTCTGGTAATCGCCATAGTAGCCCTGGCTCTCGCCGGTCAGCAGCACATGCCAGACGTGGTGATAATCGTCGTTCCACTGCGCGCGATATTTGCCGCGCGGCGGATCCTCGACGGCGTCGAGCAGGCTTGCGCGGTTGTCGCCGTTCTCGAGCACGAGATGGATATGCCGTCCGGTCTCAGCGGCGAGCTTGCCGGCGGCGACGCTGAGATCATGCAGCATCGAGATCTGGCCGGGCTCGGCGAGGATGTGATTGGCCGCATCGAGCCGCAGTCCGTCGAAGCGATAGTCACGCAGCCACAACATGGCGTTCTCGATCGCGAAGGCGCGCACCTCCGGGCACGCGATAGTCGATCGCGCTGCCCCAGGGGGTGTGCCCGTCGGTGAAGAAGGACGGCGCATAGCGGCCGAGGTAATTCCCCTCCGGGCCGAAATGGTTGTAGACCACGTCGAGAAACACGCTCAGCCCGCGCAGATGCGCTTCGTCGATCAGGGCTTTCAAGTCTTCCGGGCGGCCATAGGCGCTGTCGGGCGCGTACCACAGGACGCCGTCATAACCCCAGTTGCGGTGACCGGCGAAATCCGCCAGCGGCATCAGCTCCAGCGCGGTGATGCCGGTTGCGGCGAGATGATCGAGCTTGGCGATCATTGCGCGGTAGCTGCCTTCCGGCGTGAATGTGCCGACATGGGTCTCGATCAGCACGGTGTCGCGCCAGGGCCGTCCTTTCCAGTCGCTTGCGCGCCAGCGATAGCCATCGTGATCGACGACTTCGCTAGGGCCGAACACATCCTCGGGCTGGAAGGCGGAAGCGGGATCGGGCACGTCGATCTCGCCGTCGATGCGATATTTGTAGCGCGTGCCGGCCCTCACGCCTGCAACATCGGCGGTGAACCAGCCGCCATCGCCGCGCGTCATCGGCTGCGGTTTTGCCAGCAGCAGTTCGACTCGCTTGGCGGCCGGCGCCCACAGGCGGAACGACGCGCCATCAGCGGTCAGCACGACGCCGAATTGGCCGCCGCTCATGCGATGCCTGCGAAGGCGAGCACGGAGCGGGAGGGCGCCTTGTTGTCGGCGCCCGATGCAAAATCGGCAGGACTTTGCGTGATCTCGGCGGTGTTCAGCACCTGCCGCCAGGTTTTATAATCGGACATCTTCGGCAATTTGAATCCGATCTCTTCGGGCGCAGCATTCAAAACGATGAAGATCGGCGCTTGTTCCTTGCCGGTGGGTGCCAGCACATAGGCGAGAAACCGCCCCTCCGGGAACTTCCAGTCCTCTTCCGTCATCTCGTCCGCCGCAGGCGTCAGCCACAACCCGCCATAGGTTCCGTCGGCGCGGCGGCCGTCGAGCCAGCGACGGGCGCGGATCTGCGGAAAGCGCCGGCGCAAATCGGTCATGTGGCCGACGAAATCGGTCAGGTCGTCGCCTTCGCGGCCAAGGCCGTCCCAGTTCACCCAGCCGATCTCGTTGTCCTGGCAATAGGGATTGTTGTTGCCGTTCTGCGAGTTGCCGACCTCGTCGCCGGCCAGGATCAGCGGCAGGCCTTGCGCCAGCAGAAGGCAGGCGAGCTGGTTCTTGCGGAGCTGGCGGCGCAGCGTATTGATGGCGGGATCTTCGGTTGGTCCCTCATGGCCGCAATTGTTGCTGTGGTTGTCGTTGGAGCCGTCGCGATTGTTCTCGCCGTTGGCTTCGTTGTGCTTCTCGTTGTAGCTGAAGAGATCCGCCAGCGTAAAACCGTCATGCACGGTGATGTGATTGATGCTCGCGCGCGGATCGCGGCCGTCATGATTGAACAGGTCGGACGAGCCGGTCATGCGAGCCGACACTTCACCGATCAGGCTGCCTTCGCCGCTCCAGTAGCGGCGCATCGCGCTGCGATAGCGGTCGTTCCATTCCGACCATTGCGAGGGAAAGCCGCCGACCTGATAGCCGCCGAGGCCCAGATCCCAGGGTTCGGCGACGAGCTTGACGGCTGCAAGCACCGGATCCTGCCGGATCGCAGTCAGGAACGAGCTGGACCGGTCGTAGCCGTTCGGCCCGCGCGCCAGCGTGGTCGCGAGATCGAAGCGGAAGCCGTCGACATGGCAGACTTCGACCCAGTAGCGCAGTGAATCCATCACCATCTGCAGCACGCGCGGATGAGTGAGATTGACCGAGGAGCCGCAGCCGGTGAAGTCGTCATAGTAGCGGGGATTGTCCGGCCTCAGCCAATAATAGGACGCGTTGTCGATGCCCTTGAACGACAGCGTCGGGCCGAGATGATTGCCTTCGGCGGTGTGATTATAGACGACGTCGAGCATCACCTCGATGCCGGCATCGTGCAGCCGCGCCACCATGGTGCGGAAGGCATCGAGCGCATTGTCCGGCGCATAACGCGGCTCGGGCGCGAAAAAGGAGATGGTGTTGTAGCCCCAATAGTTCGCGAGCTTCTTTTCCACCAGGATGCGGTCGTCGACGAAGCCATGGACCGGCAGCAACTCCACGGTGGTGACGCCGAGCTTTTTCAGGTGCGCGATCATTGTCGGCGAGGACAGGCCGCCATAGGTGCCGCGCAGGTTGGGCGGCACGTCCTTGCGCATCTGGGTCACGCCCTTGATATGCGCTTCGTAGATGATGGCGTCTTCCCAGGGAATGCTCGGCCGCATCTCGCGGCGTCCCCAGTTGAAGGTCTCGTCGATGACGACGGCCTTCGGCATGCCGCGTGCATTGTCGCGGCGGTCGAAGGAAAGATCCTCGCGCGGGCTGCCGATACGGTGGGCGAAATGCGCGTCGCTCCAGACCAGCCGCCCCGCAAGCCGCTTGGCATAGGGATCGATCAGCAGCTTGTTGGGATTGAAGCGGTGGCCGTGCTCGGGCGCGTAGGGGCCGTGTACGCGATAGCCGTAGAGCTGTCCGGGGGAGACGTCGTTGAGATAGCCGTGCCAGACGTCCTCGGTGCGTTCAGGCAGCTCGACGCGTTCGAGCTCGCGGCGGCCCTGATTGTCGAACAGGCACAACTCGACCTTCTGCGCGTGCGCCGAGAACAGCGCAAAATTGGTCCCGCGGCCGTCCCAGTTTGCACCGAGGCGCGAGAAGGTTCCTGCGGTGAGGCGCATGTGTCAGCTTTCAGGAATCAGAAATATGGCTGCCAATGGCGGAATGGTGAGGTTGAGTTCGGGGCCTGTGCCCTGCACGGTATGGACTTCGCCGACATTGCCGACATTGGTGCCGCCGTAATGCGCGGAATCCGAGTTGAAGACCTCGCGCCATGAGCCTGCATAGGGCACTCGAACGCGATAATCGCGATAGACGTTCGGTGAGAAATTGACGACGATCACGCAGCGCTCGTGCGGATTGTTGCCCTTTCGCATCCAGGCGAACACGTTGCTGCCGGCGTCCTCGGTGATGATCCACTCGAATCCGGCTTCGTCGCAATCGAGCTGATGCAGCGCAGGCAGCGCACGATAGAGGTGGTTGAGGTCGCGGATCAGCGACTGGATGCCCGCATGCTTCTGTTGTTCAAGCAGGTGCCAGTCGAGCGAATGGTCATGGTTCCACTCGCGCTCCTGGCCGAACTCGCAACCCATGAACATCAGTTTCTTGCCGGGATGACCGAACATGAAGCTGTAATAGGCGCGCAGATTTGCAAAGCGCTGCCAGTCGTCGCCGGGCATACGGCCGAGGATCGAGCGCTTGCCGTGCACGACCTCGTCATGCGACAGCGGTAGGATGAAATTCTCGGAAAAGGCGTAGTGCAGGCCGAACAGGATGTCGCCATGGTGATATTTGCGATGGATCGGATCCTTGCCGATATAATCCAGCGTGTCATGCATCCAGCCCATGTTCCACTTGTAGCCGAAGCCGAGCCCGCCGAATTCGACCGGGCGCGACACCTGCGGCCATGAGGTGGATTCTTCCGCGGCCGTGGTGGCGTGCGGAAAGCGGCTGAACAGCTCGGTGTTGAAGCGGCGAATGAAATCGATCGCCTCGAGATTCTCCCGGCCGCCATATTTGTTCGGTATCCAGCCGCCCGAGGGACGGCTGTAATCGAGATAAAGCATGGATGCGACCGCATCGACGCGCAGGCCGTCGATGGCGTATTTCTCCAGCCAGAACAGCGCATTCGCGACCAGGAAATTCGTCACTTCGGTGCGGCCGTAATTGTAGATCAGTGTGCCCCAGTCGAGATGACGGCCCTGTTGCGGATCGGCGTGCTCGTAGAGCGCGGTGCCGTCGAACTGGCCGAGGCCGTGCGGGTCGTCGGGAAAGTGCCCGGGCACCCAGTCGAGCAGCACGCCGAGGCCTTCGCGATGGCAGGCGTCGACCAGCGCGGCGAAATCGGCCGGCGAGCCGAAGCGGCTGGTCGGTGCATAGAGCCCGGTCGGCTGGTAACCCCACGAGCCGTCGAACGGATGCTCGCTGACGGGGAGAAATTCGACATGGGTGAAGCCCATGTCGCGCGCATAGGCCGGAAGCTGCTCGGCGAGATCGCGATAGCTCAGCCACTCATTGTTGCCCCCGCGGCGCCATGAGCCGAGATGAACCTCGTAGATCGACATCGGCGCGCTGCGCGCATTGATGCCTTGCGGCGCCGGGTTTGGGCGCGGTAGGCTCGCCTCGTCGAACACGATGGAGGCGGTCTTCGGACGCTCCTCGGCATAAAAGGCGAGCGGGTCCGACTTCAGCGGCAGATGCTGGCCGTGCGGCCCGATCAAGTCGAACTTGTAATGGTCGCCCGCCCGCGCGCGCGGAATGAACAGCTCCCAATAACCAACGCCGCGACGGCGCATCGGATGCCGCCGCGCATCCCAGAAATTGAAATCGCCGACTACGCTGACCCGCCTTGCGTTCGGTGCGAACACCACGAAGGCCACGCCTTCGACGCCATCCAGGAGAAACGGATGCGCGCCGATCTTGTCATAGAGCTGCTGGTCCGAGCCCTCTCCGAGCAGATAAAGATCGTAGTCGCTCAGAACGGGCGGAAAGCGATAGGGATCGTCGAAGCTGACGACATTGTCGCCATATTGCGCGCGCAACTGGTAGCGTAGCGCGCCATTCGGCAGCGCGCCGGCGAACAGCCCGGCATCGTGGATGCGCGACAGCGACGCGACGTCGCCATGCTCGCCGACCGCCTCGACCTTCGATGCGTCGGGCAGGAATGCGCGCACCACCGTCCTGTCGCCCTCGGTGTGGAGGCCGAGATAATGGAACGGGTCGGCGTGGCGGCCCTCGACGATCGCATAGGCCTCGGCGCTCAGTTTGGTCATCAGGTCTCGCTTACAGGCTCGGACAGGATACGAAGCAGGCCCGTCAAGGGAATGCGCAGCCACTCCGGACGACGGACCAGCTCATCTTCGATATCGTAGAGAACACGCTCCAGCAAAAAGAAATTGATCAGCGCATCGGATGCGTGCGGGTCGGCCGGCCAGAGCCGCGAATCCTTCATGGTGTCGCGATAGCCATTCAGGAAGGCGGTCGTGGCAAGGTTGCGCCACTCCATCACGGCGGCGCCGAGCCTGGCCTGCTCATCCGGAGCCATGCCACCTGCGCGCTCCAGCGCAGCGCCGACCGAATAGTCGATCGAGTTGATCACGCACGCGATGTCGCACGCAGCAGGTCGTTTGCGCCGGCGATCGTCCACGCTGAAGCGGACATCGCCGTCGAAGCCACCGATGAAGATGTCGTCCTTGACGATCAGCATCTGGCCGAGGCGGAGATCGCCGTGCAGGCGGATGTTCATGCCGTCGATGTCGGGCCACAGCAGCGTCGCCACGAGGTCGGAGAATGTGTCGCGTCGCGCCAGCACGCGATCGGCCAGCGGCCGATCGGATTCCCTGATTGCGTCGCGCCTCTCGGTAAGCGCTTCGAAAACCCGCCGGGCCTGGGCCTTGACGTCCTCGATCCAGCTCCGGACGTTCTCCGGGCTCGTCGGCGCCGGTGCGAAGTCCGGAATATCCGGTCGTGATGCCAACGCCAGATGCAGGTCGGCCGCGCGCCAGCCGGCTTGCGACATGTAGCGCAGATAAGGCGACTGCTCCTGACTCTCGCGCCCGAATTCCCGCGCTGACAGGAGACGGTGATCGTCGACGAAGCGATCAAGATAGGCCGATGATACAGTCCAGCCATCGCCCTGGTTTTCGACCAGCGCATGAACCGTCGCAATCGCATATCGGTTGCCGTTCTCGACGAATTCGACGCTGCCGAGCAGCGGTGGCGTGTTGGGGAAGCCGACCTCTTCGGTCAGGAAACGGCCGACTTCGATAGCCGGACTCAATCCGGCATCTATCCTGCGATAAATCTTGACGACGTAGTCATTGTCCACCAGCGACGTATTGTTCACCAAGTCGAGCTCGACCGGGCGAATGCGTTCGGGCTCGCGGACCGGCTTGTCTTCGGTGAATTTACTGGTCGGCCTGAATTCGAGCCGCAGGTCATTTTCCTCGACTGTCAGCGATTGCTGCAGATTGCGCAACAGCAGGCCGAGGAAGATCGGCCCGGCTGCTGCATCCAGCACAGTCCCTTCGCGCGCGCCCTGGCGGACGGCCGCGAATGCGATCGGGTTATAACGTTCGCGATCGAAGCGCACCCACTCGATCAGCATCGGCAGATGATAACGGGTGGTCTTGCCGTTCTGCGAGGCCTCGAAAAAGATCAGCCAAGGCCGATTGTCGCCGATGTCGCAAAACGGGATCGCCGACACCAGCATCGGGCGGATGTTTTCCGGCTTGTGCTCGGGATACCAGCGGGTCCGCGCCAGATGGCCCGGCAATACGTCGTGCTCGAACACGCTTCGGGTACGGGCGAGCGTGACCCAGGTCGAGCCGAGCGGCACCACCAGCGTCTCGAACTCCGGCACCTCTCGCGGCGACACCGGTTCGGACTTGCCGCGCTCCTGAAGCTGGAACCAGTAGAAGCCGTAGGGCGCGAGCGTGATCATGTAGGGCTGCTCGCCGATCGCGGGAAAGCGCGAACGCCCGAGCATCTCCATCGGGATGCGGTCCTTCCAGGCGGAGAGATCGAGCTGGGTCGCCTGCGCGGAGCGCGACAAATTCGCGACGCAAAGAATCACCTCGTCGTTGTATTGCCTGACATAGGCCAGCACCGCGCGATTGGCCGGACGGATGAAGGTCATCGTGCCGCGGCCGAAGGCGAGCGTCGATTTGCGCACCGAGATCAGGCGCTTGGTCGCGCTCAACAGCGACGACAGGCTGCGCGACTGCGCCTCGACATTGACGGCCTCATAGCCATAGACCGGATCCATGATCATCGGCGCATACAGCTTGGCCGGGTCGGCGCGGGAGAAACCGCCATTGCGGTCGGGCGCCCATTGCATCGGCGTGCGCACGCCGTTGCGGTCGCCGAGATAGATGTTGTCGCCCATGCCGATCTCGTCGCCGTAATAGACGATCGGCGTGCCCGGGAACGACATCAGAAGCGAGTTCATCAGCTCGATCTTGCGCCGGTCGTTGTCCATCAGCGGCGCGAGGCGTCTGCGGATGCCGAGATTGATGCGGGCGCGCGGGTCGTTGGCGTAGGTCGACCACAGATAGTCGCGCTCCACGTCGGTGACCATTTCCAGTGTCAGCTCGTCATGATTGCGCAGGAACAGCGCCCACTGGCAGCTCGCAGGGATATCCGGGGTTTGCCGCAGGATGTCGGTGATCGGAAAGCGGTCCTCCTGCGCGATCGCCATGTAGATCCGCGGCATCAGCGGGAAGTGATAGGCCATGTGGCATTCGTCGGCATTGCCGAAATATTCCTGCACGTCCTCCGGCCATTGATTGGCCTCGGCGAGCAGAAGCTTGCCCTTGGCATACGCATCGAGCTCGACGCGCAGCTTCTTGATGATGGTGTGGGTCTCGGGCAGGTTCTCGTTGCTGGTGCCGTCGCGCTCGCACAGATAGGGGATCGCGTCGAGCCGGAATCCGTCGACGCCGGCGTCGAGCCAGCGCTTCATCACCTGGGTGATCGCGTTGACGACGCGCGGATTGTCGAAGTTCAGGTCCGGCTGATGCGAGAAGAAGCGGTGCCAGTAGAACTGGCCGGCCTCGGGGTCCCAGGTCCAGTTCGACTTCTCGGTATCGGTGAAGATGATCCGGGTGCCCTGATACTTCTGATCGGTGTCGCTCCACACATACCAGTTTCGCGCGCTCGATTTCGGATCGCTGCGGCGCGCGCGCTTGAACCAGTGATGCTGGTCGGAGGTGTGGTTGACGACGAGTTCGGTGATGACCCGCAGGCCGCGCCTCTTGGCTTCCTGGATGAAGCGCTTGAAATCCTTCATGGTCCCGAAATCGGGATTGATGGTCCCATAGTCGGCGATGTCGTAGCCGTCATCGCGGCCGGGCGAGGGATAGAACGGCAACAACCACAGCGTGGTGACGCCGAGGTCCTGCAGATAGTCGAGCTTGTCGGTTAGCCCCACGAAGTCGCCGATGCCGTCATTATTGCTGTCGGCGAACGCCTTCACGTGCAGCTGGTAGATGATGGCATCCTTGTACCAGAGCTCGTCGGCGTCCAGGTCGGTGACCGGCAGTTCGGTGGCGTCGATTGAAGACAGTACGTTCATGGCGGCCCCTTACGCCAAGCCGGCATTTCGCCAAATCGACTCGGCGCGGGCCGGGCCGGATAAAATGGAATCGAACCGGATCGACCAGACTCCATTCCAGGCGAAGAGGCAACGATTAGCAGGCAAAATCTCGCCGATGACGGCGCTCGCGGCAGTTTGAATGGTTTTGTTCACGGTGATGCCATTGACATGGAATTGACGTCGCCGTTTCTTGAGGCGAAAGGAGACGCTCCGACCCCTGTAGAACGCCGTCCGCTCGCCATTGGTTCCCTGCGGGAACATCGGGCTGGCGTCGGAGTTAGATAGGGCTATCCTGCGTCCGTAGCCAGATAATTTTCGCGACACGATCTCAACCTGTCGCGTGCAAACCGCGTGCCGAATGGATCTCTACACTCAAGCCAAAAACCTCGGAATTCTGACCGAATTCGTCGATGGACAGGGCATTCGCCATGTCACCGGCGAGACAGCGCTCCAGCTCATTGTCGATGCCTTCCCAGCGCGGACGCCGTACCGTTTTCTTGAAGACGGCGTGGTCGTGATCCGCTCCGGTCAGCCGGCGCGAAGCGAACTCGCCGAGGCCGCGAAATTGCCGCTGACATGGAAGATCGATGCAGGGCCCGGAATCATCCGGGAGGGCGAGACCGATGGTCGCACCATTCTCTGGCCTGGCGATTTGCCGGTTGGGACCTACCGGCTGCTGCTGACGGACGCCGCGGAGGTCGACGAGGAGGTGCCGTTCATCGTTGCGCCGCCGCGGGCCTATGGCGGCGATTTCGATCGCGGCTGGCTGCTCGCCGTCCAGCTCTACGGCGTTCGCTCTGCGCGCAATTGGGGCATGGGGGATTTCACCGATCTCGAGACGCTGATCGATCTCGCGGGCCAGTTGGGCGCGGACGGGGTCGGGCTCAACCCGCTGCACGCGCTGTTCGACGACCGTCCGACGGATTGCAGCCCTTATTCGCCGAACAGCCGGCTGTTTCTGAACGCGCTCTATATCGACGTCGACAGGATTCCGGAATTCCGGCCGATGGCCGACAGCGAAGCGATCGCGCGTCTGCGGCGGACGGCGACCGTCGATTACGCCGGCGTCGCCGAACAGAAATGGCGGGCGCTGCGCCTGGCATTTGCCAAATTCAGCGCCAAGGGGTCGGCGGCACGCCGCGAGGATTTCGCGAAATTCCGCGATGAGCGCGGAGCGCAGCTTGCGCATTTCGCCTGTTTCGAAATGCTGCGGCACAAATTCACCGGCCCATGGTGGGAATGGCCCAGGGAATGGCGGCAGCCGTCAGAGGCGCGGCTCGCTCTGTTGCGCGAAGGACCCGACAAGGGCGAAATCGAATTCGTCGAGTTCGTGCAATGGACCGCCGACCGGCAATTGCGCGCCTGCAAGGAGCGGGCGGATCGCCTCGGCATGAAGGTCGGCCTCTATCTGGATGTCGCGGTCGGCGTGCAATCCGACGGTTTCGATGCCTGGCACGAACAGACTGCGATCTCGCGCCATCTGGCGGTCGGCGCGCCGCCCGATCCCCTGAACACATTGGGGCAGAACTGGGGGCTGGCGGGCTTCAACGCCACGGGCCTCGAGATGAAATCGTTTCATCCGTTTCGCGAGATGCTCGCGGCCTCGATGCGCTATGCCGGCGCGATCCGGCTCGATCATGTGCTCGGCCTGAAGCGCTTGTACCTCGTGCCGCACGGTTTTCCCGCGCGGGAAGGCGCCTATGTGACGATGCCGTTCGATGCGCTGCTCGCGGCGACCGCGCAGGAGAGCGTGGCGAACGAATGCGTCGTGATCGGCGAGGACCTCGGCACCGTGCCGGAAGGATTTCGCCAGCAGATGGCCGATTGGGGCATCTGGTCGTATCAGGTGATGATGTTCGAGCGCGAGGACGACGGGCGTTTCCGCGGCGTCGACCATTACATGCCCAACGCGCTCATCACCTTCAACACGCATGATCTGTCGACCTATGCCGGCTGGCGCTCGTTCGGCGATCTGAAGACGAAGCGCGCGCTCGGGCTTGATCCAGGCGAAACCGATCAAGAGCGCTGGGACGCGCTCGGCATGCTGGACGACGCGCTGCGCCACCACGCCATCGACAACAACGATCTCTATGCGATCGCGAATTTCCTGTCGCGCACCAAGTCGCGGCTGCTCGCGATCTCGCTCGAGGATCTGCTCGGCGTGGTCGATCAGCCCAACATTCCCGGCACCGTCGACGAGCATCCGAACTGGCGGCAGAAGCTGCCGGCCGCGCTCGAGGATATTGCGTCCACCATCGATGTCGCCGCGCTGAAGGCGGCGACGCATGAACGGGCGAGAGTGAGCGCTGATGTGTAGTATTTCAGACGAGTGATGTTTTGCCCCTTGGCATCGAAGATTATGGCCTGATCGGCGATTGCGAGACCGCGGCGCTCGTCGGCCGTGACGGATCGATCGACTGGCTGTGCTGGCCGGCTTTCGATTCCGACGCCTGCTTCGCCGCAATCCTCGGCACCAGCGAGAATGGCCGCTGGCTGATCGCGCCCTCCGATAAAATCATCAAATCCTCGCGCCGCTACTGGGACAACACCCTGATCCTGGAGACACGGTTCGAAACGGAAGGCGGCACGGTTGCGCTGATCGACTTCATGCCGCCGCGCGGCGACGCCTCCGACGTCGTCCGCCTGGTGCGCGGCGTCAGCGGCCGGGTGAAAATGCGGATGGAGTTGGTGATCCGTTTCGGGTTCGGCGCTGACATTCCCTGGGTGAAGCGGACCGAAGATCGCTCGGCGCTGCTCGCGATCTGCGGGCAGGACATGACGGTGCTGCGCACGCCGGTCGAGACCCGCGGCGAGAACCTGACCACGATTGCCGAATTCGTGGTGGGCGAGGGCGAAACGGTGCCCTTCGTACTCACCTATGGCGCGTCGCATCTTCCCGTCCCCGATCTCATCAACCCGGCCGACGCGTTGCGGGACACCGAGGATTTCTGGACCGAATGGAGCAGCCGCTGCACCTATGACGGCGAGGCCCGCGACCTCGTGCTGCGATCGCTGATCACGCTGAAGGCGCTCACCTATGAGCCGACCGGCGGCATCGTCGCCGCCCCGACCACCTCATTGCCGGAAAAGCTCGGCGGCGCGCGCAACTGGGACTATCGCTATTGCTGGCTGCGCGATGCCACCTACACGCTGCTCTCGCTGATGAACTCCGGCTATACCGAGGAGGCGCTCGCCTGGCATAGCTGGCTGTTGCGCGCGGTCGCCGGCGCGCCCGCGAACATGCAGATCATGTACGGCATCATGGGCCAGCGGCGTCTCCTGGAGTGGGAGGCGGGCTGGCTGCCCGGTTACGAAGGCGCGCAACCGGTCCGGATCGGCAATGCCGCGCACGCCCAGTTGCAGCTCGACGTCTATGGCGAGCTGGTCGATGCATTCCATCAATCGCGCATGACGGAATTGAAGCTGGACGACGGCACCTGGGACGTCGAATGCGCGGTGATGAACCATCTCGCCAAGGTCTGGGACCATCCCGATCACGGCATCTGGGAGCGCCGCGACGCGGGCAGGCACTATGTCTTCTCCAAGGTGATGTGCTGGGTTGCCTTCGACCGCGCGATCAAGAGCGCCGTCAAATTCAATCTGAAAGCGCCGCTGGAAAGCTGGCGGGTGCTGCGCGCCGCCATCCATCGCGATGTCTGCCAGAAGGGCTTTGATCCGGGCCTGAACTCGTTCGTCGAATCCTATGGCTCGCAACTGCTCGACGCCAGCATTCTCCTGCTGCCGTCGGTGGGATTCCTGCCGGCTTCCGACCCGCGCATCCAAGGTACGATCGCAGCCGTCGAAAAATACATGATGCGCGACGGCTTCGTGCTGCGGCACGATCCGCGCGAAATCTCCGACGAGGAGACGCAGCCGATCGAGGGCGCGTTCCTGGCCTGCAGCCTGTGGCTCGCCGACGCCTATGTGCTCGCCGGCGATCTCGACAAGGCGCAGGCGCTGTTCGATCGTATGGTCGGCATCGCCAACGATCTCGGACTGCTGGCGGAGGAGTACGACTACCGGACGCGAAGCGCCAGACCGGCAATTTCCCGCAGGCGCTGACGCATATCGCGCTGATCAACACCGCGCACAATCTCGACGCCGCCAAGCGCGCGAGCCAGAAGCCCGCGATGCAGCGGTCGAAGTAGACGGTGTCGATCAGATCACGCTTTGCGAGGTGATCGCGGAAGTTCCACGCCGGGTGGCTGTCTGCCACGCTGCTCGTCCAGCTCTCTCGACCACATCATATGCTGCACCCGCGAAACCGCTGCGGCGCAATAACCGCGCTGTTTCGTTTCGGGATCCTCCCAGAACCAGTGCATGCAACTCGCGCCGATGCAGAAATCGCCCCGGTAGCGCATTTCGCGCGCGTACCACGGAAAGAACTTCCACAGGAAGCGCCACCGGGCCCAATCCCGATATGTCCATCGCCCGCGCTTGCCGACCTGCATCACGCACATCCGCATTCGGGCTTCGCTTGGCGGCAACATTCCGCGCATGTCGGAAAAATTCTCCCTTCGCCCGACGTCACCGGGGTGGAACGAGGGATTATAAGTCAGTTCTGCGGTGAATTTTTGACGGCCGGCCATCCCGCGTCCCTCTGAAGCTACAATACTTCGAAGTCGCCACCAACCCGCCCAAATACTTTCTTGCTCAGGATCGTCCGATTTGTCACGCATTTGAAGCAAGCTCAACCTCGCCGCAAGTTCCATATGCTTAATTTTTCGGAATTCGAGCCTGATTTGCAAGCGGGCGAGGTTGCAGCGCACATGCGTACGCAGGGACGACGGAAGATAAATTAGCGGCTATCCCGCAGGATCACGTCCATCGCCTTCGCAAATCCGTCGTCCTCGTTCGAAGCCGTCACATGCGTGGCCTGCTTCTTGACGTCGTCGGTGGCGTTGCCCATCGCAAATGACGTCCCGCTCGTGCGGAACATCGGAAGGTCGTTCTGCATGTCGCCGATGGTGGCGACAGCGTCGGTCGAGATGTCGAGCCGCCGCGCCATGGCCTGCACGAAGGTGCCCTTGTCGCAGCCGGGCGGGGTGATGTCGAGATAATAGGTCTGCGAGCGCACGGCCGTCGCCTGCGTGCCCAGCGCCTGCTGCATCGCCGCTTCGCAGCGCATCAGCAGTTCGGGGTTCGAGCTAGAACCCACGATCTTGCAGGCCCGCGCGAGATAGGGCGTGAAGTCCGACACGATCGCCGGATCATGCCTGATGGTGCGCTGTTCATGCGACACATATTCGCCGTCGCCATTGCGCGTCAGCCACTGATCATTGGTGAACAGCCAGATATCGACGCCGAACTGATTGAGAATGTCCAGGCAGCGCTCGACGGCGGATACGGGGATCAGTTGCTGCTCGACCGGCTTCATCTGGGGATCGACGATCGAGCTGCCGTTGAAGGCGCCGATCGGCAGCTTGATCCCGAGCGGTTCGACCAGGAACTGCATGCCGATGGTCGGGCGGCTGCTGACGATGGTGAAGCCGATACCGGCATCGGAAAGCCGATGGGCGGCGGACTTTGCCGCATCGGTCAGCGTCTTGTCCTTCTTCAACAAGGTGCCGTCGACATCGGACACCACCAATGCGATCCGGGTCATGCGCGGCTCCTGCTCAGGCCTGATTTCAATTGGGTGACGATGTCGTCCACGATCGCTTCCACGGGCGCGTCGATCGAGACCGTGATGGGATGTTCGTCGCCCGTCGGGGGCTCCAGCGTCTTGAACTGGCTCGCGAGCAGGCCGGACGGCATGAAGTGTCCCTTCCGGCGGCCCAGCCGCTCCGCGATCAAGGCTTGCGTGCCGTCGAGATAGACGATCCCGACGTCATGCCGTCCGTGGACGAGGATGTCGCGATAGACGCGCCGCAGCGCCGAGCAGGCGACGACCGCGCGTTCGTGCGCTGCGGACAGCCGGTCGATCTCGTCGGCAATCGCCTTCAGCCAGGGCCAGCGATCTTCGTCGGTCAGCGGCTGGCCCGCGCTCATCTTGGCGACGTTGCTTGCGGGATGGAAGCTTGTCGCCGTCCTCGTAGCGCCAGCCCAGCCGCGCCGCCAATGCCTCGCCGATCGTGCTCTTGCCCGAGCCGGCCACGCCCATCACGATCAGCGCGCAGAAGCTATCGTCGGTGCTGGTCACCCCTGAACATTCTCCGGAAGCGCGGCCCGGTCGGCAAGCCAGATCGTCTCGCCATTGGAGCGCGCGCGATTGGCCGGCAGGTTCTCGCCGTCCAGCACGCGCGTCAAGATCGGGCGCTTGTCGGCGCCTGCGACCTCGAACAGCATCTCGCGGCAGGAGGCGAGCGTGGGCAGGGTGAGGGTGACCCGCGGGACGAAGGGTTCGACATTGGCCTTGGGCACGCCGACCACCCAGCGCGCGGTCTCGTCGATCGCGGGGTAGCCGGGAAACATCGAGGCGACATGGCCGTCGGGGCCGACCCCCAGCAGCACCAGGTCGAACAGCGGACGCGCATCATCGAGCCGGTCCGCGCCGTAAAACGATTGCAGCTCGCCCGCGTAGCGCGCGGCGCTCTCATCGGGGCTCGCGGTCTCGGTCGGAATCGGATGGATGTTCGCCGGCGGGGCACAGGCATCGAGAAAGGTCTGCCGCGCCATCGTCATGTTGTTGCGGGGATCGGCCGGCGGAACGAAGCGTTCGTCGCCGATGAACCAGTGCACCCGCTGCCAGGGAATGCGGTCACGATAGGCGTCGGTCGCGAGCAGCGCATAAAGCTGCTTCGGGCTTGATCCGCCGGTCAGGCAGATCGCGATGCGCCCGGTATTTGCGGTAACCCTTGCCACCAGCCGCTCGGCTGCGGCCTTCGCCATCGCGTCACGATCGGCAACGATGATCAGGTTGCGATGGTCGCGCGCGGCCATCGCTAGGGCAGCTTCCGCCAGTTGCGGCCGTCGCGCTTCAACAATTCAGCCGCGCCGGCCGGCCCTTCGCTGCCGGCCTTATAGGTCTCCAGGCCCTTTGCGCCCGCCTTCTTCCACGCGTCGAGGAAAGGCTGCACCGCCTTCCAGCCGGCTTCGACGCTGTCGTCGCGCTGGAACAGGATGTTGTCGCCGATCATGCAGTCATAGATCAGCGTCTCGTAACCGGTCGCCGGCTCGGCCTTGAAGTAGTCCTTGTAGCGAAACTTCATCTCGACGCCGTCGATCAGGACCGTCGGCCCCGGCACCTTGGTGTTGAACTGCAGGGTGATGCCTTCGGTCGGCTCGATGCCGATGATGAGGTAGTTTTCGGCAAGCTCCTCCACCGAGGTGCAGGCGAACATCGCGAACGGCGCCTGCCGGAACTTGATCGCGACCTCGGTGCGCTTCAGACCGAGCGCCTTGCCGGTGCGAAGATAGAAGGGAACGCCGGCCCAGCGCCAATTGTCGATGGTCAGTTTCAGCGCCGCATAGGTCTCGGTCGTGCTGCCGCGCTTGACGTCCTCGGTTGCGCTGTAATCGGATATCTCGGTGTCGCCGGCCTTGCCGGCCGTGTACTGTCCGCGCACCGAGTTCTTCAGCGCGTCTTGCTCGCTCTGGGTCTGGATCGCTTCGAGCACCTCCGCCTTTTCCGCGCGCACGGTGTGCGCATCGAAATGGGCCGGCGGCTCCATCGCGATCAGCGACAGCAGCTGGAACAGATGGTTCGGCACCATGTCGCGCAACGCGCCGGTCGCGTCATAGAAGCTGCCGCGGTGGCCGACGCCGAGCTTTTCCTCGACCGTGATCTGCACATGGTCGATGTAATGACGATTCCAGATCGGCTCGAACATGCCGTTGGCAAAGCGCAGCACCAGGATGTTCTGCACCGTCTCCTTGCCGAGATAATGATCGATCCGGTAGATCTGGTGCTCGGTGAGGATCTTCAGAAGCTCCGCATTGAGCGCCTTCGCCGATTCCAAGTCGGTGCCGAACGGCTTCTCGACGACCAGCCGCCGCCATGCGCCGCCATCTTCTTCCTTCAACATGCCGACCCGGCCAAGCTCGCGCGCGATCGGCGCGAACGCGTCGGGCGGCGTCGCGAGATAGAACAGCCGGTTGCCGCCGGTGCTGCGGTTCGCTTCGAGCCTCTCGATCTTTTCCTTCATCGCATCGAACGAGGCGGGGTCGCTGGGATCGGCCTCGATCGAGGTGACGCATTCGAGCAGGCGCGCGGCCACGCTGTCATCGACCTGGCGCGTCGCGTATTGCCGCAGGCCCTTCATGAGGCTGTCGCGCAGCGCATCGTTCGACGTGCCCTTGCGGGCGACGCCGACCACGCAGAATCTCTCCGGCAGGAGCCCGGCCGCCGCGAGGTTATAGAGCGACGGCATCACCAGCCGGTGGGTGAGGTCGCCGGTGACGCCGAAAATCACGAAGGTGCAGGAATCGGGCTTCTTCTGCGCAAATACACCGTTCGCCATCGCGTCATGCCTTCGGCTTGCTGGTGGAAGCAGGCTGCTGCGGCTCCCGGTGGCCGCCGAAGCCGGCGCGCATCGCGGAGAGAATTTTCTCCGCGAAGGTGTGCTCCTTGCGCGAGCGGAAGCGGGCGAAGAGCGCGGCCGTCAGCACTTCGGCCGGCACCGCTTCGTCGACGGCGGCATTGACGGTCCAGCGGCCCTCGCCGGAATCCTCGACGAAGCCGGAATAATTATCCAGCGTATGGTTCTTCGCGAGCGCGGACGCCGTGAGGTCGAGCAGCCATGACGGGATCACGCTGCCGCGCCGCCACACCTCGGCGATGTCGGCGATGTCGAGATCGAAGCGATGTTCGGCCGGCAGCGCCTCGATATTGGCGTTCTTCAGGATGTCGAAGCCTTCGGCATAGGCCTGCATCAGGCCATATTCGATGCCGTTGTGGATCATCTTGACGAAATGCCCGGCGCCGACGGGGCCGGCATGGATGTAGCCCTGTTCGATGCGGGGATCGCGGCCCTCGCGTCCGTCGGTGCGCGGGATGTCGCCGATGCCCGGCGCAAGAGAGGCGAAGATCGGATCGAGCCGGTCGACCACGGCCTTGTCGCCGCCGATCATCATGCAATAGCCGCGCTCGATGCCCCAGATGCCGCCGGAGGTGCCGACGTCGACATAATGGATGCCGCGCTCCCTCAGCGCCTTGCCGCGGCGGACGTCGTCCTGCCAGAAGGTGTTGCCGCCGTCGATGATGACGTCGCCTTTCTCCATCAGCTTCGCCAGCGCCTCGATCGTGGCCTCGGTGATCTTGCCGGCGGGCAGCATCACCCAGGCCGTGCGCGGCTTCTCCAGCTTGGCGACGAAGTCTTCCAGCGCCTTGGCGCCGGCCGCACCGTCCGCGGCAAGCGCCGCCACGGCCTTTTCGTCCTTGTCGTAAACGACCGTCGTGTGTCCACCTTTCATCAGCCGGCGGACGATATTGCCGCCCATTCGGCCGAGGCCGATCATCCCGAGTTGCATGCAGCTTGTCCTTTGCTTTAACTCAGCGCCTCGGCAATCGCGGCATCGAGCATCTTGAGGCCTGATTTGAGATCGCCTTTCAGATGCACCCGCAGCGCACGCCGGCCGCGTTCGGTCAGCACGTCGAAATCGCCGCGCGCCTGCGCAGCCTTGATCACGCCGAAGCTCGCCTTCTGGCCGGGCACGGGAAGATCCTCGGCGTCATCGGCGGTGATCTGCAGAAACACGCCGCTGTCGGGCCCGCCTTTGTAGGCCTGTCCGGTGGAATGCAGGAAGCGCGGCCCGAATTCGGCACAGGTCGCGACATGGTGCTTGTCGCGCAGCTTCAGCCGCATGTCCTGCAGCATGTCGATATGATCGGCGTCGCGCTCGATATAGGCGAGCAGGGCGACGTAATCGCCGGCATCGACATGGGTGAGGTGGGCCTTCAGCCAGGAGCCGAGATCGCCATTCGCGCCCAGTTCGCGCAGCTCGTCGGCATTGTGCGAGTCGGTGTAGAGATCGGCCTCGTCCGACGACATCGCGGGCTTTTCGGCGGGAAGCGCGCCGGTCTTCTCGAACGCTGCGGTCAGCTCGCGGGTCTTGATCTTGGCAGACTCCACGTCAGGCTGATTGAACGGGTTGATACCGAGGATCGAGCCCGCGACCGCGGTCGCCATCTCGAAGCGGAAGAACTCCTGTCCGATATGGTCGATCGATTGCATCACGATACGGGCGACGGGATGACCGGCTTGCTCCAGCGCGGTCAGCCTCTCGTCATGCGCCGTGTCGTCCTCGCCCTGGGTGCGGATGTCGATGAAGAAGCGGTCATCACCATAGTCCGATACGTCGCCGAGCGGCTCGCCCTCGATCGGGATCAGGCCCTTGCCTTCCTTGCCGGTGGATTCGGCGATGAGCTGTTCGGCCCAGGCGCCGAAATCGGCGACCTTCTTCGACGCAAGGATCGTCACCTTGTCGCGGCCTTCGAGACCGGCAAGACCCATCGCAAGGCCGAGCTGCACGCCCGGATTTTCATGCGGCGGTACGTCCGGTCCGCAGGAGCGCACCATCGAAAGCGTATTCTCGATCAGCGCGCGGACGTTGATGCCGGCCGCCGCCGCCGGCACCAGGCCGAACGGCGACAGCACGGAATAGCGTCCGCCGATCGTGGGCTCGCCGTGGAAGACGCGCGCAAAGCCCTGTTTGGTCGCGACCTTCTCCAGCGACGAGCCGGGGTCGGTGATGGCGATGAAGCGATGACCGGCCGCCTCAGTGCCAATCGTCTTGACCACGCGATCGAGGAAATAATCCTTCATCACGTTCGGCTCGGTGGTGCCGCCGGATTTGCTGGAGATGATGAACAGCGTCCGGGCGAGATCGACCGCCTTCTCCACCGCGCGCACCTGCGCGGGGTCGGTGGAATCGAGCACATGCAGTTTCGGGAAGCCGGACTTCTTCGGGAAGGTTTCCGCCAGCACTTCCGGCCCGAGGCTCGATCCGCCCATGCCGAGCACGACCGCGTCGCTGAATTTCTGCCCCTTCACGCGCTGCGCGAAGTCCTCATAGTCGGCGATGTCGGCTGTCGCCGGGCTGGTCAGCCATCCCAGCCACTTGTTCTCATCGTCGCCGGTCCAGACCGACTTGTCCTTGTGCCACAGCCTGCGGATCTTGGCGGAGGCGCGCCATTCCTCGGTGCTTTTCGCCACGGATTTTTCCACCGTGGCGCCGAGCGCCAGCGTCTGGGCGTCGAGGCCCTCGCCGAGCACGACCGCGCGCTTGTGCGCGACCGCGCCATAAAGCTTGTCGGCAGCGTCGGCGAACTGCTTGACGCCGTCCTTGACCAGTTCGGCCGTGACGGCGTCGAGCGAGATGCCGGATCGCTCCAGCTCGGCAAGGACATGCTTGGCCTCGTCGATATTTTCTTCCAGGCTGTCGCGCAGCTTGCCGTGATCGCGGAAGGCGTCGAGCGTGGCCGGCGGCACGGTGTTGACCGTGTTGGGACCGATCAGCTCCTCGATATAGAGGACGTCGCTGTAGTCCTTGTTCTTGGTGCCGGTCGAGGCCCAGAGCAGCCGCTGCGGCTTGGCGCCCTTGGCGGCGAGCTTCTCCCAGCGCGCGCCGGAGAACAGGTGCTTGTAGTCCTGATAGGCGAGCTTGGCGTTGGCGATCGCGACCTTGCCCTTCAGTGCCGCGAGCCGCTCCTTCTCGGTCGGATCATTGGCCTTGGCGATCTTCTCGTCGAGCTGCTTGTCGACCAGGGTGTCGATGCGGCTGACGAAGAAGCTCGCGACGCTTGCGATGTGGCTGGGATCGCCACCCTTGCCGACAAATTTTTCCAGGCCCTTCAGATAGGCTTCCGCGACCTGCAGGTAGACCTCTCTGCGAGAACAGCAGCGTGATGTTGATGCTGATGCCTTCGCCGATCAGATGCTCGATTGCGGGCAGGCCTTCCGGCGTCGCCGGCACCTTGACCATCAGATTCTTGCGCTTGACGTGCTTCCACAGCCGCTCGGCCTCGGCGATCGTGCCCTTGGTGTCGGTTGCGAGATAGGGCGACACTTCCAGGCTGACGAAGCCGTCATTGCCATCGAACTTGTCATAGACCGGACGCAGCACGTCGGCCGCGTGCTGGATGTCCTCGATCGCGAGCTGCTCGAACAGGTCGGCGACGGGACGGTCGCCATGCTTCAGCGCCTTGCCGATCGGCGCGTCATATTCGTCCGAGCTTCCGATCGCCTTCTCGAAGATCGAGGGATTGGAGGTGACGCCTTTGACGCCGTCGCTGTCGATCAGCTTCTTCATGTCGCCTTTGGCGATGAAGCCGCGAGCAAGGAAGTCGAGCCAAACGGACTGGCCATGATTTTCGAGCGCTTTGACGGGGTTCATGATGCTTTTTCCGTTTTCAGCCGATTATTATTTTTCGGGTTCCAGCGTTCGGCCGAAAGCCGAATCTTGTCAACACGTGCCGCTATAGAACAACTGGGCTATAGAACAACTGGCAGGAATATGTGTACCCCGCCAGCATAACGCCAATCGTGACGGAATGATCCGCGAGAATGCCGCCTCTGCGCCATTCTCGCGGAGAATTGTCATCTTGCGGCCAGTTTCGCCGCCAATGCTAAGGCCTCAGGTAGAGATATCCCTGCGACTGCAGGTCAGCCAGCCGCACCACGCCGCCCTTGTCGGCGCTGATGAAGCCTGGCAGCAGATCCTTCAGTGTGACGTTCTGCGCGATCATCGTGTTGGCGCAGGCGGCCAATTCCATGCCGGCCTTCGAGAACACGCCGATGCGATGGGCGATATCCCAGTTGGCCTGCTCGGCGTGAAAGGCGCGCAGCGCCGGACCGTGCACGACGAGCGCGATCGTGACGTTGTCGGGACCGCCGACGCCGTCGATGTGGTTCTGGATATTGCCGAGAACGAAATGCACCTTGTCGAGATCGGCGAGATGATAGACGACTTTCAATTTCCCGGGCGAGCCGGATTCGCTCGCGGCCGTCGCCCGCGACGCCGTGAAAGCCATGCCGAGCGCCGACATCGCGCCCCACAAGATGTTACGCCGATACATGCCATCCTCCACGCCGGGCGCTCTCACCGCGCCGGCATTGTCCGGCGAGCCTATCATTTGTGCCTGATCGCGGCGAGTTCCTTGCGGTCGGTGACGAGTGCCGCGCAGTCGCGCGTGTCCGTGCGGTCAAGCCGGAAAATCCGGTCGTCGGCGCCGGCCAGCAGCGCGTCGCCGGCCTCGGCGTCCGGCTTGTTGCGCTGCCAAATGGTGATCCGCTCGAGCCGGACGATCGCCGACCGGTCGTCCTTTGACAGCGCGATGCTGATGCCGCCGCCCTCGCAATCGACGCCGCAGTCGAACCTGATCTCTTTCCCTGCCTCGGTGGCAGTGGCGTGATTGCAGTAGCCGCTGGAGTTGAAATCGCCCGGCCGGTGGCGGTAATTTACGCCGAGGCGGAAAGAATAGGCGAGCGCCTTTTCGCCCGGGGGGATTTCGGCCGTCACCAGAAGCTGCATCGCGCCAACCTTCTGCTTCGGATGATTTGCAAGATGATCCGCGTCGTAGTGCCGCACGAAGCAGGCATACGACTTATTGCCGGCTGTATTCTTGCCCGGTGCGTTGCCAAATGTGTTGCCGGGTGCGGCGGCGAACAACCGGGCATCGAACGCCGCGGCCGTCGCCTGATCGATAGCGCCATCTTGCGCGTGGCCGATCTGCTGCCGATCCCACCACCATGAAGGCGGCGAACATCGTCATGGAAAGGTGCTTCATGTCCCCACTTTCCGTCCCGCTTCGCAGCAGCGCGGACGTAAGCAGCGCACACCCGCAAGTGCTGCTGCGGTGCGATCTCGATCGTTTGTCGCGGTTGACGCGCGTCACGTTCAACAAGTCGTGTTCCACCCTTCTCCTCCGGCATGTTCGTTGCAACTAAAATAGGAGCAGGCGATTGGCCTCAGGAAAGGACCTCGCGGCGGCGACAGGAGTTGTCGCAAGCGATGTCTCGTGGGTGAACATAGGTGCTTGAACTCGACGTGGGTTTTCGTGGTATTATCGGGCTGCGACGCGGTCCGATGGGCGTTAAGGGCGGGCTTACGGACTTTGCGGGCGCTTCGGCAAGTCCCGGCGCCGGGACGGCGGGCTATTCCGGCGCAGTACGGACCGGAGTCATACGCGATTGCACCGGTATCATACGCGATTCCAATTGGCGCGCGGTTGTGGCCTCCTGGATACATCAGGTAAGATTCGCTGGCCTGTTGGGTCGTTTCGCTCAAGAATTGGGCAAATGCCTGTTCGTAACGCGTATGATGCCTGCGTTGCGCGTTGCGCCGTTGAGTTCGTCGAGTGTCCAATCGATCCATCGACCTAATTTGCTCACGCTGATTCTATATCGGACGCGGCGGTCTCGAACATCACGATCCGTCTCGGCAGCGGAGCCGAACTGATGCGGAGAGAGAGCATGTACAACGATTCTCTGTTCAACGCGTTTGCCCGGTCATTCGAAGCTCGCAGCCAAAGCGACATGTCGATGACGGAGTATCTTGAATCGTGTCGAACAGATCCGATGCGATATGCCAACGCGGCCGAGCGGCTATTGGCCGCGATCGGCGAGCCTCAGATGATCGACACGGCCAAGGATTCCCGCCTTGGCCGAATTTTTTCCAACCGTACGGTGCGCATCTATCCCGCGTTCTCCGGGTTCCACGGCATGGAAGAAACCATCGAGCGCATCGTCGGCTTCTTCCGCCACGCGGCGCAGGGATTGGAAGAGCGCAAGCAGATTCTCTATCTGCTCGGCCCGGTCGGTGGCGGCAAGTCGTCTCTCGCCGAGCGGCTGAAGTCGCTGATGGAGGTCCATCCCGTTTATGTGCTGAAGGCCGGCGACGAAGTCAGTCCGGTGTTCGAAAGCCCGTTGAGCCTGTTCGATCCGGAACATCTCGGTTCGATGCTCGAGGAGAAGTACGGCATTCCGCGCCGTCGTCTCACCGGATTGATGAGCCCCTGGTGCTACAAGCGGCTTGAAGCTTTCGGCGGCGACATCTCGCAGTTCCGCGTCGCCAAGATGCAGCCGTCGCGGCTGCGGCAGATCGCGATCGCCAAGACCGAGCCGGGCGACGAGAACAACCAGGACATCTCCTCGCTGGTCGGCAAGGTGGATATCCGCAAGCTCGAAACCTACGCCCAGAACGATCCCGACGCCTACAGCTATTCGGGTGGCCTCAACCGCGCCAACCAGGGCATCCTCGAATTCGTCGAGATGTTCAAGGCGCCGATCAAGATGCTGCATCCGCTGCTCACGGCGACGCAGGAAGGCAACTACATCGGCACCGAGAATATCGGCGCCATCCCGTTCACCGGCGTGGTGCTCGCGCACTCCAACGAAGCGGAATGGCAGAGCTTCAAGGCGAACAAGAACAACGAAGCCTTCATCGACCGCATCTGCGTGATCAAGGTGCCGTATTGCCTGCGGGTCACCGAAGAGCAGAAGATCTACGAGAAGCTGATCTCGGGCTCCGAGCTCGCCTCCGCGCCTTGCGCGCCGTCGACGCTGGAAACCCTGGCGCGCTTCTCGGTGATGTCGCGCCTGCGCAAGCACGAAAATTCCACCCTGTTCGGCAAAATGCGGGTCTATGACGGCGAAAGCCTGAAGGAGACTGATCCGAAGGCCCGCAGCGTGCAGGAATACAAGGACGCTGCCGGTGTCGACGAAGGCATGGACGGCGCCTCGACCCGCTTCGCGTTCAAGGTGCTGGCCGCGACCTTCAACCACGACACGACGGAGCTTGCCGCCGACGCGGTGCACCTGATGTATGTGCTGGAGCACTCGATCCGCCGCGAGCAGCTCCCCGATGAAGTCGAGAAGCGCTATCTCGAATTCATCAAGGCCGACCTTGCGCCCCGCTATGCGGAGTTCATCGGTAACGAGATCCAGAAGGCCTATCTGGAATCCTATTCGGATTACGGCCAGAATCTGTTCGACCGCTACGTCGATTATGCGGACGCCTGGATCGAGGATCTGGATTTCAAGGATCCCGATACGGGACAGATGATGAATCGCGAACTCCTGAACCAGGAGCTCACCAAGATCGAGAAGCCGGCCGGAATCGCCAATCCAAAGGACTTCCGCAACGAGGTGGTGAAATTCTCGCTGCGGTCGCGGGCTCAGCACGGCGGTAAGAATCCGGGCTGGACATCTTACGAAAAGATCCGCGAGGTGATCGAAAAGCGCATCTTCTCGCAGGTCGAGGATCTCTTGCCGGTGATTTCTTTCGGTTCCAAGAAGGACGGTGAGACCGAAAAGAAGCACGGCGAATTTGTCGCGCGCATGGTGGAACGCGGCTATACTGAGCGGCAGGTCCGGCGGCTCGTCGAGTGGTACATGCGCGTCAAACAGGCCGGCTGAGGGCAATGAAAACGTGGTCATGCACATCGTTGACCGGCGGCTGAACCCCGGTAGCAAGAGTCTCGAAAATCGGCAGAGGTTTTTGCGCCGGGCCAAGGCGCTCGTTCAAGGAGCGGTCAAGAAATCGTCCGAGGACCGGGACATCAAGGATGTCCTGGAGGGGGGCGAGGTCAGCATCCCGCTCGACGGGATGCATGAGCCCCGCTTCCGCCGCGAAGGCGGCACGCGCGACATGGTGTTCCCCGGCAACAAGAAGTTCGTCGAGGGTGATATCCTGCCGCGTTCAGGGGAGGGCGGTGGTGGAAGACCCAACCAGCCCGGTACTGGTGACAGCGAAGATGCGTTCCGGTTCGTTCTGAGCCGGGACGAGTTCGTTGACCTTTTCCTGGACGATCTCGAATTGCCTGACCTTGCCAAGCGCAAGCTTGCCCAGGCCGAGAGCGAAGGCCTCGCCCGGGCGGGCTATGCGACGTCGGGATCGCCGGCCAACATCTCGATCAGCCGCACGGTGAGCAGGGCGCTGGCAAGGCGCGTCGCGCTGCGGCGGCCGCGGCCGGAAACCATCGCCGAGCTTGAGGCGGAGTTCAAGGAGATCGAGGAGAACGACGAGCGGCGCGCGGAGCTCCTCGCCGAGATCGAAGCCTTGAAGGCGAAGGCCAAGCGCATTCCCTTCATCGATCCGATCGATATCCGTTATCGCCGGTTCGAGAGCGTGCCGAAGCCGGTGGCGCAGGCCGTCATGTTCTGCCTGATGGACGTGTCGGGCTCGATGTCCGAGCACATGAAGGACCTCGCCAAGCGGTTCTACATGCTGCTCTATGTGTTCCTGAAGCGGCGCTACCGTCACGTCGAGATTGTCTTCATCCGCCACACCGATCGCGCCGAGGAGGTTGACGAGGACACCTTCTTCCACGGACCTGCGTCGGGCGGCACGCTGGTCTCCAGCGCCTTGCAGGCGATGAACGAGATCGTGCGCGCGCGCTTCCGCCCCGCCGACTGGAACATCTATGCCGCTCAGGCCTCCGACGGCGACAACTCGATCGCGGACGGCGAGGTGACAGGCCGGCTGCTGACCGACCTGATCCTGCCGGTCTGCCAGTTCTTCGCCTACCTGGAGGTCGGCGAGGCCGGCGGCCACAGCTTCGAAATGCCCGATTCCTCGCTCTGGACGCTCTATGAGCGGCTGCGCGCCAACCGGGCGCCGCTGTCGATGCGCAAGGTCAGCGATCGCAGCCAGATCTTTCCGGTCTTCCACGACCTCTTTCAGAAAAGGCAGGAGAAGACAGCGCCATGACTGAGACGGCCGGACGACTGTTTCAGGGAGCCGACTGGGATTTCCACACTCTGCAGCGTATCCACGACGCCTGTGAGGAGATCGCGCTGAAGGAGCTCGGGCTCGACGTCTATCCCAACCAGATCGAGGTGATCACGGCCGAGCAGATGCTCGACGCCTACTCGTCGGTCGGCATGCCCCTGTTCTACAAGCACTGGTCGTTCGGCAAGCACTTCGCGTTTCATGAAGCGTCCTACCGCAAGGGCCTGATGGGTCTCGCCTATGAGATCGTCATCAACTCGTCGCCCTGCATCTCCTATCTGATGGAAGAGAACACCGCGACGATGCAGACGCTGGTGATCGCGCACGCCGCGTTCGGCCACAACCATTTCTTCAAGAACAACTATCTCTTCAAGCAATGGACCGATGCCGACGGCATCCTCGATTATCTCGAATTCGCCAAGACCTATGTCTCGCAATGCGAGGAGCGTTATGGCCGGCTGGCGGTCGAGCAGACGCTCGATGCCGCGCATGCGCTGATGTCGCACGGCATCGACCGCTATCCCGGCAAGAAGAAGCTCGACCTGCGTGACGAAGAGAGGCGGGCAGGCCAGCGCCGTGTGCACGACGAGGCGGCCTTCAACGATCTGTGGCGCACCGTTCCGTCCGGGCCGGCCAAGACCGAGATCGTGTTGAACGTCGAGCGCCGCCGCCGGCTGCTCGGGCTGCCGCAGGAGAACCTGCTCTACTTCCTGGAGAAGTCGGCGCCGCGGCTGGCGCCCTGGCAGCGTGAGCTGCTGCGCATCGTGCGGCATATCGCGCAATATTTCTATCCGCAGAGCCAGACCAAGGTGATGAACGAGGGCACCGCGACCTACGTTCATTACCGGATCATGAGCCGGTTGCACCAACAGGGCCGGATCTCCGACGGCAATTTCCTCGAGTTCCTGCAGTCGCACACCAATGTCGTGTTCCAGCCTGAGTTCGACGATCCGCGCTTCTCGGGCTTCAACCCCTATGCGCTCGGCTTTGCGATCATGCAGGACATCGAGCGCATCGTGACCAATCCCGAGGACGAGGATCGCGCATGGTTTCCGGACATCGCCGGCAAGGGCGACGTGATGGGCGTGCTGCGCGACACCTGGGCCAATTATCGCGATGAAAGCTTCATCAACCAGTTCCTCAGCCCGCGTGTGATGCGGCAACTGCGCATGTTCCACCTGCACGACGATCCGGCGTTCCGGCCGGGCATCAAGGTCGATGCCATCCACGACGAGCGCGGCTTCCGCCGTGTCCGCCGCGAACTCGCCAAGCAGCACGATGTCGGCTTCATCGATGCCAATATCGAGGTCATCGATGTCGATCTGGCGGGCGATCGCCGGCTGATGCTGCGCCACACCGTGGTGAAGGGCTCGCAACTCAACGAGATCGATGCCAAGCGCGTGCTGCAACATCTCGCCGATCTCTGGACCTACGACGTATCGCTGGTCGAGGTCGATGCGGCGGACGAGAAGGTGTTGAAGGAATACGTGCTGCACCCGCGCGGCATTTCGGCCGCGGCCTGACCGAAGCCGCCCGGCAGTTCCTCGACGTCGAAGGGGAGGGGCCAGCTTAAGAGTTCGCTCTCGCCCTCATCGCCGGTCCGGCCAGTAGCACGGCGGTGGCAATGAGGTTATGTTCCGCCGGACGAGACCCCGTCGCAGTGCCGGCCCGATGACGCAGCCGACGCCGCGCCAGCTTCAGATCAGATCGCGACAGCGTTTGGCAGTACCTTTGTGAATCAGGCGTATGGTGAGGCGGCCGCGCCCGCGCAGCGGGATCGTTTCATTCCGCTGAGGAAGTCGGACATTCTCGCCAGCCTCGCGGCCCACGGCTCGCTCGACGGCGCTCAACAGGCGGACCTGCGGCGCTTTGCCCGCGCGCTGGCCGCGATTTTCCACCATCGCTATTTCGACGAGCTCGACAGGCTGCGCGAGGCCTATTTCCATTTCGACCCCGAGGTCAGTCCAACGGCGCTTCGTCCCGAGGCCGATCTCGACCGCGCCTACCGCGCCCTGAGCGATGAATTCGTCCGCGTTCTGACCGAAGCAAACTTCGTCGAAATCCCGCATGACGAGATCATCCGCGCCTTTGGCGAACACGCGCTGGTGCGGGTCAGGATTAAGGCGCCGGTGCAGGATTATCGCGATGTCCGCATGTTCCGCCGCGGGCATCGCAAGGAGACCGTCGAGATTCCCTACCTGTTCGGCCTGCGCCGGCGTTCTCTCGACGTTGACGTCTACGACGACGTGGTGCTGATGGTCGCGACCAGACCGGACGGTGCTGCCGCGGCCGAGCCGCGCAAGCCGCTGCTGAATGCCTGGCGGCGCGAGACAAGAACGAAGATCCGCGGCGGCGCGGTCCTGTTCAAATATTTCCGGCGCATCGCGCGCGGCGACCTCGAAGCGCTGTTTCCCAACGCACGCGTGGTGATGAGCCTGTTCGACCGGTTTGCACTGGGCGTGCCGGCCATTGTCGGCGGCGTGCCGATCCTGATCAAGTTGGCCTCGACGCTGACGGTGCTGTTCGTGGTTGCCGGCTTCTATCTCGGTCTCACCGGAACGATGCACGACAACGACGCCCAGCAGGCGCTGGCTGCGCTCAGCGGCCTGTTCGCGCTCGGCGCCTTCGTGTTGCGGCAATGGGGAAATTTCCATCGCCAGTCGCTGATCCACCAGAAGCAGGTCACCGACAACATCTACTATCGCAACGTCAACAACAATTCCGGGATCTTCAACTACATCATCGGCGAGGCCGAGGAGCAGGACTGGAAGGAGACGCTGCTGGCCTATTACGGCCTGCTGACCGCCACCGCGCCGCTGACCCGCGACGAACTCGGCGCGCGGGTCGAGGCGTTGATGATGGACATGTTCGGCCTGCGGATATCATTCGCCGTCGATGATGGTCTCGGAAAGCTTCGAGGGCTCAATCTCCTCAACGAGTCCGACGGTCACATCTCGATTCCGCCGCTCGCCGATGCGCTCGCGCGCCTCGAGTACGGAGTGGAGCGGGCTGCTGCGTTACGATGCGCGGTGAGCGGGTGCGGCGTGAGATGCTCCGGTTCGAGCCACAAACTCGCCGTCGTCCCTGCGAACGCAGGGACCCATAACCACAGGCCGGAGTTTGTGGCACAATGGCGGGACGACTTTCTTTTCCAACAACAAATATCACGCGGTATGGGTCCCTGCGTTCGCAGGGACGACAGATGAGATTGTCTTTCGAAATGCGTGCATGCCTTAGCGGGAGGCGACGTCTCTATCTCCCAACCGTCACGCCTGCGGTTGAGCGCATGGCGTCCCTGAGGGTTGTGGCGTTCATATCGTCGAGAACTTGTCGGGTGAGGACGGTGGTTTGCCCGGGTATGTTGAGGATTGGTTCCGTCGGCCGCGACGAAAGACGATTGGCCTTATAGGGGGCGGCTGGATCGGCATAGGGATCGCGGTCGGGGGCCAGCGTCCGAGCGGCGTTTCGTTTTGAGCCTGGCGCACGCAAGGGTGGCTTAAGCGCGTGCGCGGATCGAGAAGAAGCGGCCGATCCCTGATGAGACGCTCGCGCGTCGAGCGGCCGTTCACCCGCAACGGCAAATGCTCCGTTAAAGATGCAGACAGCGACAGCCACGATCGTTCGCAACAGTCTGGCGGGCATTGCGATCTCCCAGGTCAACGCAGATATCAGGGCGGTCAGCCTAGCACATCATACCGGCCGTTGCAGAATAAACGGCTCGGCGCATTTACGTTTAGGTCAGGCACAATTTCCTGTGCGGATCGCATTCGAGATATTCGCTGCGGGCTTATTGGATGCAACAGGTTCCACAAGGAGCAGAACCTGCCAGGGATGGGATATCTTCCAGCAATTGATTTCCGCATTTCCCGAATGAGCATGGGACATTTCCACGCTGCGACACAACTCCACACGTTGCTCTCACGCAGCGAACATTACGCTTCTCATCCCTTGCAGACGTGACCCTTCTTTCGACAAACTCTGAGCTTCGTCTCTCGGTTCTTAAAATATTGAAGCGCAGCCGCAAAGGCTGCTTTAGTGGAGTGAAGCAATGAGATCCATTTTTCATCGATCCGTATTTGCACTCGCGGCGGCAGCTCTTCTCGCTGGGGTCAGCATCGTCAGCGCGCAACAGCAAGACCAGAATCGGCCGTTGAAGAAGTATGAATCCGGCACCAAGGATTTCTGGACCCATCCGCCGGATGACTGGTTCCTTGGTGACGAGACCGAAGCCCAGAAGGGCCTCGCGCCGCCCTCGGGTCCGCCGACCGGCGCATCGGAGCAGGAGCTCGCCGCTCTGATCAAGAAGATCAAGCTGCCGCCGGGATTCGAGATCGAAGTGTGGGCGTCGGGCGTGCTGGCCGCACGGCAAATGGCGTGGGGCGATAAGGGCACGCTGTTCGTCGGCTCCTTCGGCCTCGGCAATGTGTACGCGATCAAGGAGAATAACGGCAAGCGCGAGGTCAAGGTCATTCTCAAGGGCCTGAACATGCCGACCGGCCTCGCATTCAAGGACGGCGCGCTGTACGTCATCGCAGTCGACAAGCTGATCAAGTACGATGACGCGGAAGCCAATCTCGACAATCTCGGACAAGGCAAGGTCGTCTATGACGACATGCCATCCTATGCCGCGCATGGTTGGAAATACATCGCGGTCGACAAGGACGGTTGGTTCTACATTCCGTTCGGACCTCCCTTCAATGTCGGCATCCCGCCGACCAGCGTCTCGCAGATCCGCCGTGTCGATCCGAAGACCGGCAACGCGGAAATCTGGGCGCTCGGCGTTCGCAACAGCGTCGGCGGCGATGTCGATCCGCGCACCGGCAAGTACTGGTTCACCGAGAACGCGCGCGACTGGATCAGTGACGATCTTCCCTCCGACAAGTTAAATGTCATCAACAAGATCGGCGAGCACTTCGGCTATCCTTATTGCCATCAGGGCGACCTGCCCGATCCGAAATTCGCCATGGGTCACCAATGTTCGGAGTTTACCCCGCCCGCGCTCAATCTCGGCGGGCACGTCGCCCCCCTTGGAATGAAGTTCTATACCGGCGATCAATTCCCCGCCGAGTACAAGAACTCCATCCTGATCGCCGAGCACGGCTCCTGGAACCGGCATAAGTACCAGGGCGGCCGCATCGTGCGGGTGACGGTCGGTCCGGATGGCAAGGATGCCAAGCAGGAGGTGTTTGCGTCCGGCTGGATCGATGGTGACCAGGGTTATCTCGGCCGTCCCGACGACATCATCCTCGCCAAGGATGGCTCGATCCTCGTCGCCGACGACTGGGCCGGCGCGATCTACCGTATCAGCTACAAAAAGTAGCGAGGCGAGAAAGAACGCTGTGGCAGCCGAACAAGCTGCCGCAGCGTTTATCTATCGAGCACTCATTAAAGCGTCGGTTCGTAACCGTCTAGACCGTCAAACCAAATTTCGACGGTAATTGAACGCGTCTTCTTGGAACACGCACCAGAGTTGCGAGTGCTCGCCGGCGCATTGCTGTATCGCAACAGCCATGCGGCCGCCACAAACGTCACAAAAAATATAAACTCTGCTTAGATCGGTTCTTGCCTGGACGCACCGTCGCGTTCAGGTCAACATGGTTCAGTTCGTGGCGCCAGGGGGACACCTTGACCGTTGACGATTTTCGCTTGAGCCTTGATGCGGCGTCTTCAGCCGCTCCGGGCAATCCGAATGTAGCGACCGAACGGTCTGCATTTGCCGCCGCCGTCGTTCAATTGAGGCACGGCCTTCCGACATATCCCAACGAGCGCGTCAGCAGGATCGACCGCGCATTCTTTGGGCCGTTCTTCAGAGAAAAATACGGCACGGGCGGAGACAAAGCGCTCGAGAACAGGCGCATCCGCTACTACGGCCCGGTTCAACCCGCGGCAGACGCGGCCGAGTGGGCCGGGCGCCGGTATGTGCATGAGTTCGATACGCTGACCGGATTCACGCGAGGTTGGCATGAGACCCTGGATCGGACGGGCCAGGTTCGGCAGATCCGTCCCGAACGTCGCGATGGAACGATCAAACACTATCGATTTGATGGCGACGGTCGATACGTTGGGAGTTGGTAAGCGGAGAGTTGGTAAACGGGGGAGTTCATAAATGGAGATCGATCTCCAGGCGGTCCGCCGGGTTTTCGAAGATGTGTTGAACGGGCGTATCTCGCGGGAGCAAGCGGACCGTTGGGCGTACGCGGTGGTAAGTGAAGAAGAAACCGGCGTCGTGACGTATACGCCGGCTTACGAGCGGGACCGCATTTGGGCCGGTGTGATGTACCTTTATGGGGTCGACGCGATGACGGCTCCGAACGCGTACCTTCATTCCGACGATGATATCAGGGAAGCCATGACGGCGAACCTGGACGGAGCGGTCGAACCGGCCGTCGTCACCTTCGGCCACAGATAGAGTCTGCGCCGCCCCGGTCGGTCGCCGCGAAGGCGCTGACGGGCGAGGAATCGAAGGCGCTACGCTTGCCGGTCCGATCCGCGAGATCGGCTCCGGCAGGGCACAGCGCTTTTCTCCGCCCGTGCAGAAAACGCGACGCTCACTTCTGGAAGCAGGCGCGGAGACGCGGGCGCCAGACATAATCTCGCCCGCAGGGAGGTCGGGGCCGCGCGCCGGCAGGGCATTCATTCCATCTCACTGAGCCTGTCTCCCAGCCATCGACGGCGCATGCGCCGTTCGCCGTACTGTGGCAGCCGGGGCCGCATTCGTCGGCGGCGTTGGCCACGCCATAGGTCCCGAAGACGCTCGCGAAGAGAATTGCAGCGAAAAGGTTCCTCATATTTTCCTCCGATCGTCCGCTCCGACCCCTTAGTGATTGGGAAAAGATGGAGTTCACGGTACGGGCCTGCAATCTCCTGCGAAGCCGGCTGAGCGGTTGATCGTTGAACTTTACCGGCGTCCCGAAGCCAGGGAAACCTCGAAATCTTCGGTAAATTGGTCCGACACCAGCAACCGCATCGCCTTGCGCAAGGCTCCGGAGCGGACGCCGCCGAAGCTCTTCTCGAAGCCTTTCTGCGCGGCTTCCCACAAGACGTCGGATTCCCTCAGTTTCCTTTGCCCCGCTGATGTCAGCCGGATCAGCCGGTTGCGCCGATCTTGCGGATCGACGTCGGTTGCGACCAACCCATCGCGGATGAGCGGCTTCAGTGTGTGCGCGAGGCCGCCGGCATCCATCACCAGCGCCTCGGCCAGCACACCGACCGTCGTCGGCTGCGATCGTCCGATCTGAGCGAGGATCGCGCGTTGCGTTGTCTTCAGCCCGCTCGGAGCCAGCGCCACATCGTAGAGCTGCGAGATGCGGCGTGATGCCTTGCGGAGCGCGGTACAGTGACAGCGGCTCTCCATCTCCCGTAGAGCGGGCTCGGTCTTCCCAGTCATGTGATCGTCTCCGGTTCGCCGGCGCTTGAATTATCAGCATATGCTGTTATTGTAAAATTGCAAGCATATGCAGATAATGTCGCGCGGGCCCTCGGGAACCGGCGCACAAATCAGGAGACGAGATCATGCCACTCGTTCGTATCGACCTTCGCAAAGGCAAGGATGCCTCGTACCGCCAGCAGGTTGGACGCGTTGTCTATGAGGCGATGGTCAGTGTCGGCGTTCCCACCAACGATCGCTTCCAGATCGTGGCCGAGCACGAGGCCGACAACTTCCTGTTCGATCCGACCTATCTCGGCATCGACCGCACCGACGACCTCGTGATCATCCAGATCACCTGGAACGAGGGCAGGACCGTCGAGCAGAAGAAGGCCCTCTACAAGGCGATCGCCAACGGCCTTGCCGAGTCGCCGGGCCTTCGCCCCGAAGATGTTTTCATCAATCTTGTCGAGGTCAGGAAGGAGAACTGGTCGTTCGGCAGGGGCGAAGCGCAATACGCAAGCTAGGGCTGCTCAATGAGTGAGGCTGCCTCTACCTCCGCCCGGTCGCACGCGTTCGGCGGTCACGGCTTCGCCGTGCTGGTCTGCACGTCGGCGCCGTCCTTCATGCTCCAGCTTGACGCCAACATCGTATCGGTCTCACTGCCTTCGATCGCGCGCTCGCTGAACGCCGATTTCGCCGGCATCGAGTGGGTCGTGACGGCCTATATGCTCAGCTTTGCTTCGCTCCTGATGCCGGCGGGTGCGCTGGCGGACAGGTTCGGCCGCAAGCTGATGCTGATCATCGGCTTGTCCGTATTTACGGTCGCGTCATTCCTGTGCGGCGCGGCGCCCAGCCTCGGTGTTTTGATCGGCGCGCGCGCGTTGCAAGGGGCCGGGGCCGCCATGCAACTGAGCGCGGCGCTGGCAACCTTGTCGCACGAGTTTCAGGGAGAAGCCCGTGCACGCGCTTTTGCGTTCTGGGGCTCGGTCGTCGGCATCGCGATGTCGCTGGGGCCGATCATCGGAGGCGTGATCACGCAGCATTTCGGATGGCAGTGGGCGTTCTACGTCAATCTTCCGATTGGAATAGTCTTGATTGGACTAATCGCCCGCGTCATCGAGACGTCCAGGGATCCGGACGCCACGCGGCTCGACCTGCCCGGCGTCGCCTGTTTCGCCAGCGCGCTCTTTCTGACCACGCTCGCTTTGATCGAGGGAAACCGGAGCGGCTGGACAAACCCGTGGATTCTCGGAGAGCTGGCGGGAGCGCTGGCGCTGTTCGTTCTCTTCATCGCAGTCGAGCTGTATCAGGACCGCCCGATGCTCGATTTGTCCTACTTCCGGAAGCCGACCTATCTCGGCGCCAATCTCGCGCAGCTCTCTTTCTCCGCGGGCATGCTGACCATGCTGACCTTCATTCCGATCTTTCTTCAGAGCGGTCTCGGGCAAGGATCGGGATCAGCAGGCCTGATGATGCTGCCGTTCGTAGTCCCGCTGTTCATCGTGCCTCAGCTCGTGTCGCGTCATCTCGCCCATCGCCTGTCGGGGCGCGCGCTTTTGACGTTCGGCCTGCTTCTGGTCTGTCTCGGCCTGTTCTGGCTCGCCTTCGTCGTCCGCGAGATTGCCTATGCTCCGCTCGTCGGCGGACTGGTGCTGGCGGGCATCGGCGCCGGTCTGCTCAACGGCGAGACCACGAAGGTCGGCATGACGGTCATCCCGCGCGAGCGCGCCGGCATGGCGTCCGGCGTGTCCGGCACGGTACGCTTCGCCGGCCTCGTGCTCGGCATCACGGCTTTGGGGGCCGTGCTCTATGGCGGCGTGGCTGCCGCGATCGCGGATGCATTGCCGCAGGTCTCGATGCTGGACCGGCAGACGCTCGTCCACAACATCACATCGGGCAACCTCGCGGTGGCGACGCTGCCCGGTTACGACGCGGCGGACATGAAGGGATTAATCCTGCACAGCCTCGGCAGCGGCTATCGATCGCTCTTCATCGCAGGCGCGCTGTTCATGCTGCTGTCGACATGCCTGACCTGGCGCCTGGTCAGCGCAAGCGACACCCCGCCAGTCCGTGCAAGGAAGTAGCGCGATCAGATGTAGGGTGGGCAAAGCAGAGCGTGCCCACCATCTATCCAGGATCGTGGTCCTCAGTGGTGGGCACGCTTCGCTTTGCCCACCCTACGGCTTCTCTTGATGGCGCGATCCGGCGACGCTACCGCAAGCTCGCGTTGATCTTGTCCAGTGCGGCCGAGCCCGGGCAGAGCGCCTCTTCGTCGAGCTGGTTGAGCGGCGTCTTCACCGTGTTGAGGTGGGTGTGGAGGTCGTCCGCTTCGGGATCGACATAGAGCAGGCCGGTGACGATCTGGCCTTTCGCCGCATGCTTCTGCAGGAATGTCAGTGCGCCCACGCGATCATGCGGATCATAGTCGGCGTCGATCTTGCGCAGCGCGAGGCGGGAGCCGTCATGCTGCTCGACCACCTGCACCGTGCCCGGCGCGTAATCGACGGTGATCGGTTCGCGGCCGGTGATGACGTCCAGCCGGTTGACCGCGTCATTGTGCTCGCGGACATAGTCGAAGCTCTTGGTCGAGCCGGCGTGATTGTTGAAAGCGATGCAGGGGCTGATCACGTCGATGAAGGCCGCGCCCCTGTGCTGGATGGCACCCTCGATCAGCGGCACGAGCTGGTCCTTGTCGCCGGAGAAGCTGCGCGCGACATAGCTCGCGCCGAGCTGCAGCGCGATGCCGACGAGATCGATCGCGTTGTCGGTGTTGAGCACGCCCTTCTTGGACTTCGAGCCGCGGTCGGCGGTGGCCGAGAACTGGCCCTTGGTGAGCCCATACACGCCGTTGTTCTCGACGATATAGGTCATGTTGACGGCGCGCCGGATCGAATGCGCGAACTGGCCGAAGCCGATGGAGGCGGAATCGCCGTCGCCGGAGACGCCGAGATAGATCAGCTCGCGGTTGGCGAGATTGGCGCCCGTCAAGACCGACGGCATGCGGCCGTGCACCGAGTTGAAGCCGTGCGAATTGCCGAGGAAATAGTCCGGCGTCTTCGACGAGCAGCCGATGCCGGAAATCTTCGCCACCCGATGCGGCTCGATCGAGAGCTCGTAACAGGCCTCGATGATCGAGGCCGTGATCGAAGTCGTGCCCGCAGCCCGCGCACAGCGTCGAGATCTTGCCCTCGTAGTCGCGATGCGTGAAGCCGAGCGCATTCTTCTTCAGGCTCGGATGATGGAATTTCGGCTTAGCGATATAGGTCATGAAAGCACCTTACGCCCCAGCCTCGTCATGGCAGGGCTTGTCCCGGCCATCCACGTCTGGGCCAGGAAAAAGGAAGACGTGGATGCCCGGCACGAGGCCTGGCATGACGGCGGAGAGAAGCGAACGCAGGTCATGACACGGCCTTGCGAAGCGGAGTCACCTTGAGGCGGTCCTGGTGGTCGCCGATGGATTTGGCGATGAAGCGGGCGGTGATCGGCGAGCCGTCATAGTGCAAAATCGGAATCAGACGTACCGGATCGATGCCGTTCTCGTTGACGATGAGCTGGCGGAGCTGGCCGTCGCGGTTCTGCTCGACGACGTAGACGAAATCATGGTCGGCGATGAAGCTCGCCAGGCTGGAGTGGAACGGGAAGGCGCGGATGCGCATGCGGTCGAGCTGATGCCCGCGCGCCTCTAACAGCCCGACGGCTTCGTCCATGGCGGGCGAGGTCGAGCCGAAATAGACGATGCCGTATTTGGTCGGCTTCTCCGCATTGGCCTGCAGCGGCCGCGGCACCATGTCCTGCGCGGTCTCGAATTTGCGGATCAGGCGCTGCATGTTGTCGGCATAGACCGAGCCTTCCTCGGAATAGCGCGCATAGCGGTCGCGCGAGGTGCCGCGGGTGAAATAGGCGCCCTTGGTCGGATGCGTGCCGGGATACGTGCGGTAGGGGATGCCGTCGCCGTCGACGTCGAGGTAGCGGCCGAAGTCGCGGCCTTCCTCAAGCATTTCCGCGGTCATGATCTTGCCGCGGTCATACTGCCGCGCGTCGTCCCAGCGCAGCGGACGGCAGAGACGATGGTTCATGCCGATGTCGAGATCGAGCATCACGAAGATCACGGTCTGCAGCCGCTCGGCGAGATCGAAGGCGGTCGCGGCGAACTCGAAGGCTTCGGCCGGGTCTTCCGGGAACAGCAGCACATGCTTGGTGTCGCCGTGCGATGCATAGGCGCAGGCGATGATGTCGCATTGCTGGGTGCGGGTCGGCATGCCCGTCGAAGGACCGGCGCGCTGCACGTTCATGATCACGGCCGGGATCTCGGCAAAATAGGACAGGCCGATGAACTCGGTCATCAGCGATATGCCGGGGCCGGAGGTCGCGGTAAAAGCGCGCGCGCCGTTCCAGGACGCGCCGATCACGATGCCGATCGAGGCCAGCTCGTCCTCGCCCTGCACGATGGCGTATTTGGCCTCACCGGTCTTGGGGTCGTGGCGCAGCTTCTTGCAGTGGCTTCCGAAGGCGTCCGCCAGCGACGACGACGGCGTGATCGGATACCACGCGCAGACAGTGGCGCCGCCATAGACCGCGCCGAGCGCGGCCGCGCTGTTGCCCTCGATGAAGATGCGGTCGCCGACTTTGTCGGCCTTCTTGATGCGCAGGCCGATCGGGCATTTCAGGTTCTGCAGCGCCCAGTCGCGGCCGAGATGCAGGGCGTGGACGTTGGAGGAGAGCAGCTTCTCCTTGCCCTTGTACTGCTCGCTGATGAGTTGCTCGATCAGCTTGGCGTCCATGTCGAACAGCGCCGACAGCGCGCCGAGATAGATGATGTTCTTGAAGAGCTGGCGCTGGCGCGGATCGGTGTAGGTCGAGTTGGTGATCGCGGTCAGCGGCACGCCGATGATGGTGATGTCGCCGCGAAATTTCGACGTCGGCATCGGCTTGGTCGAGTCGTAGAACAGATAGCCGCCGGGCTCGATCGCGGCGACATCCTTGTCCCAGGTCTGCGGGTTCATCGCCACCATCATGTCGACGCCGCCGCGCGCGCCGAGATGGCCGGCTTCCGTCACCCGCACCTCATACCAGGTCGGCAAGCCCTGGATGTTGGAGGGGAAGATGTTGCGCGGCGAGACCGGCACGCCGTGGCGCAGGATGGAACGCGCGAACATCTCGTTGGCGCTGGCCGATCCCGAGCCGTTGACGTTGGCGAAGCGGACGACGAAGTCGTTTACGCTGCTGATCGTTTTTTGCTCGGGCATGTCGTACCTGCGTGAACCATGTCGATGAGATATTTCTGCATGTCCCAGGCGCCGGTGGGACAGCGTTCGGCGCACAGCCCGCAATGCAGGCAGACGTCCTCGTCCTTCACCATCACCCGGCCGGTCTTGAGGTCGGAGGAGACGTAGAGGTCCTGGTCGGGATGCGGCGCGGGCGCCTTCAGCCGCTGGCGCAGGTCTGTTTCCTCGCCGTTCTCGGTGAAGGTGATGCAGTCCATCGGGCAGATGTCGGCGCAGGCATCGCATTCGATGCAGAGCGGCGCGGAGAATACGGTCTGCACGTCACAGTTCAGGCAGCGTTGCGTCTCTCCGAGCGCGAGCTTGACGTCATAACCAAGCTCGACCTCGGTGCGGATGTCCTTCAGCGCGACGACCTTGTCGCGATGCGGCACCTTGAAACGCTTGTCGGCCGAGATGTCGTTGTCATAGCTCCATTCGTGAATGCCCATCTTCTGCGAGCTGACATGCACCTCCGGCAGCGGGCGTTCGGTGACGTCTTCGCCGGAGATCATCCGGTGGATCGACAGCGCGGCGTCGTGGCCATGCGCGACCGCCCAGATGATGTTCTTCGGGCCGAACGCGGCGTCGCCGCCGAAGAACACTTTCGGGTGCGTCGAGGCCAGCGTCGCCTGATCGACCTTCGGCATGTTCCATTTGTCGAACTCGATGCCGCAATCGCGCTCGATCCAGGGAAATGCATTCTCCTGGCCGACCGCGACCAGCACGTCGTCGCAAGGAAGCGTCTGGTCGGGCTCGCCGGAAGGGACCAGGCTGCGCTTGCCCTTGGCGTCGTATTCGGCCTTCACCTTCTGAAAGGTGACGCCGGTGAGCTTGCCGTTCTTGTGCGTGAGCGCTGTCGGCACCATGAAATTGAGGATCGGAATATCCTCGTGCAGGGCGTCTTCCTTTTCCCAGGGTGACGCCTTCATCTCCTCGAAGCCGGAGCGCACGACGACCTTGACGTCCTCGCCGCCGAGCCGGCGCGCGGTGCGGCAGCAATCCATCGCGGTGTTGCCGCCGCCGAGCACGATCACGCGCTTGCCGATCTTGTCGGTGTGGCCGAACGAGACGCTGGAGAGCCAGTCGATGCCGATATGAATGTTGCCGGCGGCTTCCTTGCGGCCGGGAATGTCGAGCTCGCGGCCGCGCGGCGCGCCGGAGCCGACGAAGATCGCATCATATTTCTCGGCGAGCAGCTTCTTCATGCTCTCGACGCGATGGCCGCCCTTGAACTCGATGCCAAGGCTCAGGATGTAGTCGGTCTCCTCGTCGATCACCGAATCCGGCAGGCGGAATTTCGGGATCTGCGAGCGCATCATGCCGCCGGCCTTCGGATCGGAATCGAACACCGTGCAGTGATAGCCGAGCGGTGCGAGATCGCGCGCCACCGCGAGCGAGGCGGGGCCGCCGCCGACCAGCGCGATGCGCTTGCCGTTCTTCGCCGCAGGCCGCGGCAGACGATGCCTGATGTCGTCCTTGAAGTCGGCCGCGACGCGTTTCAAGCGGCAGATCGCGACCGGATTGTCCTCGACCCGGCCGCGGCGGCATGCGGGCTCGCAGGGCCGGTCGCAGGTGCGTCCGAGAATGCCCGGGAAGACATTCGACTTCCAATTGATCATGTAGGCGTCGCTGTAGCGGCCCTCGGCGATCAACCGGATGTATTCAGGAACCGGAGTGTGTGCTGGACAGGCCCACTGGCAATCGACGACTTTGTGAAAGTAGTCCGGGGCCGAAATATCAGTCGGTTTCATTCCTACCTTGTCCGCGCAAGGACTCAAAGAACCGCGCGGCCTTCTGCCTCCGAACGCTGAGTTAAGCGTTCTTGTTGTTTTTCAATCGCGCCATATGCCCCCTCTATTAGAGCCATTCCAGATGATGCACAAAGGCAAATTTGCCTGATCGCGCAGCTTTCATCGATGTGATGCCAAAACGGTTAAAGCCGCCGCAATCATTGCGGCGCTGCAGCATGCACTTTCGGTAAGCGTGCTTAGGCGCGCGTGAGATCGCCTTTCGCGAGGTCCCACATGAGGTCGTAAATGCCCGACGAAATCACGGCTGCGGGCACAGCCGCGCCGGTGAAGCGTGCCGCCAAAACTGTGGAGACGGCTTTCACATTCGTGCCGTCGATCAGCACGAACCAGTCGCCTGCGCCCGCGCTCACTGACGGAATTTCGGCCGTCGGTTCCGATAGTTTTGCATCGTTCTCGATCAGATGCATGGAGATGATGCCGTTGATGGCACCCGGATCGAGCTGCTTGTCGAGCGCCGCACGCAAGGCATCTTCCTGGCCGGTTTGTGGTCGCAAGCGGACGATGCCGAGCACCGCGCCACGGCCTTGCCCGCGGCTGATCGTGACGCGCGCCACCGCGCGGATCATGTTCTTGAAGCGCGCCATGGTTTTCTTCGACCAGTCGGTCGGGCTTGCCAACCGCGCGCGATAGTTGGGGCTGTCGAGCACATTCAACCTTTCGGTTGAATAGAGGCAGAGATATTTCGGACTGCCGCTGCGCGCGACATAGCGCCGCGCCTCGATGAAGCCGTCAATCGCGACGCGTTCCGCGAGATGCTCGCGGTCATACCAGCGGTTGAAGTCCTCGTCATCGGCCGCATCGATGTCCATCGATGTCAGCAGCATGCCTTTTCCAGCGAGCGGCATTTTGTCGTCCTCTCCGTTCCCTGTGCGCATTTTAATCCTCATGGCGAGGAGACGCAAAGCGCTTGAGTGCGTCGGGCGGGCAAAGCGACAGCGTGCCCACGTCGGACAACACGTGGATGTGGGCACGGCGCGATGCGCCTTTGCCCACCCTACAGACCGTAGTCCCTCATGGTGAGGAGGCGCGCAGCGCCGTCTCGAACCATGCAGGCCCCGATGGAGGCAGACGGGCCTCCTCCTTCGAGACGCCGCTTGCGCGGCTCCTCAGGATGAGGGGAGAGAGCTGTTGGAGTTCGCAATGCGCGACGCGGTATCCGCAATTGCCTTCATCACGGCATTCCTCACGCCGGGATCATACAGCATGTGGCCGGCTTCCTCGACGATACGGATTTCGGCGTCGCTCCAGCGCGCGGCGAGGGCATGCGCGGTCCAGGGCGGGCAAAGAAGATCGTAGCGGCCCTGCACGATGATGCCGGGAATGCCTTTGAGCTTTGCTGCGTCGTTGAGAAGCTGGTCCGGCCGCCATGAAGCTGTCATGGGAAAAGTAATGCGCTTCCATGAAGGGCGTCGCGGGCAGGGCGCCGTTGTTCGATGTCAGCGCGGCGAGATCGATCCGGGTGCGGCCCGGCCGGTGCTCGCTGAGAATACGTTCGACGTCGCCCCAGGCGCGCGCCGCGGGGCCATGCACGGCGGGATCGGGATCGAGAATGCGCCGCCAATACGCGTCGATCGGCTGGCCGCGTTCCTCCGCCGGCAGCACACTCAGAAAGTCCTCGCTCAGGGCAGGATAGAAGCGCGCCAGCATGTCGGTGAACGCGGCTTCGACCTCTTTTCGCGTGCCCAGAAATGTCGCGCGCAACACGAGGCCGGACACCCGCTCCGGATGCGCCTGCGCATAGGCCAGCGCCAGCGTCGCGCCCCAGGAGCCGCCGGCCACGAGCCAGCGCTCGAAGCCGAATTTGGCGCGGATCTTTTCCATGTCGGCGATCAGATGCGGCAGCGTGTTGTGCTCACGGCCACCCTTGGGACGGCTGCGGCCCGAGCCGCGCTGGTCGAACAGCACGGCATGGAAACGCTC
The DNA here is from genome assembly GCA_963786015.1 of uncultured Alphaproteobacteria bacterium. Classification (GTDB taxonomy): domain Bacteria; phylum Pseudomonadota; class Alphaproteobacteria; order Rhizobiales; family Xanthobacteraceae; genus Bradyrhizobium. Next base: position 31,703 of record CAWAXO010000018.1, on the reverse strand, counting down.
CGTGTCGAACAGCCGGCGATGATCGGGCTGGCAGCCGGAGCCGGGACCGCCATGCAGATAGACCGCCGGTATGCCGCGCGCGCAGCCGACGCTTTCGACATAAAGCTCGTGACCGTCGCCGACGGCAAGCTGCTCCGAGGTCAGCGGCGAGAAGGGATCGGTGCGCGCGCTCGCGCCTGCATCAGGCGCCATCGTCGGCCGCCTCCAGCGTGCCGCCGGCGAAATTGCGATAGAGGAAACGGCTGGTCGCGCCCTCGGCCTCGAGTTCCGCCTGCTTGAAGATCGTCTCGTGCAGCGGCGACAGCGCGCATGCCGGGTCGGTGTTCGCGGCGTCGCCGGTCAACGCAAAGGCCTGGCAGCGGCAGCCGCCGAAATCGATCTCGCGGAATTCGCAGGTCTTGCACGGCTCCTTCATCCAGCCGGTGCCGCGATAAAGGTTCAATGCTTGCGAATTCCGCCAAATCCACGCGATCGAATGATTGGAGCGCACCGACTCGAATTCGAGGCCGGTGATGCTCTCGGCCGCGTGGCAGGGCAGGATCTTGCCGGTCGGCGAGATGTTGAAGAACTGCCGGCCCCAGCCGCCCATGCATTTCTTCGGGCGCAGCGCGTAATAGTCCGGCACCACATAGTCGATCGTGAGCACGCCCTTCAGCCGCTCCCGCGCCTCCTCGACGATGCGCGTGGTGTCCTCGAGCTGCTGCACCGTCGGCATCAGCGCCGCGCGGTTCTTCAGCGCCCAGCCGTAATACTGCACATTGGCGACTTCCAGCCGGTCGGCATCGAGATCGACAGCCATCTGGATGATGTCGGGAAGCTGATGCAGGTTCTGCCGGTGCATCACCGCATTCACGGTGAGCGGCAGGTCGAGCTCGCGCGTCCATTTCGCGACCTCGAGCTTCTTGCGGTGCGAATCCTTTAGCCCGGCGACGCGGTCGGCGATGACGGGCTCATTGCCCTGGAAGCTGATCTGCACATGGCAGAGGCCGGCATCCGCGAGCGCGGACAGTTTTTCACGCGTCAACAGCACCGCGGAGGTGATCAGGTTGGTGTAGAGCCCGGCGTCGCTGGCATGCTGCACCAGCTCGACCAGATCCTTGCGCGCGGTCGGCTCGCCGCCGGAGAAATGGATCTGCAGCACGCCGATCTCGGCAAGCTCGGTCAGAACCTTCTTCCATTCCGCCGTCGTCAGCTCGCCGCTCGCGCGGTCGAGCTCGAGCGGATTGGAGCAATAGGGGCATTGCAGCGGGCAGCGATGCGTCAGCTCGGCGAGCACCGCGAGCGGAATGCCGAAGGTCTCGGCGGTCGACTTGCCGGATTCGAGCACGGCCACGCCATCGAGCGGGCCGTCCTGAGCGGCCAAGGCGGGCGGCGTATCGGCGAGTATTTCACTCATGAGGTCTTCTCGCGCGCTTCCGTCAAAAATCCCTTGTCGGCAAGGTCCTGCAGCATGGCTATCACGTCGGTGAGAATCGCCTCGCGCGGCGCGGCATATTTGGCCGCAAGCTGATCCGCGATGTCAGCGACACTGACACCGTCGCAGAGCTTGAGCACTTCCACCGCGATCTCGTCCGGTGCAAGCACGCGTTCCGGTGCGAGGATCACCCAGACCTGCCGCGTCTCGTCGAATTTCAGCTTGGTGTGCCGCGGCAACACCGGCCGGCTCGCCTCGCTGACAGTGATATGGCGTGGGCCTGCCATTGCCGCAACCCTAGCCCGATCTGGGCACGAACGCGCCCGGCGGAATGTGGCCGTCGACATAGGCGTGATAGAGCGCGTCGAGCTGCACCCACAGCACGTTGGTCTTGAAGATCAGCGCATTGCAGACCGCCTCGCGCTGCTCGTGCGTCTTGGCATGTTCCTTGACATAGTCCAGCGCAAAGCCAGCGTCGCGCGGCGCCTGGGCCAGGCGGCGCTTGAAATAGCTCATGATGTCCGGATTGACGAAATCATAATGCTGCAGCATGCCGCTGATGCGCTCTTCATGCAGGTTCGGCGCGAACAGCTCAGTGAGGGAGGAGGCGATCGCCTCCAGCGGCGTCCGGTCGCGGCAGAAATGCACATAGGCTTCGACCGCAAAACGCGTCGCGGGCAAAATGCCCTCAGTCGATTCCACGTAGGCGCTGTCGAGTCCGAGCCCTTCGGTCAGCTTCAGCCAGCGCTCGATGCCGCCCTCGCTGCCGACATCGCCGTCATGATCCTCGATCCGGTGCCGCCATTCCATGCGAATGCCGCGGTCGCGGAAGCGCGAGATCACCACCGCGTCCTTGATCGGGATCGTGCTCTGGTAATAGTAGCGGTTCAGCGCCCAGGCCTGCACCTGGCCCTTGTTGAGCTTGCCGCCATGCAGAAGCTTATGGAAGGGATGCAGGCTGTGATAGCGCGTGGCGCCGATCTGGCGCAGGGTTGCTTCCAGTTCGCCGGCATTGTTGAGCGGGATGCCCTTGCCGATCGACAAGGCCGTCATTCCGCTGGTGGGTACCGCATTCACAGCACGATCTCCGTTCCGTCGGAGGGGATTTCCCAGCCGGCGTGTTCGGCGATCTTGCGCTCGGCCGATCCCTGCAACAAGGCCGGGTTGGAATTATTGATATGCAGGAACATCTTCCGGCCGATATCGAGCCCGGCGAGCTGTTCGATCGCGCCGCTCGCGCCCGACATTGCGATGTGTCCCATGCCCAGGCCGGTCTTGGTGCCGAGGCCCGCGGCGATCAACTCGTCGTCGCGCCAGACCGTGCCGTCGAACAGGACCAGTGACGCGCCGGCGAGCCGCGACTTGAGGTCGTCGGTTACCTCGGCGCAGGCGGCCAGGAAATAGAGATACTTGCCGGTCGCCTTGTCGCGGATGCGAAGCCCGAGCGTGTCGCCTGCACCGTCATCGCCGCCCGGGTGAGCCTTGCCCTCCAGGTACCAGGCGCCCTTGCCGGCCACGGCAAAGGGCAGGATCTCGATCCCGGACGGGGCGCCGCCGGGAAGCGTCGGCTCGAACGGACGGTCGATCTCGACCGGTTCGCGCCGTACGTTCTTCTCGTTCAGGACGTTGAAGATGCTGTTGGCCTTGAGGATCGCCAGCACCTTGGCATGGGCGTAGATCGCAAATGGCGAGCCTTCCCGCATCGACAGCAGGCCCGTCACCGCGTCGATCTCGCCGTTGGTCAGGATCACGCCCGCGATCGGGGTGTGGCGTAACTGGCCGGGCTTGGGGTGAAGCTGTGGCGTCGCCAGCAACTGCTGGCGCAGGTCGGGGGAGGCGTTGATCAGGAACCAGTGCTCGCCATCGGCGCTGAACGCGATCGAGGCCTGCGTGGTCTGGAGTTCAGGATGATCCCCTCGCGCGGCTTGGCATATCCGGCAGCCGCAGTTCCACTGCGGAACTCCGCCACCTGCTGCGGCGCCCAGGACGACGAGGCGAAGCATGATCCGTCTCCTGGAATTTCAGCTTGGAGTTTCGGCCTGGAATTGCAGCCTGGAAATGGACAGGCTGGAAATTGACAGACAGCGGTTCCAACATGCGAAGGTGGACCCCAGGCGGCCGACCCCGTCAGGGTCCATCGCGCCCGCAGGTCCACCTGCGTCAAATTACATGCGATGAGCCGCCGCGATTACTTGCGGACGGCGCTCACATACATGTTGATTTCCATGCCGCACGGCACTTCAACGATCTTCGGTGCTTTCCAGGCCATTTTCGGCGCTCCTTGCAAAACTGGACGAAATTCCGTCCTGTCTATTAAAGTAACGCCTGAACAAAAGTTCGCCAGTGAAATCTTTTTCCTTGAACCCCCACCTATTCCTGTTGCAGCGCGAAAGGGCGCTGCAGCGCCCGTTAGCGTGCACATGTCAAATTGACAGGAGTTCGCGATGGCCCCCCACTATCGTAGGGGTGTGCGGGGGAGGTGACACACGCGCGACAATATGAAGAATAAAGTACTTGTGAGATTACTCAGGCTTCCAATTCCCACCGCTCTGCCCCACTGAATCAAGCCATGCCCCGATATTTTTTCAATACCAGGATCGGCGACGAACTGGTCGTGGATCCCGACGGAGAAGTGTTGCGCGACCCCGACCGAGCGTGGGAGGTGGCGCGCGCCATGATCCTGGAAATCCTGAAAGCGGAAGGCGCGCATTCAGGTCTCGTCGCCGCGGTGGTCGAGGTGACCGATGAAGACGGCGAGATCGTGCTTGAGTTTCCGTTCACGGAAGCGCTGTTCGACATGCCGATCGAGTCGGTGACCAGACATTAGCGCATGGGTGGGCTGCAGCGGCGTCAGCCGTTGACCCTCTCATTACCTCGCGCAAAAGCCAGAACGTTATTGGACATTACGCGACTTTCGGACGTTTCCGATTGCGTGGGGCGGAAAACCATCGAAGACTGCCTGACAGGCTGGTCCGCCGTCGCATGATTTGCGCCGCGCAAGGGCCGCCAGATAGGGAGGATGAGATGACAATTTGTCTGTCGCCGCGCAGCGTCCTGCTTGCCGGCGTTTTTGTTAGTGCGTTGACCGTCGCAGCATCCGCACAGCAGACCACCGCACCAGCCGCTGGAGCCGCGCCGGCGCTACCGCCCGGATCGCCGATGGCCGGACGGCCGGACGGCGAGGCCGCCGCGAAACTTGCGCCCGTCGCCCCGCCGCCGCTTGCGACTGCCCCGGACAAGCTGCCGGTCGGAAAGCTCAAGCTTGCGTCCGGCTTCAACATTGAGGTCTACGCCGCCGGCATGACCAACGCCCGCGAGATGGCGCTCGGCGACAAGGGTACGGTGTTCGTCGGCAGCCGCCTGGTCGACAAGGTCTATGCCATCGTCAACAAGGACGGTAAGCGCACGGTGAAGGTGCTGGCGTCGGGCCTGTACCGGCCGAACGGCGTCGCGTTCCACAACGGCACGCTCTACATCGCCGAGCTCTCGAAGATCTCCAAGATCGACAATGTCGAGGACCATCTCGACGATCCGCCGAAGCCGACGGTGATCTACGACAACCTGCCGAAGGACGAGGCCCATGGCTGGAAGTTCATCGCGGTCGGTCCTGACAACAAGCTCTACGTTCCGGTGGGACAGCCCGGCAACAACGTGTTGCATGACGATGCCCATGGCCAGATCCGCCGGATCAATCTCGACGGTTCAGGCGCGGAGGTGGTTGCGCTCGGCGTTCGCAACAGCGTCGGCTTCGACTGGAATCCTGAAAACAAGCAGATGTACTTCACCGACAACGGCCGCGACTGGCTGTCGGAGGACGTGCCTGAGGACGAGCTCAACCACATCACCAAGGTGGGCGAGGATTTCGGCGCACCTTATTGCTACCAGGGCAACATTCCCGATCCCGAATTCGGCTGGGGCCATTCCTGCAGTGAATTCACACCGCCTGTCGGCCTGATGGGTCCGCACTCGGCTTCGCTGGGCATGCGATTCTATACCGGTAGCATGTTCCCGAAGGCCTACAAGAACACCATCATCGTCGCGCGGCACGGATCGTGGAACAGGTCCAAGAAGTTCGGCGGCGACGTCGTCGTCGTGAAACTCGACAAGGACGGCAAGGTGAAATCAACCGAGCCCTTGATCACCGGCTTCCTGGATAATAACAGCTATATCGGGCGTCCGGTCGACGTGCTGCAGTTGAAGGACGGATCGATGCTGGTCTCCGATGACTGGAACGGCGCCGTCTATCGCGTCACCTACGGCAAGCAGAAGCTGGCGACACAGTAAGGTCTTTTTGGAAGTCGTCATTCCGGGACGATGCGCAGCATCGGCCCCGGAATCTCGAGATTCCGGGTTCGCGCTCACGCGCGCCCCGGAATGACGGGGACAGAATACGGAACGGTAGAGGCCCGGAGCCGATGGCTCACGGACCGTGAGCGAATTGCAAGGGGCGGCCAATGCGCAGAGTGATAGCGGCGTTAGCATTGGCCTTGATCGCGTCTTCCGCAAACGCGGAGCAGATCGCGGAACGCGCCGCGATGTGCTTTGCCTGTCACGGCGAAAAGGGACTGTCGCAGACCGAGAATACGCCCTCGCTCGGTGGCCAGCAGGCGCCTTACGCGCTGATCCAGCTTTTCATGTTCCGCGAGAAGCTGCGCACCTTCGATCCCATGAACGAGGTCGCGAAGCCGCTGAGCGACGCGGACCTGCGCGAGTTTTCCGATTTCATTGCGACCCTGCCAAAGCCGGCGCCGCCGTCCGATGCCGGCGATCCCACGCGGATGCAGCGCGCGCAGGTGCTGGCGACGCAGTATCGCTGCAACTCCTGCCACAAGCAGGATTTCTCCGGCGGCGAGAACGTGCCGCGCATCGCCGATCAGCGCGAGGATTATCTCGCGAGGACGCTCGCCGCCTACAAGGACAACAGCCGCCACGGCTACGACGGCACCATGGCCGACGTGATGCAGCCGGTGACACCGGATCAGATTGCGGACCTCGCGTATTACATATCGCGCGTGCGCTAACTTTCCCCGTCATTCCGGGGCAGCCCGACAGGGCTGAACCCGGAATGACGAGATTCTCAGGTGCGCAATTGCGCACCATAGTTCGCTTCGCGCCCCTGAATGACGGTGGAGTGAGTGTTCGTCATTGCGAGGAGCGCCAGCGACGAAGCAATCCAGACTGCGTCCGCGAAGAGAGTTCTGGATTGCTTCGCGGAGCCTGTCATCGGGCCGCGCTACGCGCGGACCCGGTGGCTCGCAATGACGGTGGAAGGCGTCGCGCGAACGCATTCCCGCTATGCGCAAACTGCCCGTCGTGCACATTTTCGCTTGCGTTGTCGGGCAAATCAGAACGAGCATTCGCACGTCCCGCACCCACATGAGGGGCGCTTCGCGATCGTCACGGACGTTGGAAGCGGGATGCGATGGACGCGGCGTGTCGTAAGACGAACAGCATATCGCGGACGGCGAAATCGTGTGGTCCTGACGCCCCAAGGCTGGCGTTACGTTTCGCGAGATGACGCGAGGCAACGGTGACAACAAAGCCTGGTCACCGGGGAGAGCACGTATAAGCCGTAACACCATTGCGCAGGGAAGGCCGGACGTTTTCGGCTGAACCTGTGGTTCTGCCGCGTGCTTTTTTGTTGCACGCGGACCATGGGTGCCAGCCGGCGCCCGGCCTTCCCTGCGCCCTCTGCTTTGAAGAGGGCAGGATTGATGGAAAAACTCGGACGCATCGCGCCGCGAGAAGGCGGACTCACATCCTCTCACTCGTCATGCCCGCGCATGCGGGCATCCAGTACGCCGCGGCCTCTCCGTGAAAGCCCAGCCGCCTCTGGAATACTGGATCGCCCGCCTGAAGCGGGTGATGACAGCGGAGAGAGCTGGGCACGCTGCCAAACCCTCATGGTGAGGAGGCGCAAAGCGCCGTCTCCGGACGATGCTCGGCATCGCCGGAAGAGCCATGAGGCCCTCGCTCCCTCACTCGTCACGCCGTCCTCCGGCTGGCTGGCCTTGCCGTTCGCTTGCCGCTAAAAGACGGACGGTCAAATGGAGTTGCAAATGGACGATCTCTGGCGTCTTTCGGCTGGCGATCTCGCCGCTCTCATCGCATCGAAGAAGGTATCGGCGAAAGAGGCCGCCACCGCGGCGCTGGCGCGGCTGGATGCCGTGAATCCCAGAATTAACGCCGTGATCGACCATCGGCCGGACGACGTGTTGAAGCAGGCGGCCGCGGTGGATGCGGCGATCGCCAAGGGTGAAAAGGCGGGCGCGCTCGCCGGCGTGCCGGTCACGGTGAAGGTCAATATCGACCAGGAAGGCTTTGCCACCACCAACGGGCTGAAACTCCAGCGCGACACCATCGCCAAGAGCAACAGTCCCGTGATCGACAATCTGCGCAAGAACGGCGCCGTCATTCTCGGCCGCACCAACTGCCCGGCCGTCTCCTACCGCTGGTTCACCACCAACCTGATCCACGGCGACACCAAGAACCCGCGCGATCCGTCGATCACGCCGGGCGGCTCCTCGGGTGGTGCGGGCGCGGCAGTCGCGGCCGGCATCGGCCATATCGCGCATGGCACCGATATCGCCGGCTCGATCCGCTATCCCGCCTATGCCTGCGGCGTGCACGGCCTGCGCCCGACGGTGGGCCGCGTCGCGGCCTTCAATGCCGCGCTGCCGGAGCGCCCCATTGGTCCGCAGATCAGCGCGGTCTCCGGCCCGCTGGCGCGCACCGTCGGCGATCTCCGCATCGCGCTGGCTGCGATGTCGCTTAAGGATTTTCGCGATCCCTGGTGGGTCCCGGCGCCGCTCGAAGGCCCCGCGATGCCGAAGCGCGTCGCGATGTGTCTCAACCCCGATGGCCTCAATCCCGTCGCCGAAGTGAAGGCCGCGGTCGCAGACGCCGCCAGGCGGCTGGAGCGCGCCGGCTGGACGGTCGAGGAGATCACGGACACGCCCCCGATGCGCGAGCCGGCCGACCTGCAGACCAAGCTCTGGCTCGGCGACGGCTATGAGGCGCAGCTCGAGATGGCCACGCGCGAAGGCGATCCCGGCGCGCTCGCCTGCCTCAACGGCAACCGCGCCAAGGTCGCGTCGTTCGATGGGCCGGCGCTGTCCAAAGGCCTTGACCCGGCGCGCGACGCTGACCCGGCAATGGCTGGAGCTGTTCGAGACCTACGCGGTGCTGCTGATTCCGGTCTCCGGCGAGCTGCCATTCCCCGACCACCTCGACCGCAAGGACGACGTCTCTTTCGCCCGGGTCTGGCATGCGCAGTTGCCGCAGATCGCTATTCCCTTCATGGGGCTGCCTGGGCTAACGGTCTCGACCGGATTGGTCGGGCGGGTCCCGGTCGGCGTCCAGCTCGTCTCCGGCCGTTATCGCGAGGATTTGTGCCTGGCTGCGGGCGAGGCGATCGAGGCGGGTGGGGTGCCTGCGTCGCCGGTCGATCCCGCAAGCTGATTTTCTTGAAGGACTGTGAATGGCGAAGGTCTACGATTTCACCGCCCGCTCGCTCGCGGGCGAGGACGTGCCGTTGAAGCGGTTCGAGGGGCGGGTGCTCCTGATCGTCAATACCGCCAGCGCCTGCGGGTTCACGCCGCAATATCAGGGGTTGGAGACGCTGCATCGCGACCTGTCCTCGCGCGGCCTTTCCGTGCTCGGCTTTCCCTGCAACCAGTTCGGCGGCCAGGAGCCGGGCAGCGCCAAGGACATCGCTGTGTTCTGCGAAACCAACTACGACGTGACCTTTCCGATGTTCGACAAGATCGACGTCAACGGCGCCAACGCGCATCCGCTCTATAACCATCTGAAGGGCGAGAAGTCGGGGCTGCTCGGCGCCGCCATCAAATGGAATTTCACCAAATTCGTGGTCGACCGCACCGGCAAGGTGGTGGCGCGCCACGCACCGACCGCGAGACCCGAAGGATTGCGCCAAGAGATCGAGGCCCTGCTGTGAACGAAAAGAATGACGCGATGAACGACGAGTTTCCAGACCGGCTGTCGGTCGATCCGAACAGTCCCTATTACAATGCCGACATCCTCGCGCGCGACGTCGGCATCCGCTTCAAGGGCCAGGAGAAAACCAATGTCGAGGAATATTGCATCAGCGAGGGCTGGATCCGCGTGACCGCCGGCAACGCCAAGGATCGTCACGGCAATCCGCTGACGATCAAGGTGCACGGCCCCGTGGAGCCGTATTTCCGCGACAAGAGTTCGTCTTAGCCGCGTGCACCACAGCACATCGGCCGTCATTGCGAGCGTAGCGAAGCAATCCAGGTAGTCTGCAGAAAGAAAGGCTGGATCTCGCCTTCGTCGCTTCGCTCCTCGCAGATGACGGCAGAGCATGACTGAGAACTCGTATCAGAAAGCCAACACCATGTCCGTCCGCATCGTCGACGTCTGCGAAGTCACAAAACCGATCTCTTCGCCGATCCGCAACGCCTATATCGACTTCACCAAGATGACGACGAGCCTCGTCGCCGTCGTCACCGACGTAAAGCGCGACGGCAAGCGCGTGGTCGGCTACGGCTTCAATTCCAACGGCCGTTACGGGCAGGGCGGCCTGATCCGCGAGCGCTTCGCGCCGCGGCTGACGGAGGCCGATCCGAAGTCGCTGCTGAATGAGGCCGGCGACAATCTCGATCCGGACAAGGTCTGGGCGACGATGATGTCGAACGAGAAGCCGGGCGGTCATGGCGAGCGCTCGGTCGCGGTCGGCACCATCGACATGGCGGTGTGGGATGCGGTCGCGAAGATCGCGGGCAAGCCGCTGTTCCGCCTGCTCGCGGAGCGTCATGGCCTGACCGCCAATCCGCGCGTCTTCGTCTATGCCGCCGGCGGCTATTACTATCCCGGCAAGGATCTGTCGATGCTGCGCGGCGAGATGCGCGGCTATCTCGATCGCGGCTACAACGTCGTGAAGATGAAGATCGGCGGCGCGCCCATCGAGGAAGATCGCACGCGCATCGAGGCGGTGCTGAAGGAGATCGGCAAGGAGGCGCAGCTTGCGGTCGACGCCAACGGCCGCTTCGATCTGGAGACCGCGATCGCCTATGCCAAGATGCTGCGCGATTATCCGCTGTTCTGGTACGAGGAGGCGGGCGATCCCCTCGACTACGCGCTGCAGGCCGCGCTCGCCGAGTTCTATCCGGCGCCGATGGCGACCGGCGAGAACCTGTTCAGTCATCAGGACGCGAGGAATCTGATCCGCTATGGCGGCATGCGGCCCGGACCGCGACTGGCTGCAATTCGATTGCGCGCTGTCCTATGGGCTCTGCGAATATCAGCGCACATTGAAAGTGCTGCACACCCATGGCTGGTCGCCAAGCCGCTGCATTCCCCATGGCGGCCACCAGATGTCGCTCAACATCGCGGCAGGCTTGGGCCTCGGCGGCAATGAGAGCTATCCCGACCTGTTCCAGCCCTATGGCGGTTTCCCCGACGGCGTCCGCGTCGAGAACGGTCACATCACAATGCCCGATCTTCCCGGCATCGGCTTTGAAGGCAAGTCAGACCTCTACGCGGAGATGAAGGCGCTGGCGGCGTAGCAGTGATTGTTTTCCGCGCTCTCTCTGCATGTCGTCCCTGCGAACGCAGGGACCGATACCGCGCGATGCTTGTCGTGCCGGAAATGAAAGCCGTCCCGCCGTTCAGGCCACAAACCACGCCCTGTGGTTATGGGTCCGCTGCGTTCGCAGGACGACAGTGAGCTCGGGCTCGAGCGCGGAGCGACGTAGTCGCGTTGCGGCCTTACGACAGCCGCATGTCAAGCAGCCTGCGGCCTTCGGTCTTGAGCAGCTTCTTCACGGCGCTGGAGGCGACCACCTCGCCGTCGTTCGCGTAGGCCTCGTGGTTCTTCTCGATGTCGTCGAGGCGATAGAGATAGTTGACCATGATGCTGGCGGATTCGCGCAGGCCCTTCGACGAGAGATCGCCGAGCCAGTTGATGCGCTCCAGCCGCGCGCCGTTGCCGAGGTGGAAGCGGGCGACCGAATCGATCAGCCGTCCCTTCGATGTGCGGGCCTTGAGGAAATAATGCGCGGCAGTCGGCTCGATCACGCTGCGAAGCTGTGCGACGATTTCGGGATTCTCGTACCATTTCGGCTCGTCCAGCAGCTTGAGGACGGCGCGGTCCTCGTCCGTCAGCGACGCGTCGTTGGGCTGCTTCAGCCACTGCATGAAATTCGGCACCGGCGACAGCGTCACGAAGGTGTCGAGCTTGGGCAATTCGCGGCGCAACTCCTCGACCACCTGCTTGATCAGGAAATTGCCGAAGGAGATGCCGCCGAGCCCGCGCTGGGTGTTGGAGATCGAATAGAACACGGCGGTGCGCGCGCGATCGATCGGCACCGGCTGCCGGTCGACCGCGAGCAAGGGCGCGATCGCCGACGGAATCGTCTCGGTCAGCGCCACCTCGACAAAGATCAGCGGGGCGTCGGCGAGCGCTGGATGGAAGAAGGCGTAGCAGCGACGGTCGACGGGGTCGATGCGGCGGCGCAGATCGTCCCAGTCGCGGATCTCGTGCACCGCCTCGTAGCGGATGATCTGTTCGAGGATATTGGCCGGTGTCGACCAGTCGATCCTGCGCAGCACGAGAAACCCCCTGTTAAACCACGAACTCAGCAGGTGCGCGACGTCGCGATCGAGCGTCGCCAGATCCTTGTGGCCATTCATCAGCGTCAGCAGATCGGCGCGCATGGCGACCAGGTCGCTGGTGCCGTTGGGCGCGCGGTTCAGGCGGCGGATCAGCTCCTGCCGCCGCGGCTCGGAGGCAAAGTGCAGGTCGCCGGTGTCATTCTCGGGCGGCGTCGCACGCCAGGTCTCGATCGCCTTTTCGAGCTTCTTGCGGTCCGGTCCGAAGTCGCGGACCAGCCCCTTGAAGAAATACAGCTGCTCGTCGGCATCAAGGTCCTGATAGTGGTCGAGCACCTCGCGCGCCATGGCGGTGCCGGATGCTTCGCCGCGGCCGGACAGCAGCGCCTCGCACAGCTCGATCAGGCCGTTGGCGTCGGGTTTCTCGTCGGTCGGGCTGGCGCGGCTCAGCAGCGTGCGGCCGCGTTCGGAAATGGTTGCAAGCAGGTCGGAAAAAAAGGCGCTGGCCATGGGGCTGTGTCGAATCCGTTTAAGCGTCGGAATCCTTACATGGGATTTATGGCGAAACCGATCACAATCAAGCGTCGGTCGCGTCTTGGTCAATCAATCACGACTACCCTCGGGCGACCGGACCCTCCGTTCTCGCGCGTTCTGATAGGGAGGATGATGTCAAGGTTATCATTTGGTGTCCACAAAATCGGTGGGGGTCTTGCCGGTCACCTGCCGGAAGGCATGCGAGAACGCCGGCACACTGGCATAGCCGAGATCGGCGGCAAGCTTCTTGACCGAGACATTTTTACCCATTGACAGCCGCTCGATCGCCGCCGCGATGCGCGCCCGCTGGCACCAGCTCTTGAAGCTGAGCTGGGTTTCGGAAGCGAACAGCCGCGACAGCGTCCGCGCCGAGGTGCCGACTTTCCGCGCCAGCGTCTCGATGTCATGCGCGGCCGCGGGCGCCTTCAGCACCAGATCGGCCGCGCGCCGGCAGCGCGGCTCGTGCGGCAGCGGGATGAACGTCGCGGGGTCCTCCGCCTGATGCAATTCGAGCATCGCGAGCTTGATCAGGAGCCCGGTCCGCTCGCGCGAATTGCGGCTGTCGAACAGCGCGAGGATTGCCTGATGCAACAGCGGCGAGACCCGCACCACGAACTCCGACGTCAGCCCCGCATTGCGCTTCTCGCGCTTCAGCCAGGCGAGGTCGAAATAGAGCGTGCGCATCTCGATGTCGGCGAGCACGTCGATCGCATGTACGAGCCGGGCAGGGACCCAGACCGCGCGGTCGGGCGGCACCAGCCAGCGTCCCTTCGGCGTGGTCACCTGCATGGTGCCGCGGGCCGCATAGACCAGTTGCGCCTCGCGATGCATGTGCGGATCGAGCCGCACGCCCTTTCGGTAGTTGCGCGCGACCAGATGCACGCCGTCGCCGGTCGCCCGGTGGGTGGCCCGGATTTCGGCGATTGGCATTTCGGCGACAGTCATTGGCAGCATCCCGTCAGGACAAAACCCTATAACCTATCCCGCACAGAACGGGAATCGTCATGAACAGCCCCTCCAGGGTCATCGGCTTCGTCAACGCCGGCCACTTCATCGACCACTACGCGATGCTGATCTTCGCGGCTGCGGTCATCATCATGGGACCGGCGCTCGGCATGGCCTATTCGGAGCTGCTGCCCTACGCGACCCCGGGTTTCATCGCGTTCGGCGCGGGCTCGCTGATCACCGGCTGGCTCGGCGACCGCTGGAGCCGCCGTCACATGATGGTGATCTTCTTTTTGGGCATCGGCTTGTCGATGATCTCGGTCGGTCTGGTCCAGACCCCGACGCAGCTCGGCGCGGCGCTGCTGGCGATCGGCCTGTTCGCCTCGATCTATCATCCCGTCGGCACCGCGATGATCGTCTCCTATGCCGACAAGCTCGGCCGCGAGATGGGGATGAACGGCGTCTGGGGCAATCTCGGCGTGGCGTCGTCGGCGCTGGTCACCGGCGTGATCGGGCAATATCTTGGCTGGCGTTTTGCGTTCATCGTCCCGGGCGTCGTCACGATGCTGCTTGGCGTGGTTTTCTCGTTCTCGGTGGTGCATGAGGATCGCAAGGGCTCGAAGCAGGCGGCGGCGCAAGCGCGGGTCGCGAAACGCGACATGTGGCGCGTGATCCTCGCGCTTCTGATTGTCGTGATCGCGATCTCGACCACGTTCAACGCGGTGACGGTGGCGCTGCCGAAACTGTTCGCGGAACGGCTCGCCGGTCTCACCAGCAGTCCGGCGCTGCTCGGCGTGATCGCGGCCTGTGTCTATGTGTTCGGCGCAATGACGCAATATACCATCGGCAAGCTTCTCGACCGGCATTCGCTGAAGACCGTCGCACTACCGCTGTCGTTCGTGCTGGCGCCGTTTCCTCTATCTCGCCGCGACGCTGTCGAACCTGCCCTTGATCTTGGTCTCGATCGGGATCGTGATGGGTGCGTTCGGCCAGGTCACCGTCAACGACGCGATGGTCGGCAAATACACCAGCGAGGAATGGCGCTCGCGCGCCTATGCGGTGCGTTATTTCGTCGGCTTCACCGCGGCGGGCGCGTCGGTCGGCCTGGTCGCATGGCTCTATGAGCGCGGTGGCTTCGTCACCATGCTGCATGCGTTTGCGGCGCTGTGTCTGCTGGCGGTCGCCGCCGCGATCATCCTGCCGCAGGAGATCAGGACGCCCGCCGCGGAGGCGGCGTGAATGATTACGTCATGGCCCCGCCTGTGCGACGGTCTCGGTCGCGGGCGCCTTCTTCTTCCCGCCCTCGCGCCAGTTGGCAAAGCGCTGCACGACGACGAAGAAGGCCGGCACGAACAGCACCGCCAGGCAGGTCGAGGCCAGCATGCCTGAGAAGACCGTGATGCCGATCGACTTGCGCGCATTGGCGCCGGCGCCGGTCGCGAGCACCAGCGGCAACACGCCGAGGATGAAGGCGAATGACGTCATCAGGATCGGGCGGAACCGGGCGCGGGCGGCTTCGACCGCGGACTCGATCAGCGGCTTGCCGTCGCGCTGCAATTCGAGCCCGACCTCCACGATCAGGATCGCATTCTTCGCCGACAGCGCGATCAGGAGGATGAGCCCGATCTGGACGTAGAGATTGTTGTCGATCTTAAGCGCGGTCAGAACCGTCATCGGCCCCAGCAGCGAGAGCGGCACCGCGAGGATCACCGAGATCGGCGAATACCAGCTCTCATATTGGCCGGCGAGCACCAGATAGACCAACAGCATCGCGAGACCGAAGACGTAGTAGATCTGGTTCGAGACCGCCTTCTCCTGATACGACATCGCGGTCCAATCATAACCGGCGCCGGGCGGCAGGGTCTTATCCGCGACCTGCTCCATCAGGCTCAGCGACTGGCCCGAGCTGTAGCCCTGTGCGGGCAGGCCGACGATGGTCGCGGACGGGTAGAGATTGTAGAGGCTGATCAGCGACGGGCCGACCGCCGGTGTGATGTTCGCCACCGTGCCGATCGGGACCATGTCGCCGTTCTGGTTGCGCACCTGCATGTTGGCGATGTCGCGCGGGGTGAGACGGAATTTGGCGTCGGCCTGGGTATAGACCTGGAATACGCGACCGAATTTGTTGAACTGGTTGACGTAGGACGAGCCGAGATAGGACGACAGCGTCGAGAAGATCTGGTCGGTCGTGACGTGCAGTGTCTGGGTCTTGACGCGGTCGACCTCGACATTGATTTGCGGCACCGTCGCGCGGAACGGCGAGGAAACGCGCTGCAGCGCGCTCTGGGTGCCTGCGTTGGCGACCACGGCATTGGTGATCGCCTGCAGCTTGGCGTAGTCGCTGTTGCCGTCGCGCAGCTCGACCTGCATGGCGAAGCCGGCGGCGTTGCCGATGCCTTGAATGGGCGGCGGCGGCAGCACCAGCGTGCGCGCCTCCATGATGCCGCTGACCTTCTGGTTCAACCCGACCACCAGTGAGCGCAGATCCTCGCCGGGGCCGCGCGCGTCCCAATCCTTCAGGATGATATAGGCGACGCCGGCATTGGCGAGGCTCGCGCTGCTGTCGAGCGCGGAGATGCCCGCGATCGTGATCACCTGCGAAACGCCCGGCGACTTGCCGACGATCGTCGCTGACGTCATGGAGCACCTTCTGGGTGCGGTCGATCGCGGCGCCGTCGGGCAACTGCACGGCCGCGATCAGGTAGCCCTGGTCCTCGATCGGCAGGAAGCCGGTCGGCACGCGCGACAACCCATAGCCGCCGATGCCGATCAGGATCAGCGCGAAGATGACAGAAATGTTGGCATGGCGGGCAAGCGCGCCGATCAGCCGCGCGTAACCACGCTCAAGCTTGTCGTAGATCCTGTTGAAGCCGCGATAGAACCAGTTGCGCTGCGCCGGAGGAACCGGGCGACGGAGCCACAGCGCACACTGCGTCGGCTTCAAGGTCGCCGCGTTGATCGCCGACAGCAATGCGGTCGCCGCGATGACGAGCGCGAATTGCGCGTAGATGCGCCCCGTCAGTCCGGGCAGGAAGGCCGCCGGCAGGAACACCGAGATCAGGACCAGTGTGATGCCGATGATCGGTCCGAACAATTGGTCCATCGCACGGATCGCGGCATCATGGCCATTCATGCCCTGCTCGATATTGTGCGCTGCGCCTTCGACCACGACGATCGCATCGTCCACGACGATGCCGATCGCCAGCACGATCGCAAACAGCGTCGATAGGTTGATGGTGAAGCCGAGCGCCGCCATGCCTGCGAAGGCGCCGATGATCGTGACGGGCACGGTGGTCGCAGGCACCAGCATCGCACGCCAGTCCTGCAGGAACACGAGGATGACGACCAGCACCAGCACGCCGGCCTCGATCAGCGTCTTGTAGACCTCGTTGATCGAGGCCGAGACGAACTTCGTGGTGTCGAACGGCGTTTCGTACTTCATGCCCTGGGGGAAGCTGCGCGCGAGCTCGGACATCTTCTTCTCGACGGCCTGCTCGACCTCCAGTGCGTTGGCGCCGGGCGACTGGAACACGCCGATGCCGGTCGCGGGCTGATTGTTGAGCGAGAACTGCTGGCTGTAGGTCTGCGCGCCGAGTTCGACCGAGCCGACGTCGCGCACCCGCGTGACGTCGCCATTGCTGCCGGTCTTGACGATGATATCCTCGAACTGGCTGGCGTCGTCGAGGCGTCCGTTGACGTTCAGCGTGTATTGGAACGGCTGGCCGGGCGGCGTCGGCGGCGCGCCGACCTGCCCGGCGGTGACCTGCTGGCTCTGCTGCTGGATCGCCTGGATGACGTCCTGTGGCATCAGGTCGCGCACCTGCAGCTTGTTGGGATCGAGCCAGATCCGCATCGAGTATTGCCCGGCGCCGAACACCGTGACGTTGCCGACGCCCGGCAGTCGCGACAGCTCGTCCTTCAGATTGATGGTCGCGTAATTGCTGAGAAAAAGGCTGTCGAACCTCGCGTCAGGCGAGGTCAATGTCACGAACAGAAGAATAGAGGTCGATTTCTTCTGCACCGTGACGCCCTGGTTCTGCACCGATTGCGGCAGTTGCGACAGCGCGCTGGAGACGCGGTTCTGCACCAGCACCTGCGCGAAGTTCAGGTCGGTGCCGATCGCAAACGTCACCGTCAGTGTATAGGTGCCGTCGGCGGCGCTATAGGACTGCATGTACAACATGCCCTCGACGCCGTTGACCTGCTGCTCGATCGGCAGCGCCACGGTGTCGACCACGGTCTTGGCGCTGGCGCCGGGATAGCGCGTGGTGACCTGCACGGTCGGCGGCACGACATCGGGATATTGCGCGACCGCGAGCCGGAACAACGACACGCCGCCGATCAGGATCATCAGGATGGCGATGACGTTGGAAAGAACCGGCCGTTCGATGAAGAATTTGGAGATCATGAGCCGGTCCTACTTGGCCGACGCGGTGGGGGACTCGATCTTCTGCAATTGCGGGTCGACCTTCTGGCCCGGGATCGCCCGCAGCAGTCCGGCGACGATCAATCTGTCGTCCGGTTTCAGGCCGCTCTCGATCACGCGCATGCCGCCGGCTTCCAATTGCCCGGTCTGCACCTTGCGTTGCTCGACGACGTTATCGCCGTTGACGACGAGCACATAGCGGCCGCCCTGGTCGCTGCCGAGCGCGGTGTCGGGGATGAGCAGGGCATCCTGCTGCGTGTCGATCGGCACGCGAATGCGAACGAAAAAGCCTGGAAGCAAAATGCGGTCCGGATTGGGGATGACGCCGCGCACCGCGAGCGTGCCGGTCGATTGATTGACCGTGGGCGCGGCATAGTCGAGGTTGCCCTGGTGCGGATAACCGTCCTCGGTCTGCAGGCCGACGTCGATCGGCAGGCGCGTCAAGTCAGTTGCGGTAAGGCCCCGTCGTCTTGCTTCGGCACGAACCCGCAGCACGTCCTGCTCGCTGACATTGAAGTTCACATAGATCGGATCGAGCGCGACGATGCTCGCAAGCTGCGTGGGCGAGGACGCCCCGACCAGTTCGCCGATCGACACCAGATGCGCCGTCACGATGCCGTCGAACGGCGCGGTGACCTTGGTGTAGCCGAAATTGACCTCGGCAATTCTCGTGTTGGCCTGCGCCTGCTGCAGATTGGCCTGGGCGTTCTCGCGCGCGGAGGTCGACGTGTCGAGCGTCGCCTGCGACACGGCCTGCCGTGCGACGAGGTCGGTCTGCCGCTTGAAATCCGCTTCAGCCTGTTTCAACGATGCTTCCGCGCCGGCCTGGGCGGCCCGAGCCTGGTCGAGCTTGAGCTTGTAGGTCTCCGGCTCGATCGTGAACAGCGTCGTGCCTTCCTTGACGAAGCTGCCGTCCTTGTAATCGATCGACTGCAGAAAGCCCTGGACGCGCGCCACCAGATCGACGGACTTGATCGGTGCGGTGTTGCCGGTCGCGTCGAGATAGCGCGTGATCGCACGCTGCACCGGCACGGCGACGTCGACCTTGGGCGGCGGTGGCGGCTGGAACGTGTTCTGCTCGCAGCCCGCGAGCAACGCGACGAGAGAGCAACGCTATGGCGGCGCGCATCGTCGGCAGGGGACTTCGCCGGTCAAATGGTCCGGGACGTGGCGGAAACGCACGCGTCATTGCAGGGCCCCATTTCAAAAAGCCTGCGAACAGGCTTCCCGCGCACTTCAATAGCAACAATCGACCGGCAGTGGAACCGGAAAGGCTGCAATGCTCTACGGCCCCTTGTCACATCTCGGCCAAGACGATCTTATCGTCGCATCTTGCCAATGAAGATGCGAAGGGTCGGCTCAACCGATCCCAAGGCAAGAGCGGGCGGGGAGGAGAAGTCGGATGTCAAAGCAATCCTGGCTTTGCAGTGCAATTCTTGTGATAGGGGCAATGATGATGGCGATGGCTGCAAATGCCGACGGCCTGAAGGATGAAATCGCGCCGACCGGCAAGCTGCGGGTGGCGATCGGGATCAGTGCGGCCGGCGGCGCGTTCTGGTCGACCAAGACGGAATCCGGCGGCTACGCCGGCGTGCCGGTCGATCTCGGCAAGGACATGGCCGCGCAACTCGGCGTGCCGGTCGAATATGTCGCCTATCCCAATTCCGGACAGGTTACTGACGCTGCGTCCAAAGGTGCGTGGGACGTCACCTTCCTGCCGCAGGATCCGGAGCGCGAGACCAAGATGTCATTCGGCCCGATCTACGAGGTCGCCGACGCGACCTACATCGTGAAGGCCGGCTCGACCATCACCAATTTCGCCGCGCTCGACCAGACGGGCGTCAAGGTTGCCGCCGTCAACAACACCACGACCATGCGCGGCGCGCAGGCGCATCTGAAGAACGCCGTGGTCACGGGTTACCAGACCTATGACGAGATATTCAATCTGTTGAAGAACGGCGAGATCGATGCGTTTGCGCTGTCACGCGACCAGCTCAACGCAATGGCGAAAAAAATTCCTGGCACCAAGGTGCTCGACGAGACCTTCAAGAAGACGGTGACTGCGGTCGCGGTGCCCTTGAACCATCCGCAGTCGCTGGCCTTCGTCAAGACATTCATGACGGAGGCCATCGCGAATGGCACCCTGCGCAAGGCCTATGACGCCAACGGCCTGAAAGATAGTCCGGTCCGGACGCAGTGAGAGGGCTGGTCGCGGCCTTCTCCGGCGGCGCTCGCTGTCAGTCGTTCGCTTCGGGCGGCAGAAAATCGACTTCATGATCGGCGGAGATGCGCACGACCTCCGCCGGATCGGTCAGATTATGGAGCTTGTCGAACAGCGCTTCCAGCTTCTGCATCGGCGAGACCCAGAACAATGCGCGCGCCGGCTTGTCGGATTTGTTGAAGTAGCCATGCGGAATGCCGCGCGGCATGCGCACGAGATCGCCGGCCTTGGCCTGCACCCAGAACTTCGTCGAGCTTCAGGTCGAGCACGCCTTCCTGCACCAGGATGAACTCATCCTGGGTCGGATGCACATGCACCGGCACGAATTGTCCGGGATCGCTGTTGGTCTCGAACGCGAAAGTGGAATTGGTCACGGCCTTCGGGAAGTAAATCTGGCCCAGAATGTTCCAGGTCTTGCCGCGATATCCTTCGCCGCTCGGGGTGATGCCTTTTTCCAGTGTCGCCATGGATGTCCTCCGTTTTGCCTGTCCCAAAGCGTGCAGCATCGGACAGGGACGTGGCGGAGTCCATCGGAGATCAGCGCGCTGCTTCGGCTCCCTCGTTCCGTTCGCGGCAGGGCTATCGCCTCATGGCATCGTCGGCCGCGGGGCTGTCTCCCGGTCCTCATGGTTCGAGACGGCGGGTGCACGCCTCCTCACCATGAGGATCTAAGTTCACGCCGCGCACGATGACCTCATCCGAGTAGCGCGCCGCACGCGGGCGTCTCGAAGGATGGGCCGCGTCGGGGACTGCCCAATCGCGTTTCTTCGATATTTGATTTGTGCGCCGCAAGCGGGCCGAGGTAAACCTCACGGCGAGACCCGCGCTGCTTTGCGCTAGTTCGTCGCGTGCGCTGGAATTGGATCCAGGCCGCTCTTGACGATCTCGTCGCGGGCTTCGGGCGAGGTCAGGTACTTGATCAGTGCCTTGCCTGCTTCGGGCTCCTTCGAAACCGTCGCGATGCCGGCCGAGAACACCGTGATCTTCTGCAGGTCGTCCGGCAGCTTGCCGACGATGTCGATGCCCTGCACGGGCTTGAGCTCGCTGATCTGCTGCAGGCCGATCTCGGCATCGCCCTTGGCGACGATCTCGCCGACCGGTGTCGCCGGAATTTTCGTCGCTTTGTCCTTCATCTGATCGATGATGCCGAGCTTCTGGAACATCTCGGTCGAGACATAGACGCCGCTGGCGCTGTCAGAGTAGGCGACCGACTTGGCGCTCAAAAGGGCTTTCTTTACGGCATCCGACGAACTGATGTCGGGATGTGGCGCGCCCGTCTTCACCGCGATCCCGATCGGCGAGTTGACGAGATCGACCCGGCTGTCGGCAATCACCTTTCCACTCTTGATGAGATCGCCGAGCGCGTAGCCGACCATGATCAGGACGTCGGCAGGTTCGCCACGTTCGAGCCGCACGGGAATGGCGTTGACCGTCGTGCCCATCGAGGGCCCGTAGGCGATCAGCACCTTGTTGCCGGTCTGGCGTTCGAAGGCAGGCACCAGCGCCTTGAAGGCCGCGGTCAGTCCCCCGGAGATCATCACCCGGACCTCGGCGGCATTCGCGGTGCCCGTCAGCCAGAGAGCGCCAATGACGCCGAGCGCCAGCGCGCGGATGGAGGTGGATGATGGTCGCATGGTTGTTTCTCCCCGGGGATGATTTTGTTGCTTGGAAGGTTCGCGCCCAGCATGTCGCTTAGCGCGGTTCTTCCGGCCGAGCTAGGGTGGATTCGAAAGGCGTGGTCATCGCGAGGACGCGTGCGCCGCACAGCCTCGTCATTCCGGACGGTTCGCGGGAGCGGACCGATCCGGAATCTCGAGGTGAGTTGCGTGCACATAACGGCGGGATTCCGGGTTCTCGCGCTTCGCGCGAGTCCCGGAATGACGAGACGAGGGACTCACGCGTTGACGTGCACGAAATCGCGCAGCAGCGGATAGATCTCGTTATTCCATTTCCTGCCGCTGAACACGCCGTAATGACCGACGCCGGCCTGCATGTGGTGTACCCGGCGATAGGCGCGGACGCCCGTGCAGAGCTCCTGCGCCGCCAGCGTCTGGCCGATCGAGCAGATGTCATCCTTCTCGCCCTCGACCGTCATCAGCCCGAGCCGGCGGATGGCGGCCGGGTTCACGGTGCGCCCGCGGAAGGTCAACCTGCCCTGTGGCAGCAGATGCTCCTGGAACACATCCCGCACGGTCTGGATGTAGAATTCCGCCGGCAGGTCCATGACGGCGAAATATTCATCGTAAAACGTCTTGATGATTTCAGCCTTGTCCTTCTCGCCCTTGACGAGGTGATTGTGCAAATCGAGATGCTGCTTGATGTGACGTTCGAGATTCATCGACACGAAAGCGGTGAGCTGCACAAAGCCCGGATAGACCTTCCGGAACGCGCCCTTGCATTGCACCGGAACGTAACTGATCAGATTGTCCTCGAACCAATTGATCGGCTTGCTCTTGGCGAATTCGTTCACCTTGGTCGGCTGGATACGCGTATCGATCGGCCCCGCCATCAGGGTCAGCGTCCCCGGACGCGAGGGATGATCGTCCTCGCACATGATCGCGGTCGCAGCGAGCGCCGAGACCGACGGCTGACAGATTGCCACCATGTGCGGGCGAGGGCCGAGCTGGCCCAGGAAATCGATCAGATGCGCGGTGTAGTCGTCGAGCCCGAACGGGCCCTTGTCGAGCGGAATGTCGCGCGGATTGTGCCAGTCGGTGATGTAGACGTCGTGATCCTGCAACAGCGTCTTCACCGTGCCGCGCAACAGCGTGGCGAAATGGCCGGACATCGGCGCCACCAGGAGCATGCGTGGCTGTTCGGGCGCGTCCGCCTTCTTGAAACGCAAGAGCGATCCGAACGGCGTCGCGTAGACGACCTCTTCGGTGACGGCCAGCTCACGATTGCCGACCTGCACCCGGTCGATCCCGTAAGGGGGGCGCGCATAGGTGAGGGAGGAGCGTGAGATCAATTCCAGCGCCGCGGCAAGCCGCGCGGACAGCTTGTCGGACGTGCCCTGCGGCGCCAGATTGAGAAATTTCAGCGCGGAAGTCGCCCCTGTCCGCCACGGCTCCGTGAGATCCATGTGGTTCTGGTAGGCTTGGTAAAGCATTGACATCATACGCGTCCGCCCTTGCCCCTGTTGCTATGCAATATCGGAGCCAGAGCGGCATCAGGTCGCCCCGCAAATTGGCACGTGGCTTGCTGCATTTTTTGCGGTACGCATATCCGGCAGGCGCGGCGGTATTCGCGCTCGCCCTTCGGAGCTGCGTTTGTGCGTGAGGGGAAGCCATATGGCGAAGGCGACACTGACCATCAGCAGCAAGAACTACTCGTCGTGGTCGTTGCGCGGCTGGCTGCTGGCCAAGTTTTCAGGACTTCGAGTTCGAGGAGATCGTCACTGCGCCGGACGATCCATCGGCGCGGGCGGAGATCCTGCTGATATCGCCGACGATCCTGGTGCCCTGCCTGCGCCACGACGGCGCCACCATCTGGGATACGTTGGCGATCGCCGAGTATCTCGACGAGACCATGCCGCACGCCGGCCTGTTGCCGGCCGACCGCGTTCAGCGGGCGCACTGCCGCTCGATCTGCGGTGAAATCCATTCCGGCTTCGCCACGCTGCGCGCCTCGCTGCCGGTCAATCTCAAGGGCCATTTTCCCGGCTTCAAGATCTGGACGCGCGCGCAGGCGGACATCGACCGCGTCTGCACGATCTGGCGCGAGTGCCTCGCCGCATCAGGCGGGCCGTTCCTGTTCGGCACGCGCTCCATGGCGGACGCGATGTACGCGCCGGTGGTGACGCGGTTCGTGACCTATGACGTGAAGCTCGAACCTGCGCTCAAGGCCTATGCCGACATGATCATCGCGATGCCTGAAATGGTCGAATGGATCGAGGCTGCCAAGGCCGAGCCGGAGGAGATCGAGGAGCTCGAGGTCGAATATTAGGCAGCAAGCGCCGCCGGTTGCCTGTGGTGCAGGCTCAATGGCGGGGCAACTCGTGCATAAGTTGGTGCCAGCCGCGTTGCAGGCTCGGTTCGCGGCTCCAGGTCCGCGGCGCCGTCACCGAAACGTCTGATCCGAATTTGCGTCTTCCGCCAAACGCTTCGCATGTCTCCCGCAAGACGCGTGCAAAACCGCCGCGATGCAGCGCGACTGGCGCGTTTCTCGCATGACGGAAAGCAGCGGAGACGCGACGATGCGGTCCTGCCGAAAATTTGGACGCCTCGCGTTTGCCCGAAAACACGGTGGAGGCCGTCATGAACCAGCACGCTGTCCTCAATAAGTTCTCCCACGTCAAGCCGGGCGATACCGACTACAAGGGCGGAGGTCTGCGCGACTTCTTCCTGTATCGCGATCTCGGCATTGCAGATGCGACCGGAGGGCAGGTGATCTGCCATCTCGTCAAAGCCAATCCCGACTGTCCGCCGGAAGACGGCACCGGATGGCATCGCCACGAATGCGATTTTCAGATCGTCATCATGACGAAGGGCTGGGCGCGCTTCATGTACGAGGACAAGCCCACGCTGGTGTCGGCCGGCGATGTCGTGCATCAGCGGCCGGGCATCGTGCACTACCTGTACGACTACTCGCCTGACATGGAATATCTCGAGATCGTCAGCCCCGCCGATTTCAAGACCGTCGATGTGCCGCCCGCGACCGACAACGTCCCGCACGTCACACCCTGGAAGTGAGTGGCAGATGTCGCCGCCGGAAGAGTTAACCTTTACCCTCGGCCGCTCGCTGAGCTCTTTCGTGATCAGTCTGGATATCGTGCGCCGGTGCAGGTCGGCGCCGACATCTAGCCGTGAACAACTGCGTACGAAGGCGTGATGGCTGATTCGGACGTGGTTCGTTCCCAGCGTGTTCCGAATCTTAAGACGGCGCAAACGTGCGTCGCATTTCAGGACAGCGGCCGCGCATCCCATCAAGAAAAAGCCCGCCTCGCGGAGGGATCGCGGGGCGGGCTTGGGCCGTTTGCGTTGCCTGCAAAATTTTGGGTGCGCGCCGGGACCATGCTCTGCAGCGGTCCGAAGCGCAGCGTGATGTGTTCGAAAATAACCGGGTTCTAAAATCGCGGCATACGCCAGCCGACAACCATCGCTTCGAGCGTGCCGCCGGATTCATGATTGCGCCATTGGCCGTTGGTGTAGTGGCACGCGAATGGCAGCTGATATGTCCCGCTCTGGTCCTCACACAACACCTGGACCGGCAGTCCCGGCGGCGGCATGCCGGAGCCATCGAATTCAGATAGTCGTCTTTCGCGCGTTGCCATTTTCATAATTCCCCGTTTCCTGCGGCACGCCCTTGCCGCGTTCTATGGTCTCCCCCTCGCCCAAAATTTGCTTTCAGCCCCTTTGCGGATGACAACTCCTGAATGAGGTATGAGTATGGTCGCGCTGGTCACACGTGTGAGTTCCCAGCAATTTGATGTGATGGATTTTTCCGGGCGAGGATGCGGTGAAGAAAAAAAATTCTCTCGTGGTGCTGCTGTTCCTGATGCTGATACCGCCGTGTGCTCGCGCGCAGGATATTCCCGGTATCGAAATCTGCACGGCGGAAAAGACGATGGAGCGGCGGACGAGCTGTCTGCAGAGCAATGTCGATTTTCTGCAGAAGACGATGACGAAACTCTCTGCGGATCATCAGCAGAAGCTCGACGCCGCGAATCGCCAGATCGACGCGCTGAAGGCAGTTGTCATTTCGCTGCAGAAGACGGTCGAGGATCTTCGTGCCGTTCAAAAGAAACCGGCGGATGATTCGAAGAAGACCGACGCGCCGCCCGCAAAGGACGGCGCGCCCGCGAAGGATGCCGGCAAGGAGAGCGGCAAGGATGGTGCGAAGTGAGCGCGTCGTCGTCGCGTCATGTTCGTCACGTCACGGCGTAACGTTTCATGACATCCTTGTCAGGTTCGTAGCCAAGACCTGGGCCTTGCGGCACCTCGATGCTGCCGTTCGAATCGGCATCGATGCGGCCGCCCCATAAGCTTGCGGCGCGCTTCATGTAGAACACTTCGATCAGGCCCTCGTCCCTGATCGACATCAGATGCAGCGTCGCCAGAAAGCCGGGACCGAAATACGGCGAATGCGGGATGAGCTTGACGCCGAACTCATCGGCGAGACGCGGCGACTTTCAGAAACTCGGTGATGCCGCCGACCTTGATCACCGAAGGCTGCGCGTGGCTGACGGCGCCGGCCGCCATCATCTCCCGGAATTGATATGCCGTGCAGGCGTTCTCGCCGGCCGCGATATCGAGCCCGCCCTTGACGCGGACGTCGGCGAGTGTCGCGAAATCCTCCGGCGGCCACACCGGTTCTTCGAGGAACATCGGTGTTGCCGCGCGGCAGGCTTGCGCGAAAGCAATCGCGCTCGGGCCATCCAGCGGACAGTTCATGTCGACCATCAGCGGCACGCCGGGGCCGATCGCCTCGCGCGCTGCGAACACTGCGGGCACCGTGGTCTCGTGCAGCTTGATGGCGGAATAGCCGAGCCGCCGCGCCGCCGCGCATTCACTCGCGATCGCCTCGGGCTTGCCGATCCGCAGCAGGCTCGCGTAAGCCGGAATCCGCTCGCGCCTAGCGCCGCCGATCAATCGATGAAGCGGCACGCCCTTGGCCTTCGCGGCGATGTCCCACAGCGCGATGTCGAGGCCGGAGATCGCGAATATCGTGATGCCGTAGCGGCCGAACAGATGCAGGTTGCGCTGGATCTGCTCCATGAAGGCGGGGATGCCGTCGGCGTCGGGCGCATCGAGACCGCGCGCCTGCGGCGCGATCAGTTCGTCGATCGCGGTGCAGGTCGTCCGCGGGCCGAAATAACCGAAGGCGTCGCCCCAGCCGGTGATGCCGGCGTCCGTCGAGACTTCGACGATGACGGTGTCGAGCGCCGAGATCGCCGCCGCGCCCTGCCGGAAACTCGCGGGGCCGGCGTCGTAGGGAATACGGATGTGATGCGCGCGGACGTCTGTGATTTTCATTTGTGTTTCCTTTTCTTCTTCTGTTGCCGCAATGGTGAGTAGGCGGCGCCGTTGGATGTCTCCACGACCGTCATTCCGGGTGCGATGCTATCGCAGCGAGCCCGGAATGACAGTTCCGTGCGTCCACTGCTTCGCTTGCCCTCGCAATGACGACAGGAGAGCGGGCGTCCCGTCTTCCCTACGAATTCTTCTCGCCCGACATCACCGGGCCGAATCGCTCCCAGGCCTCGCCCTTGAAACGCTGCATCTGCAACTGCTCGATCGGCGCGAAGTCGGTCGGGCCGGTCTTGATGCGGGTGCCCGGCAGGTAGATGCCGATTTGGAAGTTCAGGTTGGCGGCCTGCTTCATGATGTTCTCACGCGTGAGATCGTCGCCGCATTGCCTCAAGACCTGCTCCAGCCCCTTGGCGACGCCATAGCCGAACACGGTCGAGGCGTCATGCTGGTCGCCTTCGGGATACCATTTGGTCATGAACGCCCGCCACTCGACCATGGCCGGATCGCTCTTCCATTCGGGGTCGTCGGGGTCCTTCAGATAGTTGGTCGAGAGGATGCCCTGATCGTTCTCGAAGCCCGCGGGCTTCATGACGCCGCCGATCGAGACCGACACGTTGGTGAGGAACTGGATCGGATGCCAGTCGATCTCCGCGACCTTCTTGATCGCTTGCGCTGCGAATTTCGGGGTTGCGATGTTGACGAAGATGTCGGGATTGGCGCCTTTAATCTGCACCACCTGCGAATCCACTGTCGGCGAGGAGGTCTCGTAGGAGGATTCGATCAGGATCAGCTTGCTCGCCTGATCGCCGAGGCCCTCGCGCAAGCCGGTCACGTAGTCCTTGCCGAAATCATCGTTCTGATAGAGCACGCCAATGGTCTTGCCGGGAAAGTTCTTCAGGATATAGGCGCCATAGATCCGCGCCTCGGTCTGGTAGTTGGGCTGCCAGCCCATGGTCCACGGAAAATTCTTCGGATCATTCCACTTTGCAGCGCCCGTCGAGACGAAGAGCTGCGGCACCTTCTTGGCGTTCATGTATTTCTGGATCGCGGTGTTCGACGGCGTGCCGAGTGGATTGAAGACCAGAAGCACCTCGTCGCTCTCGACCAGCTTGCGCGCCTGCTCGACCGCCTTCGGCGGGCTGTAGGCGTCGTCGTAGGAGATGAAATTGATCTTGCGGCCGTTGATGCCGCCTTCGGAATTGAGCTTGGTGAAATAGGCGGCTTCGGTCTTGCCGATCGTCGCGTAGGCCGACGCCGGTCCCGAATACGGCATGATGTTGCCGATCTTGATCTCGGTATCGGTCGCGCCGGGATCGTACTTTTTCTGTGCCTGCGCACTGCTTGCGAGCGCGGTGGCAAGCAGTGCGGCAAGCACCAATCCATAGGTA
Organism: uncultured Alphaproteobacteria bacterium; assembly: GCA_963786015.1. Classification (GTDB taxonomy): domain Bacteria; phylum Pseudomonadota; class Alphaproteobacteria; order Rhizobiales; family Xanthobacteraceae; genus Bradyrhizobium. Next base: position 3,211 of record CAWAXO010000018.1, on the reverse strand, counting down.
TGGCTCGAGACGTGGCTGTGCATTGGTCGTCCTCCCTGACGTGCCGGCCGACGGCTCATGCAGTCTTGATTGTGGGCAGCTTGCGAGCCGTCTGACCGAATGCGCGGCCAGTATGCACGATCGGCCTCGGCTGACCAGTGACGGCTTTGCTGCTATTTTCCGCGGTGCGGAAGCTTTGGTTCCGGTCACTTCGCTGGGGCAAGCGCAAGGACTGTCAAACGAGGCAGGCGAAAATCGCCCATGCTTCACGTGCTTCGAATGAAGGCTGTAATCCATGAACCCCGCGCAGAAGGCGCTCTGGTACATCGAAAGCCATCTCGCAAAGGCGCTGACGCTCGACGAGATTTCGGCCATTGCGGGCGTGTCGCGTTTCCATCTCGTGCGCGCCTTTGCCGCGGCGACCGGCTTTTCGGTGATGCGCTACGTGCGCGCCCGCCGGCTCACCGAGGCCGCCCGAGCGCTCGCCGCCGGCGCGCCCGACATCCTCTCGCTGGCGCTGGATGCGGATTACGGCTCTCACGAAGCATTCACCCGCGCGTTCCGCGATCATTTCGGGGTGACGCCTGAAATGGTCCGGGCCTCCGCGTGCCTCGATGATCTCAAGCTTCAGGAGCCGGTCCTCATGGATTCAACCGCAACCGACAATCTCAAGCCGCCCCGTTTTGCGATCGGCAAGGCGATGCTCGTCGCCGGCGTCGGCGAGCGCTTCAGTCACGAAAACGGCGCCGGGATTCCCGGCCTGTGGCAGCGCTTTCACCACATGGTCGACGACATTCCCGGCCGGGTGGGGCAGGTGGCCTATGGCGTCTGCTGCAACGGCGATGACGCCGGTAATTTCGATTATATCGCGGGCGTCGAAGTCGCCGACTTCACCGATCTGCCGCGCGAGTTCAGTCGCGTTCGCATCCCCGAACAGAAATATGCGGTGTTCGCGAATGCCGAGCACATCTCGACCATTCGCCGCGCCATCAACGCGATCTGGAATCACTGGCTGCCGCAATCTGGTTTCCAGGTCGCCGACGCGCCGAACTTCGAGCGCTACGACGTGAATTTCGATCCGCACACCGGCAATGGCGGTTTCGAAATCTGGGTGCCGATCAAGGCCTGACCGTCGCTGCAACGCTGCTCTGCGCTCGCCGTGCGGCGTTGCGCGCTTGCTTGGCAAGCCGGAACGACTTTGCCATAACGGCACGCAACAGGATGTTGCGTGCGGGAATCCGCCTGCAGCCGACAACAAAGCGGGAGGTTTCCGATGTCCAATATTCGCGTGCTCGCCACCGATCTCGAATTTCCGGAAGGGCCGGTGGTGATGCCGGATGGTTCGGTGGTGCTGGTCGAGATCCGCGGCCGGCGGCTGACCCGGGTCCACCCCGACGGACGGAAGGAGATCGTTGCGCAGATTCCCGGCGGTCCAAACGGCGCGGCGCTTGGCCCGGACGGCAAGATGTACGTCTGCAACAATGGCGGCTTCTCCTGGATTCCCACGCGCAACATGATCATGCCGGGACCGCAGCCTGACGACTATCTCGGCGGCTCGATCCAGCGGGTCGACATGCAGAGCGGCAAGGTCGAGACCGTGGTCGACAAATGCGGCGAGCATGCGCTCAGGGGGCCGAACGACCTCGTGTTCGACAAGCATGGCGGGCTGTGGTTCTCCGACCTCGGCAAGCGCCGCGCCCGCGACATGGATGTCGGTGCGTTCTATTACGTCAAGCCGGGCATGAAGGAGATCGTCGAGGCGGTGCATGGCGTGCTGCCCGCCAACGGCATCGGCCTGTCGCCGGACGAAAACACCGTCTACATCGCCGAGACGCCGACCGCGCGGCTGTGGGCCTACGAGCTGTCTGCGCCCGGCACCGTGAAGCCGCGCGAGGTGATCTATCGCGGCGAGCGCGGCAAGCCGATCGCGGGGCTCGGCGGCTACCAGATGTTCGACTCGCTCGCAGTCGAGGCGAACGGCAATGTCTGCGTCGCCACGCTGGTGTCGGGCTGCATCTCGGTGATCGCGCCGGATGGCGCCCTCGTCGAGCAGGTGCCGACGGGCGACCGCGTCACCACCAACATCGCCTTCGGTGGCCCGGAGCTGAAGACCGCCTACATCACGCTGTCTGGCAAGGGCGAGCTGATCGCCATGGACTGGCCGCGGCCCGGCCTTCCGCTGAACTTTTTGAACAAGTGACGGCGGCGGGGTGATAGAAGCCGTTATCGCGAGCGCAAGCGAACAGACAGACGTCGATCCCGTCATTCCGGGGCGATGCGAAAGCATCGAGCCCGGAATCTCGAGATTCCGGGTCTGGTCCTTCGGACCATCCCGGAATGACGGGAACGTTGGCTAGCGCTCCCTCGCAACGACGTCGAAGATCATTCCTCCGAACGGAGGAAAAGGAGTACCTGATGCCGTTTCTTGAACCTGTCACCCTGCGCGGCGAGCACGCGCGGCTGGAGCCGTTGGCGCATGAGCATCGCGATGGGCTGGTCGAGGTGGTAAAAGACGGCGAACTGTGGAAGCTCTGGTACACCTTCGTTCCGAAGCCTGAGGACATGGCCAAGGAAATCGACCGCAGGCTCGGTCTGTTCGACCGCCGGATCGATGCTGCCGTTCACGGTGTTCGATGCCGACGGGAAGATCGCGGGCATGTCCACCTACATGAACGTCGACGCGGCGAACCGTCGCGTCGAGATCGGCTCGACCTGGTATGCCAAGCGCGTGCAGCGCAGCGCACTCAACACGCAGTGCAAACTGCTGCTGCTCACGCACGCCTTCGAAAAACTTGATTGCATTGCGGTAGAGTTCCGCACGCATTTCTTCAATCATCAGAGCCGCCGCGGCATCGAGCGCCTCGGCGCGAAACAGGACGGCATTCTGCGCAACCATCAGATTGCGCCGAACGGCACACTGCGCGACACTGTGGTCTACAGCATCATCGCGGCCGAATGGCCGACGGTGAAGGCTCACTTGAACTATCAGCTCAATGACAGGCCGCGTTAGCTCAGGCTTGCATGTGAAGCGAAGCGGCAACCCGTTCGCGTGAAGAGCGCGCCTCAAGAGTATTGAAGAGACCATGGAAACGTTCGACTATGTGATCGTCGGCGCAGGCTCTGCCGGAAGCGTCCTGACCAACCGGCTGAGCGAGGATGCGAACACCTCGATCTGCGTGCTCGAGGCGGGACCGCGCGACTGGCATCCCTACATCCATCTGCCGGCGGGCTT
>CAWAXO010000017.1:0-145641 GCA_963786015.1 uncultured Alphaproteobacteria bacterium | reverse complement strand
TCACCTGCGTCCGAACAGTCCTCCCATCATGCCACCAATCAGTCCACCTGGACCGCCTCCACTGCGGTGATGATGAGCACCACCGCGACGACGAGCCGGACGGTCATCATCGGATTTGCCGCTGGAGCTGGCATCCGCCGCCGAGGCGGACTCGGTCAATAGCGCCTGATGCTGCAGTGGGTTGAGGAAGCCAGTCTGGGGATAACCGCGCGCCGCTTGCCAACGCGTGATGACGGCACGGGTCGAGCCGTCGAACCGTCCGTTGACCTTGGTGTCGAAACCGAGACCGGTCAGCCGGCGCTGCACGTCGCGACGCTTTCTCTTGTCGAGGCCGATCTGGTCTTCGGTTTGCTGAGTGGCCTCGTCGGCAACGATCGCCGGATCGACGGATGCCACCAGGTCGCGTTCGGTCGTGCTCGGACCGGCTACGGCAACATTTGCACTGACGAGAACGCCCAAGACTGACAATGCAAGGATGAAGACACGCACTGGCTTGATCTTCCCTGATCTCATGTCGGTTCAAATACGCGCCACGACACGCAAACGCTCCGGTCCAACTCCGTTTTCGTCCCTAGCAACTGTTGTGCGGGTCACTTGTTCCCTGGCACGCGTCGATTGTTACACTGCATTGCAGGAGACTGCCCAACGAGAAGAACACGCGTCCCGCTTTGGGGCAAAGTGAGAAGAACTCCGTGCGAGCATATGTCGTCCGCTTCGCCTCATACTCAGACTTGCTCCACGCAGCCGGCACTTCGCATTTAAGCCGATCAACTCATGTAAGCTTGAAAGTTCGCGCCGATATTCAGCGAGCGGCTGCACTGTTCGATGGCTTCTTCATATTGACGGAGGTGAAGGTGTGCAACGCAGAGAAGCCGCGCCGTGATGTTATCCTGCAAGACGGCCAGATTTGTTCGGTCGCCGTCGAACCGATCCGACCAGACGTCGCGGGCGGTCTGTAGATCGGTTAGCGATACGTTGATCCGCACCTGGTCTCCGTTGCGTCTCACCGCGCCGTGTACGGCCCAGCGGATGCCAAGATCCGTCCCGAGCTGCTTCAGATCAATCGACTTGTTCTTGTAAGTCAAGGCGGTCTCGCGTCCGACAACGAAAGTGGCGGGCGTTCGCGTGAGATCGGTCGTCAAAGCTGTCGTGATGGCGTCGGCAAGGTGGTCTTGCTCTGAATCGTCGTTGAGGTTGGCGAAGGGCAACACGATGAGAGAGAGACGAGGCGCGCTCTCGGGCCTGATCGGCGGTTGTCCTTGGATCTTTTGAGCTTCCCGAACCACGTCGGTACGGATCGTCGTCCAGACATTCCAATAACCGGCAAAACCGCCGGCAATCGCGCCGACGGCGGCAACCGACGCCAGCGCCCCGCCGACGAGCTTCAAAGGACCTCTGAGGTGACCCAGCCAGTCATGGGATCGCCGTTTGGCAACTGCTTTTTCAGAGGGATCTGGGACCGAAACCGCTGCAAGTTTTGACGGCTCTGCGAGGGCGTCTGGGACCAGCGCGGTTCCTGGGCACCGATCCTCATCGTGTACAGCGCCCACAAAACGAAAGCCCCTTCGTGGAAATGTTTTGATAAGACGTTGCTGCCCGCCGGAGCAGCCGATCGCGCGTCGGACGGCGTTCAGCCGGGTCGTCAGCGCCGCATCGGATACAACCCGACCATTCCAAATCGCGTTTATGAGATCGTCCTTGCTGACGACGCGATCCCTGCTGCGGATCAAATATTCGAGCAGATCGAGAACCTGTGGCGTCGTAGGCACAACATCGGCCCCGCGCCGCAACTCGCGCCGGTCGGTGTCCAACGCACAGTCCTCGAAGAAATAGCGCATGGCACCATTCCCCAGGCTTGCCCTCTATGCCCCGAGAGCGCGGCAGCGATTGTCCAGCCAGAATAAGCCTTCGGAAAGGAAAATGTAAGCCGAATCTCAAATGCGCCGAAGCGGTGACGCGATGTGTCAGCGAGTCCCAGCGCTGCTACGCGATGTGCCACGAGCGGACAATGAAACACGCTCATTTCGTCATCTCGTTGACGCAAGTATCAAACTTAACCAGCAATCTTAAACTTAACCAGCAATCTTAATCAGTGAGTTTTCTTGCGGGGCGCGGTAGCCGCGCTAACGTCGTCTCATCAGTCGCGGAGGTAATTTATGAGCGACAAGACGAAGACGAAGACAAAGGCCGAGTTGCTCGAGATGCTGGCCGAGGCGGTTCGCAATACGCAACCCCAGCCGGTTGTGAACACGCACCGCGAGCCTGAGCAGGAAATACAACCTCGAAAAACGCGACCGGCGCCGAAGCGCACGGCCAAAATCAAGAACGTACGGAAAGCTGTTGGGGTCAAGCAACGGGGGCGTCGATGATGCAGCCGGTGATCCATGATTGATAAAATGACGAAAGACCCCGCGCAACGACAGGCGGCAAAGGCTTTTCTACGAGGAGATAAGCGAAAGGCAGTCACTGAATACGAAAAAGAGCAGGAAGCCTTCCAGAAAAACTACGAACGATTGCGGCTCGAACGATTAGCCAGGGAAGCCGCGGCGTCCAAAGAGAAATAGCACCGACGGCAGCGACTGGCCTGCCGCAACGATTGGCCGCGTCGCCGCGATACGCCAGCAAGAATGCGGCGAGCCGGCAAGGGCGGCGTACGCCGCCGCGCCGACGACCACCTCAATGCGCTCGCTCACCACGCTCCTTGGCGTAGCGTTCGCCAGCAGCCTCCACAGCTTTGGCATGCAGACCCGCGAGTTCAGGCCGCGCGGCGCGGGCGCGTTCGGCAGCATCAAGCGTCGGCCGGGCCTGTCCTTGGAAGTGGGGCATGACGTGGCGGGCGATCAGTTCGAAGCTCTTGGCGGTCGCCTGCTGGTTTGCCCAATTGTGGCCAAGCAGCAGATAGCAACCGAAGCCGCCGTTTGATTGCTTGACGAGCCGGTCGACCTGCGCCGCGCACTCTTCCGGCGTTCCGATCACGCCGAGCCCGGATTGGTTGATGAAGTCGATCATTTCCGCAGCGCTGTCGCCGAGCACGGCCATTTGCGGGAAGGCCGCAACCGCCTGAAAATACCGGAACCAATGCTCGATGCCGTATTGTACGTCGGCGATCGCCTGCTCCTTGGTTTCCGCGCAGTGCATCGGGCCGACGAGGCGCCAACTCGAGCGGTCGACCGTCTTGCCGTGCACGCGAGCTTCCTCGTTCAGCACATCCCAATGCAGTGCCAGCGCATCGAAACCGGCTGCCGTTGTCGCGCCGACCGAGAGAAGCCCGATGCCATGCCGTCCTGCGAGCTTGGCTCCCGTGGGCGAAGCCACGGCCGCCACGGCCATATCGAAAAGCGGATTGGAATAGGGGCGAAGATGCAGCCGCGCATCTCGCAGATCCCAACGATGGTTTTTGAATGTCACCGGCTCATCGCCCGCCAACAGCCTCACGATGACGTCGAGGCTCTGCTCGAGGAGCTCGCGTGTCTCGGACTGAGGAATCCCGATCATGATGCCGTCTGTCGGCAGCGAGCCTGGTCCGGCACCGAGCATCACGCGCCCGCGGGTCAGATGATCGAGCAGCACGATGCGTTCCGCGACCCACAGCGGATTGTGGTAGGAGAGGCTGACGACGCCAGTGCCAAGCTTGATATGACGCGTACGCTCGGCCGCAACCGCGATCATGATTTCAGGCGACGCGCTGATCTCCGTACCGGCGGAATGGTGCTCACCAAACCACGCTTCATCGTAACCGAGGCGGTCGAGCCAAGCGACCAGGTCCAGATCGTTCTGCAGCGCCAGCGTCGGATTGATGCCGGGCTTGTGGAAGGGAGCGAGAAAAACGCCGAAGCGCAGGCGGGATGTCATGAGCATGTCCTCCATCGACTATTGGGTCTACCAAAAGGAGATGCGCTCCTCGAGGTGACCAGCCCTGCAGCCCCAAAGCAATCTTACGCGAGCGCGGTCTGATGGTCTATTGGCGCGACAAGCCGGTAAGAAATCAGATCGGGCATATGCCGGGCGGACATTGACCTGACGCCCGGTCGGCGTACGCTGCAGCCATCTCTGTCGTCCCTGCGAACGCAGACCCATACCGCGTGATATTTGTTGTCGGAAAGAAAGCCGTCCCGCCATAGTGCCACAAACTCAAGCCTGTGGTTATGGGTCCCTGCGTGCGCAGGGACGACAGAGAGTGTGGGGCCTGAATGGGAGCACCTCGGCATAAGCGGCGAGAGCTGCGGCACGGCGCGAGAAGATGTGTGCGTAGGTTATTGCAAATGCGGCTGAAAGGAATCCCGCATGAGCACGCATACCCGTCGCGATACCATTCTTGGCGCATCGACGCTGACTTCGACTGCGCTTCTTCCCGGTGAAGCTCCTCCTTCGGCTCATGCAGCCGAGTTGAACTCGCAGCCGTTACCGCCTTCGCCGGGATGGACGCGGGCCTTGCCGCCCGGCCCTGACACCCGCGTCAAAATGACCGAGGCCTACGCCAAGCTTGTTGCGCGGGACGCTTATTTCTGGGCATGGCCGCTGGTCAATATTTTCAACCGGCGGCAAGCTTTCAAGGAGGTGACCGAAATCGTCATGGCGGGGCCAGTTCCGAGTGCTCCGCTCAATCGCTTCGCCATGCTCACCGACTACATTACGCCGGACCAGCGGCTCGTGGCCTGTCCCAACCAGGACGTGGTTTATGGCGCGGGCGCCTTGGCGCTCGATGTCACGCCGGTCGTGATCCAGGTGCCAGACTTCGGCGACCGCTTCTGGGTCTATCAGGTGGTCGATCTGCGCACCGATGGCGTCGTACAGCTCGGCAAGATGTACGGCACGACGCCAGGCTTCTACATGGTGGTCGATCCGGACTGGCACGGCGAGGTGCCGAAGGGCATCACCAGGGTGTTCCGCTCACCGACGAGGACCGGCTTCATCGCGCCGCGCATTTTCCAGGATGACACGCCGGACGACAAACGCGCCATTCAGACCGTGCTGCAACAGGTCCTGATGTATCCGCTTGCCGAGTACGACGGCACGATGAAGACCAAGGACTGGAGTCAGATCAAAAAGCTGCCGCCGAAAGAAGCCAGCGGCGATGCCGAAACGCAATGGGTTTTCCCGGAGAAATTCTTCGATGAGCTTCCCGCCGTCCTCGCCGATGCGCCGCCGCTACCGGGCGAGGAAGCGCGCTACGCGCAGATGTCGGCTCTTCTTGAAGCCATCAAGAATAATCCTGCGCTCAAATCAATTCTGGTCAAGACCGTCGCGGAGGCCGACGACGAACTCGTCAAGCCGCTCTTCCAGTTTCGCAACTACGGACAACAGCTTCCCTACAACTGGAGTACGATCAGCAACGAGGCCGCGTTCGGCACCGACTATTACACCCGCACGGCCGCTGCAAAGTCCAACATTCTCGTCAATTCACCGAACGAGACGAAATATTTCTACCAGGATCTCGATGCGGCCGGGACACGGCTCAACGGCGCCAACCGCTACACGGTCACATTTCCCAAAGATCAGACGCCGCCGGTGAACGGCTTCTGGTCGCTCACGCTTTACAACGAGCATCATTTCTTTGTGCCCAACGAGCTCAAGCGGTATTCGCTCGGTACCAAGAACAAGGCGTTGAAGACCAACCCGGACGGCTCGCTCACACTCTATGTGCAGGCTGAAGCGCCTCCCGATGCGCAACAAGCGAATTGGCTGCCGGCGCCCAAGGGTGCCGACTTCTCGCTCTTCGTTCGCGCCTATTGGCCGAAGACGCCCGTCATCGACGGCTCATGGACGCCTCCCGCGGTGCTGAAGGCAAGTTGACGCTCAAGCGAGCCGTCAACGCGCTTGATGACCCGGATCGAAGGTTCAGCCGCTTCAGCTAATCGCCGCTTCGGCTCTGAGTGCTTTCTTGTGTGATCGGCCGGTGACACCGCTCGCCTGAAGTGCCCGTTCGTTACATTTGTAGTGCCTTTGCTCACCGGCGAAATAGTTTCGTAGCCCGGCTCCGTCTTTGTCTTGGTTTAAAGTTTAAACAAGACGGTCGGGGGATATTCATGGACATCAACAACTTGCAAAACAAGCCAGCGGCCCGCGCTGACTTGCTCGGTGCTGACTTGCTCGGTGCTGACTTGAGCGGTTCCGTCGGCGAGGCCGCCGCACTCTGATTCGAGTGCCGGATTTGCGCTTGCTGCTTCAAAGCGATCACTGACGACGGGCGACTACAGGACGCTCGCCTTGTCCGCACTCGGCGGGGCCCTCGAATTCTACGACTTCATCATTTTCGTTTTCTTTGCCCAGGCATTGGGACAATTGTTCTTTCCGCCGGAAATCCCGGACTGGCTGCGCCAATTGCAGACCTACGGCGTCTTCGCTGTCGGCTACTTCGTACGTCCATTGGGAGGCATGTTTATCGCGCATTTTGGCGATCTGCTCGGCCGAAAGCGGATGTTTACCTTCAGCATCTTGATGATGGCCGCCGCGACAACCGGGATGGGCTTGCTGCCGGTCTATGCCCAGCTTGGCGTATGGGCCCCGATCGCGCTTATCTTTCTGCGCATCGTACAGGGCGCGGCGGTGGGCGGCGAGATACCCGGCGCCTGGGTCTTTGTGTCCGAGCACGTTCCAGCAAACCGCATCGGCCTTGCCTGCGGCACCCTGACGGCGGGGCTGACCATCGGGATTCTGCTTGGCGACACGGTCGCGACGACGGTCAACAGCCATTTTACTCCGGCCGAGATTTCCACTTGGGCCTGGCGGCTGCCTTTCGTATTCGGCGGCATACTTGGGCTAGGCTCGGTCTATTTGCGCCAGTTGCTGCAGGAGACTCCAATCTTCAGGGAGATGCAGGCACAAAAGGCGCTGTCCGCCGAGCTGCCGCTGAAGGCGGTCATACGCGATCATGGCCGCGCGGTCATCGTGTCGATGTTGCTGACCTGGCTTCTTGCGGCGGCGATCGTGGTCATCATCCTGATGACACCGTCATTGCTGCAGAAAATGCAGGGGGTGCCAATGGCGGTGGCCCTGCACGCGAATAGCGTCGCCACTTTGTGTCTGGGGTTTGGTTGCATCATCTCCGGCGCGATCATCGATCGGTTGGGCGCCGGGCGTTTCTTTGCCTTCGGCAGCGTTCTCCTCGCCGTTAGCGCCTGGCTGTTCTATACCAAGGGCGCCGCCGAGCCCTCCCTTCTGCTGCCGCTCTATGCGCTGACCGGTTTGCTGGTCAGCATCACCGCCGGCGTTCCCTATGTCATGGTTCAAGCGTTCCCGGCTGCGGTCCGTTTCAGCGGCTTGTCCTTCTCCTACAACATCGCCTATGCGATCTTTGGCGGGTTGACGCCTATCCTTGTCTCTTTGCTGTTGCCATTGGCGCCATTGGCGCATCTCTATTACCTGTTGGCCGTCTGCGCGATGAGCTGTGCGGTAGGACTAGGATTGTGGCGCGGCGAGATCAGAAGATGCCTGGCGGAATGAAGTCGCCGCGATAAGCCCGATCCGATCGACCCCTAACAGCCGGCAGAGCCGAGAGGCAACCCCGCTTTCCGGAGACCCTCGATCATCAGTTTCGCGTTTGATTGCCCGCCACGCGCGATCCATGCCGATATCGTAAAGCTGGGATCGACCTCAAGCAGACGAACCGCCGCCTCACGTGCCTCGGCGTCACGTCCGAGATGGGCGAAAGCGGACGCAAGACAGCGATAGGCTGGCGAAAACGCGGGGTTCTGAAATTGGGCTTTCTTCGCTGGCACGATTGCCTCGGCAAAGCGACCAAGCTCGATCAGGACATATCCCATCCCGGTCAACGTCGAGTGCAACCAGGGGTCTACCGGGCTCATGCGAAGGGAGCGTTCAAAGCTCTGGAGTGCTTCCTCCGGCAGTCCCGCGACTTTATAGACCCAGCCCCTGCCGTTCCAGGCGAGAAATGAGTTTGGGTTGAGCGCGACGGCGTGGTCGGCGATTTCAATTGCACGTTCACAATCGCCGACCATGTAGGCCGACGTGAAGCCGGCCCATGCCAGCGTATCTGGATCACCATCGTTGACGCTCAATGCCAGGCGAAGCAGCCGACCCGCTTCCTTGCGCTCGAATTGAGGATCGATAGCATAGGCCCAAAGGACGTTGGACGCGTGGCAGTAGGCTGCCAGAGCAGCCGCCCGGCTGAACCCGGGGTCCAGCTCCAAAGCGCGACGAGCCAGCTTGGTCGCCTCGGCCATCCCTTCGCGGGACGCCAGATAAAACTTCCGCAGGGCCCGCAGAAAAAAATCATAGGCGGTGAGGTTCTCAGGTTGCCGCCGCGTCGCGATGCTGATCTCTGTTTGAAGCAATTTTGGTTGAATGGCGGAGACGACGGCGAGCGTTACTTCGTCCTGGAGCGCAAAGACGTCCGTCACGTCACGCTCGAACCTGTCCGCCCAGATGTGCGCGCGCGTCACCGCATCAATCAACTGTCCCGTGACCCGAACCTTCCCTGACGCCTTTCGCACGGAGCCCTCAAGGACATAACGCACACCGAGCTTGCGTCCGACCTCTCTGATATCGACGGCGTTGCCTTTGAACATAAAGCTCGAATTGCGAGCGACCACGAATAACCATTTGAACCGCGAGAGCGCGGTAATGATCTCCTCGACCATTCCGTCCGCGAAGTATTCCTGTTCGGGGTCTCCGCTCATGTTGTCGAACGGCAGCACGGCGATAGACGGCTTGTCCGGGATTGGAAGGGCGCGCGCCGTCTCATCAAGAGATGCCTCGCCCAATGTCGCCGCTTCATACACTCTGATTGGTTCTGGAATGTTCTTGACGCGTCTGAGCACCAAGATCCGTAAAGGTGATCGGCAAGACTTTGCGCACCTGATCGTGCGTCGCGCCTGAGATACACACACCTCCCGGCTTCGCAATGGACTGCAGCCGTGCGGCAATATTCACCCCGTCGCCGAACAGTTCCCCACCGCGCACCATCACGTCCCCAATGTGAATACCAATGCGGAAACTGATGCGCTTGTCTGCAGAGAGACTGGCGTTCGTTTCGGCGAGAGCCGTCTGCGCCTCAAGTGCGCACTGAACCGCCTCAACCGCACTCCTAAACTCGGCAAGCACACTGTCGCCAGCCGTGTTGACGATACGGCCCCTGTGTTCCGCAACGAGCCTGTCGAGGATTGCACGCCGTTCGGTCAGCCCTTTGAGCGTGCCGACCTCGTCAGTGCCCATGAGGCGGCTGTATCCGGCAACATCCGCCGCCAGAATTGCCGCGAGCCGCCGTTCCACGCGATCGTCGGCCAAAACGGTCTCCCCCGAAGACTGCTGGAGTGCTCCGATTCAGGAGTACCAGCCCACCGGTCAGCAAGACAGTCCATATCTGTTACGACCGTAACATGGCGTCGCCGCGCCACATGCGAGTGGCGCGCGCGATAATGGCGTGGCCATTTCAAGTCATAATAAAGTGACCTACGACTCGCCGGTCGGAAAAGCCTCGTATTGGGGAAGGTCGTCCGTGATGTCATGCCAACTCGCCTTCGACCCGACGAAGATGTGCTTGTCCGGCCGGATCGAGGGAGCGTCGACCAGCGTGCCCATCGCCACATGGACGTATGTCCCTGCGCGAACAACCGAATAAAGCAGCGAACCGCATTCGCGGCAGTGTGCGTCGAAGTTTTCGCCCCCGCCGTAGGTCCGCACGTGCTGTTCGCCCTGCACGATGGACAGTTTCTCTCGCGGAATGCCAGCAAAAGGCTTGAACGCCGAGCCGGTGGCGCGCCGGCAATTGGAGCAGTGGCAGTTCATCGCGTAGTGAAAAGCATCCGCGACGTGATAGGTGACGGCCCGGCAAAGGCACTGTCCGGCGAGGGTGCGCGGCGTACTCGGATCAGTCATTCTGGTTGATCGTCCCGTTCGCGATACTGTCTCCAAATGATAGCCGGGCAATGCGGCCGTTCAAGACTTGTCCCCGGTAGGAGCGACCGCCGCGGCGGAGCGCATCTGAGCGGCAAGCGCGCCTGAGGGAGCCATCACGAACTCTTGCCTCGCGCGGCCTTGCCAGGGAATGCTTCGTGAGATATATCGTACGATATGTTTTATGATCCTTCCCATAAAGACGACCGGTTCGCGAGGTTCGCCATCGGTCGTCACGGCGGCCGGCATCGCTTCGGGCGGGGCGGCCATGGCTTCTTCGGACGAGGTGGGGGCGGCGATGTTCCGCCGTCGCGACGGCTCAGCTCGTCCGACCTGCAGCTCCTCGTGCTTGCACTGCTCGCGGAGCATCCCGCGCATGGCTACGAGCTGATCAAGACCATCGAGGAACGTTCGGGCGGCTTCTACAGTCCAAGTCCGGGCGTGATCTATCCGGCGCTGACCTTCCTCGAGGAGATCGCGCAGGCGCGCGTCGAGCAGGACGGGACACGAAAGCTCTACAGCATCACCAAGGACGGCGGAGCGCATCTCGCCGCCAACCGCGCGACCGCCGATGCAATCCTGGACGCGCTGTCACGGATCGGCCGCCGCATGGACGATGTGCGCGAGGCATTCGCCGGCGCCGGTGATTTCGACTCCGGTGCGTCCGATGAACTGCACCATGCCCGTCACACGCTCAAGCGCGCGCTTCGCAGCAAGCACGATTGCGGTGCTGCCGAAGCAAGGCGGATCGCCAAAATTCTGGAGAAAGCCGCGGCGGACATCCTGCGGCAGTGACATCAACAATCAGGAGACAGACTATGTCGAACGACCATTTTCATGGTCCGATCGCGGACGATCGTATCACTGCCGTGATCGAGCGGATGCAGGCCGCGCGCCGGCCCGCTCCGGGAGGCGGCCCGCGCGGCCGTTCGATGGCGAGCCGCAATCCGCATGACCATGCCGAGCAGGGCTTTTCGATCAGCCAGGAGCAGGGCGAACTGATCTATCTGTTGTGCCGCGGCGCAGGTGCGACCCGTGTCGCGGAGTTCGCGACATCGCTTGGGATGTCGACGCTCTATTTCGCCGCCGCGATGCGCGACAATGGCGGCGGCAAGGTGATCGGATCGGAAATCGTGCCGGCCAAGGTCACGGCGGCGCGCCGCAATCTCGCCGAGGCCGGGCTCTCGGACTATGCCGACATCCGCGAAGGCGATGCGCGCGAGACATTGCGCGATCTCGGTGGTCCCGTCGATTTCATCCTGATCGACGGCTGGCCGCGCGAAGAAAGCCCGTCGCTGGCGCGCGAGGTCATCGAGATCGTCGCGCCGCAGCTTCGCCGCGGAGGCTATGTCATGAACGACAATGCCGAGCCGGACTTTCTCGACTATGTCCGCGATCCCGCCAACGGCTTCCTCTCGATCACGCTGCCGCTCAAGGGCGGCACCGAGCTCTGTCTGAAGGTCGCGTGATACATCATGCGATGCGCCGGTGGCAGGCTGCCGGCGCTGAGTGGCCGTGAGCTTTTCGTGCTTGCGCCGCTTGCGAGGGGTATCGCGCGTTCTATATAGAGCCAACCTGCGACCGCACATATCAACGACAAGCCGGACATGTCCCTCAAAGATTTTCCCATCACACGGCGCTGGCCGCCGAAACATCCCGAATTGCTGCAGCTCTACTCGCTCCCGACGCCGAACGGCGTCAAGGTCTCGATCATGCTGGAAGAGATTGGGCTGCCCTACGAGGTGCATCTGGTCGACTTCAACAAGGACGACCAGAAGACGCCGGAGTTTCTTTCACTCAATCCGAACGGCAAGATCCCGGCGATCATCGATCCCGATGGTCCGGGCGGCCGGCCGTTGCCGTTGTTCGAGTCGGGTGCGATCCTGCACTATCTCGCCGAGAAGACCGGCAAGCTGCTGCCGGCCGATCCCGTGCGGCGCTGGGAAACGATCCAGTGGCTGTATTTCCAGATGGGCGGCATCGGGCCGATGTTCGGGCAGGTCGGCTTCTTCCATAAATTCGCCGGCAAGGATTTCGCCGACAAGCGTCCGCTGGAGCGCTATGTCGCGGAGGCCAAACGGTTGCTCGGCGTGATCGAGGGACGGCTCGACGGGCGGCAATGGATCATGGACGACGAGTACACCATCGCCGACATCTCCATGCTCGGCTGGGTACGCAGCCTGATCGGCTTCTATGGCGCGGGTGACCTCGTCGCGTTCGACCAACTGAAGCATGTGCCGGCCTGGTTCGAGCGCGGGCTGGCGCGGCCCGCCGTGCAGCGCGGCTTGGATATTCCGAAACGGCCGTAAGCCGGCGGGTCGAGATCAGCGCCGAGCTTGCTTCGCCTTTTTCGTGGTCTTCCGGGCCGGCTTCTTCGCGGAAGTTTTCTTCTTGACCGATTTGACGGCGCGCTTCGCCGCTGTCTTTTTCGTTGCTTTCTTTTTCGCTACGGCAGCCTTGGCGGTCTTCTTTGCCTTGCGGGCAGGGGCCTTCTTTGCTGCCTTTTTCGTTGCCTTCTTCGCCGATGGCGTCTTGGCTTTCTTCACGCCCGTTTTCTTCGCACTCTTCTTTGGGCTTGTCTTCTTCGCCTTACCCGACCCGGTGCCGGCGGCTGTGGCATTGGCGAACCAGGTCGATGTCGGCCGTTCGAAGAACATGACACGGCGGTTGTTCTTCAGCGTTCCCGGCTTGAAGTAGTTGGCCGACCATTCGTCGGTCTCATCCAGGAAAATCGCCTTGGCGTCGTCGCTGGTCTTGGCGGCCGCGAGCTGATTGGCAATGTCGCGAAAGTAGAAATGACGGAAGATGCGGTCGAACTCGCTCATGTAGATGTCGGCGATGCGGGTGTTGCCGCGCACCAGCAGCATGTTCTCGTCGTTCTGTAGCAGCGACCCCGAGGAGAAATTGGCTGATCCCGAGCAGACCAGCGGATCGTCGGAGAGGGGATCGATCAGCAGGAACTTGGTGTGGACGAAGAACACAAAGCCGTCGTTACTGGGCCGGAAGTGCTCCTCCTCGAAAAACCACTTGTCGAGCTCGAAGCCCGGAATCCGCGTCCTTGTCGTCGCTTTGCCGTTCTTCATCCGGTAGATCTCGCCGAGCGGCGTGCCAAACGACAGGATGACGCGATTGAAATCCGCCGTGAGCGTCTTCTTCTGCGCGTCGGGGGCCGGCTTCTCAAGCAGCACGAAGCGCATCTGGTTGCGCTTCTGGGCGATCGGATCGACCAGTTCCTTGGCGACGCCGAATGCCGCCGTGAACCACACTGAGTTGGCTGCGTTCAGCATGCGCCGTCCATACCAGCCGAGCATCGAGGATTTGTGCGCGGGGCGAGAACAGCCGCGCTATGCGTCTTCTCCGCGATCACCTCGATCGGATCGGCCGTTAGTTCGGCCGTACGCGCCCGGGCGTCGCGAGGTCCGGATCGGTCTTCACCAGCTCCCAGAATGCCAGATAGTTGCTCGGCGGTCGCCTTGTCGGCGACGCGATGGCCGACATTGGTCTGGCCGAGGAAGCCGGACGGCGTGAAGTTGGTCGAGCCCGTCCACACCTCGACCGGCTCGGTGCCGCCGCGCAGCCGGACGATGAACTTGTTGTGCGGAATTTTGGTGAGCGACCGCCGGTAGGTGATCTTCTGGTCGTTGACCGGCAGGCCGGCCGCCTCCATCGCGGTCTCGTTGGGCTCGCCCTTTGCGTCGGTCGTGTCGTGATACACGATCTGGACGTCGATACCTTTGTCGATCAGCGCCTTCAGCGCGTTGAGGATCGGCGGATAGGTGAACTCGTAAGCCGCTACGCGCAGCGCGTCACCCGGTATGGTTTCATTGATATAGCCGAGGCAGGCTTCCAGAAGCCCGCGCGACAGCCATTTGACGGTGGGGTCGTTGGGATCGTTGATGTTCTCCGGCGCCTTGTTGCCGAACTCCTCGGCGAACTTCTGGCTCGCGATGGCGCCGCGGTTGAACCAGACCCCGTGCATCTCGCCCGTCGACCCCACTCCTGTTCGGTCGTGATGTCGAACTCGATCGCATCGCTCGGGATCGGTGGTGAGCGCGCCGGGCTTGCCATACATCGGCTGCACGACGAAGTGGTAGCGCGTCGCCGGGCGAAGCCGCATAGTCGCCCCACAGGAAGCTCTGCACCGGAAATTTGTCGGTATAGAAGGCCTGCGGCTTGCTCGGATCGTTCGGGTCATGGGCGTTCTTCGGATCTGGCACCACCGACTTGAAGACCTTTTGGGAGCGCAAGAACTTCGAGCCTTGGCTGTTCGGACCCGCGATCCCGCGCTGGAAGGCAAATCCCATCAACCCCTTGCGGCGTGCTTCCGGACAATCAAGCGCAATCAGCACCGTGTGCGTGCCGGCGATCGCCCTAGCCTTGAAATCACCCGTTCCGCCGCTCGCGCGCATGTTTCGTCTCCCCCGGCCTTTGCTGCTTGCCAACCTAACATTGCAAGATGATGTCAGATTGTGCGCTGGTTCACTTGACGGGTAAATCGAATAAAGACACGTTATGGGAGTTGTTCATAAAAATGCAACTACAGCGTAGTCTGGCGCCGGCATCGCCGGCTGGTCTGAGGTCGCGGCTTCGCGGAGGGCTGGACTTGACATCGCGCCGCGCTTCGACCGCGCCGAAGGCGAGACGGACTTCAGCTTCACCGAGTTGCATCCGTGCTTGATGTCAGGGGATTCGAACAAGCCGTTGAAGAGCGACCCGCCGTCTCTCTAATGGCTGAGGAGGGTGTGGCCGCCTGACGCCTTGAAGGCCATGTAGAGCGTCATGGCTGCGACGAAGCCGATCAGGATCTTGCGCAACGAAGTCTTGCTGACCCGGTTGGCGAGGCGCGCGCCGAGATCGGTGCCGATCCAGAGGCCGGCGAGAATGGCGATCAGCGCGGGAAGGCTGACCGCGAGACCCTTGCTCCAATAGATCCAGGCGGCGGGGATCGTCGTCGGGACAACCGAGAACAGCAGGCTCACGAGCTGGGCCTGATGCTGCGGCACTTTCAATCCTGCGACCAGGCCGACCGTGATCGCGAGCCCGCCACCGATGCCGAGAAAGCCTGACGAGAAACCGGCGACGACGCCGACGGCGAGCAGGGCGGTCCAGGGCAGGGTAGGCTGCGCCGCTGCATCCGTGTCACCTGTCGCGCTGCGCTCGCGACGCAGGATCAAGAGCGCGCCGAGCGCGAGGAGATAGGCGACATAGACCCATTGCAGCACGGTCTCCGACACGCCCGCGGCGGCATAGCCGCCGGCGATGCTGCCAAGCAGGAAGCCGAAGCAAAGCCATGCAATCCAGCGCGCGGGACTGCGGTTGCCCTTGTCCCAATAGCGCCTGATCCCGGAGAGGCTCGTCGGCGGCACCTGCGCGATCAGCGACGTGCCCTGTGCAACATGCTGGCCGGCGCCGAGCAGCAGGACCGAGAAGACGACAAGCGCACCGCCCGGGCTGACGCCGAGCAGGCCGGCGCTGATGCCGCCGGCGAGACCGACGCCCGCGCCCGCGGCGAGTTCGAAGGTCCACGACATCAGCTTTTCACCTTGCGGGACGGCTTGCCGCGACACGGCTTGTTGCAAGGGGGTTTGGCGACGGCCGGCGCGATCCGCAGGCCGTCCAGCATCGCGTCGACCGCGCGCATGCAGGCCTCAACATCAATGTCTTCGCCCCAGACCACTTGCAGGACAAAGCCCTGGAACAGCGCGATCAGAGTGCGCGCCACCGCGTCCGCACCGACATCGCGGCGCAACTGACCGTCATGCTGCGCGCGCTCCACCAGCGCAACGATCGCGACGCGCGGCATCGCGATGCCCTCGACGACGCGGGTGTGAACACGCCGGCTGCGCAGCGCCTCGGCCCAGCCGTGAACGCCGACCCGTCGCCGCTTGTTGCCGGCGGGATCGGTCGCCCAATCGGCATAGACGCGAACCAGCGCGCGCAATCCTTCCAGCGGGTTGGTTGACCCCCGTGCGACCGAATTGAGCACGGCCTCGCGGCGATGCCGGTCATCGGCCAGCGCCTCGATCAGGTCGTCCTTGCTATGGAAATACAGGTAGACCGCGCCCTGGCTCAGGCCCGAGCGGCGGACGATGTCGGCCATGCCGGTCTGGTGGAAACCGTTCTCGGAGAAGCAAAAGAGGGCGGCTTCCAGGATCTGCCGCCGGCGGGATTTCGCGCTTCGCATCATTGATCTTGGGCATTGTCGGCACCTCAAGAAGGATCGTTCTTCCCCATCGAAATCGACGAATAAGCCCCGGCTGGAGACAGTTTATAAAAAAGAACGATCAGTCAGTTTGTATAATCTTGCGATTTTGAGGTCAAGGGGAGTTGACGCGAACCGCGCTCTCCCCAAGATCTCGTGGTCCGTCTTTTTTATGATGGTCATCATCTAAGTCATGAGCCGGCCGGATGTGAAATCGTACCTGGCGAAGGCCAGCGGTTGATTGAGGAGATTGGTCATGCCGGATGAAATCCCGGTCGTTCCAGAGACGTTCGAAGGCATAGGCTACACAAGAGACAAGAACGGGCTTCCGCTCGAGGCGGTGCGTGTTCCCGTTCCGAGGCCCGGATCGGGCGAGATCCTGATCCACGTCGTGTGTTCGTCGCTCAATCCGCTGGAATACAAGCTTGCCGAGCTCAATTTCTTCGGCCGCACGCCGCCGGTGGTCCTCGGCTTCGATCTGTCGGGCATCGTCGCCGCGGTCGGCGCGGGCGTGTCGCGCTTCGCCGTGGGCGATGCCGTCGCCGCGATGGCGGAGTCCAATGGCGACGGCGGATGGGCGGTCGGAGGACAGGGCGGTTACGCACTGGCAAAGGAATTCTATGCGGCGCGCAAGCCGGACGAACTGTCATTCCAGGAAGCCGCGGCGTTGCCGCTCTGCTTCATCGCCGCCTATCTCGGTCTGCGGGGCCATGTTGGACCGGGAGACACCGTCTACATACCCGGCGGTGGCGGTGGGGTCGGGCATCTTGCGGTGCAGCTCGCGCGTAACGTCTTCAAGGCGGGCGGTGTCATCAGCAGCGGGAGCAGCGCGGACTCCATCAACGTGGCCCGCGCCAGCGGTGCCGATCATGTCTTCAACTACAAAAACGACGACGTCGGCGCGGAAGTCATGAAGCTGACCGGCGGCAAGGGCCTGGACGTGGTCTATGACGCGACCTACAGCGAACGAGGTTTCGTCGAGACCGCGCGCATGGTCAGGCATGGCGGGAGCTGGATCGTGCTCGGCGTCGGTCCGGGCAAGACGACGCGCACGGCGGAGACCGACAGTCCCGTCGCCGCCCTTCTCGCCGAGCGCCGCGCGAAGTTGATCAATGTCAACATGCTGCGCTATGCCTCCGAGCCGGCGCTGCTCGATGTGTCGATGCAGGACGTGTTCCGCACCGCGTTGCAATCGGCGATGACATGGGCGGTCGACGGGCGCGTGCGTCCGCATGTCGGCAAGGTGATCGATGCGAGTGTCGATGCCATCAATGCGGAGCTTGCCGCGATGAAGCGGGGTGCATCCGCGATCGGCAAGACGGTCGTCGTCGTCGATCGTTCGCGTGGACAATGAACGTTTGATCGGCCGTCAACGGAGTGTGGACATGGCATCGAAGCAGATCGGGACATCGTCGAGCACGGCATGGCGGAGGTCGAGCCCGGCCTGCGACTGCATTATGTCAGGGCGGGCGAGGACGAGCGCACCGCGGTTCTCCTGCACGGCTTTCCGCAGACCTGGCAGGAATGGCGGCACCTGATCCCGCCGCTGGTCGCGGAGGGCTATCGGATCGTGGCGCCGGATTATCGCGGGGCGGGGCATTCCTCGCGTCCGGCCGACAGGTTACGACAAGCTGACGATGGCGCGCGACATCCGGCATCTGCTCCGCAACGCGTTGGGCATTGCCGGCCCGGTTGTCCTGATCGGGCACGATATCGGCCTGATGGTGGCCTATGCCTACGCGCAGGCGTTCCGGGACGAGGTTTCGCATCTCGTCGTGATGGATGCGCCGCTTCCGGGAACGGCCGTGTTCGATCGGCTGCGCGCCGACCCCAGGGTTTGGCAGTTCGCGTTTCACAGCGCGCGCGATGTTCCGGAAATGCTGGTGGCCGGCCGCGAGCGGCCCTATCTGCAGGCATTTTTCAACGCGCGGATGTTCGATCCGTCCGCGATCGGCGAGGCCGATCTCGACATTTACACCTCCGCCTATGCTGCGCCGGGCGCGATGCGTGCCGGCTTCGAGCTCTACCGCGCCTTCGATCGCGACATCGAGGACAACCGCGCGGCGCTCGAGCGAAACGGCAGGCTGACGATCCCGGTGCTCGCGGTCGGCGGTGATATCAGCACCACGGGGCCGCTGATGGCCGAGATGATGCGCGAGGTCGCCGATGATGTCAGCGAGGTTCGCGTCCCCCGCACCGGACACTGGATCGCCGAGGAAAATCCGGACGGCTTTCTCGAAGGCCTTCGGAGCTTTCTGAAAGGCCCGGCGCGCTGATCGCTCCGGCACGCCGGCGGCCCAGCCATCGCCGCGGCGTAGCTCGCGCCGGCTCGCATCGAGCACGAAGTCACTGAAGTAATGAGAGCAAATTCGAAGATCGCGTCGGCGCCTGCCAGCTGAGCGCAGGACTCTTGGCAACCCCCTCTGCCCCAGACATCACGGCGTTCTGAAGCGCTAAATCCGTGTGTTCTGAAAGCGCATGACACGGCATGGGGTTATGGTCGCCCCGTTCCGTGCTCCGGCGGCTCGCTGGAACGCGCAGGGACGAATGGTAAGAGGGAGATCGACATGTCCGAGGACATCAACCAGCGCCGCCGCGATTTCTTTGCTGCCGCTGCAGCAACACTTGGCTGCCGCCCAGTTCGGCGCGCTCGGCGGCGCGAACGCGCAGACCAAGGCGAAACAGTCGCTGCCGGCGGTCAAGCCGGGGACCAACACGTCCTTCGCGCCGCTGAAGCAGATCGATGCCGGGCTGCTGAATGTCGGATATGCCGAGGCTGGTCCGGCCGCTGGCCCCGCCGTCATTCTGCTGCACGGCTGGCCCTACGATATCTACAGCTTCGTCGATGTGACGCCGCTGCTTGCGCAGGCCGGCCATCGCGTCATCGTGCCTTATCTGCGCGGCTATGGCACCACGCGTTTCCTCTCGAACGACACACTTCGCAACGGCCAGCCGGCCGCGGTCGCCGCCGACATCGTCGCGCTGATGGATGCGCTCGAGAATCGAGAAGGCGACGCTTGCCGGCTTCGACTGGGGCGCGCGGACGGCCAATATCATCGCGGCGGCCTATCCCGAGCGCTGCAAGGCGATGGTCTCGGTGAGCGGCTATCTGATCTCGAGCCAGGAGGCCGGCAAGATGCCGCTGCCGCCGGCGGCCGAGCTGCAATGGTGGTACCAGTTCTATTTTGCGACCGAGCGCGGCCGGGAGGGCTACGAAAAATATCGTCACGACTTCTCGAAGCTGATCTGGCAGCTCGCCTCGCCGCAGTGGAAGTTCGATGACGCGACCTTCGATCGCAGCGCGAAGTCGTTCGAAAACCCTGACCATGTCGCGATCGTGATCCATAACTACCGCTGGCGGATGGCGCTCGCCGAGGGCGAGGCGCGCTATGCCGACCTCGACAAGATCATCGCGGCAAGCCCGGTGATCACCGTGCCGACGATCACGATGGAAGGCGATGCCAACGGCGCACCGCATCCGCCGCCGGCGGCCTATGCCAAGAAGTTCTCCGGCAAATATGAGCACCGCGACATCAAGGGCGGCATCGGCCACAATCTGCCGCAGGAGGCCCCGCAGGCCTTCGCGGAAGCCGTCGTCGACGCCGCGGCGCAGGCCTGACGAGGATCGTCATGCGCAGGATCATCCTCATCGCCGTGCTCGTGATCGTCGTGCTGCTCCTGATCGCGCAGTTCGGTCCCGCGGTGGTGCATGGCGAAACTATGCTGAGCCGGACCCTCGCCCTGAGGCTGTAGCTGTAGGGTGGGCAAAGGAGCGCAAGCGACGTGCCCACCATCTATCCGTGACGCTTAAGAAAGAGTGGTGGGCACGCTTCGCTTTGCCCACCCTACATGCTGGAGGCGCGACGCCGGTAACTGTCGATAGCGCCTGCACCGGACTTGATCCAGCGCCACAGCTTGAGAATAGTGCGCGCCGTCACAAGTCAGCAGGCGTTCCCATGACCCCCACCATCTACGGCATCAAGAATTGCGACACGATGAAGAAGGCGCGCGCTTGGCTCGACAGCCATGGCGTCGCCTACAATTTCCATGACTACAAGAGCGAAGGCATCGCCAAGGAGAAGCTGAAGGCGTGGAGCGACGAACTGGGCTGGGAAGCGCTGCTCAACCGCGCCGGCACCACCTTCCGCAAACTGCCGGATGCCGACAAGGACGGCCTGAACGAGAAGAAGGCGCTCGCGCTGATGCTCGAGCAGCCTTCGATGATCAAGCGTCCGGTGCTGGATCTCGGCAGCAAGCGTCTCGTCGGCTTCAAGCCGGACGTTTACGCCAAGGAAGTGAAGCCGGGAAAGTGAGACGGCGCCGATTTTCCAGGCACCGTCACGTCCTCTCCCGGGCGATTGCTCGCGCGGCTGGAGGATGGACCGTCGATCACGGCGCTGACCACCCGCACCGGCGACGGGTCCGCAGCGAGACCCCTCAAATTCTTGACCGCGAGACCGCCGGGGACGCTGATCGCCTTGTATGAGCCGACGATCTGCTCCACCTCATCGTCCCTGCCGAACGGCAGCAACAGCCGTTCATACGAGACGTCCTTGCCGTCGGCGTCGAGCACGCGCGAGATGGAATAGACCGGCCGTTTCCGCGCCAAGCAGGCGGAGTAGCAGGGGAGGATGAGTTCATAACGTTCCGGCTCGACCACGTCGTCGAGGTAACGCTTGGTTCGCTGCAGCGCCGGATCGATCTGCACGCTTCCGTGGGCCGCAGCCAGCCGCCATCCTTCCTGCGTAATCAAGAAGCGGGCTGTCCCATCGTCTTCGTCGATGTCGAAGGCCATCATGTCGGCGAGCTCGTTGGCGATGCCGTCGGGCTGGAAATCGCCGATCAGCGGCAGCAATTTCTCCCCGCGCAATGCGCGCATCCAGCTCTGGAGCAGCATGCGCTGTTTGATTGACCGGATCGCGGAAGGGTCGGCACTTGCAAATTCCATTTCAGATTGATTCCGATTTCGTAGTGGATCGCACGGCGATTGGCCGCGCGATGAAACAAGCCGTCGTCGATCCACGCGTGGCCCCCGGCGTTGGCCACGTCGTTCTCCAGTTTCTGATTTGTGATTTTCGAGCCCCGCGGAGATTGTCGTCGGCGATGCAGTCACGGGCGTGACGGCGACATTTCCGAAACCGGCGGAAGCACACTCAACGCAACGACTCGTGCCGTCAATATCTGCGATGACGAGGATGGTGTAAACCCGACGGTACCGGCGGAAGGCACGTAGTATCACGGACTGAACGCGCATCGCGCGGCGAGTGCGACATTCTCGTCACGTCATTCGACGCGTGCGACGACATTCGAGCCCGCGGCATCGGAGGCCACGAGCCACGACCGCCGCCAGGTGCGGCGGCAGGTCACCGTCGTCCAGAACCACGCGGCGCCGATGCGGCGCGCGACGAAAGTCGTAACGCACCTCGCTTTCTGCGGGCGGATCGGCGTCATGACCCGTTCGAATATACCATTGCGATCATTGGTCGCTCGCAGTCTCCGCGCCTTACGTCGCTGCCCAACCTTGCGCCTTGCCTAAGTTGGTGTATTGACGGCATATTCTGCCCGCAGGAGGGTGCGGGCGGGAGCCAGGCGTCGTTGGAGGCGTCGTTTGGGAACCGGCCGGTCACGAAAAGAACAGCCATGCGCGAAGACCGCGCGGCAGGGGGAAATTTGTTTGGCTGATGAGTTCATTCTTGAAACCCACGGATTGACCAAGGAATTCGCGGGATTCTTCGCCGTCCGCGATGTCGCGCTCAAGGTCCGCCGTGGCAGCATTCACGCGCTGATCGGTCCGAACGGGGCCGGCAAGACGACGTGCTTCAACCTGTTGACCAAATTCCTGAGTCCGTCGGCGGGCAAGATCCTCTACAAGGGGCAGGACATCACGGCGATGGCGCCGGCCGACGTGGCGCGGCTCGGGCTGGTCCGATCCTTCCAGATCTCGGCGGTCTTCCCGCATCTGACGGCGCTGGAGAACGTACGGGTCGCGCTGCAGCGCCAGCACGGCAGCTCGTTCGATTTCTGGCGCTCCAAGACCGTGCTCAATCGCTTCAACAACCGCGCGCTGGAGCTGCTGAACGACGTGGGCCTGAGCGAATTCGCCAAGACGCCTGCGGTCGAAATGCCCTATGGGCGCAAGCGCGCGCTGGAGATCGCGACCACGCTGGCGCTCGATCCGGAAATGATGCTGCTGGACGAGCCGATGGCCGGCATGGGCCATGAGGACATCGACAAGATCGCAGGCCTGATCAAGCGCATCTCGGCCAAATACACCATCCTGATGGTCGAGCATAATCTCAACGTCGTCGCCAATCTCTCCGACGTCATCACGGTGCTGACCCGCGGCCAGGTGCTGACCCAGGGCAACTACGCCGAATTGTCAAAGGACGAGCGCGTCAAGGAAGCCTATCTGGGGGCCGGTCATGCCTGATCTCAAAACGGCCGCTGCGCCCACGACAAAATCCACGCCCGCCGCCGCGGCCGGCGGGCAGATCCTGTCCGTCCAGAATCTGGAAGCCTGGTACGGTGAATCCCACATCCTGCACGGGGTCAATTTCAACGTGAACGCGGGCGAGGTGGTCACGCTGCTCGGGCGCAACGGCGCCGGCAAGACCACGACGCTGAAATCGGTCATGGGGATCATCGGCAAGCGCACGGGCTCGGTGCGCTTCAACAATCAGGAGATCATCCGCACGACGTCGGACCGGATCGCGCGCATGGGCGTCGCGTTCTGCCCCGAGGAGCGCGGGATTTTCGCCAGCCTCGACGTGCGCGAGAACCTGATGCTGCCGCCGGTGGTGCGCGCGGGCGGGCTTTCGAACGAGCAGATCTTCGAGCTGTTTCCGAACCTGAAGGAGCGGCTGCGAAGCCAGGGCACCAAGCTGTCCGGCGGCGAGCAGCAGATGCTCGCGATCGCGCGGATCCTGCGCACCGGTGCGAGCTTCCTGATGCTGGACGAGCCGACCGAAGGGCTTGCGCCGGTCATCATCCAGCAGATCGGCCACACCATCGCGCGGCTGAAGAAGGAGGGCTTCACGATCCTGCTGGTCGAGCAGAACTTCCGTTTTGCCTCCACCGTCGCCGACCGCTACTACATCGTCGAGCACGGCAAGATCATCGATGGTTTCGCGAACTCCGAACTGCAAGCCAATATGGACAAGCTTCACACCTATCTCGGCGTGTAGCTGATCACGAAAAAATTTGAGGGTGGGACCCATGAGAACATCGATGACAACATCGATCGCATCGCTGCTTCTGACCACGGCGCTGAGCGTTGCCGCGGCCGGCATTGCGCGCGCCGACGACAAGGTCGTCAAGATCGGCGCGCTCTCCGACCAGTCCGGCCTTTATGCCGATCTCGCCGGACCGGGCTCGACGCTGGCGGCGCAGATGGCGGTCGAGGATTCCGGCCTGACCGCGAAGGGCTGGAAGATCGATATCGTCTCCGGCGACCATCAGAACAAGCCTGACATCGGCACCTCGATCGCGCGGCAGTGGTTCGACGTCGACAAGGTCGACGTCATCGTCGACGTGCCGAATTCCGGCGTCGCGCTCGCGGTCAACAACGTCGTGAAGGAGAAGAACGGCGTCTACATCAATTCGGGCGCTGCGACCTCCGACCTCACCAACGCGCAGTGCTCGCCGAACACCGTGCACTGGACCTATGACACCTACATGCTCGCACACAGCACCGGCCAGGCGCTGGTCAAGGCGGGCGGCACCACCTGGTTCTTCCTGACTGCCGACTACGCCTTCGGTGCGGCGCTGGAGCGCGATACCACCGCGGTCGTGGTCGCCAATGGCGGCAAGGTGATCGGCGGCGTCAAGCACCCGCTCAACACCTCCGACTTCTCCTCGTTCCTGCTGCAGGCGCAATCATCGGGCGCCAAGGTCATCGGCCTTGCCAATGCCGGCGGCGACACCACCAACTCGATCAAGCAGGCGGCCGAGTTCGGCATCGTGAAGGGCGGCCAGAAGCTCGCCGCGCTGTTGTTGTTCATCACCGACGTCAAGGGGATCGGGCTGGAGACGGCGCAGGGCCTAAGCTTCACCGAGACCTTCTACTGGGACATGAACGATCAGAACCGCGCCTTCTCCAAGCGCTTTTCCGAGCGGATGAAGAACAGCGCGCCGCCGACCATGGTGCAGGCCGGCGTGTATTCCGGGCTGTTGCATTACTTCAAGGCGCTGGAAGCGCTCGGCGGCAATCCGCATGACGGCATCAAGGTCGTCGACAAGATGAAGTCGATCCCGACCGATGACACGCTGTTCGGCAAGGGCGAGATCCAGCCGAACGGCCGCGCCATCCACCCGGCCTATCTGTTCGAGGTGAAGAAGCCGTCGGAATCGAAGGGGCCGTGGGACTTCTACAAGCTGGTCGGCACCGTTCCCGGCGACCAGGCCTTCACGCCGCTCGCCGAGAGCAAGTGCGCGTTGCTGAAGAAGTAAGGGAGACGGCTTGCCTCCGGCGGTCAGACTCGCCGGAGCGCAGCCGGGGTTTAAGGGGATCGAGCGCGAAAGATTGGGACGATGCAGGCTCTCTACGCACAGCTTCTGGTGGGACTGATCAACGGCTCGTTCTACGCGCTGCTCAGTCTCGGGCTTGCCGTCATCTTCGGCATGCTCAACATCATCAACTTCGCGCATGGCGCGCTCTACATGATGGGCGCGTTCTGCGCCTATTTCCTGCTTGAGCCTGACCGGGCTCGGCTACTGGTGGGCGCTGCTCATCGCGCCGATCATCGTCGGCATCTTCGGCATGATCCTGGAGCGGACCATGCTGAAATGGCTGACCGGGCTCGACCATCTCTATGGCCTGCTGCTGACCTTCGGCATCGCGCTGATCATCCAGGGCGTCTTCCAGAACTATTTCGGCTCCTCGGGCCTGCCTTACGCGATCCCGGATGAACTCAAGGGCGGCATGAATCTCGGCTTCATGTTCCTGCCGATCTATCGCGGCTGGGTGGTGGTGTTCTCGCTGGTCGTGTGTATCGCCACCTGGTTCCTGATCGAGCGCACGCAGCTCGGCGCTTACCTGCGCGCCGCGACCGAAAACCCGACGCTGGTGCGCGCCTTCGGCATCAACGTGCCGCGCATGATCACGCTGACCTACGGGCTCGGCGTCGGCCTCGCCGCGCTCGCCGGCGTGCTGTCGGCGCCGATCAACCAGGTTCGGCCGCTGATGGGCGCCGACCTCATCATCGTCGTGTTCGCGGTGGTGGTGATCGGCGGCATGGGCTCGATCATGGGCTCGATCATCACGGGCTTCGCGCTCGGCGTGATCGAAGGTCTCACCAAATATTTCTATCCCGAGGCCTCCAACACCGTCGTGTTCGTACTGATGGTGCTGGTGCTGCTGGTGAAGCCGACGGGATTGACGGGAAGGGCGGCCTGACATGACATCGATCACCGACGACACCCTGCCGATCACCCCGCGCGCGATGCGCGACGAAATGATCGTCTTCGTGCTCATGGCGGCGCTGCTGGCGATCGTGCCATGGAGCGGCATCTATCCGTTCTTCGTGATGCAGGCGCTGTGCTTTGCGCTGGTTGCCTGCGCGTTCAATCTCCTGATCGGCTATGGCGGCCTGCTGTCGTTCGGTCACGCGATGTTTCTGGGCACCGCCGGCTATTGCAGCGCGCATGCGCTGAAGGTCTGGGGGCTGCCGCCGGAGCTCGGCATCATCGTCGGCACCGCTGGGTGCGGCCGCGCTCGCCGTCATCACGGGCTTCGTGTCGATCCGCCGCCAGGGCATCTATTTCTCGATGATCACGCTGGCGCTGTCGCAGCTGCTTTATTTCATCTATCTGCAGACGCCCTTCACCCATGGCGAGGACGGCATCCAGGGCATTCCGCAGGGCCGGCTGTTCGGCTTCCTCGATCTGTCGCGGCCGACGACGCTCTATTACGTCGTGCTGGTCGGATTCCTGGCCGCGTTCCTGCTGATCTATCGCACCATCAACTCGCCGTTCGGCGAGGTCCTGAAATCGATCCGCGAGAACGAGCAGCGCGCGATCTCGCTCGGCTACAAGACCGATCAGTACAAATTCGTCGCCTTCGTCCTCTCCGGCACGCTCGCGGGCTTTGCCGGTTCGCTGAAAGTGTTCGTCGCGCAGAACGCCTCGCTGACCGACGTGCATTGGTCGATGTCGGGCGAGATCGTGCTGATGACATTGGTCGGCGGCCTCGGCACCGTGTTCGGGCCCGTGGTCGGCGCCTTCATCATCATCGCCATGCAGCAATATCTCGCCGGCTTCGGCCAATGGGTCACGGTGATTCAGGGCGTGATCTTCGTGGCTTGCGTGCTGCTGTTCCGCCGCGGCATCGTCGGCGAGATCGCGCATCTTCTTCAAGCGATCGCTCTGAAGCGCGCGTTTTTCGCGCGGAGTCACGCATCGTCGTTCCGGGGCGACGCGCTAGCGTCGAACCCGGAACCTCGAGATAAGGGAAAAGAATTGTGCCCGCTCGCTCGAGATTCCGGGTTCAGCCCTGGCGGGCTGCCCCGGAATGACGGCGTGTGGAAGACGCCGACCGCACTGTCTTTCAGGTATTCGATCTAAGTCGAAGAATTTTCTGGTGTTTTCGTTTCCACAAAGCAGTGGATGACGGTCCTTCCGGTGGCGTGGCCGGTGGGCTTTCCCGTCCAAACTCCGTATATGACAATCCCATGACAGGCCGCCTGCGCGGTCGTTCCGTAAACGGTGGATTCTTGCCATGCTGCGTTGGTTTCGCGCCTTTCTTCCGAAAGAAGAGCGGTTTTTCGATCTGTTCGCCCGTCACGCCAAGACGGTCGAGCAGGGCGCGCTCGCGCTGCAGGGCATGCTGCAGGGCGGAGAGGAGACGGTGGTGTACTGCCAGCGCGTCCATCAGTTCGAGAACGATGCCGACAACATCACGCGCGAGGTGCTGACCGCGGTGCGCCGCACCTTCATCACGCCGTTCGACCGCGGCGACATCAAGAACCTGATCACCGCGATGGACAACGCCATCGACCAGATGGAGCAGACCGCCAAGGCCGTGGTCCTGTTCGAGGTCAGGAGCTTCGAGCCGCCGATGCGGGAAATGGGCGGGCTCCTGGTCGAATGCGCCAATCTGGTCAGCCGCGCGCTGCCGTTGATGCAATCGATCGGCCCGAACGTCTCGATGCTGAGCGCGATCACCGAGGAACTCACCAAGCTGGAAGGCCGTGTCGACGATCTGCAGGACATCGGCCTGAAGGAATTGTTCCTCAAGCACCGCAACGCCAACACGATGGATTTCATCGTCGGCGCCGAGATCTACGACCATCTGGAGAAGGTTGCCGACCGCTTCGACGACGTCGCCAACGAGATCAATTCCATCGTCATCGAGCAGGTCTAGGCTGTGGATGCCACGCTGGGCTTTCCCCTCCTGACGGGCCTGATCGTCGTCGCGCTGCTGTTCGACTTCCTCAACGGTCTGCACGACGCCGCCAACTCGATCGCCACCATCGTCTCGACGCGGGTGCTGCGGCCGCAATACGCGGTGTTCTGGGCCGCGTTCTTCAATTTCGTCGCCTTTCTCGGTGTTCGGCCTGCATGTCGCGCAGACCATCGGCACCGGCATCATCGATCCCGCGATCATCGACACCACGGTGATCTTCGCAGCCCTGATCGGCGCCATCGTCTGGAACCTGATCACCTGGGGACTGGGCATTCCCTCGTCCAGCTCGCATGCGCTGATCGGCGGCCTCGTCGGCGGCGGCATGGCGAAGGCGGGCATCTCGGCCGCGGTCTGGAGCGGACTGTCGAAGACGGTGCTTGCGATCGTGCTGTCGCCGCTGATCGGCTTCCTGCTCGCGATGATGCTGGTCGCGATCGTCTCCTGGGCGTCGGTGCGCTCGACGCCCTTTGCGGTGGATCGCGCCTTCCGCATCCTGCAATTCGGCTCCGCATCGCTCTATTCGCTCGGCCATGGCGGCAATGACGCGCAGAAGACCATGGGCATCATCGCCGTGCTGCTCTATTCGCAGGGCTATCTCGGCTCCGAATTCTCGGTGCCGTTCTGGGTCGTGCTGGCCTGCCAGGCCTCGATGGCGCTCGGCACGCTGATGGGCGGCTGGCGGATCGTGCGCACCATGGGCCTGCGGATCACCAAGCTGACGCCGATGCAGGGCTTCTGCGCCGAGACCGGCGGCGCCATCACGCTGTTCATGGCGACCGCGCTCGGGGTTCCCGTCTCGACCACGCACACCATTACCGGCGCGATCGTCGGCGTCGGCGCGGCCCGCCGCGTCTCGGCGGTGCGCTGGAACGTGGCGAGCTCGATCGTCTATGCCTGGGTGATCACGATTCCGGCCTCCGCATATCGTGGCCGCGCTGACCTACTGGGCGGTGTCGTTCATCAAATAGCCGGTCGTGCGACGATTGGCGATTCGCGCCGTCGCGTCCCTATATCAGCGGCGCGAACAGCCCTTGATTCCGCTGGTTTTCCCTGCCAAACGCTCCCGCCATGTCCGACATTGCCGTTACCTGCCGAATCGCTCGTCCCGCTCGCCCCTGGCCTCCGAGGTGGCGCGGCGGCGGACGTTTGCGATCATCTCCCATCCGGACGCCGGCAAGACCACGCTGACCGAAAAGCTGCTGCTGTTCGGCGGCGCGATCAATCTCGCAGGCCAGGTCAAGGCCAAGGGCGAGCGGCGCAACACCCGCTCGGACTGGATGAAGATCGAGCGCGAGCGCGGCATCTCGGTCGTCACCTCGGTGATGACCTTCGAGTTCGAAGGGCTGGTGTTCAACCTGCTGGATACGCCGGGCCACGAGGACTTTCAGCGAGGACACCTATCGCACGCTGACTGCGGTCGACTCGGCGGTCATGGTGATCGACGCCGCCAAGGGCATCGAGGCGCGCACGCGCAAGCTGTTCGAGGTCTGCCGTCTGCGCGACATCCCGATCATCACCTTCATCAACAAGATGGACCGCGAAAGCCGCGACACCTTCGATCTGCTGGACGAGATCGAGAAGACGCTGGCGCTCGACACCACGCCGATGACCTGGCCGGTCGGCCGCGGCCGCGATTTCGTCGGCACCTATGACGTGCGCGATGGCGGCGTGCGGCTGCTCGAAGGCGGCGGCGCCAAGACCGGCGCCGCGCAGCAGATCGAGATCGAGGAGCTTGCCCGCCACAACGCCAATCTCGATGTCGGCGGCATCAAGGACGAACTCGAGCTGGTGAAAGAGGCCTGCAAGCCGTTCGAGCTGGAGGCGTTCCGCGAGGGCCATCTGACGCCGGTCTATTTCGGCAGCGCGCTGCGCAATTTCGGCGTCGGCGATCTGCTGGAAGGGCTCGGCCGCTTCGCGCCCGCGCCGCGCGCGCAGGAGTCCAATCTGCGCAAGGTCGAAGCCGCCGAGCCGCGCATGAGCGCCTTCGTGTTCAAGATCCAGGCCAACATGGACCCGAACCACCGCGACCGCATCGCGTTCGCGCGGCTCTGTTCCGGCAAGCTCAGCCGCGGCATGAAGGCGAAGCTGGTGCGCACCGGCAAGGCCATGCCGCTGTCGAGCCCGCAATTCTTCTTCGCCCAGGACCGCTCGGTGGCGGACGAGGCCTTTGCCGGCGATGTCGTCGGCATTCCCAATCACGGCTCCTTACGGATCGGCGACACGCTGACCGAGGGCGAGGATCTGACCTTCGTCGGCGTGCCGAGCTTCGCGCCGGAAATCGTCCGCCGCGTTCGGCTGACGGACGCGATGAAGGCGAAGAAGCTGAAAGAGGCGCTGCAGCAGATGTCGGAGGAGGGCGTCGTGCAGGTGTTCCGCCCGCGCGACGGTGCGCCCGCGCTGGTCGGCGTGGTCGGGCCGCTGCAGCTCGACGTGCTGAAGGCGCGGCTCGACGCCGAATATTCGCTGCCCGTCGAGTTCGAGGTCAGCGAGTTCTCGCTGGCGCGCTGGATCTCCTCCGACGACAGGAAGAAGCTGGACGCCTTCATCGCCGCCAACGGCTCCGGCGTCGCCGACGATGTCGACGGCGATCCCGTGTTCATGGCCAAGAACGAGTTCTATCTCGGCTACACCAGGGAGCGCGCCGAGGGCATCGTCTTCTCCAACGTCAAGGACGTGAAGAAGAAGGGCTAGAACATGATCCGGAAAAGTGTACAGCAGTTTTCCAGAAAGATCGTGTTCAACACTCATAGATCGGGGGCCGTCGTCTGACGTCCGCTATGCCGCTGATAGCGGCGCGAGAGCGGACATCCCGGGACGTCAGCGTTGGGCCAACAGGCGACATCGATGGGCCGGCTAGCGGATATGTCCCGCGCGAGCCCCACCGCCGTGCAAACCTGCACCACGAGCACCGCTACCGTGCACACCTGCACCACGGGCACCGCTGCCATGGAGACCACCAGCATGGAAACCGCGGGCGAGCGCCTCACCTGGGACAACGGTTGCGGCGACAAGGAGGATGGCTGCAAAGCCAATCAGCATCTTACGCAACATTGGTCATTCTCCTTTGAAAATTCAAACAGCAGCCTTTCTTGGCTCGGTCGATCAAAACGGCCAGCCGCGCGCGCAAGCGGCGTTTAGCCGGTAGGTGCGAAACGTTCTTGTCGATGAAGAAATGGCGCGGCTGCTTTTCGCGATACGCCTCCCGTGCAAATGCTAGTCGCGCAAACCGCGCAGCAGAGCCAATCTAGGGCCAGATCGCGAGTTACTTTTTCTCGCGGCAGCTTGGGCGAAAGCGCATGCTAAAATGGACTCGATCCGATTACTTTGACCAGGATCAAGGGTCCTGAGTGCTGACCCAGGGCCGGCTGCCGAGGGGCTTGAACGAGGCGCGTCGAAATCAGCTAAGGGGCAGGCCCGGAATAACTCGCTATGAGCACAACGAGTCTCGTTTACTCCGACCAGCGGACGTAAAAGCGATCTCCCAGGAGGTCCGCGTGGGCCAACAGGCGACATGCGCGGAACGAAGTGAAGGCGGCTGCAAAATGAAATAAGGGCCGATCGCTCGGCCCTATTTTTCAGCGCGCCAGCTGCCCAAAAGGAAGACCTTGCGCGCTGTGCGCTTCGGTCCAGCTTGCGCTTGAACATCTGTTAGATCGACGACATACCGCTCCAATAAGAGCTTCGCCACGAGCCCCAGGATTAGAAAGGGCGTTACATAGATCGCGAACGTCTCAAGCGCCAGCATGGCTACTTCTCCGCGATAGGGATTTTTGACACTACCGCACATCAGAAGATATGGACAGAACCTTTCCTGAACTCGGAGGCCGAAGGTCTGTTGGAGGTCACGAGCCGTAGCACTCGCGGCTAGCAAATCACGTTAGCTCTGCCTTCGAGAGGAGACCTGAGCCCGGCCTGCCAATATCGACACGATGGGTCACTAACGGAAGTCGCCGTGCTCCTTCGGGAGAGACGACCGGCATAGCGTTTTCAGCATATACGCGCGTTATCTCCGACGTCGCAAGTGCCGCCGTCCGAGCGCGCCGGATCAAACGCGCGGACGCGCGGCACTCGAATGCCGGGGCCGTTAATATAATGGGCTGTGGGGGAAACGCTCGCATTGGCGTCGTCTGCGAGATGCTGCGGGTTTACATGGCTCTTGCGAGCCGTAGCGGGAGCAGCGAGCACGGCTACAGCGATCGGTAGAGCCAACATAAGTTTGGATTTTTCCATTTCGTTCTCCAGGTGGCAAACTTGGGAAACGGAAAATAGCTGTTGCCTCGACATAAGCTACCGGCCGGGCGCTTCCGGTAGCAACCCCGCTACCACGTTACTCGAAGATGGAATTTATTCGTGTGAATTACACCACACGTCCGCAGTCTCTTTTCACTGCGAGGCGCAGCTATCCCTCATCGCGTTCTCAGCGCGGAGTGGGTTTTTTGGCAGTCGCAGAATCTCAATGAGCCACTTCGCTGATGGGCCGATAGGCGACGTTGTTCGGTTGGTCGGATATGAAAGAGGCGCCGATTGTTAACGATCTCGTGGGACCATCCACGTGTCGCCCGCGGTGACCAACGTCCTTTCGCCCCGCCGTAAGGGTGGCAAGCTCAGATCGGCGTGCGCGTTTTCGGAATTGGAAACGCGAGATCACCGACTTTCGAGGTCTTCAGCTTCAGCCCGACCAGCGCCTCGGCGAAGCGCACCGCGGCGGCGACGCCGTCGATCACGGGAATGCCGAGTTCCGTAGAGAGGTCTTGCGCCAGGTCCGCCATGCCGGCGCAGCCGAGCACGATCGCGCCGATGCCGTCATGGTCGAGCGCGTCGCGGCACTCCCGCAGCAGCAGGCCGCGCACATTGGCTTCCGGCTTGTCGAGATCGAGCACGGCGACGTCGACCGCGCGCACCTTGCGGCAGGCATGCTCCATGCCGTAGTTCCGCAGCAGATGCTCGGCGATCACCCGGGTGCGCGTCAGGGTGGTGACGACGCTGAAGTGAATGGCGACGAACGTCGCCGCGCGCATCGCCGCTTCCGCGATTCCAAGCACCGGGAGCAGCGGTGATTTCGCGGGCCGCCAACAGGCCGGGGTCGCCGAAACAGGCGATGACATGGGCGTCCGCGCCTTCGGCATCGCCTGCGGCAACGGCTTTCAGCATTCCGATGGTCGCCAGCGCCTCGTCATAATGGCCTTCGATCGAGGCGGGCCCGAAACTCGACGTCCGTCCGACGATCCGCGTGTTCGGCCCCGCGCTTAACTGCGCCGCCTGCGCGATCAGGGCCGTCATCGACTCGGTGGTGTTCGGATTGATGACGTTGATCACGCAAGCGCGGTCAGGCGTGGGCTCGGCCATTCGATGGTCTCTATCTATTCTTGCGCACGGCGATATGCGGCGCGGGCCATTCATCTAAGCAAGTTCCACCCAGTGGGTCGAGTCTGGCAGGCTCGATAGCGCCGCCGTGCACGCGCGGATGTGAACAAGCGTGGTCTTGATGCCGCCCGGAGGTCTCATCATTCTCTCGAAGGAGCAGCTTTGAGGTCTTGTCGCATGGTGCGGCGCGTTGTGATCGCTGTCATTCTTGCCGCTGTCGCCTTTGCGGTCGCGGCGCACGCGGAGCCGCGGCGGCATCAGATCAATCCGCTCGAGTTCTCGCATACGCCCTGCAGCGTGTTCGATCGCCGGCCTTGCACGCCTTCTTTCTGCAGCGTGTTCAACCACGGCCCCTGCATTCCCGAGATCGACTATCCCTATGGCGAGAACCTCCAGGTGACGGTTCAGACGGTGCCGGCGAAGGAAGATGAAGCCAAATATCAGAAGCCCGACCATGATCTCGACACCATCGGCGATCTCTTCGCGGAATTGCGCTCCTGCTGGTCGCCGCCGGCACCGGACGTCGCCCGTGAGGGCATGCAGATGTCGGTGCGCTTCAGCTTCAAGAAATCCGGCGAGATGATCGGACCGCCACGGCTGACCTTCGCGACGTCGGGCGTGCCGGCGGACACCCGTGAGACGTATTTGAAGGCCATCAACACCTCGCTGAATGCCTGCATTCCCATGAAGTTCACCAACGGTCTCGGCGGCGCGCTGGCCGGCCGGCCGATCGCGATCCGCTATGTCGACAACCGCGACCTCGGCAACAAGACGTCCGTGAAGCAGTGATAGCGCCACCGTCGTTCCGGGGCGCACGAAGTGCGAGCCTGGAATCCTCGAGCTTGTTTTGCACCTCCCAAACGGGTTTGCGCAAAACAAGCTCGAGATTCCGGGTCTGGCCCTGACGGGCCAGCCCGGAATGACGACTATGTGGCACGTTTGGGCCAGCCCGGAACGACGTCCGTAGGTTATGTATCGCCAGCCCAGAATGACGTATTCGTGCGCCTTCTGGCGCATTGCGGTTCGGCTCCCTAAAATGATAGGCGGATGGCTGAACGTGCGGGCGTAAAAGGGAGCATATCGTGGGCCTGTTGGTGATGATCGTAGGCCTTGTGCTGTTCCTCGGCGTCCACGCGCTTACGACGCAACGCGATTTGCGGGCGCGGCTCATCAAGAAGATGGGTGAGAGCGGCTATAAGGTCGCCTACGCGCTGGTGTCGCTTGCGGGCCTTGTCCTGATCGTCTGGGGTTTCGGGCATTATCGCGCCGCCGGCTTGTGGCCGGTCTGGTCGCCGCCGCGGGCACTGAAGCATCTCAACACGGCGCTGATGCTGCCGGCGGTGATTCTGGTGGTCGCTGCCTATCTCAGGGGGCGGATCTATACCGCGGTGAAACATCCGATGCTGGCGGGCGTGAAGCTGTGGGCGTTCGGCCATCTGCTCGCCAATGGCGATCTCGGCGGCATCATCCTGTTCGGATCGTTTCTGGCGTGGGCGGTGTTCGATCGCATTTCGCTGAAGCGCCGTGCTGATGCCGGCGGCCCGCCGATTCCGGTCGGCGGCGTCGGCAACGATCTGATCGCGGTGGTAGTCGGGATCGTCGTGTATCTGGCGCTGGCCTTCGCGTTCCATCCGGTCGTGATCGGCGTGCCCGTGATTGGAGTCTAGCCATGTCGGTTCAATCGGTCGTCAGGCGCAAGACCGCGCCGGACATCCGCAAGCGGAAGGGCGGCGATCCGATCGTGATGCTGACCTCCTATCACGCGCATACGGCGGCGCTGGTCGACCGCCATTGCGACGCGATCCTGGTCGGCGATTCCCTCGGCAACGTGATGCACGGGTTCGAGACCACGGTGCCGGTGACGCTGGAGATGATGATCTTGCAGGGACGCGCGGTGATGCGCGGCTCGCGCCATGCGCTGGTCGTCGTCGACATGCCCTTCGGCTCCTACGAAGCCTCGAAGGAGCAGGCGTTTCATTCCGCCGTGCGCATCATGAAGGAGACGCAGTGCGGCGCCGTGAAGCTGGAGGGCGGCGCGCGAATGGCCGAGACGGTCGCGTTCCTCGTCGGAGCGCGGTATTCCGGTGATGGGCCATATCGGGCTGACGCCGCAATCGATCAACACGCTCGGTTCGTTCCGCGCGCAGGGCCGCGAGGAGAGGACCTGGGAGCCGATCGAGAATGACGCGCGCGCAATCGCGGAGGCCGGCGCATTCTCGGTGGTGATCGAGGCCGTGGCCGAGCCGCTGGCGCGGAAGATCACCGAGGCGATCGCCATTCCGACCATCGGTATCGGCGCGAGCGTCGCCTGTGACGGCCAGGTGCTGGTCCTGGAAGACATGCTCGGCCTGTCGCCGCAGACGCCGAAATTCGTCCGCCGTTATGGCAATCTCGGTCCGGCGATCGAGCAGGCGGTCGAAGCCTATGCGACCGATGTCCGCTCGCGTGCGTTCCCGGGGGCGGAGCATGTCTACGGAATGAAGACAAAGAGCTAAAATAAAGCTCTTAGAAAACGAGAACGAGGAAACGGTCCAATGGACTGGTCGAGCTATTCCATACCGCCGATGCGCATGGAAGCGCGCTTCGGCGACCGCGTCGTATCGGCCTTCAGCGAGCGCCCGAAAAGCATCTGGGCCATGGTCGAGGAGGCCGCGTCGCGCAATGGCGATGGCGAGGCGCTGATCTGCGGCGACCGCCGCATGACCTGGCGCGAGGTCGCCGAGACCTCGGCGCGGATCGCGGCGGGTTTGCGCGCCAAAGGCTTGAAGCAGGGTGACCGCGTCGCGCTGCTGCTCGGCAACCGCATCGAGTTCGTTCTGTCGGTGTTTGCCGCGGCCCATCTCGGGCTTGTTACGGTGCTGCTCTCGACCCGGCAGCAGAAGCCGGAGATCGCCTATGTGCTGGCCGATTGCGGCGCGAGGCTTCTGATCCACGAGGCCGCGCTCGCGGATCGTTTGCCGGATGCGGCGGACGTTCCCGACCTCGTGCATCGGGTCGCCGTCGATGATGATGCGACGCGTTCGCAGTTTCCCGGGTTGACCGATCACGCGCCGCTGCGGGAACCGGCAGAGATCGGCGAAGAGGATACGGCGATGATCCTCTATACGTCGGGCACCACAGGGCGGCCCAAGGGCGCGATGCTCGCCCATTGCAACATCATCCATTCCTCGATGATGTATGAAGCCTGCATGGGCCTCACCGTCGGCGGACCGCTCCATCGCCGCGGTGCCGCTCGGCCATGTCACCGGCGTGGTCGTCAATGTCACGAGCATGGCGCGCTGCGCAGGCGCGCTCATCATCATGCCGGAGTTCAAGGCAGCCAACTATCTGAAGCTCGCCGCGCGTGAACGCGTCACCTACACCGTGATGGTGCCGGCGATGTACAATCTCTGCCTGCTGCAGCCGGATTTCGATTCCTACGATCTCT
The DNA here is from genome assembly GCA_963786015.1 of uncultured Alphaproteobacteria bacterium. GTDB lineage: Bacteria > Pseudomonadota > Alphaproteobacteria > Rhizobiales > Xanthobacteraceae > Bradyrhizobium. The sequence goes on along the minus strand of CAWAXO010000017.1, from coordinate 109,392 downwards.
CATCCTGGCGGATCGGCGGCTATGGCGGAGCGCCGATGCCGGTCGCGACCATCGAGCGGCTGGCCGCGAAGATTCCGGGCTTGCGGCTCATGAACGCCTATGGCTCGACCGAGACCACCTCGCCATCCACCCTAATGCCGGGCGAACTCACCGCGGCTTATATCGACAGCGTCGGTCTGCCCTGTCCCGGCTGCCGCATCGTCGTGATGGGGGCCGATGGCCGCGAATTGCCGCGTGGCGAGATCGGCGAGATCTGGATCGGCGGCGCGCAGGTCATCAAGGGTTACTGGAACAACCCGAAGGCGACGGCCGAAAGCTTCACCGGCGGCTTCTGGCATTCCGGCGACCTCGGCTCGATCGACGCCGACAATTTCGTCCGCGTCTTCGACCGCCAGAAGGACATGATCAACCGTGGCGGCCTGAAGATCTATTCCGCCGAAGTGGAATCGGTGCTCGCCGGCCATGCGAGCGTGGTCGAGAGTGCGATCATCGCCAAGCCGTGCCCGGTGCTGGGCGAGCGCGTCCACGCGGTCGTGGTCACGCGCGAGGCGGTCACGGCCGAAGCGCTGCGCGCCTGGTGCGCCGCGCGGCTGTCCGACTACAAGGTTCCGGAAACGGTCCTGCTGACCGCCGAGCCGCTGCCGCGCAATGCCAATGGCAAGGTGATGAAACGGCAGTTGCGCGAGACACTCGGGCCGGCCTAAAAGGAGCTGTGAAAAGCGGCCCGGACGGGCGGATTTCCCCTGTTAACGCGTTGATCCGCCGTGAGCTTTGCCTTGCCAGCGCCATACCGATGAGGTAATCGCGCCGCGAACCGGGGGATCGGTCCACTCGTGGAACCGCCGCCTGCCGCTTTGCGGCATGCATGGGATTTTCGATAAGTGTCTGAATTATTTGATGAAGTCGACGAAGAGGTACGTCGCGAGCAGCTCAAGAAGCTGTGGGAGAAGTATTCGCTCCTTATCATCATCGCAGCGCTCCTGGTCGTCGCGGCGGTCGGCGGGTTCCGGTTCTACAAATATACCGAAGCGCAGAAGGCCGCCGTGGCCGGGGACGCCTTCAACAAGGCGGCCGGGCTTGCGGAACAGAGCAAGCACGCCGAGGCGGAAACCGCCTTCGCCGACCTCGCGGCGAGCGCGCCGTCAGGCTATCGCATGCTGGCGCGGATTCGCGCCGCGGCGGAAGCGGCCGACCGCGACCCGAAGGCGGCCGTCAAGATGTTCGACGACATTGCAGCTGATCGCAGCGTCGGTGCCGAAGCGCAGGCGATCGCGCGGATTCGCGCCGCAGGCCTGCTGCTCGACAGCGCCGGCTACAGCGAGATGGTGCAGCGGCTGCAGGGCGACACGGGCGCCGATGCGACGTTCCGTCATGCCGCGCGTGAGCTGCTTGCCTTGTCGGCCTATCGCGCCAACGATGCCGCGGCGGCGCGGAAATGGCTCGACATGATCGAGCTCGACGGCGAGACTCCGCCCAGCCTGCGCTCGCGTGCCGAAGCGCTGCAGGCCTTGCTGCCGCCCGTCGCCAAGAGCTGACGGCGGGAAACGGACAACTGTTTGAGAGATCGACCATGCGCCGAACGCAACGTCTGATCGCAGCTTCCATCCTCGTCGCGTTTGCGGGGGTGCTTGGCGGCTGCTCCAGCGGCGGCGGCTTCGATCCGTCCGATTTGCTGGACTTCCTCGACACCAAGAAGAAGCTGCCGGGCGAGCGCAAGCCGGTGTTCCCCGAGGGCGTGCCGGGCCTCGAACAGGGCGTGCCCAAGGATCTGTACAAGAGCGAGGTCGAAAAGCAGCAGCAGGAGCAGGCTCAAGCTGCTCAGGCGGCCAACGCCCCGCCCCCGGCGGAGGATCCGAAAGCGAAGCGTGCCTCGAAATCCAAGAAGGGCAAGCCTGCAGCCGCAACGGCGAGCAGGGCGCCGGATAGCGAGGCTGCAGCCCGAGGAAGACGCCACCCAAGCGGCGCCGCCCGCACCCAAGCCGGGCAAGATCGTGCGCAAGCGCACCACCGCGCCGCCGCCCGACGCATCCGACGGTTCCGCACAGCCGCAACAGCAGTCGCAGGGGGCATTCCCGGCACCGGTGCCGAGCGGCAGCTTCACCCGGTAAATCCCCGCGCGTCCCAACCAATTGACACGCGCTCCGTAAGGTGCGCAGGGATCGCCCATGTCATTCACGATTGCCATCATCGGCCGGCCCAATGTCGGCAAATCGACGCTGTTCAACCGCCTGGTGGGGCAGAAGCTGGCGCTGGTCGATGACGAGCCCGGCGTCACGCGCGACCGCAGGGAAGGCCAGGCCCGGCTCGGCGACCTCGAATTTACCATCATCGACACCGCGGGCCTCGACGAGGGCGCCAGGGGCTCGCTGACCGCGCGGATGCAGGAGCAGACCGAGACCGCGATCGCGCTCGCCGACGCGCTGATGTTCGTGGTCGATGCGCGCACGGGCCTCACCCCGGCCGACCGCGCGTTTGCCGATTTCGCCCGCCGCGCCGACAAGCCGGTGCTGCTGCTCGCCAACAAGAGCGAGGGCAAGCAGGGCGAGGCCGGCGCGATGGAGGCCTACGCGCTTGGTCTCGGCGATCCCATCCAGGTGTCCGCCGAGCACGGCGAGGGCATGGGCGAACTCTACGATGCCTTGCGTCCGCTGCTGCCGGAACCCGCTGGACGATGACGAGGAGACACCCGACGAGGACGAGGCTGATGCCGAGTCCTCAAATCGGCCGATTCGTGTGGCCATTGTCGGCCGTCCGAATGCCGGCAAGTCCACGCTGATCAACCGCCTGCTCGGCGAGGAACGGCTCCTGACCAGTCCCGAGGCGGGCACGACGCGCGATTCCATCGCGGTCGAGATCGACTGGAAGGGCCGCGGATTTCGCGTGTTCGACACTGCCGGCTTGAGGCGGCGCTCGCGGATCGAGGAGAAGCTGGAGAAGCTGTCGGTCGCCGATGCGCTGCGCGCCGTGCGCTTCGCCGAGGTCGTGGTTTTGATGATGGATGCGCAGAACAGGTTCGAGGAGCAGGATTTGCGCATCGCCGACCTGATCGAGCGCGAGGGCCGGGCGCTGGTGATCGCCATCAACAAATGGGACCTGATGGACAGCAGGCAGGGGCAGATCTCGGCGCTGCGCGTCGACGCCGATCACTGGCTGCCGCAGGTCGCGGGCGTGCCGATCGTCGCGGTGTCCGGCATGATGGGTGAGGGCATCGGTCGCCTGATGGAGGCGATCGTTGCGGCCTACGGCGTCTGGAACAAGCGGGTGCCGACATCGGCGCTCAATCGCTGGTTCGAGCAGGCGATCTCGGCCAATCCGCCGCCTGCCGTGTCGGGCCGGCGGCTGAAGCTCAACTACATCACGCAGACCAAGGCGCGGCCGCCGAGCTTCGTCCTGTTCTGCTCACGCGCCGATGCCGTGCCGCAATCCTATTTGCGCTATCTCATCAACTCGCTGCGCGAGGCGTTCGACCTGCCGGGCACGCCGGTGCGGATCACGCTGCGCGAGAAGGCCAATCCTTTCGCCCACAAGCGCAAGCGGGCCTCATGAGCGCGAGCGTGTCGAAGCGCGCCGTCGAGATATCGCCGGCGCGCGGCGCAGCCGTCGCGTTCATCTTCGTCACCATCCTGCTCGATACGCTGGCACTCGGCGTCATCATTCCGCTCCTGCCGAAGCTGATCGAGAGCTTCGTCGCCAACGACACTGCGAGCGCGGCCCGCATTTTCGGCTTGTTCGGCACCGTCTGGGCGCTGATGCAGTTCTTCTTCTCGCCGCTGCTCGGCAGCCTGTCGGACCGCTTCGGCCGGCGGCCGGTGGTGCTCGCCTCGAATTTCGGGCTCGCCGGCGACTACGTGCTGATGGCGCTGGCGCCATCGCTATCCTGGCTGTTCGCCGGGCGCGTGATCTCCGGCATCACCTCGGCGAGCATCTCGACCGCGTTCGCCTATATCGCCGACGTCACGCCGCCGGATCGCCGCGCTGCGGTGTTCGGCAAGATCGGTGTGGCGTTTGGAGCCGGCTTCATCCTGGGACCTGCGCTCGGCGGAGTGCTCGGCGACATCTCGCCGCGATTGCCGTTCTGGACCGCAGCGGGCCTGAGCCTCGCCAACGGGCTCTACGGCCTGTTCATCCTGCCGGAGTCGCTGCCGAAGGAGCGCCGTGCGCCGTTCCGCTGGACCAGTGCCAACCCGATCGGCGGACTGCATTTGCTGCGTGCGACCCGCACGCTCGCAGGCCTCTCGCTTGCGAATTTCGTCGCCCAGCTCGCCCATGTGGTGCTGCCGTCCGTCTTCGTGCTCTATGCGACCTATCGCTACGGCTGGAGCGCGAGAACGGTGGGGCTGGCACTCGCGCTCGTCGGCGTCTGCGCGATGATCGTGCAGGGCATCGCCATCGCGCCGATCGTTCGGCGGTGTGGCGAGCGCTGGGCGTTGATGCTCGGGCTTGCCTTCGGCGCGGCCGGCTTTTTGATCTTCGGCGCGGCGCCGACGGGGCCGTGGTTCTTCGTCGGCATTCCCGTGATGGCGCTATGGGGCGTCTCCGGCGCCGCGACGCAGGCGCTTCTGACGCAACAGGTCGCGCCTGATCAGCAGGGGCAATTGCAGGGCGCGACATCGAGCGTGCAAAGCGTCTCCCAGCTTGTCGGGCCGTTCCTGTTCACGCTGACATTCGCCTATTTCATCGGCGCCAGTGCCCCGGTGAAGCTGCCCGGCGCACCGTTCCTGCTGGCCTCGCTATTGTTGTTGCTGGCGCTCGCGATCGCAGCGCGCACGCTGGTGGGGACCAAAGCGCCGTAGCAGTCGGAGCACGTCGCTGTCCGAATTGGGCGGACCTTCTAGCGTTCCGTATTAAGAGCACCTTGTTCGGGAACTCGATGTCCGACGTCAATCTTCTTCAGTCACTTCTGCAACTGGCCCACCATGACGCGCTCCAGACGGACCGGGTCATGCAGATGCAGTTGTTGCGGTATTGGGACGACGAATTGGCAAAGCCCCGGAACGCTGATCCGAAACGATTGCTGCGCCATGGGTTCAAGGTTTACTCGCAATGCGACGAAGACGGAATCATCCAGGAGATATTCCGGCGGATCGGGAACGGAAACCGGGTGTTCGTCGAGTTCGGTGTCGAGACCGGAATTGAATGCAATTCCGCCAAGCTTCTGATGGAAGGCTGGCGAGGTCTGTGGCTCGATGGTTCGTCGGCGCACGTTGCGCACATTCGAAAGAACCTCGACGCATTCGTCAGGGATGGGCGGCTGCGGGTGATCGAGTCGTTCATCACCGCCGAGAATATCAACGCCTTGCTGGCCGAGGGCGGTGTCACCGGCGATATCGACCTGCTGAGCATCGACATCGATCGCAACGACTATTGGGTCTGGAAGGCGATCGAGGTCGTCAAGCCGCGTGTCGTGGTCATCGAATATAACGCGACATTGCGGCCGCCGCTCTCGCTGGTCGTCCCCTACGAGCCCATGCAGACCTGGAACGGATCCAACTATTTCGGCGCCAGTCTCGAGGCTCTGGTGAAGCTTGGCCGGGAAAAGGGCTATCGCCTCGTAGGCTGCAGCTTCAGCGGCGCAAACGCCTTCTTCGTGCGGGATGAATTTGCCGGCGATCACTTCCTCGATCCGGCCACGGCCGAGGAGCATTACGAGCCGCCGCGCTATTTCTTTGGCCGCTTGACGGCAGGCCACCGCCCGCAAACCGGGCCTTTCGTCTCCGTTTGAGGAGAGATTCGGGGCGCACCGTCGCGCGCCCCGAAATGAACCCGCTATGCGGTCACTTCTTCACCAGCGGGCAGTCGCTTGCTTCCAGAGGTTTCGCCGCGTCCTCCGGCGAGATGGTCGCGATCAGCTTGTAATAGTCCCACGGATATTTCGACTCTTCCGGCTTCTTCACCTCGAACAGATAGGCCGGAATGATGCGGCGGCCGTCGGCGCGCAGCGGGCCCTTGCCGAACAGAGGGTCGTCGGTCGGGATTTCCTTCATCTTGGCGACGACCTTCGCGCCGTCATGCGGATTGCCGCCGAGCGCCTCCAGCGCCTTCAGGTAATGCAGCACGGCCGCATAGTTTCCGGCGACCGTCATCGAGGGCATCGTGCCTTTCGGCGAGACCTTCATGAAGCGGTTTGACCAGGCGCGGGTCTGGTCGTTGAGGTCCCAATAGAAGGACTCGGTGAAGGTCAGGCCCTGTGCGACCTTCAGGCCCAGCGCATGCACGTCGGTGACGAACAACAGCAGCGCGGCGATCTTCTGCCCGCCTGCGACGATGCCGAATTCGGCCGCCTGCTTGATCGCATTGGTGGTGTCGCCGCCGGCATTGGCGAGCCCCACGACCTTGGCTTTCGATGCCTGCGCCTGCAGCAGGAAGGACGAGAAGTCCGACGAGTTGATCGGATGCTTGACGCTGCCCAGCACCTTGCCGCCATTGGCGGTGACGACCGCGCTGGTGTCGCGTTCCAGCGCCGCGCCGAACGCATAATCGGCGGTGAGGAAGAACCAGCTGTCGCCGCCCGCCTTGGTCAGCGCCTTGCCGGTGCCGTTGGCGAGCATGAAGGTGTCATAGGTGAAGGAGACCGTGTTCGGCGTGCAGGCCTTGCCGGTGAGATCGGCGGTCGCAGCCCCCGAGTTGAGCAGCACCGCGTTCTTCTCGCGCACCAAGTTGTTGACGGCGAGCGCGACGCCGGAATTCGGCGTGTCGGCGATGGCGTCGACCTTCTCGTTGTCGATCCATTGCCTGCTGATGTTGACGCCGAGGTCAGGCTTGTTCTGGTGATCGCCGCTCAAGACCTCGATCTTCCAGCCCTTCGCGGGCAGGCCGGAATCCTCGACCGCCATCTTGATCGCGGCGACCGAATTGGGGCCGCCGATGTCGGCATAGAGGCTCGACATGTCGTTGAGCACGCCGATCTTGACGTTCTTGTCGTCGGCAAGCGCCGACGTCGCAAGGCCGAATGCAGCAAGAATGGTGAGCGCGGCGGTCACTCCGCGCGAGCGTCGTTGTCATCGTTTCCTCCAGTGTTGACGCCGGCCACGCTCTCTTGTGCGGAGCTTTTGGCCGGCTTCCTATGGTTCCCGATAACGCGCCGGGCGTGCCCAGGCAATCCGCCGAAAGCCTATTTCAGCGCGCTGTCTTGCCGCGGATGTCCATTATTTGGGCGGATGCAGGCGTTGAAAGGGCCGGACGAAGGTAAGAGCGTGCCGCGTGTCTTGTTCGCCCATCCGCCGTCAGTTCCGGGATCGACGGTTGCGCGTCGCCCCGGAATCGACGCCTCTTCATGGCTACAGCATCGCCAGGTTTGCGACGTATCTCGTCAACGCAGCGCGTCGGAGGTCAGCTTGAATTTCTGGATGCGCTTGGCGTTGTCGACTTCGCCGGTATAGACGTTGCCGAGCTTGTCGACCGCCATCGTATGCACCCAGTGGAATTGCCCGGCCTGTCGGCCGCCGCGGCCGAAGCTGCCGACCACGCTGCCGTCCTCGCGCTTGAGGATTCTGATCTCGTTGTTCTCGCCGTCGGCGCTGAGCAGATAGGTCTGCTTCGGGTCGGGCCAGAGCGCGAGATCCCAGACCGCGCCATTGCCGAGCGTGGTCTTGTCGTAGAACCACTCCTTGACGAAGGTGCCGTCCTTCTTGAACACCTGGATGCGGTCGTTGATGCGGTCGCAGACATAGACGAGACCGTCGTCGGCGATCTTCACGCAATGCACGGGATTGCCGAATTGCTGTGAGACCGGCGCGTTCGGATCATAGGCCGCCTGCTTGGCGTCATCAGGCACGTGGCCGTAGGCGCCCCAATGCCGCTTGTAGGCGCCGGTCGTCGCATCGAACACGATGACGCGGTGATTGCCGTAACCGTCGGCGACATAGATCTCGTTCGCCTCCTTGTCGATCGCGGTCTCCGCGGGCTTGCCGAGTTGCGTGGTGTCGTTCGAGCCCTTGCTCGGCGCGATCTTGCCGATCTGCGAGACGAACTTGCCGTCGAGCGTGAATTTCAGGATCGCGTTGTCGTTGTCGGCATTGCCGCCGATCCAGACGAAGCCGCGCTCGTCGACCTCGATGCCGTGCTCGCGCCCGACCCACTCATAGCCTTCGCCGGGACCACCCCAGGAGCGCAACAGATTGCCGTCGACATCGAACTCCAGCACCGGCGGCGCCGGCACGCAGCACTTCGAGCGCGGTGGATTGAGCGTTGCGCCTTTTTCGTCATCGGTCAGCGAACGCGGCCGGTGGATCACCCAGATATGCCCCTGCCAGTCGACGGTGATGCCGCCGACCTGGCCGAGGATCCAGTCGTTGGGCAGCGGCTTCGGCCAGGAGGCATCGACGGCGAAGGCCGGGATGTCGCCGGCCGCAGCCGGGTGCGGGAGGAGCGCGGTGCCGATCGCGAGCACGGCCGTGATGCAGAGCGAGATCGTTGTCGTGAAGCGCGTGATGGCGCGCACCGATCGCCTGCTGTCGAGCCCCTGCATCATGGCATCCTCTCCCTTTTTCTTGCTGCGGTTGATCCGCTTGGGGAGGCAGTCAATCGTGCGGAGGAAGCGGAGTCAATTATTTGTGCCGTCATTCCGGGGCCGTCGAAGACGCGAGCTACGGTGCGCAATTGCGCACCTGAGAATCTCGAGATTCCGGGTTCGATGCTGTCGCATCGCCCCGGAATGACGGAGAGAGCAAAGCGCGCTCACGCCGGCGCGCGAAAACTCATCAGCGTGCGGCTCTTGTAGTCATAGAGCTTGCCGGTCTCGGTCCAGTCCGGTGAGCACATCGGCACGATGAATTCCGGCGACCTCGTCCGGTGTGTCCAGCGTCATCGGGTCTTCGCCGGGGAACACCGTGGCGCGCATGCGGGTGCGGATGGGGCCGGGGCTGAACAGATTGACGCGGATATTGGTGCTCGCGGTTTCCGCGGCCCACACCCGCACCAGCGCTTCCAGCGCGGCCTTGGAGGCGGCGTAGGGGCCGAGATAACCGGGCGCTTTGCTAGCGGCGCCCGAGGTGAGGAACACCGCGCGGCCGGCGTCGGACGCCTTCAGCAGCGGCTCCATGCAGCGGATCAGTTGGAAGTTCGCGGCGACATTGACGGTGAACACGTCGTTCCATGCTTTCGGCTCGATATGGCCGAGCGGCGAGGACGGTCCCGGCACGCCGGCATTGCCGACGAGGATGTCGAGCTTGCCGTGCCGTTCATGAAGCGCCGCGCCGAGGCGGGCGATGCCGTCGAAATCGGTGACGCTGAGCGGCACCAGCGTGGCGCTGCCGCCATCTTTCCGGATCTCGTCGTCGAGTTCTTCCAACGCGCCTTGCGTGCGCGCGACCGCCACGACATGCGCGCCGGCCCTCGCGAGCGCGCATGCGGTCGCGTAGCCGATGCCGCGCGAGGCGCCGGTGACGAGGGCGATGCGGGAGGCGAGAGGAAGTGTGGTCATGAATGTTCGCTTTCGTCACGCCCGGTCTGCGTGCCGGGCATCCACGTCTTTGCGGGTTTTACAGAGGTGGATGGCCGGGACAAGGCCTGCCTGACCTCGCTCGTCATTCCGGGCTGGCCTGAAAGGCCAGACCCGGAATCTCGAGGGAATGGGCACAGAAAAACAACTGCGAGATTCCGGGTTCGCTCGCTTTGCGAGCGCCCCGGAATGACAGCCAATGACGGGTTACATCAGCTCGCTTCCGCCAGTAGCGACAATTGCCGCGGCTGCGCCTCGGCCTGGGTCTGGTCGGTGAGGTGGGTCGGGTAGGTGCCCGTAAAGCAATGATCGGCGAACTTTGGATTCGCGGGATCGCGGCCGGGATAGCCCATGGCGCGGTACATGCCGTCGATCGACAGGAACGCCAGCGAGTCGGCGCCGATCAGCTCGCGCATCTCTTCCATCGAATGGGTGGCGGCGAGCAGGCCGTCGCGATCGGGCAGGTCGATGCCGTAATAGTCGGGGTAGAGGATCGGCGGCGAGGCGAGGCGGAAATGCACCTCGGTGGCGCCGGCGTCGCGCATCATGCGCACGATCTTCTTCGAGGTGGTGCCGCGTACGAGCGAATCGTCGATCAGCATGATGCGCTTGCCCGCGATCGCGGCGCGATTGGCCGAGTGCTTCATCCGCACGCCTGATTCGCGGATGCTCTGGGTCGGCTGGATGAAGGTGCGGCCGACATAGTGATTGCGGATGATGCCGAGCTCGAACGGGACGCCGGAATGCTGGCTGTAGCCGAGCGCGGCAGGTACGCCGGAATCCGGCACCGGCACCACGACGTCGATATCGGCATGGCTCTCGCGCGCAAGCTGCGCGCCGAACGCCTTGCGAACCTCGTAGACCGAGCGGCCGCCGACGATGGAATCGGGCCGCGCGAAATAGATGTATTCGAACACGCAGGGCCGCGCCGGCTTGGGTGGGAACGGCTTGTGGCTGTGCATGCCCTCTTCGTCGAACACCATGATCTCGCCGGGCTCGACGTCGCGGATATAGCGCGCACCGATCATCTCCAGCGCGCAGGTCTCGGAGGCCAGAATCGGACAGCCGTCGAGCTCGCCGTACACCAGCGGGCGGATACCCAGCGGGTCGCGCGCGCCGATCAGCTTCTTGTTGGTCATGCAGACCAGCGAATAGGCGCCCTCGATCGCGCGCAGCGATTCGATGAAGCGGTCGATGAAACGGCTGCGGCGGGATTGCGCAACGAGGTGCAGGATCACCTCGGTGTCGGTGGTCGACTGCATCATGGCGCCGTTGCGCACGAGCTCGCGGCGCAGACTGAGGCCGTTGGTGAGGTTGCCGTTGTGGCCGACCGCGAAACCGCCGGCATTCAGCTCGGCGAACAGCGGTTGCACATTGCGCAGGATGGTCGCGCCTGTCGTCGCATAGCGCACATGGCCAATCGCGATATGGCCCGGCAGGCGTTCGATCACCTCGCGGCGGGAGAAGGTGTCGCCGACGAGGCCGAGCCTGCGCTCGCTGTGAAAGCGGCCGCCGTCGAAGGAGACGATGCCGCAGGCCTCCTGGCCGCGATGCTGGAGGGCATGCAGCCCGAGCGCGGTGATGGCGGCGGCATCGGGGTGTCCGAAAATGCCGAACACGCCACACTCTTCGCGTAGCGTGTCGCCTTCGAGGTCGTCCTGTAATTCGTGCTCGACCGGGCCGGGATTCAGATCGAGTTGGGCGTCGTGGTCAGGGTTCGCTCTCTCGTCCATCGCGCCTCTCTTTGGGGCCAAAGCTCACTTCACCGCGGGTTTATCGATCAGCTTTTTCATGCCGTCGCGGGCCGTTTTGCTGTAGCCATCACCGTTGCCCGGCGGGGGCTGGTCGGCGTCAGTCTGCTCATCTTCCGGTTTATTCTTCTTGAACTTCTTTAAAATGGTGTTCTCGGGGTCGTCAGGCAAGAGCGACATCAGCCATTCCCCAGTTCCTTGCAGGACCACCCGGGATTTCGCCCCGGTGACCCAGTCCGGCCGCTGCTTTTCCGGGACCAGCCAGCTGAAGAACAGGAACGCAACCACCACGATCAGAAGGCCCCGCGCCAGTCCGAACAGGAAGCCCAGCGTGCGGTCGAGCGCGCCGATCCGGGAATCCAGGATCATGTCGGAGATCCGCACCGTGATAATCGACACGATGATCAGGGTACCAACGAAGACGCCGGCCACGACGACCACGGCCGCGACCGTGTCGTTGTTGAAATAGGTCTTGGCGGTCGGCAGCAGCTTGGAGAAGGAATAGAGCGTGGTCAGCGCCGCCGCGCCCCAGGCCGCAATCGACAGGATTTCGCGCATGAAGCCGCGGACCATCGCGAGCAGCCCGGAAATCAGCATAACGCCGAGCAGGATCAAGTCGAGAATCGTTATCGGCATCAGCTGGTGGTCGCTCGTTCAAAAAGTTCCGAATCGGCGTCGTCAGGCCGCCCCAACTGAGGGTGAGATTGTTGCCCCCGCAAGGCCGGAAAACGCGTGATCCCATGCCTTTACCGCGAGGGTCGACCCAAGCGCGCGATGTATAGCGGCGAGGGCTGCCGAGGTCACGCCCGCCTAGCCCTCCTGGCGGCGGAATCTCTGAGGTGTGGCATTTTTCTCAAGTGGCGCGCTGCCCTGGCCTGCTTTTGCGCGGCCTTTCGCGGCGATTTCCGCAACCAGGGTGGTGAGCCCGCCGACGGTATTGAGCACGAGCCCCGCATCGCCGCCGGCTTCGCCGCGGCCCGATTCGGGCAAGATGGCGCGGCCGAAGCCGAGTTTCGCCGCTTCCTTCAGCCGCGCTGAGGTCTGCGCCACCGGACGGACTGCGCCGGATAGCGAAATTTCGCCGAAATAAACCGCATCTGTCGGTAACGGTGCATTTACCAGGGATGAAACCAGCGCCGCCGCGGCGGCGAGGTCGGCCGCCGGTTCCTGGATGCGCAGGCCGCCGGCGACGTTCAAATAGACGTCATGGCCGGACAGCTTGACCCCGCAATGCGCCTCGAGCACCGCCAGCACCATCGACAGCCGGCTCGGGTCCCAGCCGACCACCGCGCGGCGCGGCGTGCCGAGCGAGGTCGGCGCCACCAGCGCCTGCAATTCGACCAGCACGGGCCGCGTCCCCTCGATGCCTGCGAACACGGCGGTGCCGGGCGTGCCGAGATCGCGCTCGGACAGGAACAGTTCGGACGGGTTGGACACCTCGCGCAGCCCGAGGCCGGTCATCTCGAACACGCCGATCTCGTCGGTCGGCCCGAAGCGGTTCTTCACCGCGCGCAGGATGCGGAATTGCTGCGAGCCTTCGCCCTCGAATGACATGACGGCGTCGACCATGTGCTCGACCACGCGGGGCCCTGCGATCTGGCCGTCCTTGGTGACGTGACCGACCAGGATGATCGCAGCGCCGGATTTCTTCGCGAATCGGATCAACGCCTGCGCGGAGGCGCGGACCTGCGTCACGGTCCCCGGCGCGGATTCGACCGTGTCGGTCCACATGGTCTGGATCGAATCGATCACGATCAGGCGCGGCACCGCGCCTTCCGACAGCGTCGAGACGATGTCCTCGACCGAGGTTTCGGAGGCGAGCTGCACCGGTGCATCCGACAGCCCGAGCCGTTCGGCGCGAAGCCTGACCTGCGCCACGGCCTCTTCGCCGGAGATGTACACCGCGCGGTGGCCCGCGCGGGCGAGCAGGCTGGTCGCCTGCGTCAGAAGCGTCGATTTGCCGATACCGGGATCGCCGCCGACCAAGAGCACCGAGCCGCGCACGAAACCGCCGCCGGTGACGCGGTCGAGCTCGGCCATGCCGGAGGAGAGGCGGGGCGCATCCTGGCTTTTGCCGGTCAGGCTTTCGAGCTGAAAGGTGCGGCCCTTGCGGCGGGAGCGCACCGAGACCGGCATCGAGGTCGAACCGGTCGTGTCCTCCTCGGCCAGCGTGTTCCACTCGCCGCAGGATTCGCACTTGCCCTGCCAGCGGTTATAAGCCGCGCCGCAGTTCTGGCAGACAAAGGAGAGGGTGTTCTTGGCCATGGAATCGCAGGGTCAGGGTGCAGGGTCAGGGTGATTGCGTTGCATTCCATAGCATGGATGCGCCGGCTGCGAGCATGATGGCGTCCATCACCAGGCGGAACATGTCGGGCTCGAGCTTCACGACGAAGCGCTTGGCGATGAAGGCGCCGAACATCAGCGAGGAGCCGGCGATCAGGCCCTTCAGCGCGACGTCCTGTGTCAGGGCGCCGAAGCGCTCGAAGGTCACGGATTTGCTGAAATAGAGGCCGAGCGAGCTTGCCGCTTCGGTGGCGAGAAACGCGCCCTTGGTGAGGCCGTAGAACAGGAACAGCGGCACGCTCAACGGGCCGGTCGAGACCACGATGCCGGTGAGGTAGCCGATCAGTGCGCCGCCGAGCGCGAGGTGCCAGAGCTTCGCTTTGAGCTGGTGCCGCGCCAGCCAGTGCCGCACCGGCACCATCGCGATCAGGAACAGGCCGATCGCAATGTCGACTGCGTGCGAGGGCAGCGCCAGCAGCGTGCGCGCGCCGAGCGCCGCCGCCGGAATGCCGGTGACCGAATAGGCCGCACAGGCGCGCCAGTCGACCTCGCGCCACCAGGCGAGAATGCGCGAGAGGTTCGCGAGCACGGAGGCGACCGCCATGATCGGCACCGCTTGCTTCGGGCCGTATTCATAGACAAGCACCGGCATCAGCATGATCGACGAGCCGGTGCCGACGATGCCTGACAGCGTGCCGGCGATCAGGCCGACGGCGAGAATGAAGAGAAAGCCCAATGGACGTCTCCGGGAGATCGAGCGTACTGGCCTCCCCACGTCATTGCGAGGAGCGAGAGCGACGAAGCAATCCAGTCTTTGCTCGCGGCGAAATTCTGGATTGCTTCGCGGAGCCTGCCATCGGGCGCGCATTCGCGCGACCCGATGGCTCGCATGACGTCGGGGACAGTCGTCAGTGGCTTGGTTAACCGGAAGTCACCTCGGATGCAAAAATCACGGGTATCCCGCGACCTGATCCTTAGAATTTAAGCTGTATCCATTTCGTCACGCGGTCAAAGAACTTGAGCAATGCCATGCACGATGATCGGTTTTCCGCCCTCGACCGTCACGCCGTCCTCTCCGGGGGCGACGACGGTTTCCCTTGGTACGCGGCCTCCATGCTGGCGTTCGAATCGAGCGAGGTCGTCCGCATGCGGCTGGAGAAATTCGCTCATTGCGACGATGACGCCGGCCACGAAGCGCAGCTGATGGTGAGCGAGAAGATCGCGGCAGCCTTCGAGGCCGCCGCGCACTGGTTGTCGGGCGCCACGCCCGGCGCCATCATCGGCCGCTACCGCGAGCATGTCGCGGCGAACGCGAAGCGCCTCTCGGCGAGTTAATCCAGAACGATCCAGGCCGGCGCGTGGTCGCTGGCGCCGTCTTCGCCGCGCAGCTTGCGATCGACGCCGGCCTTGAGGAGGCGAGGCGCGAGGGCCGGGCTGAGCAGCAGATGATCGAGCCGCAGGCCCGCGTCGCGCGGCCAGCGGTTACGCTTGTAGTCCCAGAAGGTGAACATCGGCTTTTCCGGATGCAGCGTGCGGATCGCATCCAGCCAGCCCTGCTCGACCAGCGACTTGAAGGCGGCGCGGCTTTTCGGCTGGATCAGCGCGTCCTTGTCCCATGACCTGGTCGGATAGATGTCACGCTCGGTCGGCGCGACGTTGTAGTCGCCGGCAAGAACGACCGGCAGATCCTGTTTCAGGAATTTTCCGGCGTGCAGTTTCAGCCGCCTGAACCAGTCCATCTTGTAGTCGAATTTCGGCCCAGGTTGCGGATTGCCGTTCGGCAGATAGAGACTCGTGACGATGATGCCGTTCACCGCGGCCTCGATGTAGCGTGCCTCCTGATCGTCGCGGTCGCCCGGCAATTCGGTACGTGTCAACACCGGCTCACGATCGCGTGCGAGAATGGCGACGCCGTTCCAGGTTTTCTGCCCGCGCCACACCGCGCCGTAGCCGGCGCGTTCGATCGCTTGTGTCGGAAATTCGGCGTCAGTGCACTTCAGCTCCTGCAGACAGACAATGTCGGGCTTCGCCGCGCGCAACCATCGCAACAGGTTGGGCAGCCGACGTTTCACATTGTTAATGTTGAAGGTCGCGATCTTCATTGTAGAGAGGCCGGGCCAAAGTATCCACGTTGGAGTTCACATGTCCAAGCTGCGTTTCGCGGTCGCCGTCCTCGCCGTCGGATTCTCGAGCAGCTGCCTTTGCGCCAAGCACCGCTTCCGCGCAAAGGCTCACTGCCGATCAGCGCGCGGCCTGCAAGCCGGATTTTCAGAAGCTGTGCGGCGACGTCAAGCCGGGCGGCGGCCGCATCATGGAGTGCCTCGACAGCAAACATGATCAGCTCAGCGACGACTGCAAGAAAGTGGTGGACCAGCGCAAGAAGCAATGAGCGCGACGCAAATTCACGCGCGTGGCGCGGTGGTCGATCCTTGGTTCGAACTCTTGCGCCGCCGCGTCGGCTTTCGCCGCCTCGTTGCCGATGTCGCCGGCGCCGCCCTTGTAGACGCGTGCGTAGCGCTTGCCGAGGTTGGTGAGCACTTCGTAGCCGATGGTGCCGAAATGGTGGGCGAGCTCGTCGACCGTGATGCCCTCGCCAAGCAGCGTCGCCATGTGGCCGCGTCGCGCCGCGTTCGGCGGCAGGTCGGTGATGTCGGCCGCCAACACGTCCATGGAAATGCGGCCTGCGACCGGGCAGCGCTTGCCGGCGACGACCACCTCGGCGCCGCGGGTGCCGTCATTGGCGCTGGCCGCGCGGAAATAGCCGTCGGCATAGCCCGCGGAGACGATCGCAAGCCGCGTCGGCCGCCGCGCGGTCCAGGTGCCGCCGTAACCGACGGTCTCGCCACGCGCGACATTGCGGACCTGGATGATGCGCGCCTTCAGGTCGACCACGGGCAGCATCGGGTTGTCGGCTTCCGGCGTCGGATTGATGCCGTAGAGCGCAGCACCCGGGCGCACCAGATCGAACTGGAATTGCGGGCCGAGATAGACGCCCGAGGAGTTCGCCAGCGAGACCGGCACGCCCGAGAACAGGCTCGCGATCTCCCGGAAAGCGGCGAGCTGCCTGGCGTTGAAGGTGTTGTGGAGCTGCTCGGCCGAGGCGAGATGGCTCATGACGAGCGTGATGCCATGATCCCCGGCATTGATGCGCGGGATCAACCCATGTGCGTCGGTGGCCGTCAGGCCGAGCCGGTGCATGCCGGTATCGATATGAATGCCGGCGCCACCGTTCCAACCCGAGCGGCGGCAAAACACGTCCCATTCGGCGAGTTCGTTGAGATCGCCGATGACGGGCCTGCAGTTGATCTTGGCGTAAGCCTCGCCGGTGTTCTGGAAGAAGCCGCCGAGCGTATAGATCGCGGCCGACGGCACCGCCTCGCGCGCGGCGCGCGCTTCATCGAGCGTTGCGACGAAGAACGTCTTGCAGCCGGCCGCGGCCAGCGCGCGCGCAACCGGCCCCGTTCCGCAGCCATACGCGTCGGCCTTGATCACGGCGGCGCATTCGGCGGGCACAGACGGCCTTCTCGAGCTTGCGCCAGTTCGTGACGATGGCGTCGAGATCGATGGTGAGGATGCCGTTGGCCGCCGCAAGCGCTGCTGCCTGATCGGCCTCGGGCGAAGGAATTGCGCCTTCGCCGGCAAGTCTCGAATTGGAGACAATGTTCATAATGTCCCGGTTCTACGCGTCGCCGCGCACCGGTTCAAGACATCGAATCTTTGATTGAGCATGATCTTTCGGAGAACCGCTACACAGCCATCGGGTCTTGGCCCGCGGGTGCGCTTTTCCGGTTCATGCTCTAATACCCACCACCCCGTTCCGGGACCTGGCCGTCGGGGGCGAGATCGCCGAAGCGTGTCACCGAGGCTTCGAAATGCAGGTCGACGGTGCCGGTCGGGCCGTGGCGCTGCTTGCCGATGATGACTTCGGCCTTGCCATGCGCCAGCCCCATGTCGATCTGCCACTTCTCGTGTTCGGGGGTGCCCGGACGCGGCTCCTTGTTGCCGAGATAATATTCCTCGCGATAGACGAACATCACGACGTCGGCGTCCTGCTCGATCGAGCCGGATTCACGCAGGTCGGACAGTTGCGGACGCTTGTCGTCGCGCGATTCGACCTGACGTGACAATTGCGACAGCGCGACGATCGGAACGTTCAGCTCCTTCGCCAGCGCCTTCAGGCTGGTCGTGATCTCGGTGACTTCCTGGACGCGGTTGTCGCTGCGCTTGGATGATCCCTGCAGAAGCTGGATATAGTCCACCACGATCAGGTCGAGGCCCTTCTGCCGCTTCAGCCGCCGTGCGCGCGCCATCAGCTGTGCGATCGACAGGCCGCCGGTTTCGTCGACATAGAAGGGCAGCGACTGCAGCTCGATGGAATAGTCGCGGATCTTCTCGAAATCGTTTTCGGTGATGCCGCCGCGACGGATGTTGCTCGAAGGAATTCCGGTACGCTCGGCGATGATACGGGTGGCGAGTTGCTCGCCCGACATTTCGCAGGAGAAGAAGCCGACCACGCCGCCATTGACCGCTTTCATGGTGCCGTCGGGCTGCAATTCGCCCTGGTAGGCCCGCGCGACATTATAGGCGATGTTGGTGGCGAGCGAGGTTTTGCCCATGCCGGGGCGGCCGGCGAGGATGATCAGGTCGGAATGCTGCAGCCCGCCCATCTTGGTGTCGAGATCGCGCAAACCGGTTGCGATGCCCGACAATTTTCCGTCGCGCTGGAAGGCCTTCGCTGCCATGTCGACGGCAACGGTCAGCGCCTGTGCGAAGCGCTGGAAGCCGCCGTCATAGCGGCCGGACTCGGCGAGTTCATAGAGCTTGCGCTCGGCGTCCTCGATCTGCGCCCGCGGCGCGAAATCCACCGGCGCATCGAAGGCGACGTTGACCATATCCTCGCCGATATGGATCAGGTCGCGGCGCAGCGAGAGATCATAGATCGTGCGGCCATAGTCCTGCGCATTGATGATCGTGGTCGCTTCCGCGGCCAGACGCGCGAGGTACTGGCCGACCGTCATGCCGCCGATATCCGCGTCGGCGGGCAGAAAGGTCTTCAGCGTCACCGGTGTTGCGACCTTGCCCATGCGGATCAGGCTGGAGGCGGTCTCGTAGATGGTCTGGTGCAGCGGTTCGAAGAAGTGCTTCGGTTCCAGGAAGTCCGAGACGCGATAGAATGCGTCATTGTTGACCAGGATCGCGCCGAGAAGGCTCTGTTCCGCTTCGATATTGTGCGGTGCGCTTCGATAAGCCGGCGTTGCCGCATCGGGAGCGAGCTTGAGGACGTTCGAATCGTTCGTGGCCATATCTGCGTGTGTAGTCGGAGGCGGGGCGGGGATAAAGCGCCTGTCGCAGGCAAAGCGGAAGCGAAAGCTTGGCGCTATGCACCGTTCTTCAAAAATGTGGATGATTCCTCACACCGCGAAGCGCGAAGCTTGACGCGGTTTGGCAAAAATCCGGCGGCTTGTGGGCGTTGGTGGAAGCGAGTCGCGCAAAAAATCGAAATGAAGACTGAACCTTGTCGCTTCACGAACATACCCATCGCCATGAGTCACGGCGCGCCAATCTGCGAGTTTCGCAGTTGCGAAGCAGTCAGGTGAGCCAGAGATAGACGAGCGCGATCAGCGCGGAGCCGACGCCGGTCAGGATCAGGGCATAATCCGTGCCCAGGTCGTCCTGGATGTCGAATGATGATTTGAATTGCTCGGTCATACTGCTGGTCTAGGGGAATGGCGGCTCCGCGTTTGTGACCTCGTTCACACATGGCTCGATTTCTTTGCGTCAGGCTCTTTGACCATTGGAAATATTAGAGAGCCGCAAGCAGTGCTGACCATGGTTCCCGAGTTTAGGCCACCGCGTTCCACCGACAGCAGCGACGCAGTCACTCTTTGGCTGTCGATGCTGGTGGAGGCCATGGAAGACGCCGCGCGGCCGGAACGCCGCGCGCAACCCTGCGCCCGCGCGACGCTCGCCGGACTTTCTGCTCAGCTTGCGCGTCCGGCGCCGGTTCCGAATGCAACATCACGCCGTCATCGTCGAGCAACTCGGCGCATCGCTTGAAGACTGCATCGTAGAAGTTGACGTCGACATGCTCGGACATGTCGACCAGGACGATGCGGCCGAACGCGCCGTCGACGTCGCGATAATCCTGCAGCAGGAATTTTGCCGAACGCGCGTGACGGCTTTCTTCCGCCCATGCGTCTTTCGGGGTTCAGGAGTATCCTTCGTTCGGAGGATGTTGTGCGGAAGCGGGCGAAAACCGGCTCGCCGGACCCATCGCCACAACTGAATCTCGCGCCGCTCGCGGTCGTAAAAACCATCGTACCGCGGCGAATAAACGCACTCAGAAAACGACGCAACAAACGGTCCATCGAAATCACCGCAAAAACGATCCCGCAAGGGGCTGATTTTCCCGGCCGTCACCGCGACGCTCGCAGAACCTGTTGGTTCCCCTGCGCCATCCCAATCAAGATAGTGAGTGTTGCATAAAGGCGCTATTGCGCTGGGGACAAAGCGGATATTCCAAAATGCGATCACGCAGTCGCGCGAGCAAGTGTGCTGTCATTCGCGCAACGATGGTTTAAAAGATGCGCGCCGCGCGCTGCCGGGTTGAGTGCCTGTGACACGAAAAGCGATCCATCTGGAGAGTTTGAGAATGGTGAGCCGAGCGCTCAGTCTTGGGACGGTGGTGCTTCTGATCGGCTGCTTTAGGGCTGAGCAGGCAGAGGCCCAGAACCAAAATCTCGAGGCTGGCAAGAGCCCGTCCCAGATCTTCGCGGGCACCTGCAGCGCCTGTCACAAGAGCCCGCGCGGCCTGCTGAAGACCGTGGCTCCGGGATCGCTGCCGGGTTTCCTGCGCCAGCACTACACGACCAGCCCGGACATGGCGAACGTGCTGTCCTCCTATCTGGTGTCGAATGGCGCGAACGACACGCGCTACGGCGTCAACCAGAAGGGCGGCAAGGACGGCGCGAAAGATGGCGCCAGGGAAGGCGTGAAGGAAGGCTCAAGGGAAGGCACGAAGGAAACGGAAGCGAAACCCGAGGCGAAACCGGACGCCAGATCTGATGCGAGGCCGGAGCAGCCGGAGCGTTCCGGCCGCAGGCAGCGCTCGTCGTCCGTCAATGAAGATTCCGGCAAACCCGAATCGGAGTCCCGACAGGCGGCGAGACCGGATGCCGTCGGGACGCAGCCGGGCGAGGGCGGTCGTCATGGCCGTCATTCCAGGCGGATGGCACGGCCCGTCGAAGCGCCCGAAGCGGCCAGACCCGAGGCCAAGCCCGACAGCAAGCCCGACGCGGATGGTCAGGTCCCGGCACAGGCGGGCGAGCGTGGCGCGGATCGCCACAGGTCTTCCGCCAAGCAGAAGCTGAGCAAGCGCGGCAAGCCGAGCGGCGAGGACGCTGCGCGAGATCGCGACAAGGATCCGTTCAGGGAGTTTTTCAGGGAGCGGCAGAAGTCCGAACCACCGAAGGATGAACCCGCCTCGGTCCAACCGCCCGCGAACGACTCCGCCAAGGTCGATTCCGGCACGTCGGATGCGGCGAATCCTGCGGGCGACAGCCCGCCACAAGCCGCCAAGGTCGAGTCCTCCAGAGAGAGCGAGACGCCGCGGCCCGATTCGGCTGCTCCGGCCATTTCGGCTCCCACGTCATCTCCGAACCCCGCGCCAGCGGCCTCGGGCGGTGGCTCCGACCTGTCTTCGACCCAGTCCGCGGCCGGGTCTGCGCCGCCTGCCGTTGCGGCGGCTCCGCCGCCAACGCCGTCAGTGGTTCCCGCGGGACCACCGAAACCGCCAGTGTCCCAATAGCGCCTAGAATGCGACCGGCCGCGGCGGCCGGTCGCGATTATCTGAGAAAGCGTCCCCTTGATAAGGACGCAAACCCGGTCCGGGCAGGCCGGGTCCGGGCATTCGAAGGCGGCTTACTTCTCTTCCGCCACCGGGGCCGGCTGCTCGTCGTCGTCGTGCTGCGCTTCCGGATCGAAGAACTCGCCGGCAGCGGCGAGCGCTTCGGCGGCGGCGTCCTGATCTTCCTGACGGCTCGAAATATCCTCGCCACGCTTGATGCGCTCGGCCTCATCGGCGCTGCGCGCAACCGTGACGTTGATGCTGGCCTCGACCTCGGGGTGCACGGCGATCGTGACCTTCGTCTGGCCGACGACCTTGATCGGCGCGTCGAGCCAGACCTGCGGCCGGCTGACCGTGATGCCTTGGGCCTCCAGCGCCGCGACGATGTCGCGCACCGAGACCGAGCCGAACAATTGGCCGGTTTCCGACGCCTGGCGGATGATCACGATGCTGAGGCCGTCGATCTTCTCCGCAGCCTTGGCGGCTTCGCCCTTGGCCTGGAGGTTGCGGACTTCGAGGTCGGCCTTCATGCCGTCGTACTTGGCGCGATTGTCGGCCGTGGCGCGCAACGCCTTGCCGCGCTTCAGCAGGAAATTACGGGCGAACCCGTCCCTGACGCGGACGACTTCGCCCATCTGGCCGAGCTTTGCGACACGTTCCAGCAGAATGACTTCCATGTTTGCTTCTCCTTTGGATGCTTTGGATTGATCGAGTGGGTGATATCAGGCCGCAGGTAGCGGCGGCGGCTTGCGGCGCAGGTAGCGCCGGCGAAAGTCGAACAGTGCGTCGGCGATGCCCAGCGCCACGAACAGCAGGATGGGCCAGCTGAACACGACGACGATCGTGTAGGTGATGCTGAGCCAGAACGGCCGGCTTCTCATGCGCAGCGTCACGATGTGCAGCACGGCGAAGCCGATGAAGGCGTAAACCATCATCAGCGTCGCGAGCGCGATGCTCGCGACGATGGCGAGCATGCCGCCCGTGAAGCAGAAGGCGATGGCGACGCACAGGGCCGCAAGCGTCATCGGCGGCAGCGTGGTGCTGCGCAGGTCGGGCCACGGGCGGCGCAGCCGGCCCGATGTCTCCGTGATCTTGGTCGCGAGCCAGAGGTTCAAGGTCGTCGTTGCCAGCGCGACGGACGCGCCCGCGGGCGGCGCGATGGCAACGAGCATGTCGATGACCCGCTCGATATCCTCGTTCGCCGCGACGCCGCTCACGTCGAACAGCCGATGCAGGCCGCGACGAAGCACGGCGGTGATCGAGGCTGCGTCGAAGCCGAGCGTGAGCAGGGCGGCGATCGTGCTCACGGTCGCAAAGCCCGCGATCCAGAGCAGAATGCGGCCGACCGGATACCATTCGAGATCGGGCTCGCCTGACAGGACGGCCTCGGTCGAAGGCTCGGCGCCTGCGACCGGCCGGCCCAGCAAAACGAGATGGCCGAGCCACCAGGCGGGCAGCGCGACCACGAGGGCAAATGCAAAGCCGTAAGGGACGCCGAAGATCGCCGCGAGCGCGACGCTTGCCAGAATGCCGCCGATCGCTGCGCCAAGCGGTCCCCAGCCGAGCCCGGCCACCAGCAGCGGCAGCGGCGCCAGATAGCAGAGCAACAGCGAGAACAGCGCGCCCGAGATGACCGAGGCGAACATCAGCGCCGACGTCAGGCCGGCGGCAAGGGCCATGAAAATTGTCGCATTCATCAGCTGTCCCGCTCCTTTCGAGCGGTTAGAGGCTCTCGTCTCGTAAAGAGCTTGAGAGCCTCAACCATCGGCGACCGGACGACCCGGAAGCCTTATGAAGATATCGATTGAAGATGTCGGTCCGCGGCGCGGGCACCGCGAACCGGATTGCTCAACGTGAGTGTCAGCGAATGACGTAGGGCAAGAGGCCCAGGAAACGCGCACGCTTGATGGCGCGTGCGAGCTCGCGCTGCTTCTTGGCGGAGACGGCCGTGATGCGGCTCGGCACGATCTTGCCGCGCTCGGACACGTAACGCATCAACAGCTTGGAATCCTTGTAGTCGATCTTCGGCGCGTTCGGACCCGTGAACGGACAGGTCTTGCGGCGGCGGAAAAACGGACGGCGTGCACCAGCTTCGGCCATTAGCTCTTACTCCTCGCCCGTCGTCGTCGTTTCGGTGTCTTCGCGCGGCCGGCGCGGACCGCGATCGCCGCGGAAGCCGCCGCCGTCACGATCGCCACCGCGGAAACCGCCTTCGCGATCACCCCGGAAACCGCCCTCGCGGTCGCCGCGGAAACCACCGCCCCGATCGTCGCGCTCGCGGTCGCGATCGGCCTTGCGCATCATCGCCGAGGGGCCTTCCTCATGCTCCTCGACGCGCACGCTCAGATAGCGGATCACGTCTTCGCTGATTCGCTCCTGCCGCTCGATCTCGGCGATCGCCGAGGACGGCGCCTCGATGTTGAGCAGCACGAAATGCGCCTTGCGATTCTTGTTCATGCGGTAGGTGAGCGAGCGCACGCCCCAGTTCTCGGTCTTGACGATCTTGCCGCCGGCCTGCTCGACGATGCCGGTCATCTGGGCGGTCAATTCCTCGACCTGCTGGGTGCTCGCGTCCTGGCGCGCGAGAAAAACATGCTCATAAAGTGGCACGGTGGTCCTTTCCTCATGTTGGCGCGGCTCCCGGCGTCAAGCCCTTCGAGGCCTTGGGAAAGGACTCGAGAGAACGCTCAGAAGGCGGAAACACGGGACGACGGGCCGACTGGCCCTGCCACATCAAACGTCGCCTGATACAGGTGAGATTGCTGAGACCGTCCGTTCAGTTCCCGGCCGGGGGACCACGGATGCGCCGCTTTATACGGATTTTGGCCGCCAAGACAAGCACGCAAAGGCAAGAACGAGGCGAGAAAAGGCTGCAAAAAGCCGTTTCCAAACCGGGTTCCAGGCCCTTCCGGGCGGCCTTCCCGGCTTGACAGCCCCTTAACAGCGGTGTCTTACGGCCTCAAAGTCTAGGGAATTCGGGGGTCAGGGAGCGCCGATGACGGCAGCATTCACTTTTCCGGGACAGGGATCTCAGGTGGTCGGTATGGGCAAGGCGCTGGCGGAGGCCTTTCCGGCCGCGCGAGCGGTGTTCGACGAGGTCGACGCGGCGCTCGGCCAGAGGCTGACCGCGACCATCTGGGACGGCCCCGCGGACGCCCTGCAACTCACGGAAAACACCCAGCCGGCGCTGATGGCCGTTTCGCTGGCAACGCTGCGGGTTCTGGAGACGGAAGCCGGTTTCTCGGTGGGGCGCGATGCCGCCTTCGTGGCCGGGCATTCGCTCGGCGAATATTCCGCGCTCGCGGCCGCCGGCAGCCTGACGATTTCCGACACGGCCCGCCTGTTGCGGACCCGGGGCCTCGCCATGCAGAAGGCGGTGCCGGTCGGGGTGGGCGCGATGGCGGCCCTGCTTGGCCTCGACTTCGAGACCGCAGTGGCCGTCGCGAGCGAGGCCGCGCAAGGGCAGGTTTGTCAGGCCGCCAATGATAATGGCGCCGGCCAGGTCGTGGTGTCCGGGGACAAGGCCGCGGTCGACCGGGCCGTGGAAATCGCCAAGACCAGGGGCGCCAAGCGAGCCATGCTGTTGCCGGTGTCGGCCCCATTTCACTGCAGGCTGATGCAGCCTGCCGCCGAGGCGATGGCGCAGGCGCTTGCCGGCGTGACCATCAAGAAACCAGCGGCGCCGCTGGTCTCGAACGTGCTGGCAAGCGAGATCACGGATCCCGACGAGATTCGCCGCCGCCTGGTCGAGCAGGTCACCGGGACGGTGCGCTGGCGCGAATCGGTTGCTTATATGGCGGGTCGCGGCGTCACGCGGTTTTTCGAGATCGGCGCCGGCAAGGTGCTGAGCGGTCTCGTCAAGCGCATCGCCGACGGCGCGATTGGGGTTGCAGTTGGCGGGCCAGCCGATATTGCTGCCGCAAAGGATGCGCTGGCGGCTGCGCATTCGGCCTAGCATGATCCGGAAAAGTGGAAACCGGTTTTCCGAGAAGATCATGCTCAAACAAAGAGATGAGATCATGATGCGATTCTATTCAATCGCATCATGATCTAAGGAGAAGTTGATGTTCGATCTGACTGGCAGGACGGCGCTCGTGACGGGCGCGACGGGCGGCCTTGGCGGCGCGATTGCGCTGGCCTTGCATGCGCAGGGAGCGACCGTTGCGATCTCGGGCACGCGGCGCGAGGCGCTCGATTCGCTTGCCGCAAAACTCGGCGAGCGCGTCCATGTGCTGCCGTGCAACCTGTCCGACGCTGCAGAAGTCGAAGCGCTGGTGCCCGCGGCGGAACAAGCCATGGGTCAGGTCGATATTCTCGTCGCCAATGCCGGCATCACACGCGACAACCTGTTCGTGCAGTTGCGCGACGAGGACTGGGACGCGGTCATCAACGTCAATCTGACGGCGACCTTCCGGCTCGCGCGGGCCGCTACGAAGCTGATGATGCGCAAGCGGTTCGGCCGCATCATCGCCATCACCTCGGTGGTCGGCGTGACCGGCAATCCGGGGCAGGGCAACTATACCGCGTCGAAGGCGGGACTGATCGGCATGATAAAGACGCTCGGCGCCGAATACGCCAAGCGCGGCGTCACCGCCAACTGCATCGCGCCCGGCTTCGTCAAGACGCCGATGACGGATGCGCTCAACGACAAGCAGCGCGAGAGCATCCTCTCGAAGGTTCCTGCAGCGCGGTTGGGCACGCCGGAGGACATCGCCGCGGCGGCGGTCTATCTCGCCTCCAATGAAGCGGCTTACGTGACCGGCCAGACCATCCATGTGAATGGGGGAATGGCCATGATTTGAGCCGTTTACCGGCGGCATGGATGCGGCGAAACGCCGTTTCCGAGGGCCGGGTAGGGCTTATGGTCAAGGCATGGGAAGTATGATAACCGGACCATCTACCGATAGGCAAAGAACGCCATTGCAGGATTCCGAAAGCCTGTATATTGGCGGGGCGGAGCCTGCCGACGTTCGCCGGGCCCGCGTCCGGGGCCAAATCAGTTAATGCGCGATTGCGAAGGAAGCTCAGCGACCACGATGGCTCGTATCATCATGGGGTCGGGGTTTAAGGGAACAAGCACGAGGTTGAACGATGAGTGAGATTGGCGAGCGGGTGAAGAAGATTGTGGTCGAACACCTTGGTGTTGAGCCCGAAAAAGTGGTCGACAACGCGAGCTTCATTGACGACCTGGGCGCTGACAGCCTCGACACCGTCGAACTCGTGATGGCCTTCGAGGAAGAGTTCGGCTGCGAGATTCCCGATGACGCCGCGGAAACGATTCTGACCGTCGGCGACGCGACGAAATTTCTTGAAAAGAACGCGAAGAGCTGACGCTCGACGCTGTGCCCGCCTGTGCCGCCGGAAGGACCGTGACGGGGCGGTCCACCGGGCGCCCGTCGTGACTCGCGGATTCGAGCAGGAGTGCTGCACATGAGGCGGGTTGTCGTCACGGGCCTTGGCATGGTCTCGCCGCTTGGCTGTGGTGTCGAGCCGACCTGGAAGCGCATCCTGAACGGCGAGAGCGGCGCGAAGACGATTGAAACGTTCGACGTCTCCGATCTGCCCAGCAAGATCGCCTGTGTCGTCCCCCGCGGCGACGGCGGCAACGGCAGCTTCAATGCCGACCAGTGGATGGAGCCGAAGGATCAGCGCAAGGTCGATGATTTCATCATCTTCGCGATGGCCGCCGCGCGGCAGGCGCTCGACGATGCCGACTGGCACCCCTCCACCGAGGAGGATCGCTGCGCCACCGGGACCATGATCGGTTCCGGCATCGGCGGCCTTTCCGGCATCGCTGATACGGCGATCGTGTTGAAGGAACGCGGCCCGCGCAAGGTGTCGCCATTCTTCATTCCCGGCCGCCTGATCAATCTCGCCTCGGGCTATGTCTCGATCGAGCACGGGCTGAAGGGCCCGAACCATGCAGTGGTGACCGCGTGCTCGACCGGTGCGCATGCGATCGGCGACGCCAGCCGTCTGATCGCGCTCGGCGATGCCGACGTGATGGTGGCCGGCGGAACCGAATCGCCGATCTGTCGCATCGGGATGGCGGGCTTCTGCGCCGCGCGCGCGCTGTCGACCGGCTTCAACGAAACGCCCGAACGCGCCTCGCGTCCCTATGACAGGGATCGCGACGGATTCGTGATGGGCGAGGGCGCCGGCATCGTCGTGCTCGAAGAGTACGAACATGCGAAGCGGCGTGGCGCCAGGATCTATGCCGAAGTGACCGGCTATGGCCTGTCAGGCGACGCCTATCATATCACGTCCCCCTCGCCGGACGGCGACGGCGGCTTCCGCAGCATGACGGCTGCGATGAAGCGCGCGGGCATCACGTCATCCGATATCGATTACATCAACGCGCACGGCACTTCGACGCAAGTCGGCGACGAGATTGAACTCGGCGCGGTCGAGCGGCTGCTTGGCAACGCCGCCTCCAAAGTGTCGATGTCATCGACCAAGTCCTCGACCGGACATCTGTTGGGCGCGGCCGGGGCGATCGAAGCGATTTTCAGTATTCTTGCGATTCGTGATAATATTGCCCCGCCGACAATCAATCTCGAGAATCCCTCGATGGAGACGGCAATCGATCTCGTGCCGCGGACGGCGCGCAAACGCGAGATCAATGTGGCGCTGTCCAATTCGTTCGGTTTTGGCGGCACCAATGCGTCCGTGATCGTGCAGCGCGTGGCCAATTGATGCATGCCGGCGGGAATCCACCGTTTCGCCCGCATTGAGTAATAAATCGTACGAACGGGCGTAGACTGCGGGGCCGCTCACCAAGGCGCGAGGCCGCGATGAGAGCGACAGGATTCAGGTTGCATTGATGAGTGAAAGGCCGCCCATTTCGCCCCGTAGCCCGCGAGCCGCGTTGGAGCCCGAGCAGGTTCCCCCGCCGCCGAGGCGATCGGAACGCGCCCGCAATCCTTTCGTCGTCGTCGGCAATGCGATCATCACGCTCGTGCTCATCGCGATGATCGGCGCAGGCGTCGTCTATTATTACGGCCGGCAGTTGATCGATGCGCCGGGTCCGCTGCAGGACGACAAGGTCGTCAACATTCCCTCGCGCGCGGGCATGGCCGACATCGCCGACACCCTGCAGCGCGAAGGCGTGATCGACGCCAATCGCTGGGCCTTCATCGGCGCGGTGTTCGCGATGAAGGCGCGCTCCGACCTGAAGCCCGGCGAGTATAATTTCCAGAAGAGCGCCAGCCTGCGCGGCGTCATCGCCACCATGGTCGACGGCAAGGTGGTGCAGCATTCCGTCACCGTTCCGGAAGGGCTGACCTCGGAGCAGATCTTGGCCCGGCTCACCGATAACGACATCTTCTCAGGCAGCGTTCGCGAGATTCCGCGCGAAGGCACGCTGCTGCCGGAGACCTACAAGTTTCCGCGCGGCACCACGCGCGAGCAGGTGATCCAGCGCATGCAGCAGGCGCAGAAGCGCGTCGTGGCGGACGTCTGGGAACACAGGGCCCAGGACGCGCCGGTCAAGTCTTCGGAACAGTTGGTGACGCTTGCCTCCATCATCGAAAAGGAGACCGGCAAGGCCGACGAGCGCAGCCGGGTGGCTGCGGTGTTTGCGAACAGGTTGCGGCAGCGGATCAAGCTGCAGTCGGATCCGACCATCATCTACGGCCTGGTCGGCGGCAAGGGAACGCTGGGCCGGCCGATCAAGCGCAGCGAGATCAGCCAGCCGTCGCCCTACAATACCTATGTGATCGAGGGCCTGCCGCCGGGGCCGATCTCCAATCCGGGACGCGCCTCGCTGGAAGCTGCGGCCAACCCGGCCCGCACGCGCGATCTCTTCTTCGTCGCCGATGGAACCGGCGGCCACGCCTTTACCGAGACCTACGACCAGCACCAGAAGAATGTCGCCCGGCTGCGCACGATGGAGAAGCAGATCCAGAACGACACGGTCGAGCCGTCCGCTGACGATCCGCCACCCGCCGCCGCAGCCGCGCCCAGCGGCGACACGCCGACGACGGCCACGACGACCGCCAAGCCCGCGGCGAAAAAGCCGGCCACCCGCGCCCCGGCGCGGCAGGGAGCCGCGCAGCAAGGCGCGGCGCAATCCGGGGCGGCGCCGGTCGTTCAGCAATAACCGTGTTCCGGCGCGGCCCGAGCCGCCCGGTCAGTCCGGATTCCACATTTCCTGAAAACGTCCTATGGTCCGCGCGCGTTTGCCCGCGAATCTGACACAATCCTTGCCGGAGAAATTCACGCCATGGCGTTGTCGAGCATGACCGGCTTTGCCCGAAGTCACGGCGCAAGCGGCCCCTATGTGTTTGAATGGGAACTGAAGTCGGTCAACGCCAAGGGCTTCGATCTACGCGTGCGGATGCCGCAGGGCTGGGACGAGCTCGAGGCGTTCGCCAAGAAGCGCGCGGCCGAGCTGCTCACGCGCGGCACGGTCTATGCCAATCTCACCGTCAAGCGCGCCAACGCGCTGTCGACCGTGCGGATCAACGAGGATGTATTGGCGTCGATCGTCAAGGTCGCGGGCCAGCTCGCCGCGAGGATCGACGCGGTCGCGCCCAGCATCGACGGATTGCTCGCGATCAAGGGCGTGATCGAAGTGGTCGAGCCCGAGAGCGACGAAGAGGAGGACAAGGCGGCGCGGGCCGCTGCGGCGGAGGCGTTCGACAAGGCGCTCGCCGATCTCGTCGCGATGCGCCAGCGCGAGGGCATGGCGCTGGGGCAGATTCTCTCGCAGCGAATGAACGAGGTGGAAGCGCTTGCGAAAAAGGCCGAGGCCGCGCCCGGCCGCAAGCCCGAGGCGATCAGGACGCGCCTTGCCGAGCAGGTCGCAGCCCTGCTCGAGACATCCGACCGTTTCGATGCGGACCGGCTCAACCAGGAAGCACTGCTGATCGCGGCACGGGCCGACATCCGTGAGGAGCTCGATCGCATCGCCTCGCACATCACGCAGGCCCGCGAGCTGATCGGCAAGGGCGGACCGATCGGCCGGCGGCTGGATTTCCTGGCGCAGGAATTTCACCGCGAGGTCAATACCTGCTGCTCGAAATCCAACGACATCGAGCTGACCAATACCGGGCTCGAAATGAAGAACGTGGTCGAGCAGTTTCGCGAGCAAGTCCAGAATCTGGAGTGACCCATGGCGGCGCACGGTCATCGTTTCGACGGCGTTGAACGGCGCGGATTGATGTTCGTGCTGTCGTCACCCTCGGGCGCCGGCAAGACCACGCTGTCGCGCCTGTTGATGGAGCGGCTGGGCGGCCTGCGGATGTCGGTATCGGCGACGACGCGGCCGATGCGGCCCGGCGAGGTCGAGGGCAAGGACTACCATTTTGTCGACAAGGCCCGTTTCGAGCAGATGGTGAAGCGGGAGGAATTGCTGGAATGGGCGACCGTGTTCGACAATCGCTACGGCACGCCGCGCGCGCCGGTCGAGACAGCGCTGTCGGCGGGGCAGGACGTCTTGTTCGACATTGACTGGCAGGGCACGCAGCAGTTGCGCGAGAAGGCGCGCGCCGACGTCGTCTCGCGTCTTTATCCTGCCGCCGTCGGCTGCGGATCTGGAGAAGCGGCTGCATTCACGAGCGCAGGATTCCGATGAGGTGATTCGGGGGCGCATGAGTCGCGCCAGCCACGAGATGAGTCACTGGGCGGAATACGACTATATCGTGATCAATCGCGACGTGGATGAGGCCTTTGCCGAGGTCCAGTCCATCCTCGAGGCCGAACGGCTGAAGCGCGAGCGCCGCACCGGGCTGACGAAATTCGTCCGCGAGCTGCAGAGCCAGCTCGAGAAATAGGATCACCCGGCAGGCCGGCTGGCCGTCCTTCCGATCGCGGGCGTCGGCCTTACTTGGCGAGCCGGATCAGGAGCTGTTCGATGCTCTCGAAACTTTCGTTGAGCTCGCGGCTCTGCACGCCGCCGCGGGCGCGTGGCTTGGGTGCGTATTCCGACACCGGTTCGTAGCCTTCATAGTCGTCCGAATGAGCCGCGTTGGCATAGCTGTGCTGGGGCGCGTATTGCGGCCGGGGCGCATATCCGGACTGGGGCATATGCTGCTCCGGCTCGGGCTCAAATTCCGGCTCCGACGCGTAGTCAGGCTCCGAAGCGTAATCCGAAGCATATTCGGGCTCCGGCTCGTAGTGGGGTCCCGGCGCCTGCGCATGGTCCGGTTCGGACTCATAAACCGGTTCGGGCTGGTACGCGGGCTCGGGTGCATGAGCAGGCTCGGGCGCATGTTTGGCCTTGGGGGCGAAGCTTTCGGCATTCGCGGCGACCGGTTGCGGCTCGACGCGGCGGGCTTTGCGCGCTTTCTTGTTTTTCTTCGGCCGCTGCCAGTCGGTGCTGCGGCGCTCCGCGTTGTAGCGCCGCCTCGCGCGGCCAGCGCCGGCCAGGCGATAGACCCCGCTACCGGTCAGCCCCGCGAGCGCCAGCGCGGCAAAGGCAACCACCATGAGCTCCTGCAGCGATCCGGAATACTTGCCCGGCGCGTTCGCCGACGGCGCGGCCTCCTCCTGATCGGGTGCCGTGGTCGCGCGCCGCCGGGCCTGCTGACAGGCACGGCGGGGACCGCGTCGGGTTGCTGCTGGGCGTCGGCGACGATGGTGGTCGCGGCGGTATCCGGCTGGGGCGTCGCCGGAGCAATCACTCCGACCGGGTCCGGCCAGCGTGAGATGGCATTTGAGCCGGCGCCGTTGTCGTCAGCGACCGGCGCATTCACCGCAGCAGCCGTCGCGTTGGCTACGACCGACGAGACGCCGCGGTGGGCCGCGACTGCGCTGGTATTGTCTTCGATCCGGGCGCGCGATCGCAATTCGGCATGGGCGTCGGAGATCGAATGTTGCGACGCGCTATCCTGCTTGCGCGAGGCGGACTTTGAAGATTTCTCCGACGAAGCGACGCGGGACGACTTGTCGGCCTCGGCGCGCAGATACCAGCAGTGGCGCTTGGATCCGCGCTCGACGCGATAAAACCAGTGCTGGCCTTGCGGCGTGTCGCCAGTGGGCTGCGTCAGACAATCATCGGACGCGGCGTAGGGCATGCTGATCAGATACGCGCCCGCGAAAACTCCCACCAGAACGCCAATCAGAATGGCAGATGCGAATTCTGCGGCTCGACTAGACATACGCATCTCCGGCTACGCTACGCAACACGTCGTACAAACCCAAATCTCGACAAAGAGTTGGGTCGCAATTGGCCACAAATCCGGAAAGGATTGGGCTTCTTTCAGGCTCGCCTCACGCTCTTTCAAGCGAACGAATTCGCCTGAAAGAAGGCGTTCGCGTTTAGAAGCGATCGAGCGCCCGATATCCCAGCTTGGGTGTGGTATTGATGCCGATCGTGGAGCGAATAAGGCACGGTCGGATGCGAATTTTGATCAGCCTGTTGAAAGCTGGATCATTTTATTTCTTGATTGCGCAAGCATATGTCGGCGTCGAGCGAATTTCGCACGACTTTCAAGCGGACGACACGCGTTTTCACAAAGCGGTAGCGCTGAGCGATTTCAGCACGCGTAACGTTTGCGACGATTGTTTTCGCGCGATCATGCGTTAGCTGTCCGGCTCGGCCGACATCACCTCGTCGATCGGCGGCAGCACGCGGTCGATCACCAGGACCGACAGCAGGTTTTCGCCGGAGCGGGCGACATGTGAGACGGGCAACAGAGGATGGGTGGCGATGTCCTCGACGTCGCTGTCGGGAATGTCTTCGATGCGCAACACCTGATCGACTGCAAGTCCTGCGAGCGCGCCTTCGATCTGCACCAGCGTGCATGGCGGTGTCGGCGCCGAGCCTGCATCGGCAATATGCCGGCGCAGATCGAGGACGGGAACGGTGGCATCGCCGACATCCGTCATGGCGTGAAATCCGGTGCCCGGCTGCGGCAATGGCGTGAGCAGCACCGAGGCCTGAATCCGTTCGACGCGCTCCAGCGGCAAGGCGAGCAGCTCGCGGCCGACGCGCACCGACAGAAGCTTTCGCGACGATTTGCCGGTCTCGGCCGCGGGAATGCTGTCGGTGGGCTGCTCCTTGCGCGGAATCAGCGCGGTGACGGTCTCGCGCACCTGTCCGATCAGTGAGGCCGGATCGATGATGCCGACGATATGTTCGCGTGCGAACACGAAATAGCGGGTCACGCCCGGCATGTCCTGCGTGACGGCGTGGATCTCCGTCTGATGCACGCGCTCGATGCCGACGGCGCGATCGATGGCGATGCCGATTTCGCCGCAGCCTTGTATCTCGATCACCAGCACGGTGCTGAGTTCGCGCATCGACGGACGCCCGAGCAGCGCCGATGCAGACACGACGAGCAGCGGCGTGCCGCGCCGGTCGGTCAGGCCCGCCACCCAGTCCGGCGCTGCCGGCATCGAGCGGATCAGGCCGGATACCAGGATCTCGACGATGTCCGCGATCGGCAACGCATAGCTCTCGCCGGAGACCTCGATGTGGAGCAGAGGCAGATGCTCGCCGCTGTCGACGGATCGTCGGCGCCACAGTCGTCTCTTCGCGCGACATTCCGACCAGCGCGGCGCCCTCAATCGTTTCCGTCTCCATCGGCTGTTCGGCCGTGAGCTTGCCGTAGTCGAGCACCGACCATTCGGCGTCCAGCGCGGCAAAGCGTGCGCTGACCAGCGGCTGTTCGGCGCGCTCGATATTGTCGATGGTCTGCACGGTCTCGACGTCGACCTGAACCATCCCGGCCACCTGATCGACGCGCAGCGCGCGAACGTCGTCGCTGCGAGGCCAGAACCACCAGCACGCCGCCGTCGCGGCACTCTTCGCCGAGCACCGCTGCCAAAGGCATCTGCGGCAACACGCGGCCGAGCGCCATCACCAGGCCCTCGACAAGGGGAGGGCTGAACGGCAGCGGCGTCAGGGGACCCGCTTCCTCGACGGACAGAACGAGATTGAGCGGCACCGCGATGCGTCGCGGTCCGGCCAGCACGCAGAGGAAATCGAGCCGCTGCATCGGATGACCTATTTCTCTCTGAGCTTCCAGGCGCCGGTCCAGATCTCCGGTGGCTGCCGGTTGAGCTGCCGGCAACGCTCCGCGAGCATGCCCGTCGTCGCGTCATCGGGATTGATGTTGTCGACATCGGCGAAACGCCGTCCCGCGGTTGCGAAATCGCCGGCGAGATAGGCGGCAACGCCGTCGGCGAATGGCTCGAGCCATCGCTCGGCGTTCTCCGGCTGCTCGACAAAAACCTCGTAGATCGGCGTCTGCGTCTCCTGGCCTTCGACGGCGACCACATCGACCATGCGCGTGGTGACCGGACGGCGCAGGCGCTTCATCGTCTCGCCGGAAATCAGGATCGGGCAGCCATAGTTCTTGCAGACGCCCTCGATGCGGGCGGCAAGGTTGGCGGCGTTGCCGATGACCGTGTGGTTCATCCGGTCGGGCGAGCCGATGCGGCCGGCGATGACCAGGCCCGTCGCGATACCGATGCCGATGTTCAGGTCGGGGAAGTCCGGCTGCTCGTTGAGCAGCGACAGCGCGCGCAGCATGTTGCGCGCCGCCGACACCGCGCGATCGGCATCGTCGCTGTGTGCGGTCGGAATCCCGAACAGCGCCATGATGCCGTCGCCGACGAACTTGTCGATCATGCCGCCCTCGGCCAGGATCACGTCCGCCATATAGGCGAAATAGCGGTTGAGCACATCGACGATGGCGTGCGCTCCCAAGCGTTTCCGCAAGCGCCGTGAAGCCGCGGACGTCCGCAAACAGGATGGTCGCTTCGCGCAACTCGCCGCCGAGATCTTCATCCGGTGCGGCCAGCCAGTCCCGCGCGACGCCGGGAGACATCGTCTTGTCCAGCAGCGCGCGCATCCGCCGCTGCTCCGCGATGTCCTCGATCAGAACGAGCGCGCCGCGCGGTTCGCTCGGCAGGCCGCTCGAGCGGATGGTGCGCCGGATCGCGATCCAGCTTCCGTCGGGCGCGGCGAAGTCGGCTTCCGCGGGCTCACGGTTCTCGCCGCCGCCGATCACGTCCCATATCTCGTCGCCGAGCGCCGGGTTGAAGTCGCCGCAGATGCTGCCGATCGTCGCGCGGCCGACCGCGACGTCGCTTCCCTGCAGGATATGAGCGGCGGCGGCGTTCGCGCGCAGCAGCCGGCC
Source organism: uncultured Alphaproteobacteria bacterium (assembly GCA_963786015.1). Lineage (GTDB taxonomy): Bacteria > Pseudomonadota > Alphaproteobacteria > Rhizobiales > Xanthobacteraceae > Bradyrhizobium. The sequence goes on along the minus strand of CAWAXO010000017.1, from coordinate 73,983 downwards.
TGTGTGATCGAACAGCAGCACGGCGGTCTCGAGCCCGGCGAGCAGGTCGTCGACGAAAGCTGCCTGCGCGGTGCGATCGGGCTTGGCGGTCTCTGACGGCAGGATGATCGGCTCGCCGACGGTCGGAAGATCGAGCACGCGGCGCAGCGTGCGGACGATCTCGGAGGCGCGCTTCTGCTTGAGATCGAAACTGACGCCGCCGGACGGCTTGCCGATCGTCGCCACCGCACCAAGCCGCAGCGCTTCGACGCGTTTGGCGGAGTCCTCGTTGGCAACCAGCGAGGACAGGATCACGACCTTGCAGGTCGAGCGCAGGTTCAGCCGGCGCAACGTCTCCAGCCCGGACATTTCCGGCATCTCGATATCAAGCAGAACGGCGTCCGGCTTGAGCTGGCGGACCTTCTGCAGGGCCACGCGGCCGTCCGGCGCGGTGTCGACGACACGCAGGTCGGGATCGCTGTCGACGATCTCGGTGATCAGGTTGCGCATGATCAGACTGTCGTCGACGACAAGAATGCGCTTGCGTCCATCCACGCCATCGCCGGAGATCATCATCGCCGCCATCGTCACATCGTCCTTACGCTATCGGTGGCACGTGTCAGGGCCGCGCGGCGGATGCGCCGCCGCCAGGCGAAGCCGTCGACCGGGAGCTGGTGGCGCGGCCGCAGGCAGAACAGATATTGCTGTGTGGCGGTATCGCGCCAGACGCCGACAAAGAACGGTCGAAGTCCTGCGACGGCGCGCGGCAGCGGCTCGAACGCCTCCGGTTCGAGGCGGAGCAGCGTGCCGGCCTGATCGACGATCACCTCGGCCTCGACGCGATCGTGCCAGCTCAGCCGCAGCGCGACGCCACGGTCGATGCGCTTGGCGTCGCAATTGCCGACCAGCGCGCGTCCGTCGATCATCAGCGGAGGGCGCGGCGCACGACGGTCCCGAGGCCGATCCAGGCGGCCGTCGAGGAATTCGATCGACGCGATGTCCTCGCTCGGCACGAGGAAGCGGTGGGCGCCGCAACGCACCTCGATGAATTCCTTCATGTGGCGCCCCCTTGCGCCTGCTCGCGCATCAGTCGCGCGGGCGGCACACGCAATCCGAACACCGAGGCGTTGCGCGCCAGCTCGAAAATCTTCTCGGGGTCGAGCACGAGCACGATGCGGTCAAAGCCCATGGTGGTGATGCCGCCGATGCCGGGCAGGGCGGCGACGCGGGGATGGGTCTCGCGGATCAGCATCTCACCGCGGCGCAGGATGCGATGCACCTCGATGCCCATGCGCTGGCCCGCCCATTCGCACAGCACGATCGGCTGGTCGGTGCGCGGTTGTTCGGCCGGCCGTGGCAGCCGCAACAGGTCGGTGAGCCGGAACACCGGCAGGAAACGGTCGCGCAGCAGGATCGAGCGCTGGCCATTGACATATTGCAGGCCCGACGTCGGGAAGATCAGCGCCTCGCTGACCATGGCCTCGGGGAAGCCGACCGGCTGGATGCCGGTGTCCGCCAGCAGCATCGGCTGGATCGCGGCCGACAGCGGCATATCGAGCCTGAACGTCGTGCCCTGGCCCGCCTCGGTCATGACATCGATCCTGCCGCCGAGCTTGGTGACGTTGACGAGCGCGACGTCGAGCCCGACGCCGCGGCCGGAGACCTCGCTGACGGCTGCCGCCGTTGAGAAGCCCGGGGTGAAGATGAACCGCACCGCCTCGTCGTCGCTCATCTGGCGCACCTCTTCGCTCGAGGCGAGCCGTGAGGCGACCGCGCTGCTGCTTGACGCGCTCGATATCGATGCCGCGGCCGTCATCGCTGATCTCGATCACGATGCGTTCGACCTGCTGATGAGCCAGGAGCCGCAAGGTGGCCATGCGCGGCTTGCCGGCGGCGAGACGCTCGGCCTCGGGCTCGATGCCGTGGTCGATGGCGTTGCGCAGCATGTGCGTGAGCGGATCGGCGAGCATGTCCGACGTGCCCTTGTCGATGCGGATGCCGCCGGTCTCCGCGACGAAGCGGACCTGCTTGTCGAGGCTTCGCGCGGATTCCCGCACCATGCGCGGGAAGCGGCCGGCGAGCGTCTCGAGCGGAATGACGCGCAGGCCCAGCGTGCTTTCGTGGATCAGGCTGATGATGCGGCCGATATCGACCTCGACCGAGCAGAAGTCGCGATGCTGCCGCAGCAGCCTGTCGACATCGGCGCGCAGCTCCGGCGCGCGCGTGACGGCGATATCCGATAGCCGGCGCAGCGCATCGGGAACGTCGGATTCGACGGCGAGCACATTGAGCCGGCTTGCAATGGAGAAGAACTCACCGATGCGGCCGAACAGCTTGTCGAGCACCTCGACGGGAACGCGCACCTGGGTTTCGTCGGCCGCTTCGGAGCGGCCGGCGACTTTCGCCGAGACCGCGAATTCGCCTTCGGCGCCGCCGGGATCGAGCCGCCTGATTTCGCCGACCACCGTGCAGCCGGCCTCGCGCAGCTTCCCGGCGAGCGCGTCCGGCTCCTCGTAGTCGAGCAGCAACAGCGCCAGCGCGGGACGGCCATGGCGCGTCGTGGCCTGCCCGACCAGAGGATCGAGCCGCGCGAGGCGCGACATCGTTTCGGCATCGGGAAGCTCAACGGCCGCCATCTTGATCGTCGCGCCCGATCCGTCGAGCAGCGAGGCCATGCGCGCCTGCCGGCGTGGCGGGGCCGGGCAGAGCAGCGTGGCGTCGAGGCCGAGCCGGCGCAGATGCGCCTCGATCTCCTCGTCGGCGGTGAATGGCGCGCGAACGGCTGCGGCCAGCTCGGCTGCGGCGTCATCGGCCCGAATGGCGGGATCGAGCGCTCGTTTGACAGCAGCCAGTGCGCGCCGCAGCAGGTCGTCACGGACGGCCGCGTCTGCGGCCTGTGGAGTCACGTCCGCGATATCATCGAGCATCCGGTCGAAACCGCCGAGCAGAGACAGCGCGCGACACAGCACGGCGCAGTCCTGCGCCAGCGCCGGCCGTCGTGACGCCTGCGCCGCCAATGCTTCCTCGATGCGATGCATCAACGCCGCTCGAAAAGGCCCGCGCAGCATCGCGCCGGCTGCTGTCGCGCCGCAATCGGCGCCGAGCAGCAGCCCGAAGCGCTCGGTCTGCTGAGCAAGCCGGGCAAAGGCGATCAGCCGCTGCGTATCCGACGACGTCTCGAGCTCGCGGGCGACGGCTTCAACGTGATCGAGCGCAAGACGCGCGCTGGCGTAAGTCACCATGCCTGCCGCCTCGCGAAACGCTTCCTCGTCTTCGTCGACGATCGCCTGGGCGGCCTCCGGCAGCAGCTTCGGCAAGAAGCTCGGCGAAGCCGCGCAAGAGATCGACGTCCTCGCCGATGAAGCGCCACGGCTCGCCGCCGGACAATGTCGAGAGCGGTGCCGCGCCGTCCCGTTCGGCAGCAACGGCGGCGTGCCGCAATTCGTCGATCAGCGACGCGGGCGCAGGCCAGGACAGCGGCGCGCGCAGCCCGTCCTCCAGCGCATCGGCAGCAGCGATCAGCGCTTGCTGGACGGCGGCGTCCAAGGGGCGATCGCCGGCGCGGACCGGCGACAGCAGGCTCTCGGCCTCATGCACCAGTTCCTCGACGCCCCTGGCCGCGATCACTCGGGCGAGCGCCTTGATCGAGTGGAAGGCGCGGAACACGACGTCGACGTCGGTCTCCGCGATGTCGGCGACATCGGCCACGCCGAGATGCTTCTCGATGGCTGCCAGATGCTGTCGGACCTCCACGGTGAACTGGGACAGCAGGTCCTGGTCGACATCGTTCATGGCGCAGCCTCGCGCGCGATGTCGTCAGCGGAACGTCCGGCAAGGGCGATGAACCAGGACCTGTAGTCGTCGCGGTCGGGACCGGCCAGCGTCGGCGAGGCGCGGCCGGACGGCTTTGGCAGAACCGCATCTGCGCCTGCCATGCGCCATTCGCCGGCCGCCCGCGAGGTCGGCCAGGCTTGATGCGACATCGCGACGATGCGCGCCTGCGTGAGCAGCGAGAGCGCGCCGATCAGAGACCGCGAGTCGCGGACCGAATCGGTGTCGACGGCGACTAGGTCGGGGCGGTCGTGCCGGGCCGATGCGATGGCCTCCTCGGCATGCACGCAGGTGACCGAAAGTTCGGCACCGGTGACCGAAACGGTCGGCACCGGCGAGCGCCCGGATCGCGGCGGCGAACGCATCGTCCTCGGTCACGACGACAAGCGCGGTCATGGCGATCGGTTCTCCTCGACCGTCGCGGCGTCGGCGCGGAAGAACGGAGAGGTCCAGCGCGCGAGCCGCTCGGCGATGACAGGCAGGCTCGCAACGATCGCGGACGGACACGCCGCGCGCGTCGCCTGCGGCATGCCCGGAACGACGCAACTGTCGAAGTTCTGCACCAGCACGCCGCCGCCGCGCTCGGCGATCCTGGCCGCGCCGCGCGCGCCGTCCTCGCCCATGCCGCTCAGCACCACGGCTGCGGCCCTGATTCCGGCTTCGGCGGCCGAGGTGAACAGCATATCGGCGCAGGGATGAAAGGCGTTGCCCTCGACCATCACCGTCGACAGCCAAAATCCCGCCCCGGCCGCGCGGCGAATTCGATAATCCGATCCGCCATGCAGCACGGTGACCTGCGCGCCGGCCAACTGCCCGGAGGCGCATTCGCTCACCGAAAGCCCGGTTTCGACGGCGAGGTGCCGGGAAAAGGCCTCGGTCTGGTCGGCGGGCATGTGCTGGGCGACGACGACGGGCACCGAGGGGGGCCCCAGTTTGCCGAGGAGCGTCGCCAGCGCGCCCGGACCGCCGGTGGACGCCGCCACCAGGATGATCTCCGCGGGCCGCGACGGAGCGCGCGGGCAAGCGGTGGAGCTTGACGGCGGTTCGGAGGGACGCTCGATGGGCCGCGGGGCGGTGGGGGTATCGAGCGCGTGGTCGAGCGCGCGGGCGATGCCGCCCATGTCGAGCACGCCATCTGTTCGGCCCGCGATCACCGGGATGGCGTCCGTGGCCGGGTCAGGCCGGCGCGGCTCCCCCATCGCGATCAGCAGGGCTTTGCGGGCGTATCGCAGCAGGGCATCGCGTAGACGCTTGCCATCGGCATCGGCCAGCAGGGTGTCGTCGACAATCGCGAGATCGATCGCGCTGTCGAGAAGCAGGCGCGCGGTTTGCCCGTGGTGGAGGTCTCCACGAAGGCAAACCGCCGCTCACGCCGGCGCAACTGCTGCATCAGGCCGATGCGCAGAAAGGCCGAAGGTGAGGCGAGGAGGACGTTGGGCATGACACGATCACGCCAGCTTGCGATAGACGGTCGCGCCCGGCGTCTCGATCGGCTCGAAGGCCGCCCGGTCGCGCAAGGTATCGGCCGGCCCCAGCACCAGGACGCCGCCGGGCCGGAGCGCGGCGGCGAGATTGGCCTGCGCCCTGCGGTTGGACGGCCTCGTCGAAATAGATCAGCGTGTTCCTGCACAGCACGAGATCGGCGTCCCGGAGCGGCGGCGGATCGAGCAGGTTGTGACAGAGAAAATTGACATCGCGCCGCAGATGCGCCGGCACCCGCCACACGTCGCCTTTTGACAGGCCGGCAAAGTGCCGCACCGCCCAGAGCGGAATGGCGCGGAAGCTGTCGAGGGCGTGCAAGCGTGGGTAGCTGGCGGAGCGTGCGGCCGCGAGCGCGGTCTCGCTGATGTCGGTGCCGAGGACGGACAGCGGTACCGGCCCGCCGCGGCCTGCCTCACCGCGCGCGTAAGCGGCAGTCAGCGCCATGGTCCATGTCTCTTCGCCGGTCGAGCAGCCGGCGGTCCACGCCACCAGCGTGCCGCGCCCGGCCTGCCGCCGCTCGGAATCGAGCAGCGGCAGGACCTTGTCGCACAACAGTTCGATTTGCGCCGGATGACGGAAGAAATAGGTCTCGTGCACCAGCATCAGCTCGACGAACGCATTCCATGCGAGATCGCCGGGCTGCGATATCACGAGCCGGTGCGCATAGGCCGCCCGATCCGATGTCTCGACCGTCGCGAGGCATGACGCGATCTTGTTCATGACGTCGGCCGGCCGAAACCCGATCCGCCGGTTGATCGCGTCGGCAAGGCGCGGAATCACCGTGTCAACAGGGGACTCGACCAGCGTCATGGCGCAGGGGCTCGCGGGTTGTCAGGACGCCGGCTTGCGTCGGTTGTCGTTCATGCGGTCTTGAAGCGGGCCACCCGCGCGCGCGAGGTTTCGGCGAGCTGCGACAATTGCACCATCGTCGCCGTGATCTCCTCGGCGGCGGCGGCGTTCGATGTCGCGATGGCGCGCAATTGTGACATGCTGCCGTCGAGCTGCGTGATGCTGGCCTGCTGCTCTTCCACCGCCGCGGCGGAGGAGTGGATCATCTGCGTCGTCTGCTGGGTTTCACTGGCGATGCCGTGCATCGCGGTGCGCACCACCTCGGTCGCGGCCTTGCCCTCATTGGCTTCCATCGTCGCCTGCTCGACGATATCGGCAATCTGCCTGGCGTTCTGGCCGGCGCTTTCGGCAAGCTTGCCGACCTCTTGCGCGACGACGACGAAGCCTTTGCCGTGCTCGCCGGCGCGCGCCGCCTCGATCGCGGCGTTGAGCGAGAGGATGTGGGTGCGGTTGGCGATCTGCGCGATCACCTCGGTGATCTGGTTGACCTTGCGGCTGCTCTGGGCGATCGCATCGACGATGCCGGCGAGGCGCTCGACCGAGGCGAGGCCCTTCTGCACCAGTTGCGAGGCGTTGCTGGACTTGTCGCTCGCGGCCTTGGTGTTGTCGGAGACGCTCTTGAGCGCCTGGGTCGATTCGCTCAGTGCCAGCGACACCTGCGAAAGCGAGGAGTTCTGCGACCGCGCGCCGTCGGAGACCTGTCCGACCGCCGCGCTCGCCTCTTCGATCGAGATCGCGGTGCGGCGCGCCTGGTCGCCGAATTCCTTTACCGCCTCATGCGTCGGGTCCAGCAGCCGGTTGACCTGTTCGCTGATGTCCTTGAGGAAGCCGACCTTGTCCGCGACCGGCACGCGTACCGTGAGATCGCCGTGGGCAGCCTTTGAAATGACCTCGCCGATCTCGCGCGTGGTCGCCTCGGCCTTCAGCATCGCCTTGATGCGATCGGCGTTCTGCTTGAAGACGTCGACGGCGCGCGCCATCGCGCCAAGCTCGGTCTTGCTTTCCATGTCGGGGATCATGACGGCGCCGTCGCCATCGGCCAGCCGCACCATCGCGCCGGTCATGGCATTCAGCGGCACGATGATCTCGCGGGTGATGAACCAGGAGAGGAAGCCGCCGATCAGCACCGCACCGATGCTGATCGAGAGCAGGAGAGAATTGGCGGTCGAGGTGCCGGCCACCGCGGTTTTCACTGCATCGTCGCGGCGTTCGATGAGCTGGTTGCGGACTTCCTCGCTCTTGCTCAAGGTGTCGTTCTCGGTGCCGATCACCTTCTGGTATTTCTGCAGCATTGTCTGCGCCGCGCCGGTCAGGTTGAGCGCGGTCTGCGTCCCGCGTGCGGCGTCGGATGAGGTCGCGCTGGGCATCGCGTTGTTGGCCTGCTGGTTCACGGACGGAGCTGTACCGGCCGCCCAGGAGGAGGTCGTGACCGTTGCGTAGTGGGCGAGGGTGACGTCGGACGGCGCGAGCGCAACCAGCCGCACTGCCTCGCTGATCTGATCGCCGCCGCGTGCGGCCGCGCCATCCTGATCGCGCCGTCCGCCGCCGGCATCGCGCAGGCTGGCTGCACGCTGGGCCAGCGCCTTGCGTTCGGCCATCACGACATCGGCCTGCTCGAGAAAGTCGCGGATCACCTTGCGCGCTTCGGTCGCCTGCGCCTTCCTGTTGGCATCGATGAACAGCTCGATGGCGTCGCTGAACGCCTTGTCGGTGTTGGCCTTGCGGGAGAAATAGCGTTTTTCGTCGTCATCGCCGGCGGTCTGGATGTAGCCGACGAGCCGGCGGCCCGCGCCGGCGAATTCGCGATCGCCGAGCAGGAATAGCTGCGCCTGGCGTCCATAAAGGAGTGCGCGGGTGTATTCGGTTTCAGCCGCGGACAGCGCGTAATAGCCGACGCCCGCGATGCCCAGCGACAGCAACAGAAGTACGCCGGCCAGCAATTGGATGCGTGAGCGGATCGAAAGGTTACGCAACATAGGCCCGACCTCAACTCAACTTTCCGACACGGATCGCTCGACAGCAGCAGTCGCTCCGCCGCTGCACCATTTATGCGTGCAACGCGCAACGATTGTGACCGACACAGCGCCTGAGACCGACATTTGTGGGGTGAATTGTGGCCCGTCACAAAACACAACAACTCAAACAACAGTGAGAGAGATTTGACTGCGTAGAAATCATGCGCATGAATTCGTTCATGCAAAAAAGTTCTGTCCCGCGAAACTCGCGTATTGGAGAAGTTTATTTTTGTGAAGATGTCGTGACATGTGTCGTGACACGAAGACAGCGCATGCTCCGTCATCCCTGCGAAGCACGAGCGCGTCGAGGCGGATTCGGCGCGGGCAGGTCAGCTGCTACTCGCTGGCGAGCACGTCGCTGAACAGCACGTAACGCTGGCCGTCGAAGCGCACCAGCCGCATCTGCTTGATCGGGCGAAAATCTGTCGGGCTGGTCTTCAGACGGATGCCCGGCAACAGCAGCGGCAACTCCATGTCGAGATGGGTGGCCTGCTTCATGATGTTCTCGCGGGTAAGATCATCGCCGCATTGCCTGAGGATCTGCACGACGGCGTAGCCGATATTGTAGCCGTAGGGTCCGTAGTAATCGCTCTTGTCGACACGCTGATTGTACTTGTCCATCCAGGCGTTCCAGGCCTTCATCGCGGGATCATCGCGCCATTGCGGATCGGCGGGGTCTTTCTGGTAGGCGGCCGAGATGATGCCCTTGGCGGCTTCGAAACCGGCCGGCTTGATCGCGCCTGCGATCGAGGAGCCGACGCTGGAAACGAACTCCTGCGGATGCCAGTCGATGTCATAGGCCTTGCGGATCGCCTGCGCCGCGAACTTCGGAACCGCGAAGATCAGGAACACATCGGCGCCCGCGGTCTTCAGCGACACGACCTGAGAGTCCACTGTCGGATCGCTGGTGTTGTAGGTCTGGGCCGAGACGATCATTGCCGCCGCCTTGTCGCCTAATCCGCGCTTGAGCCCGAGAATGTAGTCGCGGCCGAGATCGTCGTTCTGCGACAGGATGCCGATCTTGGCGTCGGGTTTGCTCGACAGAATGTATCTTGCGTAGATTTCGCCTTCGGATGCGTAGTGCGGCGTCCAGCTCATCGTCCACGGATGGTGCTCGGGATCGTTGAACACGGTCGCGCCCGTGCCGATGAAGAGATGCGGCACCTGCTTCTGGTTGATGTATTTGAGGACCGCCATGTTGGTCGCGGTGCCGACCGGATTGACCAGGAACAGCACTTCCTCGCTTTCGATCAGGCGGCGGATCTGCTCGACGGTCTTCGGCGGACTATAGGCGTCGTCGAGGCTGATGAAGTTGATCTTGCGTCCGTTCACGCCGCCCTGGTCGTTGATCATCGCGAAATAGGCGGTCGCGGACACCGCGCCCGCCGAATAGGCCGATGCCGGGCCGCTGTAGGGCGTGGTGGTTCCGATCTTGATTTCGCGATCGGTGACGCCGGGACCGTATTGCTTCTGCGCCATTGCCGGTGTCGCGGCCGAGCCGAGTGCAAGCGCCATCATTGCGACGCGCGCCAAAACGCCTCCCAAACATTCCGTCCTCCCGTTTTTTTTAAGCGGTGAGGGCCGGCAGGACTGGCTCGCAGTGTACTCTAGCTTTTGAGCATGATCTTTTCGGAAAACCGCTACACACCCGTCGGGTCGTAGCCCGAGGGCATGCTTTTCCGGATCATGTTCTAGTTTCGCAGCACGATCCGTCCCACGACCTGTCCGGCCCGCAACGCATCAATCCATTTCTGCACGTCGGTCATCGGCTCCTCGCGCATCGGCACGGGCTTGATCTTGCCGGACCGCGCGAGCGCCATCATTTCCTGCGCTTCCGCGAGCGTCCCCGTCATGAAGCCTTCGATGGTCATGCGCTTATAGACCCAGTGCACCATCGGCAGATTGAAATTGCCGCCCATCAGCCCGGAGATCACGATCTTGCCGCCGCGCGCGAGCACCGACACGGCGAAGGCCATCGATTTCTCGCTGCCGGCGAAGTCGACGATCTCGTCGAAGCCACCTTCGGTTTCCTTCAGGATGCGCCTGGCGAGCTCGGGCTCGGACGGATCGTAGGCCGTGCTGGCGCCGTTCGCGAGCGCGGTCTCGCGTGCTGCCGGGCTGAGGTCGGCGACGGATATCTTCTGCGTGAACAGTTGCCGGGCAAAGGACAGCCCCATCATGCCGACGCCGCCAAGTCCGATCAGCAGCAGATTGCGCTGCCGCGGCCGGTCGACCAGCCGCTTCAGCGCGCCGAAGGCGGTCAGGCCGGAACACATCAGGGTCGCCGCCTGATTGACGGGCAGGGGATCAAACTCCAGCAGGTATTTGGCGTCGGGAACGAGGACGTGGCTGGCAAAGCCGCCGTCGATGGACGCGCCGATGAAGCGCTGCTGCGGGCAGATGTTCTCGTCGCCATTCAGGCAGTTGCGGCATTTGCCGCAGCCGATCCACGGAAACACCGCTCGCCTGGCCCCGATGAGTTCCTTCGGAACATCGCTGCCGACGTCCTCGACGACACCGGCGATCTCATGTCCGAGCGTGAACGGCAGCGTCATGCCGCGCGTGGTGTCGAGCCGCTTGCCGCCGCCGAGATCGGCGTAGCCGTCCTGGATGTGAAGATCGGAATGGCACAGGCCGCAGCGTTCGATGCGCACCAGAACCTCGCGGCCCTGCGGCTTCGGGGTCTCGACGATGGTCTCGCAGAGCGGCGCGTCGAACTTGACCAGCGACTGGCGGCGCATCTCGGCCATGATCAGGTCTCCTCAAGGCTTATTGTTCTTGTCGCTCCGTATATCGACCAATTCACGCGCCATGGCAACAAAGCCCGAGACCGGAATGGTTTCCGCGCGCCGCGTCGGATCGACACTTGCGGCGGCTGCGAGTCTTGCGGGATCGACCGACAACGATTTGAGGCTCTGCCGCAGCATTTTCCGTCGCTGACCAAAGGCTGCTGCGGCAACCTGCTCCAGCGCGCGGCGGTCGCAAGGCTCTGGCGCCGGGCGCGGGACCAGCCGCACCACCGACGAGGTGACCTTCGGCTGCGGCACGAAGGCCGCAGGCGAGATGTCGAACAGGATCTTCGTCTCTGCGCGCCAGTTGGCGAGCACGCCGAGGCGGCCATAGGCCTCCTCGTTCTCGCGCGCGACGATGCGCTCGGCCACCTCGCGCTGGAACATCAGGACCATCATGTCGAACCAGGGCGGCCAAGGCTCGGTCGAGAGCCAGCCGATCAGAAGCGCGGTCGCGATGTTGTAGGGCAGGTTGGCGACGATCTTCGCTCTTGTGCCGCCGAGATAGGGTTTGGGATCGAAGCGTCTGCGCGTCGGCGCAGACGATCTCCAGCCGTCCCGGATAGCGCCGGGCAATCGCCTCCAGCGCCGGAATGGCGCGCGCGTCATGCTCGACGGCGATGACATGTCGCGCGCCGAGTGCCAGCAGCGCGCGCGTCAAGCCGCCGGGGCCAGGACCGATCTCGACGACGATCGCATCATCGAGCGGGCCGGCCGCGCGCGCGATGCGGGCGGTGAGGTTGAGGTCGAGCAGGAAATTCTGGCCCAGCGATTTGCGGGCCGACAGAGCGTGTTCGCGGATGACGTCGCGCAGCGGCGGGAGGTCGTCGATCGCGCTCACGAGGCTTCTTTGGCCGCCATGCGCGAAGCCAGCCGCAACGCTGCGATCAGGCTCGCAGGGTTCGCGCGGCCGGTGCCGGCGATGTCGAAGGCCGTGCCGTGATCGGGCGAGGTGCGGATGAACGGCAATCCCAGCGTGACATTGACCGCATCATCGAAGGCGAGTGTCTTGACCGGGATCAGCGCCTGATCGTGATACATGCAGATTGCGCAATCATAGGTCTTGCGCGCGGCGTCATGGAACATCGTGTCCGCCGGCAACGGTCCGGCGGCATCGATGCCTTCGGCTCGCAGGATATCGACGGCCGGCGCCACGATGCCGAGATCCTCGGAGCCGAGCGAGCCGTCCTCGCCGGCATGCGGGTTGAGGCCGGATATCGCAAGGCGAGGGCGCACCACGCCGAAGCGCGCCTTGAGCGACGCGACCGTGATGCGCGCGGTGGTGACGATCAGTTCGGTCGACAATTGTTCGATCGCCTCGCGCAGCGCGAGGTGGATCGTCACCGGCACCACGGCAAGCACGGGCGACCACAGCATCATGACGGGCTGCAGCGCTTGTTCGTCCGCGCCGGCGAGCTCCGCAAGAAACTCGGTATGGCCGGGATGGCGGAAGCCTGCGCGATAGAGCACGCTCTTGGCGATCGGATTGGTGACGACGGCCGCGGCCTGTCCCGTTCGCACGTCGCTCACGGCCTGGCGGATCGAAGCCAGCGCTGCCTCGGCGCTGGACGCGTCGGGGCGGCCGGGTGGAGCAGTCGCGGCAACACCGGTGGCGACGACCGGCAGAGCCTTCGCAAACGCCGTAGCGGCGCCGCCCGCGTCGGTCGCGGCCAGCTCGACGTGAAGGCCAAGCGCCTTGGCGCGCTCTTTGAAAAAATCGCAATCGCCGAGCAGATAGAATGGCGGAAGATTCAGCTCGTCGCGATGCAGCCAGGCCTTGATCGAGATGTCCGGTCCGATGCCGGCCGGTTCACCCAGCGTCAGCGCGAGCGGCTTCGTCATTTCTTGGAATTGGCAGGATATTCGATCATCGCGGCTCGGCGGATTTCGTCGAGATAGTTTTTCGATGTCGCATCGTATTTCTGGGCGTACATCTTTTCCCGCATTTCCTTTCTCTTCGGCGTGTCGATCGTCGTCGGCTTCCGTCCGCAGAGCACGACCATTTCGATCCCCTGCTTGGTGACTTCAGGCGGCGTCAAGTGACCGATCGGCGTGTCATCGAGTACCTTGCGCAGATTCGCCGGAATGTCGGCGGAGGTCTTGATCACCGGCGCGCGGATCGCGGCGTTCTGCATCGACCTGAAGTAATTGTTCGCCTCATCGCAGGACTGCACGCGTGCGCGCAGGTTTTCGGCCTCCTTGTGCCGGAGCTCGACTGCCGATTGCGCCGATCCGCGCGGAACGATCAGCACGATGGGCTGCATCCGGTACTCGAACGCCTCGACCTGCTGCTCGTCGCCGCCTTCTGCCTTGACCGCCGCGGCAACGTCCCTTTCGCCGACCTGAAGGCGTTCCTTGAACCGCCCGCGCACCAGACTGCCCCAGACAAGGTCGGCCTTGACGCGGGCCTTCAGCGTCTCAGGACGGATGCCCTGGCTCTCGAGCGATTTTGCCAACTGGTCGGGCGAAAGGTGCATGCGGGAGCTCATGTCCCCAAACGCCTGATCGACGTCCGAACCTGACGGATCGACGCCGTACTTCTTGCCTTCCTTGATCTTGACCTTGTCGTCGATCAGTTCGCTCAGCACGTCCTGCCGGCTCGTGGTCTTGTGACTCGCCAGGAAGTCGAGCTTACTGCGCTGCTCGATGTCGAAATCGGTGATCGGATCGCCATTGACCATCACGACGACGGTCTGTGCATGCAGCGGCGAGATGCCTGCCTGCAGAGCAATCGCCGCGACGGTGCCCACTGCCAGTGCCAGGATGTGGCGAGAGAAGTTGGTCGTCATCATCAATCTTCGCTCTATCGACCGGTTAAATCGAGGCCGGTTAAATTGAGGCCGCCGGACGCCAGTTCCAGCCCGGCGACCGGACCGGCTCTACTGAATGCCGGCCCCGTTGGACTGGGACGTATTGGCCAGCGTCCGCAGGCCGATCTGCAGCATATAGGCGTGACCGAGAACCGGCGGCGTGTTGACCACCTGGTAATTATACGACGTCACATAATTGGCCGCGAGCACAAAGCAATCGTCCACGTAGCCGGCGCCGACAACGTACTGATTGATCTTGTTGGCCTGCAAATCCCAGCGCGCGGCGCCTGTGACCACCCAGTTCGTGGCGACCTTGACCGAGCCGGAACCCAGAATGCCTTCGCGCCGGGTCAGATAGCCCAGATCAGGCTGCGCGGCATAGTCGCCGTACAGCAGGCTGACCGACCAGCGGTCGAAGTTGGCTTTTGCTTCGGCCTCGAACCGCTGGACGTTCCACGTCTGCTCATCGAAGCGCGAACGCACGCTGAACGTATAGGTCCTGTTCGGCGAATAGTTGACGCTGGTGACATAGTCGGACGCGGGCTTCGCCAAACCGGAATCGAGGCCGGTATTGGTCATGTCCTGCACGGTGTAGGAGTTCAGGCCAAACAGCTGATACGACTGGCCGAACAGCGCATTGATGCTGCCGCCGCGGTCGAACTGCGTGGTGGCCTGCACGCCGACATTGGCGCGCCCGCCGCCTTCCTCGCGATCATAGCCTGAGAATTTGTCGACACTGAACAGGTTGCTGGCGTCGAACACCATGCTCTGCGCGTCTTCGTTCGGAAGCTTGCCGGCATAGGATTCATTCGGCCGGATGATGACCTGCGCGATCGGCTCGATCGTCGTCGAGCCCCATGGCTGAACGTTGATGAAGGGATAGCGATATTCCAGGCCGACGGTGGGCATCACCCGCAGCGCCTGCGTGCTGCCGGTGGGGAGGAAGTTGTTGACGCCCGGCTGGTTCGATATTTCCGCGTCGACTCGCGTCGGCGCGGACGCTCGCGAACGGCGTCCAGATCTCACCCGCGGAGTCCGTGAACGAACGCCGCCACTGCACCTCGCCGGTGGCGCGCGTGTAGGTTCCGGGGATGCCGCGCAACAGGCACTGCGTCGGCGTCCGTGCAAGTGGATCCGCTGATGTCGGCGTGCACAAGCCGGCGGCGCTTGCCACGTTCGTGATCGGATCGAACACGGCCTGCTCACGCGTCAGGCTGGTGAGGTTTGTCTTGTAGCTGACCTCGCCGCCAAGGATCGGATAGTTGAACACGTTCGAGTAATCGAGGACCGGATGAACGACCGGCACCGTCTGCTGGTTACCCGACAGGCTGAGATAGTAGATCGTGCGCACGTCGAAGAAGCTGCGGTTGCCCACGCCCGTGAGATAGAGCTGCGACACGGCTTCTGTCGGCAGGTTCAGGAAGGAGGAATAGGGATCGCGGTACACGGACAGGCGGTAGTCCTGCATGAACGTGTAGTCCGTGAAGGCCACGCCTTCCCAGCCCCAGACCCATTTGTCGTTCAGCGAGAACTGACCTCTGGTCTCGACACCGCCGCGGAAGTCGCGGTCGCCGGGCGCGCCGGCAAAGGCGTTCCGATCAAGCTGATCGATGCCATAGAGGCGGACCTGATACGAGCCGTTTTCCAGGCGCTGACGGAATTCACCCTGCAACAGCACGCCCTGCTTGCTCGTGATTCGGGGCATGAAGGTCGCGTCGTAGTCGGGCGCGATCGCCCAGTAGAACGGAATATCGACGCCGAAGCCGTAGCCCGTGGCCTGGGTGAAGCCCGGCATCAGGAAGCCGGTCTTGCGCTTCACCGTCGGATCCGGCGTCGAGAAATACGGCATGTACGCCATCGGGACGCCGAAGAATTCGAGCTGCGCGTTCTCGAAATACAGCATCTTCTCTTTTTGGTCGTGGATGATGCGGGCACCCTTGACCTGCCAGAGCGGCGGCTTCTTCGGATCGTCCTTGCATGGCGCGCAAGCGGTATACACGCCGTTCTCGAACACGGTGTAGTTGCCGCTCGAACGGTCGGCGCGCGTCGCCGCCATGCGCGTCGCGTCCTCGGTGTCGACATGGAGCGAATCGACGAATCCGTCGCGATAGTCGTCGCTCAGGTCGATCTCGTTCGCATAGGTGATCTTGCCGTCGGCATCCGTCATGCGGATGTTGCCTTCGGCATGAAGCCGCTTGGTCTTCTGGTCGTAGATCACCCTGTCGGCTTCGACGCTGGTGCCGTTGTAGTAGAGCTGGACGTTGCCGACCGCGGATACGCGCGAGTTGTTGTAGTCGTAGTCGACCTCGACCGCCTGCACGAGCATCTGGCCGTCATTGGCGACGCGCGGCGGCTTGGGATGGGGAGGCTGCGGATTGTAGGTGAAGCTTTGCGCGGCGGCAGGCGTCGCCGTCACGAGACCGATCGCGCCGGCAATGCCGAGCCCGAGCACCAGGGCAAGCAGAGGGCCCAGCGCCACCGGCCCGCGCAGCCGATTGGGCGCGCGCAGCCGATTGCAGCACGCCACGGCGTCATGCCGGGCCGCAGGCAAGCCTCTCCGACGGACGGTGACGACAGCCACTAACCGTCCTCCTGGTAGAGCAGGGCCAAGAAACCGGTGAGGCCACCCACCAACACGGGCAACCACGCCGCAGCGATCGGATGCATCAACTCAGCCTTGCTCAAGTCTTCAGTCACTTTCGACAAAACGTAGAGCAGAAAGCCTGCGCCCACGCCACTCAAAACCATCTTCTGCACGCCGCCCATCCGGAAGAAACGCAACGACACCGACGCCGCCAGCATCACCATTGCAGCCAGCAAAAACGGCTGTGCCAGAAGCTTTTGGTACTGCAGCCGGTAGCCTGCCGACGCAAATCCGGAATTCTCGGATGAACGGATGTAGCCCGGAAGTTGCCAAAAGGACACAGTCTCCGGAGTGGAGAAACTGTTGCGGACCTGGGCCAGCGTCAGCGAGGTGGGAAGCTTGAAGCTGTCCTGGTCGACCGGAGGCGCATCGAGCGCGTATCGCCGCACGGATTTGAACAGCCAGTAGCCGTCCTCGAGCGTCGCCTCGCGCGCCTCGATTCGCTCCTTGAAATGGCCGTCCGTATCGGAGCGAAACAGCGTCAGCCCGGTCAGGCGTGCGCCTTGCTGTTCGCTGCGGGCGGCGTTGATGATGGTCTGGCCGTCCGGGTTGATCTGGTTGATCCAGAAGCCGGACGCGTCCTGAATGCCGCCGCCGGGCGCCGAGCCGAACAGCTCGGCTTCCATCCGCTTGGACATTTCGCGCAGGTTCGCCGACATCGGATTGTATGCGACGGTGGCCATCGTTCCGAGCAGGATCGCGCTCGCCAGGGCCGGCGCCGTGAATTGCCAGGCCGACACGCCGGCTGCGCGCGCCACCACCAGCTCGAGCCGCCGCGACAGCGCCAGATAGCACGTCATGCCGCCGATCAGCACGCAGAACGGCATCATCTTCTCGAGCAGTTGCGGCACGCGAAACAGCGACGTCTCCGCCACCATGACCGCCGACGCCGATGCCAGCCCCGAGGTCTTGCGCACCATCTCGATGTAATCGACCAGCACGAGCAGCAGGAATATGCTCACAAACACGCCCAGCGCCGAAACCACGAAGCGGCCTGCGAAGTAGCGCCCGAGCGTGTTGGTGATCATGCTCATGCGGTGGCCGGCCGTCCGACGAGGCGCAGGATGCGCGCGTTCGATCTGTTGATGGCCTCCATCAAGGCCGCCGGCGGCTCCAGCACGATGCCGCCGACGATCACCCAGAGGCCAAGGCCGATGGAGCCGAACAGCATCAGATATTGCACGATCGGCGCGAACGGAGACTTCACCGCCATCACCGAGCAGGCAAAGCCCGCCATGCGCAATCCGAACACAGCGATGATCGAGCCGGTGATCGAGAAGTTGCGGCTCTGCCGCGTGGTGCGCGGCGTGCCGAGAAAGGCGAAGGTCAGCACGGCAAACGCGAACGGATAGATCGGCGCGAGAAAACGGTCGTGCAGCTCGGCGCGGAATTGGCCGGGAACCTGCTTATAGACCGGGTCATCCTCGTTCGGCGCAAGCAGCTCCCACAGATAGCGCTCACGGATGCCAAGCGAGACGTCATGGCCCTGATTTGAGAACTTCGACATGTCAAACGCGTAACGCTGGAAGGCGACCAGAGCCGGATCGCGCTTTCCCGTTTCGAAGCGCTCCATGTTGCCGTCTTCGAGAATCAGAAACGAACCGTCGCCGTTTTTCACCACAGATCCGTGGTCGGCGACAATGGTATTTCGCTCTTTCGGATCGCGCCGATCGTCGATGAAGATGCCGACGAGTTGTCCGCCTGGTTGCCGCTCGCGAATCCGGATCGTCAGGTTCTGGTCGAGCTGCGCGAAGCGACCGGGCTGCAGAATGTTCGCCAGCACGTCGGCGGTGATCTCGGCGCCCCATTGCTTGATGCGCCGCAGGCCATCGGGCGACAAATAGGACGCGATGAACGCGACCAGAAGCGCCACGACGCAGGTCGCATAGAAGAACGGACGGAACAGCCGGAAGGGCGAGAAACCCGCGGCGTTCATCACGATGATTTCCGAATCGGTCGCGAGCTTGTTCAGCGTGTGCGAGATCGCGATCATCAGTGCGATTGGCGAGATGATCAGGACCAGCGCCGGGATCACGAGGCTGGTGATCCCCAGGAAGGTCAGGATGGTCTGCCCCTGGCCGGTCATCAGGTCGATGTCGCGCAACGCCTGCGTAATCCAGATCACGCCCGTCAGGCTGACCAGGACCAGCACGAACGACGCCAGCGTCGTGCGGAAGATATACCTGTCGATCGACCCCATCGTTACCGTACGATCCCCGCCCCGTCACGACAGCAGGCGAGGCACGACCAAGCCCCGTGATAAGGGCTCCCCTTTTGGTCGCGCCGCCGTTTGTCCCGCCTGCTATATTCTCTCTACCATCCCTTTGATCCGTCAACAAAATGGCTGAGCCGTGGCGCGGTCGGTTTGTGCTTAATATTTCCCTACATGTGGCGGGGCCGCAACGGCCGCGCTTGGCAGCGGGGCGCGCGGCGGGCCATAGTCGCGCCCGTGTGGATTCTTTGCATCGGCACCGATGGTCTGCGGGCCAATCGTTGCGCTTCCCGTGCCACAGCGGATGGCTCAATTTTGGAGGATTACCCATGTCCGACGCCGTCAAGGTCGGCTTCGTCGCATTTTCCACCGCGCCGCGCGGGGTTCTGGTGGTTTTTTGCGACGATACGTTGAAATTCGGGCCGGCTACCCGCAAGGCGCTAGGAACAGCGGCCAACCTCGTGAAGCGGGCGGCCGCGACCAACCAGTTCAAGGGAAAGAGTGGATCGACACTCGACATTCTCGAGCCTGAAGGAATTAAGATTCAACGCTTGATCGTGGTCGGAACCGGCAAGCCGTCAGAGCTCAAGGAGAAGGATTTCCTCAAGTTCGGCGGGGTGTTGGCCGGTAAGCTGAACGGGGCAAGCGAGGCCGTCACAGTGATGGCGGAACTGCCGGATGCGGCGATGCAGCCCGACCAGGCCGCCGCCATCGGCTCGGGCGTGCGGCTACGGGCTTACCGATTCGACCGCTACAAGACCAAGAAAAAGGACGGCGAGAACGGCGCGCTGCGCGCCCAAGTCTCGATAGCCGTCGAGGACGTCGCCGCGGCGCGCAAGGCCTTCGCGGGAGCGGGACACATTGTCGACGGAGTGGTGCTGGCGCGCGAGCTGGTGAACGAGCCGCCGAACGTGCTCTATCCCGAGGCGTTTGCCCGCCGGGCCGGCGAGCTGCGCAAACTCGGCGTGATCATCGAGACCCTTGACGTCAAGGCCATGACAAAGCTCGGCATGGGAGCGCTGCTCGGCGTCGCCCAGGGCTCGGCGCGGCCCGGCCGGACCGTGATCATGCGCTGGAATGGCGGCAAGCGCGGCGAGGCGCCGGTCGCCTTTGTCGGCAAGGGCGTTTGCTTCGACACCGGCGGCATCTCCATCAAGGGCGCGGCCAACATGGAAGATATGAAGGGCGACATGGGAGGTGCTGCTTGTGTCGTCGGCCTGATGCACGCACTGGCCGCGCGCAAAGCCAAGGTCAACGCGGTCGGCGCCATCGGCCTGGTCGAGAACATGCCTGACGGCAACGCGCAGCGGCCGGGCGACATCGTGATCTCGATGTCGGGCCAGACCATCGAGATCATCAACACCGATGCCGAGGGCCGGCTGGTGCTGGCCGACGTGCTCTGGCACGTCGCGAAGAAATTCAAGCCGAAATTCATGGTCGACCTTGCAACGCTGACGGGTGCGATCATGGTCGCGCTCGGCACCGAGCATGCCGGCCTGTTCTCCAATAATGATGAGCTGGCGGAGCGCCTGGTCCAGGCGGGGATCGAGACGGGCGAGCGGGTGTGGCGAATGCCGCTCGCGCCCGAATACGACAAGCTGATCGATTTGCAGTTTGCCGACATGAAGAACACGGGCGGGCGATACGGCGGCTCGATCACTGCCGCCCAATTCCTGCAGCGATTCGTCGATAGCACGCCCTGGGCGCATCTCGATATCGCGGGCACCGCGATGGGGGCGCCGAAGACCGAGATCAACCAAAGCTGGGGCTCGGGTTTCGGCGTGCGCCTGCTGGAGCGGCTGGTTGCGGACCACTACGAAAAATGACGGAAGTCCTGTTCTACCACCTGCAGAACATGTCGCTGGAAAACGTGCTGCCGCCGCTGCTCGAGAAATCGCTGGAGCGCGGCTGGCGCGTCGTGGTGCAATCGACGTCGCCGGAGCGCGCCGAAGCACTCGACGCGCATCTGTGGACCTATCGCGATGATTCGTTCCTGCCACACGCCACCTGGCGTGCGAGCGACGCGCAGGATCAGCCGATCATCCTCGCGATCGAGGAGGGCAATCCAAACGGCGCGAAGGTCAGGTTTCTGGTGGATAACGCCGCGCTGCCGGCGGATGCCGATTTATATGAGCGGATGGTGCTGGTCTTCAACGGCGATGACGCGGACGCACTGGCCGCGGCGCGGCTGGCCTGGACGGACTGCAAATCGCGGGGTTTTACGGCGACCTACTGGCAGGCGGATGAAAATGGCCGCTGGCGGCGGCGGGAATAGCGATCCAAAACGATTAATGATAATGTCTTGCGTCGGTTGAACATTGCTGATCCAGCCACGGTGGTGCCGCAAAGTGGTGGTGGGACAGCCGATAAAGGGCCGAGCCGGGGAACCTGCGTCATCGTGCGAATGAAACGCCATCTTTCGAAGCATCTGTTGGCATTGCTGGTGATCGCGCCCGCGGTAGCGGGCTGCTCGGGCGGAGCTGAAATGTTTCAGTCCGACCTGCTGTCGAAGGACGCGGAATGGTTCTCGCGATCCGGCCGGTTGTTCATCCGGAATGTGTCGATCGATGCGCCGCCGCTGACGCCCGACAAGCCGGTCACGGCCGAAGATCTGGTCAGCGCCGACGGAGCCTGTGCGGGCATGGCGGCTGCCGGCCCGACCGCCGCCAACGCGCTCGCCGATGGTGCGGCGGGTGCGCCGCAAGCGCCCGTGGCCGGCGGCACGGTCGCGCTCGGGCACACCGAATGCGATGTCGTGCGCGGCATTGGCGCGCCGACCAGCGTCAATCTCTCCAACAATCCCGGCGGCGAGCGCGTTGCCGTCGTGACCTGGGCGAGTGGTCCCCGTGCGGGCATCTACACGTTCAAGGCCGGGCGTCTCAGCGAGATCGAGCGCGGAGCGGACCCCGTTGCGCCGAAGACGGCGAAGCCGAAAACCAAGAAGAAGAACGCGGCGACCTAGCGGGCTCCGTCCTGCGCGCACACGACTTTAGCCCGATGCGCCCTCATGTTCCGCACTTGCCTCCAGCCACGCCTCCTCGGCGCGTTGCAGCGCGCTTTCTGCGGCGGCGCGCGCCTTGCTGAGCTGCGCGGCCTGTTTGGGATCGCGGGTGAAGATGTCGGGTAGCGCCAGTGCGGCATCGATCTTGGCGATGATGCCGCTGACGCGTTCGATCTCGGCGTCCGCGTCCGCGATCCTCTGCTTGAGCGGCTTCTTCTTTTCGATTTTGTTCGGCGCCGGCCGGTCACGGGCCTGACCGCGTTCGCTGTCGTCGCGCAAGCTGACACGAGATCCCCGCGACGACAGCACCAGCCGGCGATAGTCGTCGAGGTCGCCGTCAAAGTTCGTGACGGCCTGATCGGCCACGACCCACAAGCGGTCGGCGCAGGCTTCGATCAAATAGCGATCATGCGAAACCATGATCACCGCGCCCGGAAAGTCGTTGATGGCTTCCGCGAGCGCGGCGCGGCTGTCGATGTCGAGATGGTTGGTCGGCTCGTCGAGGATGATCATGTTTGGACCGAAGAAGGTCGCAAGTCCGAGCAGCAGGCGCGCCTTCTCGCCGCCGGACAGGCTGCTGACCTTGGTGTCGGCAGCCTTGCCGGAAAATCCGATCGCGCCCGCGCGCGCCCTGATTTGCGACTCGGGCGCGTCCGGCATCAGCTTGCGGACGTGATCATAAGGCGAGCCGTCTTCGTTCAGCTCGTCGAGCTGATGCTGGGCGAAATAGGCGATCGTAAGCTTGTCGGCGCGCGTCACGGTTCCGGAGAACGGCTCCAGCCGTTTGGCGAGCAGCTTGACCAGCGTCGACTTGCCGTTGCCATTGCTGCCGAGCAGCGCGATACGGTCGTCATTGTCGATGCGCAGGGTGACGCGGTTGAGGACCGGCGCGCTGACGTCGTAGCCGACCGACACATTGTCGACCGCGATGATCGGCGGCGACAGCGTCTTCTCGGCAGGCGGAAAGCTGATCTCGCGCACGTCCTGCGTGACGAGTGCCGCGACGGGCTTCATCCTCTCCAGCATCTTGACGCGCGATTGCGCCTGGCGCGCCTTCGAGGCCTTGGCCTTGAAACGGTCGACGAAAGCCTGCAGCCGCTTGCGTTCGGCTTCCTGCCGCTTGGCTTGCTTGGCATCGAGCATTTCGCGCGTCGCGCGCTGCTCCTCGAACGATGAATAGGAGCCGCGATAGAGCGTGAGCTTGCCGCGGTCGAGATGCAGGATCTGGTCGACCGACGTTTCGAGCAGGTCGCGGTCATGGCTGATCACGATCACCGTGCGTGGGTAGTTCGCCAGATGGTCCTCGAGCCAAAGCGTGCCTTCGAGATCCAGATAGTTGGTCGGTTCGTCCAGCAGGAGGAGGTCAGGCGCCGCGAACAGCGTGGCGGCGAGCGCCACCCGCATCCGCCAGCCGCCGGAGAATTCCGAGCAGGGCCGCGCCTGATCGGCAGCCGAAAAACCGAGCCCGCTCAGAATTGCGGCGGCGCGTGCGGGCGCCGAATGCGCATCGATGTCGACCAGCCGGGTCTGAATCTCGGCGATCCGGTGCGGATCGGTTGCGGTCTCGGCCTCGTGCAGCAGGGCATCGCGCTCGAGATCGGCCTTCAGGACGACGGCGATCAGGCTCTCCGGACCATTCGGCGCCTCCTGCGCCAGGCTGCCGACCCGCCAGCGCGGCGGCAGGGTGATGGTGCCGCTTTCGGCGGCCAGCTCGCCCCGAATGGCCTTGAACAGCGTCGATTTACCGGTGCCGTTGCGTCCGACCAGTCCGACGCGTGCGCCGGGGACGATCTGCGCCGTGCCGCTGTCAATCAGGAGCCGTCCGGCGACCCGGATCGATATGTCGGAGATGGAGAGCATGCGCGGTTGTCACCGCAGCGCGCCCGAAACGCAACCGCTTTATCGTGGGCGGCAGACCTGCATGGGTTCTCGGCGCGATCAGCGCAATTGCATGTCGCGCCTTCGCAGCTCGTCCATCAGTCTCTCGAGACGGGGGGACGGCTCGGACGAATCCGGCCGTAAATCGCGTTGCAGCCGCTCGCCCACGGCGTCGCAGATCGATCGGCAGGTCTTGCCATCGATCTCTTCGCTGATATCGGCGGGATGGGCTCTCATCGCGGGTTCCGGTGGTTTGTCGTTGCAATGAATTATCAATTCATCTGGACCGGAATTGTTTCCGCTTCGAGTATGGGACAATGAAAGTTCTAGTAAAAATTGTATGAAGCCGACGTCCTCCGCGAGTCTTCTGCATTTCAAGGGGCCAACAGAGCTTGGGGCCCAACAGAAAAACCCCGGCGCGAGGCCGGGGCTCTGACTGCATGCCGGGCTGAAATTCAGTAGCAGCGGTTGACCAGCCGCCAGTGCGGTCCCCAGGGCGTCGGAACCAGCCGCCTCACATAGCAACCGCCATAGCCGCCGGCATAATAGGCTGGTCCGCCGACATAGAAGCGCGGACCGTAGAAGCCGCCATAAGGGCGATGATACCAGCCGGCGTGCCAGCCCGGTCCGCCGCCATGCCATCCCCCGTGAAAGCCACCGCCCCAGGCGGAGGCCGAAGATGGTGCCAGCGCGGCAGCGCCGAGGGACACCGCGGCGACTGCAGCAAGCGAGAGTTTACGTAACATGGTCGTCTCCTGGAATTCGGCGCATGACGCGCCATCGCTGGGATCGCTTCCCGGGATGCCGTGCGGGGCTTGCTGGATGGTCCGCCAGATCGACCCGCACGGCCGCCCGATCGATGCCAAGGCTACAGCCGTCCGGCTGAACGGACGTGGCACACGACCTTCAGAAAGGGTTCAGCTTCGTGAAATTGTCGTAATTGACGAAGGGCTTGCGCCGGCACGCGCGGGCCGCCTCAGCGTCGCTTGCCGTTCGCCGATCGCGCCGATATAAGCCCGGCAACTCCCAATCATCCGCTCTTTGAGGACGAAAATCATGGCGACTGAACGCACCTTCTCGATCATCAAGCCCGACGCGACCGAGCGCAATCTGACCGGTGCGGTCAACGCGCTGATCGAGAAGGCCGGCCTTCGCATCGTGGCGCAGAAGCGCATCCGCATGACCCGCGAGCAGGCCGAGACGTTCTATGCCGTGCACAAGGCCCGCCCGTTCTTCGGCGAGCTGGTCGAGTTCATGACCTCGGGCCCGGTCGTCGTTCAGGTCCTGGAAGGCGAGGGCGCTGTCCTCAAGTACCGCGACGTCATGGGCGCGACCGATCCCGCCAAGGCCGCGGACGGCACGATCCGCAAGCTTCATGCGCAGTCGATCGGCGAGAACTCGGTGCACGGTTCGGACGCGCCGGAGACCGCGGCGATCGAGATCGCCCAGTTCTTCTCCGGCAATGAGATCGTCGGCTGATCGACGCACCGCGCGGCAGGAGCGGCTCACGCAGGCCGGTCCGGCGCTTTCAAGACCGACGCTCTCGTCAGGGGTAGGGGCAGGTTGTGAACTTTCTGACGCAGGTCGTTGATCCCTTCAATATCAGCGCGTTTTTCACGCAGTTTCAGACCGACATCCAGCGACCGGCGTTCTGGCTCGCGGTCGGCAAGATCATCTGGATCAACGTTCTGCTGTCCGGCGACAACGCGCTGGTCATCGCGATGGCCTGCCGCGGCCTGCATGGCCGCCACCGTTTCTGGGGCATGGTGATCGGCGCCGGCGTCGCAGTCGTCCTGCTGATCGCCTTCACGGGCATCGTCGCAACGCTGATGTCGCTGCCCTACTTGAAACTGGTTGGCGGAATTGCCCTGCTCGTCATCGCGGCCAAGCTTCTGGTGCCGGAGGACGAGAACGACGAAGTCGCGGCCGGCACGACATTGTGGCACGCGGTGCGCATCGTGGTGATAGCCGACATCATCATGAGCCTCGACAATGTGATCGCGGTGGCGGCCGCTGCGAACGGCCAGATCTCGCTGCTCGCGCTCGGCCTTGCGATCAGCATTCCGATGATCATCGCGGGCGCGGCCCTGATCATGCTGGTGCTCGATCGTTTTCCGCTTCTGGTGTGGTTCGGCGCCATGCTGCTCGGGTGGATCGCGGGCGACGTCATCGCCAGCGATCCGGTGGATCAGTCATTCCTGCATCGCGTGCTGGACGGCCAGATGGTCTTCAGCATCGACGCGACCTCGGCGATCTTCGGTGTCTCACATCTGAGCTTCGACGGTGATCTGATGGATTTCCTCGCCTCGGGGCTCGGCGCGCTCGCCGTTCTGATCGTTGGAACAATCTGGCGCCGCCGCAAATTGCAGGGAATGAAGCCGGCTGGCTAACGCTTGCGCGCGGGACGCGCGGTTTCGATACCGTTTGCTCCGGTGAATGAGGCTGCCCTGACGGGTTTTGCGACAAATAGTCGCCGGACGGCCTCGTGGTTTTGCGATACCGAGTGAAGGCTGCGTGCCGCTCTCGGAGGCTTTGTTGGATTCCGTCTCATCCTTACTCGACTGGTCCGGCATCGACGCCGTTTTTGCGCAATTCAGCTCCGAGATTCGCCACCCCCAGTTCTGGGTCAACCTCTCCAAGATCATCTGGATCAACGTCCTGCTGTCGGGCGACAACGCGCTCGTCGTCGCGATGGCGTGCCGTGGGCTTGCGCCACGCCAGCGGCTCTGGGGCATGGTGCTCGGCTCGGCTGCTGCGGTGATGCTGCGCATCATCTTCACCGTCATTGTCGCGACTGTGATGGGATTGCCTTATTTGAAACTTGTAGGCGGCCTGGCGCTGCTCGTGATCGCGGCCAGGCTCCTCGTGCCCGACAAAGCGGAACAGGATCAGGTCGGATCGGCATCGCATCTGTGGGCCGCGGTGCAGATCGTCGTCGTCGCCGATATCGTGATGAGCCTCGACAATGTCATCGCGGTGGCCGCGGCCGCCGCCGGCAGCGTTCCGCTTCTCATTTTCGGACTTGCGAGCAGCATTCCACTGATCATTGCGGGCGCGGCCGTGATCATGGCGCTGCTCGAGCTTTTGCCGATCCTGATATGGGCCGGATCGGCGCTGCTGGGCTGGATCGCCGGTGATGTCATTGCAACCGACCCGGCGGTGCATCCCAAGCTGCAAAGCCTGTTCGAGGGCGCCATTGGCGCGGACCTCGACGCAATGCTGACGATCATCGGCGTTGCGCCGCTGTTCATCGGCGGATATGGCGGCGAGATCGTCTGCGCCGCGCTCGGCGTTGTCGTCGTCCTGGTGGTGGGATCGATCTGGCGGCGGCGGAGCCTGCACTATGTGGCGCAGGGAACCTCCTAGAACTCATCTCGCCGCACGTTTGGCGCGACGTGTAGCTCGCAGCGCGATCACAAGGAAATACCGTCTGACGGGGCTCAGTAGTTTTACGGCCGCCGCAAATTAATTCAAAAGTATCGCTCGCTCCCTATCGTCGCCCCGCGCGCCCGGAGAGGGCGCCGCCTGGCCCTGAAAGGGCGGGGTGTGCGCATCATGACAGTCACCAGGATGGTTGAGCGGTAGCTGGCGATGGAAAAACAACTATTTGCAAGCCAGCTCGATGAAGCCACCGGGCCGGATGGCGCGGTGAATTTGAAGGTTCTGGAAGGTCTGGTTGTCGACGTCTACGAGCAGGCCGCGAGCGACCGTCAATTGGCCGACCGTTCCATCAAGGTCTTGTCAGACGCGCTTGGAAAAGCAACGTCCCGGATCGAGCGCGCCGAGCGCCATGATCCTCTGACGGATCTGCCCAATCGGTTCGCGTTCAACGAGCGCCTGGCGCAGACGATCGCCAAGGCCAACGCCGACGAATCGCAGTTTGCGATCATCTGTGTCGATTTCGATCGCTTCAAGGAAGTGAACGAGATTTTCGGGCACGCGACGGCCGACAGGCTGCTGCAGAAGCTCGCCGGCCGCTTGAAGACGGCGGCGGGGGATACGTTCCTCGCGCGTGTCGGCGGGGACGATTTCAGCATCATCGTCAGCGGCAGTGAGCAGCCCGCGGCGAGCGAGGATCTGGCGACCCATATTCAGGACATCGTCTCAGACGGGTTCAACATCGACGGCAAAGTCATCCGCACGGTGCTGAGTTTCGGCATCGCCATCTATCCGCAGGATGGCCCCGACGCCGAGATGCTGATGATCAACGCCGACGCGGCGCTGTCCCGCGCCAAGCGCGACGGGCGCGGCTCGCTGCGCTTCTTCGAGGCCGAGATGGACAAGCAGCAGCGCGAGCGTACCACGCTGCAGCACGATCTCGGCTCGGCGATCGCGCGCAACGAACTGAGATTGTTCTATCAGCCGCTGGCGCGGATCGACGGCCGGATCGTCGGTTTCGAAGCGCTGCTGCGCTGGGAGCACCCCGTTCGCGGCAGGATTCCTCCAAACGTCTTCATTCCGCTGGCAGAAGACAACGGCATGATCATTTCAATCGGCGGATGGGTTTTGAAAGAGGCGTGCCGGCAGGCCGCGTCCTGGTCGAACAACCTCTCCGTCGCCGTCAATCTCTCCCCGGTGCAATTCCATTACAGCGATCTTCCGGCGCAGGTGCTTTCGATCCTGCTGGAAACCGGCCTGCCGCCGCACCGGTTGGAGCTCGAGATCACCGAAGGCGTGCTGATGAGTGATTTCGAACGGGCCATCAATACGCTGCGGCGGCTGAAGTCGATCGGCGTCAGCATCGCCATGGACGATTTCGGAACCGGCTATTCATCGCTTCGCTACCTTCAGGCGTTTCCGTTCGACAAGATCAAGGTCGACAAGAGCTTCATCGACCAGCTCGATGAAAACCTGCAGTCGCAGGCCATCATCCGCGCCGTCGTCGGCCTGGCTCACGGCCTTTCGCTGCCGGTTCTGGCGGAAGGCGTGGAGACCTCGGGCCAACTCGAATTTCTCAAGCGCGAGGGCTGCGACGAAGTTCAGGGCTATCTGATCGGCCGGCCGCTGCCGATCGAGAATTACGCCGACATCGTCGGGATTCCATCGGCGCCGCAGCCGCGCGACGAAATGGGGGGCTTTCTTCAGGCTTCGAAGGCTAGAGCATGATCCGGAAAAGTGGAAACCGGTTTTCCGAGAAGATCATGCTCAAACAAAAGAGCTAGAGCGCGATGACCTTTCAATCCAATCACATCGTGCTCTAGCGCCTGACGATCGATCCGGAACGGCCGACCAGTCGCGCCAGTTGCTTGAAGCGGCTGCCGACGCGATCGGCCACGAGGTCGACCATCTTATGCTCGAACACCAGCATCAGCTTGCGGTCATGGCTGCGGAAATGGGTGGCGGGCAATACGCCGGGCCGCGCCGCCGAGATCAGATGCGCGACGCGGAACGCCGCGCCGAGCACGCGGGCGCGCTCCAGCATCGTCGGCGTGATCTGCTGCTGAATGAGGACAGGCGGCTGGTTTTCCTCGCTGAGGCCGGCATAGCGGAAGAACACCGATAGTCCGGCGAAGACGCGGCCCGGATGGCTGATCGCGCCGAAATTGCCGTTGGCGATGAGGTCGAGCGTCTGCTCGCCGCGATGGTCCGGATGCACGCGCCAGCCGATATCGGACAACAGGCAGGCGGCGTGACGCAGGCGGCGGTCCTCCTCGGTCTCGCGCATGTGCACGACGCGCGCAAGCCGGTCGGTCCAGTCGATCAGCTCCTTTGCGTGCCGGGCCGATCGCGACAACAGCTCGTTCAGCGTCTGCGCTGCGCAGATCAGGCCGTCCTTGGCCCGCTCCGTCTCCGGCAGCATCGAATACAACAGGCCCTCGCGCACGCCGAAGGTGGAGAACACGATCGTCTTCGGGCGCGCGACGCGGATGATGTATTCGAGAACCAGTGCCGCGTAAGTGAGAAGAGGCCGTCGTGCGTCGGCGACGGCCTCGATATCGGCGAGCATGTCGGCAGCAGCGAGACGTCTCAGCCGTCGCACGAAGTCGAGCGCTTCCGCGGCCGGAAGCGAATAGCCGTGCATCACGCGCAGCGGATATTCGCTCTGGATGATGTGGATGCGCGCCAGTGCACGCCATGTGCCGCCGACCGCATAGAAGGTCCGGCCGTGGCCGGCCTTCAGTTGCGGAACCTCCGACAGCTCGGTCTTGACGATGCGCGCGGCGCGCTTGAGCGATTTGTGCGAGAGGTCCTGCAGTGCGAGGCTGCCGAGCGGCAAGGTGACGCCGCCGCGCACCTGATGGCCATACACGTCGATCAGTTCGAGCGAGCCGCCGCCGAGATCGCCGACGATGCCGTCGGGCTTGTGCACACCGGAGATGACGCCGAGTGCGGAGTACCGCGCTTCCTCAGCGCCCGACAGGATCTTGATGGGGACGCCGCAGATGCGTTCGGCCTTGGCGATGAAGTCGGGTCCGTTCGACGCATCGCGGCATGCCGCGGTCGCGATCGCATAGACTCGTCCGACTTGCTGGATCTTGCACAGCGCGCGAAAGCGGCGCAGTGCCGTCAGCGCCTTGGTGACTGCGTCCGGCGCCAGCAGGCCGGTGCTCTGCACCTCGCGGCCGAGGCCGCACAGCGCCTTTTCGTTGAACAGAGTCACGAGGCTCCGCGTCATCGATTGATAGACGACGAGACGAACCGAGTTCGAACCGATGTCGATGACGGCGACGCTGGAGGCGCGCTTGCGCGGCCGCTTCACCGCAACGATCCCTTATGGGGACTGGTGGCGTTCTGTACGGCGCGTGAGACGACGCGGCGAGGATTCCTTGAGCGACTTTCCACGGCCTGAGAGACTTGGATTTGTCATAAAGTAATTGTGCAAATTGAAGGGCTCTTCGCCTTTCGCGGCCTTCATACGCGTAGACGACCCATCCGGCAACAATTGCCAGCTCTGCTCATTGTCCTTCAGGTTCGCGACCATGATCTGCTCGAGAACCTGCTGATGCACCGTCGGATTTTGCAGCGGGCAGAGCACTTCGACGCGGCGGTCGAGGTTCCGCGGCATCATGTCGGCGGACGAGATATACACAGCCGCTTTCGCGCTCGGCAGGCCCTGGCCCATGCCGAAACAATAGATTCGGCCATGTTCCAGGAAGCGGCCGATGACGGACTTGACACGGATGTTTTCTGAAAGTCCTGGCAGCCCCGGCCGCAGGCAGCAGATGCCGCGCACGACGAGCTCGATCGAGACACCGGCTTGCGATGCCTCATACAGCGCATCGATGATATCGGGATCGACCAGCGAATTCATCTTCATCCAGATCGCGGCCGGCTTGCCGTGGCGGGCGTGGCTGGTCTCGTTTCGAATATGTTCGATGATGCGCTTGCGCAATGTGAGCGGCGAGACCGCCATCTTCTCGAGATCGCTCGGCGCCGCGTAGCCCGTGATGTAGTTGAAGACCCGCGCCGCGTCGCGTCCGATCGCGGGATCGGACGTGAAGTAGGAGAGGTCGGTGTAGATGCGCGCAGTCACCGGATGATAGTTGCCCGTGCCGGTGTGGACGTAGGTGGTCAGGCCGCCGCCCTCGCGGCGCACGACCATCGACAGTTTCGCGTGCGTCTTCAATTCGAGGAAGCCGTAGACCACCTGCACGCCGGCGCGTTCGAGGTCGCGCGCCCAGCGAATATTGGCTTCCTCGTCGAACCGCGCCTTCAGCTCGATCAGTGCGGTGACCGACTTGCCGGCTTCGGCGGCCTCCGCGAGCGCACGAACGATCGGCGAGTTGTTGGAGGTGCGATAGAGCGTCTGCTTGACGGCGACGACGTCGGGATCGCGTGCGGCCTGCTGCAGGAACTGCACGACGACGTCGAAGGATTTGTAAGGATGGTGGACGACCAGATCCTTCTGACGGATCGCGGCGAAGATGTCGCCGGCATGTTCGCGCACGCGTTCGGGATGACGCGGCACATAGGGCACGAATTCGAGGTCCGGCCGGTCGAGCCGACTCAACTGCGACAGCTCGTTCATCGCGAGCACGCCGTCGACCAGGAAGATCTCGTCGTCGGCCGCCGAGAGCGCGTGCTGCACGAAGCTGCGCAGCTCGTCCGGCATGTTGGCTTCGATCTCCAGCCGGATCACCGATCCGCGGCGGCGCCGCTTCAGCGCCGTCTCGAACAGCCGCACCAGATCTTCGGCCTCTTCCTCGATTTCGATTTCGCTGTCGCGGATGACGCGGAATGCGCCCTGGCCGATCGACGGTGTAACCGGGAAACAGCCGGTTGATGAACAGCGCGGTGGCCTGCTCCAGCGTGATCAGCCGGACCACGCCGTCCTTGCTCGCGGGCATGCGGATGAAGCGGTCGATCTTGCCGGGCATGCGGATCAACGCATTCATCGGCTTGCCGTCGGAGGAGCGCGTCAGATGCAGCGCGATGGTGAAGCCGAGGCTCGGGATGAACGGGAAGGGGTGCGCGGGATCGATCGCAAGCGGGGTGAGCAGCGGGAAGATGTTGTGGAGAAAGTGGTCCCCGATCCAGTTCCGTTCGGACTTGGTGACGTCGCGCCCGTCGACCAGAACGATGCCGACATTGGCGAGCATGCCGCGCAGGTCGCGCCAGATCGCCTGCTGGTCGCTGGCAAGCTGTGACACGGTCTCGTTGATCTGGACGAGCTGCTCGGATGGGCTGCGCCCGTCGGGACTGCGTTCGCTGATTCCCTCGCGGACCTGGGCCTTGATACCGGCCACGCGGACCATGAAGAACTCATCAAGGTTATTTGCGGAAATCGACAGGAACCGCACCCGCTCCAGCGCGGGGTGGCCGGGATTGACCGACTTTTCCAGCACCCGGCGGTTGAAATGCAGCCACGACAGCTCGCGGTTGATGAATTGTTCCGGGCTCGTTGCAATGCTCGGCGGCGAGACCTCGAAATCTGCCGTTTTCTCTTCGATTGCAATGGCTTGCTCAGATTCCATGAGAATTCGATCCATCTCGAGTCAAGGCGCGGAAGCGCGTCAAGAAAGGTGCGGCGCTGACTATATGTCTCAGCAATGACAGTTTTGCCGACATGATGTTCCCTGGCTTGGCCGCGTCAAGATAGCCAAGGAGGGCTATGGTTCACGATCTGCGCAGCAGTTCGGCGGCCAGCGCCCGTGTAACCGGCCGTCCCTGCCGCAGGCCCTCGGCGTCCAGAAGCTCGATCGCCTGCCGCGCGGCGGCATAGGACCGTTCCAGCCGGGTCGAGAGGTAGCTGACGACCTGCTCGTCGACGGCGAGCTGGCGATCGGCGCAGAACTTCACGATCAGGGCGCGGAACAGATGATCGTCCGGCGGTCTGAGCGACACGACGGGCAGGGCGCGCAGGCGCGAGCGCAGATCGCGCAGTTCGATGTCGAGCGCCGAAGGCGGCTGCCGCGCGGTGATCAGGATGTAGGCGTCGTCCTCGCGCGCGAGGTTCAATAGGTGAAACAGTGCGCGTTCGTCGAACGACGCCGCGCGCAGGTCTTCCACGACCAGTGCGCCGGTCGCGAGCTCCGCCGGGACATCGGCCGCGCTCAGCGCATGCGCCGAGGTCGCGCGCGCGCCGGCCTGTTCGGCCCAGATCGCGGCGAGATGGCTCTTTCCCGAACCCTCCGGTCCCGCGAGCAGCATGGTCCGGTTCGGCCATTCCGGCCAGGCGTCGACCAGCGCGAGCGCAGCGGCATTGGCGGGGCCTTCCAGGAAGTTGTCGCGCGAGAGGCTCTCCGCGTGCGGCAGCGCGAATGCCAATTGACGGGGTTGAACGCGACCTGTCACCAGGAATTGCTCCATGCCGGCGCCGCCGGCGTACTCTCGTTGATGCCGGCGCCAGCCAGCGCACTCTCGTTGATGCCGGCGTCAGCCGGCGTACTCTGCGTTATCTAGCTTCGATCGTGCTCATGTGCCGCACCCACTCCACGAGGTAAAGCGACACGGACACGAGCGTGAACACCGTGACGAAACCCATCAGGATCAGGTCGTAGGGCGTCGGCTGGAAACCGAAGGTCAGCGACGCCAGGACGACCGCCGCGAACCCGACCTGTGCGACCGTGTTGAGCTTCGACACCATCGAGGGCTTCATCTGAACCGGCTTGTCGAACAGCCAGGACACGATCACGGCGGCGACGATCATGATATCGCGCGACACGACCAGGATGACGATCCAGCGCGGGATCGCGCCCCAGATGCCGAGCGCGATGTAAATCGAGACCAGCAGCGCCTTGTCCGCGAGCGGGTCAAGCAGGGCGCCCAGCTCGGTCGTCATGTTGAAGCGCTTGGCGAGGAAGCCGTCCACGGCATCGCTGACGCCCGCCACCACGAATACGGCAAACGCGATCTCCATCTGGCTCGACGCAATCGCCCAGACGATGATCGGCACCAGAAGGATGCGGGCCAAAGTGATGATGTTGGGGATACTGGTTGGCATACTCACACGGCGCTTCCCGGCTACCGGGTTAACTTAAGGAAAATCCGGCCCTTTGAGGGGTGTACCGACCGTTATCTACATAGTACTTGGCAGTCGCGCTTGCGAGCCATTGCATGGCGGCGCAATCCGACGTAACAGGCCGGCATTACTGTGGAATTAACCATGGCCGAGCGCAAGAACGGGCTGACTTACGCAGATTTCGGGCGTTGACATCGACGCCGGCAACCGGCTGGTCGACATGATCAAGCCGATGGTGCGCGCGACCGCGCGCCCGGGCGCCGATGCCGAGATCGGCGGGTTCGGCGGGCTGTTCGACCTGAAGGCCGCGGGGTTCAAGGACCCGGTCCTGGTCGCGGCCACCGATGGCGTCGGCACCAAGCTCAAGATCGCGATCGAGACCGGGATGCATGGCGGCATCGGCATCGACCTGGTCGCGATGTCCGTCAACGATCTCGTGGTGCAGGGCGCGGAGCCGCTGTTCTTTCTCGACTACTTCGCCTGCGGCAGGCTCGAGCCCGAGGCGACCGCCGCAATTGTCGCGGGCATTGCCGAAGCCTGCCGGGAGTCCGGCTGCGCGCTGATCGGCGGCGAGACCGCGGAAATGCCCGGCCTTTATAAGGACGGCGACTACGATCTCGGCGGCTTTGCGGTCGGTGCGGCCGAGCGCGGCACGCTGTTGCCGCGCCCGGACATCGCGGCGGGCGATGCGGTGATCGGGCTTGCGTCGTCGGGCCTTCACTCCAACGGCTTCTCGCTGGTGCGCAAGATCGTCGAAACCTCCGGCGTGCCTCTTGAGGCGCAGGCGCCGTTCTCGCCGGTCATGACGCTCGGCGGCGCGCTGCTGACGCCGACCCGGCTCTATGTGAAATCATGCCTGCGCGCGATCCGCGAGACCGGCGCGGTGAAGGGCCTTGCGCATATCACCGGCGGCGGCTTCACGGACAACATCCCGCGCGTGTTGCCAAACGGTCTCGGCGTCGGCATCGATCTGGCGCGCGTGCCGGTGCTGCCCGTGTTCAAATGGTTGTCTGAGCAGGGCGGCGTCGCCGAGCTGGAGCTGTTGCGCACATTCAATTGCGGCATCGGCATGGTGGTCGTCGTCGAGCCGGACGCCGTGGAACGGGTCACCGAAATCTTCACCGACGCTGGTGAGACCGTCGTGTCGCTTGGCCAGGTCATTTCGGCCGCCGCCGAGCATCGCGTCGTCTATAACGGCCATCTCGATTTGGCGCGGTGAGGCCATGAAGCGCCGCACAGCCATCCTGATTTCCGGACGCGGCTCGAACATGGCCGCGCTGATCCAGGCCGCAGCAGCGCAAGATTACCCGGCGGAGATTGCGCTCGTGGTCTCCAACCGCGCGGATGCGGCTGGCCTGGAGAAAGCCAGGGCAAGCGGCATCCCGACCGCAATTGTCGAGAGCAAGCCGTTCGGCAAGGATCGCGCGGGCTTCGAGACGGCGCTACAAGCCGCGCTTGATGAGCACGCGATCGAACTGATCTGCCTCGGCGGCTTCATGCGGCTGTTCACCCCTGATTTCGTGCAGCGCTGGTACGGCCGGATGCTCAACATCCATCCCTCGCTGCTGCCGTCGTTCCCCGGCCTCGATCCACACGGTCAGGCCCTGCGCGCAGGCGTAAAGATTTCCGGCGCCACCGTGCATTTCGTGATCCCACAAACCGATGCCGGTCCGATCCTGATGCAGGGCGCGGTCGGCGTCAGCGATCACGACACGGCCGAGACGCTTGCGGAACGTGTGCTGGAAGTGGAGCACCACATCTATCCCGAAGCGTTGCGATGGCTTGCCAGCGGCGGCGTGCGCCTCGAGGACGGCATCTGCAAGACGGTCGCGGGGGCGGGCTCCGGCAACTTCCTGATTTCGCCGGTCGCGGGCTGACGGGCTCGCCATTCGGCAAAAATAGAATCCCCCGGCTTTGTCGGCCGGGGGTTGCAATCATGGCGTTCGCCGATCGTAGAGTTTGGCTTTAGGAAATCTTCAGGTTTTCCGCGGAGCTTTTGCCGCGGTTTTCCACGAGGTCATATTCCACGACCTGATTTTCATTGAGGGTCGAGAGCCCAGCACGCTCGACCGCCGAGATGTGGACGAACACGTCCCTGTCGCCGGCGTTCGGCTTGATGAACCCATAGCCCTTGGTCGGGTTGAACCATTTGACGGTACCCTTGGGCATCGCCTGTCTCCTGCTCTAGACGTAAAAAAGACGCGGCCACGTTTTCACGTGCCACGCCACAAACGGGCTTTGCGGAAGTCCTGCTCAATTTCCAAGTGGCGAAACGCACAGTCGAACGGCCTAATCCGATTGCGGGTGGGATTGCAACACGAAATCCGGGCATTGGCAAGCCTCTGGAATTAGCAAGCCTCTGGCGTGGCTCAGGAAATTCGGCCAATGGCCGATCGGCCCAGCTCCGTGGGCTCGATACGCGGCTTGGGTCGCACCAGGGTACCATGGCATCGACGAGAGGTCGCAAATAGCGCCTCAGAACGGCTTCGGCGCCACGTAGCCCTGCAGGCCGAAATTCTCGCGTGAGCTCGTCATCAGCGGCACCAGATCGTTGGGGTGAATGAACTCATCACGGAAGCATGCATAGGTCTTCGGATCGAAGATGCTCCTCAGCCAGTCGATGACCAGCTTATGGCGGTCCGAATGGCGAAACTCCCGGTGGTAGGTCAGCCACAGATCCATGTGGTAGTTGATGCCGAGGTCGATCGGAACGAGCGGCGCGCCCAGCGCGATCGCCGATGTCGGCAGGAAACCGATGCCGGCTCCGCGCTCGACTGCGTACAGAACCGCGACGCTGGAATTGGTCGAGATGCCGACGATGCCATCGAGGGTCTCCAGCCCGAGAACGCGTGCGTAACCCGTTTCATCGAGCTGCACGCCATGCTGCTTGACGATGCGGTGGTTCTTGAGATCGGCCAGCGAGTTAGGCACGCCGAAAGCGTCGCGATAGTCCTCGGAGCAGTATGTATAGATGTGCAGCCGGCCGAGCTTGGTGACGATGAGATCGGGATTGGTCGGGCGATCGAACTGGATCGAGATATCCGCCTCGAGACGCGAGACGTCGGCCTGTTCCATGGCGCAACGCAAGTCGACCATAATTTTGCGATAAGTTTTCTGAAAATCGATCAGGCGCGGAAGCACCCAGAAATTGCCCGGTCCTTCCGTTACCGCCACGCGCACCGAGCCATGGGTATCGGTGGACAATGACGCGCGCCTGAAAATGTTGAAGCTCAGGCGCTCCATCTGCTCGACATCGAACAGGAGTGCTTTGCCTTCGTCGCTGAGCGACAGTCCCGACTGATCGCGAATAAACAGCTTGAATCCAAGCTCTTCCTCGAGCCGGTCAATCTTGCGCATCAAGGTAGTACCGGTCAGGCCGAGGACATCAGCGGCATTTCGGAAGCTCTGGTGCCGCGTGCAGAGCAGGAATGCGCGCAGGTCCTCCCACGATGCATTCGGCGGCTCCTCGAATTTCCTGCGCTGCGTGGATGCAGCACCCCGATGCAAAACTTGCGGCATACCTGCACATCCCGTCCGCTATCATTTGCCCGACTAGAGGGACAATAGATGCAGAAATCCTTGCGAAAAAGCGGCGATTTTGCGTGCCGCCATGAGTTGGATCATCTTGCTACAGCTGCAACGGTCTCCGCAGAGCCCGCCACATTCGAACAGCTTGCCGAACTCGCCGCCATTGCAAAAAAGGACATACCTGGTGTCAATGCGTCGCAGGCCGGCCTCGTCCAGTTCCTGCGCGACGATCCTGGGTCGATCTTCGCGTTCCAACGCAACGGGAGCGTGCTGGGCGGTATAGCGTTTCTCTACCTGAATTGCCGCGGTCACGATGCGCTTCTGCTTGACGAAATCGATCTGAAGAATCCGAGCCGGATCTATCTGGCGGGGCCGGGAGAGGAAGTCTCGGCAATCTATGTGTGGGCGCTTGCGGGTCACGGGCGGGCCGCGATCGCATTGGGCAATGTCGCCGAATATCTCCGCCGGCCGCGATATGCGGGCGCCGACTATTTCGCGCAGCCCTCGAGCATCGCCGGCCGCGATCTTCTGATCGCGCTGGGCTTCGCGCCCACCGCAAGTTTCCAGCCGGACCTCTGGACCTACCAGCGGCCGTGGAATCGCGCCCCATCGATCGTGCCAGCGCCGGTTGTCTCAGCACCAGTCGGGAGTCATGCAGATGTACGGACCTAACGTGTCAGCGCCGGCCAGTAATTCACGCGCGGTCTCGGTCCGCATCGCACGCGATCCGAACGACCTGATGCTGGTGACCGCGATCCGATCGGCGGTGTATCTCGCCGAGCAGGATTGCCCGATCGAGGAGGAATTCGACGGCAACGATCTGGTCGCCGCGCATTTCATCGGATTTGTCGGCAAGGAACCCGCGGGCTGCTTGCGGGTGCGGTTCTTCGGCGAGTTCGCCAAGGTCGAACGGCTGGCTGTCCGTCATCAGTATCGGCGCACGCGCGTGTCGTTCAAGCTGGTGCAGGCGAGCGTCGACTACGTCAAGCGCAAGGGCTTTCGGAAAATCTATGGCCAGGCGCAGGACCGTTTGGTCGATTTCTGGGCGCATTTCGGTGCTAAGCCGCTCGGCCACAATCGCAAGCTGACGTTCTCGGATTTCTCCTACACTGAGATGGTGCTTGAGATTGAACCCAGCGCAGACGCGATCACGCTGGAGAGCGACCCTTATGTGATCATCCGCCCCGAGGGCGATTGGGACAGGCCCGGCGTTCTCGATCTATCGTCAACCCGTCCGGCGTCATCGCCGCTGCGCGAGACGGCGGCGGCGTAAACGTGAGCTTCAATCGAAAGATAGTCGCCTTGCTCGATGAAGATCCGCCGATCCTGATCTGCGCCGATCTGCAGATCGAATATCTCACCGAGGGACGCAGCCACGTCATCAACGATGCGGATGCGACCATGTCGCGCTGCCGCGACCTGATGACGCTCTGGCGCGACAATCTCTGGCCGGTCATGCATCTGAAACGGATCGCACAGGCGGCCTGGTTCAATCCGGCATCAAACCTGACGAGTTGGATCGCGGAGATGAAGCCGAGGCCCGGCGAACTCGCCTTCGAGCATCCGCTGCCGTCGGCCTACAGCTCGACGCGCTATGCCGAGTACATGTCCCATCTGAAATCCATTCGCTGCGTGCTGCTTGGATTTTCGCTCGACGAGACGGTGCTGTCGACCGTGGTCGATGGATTCCACCGCAGCCATCGCTACCAGGTGGTCGGCGATGCCGTGGCCTGCCGGCGAAGCGGCGTCGGGGATGCCGCGTCCTACAAGCAGTCGGTCGTCAAGGTGATCGGCAATTTCGCCGGCGTCGTGCGCAGCGATGATTTGATGGGCGCGAGCGGCGACAGGATCGCGGTATGAGAAACCCGCGCCGCTTTAGCGGCGCATGTCTCAGGCGCGACTGACCCGGATCACCCGGCCTTTTTCGATCGCGAGCGCCAGCCGTCCATGCTTGAGCGCGAGCGCGGCCTCTCCGAACAATTCGCGTCGCCAGCCGTGCAGGGCCGCCACGTCAGCCTCGTCGTCGGCGGCGATCTGCTCGAGGTCGTCGACGGTTGCGATCACCTTGGTGGCGACGGCGTGCCGCTCCGACGTCATGCGCAGCAAGACCTTCAACAGCTCCACGGTCGCGGCACCGTTGGAATTGTTGCGCGGCTTCTCGATCTTCGGCAACGCCGCCATGTCGCGCGCGAGCCCGCGCTGCACCGCCGCCACGACGTCGGCGCCCCATTTCGAGCGTTCGAAACCCTTCGGCAGCGAACGCAGGTTGGCGAGCCGCTCGATGCTGGTCGGGGCGTGCGTTGCGATGTCGCCAACGGCATCGTCCTTGAGCACGCGGCTGCGCGGAACGTCGCGGCTTTGTGCTTCCTGCTCACGCCAGGCCGCGATCTCCATCAGCACCGCCAATTCCTTCGGCTTGCGCACCCGCGTCTTCAGCCGTTCCCAGGCCCGCTCGGGGTGGAAATCATAGGTCCTCGGCGAGGTCAGGACTTCCATCTCCTCGCTGACCCAGTCGTTGCGGCCGCGCTTCTTCAGGTCGGCGTC
The DNA here is from genome assembly GCA_963786015.1 of uncultured Alphaproteobacteria bacterium. Lineage (GTDB taxonomy): Bacteria > Pseudomonadota > Alphaproteobacteria > Rhizobiales > Xanthobacteraceae > Bradyrhizobium. The sequence goes on along the minus strand of CAWAXO010000017.1, from coordinate 34,019 downwards.
GAGTGCGGTGAACACGTCGCGCAGATGCGTGACGTCCGAGACCGCGTAGTGCATCTGCTCCGCGCTGAGCGGCCGCCGCGACCAGTCGGTGAAGCGGTGGGTCTTGTCCGGCCGGTGGCCGGTGATGCGCTCGACGAGCTGGTCATAGGCGATGCTGTCGCCATAGCCGAGCACCATGGCCGCAACCTGGGTATCGAAGATCGGATGCGGGACGATGCCGGCGCGATGCCAGACGATTTCGATGTCCTGGCGCGCCGCGTGGAAGACCTTCAACACCTTCTCGTTGGCCATCAACTCGAAGAAGGGCTTGAGATCGATGCCTTCGGCGAGGCCGTCGATCACGACGGCTTCGTCGGGGCTCGCCATCTGCACCACGCAGAGCAGCGGGTAATAGGTGGTTTCGCGCAGGAACTCTGTGTCGACGGTGATGACCGGATGCTGGGCAAACCGCTCGCAAAGGGCTGCGAGTTCCGAAGTGGTAGTGATCAAATCCATGTAAACAGGCGTTCCGCCGAAAGCGTTAGTCTGTCAAGTGTCTTGCGGCAAATTCAAGCCTTGCATTGATATCGGGGCGCCCCTTACGGCCGACTCTAACGGCGGCGCGCTCGTTCTCCCGACCGGTCTTGCGACGGCACCGCGATCACGACCACGCAGAGCGCGAGCATCGCAAGCCCCATGAATTCAAACACCAGTGCGTCCACGGCGAGGTCCCCTTACAGATCCGTTAGATTTGTAGGGGGCGTGTTGATCGTTTCTTAATGGTTCGCGCCGGATGCCCGGTGTGGTGGACAGGAGGTTAACGGCTTGGTGGCGTTGCCAGCGAGCTGGCCCCGGGCTTGATGCCGGGTGGACACGCGGTTCGCGCGAAGAAACCGCGTCAAAACAATAGTCTAGGTCCCGCAAAAGGTCTGCAGGACGCGCTGATGCGGCTCGGGCGGCTCGGCATAGGCCGCGAACGGAGGCTGGTCCTCATAGGGCTTGGCAAGCACCGCCAGAAGCTCCTCGAAGGGGGTATAGTCGTCGGCCGTGACGGCGGCCTGGATCACCGCCTCGATCCTGTGGTTGCGCGGGATGAAGGCCGGATTGACGGCACGCATCGCCGCCCGCCGCTCGGCCGGCATCTGCGGCTCCCCGGAGGTGCGTTGCCGCCAGCGCGCGGCCCATTGGTCGTATGCGGCGGGGTCGGCGAACAGCGCTCTGACGTCGGCGTCGGCGGCCGGATCGGCGGCGGCCTCGCTCAGCCGGCGGAAGGTCAGGGTGAAGTCGGCCTTGCCTTCGGTCATGGCATTGAGCAGGTCCTGCACCAGCGCGTCGTCGTCATCGCGCGTGGTGAACAGGCCGATCTTTTGCCGCAGGCCAGCCTGGTAGGCCGCGCTGAATTTCTCCGGAAAGAGGCCGAGGACAATTTGCGCCTGCTCGACCGCCTTTTCCTGGTCCTCGGCGAGCAGTGGCAGCAGGCATTCGGCGAGCCGCGTCAGATTCCACAGCGCGATCCGCGGCTGGTTGGCATAGGCATAGCGGCCCATCTCGTCGATCGAGCTGAACACGGTGGCGGGGTCGTAGGCGTCCATGAAGGCGCAGGGGCCGTAGTCGATGGTCTCACCGGAGATCGAGGTGTTATCGGTATTCATCACGCCATGGATGAACCCGATATGCAGCCAGCGCGCCACCAGCTCGGCCTGGCGGTGGATCACGGCCTCGAGCAGCGCATGATAGCGCCGTTCGCCGTTTGCAAGCTCCGGATAGTGCCGGGCGATCACGTGGTCAGCCAGTTGCCGCACCGCCTCGGTGTCGCCGCGCGCCGCGAAATACTGGAAGGTGCCGACGCGGATGTGACTTGAGGCCACTCGTGTGAGGACGGCGCCGGGAAGCGCGGTCTCGCGCATCACGCGCTCGCCGGTGATGACGGCCGCGAGCGAGCGGGTGGTCGGGAATGCCCAGCGCGAACATCGCCTCGCTGACGATATATTCGCGCAGCACGGGGCCGAGCGCGGCGCGACCGTCGCCGCGGCGCGAGAACGGCGTCGGACCCGAGCCCTTGAGCTGGATGTCGCGGCGCACGCCATCCCTGTCGATGACCTCGCCGAGCAGGATGGCCCGGCCGTCGCCGAGCTGAGGCACGAAATGCCCGAACTGGTGCCCGGCATAGGCCATCGCGATCGGCTCGGCGCCGACGGGAACCGTCTTGCCGGACAGGATCTCGGCCCCTTCGGGGGTGTCCAGCAGCTCGGGGTCGAGACCGAGATGCACGGCCAGCGGCCGGTTCAGCTTGATCAGCCGGGGCGAGGCGACCGGCGTCGGCGCAACGCGCGCGAAAAAGTTCGCCGGCAGCGCCGCATAAGAGTTCTGGAAGGGAAAATGCACCGTCATGCAAGGTAAGATAGGCGCGGGACGGGGCTTTTTCGAGCCCAAAACCTCTTTGCATTCGGTTGCCGTGCAGCATCGCCTCGGGTAAACCCACAGCCGCTTCGGCTAAGGCGTTCCGCCGCCGATTCCCTCCGATTTGAGCACCCGGACATCTTGACCACCAGGACCACCATGCATCGTTACCGGACCCATACCTGCGGCGCGCTCCGCGAAAGCCACATCGGAGAGACGGTTCGGCTGTCGGGCTGGTGCCATCGCATTCGCGACCATGGCGGGGTGCTGTTCATTGACCTGCGCGACCATTACGGCCTGACGCAGTGCGTCGCCGACCCGGATTCGCCGGCCTTCAAGGACGCCGAAAAGCTGCGCTCGGAATGGGTGGTGCGGATGGAGGGCAAGGTGCGCCGCCGTCCCGAAGGCACCGACAATCCCGAGCTGCCGACCGGCATGGTCGAGCTCTATGTCAGCGATATCGAGGTGCTCGGTCCGGCCGGCGAGCTGCCGCTGCCGGTGTTCGGCGAGCAGGAATACCCCGAGGACATCCGGCTGAAATACCGCTTCCTCGACCTGCGCCGCGAGAAGCTGCACCAGAACATCATGACGCGCGGCGCGATCATCAATTCCATCCGCCGGCGCATGAAGGGGCAGGGCTTCTTCGAATTCCAGACCCCGATCCTGACGGCGTCGTCGCCGGAAGGCGCGCGCGACTTCCTGGTGCCGTCACGCATCCATCCCGGCAAGTTCTACGCACTGCCGCAGGCGCCGCAGCAGTACAAGCAGCTCCTGATGATGTCGGGCTTCGACCGCTACTTCCAGATCGCGCCATGTTTCCGCGACGAGGACCCGCGCGCCGACCGTCTGCCGGGCGAGTTCTATCAGCTCGACGTCGAGATGAGCTTCGTCGAGCAGGACGACGTGTTCGCGGCGATGGAGCCGGTGATATCTGGCGTGTTCGAGGAGTTTGCCAAAGGAAAGCCCGTGACCAAGACCTGGCCGCGGATTCCCTTCGCCGAAGCGATCCGCAAATACGGCTCGGACAAGCCCGACCTGCGCAACCCGATCGTCATGCAGAACGTCTCGGATCACTTCCGCGGCTCCGGCTTCAAGGTGTTCGCGCGGATGCTGGAAGACCAGAAGAACCAGGTCTGGGCGATCCCCGGCAAGGGCGGCGGCAGCCGCGCGTTCTGCGACCGCATGAACTCTTGGGCGCAAGGCGAGGGCCAGCCCGGCCTCGGCTACATCATGTGGCGCGAGGGCGGCGAGGGCGCGGGTCCGCTCGCCAACAACATCGGCCCGGAGCGCACCGCCGCGATCCGCGAGCAGCTTGGCTTGAAGGAGGGCGATGCTGCGTTCTTCGTCGCGGGCGATCCCGACAAGTTTTGGAAGTTCGCAGGCCTTGCGCGCACGAAGCTTGGCGAGGAGCTGAACCTCGTCGACAAGGACCGCTTCGAGCTTGCCTGGATCATCGATTTCCCGATGTATGAGTACAACGAGGACGACAAGAAGGTCGACTTCTCGCACAACCCGTTCTCGATGCCGCAAGGCGGGCTCGACGCGCTGCAAACGCAGGACCCGCTGACCATCAAGGCGTTTCAGTACGACATCACCTGCAACGGTTATGAGATCGCCTCCGGCGGCATCCGCAACCACAAGCCTGAGGCGATGGTGAAGGCGTTCGAGATCGCGGGCTATGGCGAGCAGGACGTGGTCGAGCGCTTCGGCGGCATGTACCGCGCCTTCCAGTACGGCGCGCCGCCGCATGGCGGCATGGCGGCCGGCGTCGACCGCATCGTCATGCTGTTGTGCGGCACCACCAACCTGCGCGAGATCTCGCTGTTCCCGATGAATCAGCAGGCCATGGATTTGCTGATGGGCGCGCCCTCGGAAGCAACGCCGAAGCAGTTGCGAGAGCTGCACATCCGCACCAATCTGCCGAACAAGTAGTTCGGCAGCGACGACGAGCCGATCCCGCTGTTGGCTGCGGGGTCTGTGGCGTCGTCGGCTGGCACGCTCGACGCTGTCCTCACGCCGGAGGGTTGCCCCCGCATTCAGCTGCTTTGCCCGCGGCCCGGATCAGCTTGCGCATCTCACCGCGCACGCGTTCGATCACGCTTCCGTACTCGCGCGTGTCGGTTTGTCTGAATAATCGGATCGTCGGGTACCAAGGGCTATCGTCTCGTTCGCGCAACCAGCGCCAGTCCGAGACGTAGGGCAGGAGCACCCACGTGCGGCGTCCAAGGGCGCCGGCGAGATGCGCAATGCTGGTGTCGACCGTGATCACGAGGTCGAGGCATGAGACCAGGGCCGCGGTCTCGCTGAAATCGGTGAGACGAGCGGTGTGATCGACGAGGTCCGTCCGCGTGCTGAGAAGTTCGACCTCCTGCGGCCGAGGGTCCTTCTGCAGGCTGACGAATGTCGCCTCGAGATCAAAAAGGCGGGTCAGCACCGCGAGCGGCATTGACCGATTGTGATCATTCCGGAAGTTCGGATTGCCCGACCATGCGAGACCGACCCGCAATTTTTCGCGCGGCCCCAGTCGGTGCTCCCAGGCTTGCACGCGATCTGCATCGGGACGAGGCAAGTAGGTCTCTTGGCTCGGAATGCTGTCCAGTCTCGTTCCGAATGCCAGCGGAAGGCTGCCGATTGCGACATGAAGATCGAACTGGGGCACCGCCATGCCCTGCTTTTTCGGCAGGCACTGCGACACCCCGTCCAATCTTTCGAGCAGCGGACATAGCGCCTCGCCGACCACGAGGATGACGCGCGCGCCGCGCGCGGCCAGCAGCGGTATGTAGCGCGCGAACTGGATCGCGTCTCCCAAGCCTTCGTCCTGGCAGACGACAACCGTCTTGCCTGCGACCGAACTCTTCCCCGCGCCACATCGGGATGGATAGCTGGGGATACCCGCCTGCAAGCTCCGGAACGCCCCAGCGCGCCTCACGCGCTCGCCAGCCGGCCTCGAAATCTCCTGCGGCGAGCTGCAGCAGTGAGAGATTCCAGACGGCTATCGCGTGGCCGGGAGCAATATCGAGCGCCTTCCGATAAGCAATGACGGCCTCGTCGAAGCGTGCAAGCTCCGTCAGCGACATCGCCTTGTTAGTAGCGCTCGCGATGTTCGGCTTGATGTCGAGCGAGCGATCGTACCAGGTCAGCGCGTCCTCATGCCGCCCAAGCGCCTGCAGGACGTTGCCCACGTTTCCGCAGGTGTCGGCGTTGGCCGGATCGAGCCGCAGCGCGCGCTCGTTGTCCGCCAACGCCTCGTCGAGCCTGTTCAACCGCTTCAGCACCACGGCGCGAACCTGCCACGTCGGCCCGTGATCCGGGTTAAGCTCCGCGCTTCGGCTCAGATACAGAAAAGCTTCATCCAGGTGTCCCAACTCACAGAGGAGATGCCCGGCCTTGTAAGCCGCGTCGGCATGGTCGGGATCGAGCTCGAGCGCGCGCCGAAAGCACAGAAGTGCCTCGTCCGGACGCCCGCTTTCGATCAGACCAGTTCCCAGGCTTCGCCAGAGGCCTGCGTCATCCGGCTTGAGCTGTACCGCCTTGTCGAGCACCCGCAGCGCGTCGTCGTGGCGGCGCAGCTTCAACAGAGCCGCACCCAGAGTTGTCAGAAATAATGGCTTGGGATCCTTCCTGATGGCGCGCGAGGCCAATTCCACTGCCTGGTCGAATTGTGCGGCCTCAAAAAGGGTCAAAGCGCTCGCATGAAGAAGCTCGGGGTCTTCCGGATCGGAAGCGGGCGCATTAGGCGGGTTCGAAGCTTGCATCGCGTCATCAAGCGCGTCACCGACCGTCCCGCCATCCCTGCGAACCGTCGCTTCCATCATGTTGTGTTCATCGGTCGTCCCGACGCGACGGTGCATCTGCTCAGTTCAATTGATTCAGATGCGATTTTTAGGTGATTCTCCCGACGCTGGTAAGCGATCCGGCGGTTCAATGATAAAGGCTGTTTTCGCGTGCCCCGGGGGCAGTTCGCGGCCTCACGATGTCGACCGCTTGAGCGATCTCTCTCGAATGCTTCCAGAACATGGCGATGCGCTTGTTCGTCAATTCTGCAATGACACCGGGGAATTCAACGGGTGACCTGATCGTTGCAAGCCTGTGAGCGAATTCAAAAGCAAATTGCATGTTGGCTTGTGCCATTTCCACCAGCTTCGCTTGATAGGCTAGCAGGTTCGTATTGGCGTAGGATAAACCAATCCCTTTTTTAGGACCGTTATCCGTCGTCTGCTTTGGGGCATTTTGTGAGACTGTTTCGGGTAAGACTGTTTCCGGCAAGGCTGCTTCAGATAACACTGGTTCCGGTACGACTGACTCCGGCAAGGCTGCCTCAGGTAAGGCCGCCTCCGATAACACTGCTTCCGACAACACTGCTTCCGATAAGGCTGTCTCCGACGAGGCTCTCTCCGGATTCTCAACAGCGAGGGTGTCTGGTTGTGAGCTGTTATGACGCTTCGGAGGCCCGCTGTGACGCTTAGGCTTAGGGCCGCGCTTTGACGCCGAATCCGGTCTACGTTTGGTCATTCGACACTCCAACGATAATTGGTCGACCACAAGGTCGTTGGCCAAGCAACAACATGTTGTGCGTTGCAACGTTCCGAAGGTCTACCTCACTAAGAGTTACATGTCACATTGGTATCCAGCGGCGGCGGCAATAGGCGGCATCTTCTCATCGAAGACCCCTGAGTTATTTCGGTCGAGAGCGCGTTCGCCTGCGCGTGCGGTTCGACTTGGGCTCGACTTGAGTTCGCCCCGTCGCTTCGCGTTCGCCGCGACATGCCGTCGATACCGATGAACTATGTCCTCGCCCGAAGCTCCAGCCAGGAGACTAGCGGAAGCTTCGTAAGCCGCATCAATTCCGCTTCGCGACGGGCACTTCTGATGTTCAGGCATGCCAGTATCGGTACTAGCTCGTTGAACATGATCCTGTCCTCATCGCGGTTATTGGTTCCTGTATTGCATGCATAGGTTGCACGTTGATCGCAGCCTCGTGATGTCGCGGTCGCGCTATCGGCGGTATCGAGGGCTGGTGAACATCCCGGCGGCCGCACGTGCCATCCGCCGAAGAAGAGGTTATAGTCTCTGCGGTCTTTAAGGGTTCGTCAGGTCGCACCAAGGCAGTGGTGGCCGTCATGCAGCAAATTGCGGAGTGGCTCGAGAAGCTTGGGCTGAGTCAGTACGCGCAGCGCTTTGCCGAGAACGACATTGATTCGAGCGTTCTGCGCGATCTGACCGACGCTGACCTCGAAAAAATCGGCGTCTCGCTCGGCCATCGCAAGAAGATACTGCGCGCGATTGCGGAGCTCGTGACGGAGCGAGACCCGCGCCTGCTCCTCGGGCCGAGGCCGAGAAACGTCAGCTCACGCTGATGTTCGTCGATCTTGTCGGCTCGACGGCGCTCTCGACAAGCCTCGACCCCGAGGACTTGCGGGAAATCATTGGCGCGTACCACCGCTGCTGTGCCGAGCAAATCGAGAAATCTGGCGGGTTCGTTGCCAGATACATGGGCGACGGCGTGCTCGCATATTTCGGCTATCCGCGGGCGGATGAAGACGATGCCGAGCGCGCGGTGATGCGCCGGGCTGGCATTGGTCGCGGCCGTGGCAGCACTCGATGCCGGCGCGGAGACAAGATTGCGAGTGCGAGTTGGCATCGCCACTGGTTTGGTGATCGTCGGTGATCTCATCGGGAAGGGCGCGTCGCAGGAACATGAGGTGGTCGGTGAGACCCCCAATCTGGCCTCGCGGCTTCAGGCGCTGGCCGAGCCGGATACGGTGGTCATCGACGACAGCACCCGCCGCCTCGTCGGTGGACTCTTCGAGTATCTCGCGCTCGGGAGCGTGTCCATCACGGGCTTCAGCGACCCGGTGCTGGTCTGGCGAGTCATTGGTGCGAGCGCGGTCGATAGCCGCTTCGAGGCCTTGCGCGTAGCCAGAACGCCACTGCTCGGCCGCGACGAAGAGATCGAGCTGCTGATGCGCCGCTGGCAGCAGATAAAGCGCGGCGATGGCTCGGTCGTGCTGATATCCGGTGAGCCCGGCATCGGCAAATCGCGCCTCGCCGAGACCGCGCTGGAGCGGCTGAGCGATGATCCACACATCCGCCTGCGCCGTTTCTGCTCGCCGCAACATCGGGACAGCGCGCTTTTCCCGACCATCTCACAGCTCGAGCGAGCAGCGGGATTCCGGCGTGACGATACGGACCAGCAACGGTTGGACAAGCTCGAGGCGTTGCTCGCGGAGGCAAAGCGCTCGACCTCAGCGAGGCCGTCCCTCTGATCGCGGACCTGCTGTCCGTGCCCACCGGCAATCGCTATCCACCGCTCAGCCTCACCCCGCAGAGGCGTAAGGAGAAGACGCTCGATGCCCTCCTGGCCCAGCTCGAGGGACTGGCGGCGCGCCGGCCCGTGCTGGTCGTGTTCGAGGATGTGCACTGGATCGACCCAACCTCGCTCGACCTGTTGGACCGCATCGTCGACCGCGTGGCCACCCTCCGGGTCTTGCTGATCATCACTTTTCGGCCGGAGTTCGAGCCGGCCTGGATCGGGCGCTCGCACGTGACATTGATCAGCCTCAGTCGTCTGCCGCGTCGACAGCGCGCCGAGATGATCATGCGGGTGACCGGCGGCAAGGCGTTGCCGCCAGGAGATCGCCGAACGGATCATCGATCGGACCGATGGCGTACCGCTATTCATCGAGGAATTGACCAAGACGGTGATCGAGAGCGGCATGCTGACCGATGTCGGCGACCGCTTTGATGCGCAGGGGGCCCGTGCCTCGGTTTGCCATCCCCACCTCGCTCCAAGCCTCGCTCCTGGCGCGGCTCGATCGTCTGGCGCCTGTGCGCGAGATGGCGCAGATCGGAGCAGCCATCGGGCGGTCGTTCTCGCACGAGCTGATCAGCGCGGTCGCGGCGACGCCGCAGCAACAGGTGGACGTGGCGCTGGCGCAGCTCGTACGCGCCGAATTGGTCTTTCAGCGGGGCGCTCCGCCCGATGCGGAATACACCTTCAAGCACGCGCTGGTGCAGGATGCTGCCTACAGCACCATGCTGCGCGGTCGACGCCAGCAGATTCATGCCCGCGTCGCCGCGACGCTGGAGAGCCGGTTCCCTGAAATCGTGGCCTCACAGCCGCAACTCATGGCCCTCCATTGCGCCGAAGCCGGTTTCAGCGAGAAGGCGATCAGCTACCGGCTCAAGGCCGGCCAGCAGGCGGTCGCGCGGTCGGCGATGACGGAAGCGGTGGCGCAGTTACAGAGGGGACTGGAATTGCTGGCGAACATGCCCGAGAGGTCGCGGCCCGTGCAGCACGAGCTCGACCTGCAGATTGCCCTCGGGCGGGCCCTGATGGCGGCAAGCGGCTATTCAGCGCCGGTGGTCGGGCGAACCCTCGTCAGGGCGCGGGCGCTCGCTGAGCGGTTCGATCGACCGGATCGTCTCGCCGCGCTGCTCTATTTCCAATGGGGTTTCCATATGGTTCGTGCCGAGCACGAGTTGGCGGTGTCGCTTGCCGAGCAGATGGAGACACTGGGCGAGACGAGAAAAGATCAAGCCACTCTGCTGCTGGGTCACTATATCCACGGCGCCAGTTGCTACTTTCGCGGGGAGTTCGTGACCGCGCGCGCCCTTCTCGAGCTGTGTGATGGCTTGAGACGATCCGGCCGCTCGCGCGACTTGCGCCGCGATAGCGGTGGCCGATCCGCACGCGGCGAGCCTGGGTCACCTGGCGTTGACATTGGCGCTTCTGGGCCACATCGATCAGGGACGCGCGCGCGTCGGACGAGGCGTTGTCGGAAGCCCGCCGGCTCGACCATCCGTTCACGGTGGCCTTTGTGTTGAGCAAGGTGTGTGCGGTGGAGGCGGTCGCCGGCTTACCGCATGACGCACAGCGGCACGCCGAGGAGCTGGTGGCTCTCTCGAACGATCACGGTTTTCCGCTCTGGTTGGGCATCGGACTGCTTCTAGCATGGTCGGTCATTGACAGCACTTGGACAGCCGCAGGAAGGTCTCGCAGTGCTCGCCAGGGCGCTCTCGGTGCTTCGTGCTGCCGGAGCCGTCGTACACACGCCGCGCGCGCTCTGCTCTCTCGCCGATGCTCACGCCAAGATCGGGCATCTGCAGCAAGGGCAGAATTGCCTCGACGAGGCTGCGCAGCTCATCGAGACGACACATGAGCGGTCAGTGAGGTCGAGCTGCATCGACTTCGAGGCGATATGACGAATGCGCGAGGCGACCAGGCCGCTGCGGAACAGAATTATCGTCGAGCGCTCGCTGTGGCGGAGCGACAGAGCGCGACGACGTTCGGGCTGCGCGCCGCGACCAGCCTTGCCCGCCTGTGGCGCGACCAGGGCAAGTGCACCGAAGCTCGCGACCTGCTCGCGCTGGTGTATGGCCGTTCACCGAAGGCTTCGACACGCCGTCGCTGCGGAACGCCAAGGTGCTGCTCGACCGGCTGGCCTGATGCAGTTCACCTCTTGCGTGGCGGGATAGCTGCTCGCCGCCTGCCTTTCACACAACGGTTTTCCAGATGGCTCTTCTCGATCCCGACCTCCGCCGTACATGGATTTTCGGACCAGGCGCCGACCGCATGGCTCAGGATGCCATGCTGGACAGCGGTGCAGATGTGCTGATCGTCGATCTGGAGGACTTCACACCGCCCCAGAAACGCGGTGAGGCGCGGTCGCTGCTCCGTCATTATGTCCGGGATTGCCGCAACCGCCGGCGCCTCGCGGCCATACGCATCAACGCCCTCGAAGCCGATGGCATGATTGACCTCGCGGCCGCAATGGAGACACGGCCCGACGTCATCGCGTACCCAATGAGCGATAGCGCCGCCCAGATGCATGCCCTGCATGCGGCCATGAGCCATTGGGAAAGCGTCCTCGGTATCGCAGAAGGCAGCACCGAAATCCTGCCGGTGTGTGAAACCGCATTGGGAGTTGTGGAGGTCCGCGCGATTGCCGGCGGAAGCCCGCGTATCCGCTGCGCATTGCTGGGAGCCGAAGACCTCGCCAACGATCTCTGTGCCGAACGCAGCCCCGATGCGGTCGAGCTCGATCATGCGCGCAGACGGTTTGTTCTGGAGGCCCGTGCGGCCGGGATCGAGCCTGTCGATGCTCCCTACACATTCAGCGATGTTGACGGCGCAGTGCGTGAGGCAAGACTTGCCCGCCGTCTCGGCTATCGCAGCAAATCATTGGTGCGGCCGGAGCACGCGAACGCGCTGAACGACGTGCTCACGCCGAGCGCCGATGAGCTCACGCGTGCGCGGGCCATTGTCGATGGCTTCGACGCCGCCCGACAGCGCGGCGAAGATCGCGCTTTGGTCAACGGCTTGTGGGTCGAAGTGCCGACATATCGCAATGCGCGCAGGCTCATCGAGCGGGCTCACCGTCTGGGTGTTTCGGCCGGTTGATGAAGTTGTCATGTCGGCTTGCGGCTGCCTCGGAAGTGCCCGCAGGCTTAAGTCCATCGCGCCGCACGGGAGCGCAATCAGGTTTGATCGCGATGGTCCGTTTCGAGCAGAGCGTAGAGCATGTCGTCGCGCCACGAGTTGCTGACGCGCAGGTTGTCGCGAAGCTGGCCTTCGCAGCGGAAACCGAGTTTTTCGACCAGTTTGCGTGACGCGGTGTTGTCCGGATGGATAAAGGCCTGCACGCGATGTAAACCGAGTTCGCCAAAGCAAAAGTCGAGCATCGCCGAAACGGCTTCGGTCGCGATGCCCTTGCGGTGTTTGGCGGGATCGATGATGTAGCCGATCGCGACCCGCTTACTGCGGATATGGCCATCATGATAGTTGACCAAGCCGAGGCATCGGTCGGTCTTGGCCTCCGCCACGGCCCAAAATCGGTAGTAGGACGGGGTGCAATCGATGAAGCTGCGTACGGCGCGTTCGGTCTCGATCCGCTTGGTGTGAACGGGGCGGTTCCAGAAGCGCATCGCCTCGGGGTTCGCGAAACACTCATGCATCGCGTCCACATCCTCGTCTCGGAACTGGCGCAAGCGGAGGCGGGGGGTTTTGAGTGTCGGATGAGGAGTGGGTCGTCTTGGCATATCAGCGGCTCGTGATGCGTTGTACGAGCATACCAATAATCCGGTCCGTAGAAACACCCGCCGCGAGTCCGGGCGCTCTGCGTCTCAACCGGCTAAAAAATTGCAGGACGATGTCGGCCTTCCAAAATCCCGTTCGTCGTTCCGATGCCAAGCCGATCAGGCCGGCTAAAGCAAGGAGACGGACGATGCGTGTACTGGTGCTCGTGAAGGCTACCGACGACAGCGAAAAGGGCTATTTCCCGGAGCCTTGGACGACCGAGATGATGGAGGCGATGGGTCGATTCAATGACGAGCTGCGGAATGCCGGCATCCTGCTCATGGCCGACGGCCTCAAGCCCACTTCGCAAGCCAAGCGTGTCGCGTTCGATGGTCCCCACCGCACGGTCATCGACGGGCCTTTCGCCGAGCCCCGGGAGCTGGTCGCCGGCTTCTGGCTCTGGGAGGTCAAGGATATGGACGAGGCGGTTGCTTGGGTGAAGCGCTGCCCCAATCCGATGCCGGGACCGAGCGAGATCGAAATCCGGCCGCTTTACGCGATGGCTGATTTGCGACGAAACTCTGGCGCAGGTGGTCACGGAAATCCATGACCGGACGCGCGAGAAGCTCAGCGGCAACCGAGACTGCGGTCCGCAACCTTCCCAGCATGCATTCAACAACCTGCCGAAAGATGGTAGCTTGGGTTGATAAGAGTCTTGGGTTGATGAGAGCTTGTGTTGATGAGAGCTTGGGTTAACAAGGTTTGCGAACGCGATCGGAAGTGTCGCGCGTGAATTGCAACGGGAGGAGGGCATGATGAGACGACGCCGCGTATTGCAGCTCGGGCTTGGTGGGATCGCTGCGCTCGGCGCCGTTCCCCGGATCGGAGCGCAGAGGGCGATGGCCGCCGATGGCCACGAAACATTCGTTTACGTATCGAACGCCGGCAGCAAGGACATCGATGTCCTCGGCATGAACCGCGACACCGGTGAGTTGACCGCGGTCGAGAAGTCGCCGGTGCCCGGCGCGGAGAAGACGGCCCCGGTCAGCTTGCCGATGGCGCTGTCCCCGAACAAGCGTTTCATTTACGCGCAACTGCGCAGTGAGCCGTATCCGGCATCGACGTTCTCCATCGACCACACCACCGGCAAGCTCACGCATCTCGGCGCGACGCCACTGGTTGATCAGATGGCCTACATCAACGTCGATAAGACCGGCAAACACCTGCTCGGCGCGTCCTATGCCGGCGCAAAAGTCGCTGTCTATCCGATCGACGCGCGCAACATTGTCGAAGGCAAGGCGACCCAGATCATCGACACCCAGCCAAAGGCGCACTGCGTCGTCGTGGACGCCAGCAACAAGCATGTCTACGTGCCGGTGCTCGCGGCCGACCACGTCATGCAGTTCAAGTTCGATGCCGGCACCGGCATGCTGACGCCCAACGATCCGCCCACAGTCGCCACCAAGGCCGGCGCTGGCCCGCGCCATTTCACAATCCACCCGAACGGCAAATGGGGTTATCTCATCACTGAGACGACCGCGACGATCGGCACCTATTCGATCGAAAAGGACACCGGCACCCTTACTGAAGTGGCGTATGTCGACATCGGCGATTACAACCAGAAAGATTTCGGCCTTCGCATCCGACATCCATGTCTCGCCGAACGGAAAATTTCTTTATGGCGCCGTCCGCACCACCAGCATGCTGCATGGGTACAGGATCGACCCCGAGAAGGGAACGCTGACCGCGATCGGCAAATGGCCGACCGAGAAGACTCCGCGCGGCTTCAACATCGATCCCCGCGGCAAGTTCTTGCTGGCCGTGGGGATGGATTCAGCGAGCCTGACCGTCCATGCGATCGATCAGGACAGCGGCGAGCTGACGAACGTGAAACAATATCCGGTGGGCAAGCAGCCGAACTGGGTTGAGATCGTCGATCGGATCCGCGACTAGCCGAGCCTCATTCGGCCGGCTGCCGGAAGCGGGATCGGCGCGGGTTTCGCGCCGCGCCCGTCCCGTGGCGAGTGCTTACTGCGCTTTGTCGACTGCCTTCCCCCAGGTGATTTCGGGCCTGCGGAAACCCATCGCGATCCAAGCGCCGATCAGCTTCAACATGAACTTGCCGGAGTGACCCTCATAGTTCGGCACGTCATTGCAAAGCTCGACGCCGGCGCGCCGCTCTTTTGTCATTATCCGCATTTCAAGCGGAGGCGCGCCTGCGGGAAATCGGTTCCGGAACATCGACAACCAGTGTCCCCTGGTGAAGTCGAGGAACATTGCCGAATTGCAGCACGTGGCGATGACCCGTCGGGTCGGCGACTCGGGCTTGAGCCGATGCTCTTCAAGATATTGCTGCCCCGTCACGCATTGCACGCGATCCTTCCGATACAGCATCAAGCCCGTTCCACTGTCGGAATCGAGCACGGGCGGCGCAGCAGCCAGCTGCTCGAACCGACGTCCGGCTTCCTGGCAACTCGTGCAGAAGCAGGACCCGGTCATGATCGGCGGCCCGACTGCCTCGAATTTCACCTGACCGCATTGGCACATCGCGAAGAGATGTTGGGGCTGCTTCTGGTTCACGGCGCTTTCCAATTTTTGGGATCTTCTATCGGTCATGCATAACGTCGGCAACGGGTTAAAGCGTGCCCAATTGCGGACATTGCCTCGACGAGTAGTTTACGAGCGCCTGTAGGTCGAGAGTGGATATTTTCGCCGTGGCCCGAGCTGTGCTCCGGGATCGGTCGCGAAAACGTCTCTACTCGGCAATTGTGAAATGGCTCACTAGCATAAGCCGTCAAGCTGACGTATGTAGCGCCATCCCTTGATAGGCCTCGTCAGCCCTTGGCCTAGCGGAGCATCGTCATGCGCAACGTCGGTCACACGAACATGGTGCAGTGCACCTCTTTCATTCTTGATTCCACCTCGAGCGGGGGATTCTGAGAGGTTTCGCGTGCGCTGAAGATCGCGTACAGAGATTTTCAAGGCCCCGCCGGTGACGGATGGGGCCTTTTCATTTCTATTTCGCCCAACGTTGCCGGCGGCGCACCTGTAGAAGGACAGGGGCCATGTGGCAGTATTTGGGAACGGATTTAGTCCTCGATTTAGTCAAAGGGTTGGTCGTCGGGGGTGCCTCTCTGGCAGTTCAAGTGCTGGCGCCGAGAGCGGTTCGCGCTTTGAAGCGGTCTCGTGCGCACTGGTGCGCGCGGGTGCATTGGCTCGTCCGGAATCCGGCAAAAAAGCCAGGACGCGTCGAATGATGAGCGGTCTGCCAAAAGCGGCGCCCGCGTCACGGCTACAGCTTCGCGGCGTGGAAAACGTTGCGAATGGATGTTGTCGGACTTGGCCGCCCTCGTTCGTCCTAGGCTTGTAATGAGGAGTCCAAGCCATGACTGAACAAGCCGAACAAGCTCGGATCAAAGCGCTTCTCGAGGGTTGGGCGGACGCTGTCCGCCGGCACGATCTTCCCGCCATTCTTGCTCACCACGAGCGGGACATGGTGATGTTCGACTTGCCGCCGCCACTTCAATGCCAGGGCATCGAAGCCTACGAGCAGACCTGGGATCTGCTGTTCCGTTACCACAAGCCCGGGACGGCCTTCGACTTTCGAGAACTATCCGTTACCGCAGGCACTGACGTCGCCTTCGCCGTCGCCATCATGTGGTGCGGACCGGACTCGTCCAGCAACCCCATGGACGCAGACGGCTTTCTGTTTCGACTGACGGTTGGCCTGCGCAAGGTCGATGGCGCCTGGCGCATCGCGCACGAGCATCACTCCGTGCCTGCTGTGGACTGATCCCCGAGGTCATTTTGGTTGGTGACCGCTGCCCAGTCCCATCTCGAGGTGCCTTCAATCGAAGGCCAAACATTCGATGAGCCTGCCACAAAATAAGACTGAGACAATTCAAGCGTCGCCGGTTGACTAAGGTTTTCCGGAGCGTTAGCAGCAACGGTTCAAGCGACATAAAGCGGCAGGAGCGCTTTCGCGTTGATCGCAGCGACCGCATAGCATCGACACTTTTTCCTCCAAATTTCCTGCCTTGCAGGAGACCCGAAAAATCGCGAATTTTCAAGGCAACGGCGAACTCACCTTGAGGAAATCCTTTGGCACTCATCCTGCGTCAGGCGTGCAAGGCAAAGCCGCGCGCTGGGTCGCCGGTACCTTATTGATAACGGGAGTGGCATGGATCGCGGCCTTTGCGGGTTTACTGAGCGCCGCCAAACAAATTCATGTCGATGTTCCATATCTTCTAGCTGTCAAACTTCCGTTGGTACAATCTCGGCCCGATTTGATTTTTGCCGGTGAAAGCCGGACGGAGTATCAAGTCGATGCGGCGCTGGCAGCAAAGATGACCGGCAGACAAGTCGGAGCAGCTGTCAACATCGCCTATGATGCAGGTGAGCCGCTGGCCGTGCTTGCAGCGATCCGCCAACAACCCGAGGCGTTTAGTGGAGCGCATGTTGTCATCAGCGTAGCGCCCTTTCTCTTCAATGAGGGTGTCCGCTCAGCCGCCGTCTATCCCCTAGACGTTGCGGCGCGGCTCAGCGTTTTCGATCAGATGATCTCCTTTTTGCCGTTGCGCATCGGCACGCTCGTTCGTTTTATTCGGGAAGCATTCAATGCGCGGCTTGCTTTTGAACAACACATGGCAGAACGGGGATCGCAGCCAGCTGCTTCAGGTCTTTCGATTATCCATAGCGTGCAGCGTGAGGAGGATTGGCCGAAACACCTGGGTACGCATCCACATTACGACAACTGGAATTTGACCGGTTCAAAGGCGCGTTTCGAAACTGCTGCGCTGTGTGACATGGTGCAAGTCACGCGCAAACTGACCGTTGTGATCCCGCCGTGGGCGCCGCGCTACAACCGCGACAACGATCCGCTGTGGCGGGAGAAAGATGACCAGTTTGCAGCTCTTTTGAGCAATGCCGGCCGCCGCTGCGGTTTCGACGTTTTGAATATTCAGGCAGTTCCCGGACTAGAACAATCGAACTACGCAGACGAAATGCATGTCGTTGCGTCCGGCATTCCAATCTATACGCGATATCTAGTCGCGCAGCTTTGGCCATAGCCGCAGCCCCGATGCTCTTCAGCACCTACACATTTCTGTTCCAATTTCTGCCCGCGACCGTACTCGCATTTGCTGCGGCTCGACGTCATTCCCCACGCGCTGGCGTCATGGTTCTGGCTGGCTCTTCTCTATTTTTTTATGGCGCGTGGCGGCCAATCTATCTCTTGCTGCTGATCGCCTCGATCGCGATGAATTTTTCGCTGGGATTGCGGATGAACGATCCTCTTCGTTGCCGCGCCATCGGCACCCTCGGCGTTGTGATCAATCTCGGTGTGCTCTGCTATTTTAAGTATACAGGGTTCCTTCTCGATACGATCAGCGCCTTGAGCGGAATACCGTTGCCTTTCTCCAGCATTATCCTGCCGCTTGGGATTTCGTTCTTCACCTTTCAGCAAATTGCCTATCTGGTTGACATCATGCGCGGTGCGAAAGTCGAGCGCGATATTGTCAGCTATACTTTATTTGTGTCGTTTTTCCCGCACCTGATCGCGGGTCCGCTGGTGCACCATGCCGAGATGATCCCGCAGTTCAAGCGGGGTCGCACCGGTCGTTCCTCGATACTCGGGGCGCGGGGACTGGCAATCTTCGCCGCCGGTCTCTTCAAAAAAGTAGTGATCGCGGACAACCTCGCCCAGTTCGTATCGCCGGTGTTTGCACATCTCGACACCGGCGGCGGGGTCACCATGCCTTGGGCTTGGCTCGCGACCTTAGCCTATACCCTGCAAATCTATTTTGATTTCTCGGGCTATTCCGACATGGCGGTGGGGCTCGCGCTTTTATTCGGCATCCGGCTGCCGGTGAATTTTCGTTCGCCCTATCAAGCGGCTTCGATCATCGAATTTTGGCGGCTCTGGCACATAACGCTATCGCGATTTCTGCGGGACTATCTCTACATTCCGCTCGGCGGGAACCGCCTTGGCGAACAGCGCCGCTATATTAACTTAATGGTGACGATGCTGCTCGGAGGGCTTTGGCACGGCGCGGGTTGGAATTTTCTGGTCTGGGGTGGGCTGCACGGCGTCTATCTCAGCATCAATCACGTGTGGCGCGAATGGCGAGGTGGGCCGGGTTCAAAGTTGGGTTCGCCGACAAATGAGTTGTCTTGGTTGGTTACGTTCTTCGCCGTAGTCATCGCCTGGGTGTTCTTCCGCGCCAAGACGATGGCGGGGGCGTGGCTGATGCTGGGCGGCCTGTTCGGATTCGAGGCTGGTAACACCGCCTACGCCCCGCTCGGCATTTTGCGGCTGATGGATTTACCGATACTGGTCGGCGATGAGTGGCTTCTGCTGATCGGAACCGGCGCGGTAGCCATGGCGCTTGCGGTTGCGCTTTTCTTCCCGAATGTGCCGAAGATATTTGGCTATCGTGAATATCGCCGCCCACCCGAACATAGCGCGTGGGTGCGGTGGCGTCCCAGTGCCGCCTGGGCGGTTGTTACTGCATTGGCACTGGCAAGTTCGCTGTTCGGCATGTGGCAACGCCTTGAATTTCTCTACTTTCAGTTCTGAGACGGATCGTATCGTCTTAATGCTGGACGATCGGACCGGCGCGATGTCGCCATCGAAGCGGACTGTCATCTATCCTCATTGAAGGGGCACGTCGTCGCCAAGGCACGCCCATCATGCGCCACAGGTTGCGAAAGCGTTTCAGGATTGACATGCGCCATTCATTTCGATAATCGTTGAAATATGGAAAAGATAGATGCCGTCGCGGCGCTCGCCGCTCTCGCCCAGGACAATCGCCTCGACGTGTTCCGCCTGCTGGTCCAGGCCGGACCTGATGGAATGAGCGCTGGCGCCATTGCGGAAGCCTTGGACTTGCCGCCCAACACGCTGACGTTCCACTTCGATCGGCTCCGAACGGCCGGTCTCGTCACAGTCCGGCGCGAGGGTCGCTCGATGATCTACGCGGCGCGGTTCGAAACGATGAATGCGCTGCTCGGCTTCCTGACCGAAAATTGCTGCGGCGGGGCGCCATGTGCCCCAGCCGCAGCGTGCAAACCCGTGCGGAAGCGCGCCAAGGTGCCAGCCTGAAAGGATACGTTATGAAGCGCCTGCATGTTCATGTCTCCGTTGAGGATCTTACGCATTCCATCGGCTTCTATTCGGCCCTGTTTGCGGCCAAGCCATCGGTCGTCAAACCCGACTACGCGAAGTGGATGCTTGAAGACCCGCGCGTGAATTTCGCGATTTCCACGCGGGGACGGCAGCCGGGTCTCGACCATCTCGGCATTCAGGTCGAGAACACCGACGAACTGAACGACGTCTACGCCCGGCTGCGTCAGGCGGGCGGCAATGTGCTCGAGGAAGGCCAAACGAACTGCTGTTACGCCAAGTCGGAAAAATCCTGGATCGACGATCCCGCCGGCATTGCCTGGGAAACCTTCCACACGACCGGCGAGAGCACCGACTACGGCGACGGCACCGGCGAGAACAGGGCTCGCGTCGCGCATGAGAAGCAGTCCGCCTGTTGCGCGCCTTCCGCGGAGCCGAAACAAGCCTCGGCCTGCTGTTGAGGCCGGCCGTGGACGCGATTATCTACCACAATCCGGATTGCGGCACGTCGCGCAACGCGCTCGGCATGATCCGAAATGCCGGTATCGAGCCGCATGTGATCGAGTACCTGAAGACACCGCCTTCGCGGGCGCTGCTGCAACGACTAGTCGCGCGCATGGGACTTTCGGTGCGCGACCTTCTCCGCGAAAAGGGCACGCCTTACGCGGAGCTAGGGTTGGGCGACGAAGCGCTGACTGACGATCAGCTTCTCGACGCGATGTTGGCGCATCCGATACTCATAAACAGGCCGATCGTCGTGACGCCGAAAGGCGTGAAACTCTGTCGCCCGTCGGAGCTGGTCCTGGAGCTGCTACCGGCGCAGCACGGAGAGTTCGTCAAGGAGGACGGCGAGCGTATCACCTTGAAGCGCGACGCCTGATGCCGAACCTTCCGCAGCGCGCTTTCGCCGAGTGGCTCGGCACGGCATTTCTTCTCACCGCCGTTGTCGGTTCCGGGGTCATGGCTGAGAGGCTCGCCGGAGGAAATATGGCGCTGGCCCTTCTATGCAATACGATACCCACCGGCGCCATCCTCGTTGTGTTGATCCTGATGTTCGGGCCTGTATCCGGCGCCCATTTCAATCCCGCGGTTACGCTGGCATTCGCTCTCGACCGCGAGGTGACTTGGATGGATGCGGCGATTTACATCGTTGCGCAGTTTGCGGGCGCGATTGTCGGCGTTTGGATCGCGCACCTGATGTTCGAGCTGCCAATCTGGCAGCTCTCCTTGACGGAGCGCTCGGGAACGGGACAGTGGCTTGCCGAAGCGGTCGCCACTTTCGGCCTGCTATTGACGATCTTCGGCGTAGCTGCACGCACACCATCTGCCGTTCCATATGCTGTCGGCCTCTACATCACTGCAGCCTATTGGTTCACAGCGTCCACTTCGTTCGCCAATCCGGCCGTAACTATCGCGCGATCGTTGTCCGACACGTTTGCTGGAATCGCACCGCACGCGGTCGCAGCCTTCATCACCGCACAGCTCATTGGTGCGGCCCTCGCAATTCCGCTGGCGCGCTTCCTCTGGACGCGGACAAGCTGCTAACAACTTGCCGAAAAAAATCTGCGCGTAGCGTCGCGGGACAAGACGAACGCGCCGGTAGGCGATTTTGACAACGCTGCGCTGTTACGATGAGAGGCCGTCTCGTTGTTATGTTGACCAAAGCGGACCTGACGCGTCGGCGAAGTCCGTGGGGCGAGCTGCGTGACTAGGCAGGAACGTACGTCAACCTGATTGCCTTCTCGCCAATTCGATCGCTGGCCACAAGACGGAGCGGCGGCCGGGCGCCGGCGAAGAAGGGCTTGCCGCGACCAAGCACGACGGGGCTGAGGTAGAGCCGATACTCATCAATAAGACCAAGGTCGGTCAGGCTTCGTGCCAGGTCTGGTCCGCCAACTGCAATCTCCCCGTCGAGCCGAGCCTTCAGCTCCCGTATCGCCGCATCGAGGTCGCCCTCGACCAGCGCGGCGTTAGGGCCGACGGACTTCAACGTGCGTGACACGACCCATTTCGGTTGGAGCCGCCACAGCGCCGCGAATTCGCGTTCCTCCGCGTCCCAACCAGGAAGGTCGTCGTCCCAATAGCGCATGACCTCGTACATGCCGCGACCGTACACGAGGCCGGCGAGGCCGCGCATATGCTCGACGAAATGACGGAAGAGCGCGGGACTTGGCGGCCCAAACGCCATGTGGTCGACGTAGCCATCCAGTGACTGGTTCAATGCAAAGACGAGCTTCGCCATACTACAAAATCTCCATCTCAGGTTCTTCGGAACAGCTTAAGCCGCGGTTACGGACCATTTTCGGCATGCTCAAAGGACGAACGAACGGCTCGGGTCCCGACATCGCTCACAACTTTTTTCGTCACTTTGGAAAACGTGTTCGCGGTAAAACGGACCCGTTACGCTCAGAGCCAGCTCTTCCAAGTGCGACCCACCGGACACTCGGTCCGAGCGGGGCTACTTGGCTGGATCGGATCGTTTACACGCCGAACCCCACGCGGTTTGTTCCGCAGCATCGGTTTGATGGCGGTCCATTCGTAGTCGCTGAGTTCGTCGCGTATGGTCCGAGGCTTCGGTTACGGAGCTTGAATCAGGTGCTCGCGGAGCCGCCGATGCTCTGAATGTACTTCCGCTTTCGGCAGCATGGCGGACATGGTCGCGTTTGCTGGCAGCACGACTGCGTCGCGAATGACCCAAAGCAGGCGTCGCGCGCCCACCGATTCGGCTCGACAACATCGTTGTATAATGCATTCATCTTCATGCATCTGTAACGAGCGGCCCTGTGCGGAGACATGATCCATGTCACACCATTATTCCGGCCCTGACACGAGTTTTCCCCACGGCGATGCCCGTCTCGATTTGACCGACCTGTATGCCTTTCCGAAGCCGGGCAGCGCAGGAAAGTCGATCCTGATCATGAACGTGCATCCGTCTGTCGGCTTCAATCCACTGGGACCGACCCGTCAGGATCCATTCGCGGCCGACGCGCTATACGAGATCAAGATTGACACGAATGGCGACAATGTTGCCGATATTGCATACAGCGTGCGCTTCTCTCCATTTGCAGACAGGGCGCAGACCGCAACGCTGCGCCGCGTCGAAGGTGCACAAGCCGCCGGAACCTGCGAAGGCGGGCAGGTAATTATCCAAGAAGCCCCGGTCTCTATGGATCAGGAGGCACAAATATCCGAAGCCGGCGGCCACCGCTTTTTCGCAGGCTGGCGTAGTGATCCCTTTTTCTTCGACGTGATGGGCGCCTTGAACAACTTTCAGTTCACCGGCAACGATCCCTTCACCGACAAAGACGTGTGCAGCATCGTCCTGGAGATACCCAACTCCGCTCTCGGGACCACGCTTGGACTTTGGGCTCGAACTGTAGACGGTGCAAGCGGCAGCTGGGTTCAGGCAGATCGTGGCGCGAAGCCTTCGCAGGCCGTATTCCTCCCCGGCGATGAGAGAGACGCTTATCTCGCCGCGGAACCGGCGGACGACGCCAGTTTCATCGCCGCCTTTGCGCACTCGCTCGAGCACATAGGAGGATATTCTTCCGCGGAAGCACGGCGGGTAGCGGGGACGCTACTGCCGGACATCATGCGCTTCGAGCCCGCGCATGCGGCGTCCTATCCGAGCAATGGCAGGGCGTTGACAGACGACGTCCTCGACGGTTTCATCTCGATCCTGACAAATGGAAAAGTCACGACGGACGGAGTAGGACCACATAGCGATCTGCTCACCGAGTTTCCCTATGTGGGACCGCCGCACAGGACCGCAACTTCACAGTGATAGCGACAGCCGGAATATCGGCAGGTCTGTAACGGGACTTCACAGTTTTATCATGTTGCAGCACGTGAGTCCGCTCTTGGCCCATCGCGTCATTTGCATACTATGCAGAATCCCGTCGCCGCCGGGGCATAGCGGACTGTCGCGAGTCGTCAGCTCGGTCGATTTATAGGTTCACGGCACCGGAGCACACTGCCGCCGTCTGTCTGCTCTCTCGTAACCGGCGCGTCCTGCTCGCGCACTTAATTTGCCCGACGGGCAATTTCCGCATGCGCGCAGCACCGGTTGTCGCGTTGGGCAAATCACAGCGATGCTCTCGCGTATCCCGCCTCGATGAAGAGGGACGTTTCGGCCGATCGTCACGACACGTGGGGCGGGGGAAGAGCACGCCACGGTCGTTTAAACGCCGAACCCGACGAGGTTTGTTCGGCAGCATCGGTTTGATCGCGGTTCATTCGTAGTCGCTGAGTTCGTTGCGCATGGTTCGAGGCTCCGGTTACGGAGCTTGAATCACGTGCTTTCGCGGAGCCGCCGATGCTCTGATTTACCTCCGCGTTCGGCAGCATAGCAGACATGGCCGCGCTTGCTGGCGGCACGCTGCGTCGCGAATGACCCTAAGCGGACTTTGGGCTTGCCGCCGCAAGATAGTGGTCATCACCCGAACGCCTCGCGTGGCATCCTCAATTTGCCGAGACGAGCTTCAGTCCAATCACGCCTCCCACAATAAAAAGAATACAAAGCATCCGGGCCGGCGACGCAGAGTCGCCCAGCACTGCGATACCCAAAAAGGCGGTACCTGCGGCGCCAATACCAGTCCAGACCGCGTACCCAGTTCCCACCGGAAGCGTGCGAAGCGCGAGTGAGAGAAGAAAGACACTCGACAAGCCAGTAGCAGCCGTAAACAGACCGGGTATCAGCCGTGTGAAACCTGCGGACCACTTCATGCCGAAGGCGAATCCGATTTCGAGAAAGCCGGCGGAAGCCAGTATTATCCATGCCATGTGCGTCAGATCCATTCGCTCGTAGCCGGCGCTACGGCCGGGCGGGCTGGTGAGGCGCGGGGTGCGCGCATGGACGGATTTCCATGCGCGATATGTTTGCTGTCGTATGTCTCAAGCCTTGCCGGCGGCAGCGGGAATCGAGCGGAACGAAATTCCAAACCGATTGAACGCGTTCATCAAGCCGATGGCATAGGTGAGGTCAGCGAGTTCCTTGTCGCTGAATTCGCTGGCCGCGGCCTCATAGTCGGCATCGGGAACGCCGGTTGCGGCCACCCGCGTCACGGTTTCCGCCCAGGCGAGCGCAGAGCGTTCGCGCGCACTGAAGACTTCCCCCGCGTCGCGCCACACAGGCACAAGCACGAGCTTGTCTACGGCGATGCCAGACTTCAGTAGGTCGCGGGAGTGCATATCGATACAGTAGGCACAGCCGTTGATTTGCGAAACCCGCAGATACACGAGATCGACCAATTGCTTTGAAAGGCCGCTTTTTTGAAGATAGACGTAGACACCTCCGAAAGCCTTGAAGCCTTCCGGTGAAGCCTTGGCGTAATCAATGCGCTTGTTCATGATTGAATCCTCATCTGGTTGAAGGATTCGATCGTCTCGCATCTTGGCCTATTCAAGAAGGTCCATGATCGGCCTTTGTTGTTGGGCCATGATTCTCCGGCTCCAGGAGATCCCTCTCAAGCCGCCGTCACATCAATCTCAAAATGCGCCGTCCGAAATTTTCGGCGGTGCGCTGAGAATCAATATTCGTGAAACTCAAAAGAAGGGCCGAAGCTCCATCGTTGCGCGTCGTCCAGTCCGTGAGCGCCTCCGCGTATAAACTCTGTTCCCGCATGCTTGCAACGAGCCGGCGGTCTGAACGGTTGCCTCGCAGACGCAAGATCAGGTGCATGCCCCCGGGCTGCAAATCTATGCGCACATATTTTCCCAGCACGCTTTCCAGGCCTGCCGCGGTCGCTTCCCGGCGCTCGGCATAGAGTTTCCGCATTCGCTGGATATGGCGTGCAAAATGTCCTTCGCCGATGAATGCAGTGACGATGGTTTGCGTGAGCCCGGGACAGCCAGCCGAAAGGCTTTCGGTGACCTGCTCAAACAGCCCGACCTGCTCTTCGGGCACTACGAGATAGGCAAGCCGCATGCCCGGAAAGAGCACCTTGCTGAACGTGCCCGCATAGAGCACCCGCCCATCACGATCGAGGCTCTTCAACGCAGGGAGCGGGCGGCTGACATAGCGGTATTCGCCATCGTAGTCGTCTTCGATGATCCATGCCTTGTTTCGCGCGGCCCAGTCCAGCAGCGCAAGGCGCCGGGGTAACGACAAGGACATGCCGAGCGGGCTCTGATGCGCAGGCGTGACCACCGCTGCGCGCGCCCGGGGCGCCAGCTTGACCGCGTCGGAAACAACCATGCCCTCCCCGTCGACCGGCACCGAGACGCCTTCAATGTGCATATGGTTGAATATTTCCCGTGTGGGCGGGTATCCGGGGTCTTCGAGCCAGACGCGATCACCCGCCTTCAGTAGGGCATGACCGATCAGCTCCACGGTCTGACGATATCCCGAGGTAACGAACACCTGTGATGGCGAGCAGCTGATCCCCCGCGAAACCTGGAGGTACCTGGCGATTTCCGCACGCAGCAAAGGCAAGCCGTACACGGACGGATGGATCATGTCAGAAGGCTGCATGGCGCGCACACTGCGCGCGCCAAGGCGCGCCCAGATCTTGCGGGGAAACGCATCCAAGGCCGGCAAACCCATCTGGAAAGGCAGGATGGAATCCGGACGAAAACTGACGGCGTCGAGGCGGTCGTCCGGCAGCGGCACCGGGCTCGCAATGGGCGTTCGCGGCTTGAGGTCCGGGCTCACAATCGTCCCTGCCTGCCCACGCGCCTCGATATACCCCTCGGCGGCCAGCAAGGAATAAGCCGTTTCGATGGTACCTCTGGCCAGCCCCAGTTCCTTGGTCAGCGCCCGTGCCGAGGGAATGCGGTCACCAGGCTTCAACATTCCACTGCCGATAGCGTCTCGAAACCGATTGTAAATCTGCCGGTAGAACGGTGCGGCCGCGGTCGGATCAAGCGGCGAGATTTTTTCGGGCTTCGCGGCAGGCATGGGCTGTTCCGATCTGTGGATGAGCGAAAAATCCACTATGCCATAACGGCCCAGATCGATCTCGGCTTCTCGCGGGCTGCAGCGGCCGAGCCTATCGCGCGCCAAACCATGGACCAGTCGGAAAGCTCATTCATGGTCCTTGGATGCAGGCCGCGATTGCTTATCGTTGATGATCAGAGTTCAGACAGCAACGATTGGAAAGCGGATGATGAAAATACTACATTTGATTTGCAGCCCCCGCGGGCAGGCATCGGAGAGCTACAGGCTATCTCAAAAAATCGTCGGCCATTTGCTGGATAGCGAGCCCACGGCAACCGTCATCATTCGGCCCATCGGCGGCGCCATCGCCGATCTCGATGAACGTTATGCAACTGCTCTTGGTGGGACAGAGCGATCGTTCGCGGAGCTGTTTGCCGAGGGCTCCATGTCCCGGTCCGAAGAACTGATCCAGGAGCTGGAGAGCGCTGACTTCGTGGTCATCGCAACTCCAATGCATAACTTCACCGTGCCTGCCGCTCTCAAGGCGTGGATTGATCACGTCGTTCGAGTCCGTCGAACGTTCAACGTGACTGCCGAAGGAAAACTGGGCTCGCTGCGCGACCGTCCGGTTTTTGTCGCAGTGTCCTCGGGCGGAAGATTTTCCGGCGAGCGCACGCATCAGCCCGATTTTCTGACGCCGTATCTGAAAGCTATCCTGGGCACCATCGGCCTGCATGACCTGACGTTCTTCTCCGTTGAAGGTTCGGCCCTTGGTCCTGATGCATTGGCTCGAAGCCCGCACCAAGGCCGATCAAGCAATGCAGGGGTTCTTTCTCCGTTTCGCGCGCAATTCAACGGCGTTGTTTCAGCAAGCTGTATGAGCGGCCGACGGCCCCATCGATCCAATCCGTATTCGTGGAGAACAGCATGACCATCGTCAAAGCCGCTGCCGTACAGATCAGCCCCGTGCTCTACAGCCGGGAAGGAACGGTACAAAAAGTAATCCAGAAAATCGCGGAGCTCGCCAAACTGGGGGTCCAGTTCGCCACATTCCCGGAAACGGTGGTACCGTATTATCCCTATTTCTCATTCGTGCAGACGCCTTTCGAGATCAGAACCGGCAAGGAGCACCTCAGGCTGCTCGATCAGGCCGTAACGGTAACCTCAGCCACCACAGAGGCCATCGCCGAGGCTGCGAGGCAGGCCAGGATGGTGGTGTCGATAGGCGTCAACGAGCGGGACGGCGGTACGCTCTACAACACGCAATTGTTGTTCGACGCAGACGGTGCCTTGATCCAGCGTCGTCGCAAGATCAGTCCCACTTTCCACGAGCGCATGATTTGGGGCCAGGGCGACGGATCCGGGCTGCGCGCGGTGGACAGCGCCGTCGGTCGTATCGGCCAGTTGGCATGCTGGGAGCATTACAATCCGCTGGCGCGCTACGCCTTGATGGCTGACGGCGAGCAGATCCACTCGGCAATGTATCCCGGTTCATTCGCGGGTGATCGATTTGCCGAGCAGACACAAGTCAATATCCGCCAACACGCCCTTGAATCCGGCTGTTTCGTCGTCAACGCAACGGCGTGGCTGGATGCCGAACAGCAAGCGCAGATCATGAAGGACACCGGATGCAGCATTGGACCAATCTCCGGAGGCTGCTTCACGGCTATCATCTCGCCCGAAGGTGAATCGATCGGCGAACCACTCCGTTCCGGAGAAGGCCAGGTGATTGCCGATCTCGATTTCATGTTGATCGATCGACGCAAGCAGATGATGGACTCGCGCGGCCACTACAGTCGACCGGAACTTCTCAGCCTAGCCATCAACCGCACGGCGGCGGGCCCCTTCCACGAACGCGGTACGCATCCCTTGCCGATCATGGAGCCAGTTGATGAGGATAACGTCAAGGCGGCATAGTGCAGGTCGTGATGGCGTGTTCTTTGGACTCCGGGCTGCAAACCCATTTGTTTTGATACTCAAGTGGCAGACTTACCCGCTCAGTTCGGTCTCGATACGTCCGTTCCTGGCCCATCGCGTCATTTGGCTACGATGCGGAATCCCGTCGGTGCCGGGGCATAGCGGACTCTCGCGAGCCGTCAGCTCGGCCGATTTGGGTTCACGGTACCGGAGCGCACTGCCACCGTCCGTCTGCTCTCTTGTAACCGCCGCGTCGTGCTCGTGCACGCACTTGTCCGACGGGCACTTCGCGCATGCAGGCCATGCGCGAACTGCCCGTCGTGCCAACATGCTACACAATTAGCCCTTGCGCCGTCGGGCAAATCAGAACGATGCTTCGCGCATCCCGCCTCGATGAAGAGGGACGTTTCGGCCGATCGTCACGACACGTGGGGCGGGGATGCGATGGACGCGGCGGCGCGTGAGACGAACGTGGCCCAAGCGGACGGCGAAGTCGTGTGGTCCTGGCGCCCCAAGGCTGGCGCTAAGTTTGCGGATGCTTTGCATTGCGCAGGCGACGGGGGCAAGAAAGCCTGGTCCCCGGGGAGAGCGCGAAGGAAACCGTTAAAACCATCGCGCAGGGAATGCCGGTTGATCCGGCTGAACCTGTGGTGACTGCCGCCTGCTTTTTTTGCTGCAGGCGGGCCATGGGTGAGGCCATCACCCGGCATTCCCTGCGCCCTCTTCAATCTTCGAGGGCAAACGACCTGCAGCACCCGGGCGCGAACGCGTCGCGGGATCGCACAAGCGCGTGAGCTGCAGGTGTTTGAGTTCGCGTGCGTCTCTTGACGTGCGTCGCGCCGGATGCGGTCGGCTTGCAGTGCGGGATGGCGGTTGTCACAATCCTGGCCGAAGGCTTGGGGTACTGGGGGTAGGGGATGTGTCTGGCGGGCCACGGTTGTTTGGGCCGAGGGGCTGCGAGAGGCTGTTGGATGGGGGCCGTTTCAGATGTTGCACGAAAGCACCTGTGCATGCTTCACATGCAACTTCCATCCGCCGGAAAACTCACCCCGAGCCTGACGAAATTCCCCGGCCGGAAATGCTGGAGCGCGCATGTCGTCCTATTCTGAAGATCTTCACTCCGCTGCACTGGCCTACCATCGGCTGCCGCGGCCGGGAAAGCTCGAGATCCAGGCGATCAAGCCGCTCGCCAACCAGCGCGACCTGGCGCTGGCCTATTCACCAGGGGTGGCAGCCGCCTGCACCGAGATCGCGCAGAATCCGGGCGAGGCCGCCTCGCTGACGGCGCGGGCCAATCTGGTCGCCGTCGTCTCGAACGGCACCGCGGTGCTCGGGCTCGGCAATATCGGGCCGCTGGCGTCGAAGCCGGTGATGGAAGGCAAGGCGGTCCTGTTCAAGAAATTCGCCGGCATCGACGTGTTCGACATCGAGATCGCCGCCGATACGATCGACCGAGTGGTGGAGACGGTCGCGGCACTGGAGCCGACCTTCGGCGGCATCAATCTCGAGGACATCAAGGGGCCGGAATGCTTCGAGATCGAGACGCGCCTGAAGGAGCGCATGAAGATCCCGGTCTTCCATGACGATCAGCACGGCACCGCGATCATCGTCGGCGCCGCCATCACCAACGCGCTGCGGCTGAACGGCAAGAAGCTCTCCGACGTCAAGATCGTCACGTCGGGCGCGGGCGCTGCGGCGATTGCCTGCCTCAATCTTCTGGTGTCGCTCGGCGCGAAACGCGAGAACATCTGGGTCTGCGATATCGAGGGCGTGGTCTACGAAGGCCGCACCAAGCTGATGGACCGCTGGAAGGCGGTCTATGCGCAGGCAACCGACAAGCGGACGCTCGCCGAGGTCATCGGAGGCGCTGATATTTTCTTGGGCCTGTCCGCGCCGAACGTGCTGACCCAGGCGATGGTCAAGCAGATGGGGGACAAGCCGCTGGTGATGGCGCTCGCCAATCCCAATCCGGAGATCATGCCGGACGAGGCGCGCGCGGCGCGGCCGGACGCGATGATCTGCACCGGGCGGTCGGACTTCCCGAACCAGGTCAACAACGTGCTGTGCTTTCCCTTCATCTTCCGCGGCGCGCTCGATGTCGGCGCCACCGCGATCAATGAGGACATGAAGCATGCGGCCGTGGACGCGATCGCGCAACTTGCGCGCGAAGCGCCATCGGAAGCTGCCGCGCATGGTTTCGAGACCGGCGAGACCCAGGGCTTCGGACCAGGCTGCCTGATTCCGAGCCCATTCGACCCGCGGCTGATCCAGCGGATCGCGCCGGCGGTCGCCAAGGCGGCGATGGACTCGGGCGTGGCGACCCGGCCGATCAAGAATTTCGATGACTACACCGCGCTGCTCGAGCGCTTCGCGTTCCGCTCCGGGCTGGTGATGAAGCCGGTGTTCGCAAAAGCGAAGACGCAGCCGGTCCGCGTCATCTACGCCGAAGGCGAGGACGAGCGGGTGCTGCGGGCGGTCCAGGTTGTGCTGGAGGAGAAGCTGGCGCGGCCGATCCTGGTCGGCCGTCCCTCGGTGGTCGAGGCGCGCATCAAGCGGTTTGCGCTGGCGATCAAGGCGGGCAAGGATTTCGACCTGATCAATCCCGAGGACGATCCCCGCTACCGCTCCTATGTGCAGTCCTATATCGATGTCGCGGGGCGGCGCGGGGTCACCCCCGATACGGCGCGGACCATGGTGCGCACCAATGCCACCGTGATCGCGGCGCTCGCCGTGACGCGCGGCGAGGCGGATGCGATGATCTGCGGCGTCGAAGGGCGCTACATGAGCCATCTGCGTCATGTGCGTGACATCATCGGCTTCCTGCCGGGCGTCAGCGATTTTGCTGCACTTGCGCTGTTGATCACCACCAAGGGCGCCTATTTCATCGCCGACACCGAGGTGCGGCCGAACCCCAGCGCGGAGGAGCTGGCGGAGGTCGCCGCGCTGGCGGCAAACCACGTGCAGCGCTTCAACCTGAAGCCCAAGATCGCGTTCCTGTCGCATTCAGACTTCGGCAGCTACGATACCGATTCCTCGCGCAAGATGCGCCGCGCCACCGCGCTTCTGAAGGAGCGCCACCCTGAGCTGGAGGCCGATGGCGAGATGCAGGGAGATACGGCGCTCTCGGAGGCGACGCGGAAGCTGATCCTGCCGCATTCCCAGCTCGAAGGCGTCGCCAACATCCTGATCATGCCGACGCTCGACGCCGCCAACGTCGCCTATCAGATGGTCAAGGTCCTGGCGGACGCCGTTCCGGTCGGGCCGATCCTGATCGGGCCGGCGCGTCCGGCGCATATTCTCACCCCCTCGGTGACCGCCCGCGGCGTGCTGAACATGACGGCGGTCGCCGCCGTCGAAGCTCAGGAACGGGCCGGTCGCCAGCAACCAAACCTCCTTGGTTAGGCCTCGAAACTGCCGGGTTCCGCGTGCAGATCGCGCATGCGTTCGCCGCCCGGTCTGAACGTTTGAAATGCGCAGGCGGATTGCCCATAATCCGCTTGCCCTCGCAGTTCATTATCCCGCCCTTAAAGCTATCGATGAGGCCGACCCATGCCAGCATTCATTACTTTCGGGCGAGTTCTGTTCGCCGTGCTGTTCATCTACACCGGCGCGACCAAGCTGTTCGCCATCCAGGCGACGGCGGATATCATCTCGTCCAAGGTCGCCATCCCCGAAGCGCTGGCACCCTATACGGCGCAACTGGAAGCGTTGGCGGGGATGCCGACGGCGCAGGTGCTGGCGATCGCGGCCGGCGCGTTCGAGGTCATCGCCGGACTGATGATCGCGCTCAATTTCGGCTCGCGCTTCTTCGCGTTGCTTTTGATCATTTTCATCGGCCTGGTGACCTTCTATTTCCACGACTTCTGGAATCAGGCGGCGCCCGACAATGCCAAGACGCTGGTCGACGCGCTGAAGAACCTGTCGCTGATCGGCGCGCTGTTCATGATCGCCGGAATTGGCCGCGGCCGGAAGATCGCCGAAGCCGCCTATGGGGATGTCTAGCCTGTCGTCGGTTTGCGCGGGATAGATCGCTATTCGTAAGCGATGTCCCGCGCCCTCGGCACGAGGCTCTCTCCGCCGTCGACGACCAGATTCTGCCCCGGCATGGATCTGGTGCGCGCGACGAGCAGGATCACATCCGCGATGTCTTGCGGGGAAGGGTTCTGGCCGAGGATCGTGTCATTCCTCACCCGCTCGAAGTCCTTTTTCGTCTGCTTGCCGCTCGGAAACAGCAGCCCCGGCAGGATGCCGAATACGCGCATCTCGTTTGTCGGGCTCATCTGCCAGAGCTGTGTCATCGCATAGAGCGCGCATTTGCCGATCGTGTAGCTGTAATAGTCCGGGTTCAGATTGACGACCTTCTGGTCGAGGATGTTGACCACCGTAACCGGCCGCCGTTTGCTTGCACTCTTGTAGGCCAGATCCATCAGCAGAAACGGGGTCTCGACATGCACCGCGAGACTCCGGCTCAGCGCGGCGTGCGAGGCCTTGCCGGGGAGGTCATAGTCGAATGCGGATGCGTTGTTGACGATGAGATCGGGAGCGCCGTGCTGATCGATGATCTCCTGGAAGAAGCCCGGCACATTGCCGGGTTTCGAGAAATCGCAGGTCGCCAGCGACGCCTGCATGCCATCCCGCGTGATCTCCTGGACGAGCTTCTTTCCCTGCACCCGCGATTTGTTGACGTGCACGATGACCTGATAACCATTTTTCGCCAGGTGACGCGCGATGACCTCGCCCAGCCGGCCGCCCGCTCCGGTCACCAGCGCGATCGGCATGGCTTACGTCCACTGCGCTCGGGTGCGATAGACTTCCACGCCCGCCGCTTCGATCTCGTTGAAGATGGAGAGCTTCATGATCGACACGCGGCAGGCATCGACGCGATCGTCGGCGAAGCACCTGTCGACGATCTCGTCCAACAGGGTTTCGAGCAGCTCGGTGTGCGGGCGGGTAGGGAACTGCTTCAGGAAATCGCGGATCTTGTCATAATCGATATAGCCGAACTCCTCCAGCCGGCGGTGCTCGAGCTTGGCGAACAGCGTCACGTCGATCGAGAGCTTATTGGGCCGCTCGGGATGCTGCTCCCAGGGGTGGACGCCGCACCGTGTTTCGACGACCACGTTCTTGAGCTTCACGATCACATGGTCTGATGGGTTCGGGTTCATGCTTCAATTCTGTCGCAGCCGGCGCCGCGGGACGCCGCGCGCTTCCGAACCCGACCCGGCAACTTACTCGGAGACGGTGGTGACGACGCTCGACACCGGCCGCTGGCTCACGGTCGGCAGCTTGGCATCCTTCAGGAGTTGCTCGTCATATTGTGGCAGCGTCTCCACTGGCGCCTTCGCGCGCATCGCGACGACCTTGTAGCCGCCGGCCTTGAGGCGGCGCAGGATCTCGGGCAGGGCCTCTGCGGTGTGCTTGTGGAAGTCGTGCATCAGGATGATGCCCTTGCCGAGCTTGTCGAGCTTCTTGAAGGTGACATCGATCACCTGCTGCGCATTGCGCGCCTTGAAGTCGAAGGAGTCGAGGTCGCAGGAGAAGATCGCGATGTTGCGGCTGCCGAGATAGGTCACCATTTCCGGCGGATGCTGCAACGCAGGGAAGCGGAAGAACGGCGACGGAGACACGCCGCCGAGTGCCCATTTCACTGCGCTGAAGCCCTTCTCGATTTCTTCCTTGCGTTGATCTTCGGTCAGCTTCTTGTT
>CAWAXO010000016.1:0-184751 GCA_963786015.1 uncultured Alphaproteobacteria bacterium | reverse complement strand
GACGTGGCATGCGTGAACAGCGTGCAGCATTCGATTACGACCGTTATCGACAGTTGATCGTGGAGGCGGTCGACGAGGCGCGGCGGACGGCGCTGATCAATCTCCTGATCGAGGAACGCGCCAGGGATCGGCTGGCCGCGACGCTTGCCGCCGACCGCGCCGCGGCAACGGCGATGCGGATCGCGGACGTTCTGGGCAGGTCGCGGTCCTGAGGCGGTCGCTGGCGAGACCCGCTTCGTTCTCCGAGGCGACAAACCTGCAGTCGCGGCAGCGGTTTGTTAAGGATGCGCGGCGAATACCGCTGGAATCGCCGCTTGCCGGCAATTTAAGGGCAATCTTTGCGTCCTAGCCTGTCCCCCTGAGCCGGCGTATTTCTTTGCCGGCGGTCAGGGGCATAATCATGAATTCCTTTTCCATCACCGCGACTGGCGCGACGCATTCGATTCCTTCGAAGACCAAGGTCGATCAATCGCTCTGGATGGTCACTTTGTTCTCCGGCCTGGGCCTGACCCTCTCGGCCTGTGTGATCACGCTGGGCGGCGACCTGAGTGCTGTGCTGCTCTACTGAGCACATCGCGGGAGACGGGCGCGAGGCCTTGACCCGACGATCACGCGATGACGATTCATCGTGAGATCGCGGCGCTTATCGTCGCATTGCCAGGATGACCTCTTTCGCGTTAGCGAAACGGCTTGCATTGATCGTCTCTTGTCCGATTGGAGCAAGCTGTTGTCGATACGCCACGTCCTACTCGCCACGCTTCGCGTCGTTGCCCTGAATGCATTTGCCGGCATCGCGCTGCTGCATCTCGCCGATGCCACCGCGGCGCAGAATGCCTCGGCCGCGCTGTTGTCAAAGCCGGTGTCGCTTCCGGACATGGCGCTCGGTCCTGTACAGGCACCGATCACCATCGTCGAATATTCATCGATGACCTGCCCGCATTGCGCCGACTTCGAGGAGAACGTCCTCCCGATGCTGCAGTCGAAATATATCGACACAGGCAAGGTCCGTTTCGTCTCGCGCGAATTCCCCCTCGACATCAAGGCGGCGGCAGCGTCGATGCTCGCGCGGTGCGCCGCCAATGGCGACGGGCTGAAATATTTCGAGGCCACGACCATGCTGTTCAAGCAGCAGGGACCATTGATGGAACGTACCACCGATACGCTGAAGGCCGTCGGCGGCCGTTTCGGGCTGAACGAGCAGGCCGTCGAAGCCTGTGTGAAGGACCAGGCATTGCTCGACAAGCTGAGCGCCGATCAGAGAATTCGCGCTTGATGAACTCAAGGTCGATGCCACGCCGACTTTCTTCATCAATGGCGAGCGGCTCAAGGGCTCGATGTCGTTCGAGGAGTTCGAGGCAAAACTTTCCCCACATCTGAAACACTGACGCGCTTCACGGGTTCGTTCCCGGCAGCGCCACGAATGTCAGGCCGATCCGGTTTTGCCGGATCCAGGCAACCGCGCACTCATGAACAGAGTTGTCCCTCGCCATGACCAGGCGAAAACGCGCAGGCACGAAGGCCGGATTTTCGACATCAATCGCCGCGCCGTCGGGCGAGATGTTGCGCAGCACGCAGCTCATGACTGATCCGCCCGAGGAAATGTAGGCCGGCTCCTCGATCTCGGTGCGGGAAAATTTGCGTCGTTCTTCCACGTGTTCTGCTCCGATCCGTCCCGACGCCCCGTTGCGGCGCAAGACCAGCGGCACGATTGAGGCGAAGAAAATTTAGATAAAAGAAGATTCAGATAAACAAGAACGAATGCCCACCGTTTAGGCGGCAGGGAAACTCAGTACACTAAACCTTAGCACGTTTGCACGCGATCGTTGCAACACGAACCAACGACCAATCCGCGGCAGCGCGTAGTCCCTATGCGCGGAAGGCAATGGCCGCGGGCTTGCCGTTTGCGGTGATCGCGGGTTAGCCTCCCTCCACGGCCACGCGTCGGCGCAACGCCGGTCCCTGAAAAAACGAACATGCGCCAAGGGGAAACGCAATGTTCGAGGAACTCGACCGACGCACGAGTCTGACCGGAAACCAGATCAAGATATTGGGGGCCGCCATCATTGGCGACGCGCTGGAATTTTTTGACTATTTCCTGATCGGTTTCGTGCTCGCCTTCCTCATCGGGCCTTGGAAGCTGACCTTCGGCCAGTCCGCCACCGTGTTGATGAGTTCCGGCATCGGCGCCATCCTCGGCGCTTACGCCTGGGGCTGGCTTGCCGATCGTATCGGCCGGCGGATCGTCTTCATCGGCACCGTGCTCAACTTCTCGATCGCCACGGGCCTGCTCTATTTCACGCCCGACAATGGCTGGGTCTATCTGGCCTTCATGCGCTTCTTCGTCGGCACCGGCGTCGGCGGGCTTTACTGCGTGGATCTCCCACTGGTGCAGGAGTTCATGCCCTCCTCCAAGCGCGGCTGGATTGGCGGGCTCGTGACCTGCGTGATTCCGCTCGGCGTCGGCCTCGGTGCGGTGCTCGGCGCCTTTATGGGCACCGACCAATGGCGGCTGCTGTTCGCGGTTGGCGTCCTGCCATCGCTGCTCGTGCTGCTCGTCCGCATCTGGGTTCCGGAGAGCCCGCGCTGGCTGTGCCGCCAGGGCCGCTATGAGGAAGCGCGCAAGTCGCTGGCCTGGGCGCTGCAGGTCGAGCCGTCGTCGCTGCCGATGCCGACCGCGGCCGATGCGGGCCCCGTCGTCGTCAGCAACTGGCTCGACCTCTTCAAATATCCGCGCAGCCTGTTCGTCTCCTGGTTCGGCAATGCCGGCGCGCAGACGGGCGTCTACGGAATTACGCTGTGGGCGCCGTCTCTTTTCGTGCTGCTCCTGAAGGTCACGCCGCAGCAAGCCGCCAAGATGATGATCCTGCTCAGCGTGTTCGGCTTTCTCGGACGGGTGTCGTTCTCGTTCTTCTCGGAAATGATGGGCCGGCGCAACGCCGGCGGCCTGCTCGGCTTCGGCGCCGGTTTCCTGACCATCCTGGCCGGCTACAACTATGACGTCACGCTGTTCGGGCTGTCGGCGTTCTGGCTGATCCTGGCGGTCGCCTTCTTCTTCGCCGACGGCGGGTTTGCCATCGTCGGTCCTTACGCCGCGGAAGTCTGGCCCTCGCATTTGCGGACCTCCGGCATGGGATCGGCCTATGGATTTGGCGGCATCGGCAAGATCATCGGCCCGGTCGGGCTCGCATTGATCGTCGGCTCCAACAACTATCTGAAGCCGGATGTGCCGATGACTCAGATCCCCGCGGCCTTCCTTTATCTCGGCTGCTGGTTCCTGATGGCGGGCGCGGTCTATTACTTCTTCGGTATCGAGACCAGAGGCAAGTCGATCGAGGAAATCGACAGGGAACTGACGGCCTCTACCACGCCGATCGTTCCCGAAGTCGGCGCCAAGAGGATGGCCTGAGACCATGCTGGTTGCTGCTTCGGCCGACCTCACGGGCAACCCAGACGTCATTGCGCGGGCGGCTTCGGTGCGGCCCGCGGTGGCGGCCGCCTCCGACGATATCGAGCGGGATCGCCGGTTGCCGGCGCCCCTGCTCGACCGGCTGCACGAGGCGGAGCTATTCCGCCTCCTGCTGCCCCGTTCATCAAACGGGATCGAGACCGATCCCGTCACCTTCTTCCATGTTATCGAGATCATCGCGCAGGCCGACGCATCGACCG
Organism: uncultured Alphaproteobacteria bacterium; assembly: GCA_963786015.1. Lineage (GTDB taxonomy): Bacteria > Pseudomonadota > Alphaproteobacteria > Rhizobiales > Xanthobacteraceae > Bradyrhizobium. The sequence goes on along the minus strand of CAWAXO010000016.1, from coordinate 181,085 downwards.
CCTGGTGCCTGAGCCAGGCCGGCGGCTGCGCGATGTCGGCGGCCTATCTCGATCTGCCGGTCGCACAGGCCATCTTCGGCAACGATCCGCGCGCGGTGCTGGCCTGGGGACCGGGGCCGAAGGTCAAAGCGATCGAGTGCGAGGGCGGCTACAGGGTCACCGGCGTCTGGGCCTTCGCCTCCGGCGGCCGTCACGCCACCTGGCTCGGCGCGCATTGTCCGATTGTCCAGGCCGATGGCTCGCCACGGCTGGACGACAATGGCGTGCAGCAGGAGCGCACGATGCTGGTGCGCTCCGAGGACGTCGTCTGGACCGACATCTGGAACACGGTCGGGCTGCGCGGCACCGCCAGCGACCAGTTCGCGCTCGAAGACTTCTTTGTCCGTTCCGACCATTCCATCACCCGCGAGTTCGACCGTGAGTGCCGCGAGAGCGGGCCGCTCTACCGCATGGGCTCCGGCACCTGCTACCAGGTTGGCTTCGCCGGGGTCGCCTGCGGCATCGCGCGCGGGGCGCTCGACTGTTTCATCGACATCGCGCGCAACAAGGTGCCGCGCGGCGGCAAGAGCCCGCTGCGCGACAACGCCGTGGTGCAGTCGGGCCTGGCGCAGGCCGAGGTGAACCTGCGCGCCGCACGCGGCTTCGTGCTGCAGTCGATGGCCGACATCTGGAAGCATCTCTGTGCCGGCGCGAGCATCACGGTCGAGCAGCGCGTGACCGTGCGCATGGCCGCAACGCATGCGATCCACAAGGCGCGGGAGGCGGTCGACTTCGCCTACAATGCCGCGGGCGCCACCGCGATCTTCGAGAACCATCCGCTGGAGCGCCGCTTCCGCGACATGCATACCGTCACCCAGCAATTGCAGGGCCGGTCCAGTCATTTTGAAACCGTGGGCGCGTGGATGATGGGCGCCGACGCCGACCTCACTTTCGTCTGACAACAAGGAGAAGACTAATGGCACTTGGCGGACTGCAGCACTTCACGATCGAGCCCCAGGATCTCGAGCGGACCAAGGATTTCTATGTCGACGTGCTCGGGCTCGAGGTCGGCGACCGCCCGCCGCTCGATTTCCCCGGTTACTGGCTCTATTCGGGCGGCGCCGCCACCGTGCATCTGATGGGTACGCGCAAACCACGCGAGGGTATCGTGGTCCGCGGCACCGAGAAGAAATATGACGGCACGGGCCGTCTGGATCATATCGCCTTTGCCGCGACCGACGTCGATGGCGTGCGCAAGCGGTTGCGGTCGAGAGACGTGAAATTCCGCGAGAGCATCGTGCCGCGGACCGGCGACACGCAATTCTTCCTCTACGATCCCGACGGCGTCGGTGTGGAGCTGAATTTTCCGAAGACTTGAACCGCTCGACCGGCAACCCATCGGCCCGACGAAGGTGCGGCCGATGGGTTGCGACGGTCTGCTTGTATCCCCGAGAAGGTCATGCCGAGGCCTTTTCTCGGGCGTGAATTCGTCGGGATTTTTTCTACTTTAACTGGCGAGTGGGGAAAGCCGCGCCGCTGCGGCAGGATAGCCGGGCGCCGTGCTTTCCACCTACCCCAAGCACGGGGTGCCCGGCTATCCGCTCTCGGTTTGCGGAACGCCCGGTGGCCCTGCCGACGTCGCTAATCCAGCCCGCGCTCGTGGCTCAACCGCACCATTTCGTCGATGAATGTCTGTTTCTGCTTGTCATCCAGGCTCGCGAACAGCGGTTCGGCGGCGTCGGCCACACTGCGCTGATCGGCGGCGCGATCGACCAGGAACTGCGCCTCGTTGCGCATCTGCTCGACGATATCGTCCGGCGGATCGCGCTTGGCGCGCGCAACCCGCAGGTTCAGACGCTCCGCGCCGTTATGACCGAGATAGTGCATCGCGCTTGAGAAGGTGCCCCAGTTCTTCTCCTGCTCCGGCGTCAGGTTCAGCTCGGTCTTGATCCGTTCGATATAGGCGTCGCTGTTGGTAACGATCTGGTCCGGCGTGAGCGGGGCACCCTGCTGGGTCAACACCACCGGCTGATGCTGCGACTGTTGCGGCGGCTGCGGTTGCGCTTGCTGCTTTGCCATCTTGGCACCCTTTGGCGCCCCCTTGGCTGACTTGGCGGCATTCCCCTGCTTGTCGTTCGCCGGCTTGTCGTTCGCCGTCGCCTGCGACGGCTGTTGTTGCTGAGGTTGCTGCTGCCCGTTGTTTCCGGTGAACACCCCGGTAACGCCCGTGACGACACCAACGACGCCGCCGATGGCGCCGCCCAGCACCCCGCCGACCGGCCCCGCGGCCTTGTTGCCTTCGCGGGCGCCCTGCTGGACACCTTGGACTAAACCCTGCGCGTCGACCATTCGGGGCGCGTCGAGGACGATGATTGCAGCCATCCCAAGCGCGGCGCACAGCTTCAGGTGTGCCCGTAACTTCGATGTCGGGCTGGTCATTGTTCGGTCTCCATGATCGATCCGGATCTCACGTTTGATCTTATGCTTGGCTGAATTTCAGGAGGTGGCAGGCGCGCTGCCTGAGTTGGATTTTATCGCGCCCGCACCGGACAAGTCTACCGGCAGACCGTGTGCACATTCGTCGAACAGGGGTTTGGCAGGTGCCCACTCGCGGGGCCCTCGTTCCGCTCGCGCGCGAGCGAAGCGATCAAGAGTTCGTCCGCCTCGCGGTGCGACGCAATATCAGCTGCGTCTCTCCCGCGTCTGCGACAAAAGGCCAACGTCAGGAAACGTTACTTCCCAGGCGCTGCGCATGTGATTTCTCGACAGCGCCCGGCAATTCTGCTCTGATCACAAACGGACGAAATCTCCGCGCTGCCTGACTGGCCCCGCGATCCCAAAAACAAAAACGAGATTTCGCGACAGATCCGATTGGCTCACCAGGGAGGGTCACGCCATGTCACGGAGAAAGCTCACCAGACGACAATTCGTTGCTGCGACTGCTGCCACCTCGGCAGCACTGATTACCGCGCCCTACATTCGCGGCGCCTACGCCGCCGGCAAGCTATCGATCGGGTTCTGGGATCACTGGGTTCCAGGCGCCAACAAAACCTCGACTGACCTCGTGAACGAATGGGCTGAGAAGCAGAAGGTCGAGGTTCAGATCGACTACATCACCAGCAACGGCCGAAAGAACGAGATCACGATCGCAGCCGAAGCCCAGGCCAAGTCGGGACACGACATTCTGGCGATGCCGACCTGGTGGCCGCATGCCCAGACCGAACTGCTCGAGCCGATGAACGACATCATGAAACCGCTCATCGAGCAGAACGGCGAGGTGAACAACACGGTGCAGTATCTCGGCCAGCTCGACGGGAAATGGCATGCCGTTCCCTTCTGCATCGGCAGCCAGATCAAGGGACCCTGCACGCGCATCGATCTCATGAAGAAATTCGCGGGTATCGACGTGCAGGAGATGTATCCGGCAGGATCGCCGCCAAAGGCAGATAACTGGACGACTGATACCTTCCTGAAAGCCGCCGAGGCCTGTCAGAAAGGTGGCGTTCCCTTCGGGATCGGCCTGGGCGAAACGTCCGATTCCGTCGATACGGCAGGCGCGATCTTCCAATCGTTCGGCGCAGAGCTCGTCGATGCCAAGGGCAATCTGACCATCAAGACCGACAATGTCCGGCAAGCGCTCGAATTCTACAAGAAATTGATCGCCTTCCTGCCACCCGATGTCTCGGCCTGGGATGACGCATCCAACAACAGGTGGCTGGTGTCCGGCAGAGGCGCCATGATCATGAATCCGCCAAGCGCATGGGCCGTGGCCAAGCGCGATGCGCCGCAGATTGCCGAACAGTGCTGGACCCACGGCTTCCCGGCCGGCCCGAAAGGCCGCTTTGCGCCGTTCCTGCCCTATTTCCTGGCGGTCTGGAACTTCTCAAAGAACAAGGACGCCGCGAAGAGCCTCATCGTTCATCTGTCGCAGCCGGCCTCGATCGAGAAGCTCGTCGCGGCCAGTGGCGGCTACGACCTGCCGGCGTTCGCGAAACTGACGACGCTGAAGACCTGGGCCGAGGAAGGGCCGCCAAAGGGCACCCTGTACCACTATCCGAACCCCTATAACCATCAGACCCTTTCGATCGCGGCTTCGCCAGCCCCGCCGAAGATCGCTCAGCAGATCTATGTGCAGGCCACGCTGACGAAGATGTGCCTCCGCTACGCCCAGGGAGAGAAGATGGAGAACACGCTCGCCTGGTCGGAAGGCGAGTGCGAAGGCTTCATGCGAGGCTGAGACTCCAAACGCGTGAACTGCGGTCCGCCGGAGCGTGGACCGCAGTTGCATTGGCTCTCACATCCACCCGATCAGGCGCTGGACCGGTAGCGGTCTGAAGGCGAACGAATTTCGAGGGGAAGCAGCATGGTTGACGTCACATTTCAGCCGACCGCCAGCGCCGAGGCAAAACCCGCAATCAGGTCTACGCGCAGAGGGACAAGTCTCAAGTCAACGCTCAAGAGAAAATCGACCGTTGCCTTTCTAATGACGCTGCCGCTGATCCTGCTGATCGTCGTTCTCGTCGTCTATCCCGCCCTCTACGCAGTCCATCTGGCGACGCTCAACAAGGCGATGACGAAATTCATCGGGCTCGGCAATTTCGAGTTCCTGTTCAAGCGCGAAACGTTCTGGATGGTGGTGAAGCAGTCCTGCATCTTCGCCATCACCGCCGTGATTTTCAAAGCCCTGATCGGATTCATCGTCGCGCATTTCGTCCATAATGTGCCGGCCAAGGGCCAGCGCAAATGGCGTGGCATGCTGCTGGTTCCCTGGGTCATTCCGCCGGCGATGAGCACGCTCGCGTGGCTGTGGCTGTTCGACCCCTCCTACAGCGCCTTCAACTATACGCTGAGCTTCTTCGGCATCGGGCCGATCCCCTGGACGGGCGATGCCAATTGGGCGCGCTTCTCGATCATCCTGGTCAATGTGTGGTTCGGCGCGCCGTTCTTCATGATCATGTATCTGGCGGCTCTGAAGTCGGTTCCGGAACAGCTTTACGAAGCCGCGTCCATCGACGGCGCCAATTGGTGGCAACGCATCTGGTATGTGACGCTGCCGATGATGCGCAACATCATCGCGATCACGACGCTGTTCTCGCTGATCGTGACGTTCGCCAATTTCGACATTACGCGCATCCTGACAGCCGGCGGGCCACTCGACCGCACGCATATCTTCGCAACCTGGTCGTTCAGGCTCGGCATTGAAGGCGGCGACATTCCTCTCGGCGCCAGCGTCTCGCTGTTCATGGCGCCGATCCTTGCGATCGCGGCGATCTTCATCCTTCGCGATATTTCCAAGCGGGGGAACGAGGCATGAGCACGCTTGCGATCGACAAGGCCGGCCCGACCCGCAAAGTCAAGTATGGCAGCATGAGCCGCGACCGCACCTGGGCGTTGCGGTGGTCGTACTTCTTTCTGATCCTGTTTGCGATCTTCTCGCTGGTACCGCCGCTCTACATGGTCATCACGTCGCTGAAGAGCAGCGCGGAGATTTCGGCGGCAACCAATCCCTGGTGGGTTTACCATCCCACGCTGTCGAACTACGTCGGCCTGCTGACCTCCAACCAGTTCCTGCGGTTCTTCTGGAATTCGGCGCTGGTATCGATCGTCGTGGTGACCATCACGATGCTGATCAGCATACCGGCGGCATTCGCGCTGGCGCGGATGAAGTTCTGGGGATCGGCGACGCTCGCGACCGGCGTGTTCCTGACCTACCTCATTCCCGACACCCTGCTGTTCCTGCCGCTGTTCAAGATGTTTGCGGTGTTCGGCGACTGGACAGGCATCCAGCTCATCAATCGCTGGTACGTGCTGCTGCTGCTTTATCCGACACTGACCGTACCGTTCTGTACCTGGATCATGATCGGCTACTTCGCCTCGATACCGAAAGAGCTCGATGAAGCCGCAATCATCGATGGGGCCTCATGGTTTCAGACACTCACACGCATCTTCATTCCGGTCGCCTTGCCCGGCCTGATCGCCGCGACCATCTTCGCCTTCACGGTCTCATGGGCGCAGTTCCTGTATCCGCTGGTCTTCACGACCTCGACGGATCAACTGGTGCTGCCGGTCGGCATCATCACCACGCTGATCAAGGGCGACGTGTTCAACTGGGGACAGATCATGACCGGCGCCCTGCTCGGCGCCGCGCCGCCGCTGATCATCTACGCCTTCCTGATGGATTATTACATTGCCGGCCTGACTGCCGGCGCGACGAAGGGCTGAGCACGATAAGGGACGAACGACCCAACGAGGAATGAATTCATGGCCGAAGTCAATCTGCGTAAGGTGATCAAGCGTTATGACGAGGTCGAAGCGGTGCGCGGCATCGATCTCGACATCGCCGACCATGAGTTCGTCGTCCTGGTCGGACCATCCGGCTGCGGCAAGTCCACGACGTTGCGCATGATCGCGGGGCTCGAGGACATCACCGACGGTGACATCATGATCGGCGGCGACGTCGTCAACGACGTGCCGCCGAAGGACCGCGACATCGCGATGGTGTTCCAGAACTACGCCCTCTACCCGCATATGACGGTCGCCGAGAACATGTCGTTCGGTCTGCGGCTGAAGCACTACCCGAAGGCGGAGATCAAGAGCCGGGTCACGGAGGCCGCCCGCATGCTCGACATCACCGATCTGATCGACCGCAAGCCAAAGCAATTGTCCGGCGGCCAGCGCCAACGGGTGGCGATGGGCCGCGCCATCGTCCGTAATCCGAAGGTCTTTCTGTTCGACGAGCCGCTCTCCAATCTCGACGCCAAGCTCAGGGTGCAGATGCGGATCGAGATCAAGAAGGTGCATCAGAAGGTGCGCACCACGACCGTCTATGTCACCCACGACCAGGTCGAGGCGATGACCCTGGCGGACCGGGTGGTCGTCATGAACCACGGCCGCATCGAGCAGATCGGCACGCCGAACGAACTTTACCACAAGCCCGCCACCCGCTTCGTCGCCGGTTTCATCGGCTCGCCAGCGATGAACTTCGTGCCCTGTCGTCTGGAAGAGGCGAACGGTCAGCTCAACATTCGCCTCACGGATCTCATCGCTTTCCCGCTGCCACCGGCACGCGCGGCGCGGTACCAAAGTCTGCCACGACATGAACGGCTGCTGTTTGGTGTTCGTCCCGAACATATCACCGAGGCGAAGCAGCACGCGGAGCCTGGCGTCGAAACGTTTCAGGCCGTGCCCGATGTCACCGAACCGATGGGGATGGAGACGCTTGTGTACTTCACTCTCGAGAGCGCGCAGGTCTGCGCACGGGTCAGTCCCAACGCAGGCGCGCGCGAGGGTGCCCCGCTCCGATTGGCAGTGGACCTCAACAATATGCACCTGCTAAACGAGGGAACCGGCGTCGTGCTTTGACGGCGCAAGAGAAGTCCCAAGGGGACGTCGCAAGGGAACGTCCCAACGAAACCAAAGGCAGGAAATGGCGACCAACAAGAAGAAAATCCTGATTACTGAATCATTTTCACTAAAAGGCCGGGCGCTCCTCGCGCAGCGCGACGACGTCGAGATGATCGAATTTCCCAACATGATCTCCGCTGGGGATTTCGAGACGATGCTCAAGCAGCATGCGCCGGTTCATGGTGTCGCGCTCGGCGCGACGCGGTTTGGCGAACCCGAGCTGGAAGCCTCCAAGGACATGAAGGTCGTTACCCGGATCGGCGTCGGCTTTGACGCAGTCGATGTGCCAGCGCTGAGCCGCCGCAGGGTGCCGCTGATGGTCGCTGGCACCGCGAACTCGCCGTCCGTTGCCGAGCAGGCGCTGTTCATGATGCTGACGCTCGCCAAGCGAGCCGCCGAGATGCACGCACTCGTCAAGGACGGCACCTGGGCGCAGCGGCTCGGCACACTGCCCTATGATCTCTACGGCAAGACAGTACTGATCGTCGGCTTCGGCCGCATCGGCACCCGCACGGCCAAGCGCTGTCAGGCGATGGAGATGCAGGTGCTCGTCTACGATCCCTACAAGCCTGCCGCCGAGATCAAGGCGGCCGGCTGCGAGCCGGTCGCCGATCTCGACGCCGCGCTGCCGCGTGCCGATTTCGTCAGCGTGCATTGTCCCAAGACCAGCGAAACGGTCGGCATGTTCAATGCGGCGCGGCTCAAGCTGATGAAGCCATCGGCCTATCTGATCAACACTGCGCGCGGCGGCATAGTCGAGGAGAAGGCGCTGCACGACGCACTGGTCTCGGGCAAGCTCGCCGGCGCCGGGCTCGACGTGTTCGAGCAGGAACCGCCACCGGTCGGCCAGCCGCTACACAGCCTGCCGAACGTCGTCATGGCGCCGCATGTCGCCGGCGTCACGCACGAAGCAGTCGACCGGATGAGCGAACAGACCGCACGAAATATTCTGAGCGCGCTGGACGGTGAGCCCATCCGCCAGAACGTCATCAATCAGGATGTGCTTTGAGTAGGGAAATAGCCGATAGGTACGATAAAGGTACGGGCGGGCGGTCCGTACCTAGTCGCAAAGAGGCCTTGGATGCACGACGACGAAGACCGCAAAGGTCCCTGCACGGCGACAGTTTTTGATTGGTCAGCGATCGATGACGGTGTCGCCGTTTTCTAAGTCACTTCGGTTGAGGCGACACATTTTCCCAGACGCGCGCGGAGTTGGACGACTTACGCCGGTCTAATATCATCCTTTCAATAGCCTTCGCCTTCATGCCCAAAACCGCAAGCGTGACGCCGATGTACTTCAACAACGGCAACTGATCCATGCATGCCACGATGCCGCACGAGCCCTGAATATAGTAGTAGATCGCGGCTCCGGTGACGATAACGCACACGATCATGGCCGGAGCCATTATGAACCGGTACCGCCAGGGCTCGCCATCGCTCTGATTGATGACCATACAAGCCTCTGCCAGATTGCAGTCAAAACTAGCACAACCTGCCCGACCTCGGGAGATCAATGAGCAAATCTCCTGGACGCGCGCGTGTCACCATATTGTTATTTCCTGGATATTGTTATTTCCTGGGCGCGCCCGGGCGTGTCGAGACGGGGGCAATGGCGGCGGGTGGGAGCCGTGGCAATGGGACAGACTACCCGCACGGTCGGTAGCCACAGCAAGCATAACAAAGTCGCGGAGCACCGGCGGATGATCCAGGTGCTCCGCGATGGCTAGGATGAGCGGCGCGACTGCCTAACCTATTGCGCCTTTATTGTTCCGTTTGAATTGAAATCGTCCTTCGGATTGTAGCCAGATTCGTGAAGGCTCTTCATGTGGTCAGCATGGTCGGTATTGCTCGCACCCGGCCACGTCATTGGTGCCATAGAGGGCGAAGCGTCAGCACTTGGGACCGCATGATGATGAACCCGATGATGCGCCGCGAAAGCGCCAGACGTCGACAGAGCGAGGACAGCTATAGCAACAAAGGCTTTGGTCATGTTCGTCTCCAGCAAAACTATCACCAGGCCAAATTAGCACGACTGTAATCATCGACCCCCCTGCTTGAGGACATGAGTGGAATGCTTTTCTTCGCAGGAAGATTACGCTTCTGTAATTGCGGCAGCGCAGCGTTGAGAGCACGCCTTGAGTAAATTTTAACTTCATCACGACTCGATCGTGCTCACTACCCGCCGCCAAAGCCGTGATGCTTCGCCCAGAAGTAATCTCGCCTGAGTTGCGAGCACTGCGGAAGCTGGCCAGAGAGCAAGAACCTAAGAGCCCGTTTGTGCGCCGTGCCACTGCCGGGTTTGCGAGGATGCTGGAGCGCCGCGAAGCTGGGCTTCAAAGCCCATCCACATATGCTGAGGCATGCATGTGGGTTTGCACTGGCAAACAAAGGGCACGATGCGCGGGCACTGCAAGGGTATCTTGGGCACAAGAATATTCAGCACACAATAAAGTACACTGAGCTTGGGCCGGGCAGGTTCAAGGACTTCTGGAGGGATTAGAGGCGCAATCGACGCAATTCGGACGTGAAGTAATCAAATTGTGGGCATGCATTCATCAACTTCCTGTTGTGGCAATTGGCGCCGCGAAAACCAGTGAACCTGGCTTATTTTGATTTCTGAGTTGGGGGGTAGTTATGAGTGTTTCCGAACTGTCGTTCCCGACCTCGTATGGCGAGGTCAGCAAGAAAATCAAAAGAATTGCATACCGTTCCGCAGCGGCGGCCCTCTTCGTATCGGCGTTGATATTGTCGTACGGCGTGGACCTTAGTCCCGGCTTCTTCTGACATTCGACGGCCAATCAGCCGCTGCGTAGCTGAGCCTCGGGGACCTTCACTGGACCCCGCTGGCGCGGCAACTCACTCAGGCTCAGCTACGGGCAACGCCAGGGGGCGTGCATCGATGACGTTGCTACGCCCACTCTCCAGCGCAATCCGCGCCATCTGCGTCGCAACGTCCCGAACCCCAACCCTCAGCAATCACCGCCAGCTTAGACTAGTCGCTCAAGTGCGGCCTTGCGATCGGCGCCACTCCGCAAAGCGTCAGCTTCTCGCCTCGCCAATTCTTCGAAATCCCTGGCATCTCGCGCAGTCCTCGGGCGGATCGTCCGGTAGCGCGGGTGCTGCGGTCGCCACGCGGATTCTTCCCGTCGCACATTGCGCCTGTTTCTGCGGCGCTACGTGCCGGGAACCGCGATGGTCAACATGGGGCAGCCGGCAATGTCGGTGCGTCTAGCACGGGACAGTGCCGGACTACCGCTCAGCATGATGTTCGCGGCGCGTTTCGGCGATGAGGCGACATTGTTCCGCGTCGCGGCTCAACTGGAACAAGTGCGTCCCTGGAAAGACAAATTGCCGCCTGCTCTCGCGTGAGCTAAGACTTACTTCATCACAAAGTTGTTCGCGTTGCGTTGCGTGAGATTGGCCGCACCATTTTGCGCGCCAAGGCTATTTCTTTGGAGGAATTGATATTGGCCGAGAGTTCGCAAAGCAACGCGACGGATCATGCCTTGGCGACGATCGCGAGTATCCTCGATCATTCCGAGGCAGATCGCGATACCGAAACGTCTCCCACCCTCGTACCGGCGGAGGCCGATGGCTACACGAAGATCGGGCCGGGTCCGCTCGCGGCGATCCGTTTCAGATGGACCGTGCGCCGCGCCGCGAACGAAGAGTATTTCGTCGACGAGATGATCGGCGAGAACTCGACTGGCTCCGCCAATGGGCCGATGGCGAAGGAAGCGGCGGTGAAGCTCGTCGACGATCGCGAAGCCGAAGCGCGCCGGCGGTTCGAACAGTTTCGCAGCGAGATGACCGGACGTCCCGCGCAAGCGGATCAGGCTCCTGGCGCAAGCGGTCACAACTGATCACTTGGCGTGCGCGATCTAGCGTGGCGGTCCGAGGAAGTCCTTCTTGGCGAGGTCGACACCCGCGTGGCGCAGGATGTCGTACGCAGTCGTGAGGTGAAAAAAGAACTGCGGCAGGCTCAGCGTCATCAGCAACGACCTGCCCGTGAACGTGCGCGTGTTGCCGTTCTTGAAGGTAAAGATGACGTCGCGGTCCGCCGCCTGATCGATCGCCTCGCGCGGCAGGCCGGTGACGAAATCGATCGCGCTGGCGGTGTTGGATTTCAGCCCGGCAATATCAAGCGCGTTGTCTGGAAACACATGCGCGCGGCTGCCCGCGAGAAGCGCACAGGCAACGACCGCGTGACGATTAACTTCGGCCACCTGCTGCGCAAAATTGTACATGGTGGGAGACAGCCGCATCTTCATGAGAACATCGGGATCGATCTTGCGGGTCTCGGCGTAGCTCGCTGCATGATCGAGGAGGCCAGAGAGATTGCCGAGGAACGGGACGAAAACGTCCACGGATGATTGAGACATGGAAATCGTCACGGCGAGCCTGTTCTCCTGTTGCGCAGTCCGAACGTCTCCTTGCGTGGACATGCGACCGCGCGCAACTTCAAATAGCCGGAAAGTCGAGACAATCTAACCCCTGCCTGCGCGCGGCGAATTCGACTAAATCAAGTCGTCGAACCGCGGCGGTTGGTCCGCGACTCATATTTTGAAAGTGATGCATATCACGTTGTAGATTTGCCGCAGCTTGGGCCTCGCGCCGGGATTTTTGCTGCGTCAGGAGGTCATGATGAAAAGACTATTGGCGATTGCGGCATTCCTGCTGGCAAGCAGCACGGCGCAGGCGCAGTACACGTTCGAGTATGGCGGCCACACCATTCGGATCGATCCCGACCGTGGCACGGTTTCGATTCCCGGCGTCTATGACAACACGGGCACAGCAAAGAAAGCCAAGCGCCCACACGGCAACCAGGAAAATGCGCGAAGCAAGCAGGGCACGCAGGACGCCAAGAGTGATATCAAGAGTGACACTAAGAATGATGTGAGGAACGATCCGCCAGCCGCGCCGGCGTCTGCGCCCACTGACACTCGCGACGGTCCCGACGGCCACGCCTCCAGCGGCTTCGCCGCCCGCGCCCGCCAGTACCGCGGCCGTCGCACCGAACAGCTCGACGGCAACGGCCAACAATGCGCCCGCAGAGACGGCGGTTGCTCCACCGTCCGCACCAGCACCCGCGTCTCCACCGCCACTTCTGAAGGAGCAGGTGCCGCCAACACGACCGGAGCCATTGCCGGCCGTCGCGGCCGTTCCGCCGCCCGCGCCCGTATCGCCCGCTCCTGCGCCGGCAGCAGCGCGCGATCCCAATTCGCCGGTCGGCGTTTGGTTGACAGAGGAGAAGGAAGGCAAGGTCCGCATCGAGCAATGCGGCACCAATCTCTGCGGCTATTCGGTCGACACCAATTCGAATCTGAATGGCGAGCAGGTTCTGATCAACATGCGACCTGGCAAGGATCAGAAATGGAGCGGCCGAATTCTCGATCCGAACACCGGCAGCACCTACGATTCAACGATCGCGTTGAAGGGCTCCGATACCCTGCGCGTGCAGGGCTGCGCTTTCGGCGGCATGTTCTGCGGCGGACAGACCTGGTCGCGCGTGAATTAGCGCACAGCGAAATCGGCATTGCATGCCAGCAATCGGTAAGAGCGCACCAGAACTGAACAAAGCTCCGCATCTGCGGGGCTCTTTGCGTTCGTCAGCGTGACCACTCTCACAGCCCGGCCCCAAGGCGAAGTGCGAGGATCGCGGTGTCCAACGCAAGGGGTCAACCAATGAGATACTTCCGCAACCTGACGATCGCCGCGCACATTGTGGCGCTGTTCGCGATCCCCTTCGCCTCACGGGCCTCGGCCGCAACTTTCGACGGCGCCTGGAACGTCCAGATCACATCGCCGAAAGCCGCCTGCGGTGACGGCGCAACGGTGTCGATCGACATCAGCAACGGACAGGTCGCGTCTGCCAATTCCGGCGTGAGCGCGTCCGGTCGCGTCGCCGACGCCGGCAACATCAGCGTGACGCTGATCAGCGGCATCAAGCGTGCAGTCGGCTCCGGTCATCTCTCCGGCACATCGGGATCAGGCGTATGGCGCGGCGTTATGTGTTCGGGGACCTGGACGGCGCAGCGAATTCTAGCGCGGCCGGGTCGACGCGGAGGTGTCCGCTCGATGTGGAGCGGCGCATCCTTGGCGATCTCTCGTGATTTTCGATGGGAGCGGCAAGTGCTTCGATGACGCCTGTCACGGCGATCGGAAGAACCGGCTTCAAGAGCCTGGCTTGCTGTTCAGGGGTTAGCGCCCTCTTGCGATAGCGGAACCAGCCGAGCTTCAGGTCGAGGTCGCCCGCGACGGCGAGCCAAAGAAAGGTGAAGACCGTCTGGACAGTGACGAAGCCGAGATCCGGCCTCTCCTCCTGCCAATTCAGCGTCTCCTGCAGGATCCGGTCTCCGCCGCTCGTTTGCGCGAAGATGAGCAGCAGCTCTCTGGCGGCTGAGCCGACGTGTCTGTTCAGGATCGGCTTGGTCGGGGTCTTCCTGACAATGGAAGCGGCTCCAGCGAGGATTTCGGGCTCGACCGCGATTGTCATGAGCCGATCCGCGATGGCGTCAGCACTCATTGCGGCAAAGGCGGGTGTCCCCCGCATCGCTGCCTGTAGCAAGCTCCTGATGTGAGAAATTGCCTGATCGTTGTCGAGGGTGTCGATGCAAGTCAGAATATCGCTCATACGGTATCGCCGTCCTTTATTGGAATACGGCATACCGTAAATGGCGCGGGGGTCGGGTTCCTGTGAAGTAAGTCACAGACAGCCTCCCGCTCAAGGTGGTTTGATTAGAGCGCAATCATAGTAACGGAGTCGTGATCATGGAGACGTGAGATACTGACGCTAAACCGCCGCCTCCGGCGCGGTCGTCACGCCGGTCTGATCCCATCCAGTTCTCAATTGTTCGCGGTCGCTCGCCGCCGTGTTTTGCGAATCGGCAGAGTTGGGTTGCAGGTAATCGATGTGCGTTACCCCACCGCCGCGGAATATTCCTCGTCGGTGACGTGCTCCATCCAGGTTGCATGATTGCCGTCCTGCGACTCCTGCATGGCGATGTGAACCATGCCGGTGGTCGGCGATCCGCCATGCCAATGCTTCTCGCCCGGCGGGATCCAGACGGTATCACCAGCCTTGATCTCACGCACCGGCTGGCCCTTGGTCTGAATGCGTCCGACGCCGGAGATCACATAGAGTGTCTGGCCGAGCGGATGGGTGTGCCACGCAGTCCGCGCGCTGGGTTCGAATGCAACGCGGTTCGCGACCAGCCGCGCCGGCGCCTGCGGCGTGATGATCGGATCCTGCCACACGGTGCCGGTGAAATTTTCCTTCGGCGCGCGGCGCGACGGACGCGAGCCGGAAAGATGAATGTCCATGGAGTTGCTCCCTATTGCGCCGGTTGAGCCGGCGCTTTCTGCTGCATCTACGAGTTGATTGCGTCGGCGTGACGTTACTTCTTGCTCGCCGCGTAGCGCGCCTTGGTCTCGGCGTTCATCGGATAGAGACCCGGCAGCACGGCGCCGTTGTTCACCTCGTTGACAATCCAGGCTTCCATCCGTTCCTGCTCCGGCCCCTCGGCCAGCACATGCTCCACGAAGGCCTGCGGGATCAGCACCGCGCCGTCCTGGTCGGCAACGACGACGTCATTCGGGAACACCGCGACGCCGCCGCAGCCGATCGGCTCGCCCCAGCCGACAAAGGTCAGACCGGCGACGGACGGCGGCGCGGCGTAGCCGTCGCACCAGACCGGCAGGCCGGTGCCGAGCACGCCCTCGACGTCACGCACCACGCCATCGGTGACCAGTGCGGTCACGCCACGCTTCTGCATGCGGGCGCAGAGAATGTCGCCGAAAATGCCGGCGTCGGTGATGCCCATGGCGTCGACCACGGCGATGCAGCCTTCCGGCATGGCCTCGATCGCAGTGCGGGTCGAGATCGGCGACGACCAGGATTCCGGTGTCGCCAGATCCTCGCGCGCCGGCACGAAGCGCAGCGTGAAGGCAGGACCGACCAGCCGCGGCAGCCCCGGCCTGAGCGGGCGCGCGCCGCGCATCCAGACGTTCCGCAGCCCCTTCTTGAGCAGAACCGTGGTGATGGTGGCAGTGGTCACGCGGGAAAGGGTCGCGATCGCCTCTTTGGTCAGGGACATCGAAAAAGCGGCTCCGATTGAAGGGGAGAAAATGCAGGCGCATCTTGCGGGGTGCGGCCATCACGTCAAGTGGGATAGCAAGCGCCTCAGGTCTGTCAATCCTGGCCGACGGATAACTCCGCCTTATCGCAAGTCATCCGATTAATTTATTGAATTTGCGGGCGGATTTGCGCGAAGCCGATTCCACTTCGCCACGAAACGCGCTATCGCTCAGACCTGACGAGTTTGTGAGGCCATGGCCGCGACGCTTCCCCCGCCCCGCCTTTTGCCGAGTGGCGACAGCGCCATCACGGTGGAATTCAGCCGCCATATCGATGACGCCGCCAACCGGCGCGTTCTGGCGCTCGACCGCGCGCTTCAGGATGCCCCCATCGATGGGGTGACGGAGACGGTGCCGACCTATCGGTCGCTGCTGGTGCATTACGACCCCTGCCGGATCGATTTCGCGACGCTGGGCGAGCAGCTCCTTGCGGCCGCACAGCGCCCGATGACGGCCGGCATCAAGCCGCGGCGCTGGCGCATCCCCGTCGCCTATGGTGGCGAGAACGGCATCGATCTCGAGGATGTCGCCAAGACCCTCCGCACGACGCCCGACGATATTGTTGCGCGGCACACCGCCGGCCAATACCGGGTCGCCATGATCGGATTTACGCCCGGCTGGTCCTATCTGAGCGGGCTGCACAAATCCCTGCACATGCCGCGGCGGCTCGATCCGCGCCTGATATCGCCCGCAGGCATCATCGCGGTCGGTGGCGTGCAGACCGGCATCCAGTGCCTCGCCGGTCCCTGCGGCTGGCATCTGCTCGGCCGTACGCCGGTGCGCACCTATCAACTGCATCGCGATCCCGATTTTCCTGCTGGAGCCCGGCGACGACGTGACCTTCTTTGCGATCGACCAGAAGACCTTCGCCGAGCAGGAACGTGCCGCGGAGGCCGGCGAGATCATCGCCGAGCTGATCGCCGCATGAGCAGGCTGATCGTCTCGAACATTGGGCCCGCGAGCTCCGTCCAGGACGGCGGACGGCATGGCGCCCAGCGCTATGGCCTGACGCCGAGCGGCGCAATGGACCGTCTGGCGCTGGCGGCCGCGAATTGCCTGGTCGGCAATGAGCTGTTCGCCGCTGCGATCGAGATCGGCCCGTTCGGCGCGGCCTTCACCGCGCGCGACGGCGCGGTGCGGGTGGCGCTGGCCGGCGCCCCGCGCGGCGCCGACATCGCGGGCCGCGTAGTCGCCTTCGAGACCTCGATGACGATCGCCGACGGCGAGACGCTGACGCTCGGCTTCGCCAGGGGCGCAGCCTTCAGCTATCTCGCGATCGAGGGCGGCATCGCCGGCGAGCCGACCTTCGGCAGTCTCGCCGTGAACGCGCGCGCAGGGCTCGGCAGCCCGTTCCCGCGGCCGCTGCAGACCGGCGATGAATTTCAGGTCAGGGCCGCAAGCAGCGCAACCGAGCGCCGGATCGAGCTTCCAGCACCAGTCCAGGGGCCGATCCGCATCGTGCTGGGGCCGCAGGACGATGAGTTCAGCGACGGCGACAAGGCGCTTTTCCTCGACAGCGAATGGAAGATCTCGGCGACCAGTGACCGCATGGGCTATCGGCTCGAAGGGCCCGTCATCAAGCATCTCCATGGCCACAACATCGTCTCCGACGGCACGGTCAATGGCAGCATCCAGGTGCCCGGCAATGGCGCGCCGATCGTGCTGATGGCGGACCGCGGCACCAGCGGCGGCTATCCGAAGATTGCGACCGTGATCTCTGTCGATTTCGGCCGCTTTGCACAAATCCCAGCCGGCACCGGCTTCCGCTTCAACGCTATCCCGGTGACCGAAGCGCAGGCCGAGGCGAGGACATTCGCCGATCTGCTGCGCTCGCTGCCCGACCGGCTGCGTGCGCTCGAAAATAACGAGCTCAACATCGAGGCGCTGCGGGATGCTAATGTCGCCGGCAGTGCCGTCAGCGCAATCGATGCCGGCACGTGGCACGCGGCCTTCACCGACCCAGTCACGCCATAACTTTGCAAGCCCCGAACAAGAAGGGATCACGCCATGACAACCATCGATCTCAACTGCGATCTCGGCGAGAGTTTTGGCCCCTGGGAGATGGGCAACGACGCCGCCATGATCGAGCTTGCCACATCGGTCAATGTCGCCTGCGGCTACCACGCCGGCGATGCCGACATCATGCGCACGACGGTGGAGATGGCGAAGGCGCATGGCGTCAGTGTCGGCGCACATCCAGGCTATCGCGATCTTCACGGTTTCGGGCGGCGGCCTGTTCCCGGCATGAAATCGTCGGAGATCGAGAACCTCGTCGCCTACCAGATTGGCGCGCTGCAGGCGATCGCGATTGCCGCCGGCCACAAAGTCACCCACGTCAAGGCGCATGGCGCGCTCTCCAACGTCGCCTGCGAGGATGACATGACCGCGCGCGCCATCGCGAGCGGCATCAAGGCGGTCGATCCCAACCTGATCTTCGTCGTGCTCGCCAATTCCAGGCTGGTGCAGGCCGGCGAAGCGGCCAATTTGCCGATGGTGCATGAGGTGTTCGCCGATCGTGCTTATGGCGACGACGGCCTGCTGGTGTCGCGGAGCAAGCCCGGCGCGGTGCTGCATGACGCCAAGGAGATCGCCGGCCGCGTGGTGCGGATGGTGCAGGACGGGGCCGTGGTCTCGGTCTCCGGCAAGGTCATCAGGATGCGCACCGATACGGTCTGCATTCACGGCGACACGCCCGGCGCGGTCGAGATCGCCCGCGGCGTCCGCGCCGCGTTGAAGACGGCCGGCATCGATGTCGCCCCGTTCAAGCGGGCGGGCTGAAGCGCGCCGATCGACTTGAACGGCGATCACTTGAACGGAATGGCGTACATCAGTCCGCCCTTGGTCCATGTGGCGTTCAGCCCGCGTTCGAGCTTCAGCGGGCTCGCCTGGCCGACATTGCGTTCGAAGATTTCGGCATAGTTGCCGCCTGCCTTGATCGCCTGCAGCAGCCATTTGTTGTCCAGGCCCAGCCGCGAACCGAGATCGCCGGTGCTGCCGAGCAGCCGCTGGACGGCCGGCGTGGTGCTGGACTTCGCCATCTCGTCCGCGTTCGCCGCGGTCACGCCCAGTTCTTCGGCCTCGATCAGCCCGTAGTGAAGCCAGGCGATGATGTCGGTCCACACCTCGTCGCCATTGCGCGTAAAGGGTCCAAGCGGCTCCTTGCTGATGGTCTGCGGCAGAACCAGATAGTCGGCCGGGTTCGGCGCTGCGGTTGCGACCGCGCCGGCGAGCGCTGATGCATCCTGGGTCATGGCATCGCAGCGCCCCCCGAAGAACGTCTGGTACATCGTGTCGACGCGGTCGAACACCAGCGGTTTCCAGTCGATATTGTTGGCGCGGCCGTAATCGCCGAGCGTCACTTCGTGGGTGGTCCCCTGCGCGACGCAGACCGTGGCGCCGTTCAGGCCCTTGATGTCCTTGACGCCGCTGTCGCGCCGAACCACGAAGCCCTGACCGTCGTAGAAATTGATCGGCCCCTGCCGCAGCCCCAGCGTCACGCCGCGCAGATAGGTCTGGGTCGAGTTGCGATAGAGCACGTCGATCTCGCCGGACTGCAGGGCGGTAAAGCGGTTCTGCGCCGTCAGCGCCACATAGCGCACCTTGCTCGGATCACCGAGCACGCCCGCGGCCAGCGCGCGGCAGTAGTCGACATCAAGGCCCTTGAAGTTTCCCTGCGAGTCCGGCGCGGAGAAGCCGGCGAAACCCGTGCTTACCCCGCACACCAGCGTGCCGCGTTGCTTGACCGTATCGAGTGTCGCCGCCGATGCTGCTGAGTCCCAACTTGCAAAAACGCCCGCGACGAGCAGGCCTGCGCCGAAGATGCCCTTCTTCATCGTTCCCTCCCCTATGAATTGATGCTTTTCAAAGCGCTGTCGACCGCGACGCCGAGACGTTCGACGATCATGTCGATGTCATCAGGCGTGGAGATGTAAGGCGGTGCGAGCAGGACATGATCGCCACGGCGGCCATCCGCCGTGCCGCCGGCGGGATAGCAGGCCAGGCCAGCTTCGAAGGCTGCTGGCCTTGATCCTCTCGTTCAGCTTGAGGCCGGGGTCGAACGGCTCGCGGCTCGCGCGGTCGGCAACGAATTCGATCGCCCTGAACAGGCCGCGGCCGCGAATGTCGCCGACGTGACGGTGATTGCCGAAGCGCTCGGTCAGCCGCTGCTCGAGATACGATCCAAGCTCATTCACACGCTCGAGCAGCTTGTCCTCGGCGATGACCCGCTGGACCTCGAGTGCGGCCGCGCAAGCCATCGGATGTGCCAGATAGGTGTGCCCGTGCTGAAAGGCGCCGGATCCGCTCCTGATCGTATCGATGATGCGTCCGTGCGCGAGCATCGCGCCGATCGGCTGGTAGCCGCCGCCCAGACCCTTGGCGATCGCCTGAATGTCGGGCGCGATGCCCTCCTGCTCCCAGGCATGCGTCGTCCCGGTGCGGCCCATGCCGCACATGACCTCATCGAGAATGAGCAGCGCGCCATGCCGGTCGCAGATGTCGCGGACGGCCGCGAAATATCCTTCCGGCGCCGGCACGCATCCGGCCGTCGCTCCGACCACGGGCTCGGCGATGAAGGCTGCGACCGTCTCAGGACCAAGCCGCTCGAATTCCGCTTCGAGTTCGCCCGCCAGCCGCGCGACGAAGTCCTGATCGAACTCGCCGTCGCGCTTCTCCCGATACGCGAAGGCAGGCGTCACGTGGCTGAAGGCCGAGGACAGCAGCGGCGCGTAGGGCTCGCGCCGCCAGGCGTTTCCTCCCGCAGCCAGCGCGCCGAGCGTGTTGCCGTGATAGCTCTGGCGGCGCGCAATGAAATGCCGGCGCTGCGGCTGACCGATCTCGATGAAATACTGCCGCGCCAGCTTGATGCCGGCCTCGATCGCTTCCGACCCGCCGCTGACGAGATAGACATAGGCGAGACCGCCCGGCTCGTGGCCGACAAGATGTTCGGCCAGCGCCTCCGCGGGCTCCGACGAGAAGAAGCCCGTATGGGCATAGGCGAGCTGCGAAGCCTGTCTTGCCATCGCCTCGAGCACGCGCGGATGCTGATGCCCGAGGCATGACACCGCAGCACCACCCGATCCGTCGAGAATGCGTCGGCCATCCTCGGCCATGAGCCACACGCCCTCGCCGCCGACCGCCTTCGGCGGCGTCTTGCGCAGGCTTCGGTGCAGCACGCGGCTGTGTCCGGCGGTCATGACGGTTGCCCCTTCTCCGCGACATATTGCGACGTCGCGGCAAGACGCGCCTCGGTCGCCTTGAGACGCCGCTTTGCACTGCTGCCGCCGCATGAAAACGTGACCGCCGCAAGCGACTGCGCGATCGCGATCGCGCCGGTCAGGCTCGGGAAAAATCCCGGCGAGGATGCGGCTTCATACAGCAGCAGATGATCTGCGCCTTCGGCCATCGGGGCCGAGACCGAGTCGGCGATCGCGATCAGCTTCGCGCCCTGATCATGCGCCGCCCGCGCCGACAGCACGCTTGCCCGCGAATAGGGTGCGAACCCGATCACGACGACCGCATCGCCCGATCGAAACGCGCCGAGATCGAGATCCTCAGGTCCCGAGCCGCCGACGAGGCGCACCTCGTCCGGCCGGAACAGGCGGAGTTCGTAATTGAGCAATTCCGCGACGCTGCGGCAGCTTCGAAAACCGGCGATCCAGATCCGCCGCGCCGCATGCAGCGCCTTGGCTGCGCCGGCGATCGATCCCGGCGAGATCCGTGCAAGCCCCGCGGCTTCCGCTTCGAGCTTCGCGGTGATCAGCGACGTGTCGGCTGTTCGGCCCGCGGCGTTGCGCCTCGGTGCGTCCGGAAAACGGCGATGATTGCGCGGGCCTGCGCGCCTCGGTGAGTGCCGCGCGCAGCTCGTCCCAGCCCGAATAGCCGAGCGCCTTGGCCAGCCGCGTGAACGACGCAGGGTCCGCGCCGGCCGCGGTCGCCAGCTCGCGCATCGAACGCGTCGTCGCATCGTAGTCATTGGCGGCGACGAACCGGCCGACTTCCTGCAGCCGCATCGGCAGCGACGGCAGCGCGCTGCACAATTCGTTCAGGGGCGACATTTTGGACGGCTGCTCGGCCATGAAACAAATGTTGCATGGATCGTCTACTTGGTGCAACATTTGAAACGTATCTCGCTGCCGGGCCGAAAACCCCTGCTGTTAGAAGGATCCTTGTGCCGTGATACAAACGACGTCCAAAGTCCGGCCCCGGAGACGGCTTCGCCTTTCGTTGCGGGACGAGCGGGTCAAAGGATGGATCTGGCAGATCGTCGTGGTGGGGATCGCGGTCGCCATCGTCGCCTGGCTCTGGTCGAACGCCATTCACAACCTCTCCGTCCGCCGCATCGCGACCGGCTTTGCCTTCCTCGGCCGCGAGGCGGGAATGCCGATCACGGACACCTGGCTGCCATACAGCCCCAGGGACACTTATCTCCGCGCGTTCATCGTCGGACTCGTCAACACGCTCCGCGTTGCCGTGATCGGCATCGTTCTCGCGACCGCGTTGGGGACGGCGATCGGCATTGCGCGGCTGTCGTCCAATTGGCTGCTGTCTCGCCTCGCTGCCGTCTATGTGGAAACGCTGCGCGACATTCCCCTGCTGCTGCAGCTTCTGTTCTGGTACGTGCTGATGCAGGGACTGCCGGGCGCACGGGCGGCGTGGACGCCGATCGACGGCGTCTTCCTGTCGAACCGTGGCCTGATGCTGCCCTGGATCCAGATCGGCGCAGCGCAGCTTTGGGTCCTCGCCGCGTTGGCGGCGGGCCTCGTCGCGCTGTTCGTCGTGCGACGACGGCTCCTCGCGCGTCAGATGCAGGACGGCCGGTCGCGCCGCATCTGGCCGTTCGCATTGCTGCTGGTCGTCGTGCTGCCGGCGATCGTCTCGTGGAGCCTCGGGGCCACATGGAGCGTAACGAAGCCGGAGCTGCGCGGCTTCAATTTCGTCGGCGGCTTGACGATGGCGCCGGAATATTTCGCGCTTCTGATCGCACTCGTGACCTACACCTCCGCTTTCATCGCGGAAATCGTGCGCAGCGGCATCCAGGCCGTCCCAAGGGGACAGTGGGACGCCGCCCTGGCGCTCGGTCTGCGCCGGAGCTTCGTCCTCAGGCACATCGTCCTGCCGCAGGCGCTGCGCGTCATCATTCCGCCGATGACGAGCCAGTATCTCAATCTCACCAAGAACTCCTCGCTGGCGGTCGCGATCGGCTATCAGGATATCGTGTCGGTTGCGAATACGACGCTCAACCAGACCGGCCAGGCCATCGAGTCCATTGCGCTCATCATGCTGGCGTTCCTGACCGTCAGCCTCGGCATCAGCCTGTTCATGAACTGGTACAACGCGCGCATCGCGCTGGGGGAGCGCTGATCGATGAGCTCGGCCGTGGACGCGCCGCGAAATTCCCCTTCCTTCGCCCGGTCGGCATCGGGCTCGGGTCCAGGCGGCCGTCTGCTCCGCTGGCTGCGCGCCAACCTGTTCTCGTCGATCGCTTCGACGATCACGACCCTGCTGCTGGGCCTTCTGATCGCGAGGATGCTGTTCGGCCTCGTGAGATGGGGTGTCTGGGATGCAATCTGGACCGTCCCGGGCAACGATACCAGCGCATGCCGCGCGCTTCGCGGGACCGGCGCCTGCTGGGCCGTGATCCCGGAAAAATACCGCTTCATCCTGTTCGGGACGTATCCTTTTGGCGAGCAATGGCGGCCCGCACTGGCGACGCTGGTGTTCATCCTGCTGTTCTATCTGTCGAGCCGCCGCAGTTTGTGGCGGCGAGAGCTGTTGTTCATATGGGCGGGCGCGCTTGTTCTGGTCGGCATATTGATGTGGGGCGGCTTGCTTGGCTTGTCCTTCGTGTCGCAGGATCGTTGGGGCGGACTGCCGGTGACCCTGATCCTGGCAACGTTCGGACTGGCTTTCGGCTTCCCTCTCGGAATCATCGTTGCGCTTGGCCGTCGCTCCAAGCTCCCGGCCATCCGCTCGATCTCTGTTCTCTATGTCGAGCTGGTCCGCGGCGTCCCGCTGATCAGTCTGCTGTTCATGGCGAGCGTGATGTTTCCGCTGTTCATGCCCGACGGCGTCAATATCGATAAGCTGCTCCGCGCCCAGATCGCCGTCGTGCTCTATGCCGGCGCCTATCTTGCGGAGGTCATCCGCGGCGGCCTGCAGGCCGTGCCGAGGGGACAGCACGAGGCCGCCGATGCGCTCGGGCTCTCCTACTGGCGAAAGCATCGCCTGATCATCCTTCCGCAGGCGATCCGCCATGTCATCCCGCCGCTGGTGAACACATTCATCGCCTTTTTCAAGGATACGAGCCTCGTCCTCATCATCGGCATCTTCGATCTGTTGACCACGGCCAAGACCGCGATCATCGATCCCGCCTGGCAATCCTTCAGCGTCGAGGTCTATGTGTTCGTCGCGCTGATTTATTTTGCCTTCTGTTTTGCCATGTCGCGCTACAGCCGGCACCTCGAGACACGACGTCAAGCTGCCTAAGGCTAGATGATGCTGCATGTCCGCAAGCCTTCTGCGAGCCTTGGGCCTCATGGTTCGAGACGCATCGCGACGCGATGCTCCTCACCATGAGGGTCTGGAAGCGTGCGGCACAGCTCCCTCCATCGTCGTCGCCCGGTTTGATCCCACGAGATCACACATCTCGAAAGGCAATCTCATCTGTCGTCCCTGCGCACGCAGGGACCCATACCGCGTGATATTCGTGGTCGGAAAGAAAGCCGTCCCGCCATAGTGCCTCAAACTTAAGCCTGTGGTTATGGGTCCCTGCGTGCGCAGGGACGACAGCGAGTTTGTGGCCCGACTCGCATTCTACTAAGCCGGATGTGAGTCCGCATTCCCGCGGCGCATGGCGTCCGAGTTTTTCCATCAATCCACCCTCGTCAAAACAGAGGGCGCAGGGAAGACCGGGTGCCCACCGCACCCATGGTCCGCGTGCAACAAAAAGCACGCGGCAGAACCACAGGTACGAGCCGAACAACCGGCCTTCCCTGCGCGATGGTGTTACGGCTTATACGCGCTCTCCCCGGTGACCAGACTTTGTTGCCACCGTCGCCGCTCGGATCATCGCCCGAACAACTTGACGCCAGCCTTGGGGCGCCAGGACCACGCGACTTCACCGTCCGCAAAAGATGCCGTCCGTCTTCGGCATCCCCGCGTCCATCGCATCCCGCGCTCAACGTCCGTGACGACGCGTACGCCCCTCTGATCGAGGCGGGACATGAGTAGTAGCCATCGGATCTGCATCGATGTGAAGCTGAATATTTTTCGCCGGGCAACTGGACAGGTGGAATCGCGTTGGATTGGCAGCGCAATTCGGATTTTACGCGCAACGAAATTTGCGCTGTTTCACGAGGTGCGCGGGATCGCGTGAGGGCGAAACCGCGCACCTGATTTGCCCGTCGGGCGCTCCCGTCAGCTTCAGAACGCGACCTTGACGCCGCCCCTCGCCGTTCCGGTGCGGCTCTGATCCGACATCATCATGCCCTCGATCGCGCCGAACACCGATACGTTGCTGCTGGTGTGATAGTCGAAGCCTGCGCCGGCCACCGCGCCGACCAGGCTGCCGCTGCCCGGCGTCACGAAGGACAGGTTCTGCCCGAACAGGATGGCGTTGATCGCGGTGTCGCCCACCCGCTGCAGGGCGATGACGCCGCCATGGACATTGGTCTTCAGCGTGTGATCGCCGCCGAAGAACGTCGTGACCCTGGAGACATCGACCTCGCCGCGCTCTTCGAAGTCCTGCAGCGTGCGGCCGCCGATCGAAAGGCCCTCCATCGAGCCGGTTTCGCTGTAGCCGTCGAACATGCCCGCGACATAGCGGACGCGCGCGGTCGGCGTCAGCACATAATCGCCGAGCTGAAAGCGGTGGCCGTAAGCGATCTCGGGGCTGATGTACCAGCCGTTCGAACGCGCGGTCGCCGTCTCCACGCCGCCGGCGACGAGGTTATTCAGCACCGTCCGGCCCGACTTGTTGGTGATGTTGCCGCCCTGCAGGGTGAAGTCGAAGAACTGCGACACCCATTCGAAGCGGCTATAGGCGCCCGCGAATACGTAGTCGGTGTTCACGGTCTGCGAGTTCATATCGACGGACAGACCACCGGCACCGCCGCCGATGAAGGCGCCGACCAGCCAGTCCGGCCGCACCTTGCGGTCGACGCCGATCGCGCCGCCCCACACCGTCGAGGTCGCACGCAGCGTGTTGTCGGTCGCGTCCTGCACGCGCTGGCCGCCAAAGCTGCTGGCCCAGACCGTCACCGGCATCGGATCGGTCCAGACGTTGCGCGGGGCCTTGGTGAAGGGACCGGCCTGCGCGCTCTCTGTCGCATAGGACATCGCCATCATGCTGCCGCCCGTCACCGATGAGGCGCCGTTGAGCCGGCCATTGACCATCGACGACACACCGCCGGTGAAGTCCATCAAGGTGCGGTCGGTCTGCCCCAGCGCGGTCGGATCGAGCGTGGCGAGCTGCGTGCCGACGAGCACGGACGGGCCGTTGAAGCCGCTGGCCGTCGTGTTCAAGGTGCCGGTGAAATTGATCAGGGTCGGCAGCTGGACGCCGCTCAGCGACGAGACTTTGCTGCTCAGCGCGACGACGGACACGTTGATCGTGTCGTTGCCGCCGCCCATGTCGACCACGCCATTGATCTTCGAGCCCGTCAACAGCGTCAGCGTATCGTTTGCGCTCGACAACTGGATCGCGGTGCCGCCCGTGCCGGTGATCGTGCCGGCGTTCACGATGGTCGAGGCATCATTGGCCTGGATGCCGATGGTGGCCGAGATCGTTCCCATGTTGGTCACGTTGACCGTGTTGCCGAATACACCGACTGCCCCGCCGATGATCTTGCCGGAGTTCATCACACGCGCTTCGCCGGCGTTGGAGAAGATCGTAGCCACCGACGAATCCGTCGATTGGATCGTTCCCGCGTTGGTGACGGTCAGGTCGCGGTTGGCGGAGACGGCCCCCAGGATGACGCCGCTGCTCGTGTTGGTGACGGTCGCACCGCCGACGTCGACAAAGATCGCGGCCTGACCGGCCGTCGAAATCGTTCCGGAATTGAAGACAGTGGCGGAGTCCACGGTAGATATTGCGAAACTGCTGGCGTCCGTCGCCGAGATGGTGCCGCTGTTGTTGACGATCGCCGTCGTTCCGGACACCGCGCCGAAGGCGCCGGTGATCGAGCCGCTGTTCGTGACATTGGCTTGTCCGTTGGCGATGATTGCCGACTGCCCCGTTGCCTCGATGCTGCCGGCATTGTTGAGGGTCACGTCCTGTCCGGAAATGGCGCCTCCACCCGAAATGAGACCGCCGTTGCTGTTGTTCACATTGGCGGTGCCGGAGACCACGATCGCAATCCCGTTAGGAGCCGATATGGTGCCGGAATTGGTGACGGTCGCTGCATCGAGTGCCTGTATCGCCGGACTGCCACCGCCAGTTGCTGTGATGCTGCCTGAATTGGCAACGTTCACGACATGGCCGAAAACGGCGGTGTTGGGCGATTCAATCGAGCCGGAATTTGTGAGGTTGACCGTGCCGGCGTCAATTGCGACTGCTTGCCCCGAGATGGAGCCGGCATTGACGACAGTTGCCGTTCCGTCGGCGGAAATCGCGAAGAAGCCCGAGATGGAGCCGGTGGACAGGTTGTTGACTTCGATCGAACCGTTGGAGGCAATGGCGTTGTTCCCGGCCGATATGGATCCCGAGTTAACGACGGTGGCGTCCCCGATCCCGCTGATCGCTGTGCTGCCGGCGCCCGTCGCCGAAATCTGTCCGGCGTTTGATACGTTGACCGTAAAGGCGCTGACGGCCGTGCCGTTATCGGCATCGATCGAAATGACGCCTCCGCCATTGTTGGTCACCGTAGCACTTTGATTGCCTTTAATAGCCGCGATTGACCCGATGACGTTCCCAGAGTTGGTGAGCTGGACGTCCTCACCACGAATTGCAATTCCGCCTGGTGCTGAAGCGAGGATGCTTCCGGTATTGGTTACAATCGGCACCAAGCCGTCGACCGCGATGCCATTCGCGCCAGTCGCCGAGACGGTCCCCGAATTGTTGAGCTGGTTGTTGCCCTCGCCTCCGGAAATGGCGATGCCGCTGTCGCCTGTCGCCGTGATGGTCCCTGAATTCGTGACCTGGAAGCCGAACGTTCCAACGGCGGTTCCGTGAGCTCCAGTCGAGGTGATCGTACCCGTATTGTTGATCACTCCGTTCAGGTTGGCGGCAACACCAAAGAAACCGGCTGATATCGAGCCGTCATTATTCAGTGTGCCGTTATTGAAGCGCAGGCCGTCTTCGGTGCCCGTTATGCTTGCTCCCGACGAGACATTGTAAGTGTTGCCGTTGTCGCTGCTGTCGCCGTAGCCGACCGTGCCGTTGGAATTGTTGGTTGTTCCAGTGCAGGTGACGGTGCTGTTGTTGACGGGCGAGCCAGGCGTGCAGTCGGCTCGCGCGGCTTCGGGAATCATCAGCGGCGCGGCTGCCAAAGCCAGCGCAAGACAATATCCTGACGATTGTCGCGCGAGAGGCCGACGCGCAGCACCATTCAACCAAACCGATTTCATGTTCAATTCCCCAGTCCGGCGCCGGCTTGCGGCGCTCCTCCGTCCGTTTCACTGGGTGTTCGTTGTAGGGGCCACCGAAGCGGTGCGCGTCAACCGGCGGTCGGAGACGACGACAAAGCGATTGGACGGGAACGACGGGGCTTTGCCTGAAGCGACCAACGCCGCGCTTTGCGGAGGTCTGATGCAATTGCGCAACATTCGAGTACCGTCACCGTCGGGTGACGATTCGAGCCTGAAGCATGACGGAGGATGAGCGCCTAGAACGGATGGACGGAAAGCGTGCCGAACACGACCGCCGCAATGAATGCGAAAGCGCTGAAGAAGGCGATCAGAGGGAGGCTGTTGCGGGTGCGCCCCGACAACGAACGCGCAAGAAAATGCAGGCGGGCTTCCGCCGATAGTTCGCGCATGGCCGATCTCCAACGCCCCATCTTGCGCAATAACAAATGAACGAGCACGAAACGTTTCAAGGCGCTTGGAAAAAAAGTGACGCGAGCACTCCAGCGGATACCGACCGCGGAGGAAATGTCTCAGCAGCGTCGCTGGAAGGGAATTTTATTCTGTCCAGTTCAAGCCGGATTGGAACTCGTCAGTAGACGTCCTGCTGGAACCGCCCCTTCTTCTTCAGTTCCCCGACAAAGCTGATGGCCTCATCGGTCGAACGCGCGCCGAACTGCGCGACGATATCGACCAACGCCCGCTCGACGTCCTTGGCCATGCGCTTGGCGTCGCCGCAGATATAGACATGCGCGCCGTCGGCGAGCCAGGTCCAGACCTCGCGGCCGACCTCGCGCATGCGATCCTGCACATAGAACTTCTTGGCGCCGTCGCGCGACCACGCCAGCGACAGGCGCGTCAGCGATCCTGCCGTTTTCATCGCATTGAGCTCGTCGGCGTAGAAGAAATCGCAGTCGCTGCGCTGATGGCCGAAGAACAGCCAGTTCTTGCCGGGCGCGCCGGTCGCCCGCCGGTCGAGCAGGAAGGCGCGGAACGGCGCGACGCCGGTGCCGGGCCCGACCATGATGATCGGCGTCTTCGGATCGGCCGGCAGCGCGAAGCCATGCGCCTTCTGCACATAGACCTTTACAGCGTCGCCCGGATTGATGCGCTCGGCGAGGAAGGTCGAGGCGAGCCCGAGCCGCTTGCGCTTGTTGATCACATAGCGCACGCAGTCGACGGTCAGCGACAGCTTGCCGGGCGTCGCATTGTGCGACGACGAGATCGAATAGAGCCGCGGCTGCAGCGGCTCCAGCGCCTCGACAAAGGCTTCCGGATGCGGCCGGACGCCGGAGAATTTCTGCAGCGTCGCCATCACGTCGAGCGTCGCGGCGTCGCCATCGGGGTCCTCGCCCTGCGCCAGCGCGCGCGCCTTCTCGCGCTGCGCGCCGCCGGTGAGGAACGAGAGCAGCTCGAACAGCGTGTCCGGCGCGGGCGACAGCGAGACATCGTCGGTCAGCACCTCGCGCAAGGTCTTGCCCCTCACCTGGATCGTGTGTTGGGCGCCGAGCAACGCGATGATCTGGTCGACGAGCCCGAGATCGTTCTTGGCAAAGATGCCGAAGGAGTCGCCGACGACGTAGTCGAGGCCCCCGGCGAGATCGAAATCGATATGCCAGGTCTCCTTCTCCGAACCCTGCTTGTTCAGAAGGCGGCGCGACACGAAGGTCGCGTCGATCGGATTGTCGCGGGAACGGCCGGGTTCGGAGATCGTCGCGGTCACCGCGACCGCGGGCACCACGGCCGGCGATGGACCGGCGGCGGGCGTCTTGTCGATCTCCTCATAGAGCGACTTCAGCATCCGGGCGGTTTCCTTGCCGCCGGGAACGCAGAGATTGAGCCGCGCCTCGCTCTTAGCCGCGATCACATCGGAATAATCGCTGCAATTATAGCCGCACTGGCCGCAATCCTGCTGCGCCATCGCCGCCATCATCCGCCGCCGCAACGGACGGCCTTCGGCGAGCTTCATGCGATCGGCGATCGGCATGGTCTGGTCGTGCCAGGGCGCTTCGCCGTCGTCGCCATCACCGGACGCGCCCTGCACGATGGCCGCACCCTGCTCGGCCGACAGCGGCGTCGCGTTCTCGTTGAGGAGGCCTGCGAAGAAGCCGTTGAGCCACGAGCGCTGCGCCTCCGAGAACGGCGCGCTCGACGGGATGATCTCGATCTTGGAGGGAGGCGTGATCTGGTTCATGAGGACATCTCCGCATCCGCGAGCTTGCGCAGCGTTTCGCCGTCATGGCGGCGGGCAAAGCTGAGAAAGGTTTCGTCGGGCGAGGCGCGGTGCGCCAGATAAGCCTTCAGCAGCTTCTCGACCGTCTGCGGCGCATCTTCGGCCTTGAGGTCGTGATAGACCTCCTGGCCGATATCGGCCTGCGGGCCGAAGCCGCCGCCGGCAAAGAGATGATAGCCCTCGACCGTGTCGTCGCTCTCGCCTACCGGCACCTTGGCCGCGATCAGGCCGATGTCGCTGATGTAATGCTGCGCGCAGGAATGATGGCAGCCGGTCAGATGGATGTTGAGCGGCGTGTCGACCTCGACCCGCGGCTCGCACCAGTCGGCGATCTCGGCTGCATGGAGCTTGGTGTTGGAGGCCGCGAACTTGCAGCCGGCATTGCCGGTGCAGGCGATGAGACCGGCGCGAACCTGCGATGACTTCACCGCAAGGCCGAGCTGCTCGATCGCGGCGCTCGCCAGCGCGACGTTCTCGTCGCGCACGCCGGAGAGCAGCAGGTTCTGCCACACCGTCAGGCGGATCTCGCCGTCGCCGAGATCCTGGGCGATCTTCGCTAGTCCCCGCATCTGCGCGCAGGTGAGCTTGCCGACCGGCAGCACCACGCCGATCCAGTTCAGCCCGTCCTGCTTCTGCCGGTGCGCGCCGATATGCGCCATGCGATCGACGTCAGGGCGCGGCGCGATCGCCTCCGCCGGCACGCGGGTCAGCTTGCGGCCGAGCCGCTCCTCGACGGTCTCCATGAACTTGTCGACGCCGAGCGTGTCGAGCACATATTTCAGCCGCGCCTTCAGGCGATTGGTGCGGTCGCCGAGATCGATGAAGACGCGCACGATGGCGTCGGCGACTTTCGTTGCGTCCTCCGGCTTGACGATGATGCCGGTCTCCTTGGCGAAATCCCTGTGCCCGGTGATGCCGCCGACGCCGAGCCGGAACCACACGCCGGGCTCGGCGCCGAAACCGTCCTTCACGTCGACGGCGGAAAACGCGATGTCGTTGGTCTCCTCCAGCACCGCGATCTTTCCCGCGCCATCGAAGGCGACGTTGAACTTGCGCGGCAAGCCATAGAGCGAGCGGTCGTTGAGGATGTGATAGTGCCATTCGCGCGCGTAAGGCCGCGTGTCCAGCAGCTCCTGCGGATCGATGCCCGCCGTCGGCGTGCCCGTGACGTTGCGGATGTTGTCGGCGCCCGAGCCGCGCGAGCACAGGCCGAGATCCTGGATGCCCTCGATCAGCGCGACGCCGTTCTTCGGCAGGATGTCCCTGATCTGGATGTTGGCGCGGGTGGTGACATGCGAATAGCCGCCGCCGTAGCTCTCCGCGAGATCGGCGAGCCCCGCCAACTGCCAGTGCTTGAGAATGCCGTTCGGCATGCGCAGCCGGCACATGTAGGAGTCCTGCGCCGGCGCGACATAGAACAGGCCGAAATAGCGCCAGCGGAAATTGTCCGCAGGCGACGGCGCGGCGTTGTCGAGCGCCTGCTGCTTCAGCCGCGGATAGGCATCGAACGGATGCTCCTCGCGCTTGAATTTTTCCTGGTCGGCGAGCTTCTTGCCGGAGGCCGTGACCTTGTCCTGCGCCTTGAGATGAACGGCATCGGGCCCGACCGGCTCGGGCTTCCCCTGCGCAGCGCGCCGCCGAGAGGCCACGGCCCGAACGCAGCACCTGCAGCCCCGCGGCGAAGCCTTCGAGGTAGCGCTTCTGTTCGTCGTTGAAGTCGACCGAAAGTGTCTCGAGTTTCATGATGTGCGACGAGGCTCCTGCAGCCACAAATCGGTGGCGTCGACGGGAAACAGAGCGACCGCCTCGGGCTTCGACCCCGCCGGCCGGCGGGTTCAATTCCCGAGGATGCGGTCCGATCAGCCCCGTTGCTGCGGAAATCCATCGTGGAAATGCCAGCGAGCATCGTCCGCGATGGCTGGCCGTCTCCTTTATTCAAGACATGTGCCAGTGCGGCGCGATTGAAAAACTATAGCTATTTCAATATGTTGATGTTTTGCAGCGCATTAAGTGGATCGTCATTCATGCCTTTTTGAAAGGCATGCGCTCAAATAGTGAGCTTCGAATCGATCTGCTTAATGGATGATCAACGATCGGATTTGACCGCCCGATGGGGAACGAGGCCAGATAGCCGTCGATGTCGGCAGGGTCGAATTCGGGGCCGGTGAACGCGCCGAGCGAAGCCGCCGCGACAGTGCCGGTGTCCCGCCGCTTCGAGCGCGGCGTCGTACAGGTCGGCCCGGAATACCGCCATCGCGGCCTTCAGCCCCTCGGCGCTCATGGTTGTCTGGCCCCAGCGGGCCATCTGGGCATAGAGCCAGGCGGCCTGCACAGGATCGGGCCGCGCGGCCTGATCGCGGCCGACGAGCAGATAGCGGCCGCTTTCGCGCATCGTGCCGTCGGGCGAAATCTTCAGCCTGCCGTCCAGCGTGCGACGGATGATATCGGCATCGACGCCGAGCCTGCTCGGGCTGCGCCAGGATGCGCGCCACCTCGGCGCGGTTCTGCGGCTGCTCGGCATATTCGGCGGCGCGTGCGGTCGCGCGAATGAGGCTTGCGAGAATTTCCGGATTCTTCTCCGCCCAGCTCTGCCGCACGGCCAGCACCTTCTCCGCCGCGTGCGCCAGGATGTCGGAGGCGTAATGCAGGATGTGACCGACGCCGCGATCGACCGCGATGGAATTCCAGGGCGCGCCGACGCAGAACGCATCGACATGACCGTTGGCGAGGCTGTCCACCATATAGGGCGGTGGCAGCACCACCAGCCGCACGTCCTCGTCCGGATCGACGCCGCCGGCCGCCATCCAGAAGCGGAGCTGGTAATTATGCGTCGAGAACGGAAAGGTCATCGCGAAGGTCAGCGGCTCCGCCCCGCTCTTGGCGCGCTTGGCGACAACCCGGGCGAGCGCCTGCGCGGTTGCCATCGGATCGAACGGGTCGCCGTCGATCTCGTCCATGATCGCCGCATGCAGCGTCTTCGACACCGTGATGGCGTTGCCATTGATGCCGAGATTGAAGGGTGCTGCGATCTTCACCTTGACATGGCCCAGTCCGAGACTGGATGCGATCGCGACCGGCGCCAACAGATGGGCTGCGTCGAGATGGCCGATATTGAGCTTGTCGCGGACGTTGGACCACGACACTTCCCGCACCAGGGTGACGTCGAGCCCTTCCGCGGCCGTGAACCCCTTGTCGACCGCAACGATCAGCGCCGCGGCATCGACCAGCGGAATGAAGCCGATGTGAAGGGGGGTCATCATTTCAGGAGCTCCGACGCGGTCAGGATCGACTGCGCGATCTCGCCGATCTTCTTTTTCTCGCGCATCGCGGTGGAGCGCAGCAGCACATAGGCCTCCTCCTCGGTGAGGCCCTTGAGCTTCATCAGGATGCCCTTGGCGCGATCGATCACCTTGCGCTCTTCGAGCGCCGATTTGGTGCGGTCGAGCTCGTCCTGCAGTTTTGCAAACGCGTTGAAGCGGGAGATGCAGAGGTCGAGAATCGGCTTGATCCGCTCCTTCTTCAGGCCATCGACGATATAGGCGGAGACGCCGGCATCGACGGAGGCCTGGATCGAGGCCGCATCGCTCTGATCGACGAACATCGCGACCGGCCGCCGCACGGCGCGGCTGACCTGAAACATCTGCTCCAGAATGTCGCGGCTCGGATTTTCCAGGTCAATCAGGATGACGTCGGGATCGAGCGCGTAAATGCGCGCGAGCAGGCTCTGCATCTCGCTGATATGCACGACGCCGGTAAAGCCCGCCTCGCGCAGCCCCTCCTCGAGGATCGCAGCTCGGATCGGGCTTTCGTCGACGATGACGATCTTCGGCAACTCGGCGCTCATCGGTCACTCACACCCAAGATACCCATAGCATGCCGCGCGCTGCCGCAAAGCCTTGTAATTATGAGCAATTGGAACTAGTGCAGTGTGTTGAATGGACAATCGATCCGCCTGCCGGGCGCGTGATGGAAACATCGCATTTGGAGCCGGTATTTGCACGGTGTTTCGGGTTGCGCTCTCCATTTGAACGTCGTGTCGAGCTGCCAACATCCTCTTGCGAATGTCGCAATGGAACGCTAGCTCACGCCAATTAATCAGGCAGATCGCACATGCAAGAGGCCGCCGCGCCAAAAGTCAGCTTCGTCTCCTTGGGATGCCCCAAGGCGCTGGTGGATTCCGAGCGCATCATCACGCGGCTGCGCGCCGAAGGCTATGAGCTCGCCCGCAAGCATGACGGCGCCGATCTCGTCATCGTCAACACCTGCGGCTTTCTCGACAGCGCCAAGCAGGAATCGCTCGCCGCGATCGGCGACGCCATGGCGGAGAACGGCAGGGTCATCGTCACCGGCTGCATGGGCGCTGAGCCCGAGCAGATCGAGAAGGCGCATCCCGGCGTGCTGTCGATCACCGGCCCGCAGCAATATGAGAGCGTGCTGGAGGCCGTGCATCGCGCGCTGCCGCCGGTGCACAATCCGCATCTCGATCTCGTGCCGCCGCAGGGCATCAAGCTGACGCCGCGCCACTACGCCTATTTGAAGATCTCCGAAGGCTGCAACAACCGCTGCAGCTTCTGCATCATCCCGAAACTGCGCGGCGATCTGGTTTCGCGCCCGGCCAACGACGTTTTGCGCGAGGCGGAGCGGCTGGTGAATGCCGGCGTGAAAGAGCTGCTGGTGATCTCGCAGGACACCTCGGCCTACGGCATCGACCTGAAATATGCAGCGAGCCCGTGGAAGGATCGCGAGGTTCGCGCGAAATTCGCCGACCTCGCACGCGAGCTCGGCGAGTTCGGTGTCTGGGTTCGCCTGCACTATGTCTACCCCTACCCGCATGTCGATGAGGTCATCGGCCTGATGGCCGACGGCAAGATCCTGCCCTATCTCGACATTCCCTTTCAGCACGCGAGCCCGGAGGTGCTGAAGGCGATGCGGCGCCCGGCTGCGCAGGACAAGACGCTGGCGCGGATCGCGCAGTGGCGCACGCAATGCCCGGAGCTGGCGCTGCGCTCGACCTTCATCGTCGGCTTTCCCGGCGAGACCGACGCCGATTTCCAATACCTGCTCGACTGGCTGGACGAAGCCGAGATCGACCGCCTCGGCTGCTTCAAATATGAGCCGGTGGCGGGCGCGACATCGAATGCCATTCCCAACGCCGTGCCGGACGAGATCAAGCAGGAGCGCTGGAACGCATTGATGGCGCGGCAGCAGACGATCTCCGCGCGACGGTTGAAGCGCAAGGTCGGATCACGCCAGCAGGTCATCGTCGACGAGGTCGGGCCCACCGTGGCGAAAGGCCGCACGAAGGCCGATGCACCTGATATCGACGGCGCGGTCTATCTCTCCAGCCGCCGCCCGCTGCGCGTCGGCGAGATCGTCACGGCCAAGATCGAACGCGCCGATGCCTACGACCTGCACGGCAGCGTCGCCGGCTTTTGACAAGGCCAGAGCGTTTTCAAGCGAAGTGGATACCGGTTCGCGTGAAGAAAACGCGTCAAAATAAGAAGCTAGTGAACGCTCGGCGGAGCGGAGGCTGAGCGCACGGTCCAGAATTTGAGCGTGCGATAGGCGTCGTCGACCGTCAGGCGCGCGTACTGAACCTTCGACTTGGCCACCTCGTCCGGCGCAGTGACGCCGGTCGAATAGCGGCAGTCCAGAATCGCGTGGACGGTGTCCCAGCGAAGCCCGGCCACCTTGCAGGGAACCAGGATGCCGTCGCTGCGCAGGCTCTGCATCAGCGGACGAACCACCTCGATGCTCGCGTCCGACAACTCGGCCAGCGCCGTGATGGTCTCCTCGTATTTGCGCTGCCGGGCAAGCTCGAAAAGGGCCGGTTCGTTGAGCTGGCCCTCCTTCTTCAATCGCGCCACCGTCATCTTGGCCGCGGCGAAATCGCGCGGCCGCGACATTTCACGCTCCACGCCCACTGAGGCCGCCGCGATGGCGGAGCGAATTTCCTCGAACAGATAAGGCGGCGCGCGCGACAGCAGCCGCGTCTGGACTGTTTCGGTGGCATTGCGGAGCAGTTCGGAACGCAGCTTGGGCGGCAGGTCCGACCGGATGCCGGTCGCAATCGCAAGCTCCGGATCGGAAGCCGCTTGGCCGACGATGGTCACGAATCCCGCCGCCGAGACACGGGAGCCGGGATTGTCGACCAGCCGGCGGCTCACGCTCGGGAAGCGACGGGCCAGCAACGCATCGGTGACCATCTCATGCAGCCACCAGCGCGCCGCGATCGCCAGCAGATGTTTCTCGCTCCGCGTCTGCGCGATCTCGACCAGATCCTTGTTGCTCAGCCGCGAGGATTCGATCAGCACGGGGCCGGCAATCGTGATGTCTTCGTTCCGCGCCAGCCGACGGACCACGGAGGCCGGCGCCTGCGGGACAGGCGCAAGCTGTGCGCTCAGCTCGGCCAGCGCCATCCGCGCGCCGACCTCGGCCAGCGCACGCAGCTCGATGGTATTGATCAGGCGTTCAAAGACGTCGCCGAACAGATCGATCTGCGCGTCGCTGAAATTTCCGGCCGAGGACACAAAGAACGTCGTCAGCCGCCCCGTTGTCTTGGCGCACTTCTCTGTCGAACCGGCGGCAATGGCGGCTTCGACTTCCTCGGCAATCGACATCTTGGCGTTGTGCATCGCTCATCCTGAGCGCTTCGAGTGCTGGGGCGGACTGGTTAATCGAACCTATCGATCAGGGCTAAACGTTTCGTAAAATTGCGGCGGCGCCGTTGGGTTTGCTGCACCTCGCTTTTGCCCGTGAAAACCCAGGGTTGCGGCTACCTGGAGCTACCAAATGGTAAACGGACGCGCTTGACAGCGCCGGCTCTTCGGCTGTATGGCCGCATCCCATGACATTCGCCTGGACCAAAATGCGCGCCGTTTGCCGTCGTCACCGCCGTGACGATGATGGGGCGCGCCATGTCCGACGACGACGCTGAACAAATTTTAGTCAGCTCTGGTTTTCGAGAAGGCCGCACCCCGAAAAAGGTGCGGCCTTCTCGCATTTCGGCCCCCTCTCAACCCAGACCCCACAGGAGTTCGACATGCTAGAGGCCACCCATTCGTTCGATGCGCTGATGGACATCACCGCGCGCCCGAAGACCGTGTTCGTGCGCGGCGAAGGCGGATGGCTCTGGGATGACAAGGGCAAGCGCTATCTGGATTTCATCCAGGGCTGGGCGGTGAACTGCCTCGGCCATTCTCCGCCCGTCGTGGCCGACGCACTCGCCGCGCAGGCAAGGCAGCTGCTCACTCCGAGCCCGGCCTATTTCAACGATGCGAGCCTGAAGCTGGCGAAGGCGCTGGTCGACCAGAGCTGCTTCGACCAGGTGTTCTTCGCCAATTCCGGCGCGGAAGCCAATGAAGGCGCGATCAAGCTCGCGCGTAAGTATGGCGCATTGCATAAGAACGGCGCGTTCGAGATCATCACCTTCGAGGGCGGCTTCCACGGCCGCACGCTCGCGACCATGTCGGCGTCGGGCAAGAAGGCCTTCGAGCCGCTGTTCGAGCCGAAAGTGCCGGGCTTCCGCAAAGCGCGGCTGAACGATCTCGCCTCCGTCGAAGCCCTGATCACGCAGAACACGGTCGCCGTGATGCTGGAGCCGATCCAGGGCGAGGCCGGCGTCTGGCCCGCGACCGATCAATTCCTCAGGGAGTTGCGGACGCTGACCAAGACGCACGGGCTCCTGCTGATTGTCGACGAGATCCAGACCGGCATGGGCCGCACCGGCAAGCTGTTTCACTACGAGCATGCGGACATCGCGCCCGACATCATGACGCTCGGCAAAGGCATCGGCGGCGGCGTCCCGCTCGCCGCGCTGCTTGCGACCGAGAAAGCCGCGTGCTTCGAACATGGCGACCAGGGTGGCACCTTCAACGGCAATCCGTTGATGTGCGCGGCAGGGCTCGCGGTGCTCGATGAGGTCGGCAAGCCCGCCTTCCTGAAATCCATCGTGGATACCGGGCTGTTCCTGGAAAGCGAGCTGCAGAAGCTCTCGGCGCGGCACGGGCTCGGTGAAGTCCGCGGCCGGGGTCTCCTGCTCGCCCTCGACCTGAAACTGCCGATCGGACCTTCGCTCGTGGCGCAGGCGTTCGAGAGCCGGCCTGCTGCTGAACGCGCCGCAGTCGGATGCGCTGCGCTTCATGCCGGCGCTCAACGTCACGCGCGAGGAGATTTCGCTGATGATCGACGGGCTCGACGCAATCCTGACCAAGGCCGGCGCCGCGCGGCGGGTCGCATGACAATGCAAAGGAGGAACGAATGACGGGCCGGTCCAGACGGCCTGAGCTGCCCCTCTCCGGCGGCTGCATCTGCGAGGCGGTGCGCTACGAGGTCAGCACGATGCCGCTCCTCGTCTTTGCCTGCCACTGCACGGGCCAGCACCCCTTCGGTGCTCGCCGCCCGATTCGCACCGCGCCGGAGTGCCAGCGCTGGACCGGCAGTGCGTTCGAGCTAACGACGGCCGCGATGAAATCTAAGTCGGGTGTGAACTGGTTAACACTGCTAGATTGATCTGAAAGTATATTCAATCTACGAGCGAGCTACGCGGTTGCACGTTGCCGCATTGAGGCGACCGACGTCCGAGCGAAAATCGTCAGCTCTGACATCTCGGCGGGCTGCCTGCGCCGTGCGCGCTCGTGAGAGCGACCAAAGGAGGCGTCCATGAAAACGAGCATCAGACTTGGAATGTCTGTGGTGGCCGTCGTCATACTCAGCGCGACGGGGACAATGGAGCTCAGTGCTCAAGTACCTGCGCAGCCACCGCAGCCGGAGCAGCAGCCGGCCCTGCTACCGCAGCAGGCTACGATTCAGCCAGCCCACCGGTCACGCATGCTGGAGGCACTGGGCAAGGGCGACTTTGCAGCGGCGGAGAAAATCGTTTCAGAGCTGCAGGCGCAGCTTCAGACGAATTCAGCGCTGGCCACTCAAGGTGGTTCAATAGTGTTCGAAGAGCTGAAGGCCTGTGGCCTCTACCCGCAGGAGACGCGGCTCGCATGCGTGATCGAGATAAAGCAGCAAGTCGGATACTCCGGCCCGGTCGGCGCTGTAGGATCAATGGAGCATGTTTACTTCTGCATTGACTGGGACAACAACGGCACCTTCACCCAACTGGAATCGGCAGGTCAAGGCAGCGTGCAGATGCACGATGAGCCGCAGCCCGCTTCAGCAAAGCCGCCGTGGGTCTACACCGTCTACCGGGACTTCAATCCGTTCGGCGGCTCGCGGACGTCGAACAGCGGCACGACCGCAACAACGGTATCGAATGCGCCCACTTTTAGAGGCAAGGCCGTTCTCTCTTGGGCCGCCGCGCCGACCGGATGTGACTATATTCCGGTTTGGGGCAACAGCCTGGTGTTTCAGATCCGCATGGATCCGATCCGCTGAAGGTTGGTCTTGGATCGTACAACAACGGGACAGCCATACTTCCCGCGTATGGCTGCCGAGTGGAACCAGGGGGTCGACAGCCGACAGTCGGCCCCCCGGCCTCTCAGGAACATGGCCACGAGCAATGCCTGCTCTTGACCAAAACGCCCTACCCGCCCTTCACCGCGCCGGCGGTGAGTCCCGCGACGATCTGGCGCTGGGCGAAGACCGTCAGCAGCAGCACCGGGAAGCGTCACGATCAGGGCGGCCGCCGCGAGCGGCCCCCAGCTCAGCTGATCGAACGAGATCATGTTGTAGACCGCGACCGGCAGCGTGCGCGTCTCGCGCCCGGCCAGCACGATGCCGAACACGAAATTGTTCCAGGAGAAGATCACCGCGAGGATGAAGGCGACCGCCAGTCCCGGCCGCGCGATCGGCAGCGCGACATGGCGGAACACCTGCCAGCGCGTTGCGCCGTCGATCAGCGCGGCCTCTTCAAGCTCGAGCGGCGTCGTCTCGAAATAGCCGATCATGATCCAGATCACGATCGGCACCGTCACCACGAGATGGATGATGATCTGCGGCCACAGCGTGCCGAGCAGGCCGAGCCACTGGAACAACAGAAATAATGGAATGAGATAGGACAGTCCCGGCGTGATGCGCGCGATCAGGATCACGATCGCCGACTTGCGCGCCGCCATCCGCGCGATGCCATAGCCCGCGGGCACGCCGACCAGCATCGCGAGCAAAGTCGCGGTGCCCGTCACCAACAATGAGTTCTTGAAGTAAGTCAGGAAGCGGTTGGAGGCGAGCACATCCGTATAGTTCTTCCAGGCGAAATGCTCGGGGATCAAGATCGGCGGATAGGCTGCGTTGTCCACCTCGTACTTCACGCGACAGCGACAGCATCCAGAGAAAGAACAGGATCGCCGGCGAGACGATGACGAGCACCGAGCACCACAGCCCGATCCTGCCGAGGATGGAGCGCAGGTTCATGCCCCGCCTCCGATCTCGGTCCACTGCGCACGCTGCCGCAGATACAAGCAGCAGCGCCGCGAGCGCCACGATCAGCACAAACAGCATCACGGCGATCGCCGAACCGTAGCCGAGGTCGTAATAGATGAAGGCGACGCTGTAGAGATAGAGATTGATGGTCTCGGACGCCGAGCCCGGCCCGCCTTGCGTGATCGCGAAAATGATGTCGAAGCTCTTCACCGCATCGATCATGCGGATCATCGCCGCGATGAACAGGAACGGCGCGATCAGCGGCAAGGTGATGTAGCGGAACATCTGCCACATGTTCGCGCCGTCGATCTGCGCGCTTTCGTACGGCTCGGTCGGTATCGCCGCGATGCCGCCGAGCACGATCAGCATCACCAGCGGCGTCCATTGCCAGGTCTCGACCAGCACCAGCGACGGGATCACGGTCGCGGGGTGAAACACCCAGAGCTGCGGCGGCAGGCCGACAAGCGACAGCAGATAATTGAGCACGCCGAGCTGCGGATGAAACATCATGGTCCAGACCAGCGCGATCGCGACCGGCGTCGCCATCATCGGCATGATGAAGATCGCCCGCAGCACGCCGCGTCCCCGGAAGTTCGCGTGGAAGACGACGGCGGCGAAGGTCCCGAACAACAGCGGCAGCAGCACCGACAGCGCGGTGTAGACGCAGCGTGTGCCCTACCGACTTCGACAAAACGCGGATCGTTCGGCATCCGCAGATAATTGGCGAAGCCGACGAAGGTGGTCGGCGAGCCCACCTTCCATTCGTTCAGGCTCATCCAGATCGTGAAGGCCCACGGAAACACGATCACCGCAAGCACCACGACCAGCGCCGGGATCACGAACGGCCAGTAGGATGGCGGCCGCCATTCGCGCTCCGGCGCGGCGTTCGCCTCGGCCGTCAGCGCGTTCGCGTGAGGCAGCGTGGTCACGTCTTCTCGCTGCGCTCCAGAATGGGCCGGAACTGCTCGTGCGCCTTCTTCAGCTCGGTTGCCGGATCGGCGCCCGACAGCGTCGCCGTCACCGCGGCGCCGACGATGTCGCGGAACTCGGCGACCGGAATGATGACGGGAAGACCGAGCTTGCTGATCTTCGCGGAATCGATCGCCGACTGCAGCCATTCCTGCGGCAGCTTCACGCCCTTGCGGGTATCGGGATCGTCGAGCACGGAGTTGCGGAACGGCACGCCGCCGCCGGCCTGCAGCAGCCGCGCGCCCTTGCGCCTTGGAGACCAGCCACTGGCACAGCAGATAGGCCGCCTCCTTGTTCGGACTGGCCTGCGCCACGCCGATGCCGTCGCCATAGGTCGCCGAGAACTGCCCCTTCGGACCGGCCGGTACGACGGTGTAGCCGACCTTGCCGACGATGCGCGACGCGGTCGGATCTTCCAGCGGCGGCGCCCAGCCGACGCCGTCGATCCACATCGCGGCGCGGCCTTGCGTGAACGCCGCCATCGACTCCATCCAGTTGAAGCCGGCGACGCCGGGAGGCGCGACCTTGGTCAACAGCCGCTGATAGAGCTTGGTCGCCTCGACGGCTTCAGGACCGTCGGTCAGGATGTTGCCCTTGGCATCGAGGAATTCGCCGCCATAGTTCAGGAAGAAGTTGGTCCACAGCGTCATGTTGGCGTTGCGCAGGCCGCGCCCGACGAAGCCGAATGTGCCCTCCTTCGGATCGGTCAGCTTCTCGGCGGCCGACACCATCTCGTCGAGCGTCTTCGGGACCTCGACGCCCTTCTTCTGGAACATCTCCTTGTTGTAGTAGAGGATGAAATAGTCGACCGACCACGGCAGCGACAGCATCTGCCCCTTGTCGTTGCGGGCATATTGCAGGCCGGCCGCGGAGAAATCGCTTTCGACGAGATCCGGCGCGGTGAGATTCGGGTCCTTCATGTAGGGCGTGAGATCGGCGAGCCAGCCGCCCTTCTCGAACTGCCGCTTCTGCACGTGATAGCTGAGATGGATGACGTCGAAGCTCGGCCTGCCCGAGGCGAGCTCGATCACGCACCTTCTGGCGCTGCTGCTGCTCCGGGATCTGCTCCGATTCAACCTGGATGCCGGTCAGCTCGGTGAATTCCTTGGCGTATTTCTGCAGATTGTCGCCGCGCGGTCCCTTGGCGAGGATCACCTCGAGCTTGGTGCCGGCGAATTTCTTCCATTGCGGCTCGGCGGCACGCGCCGGAAATCGCGCAAGTCCCGTCGCGCCTATCGCCGCCGTGCCCGCGAGCACGGCCCGCCGCGAGATGCGGTTCTTATCCATGGCTGTTTCTCCCCAGCGGTAAGTTTATCGTGTTGTTGTTCGAAAACGTAGCAGAGCACGATGTCCGCCGCGACAAAGCCGCGCATACGGTCGCTGCGATCGGCGCAAGCTTGCCGCGGCGGATAGGCAAGCCTTATGGCTTCAGGATCGACGCGCCGGTCGTGGCCGCGGCTTTCCAGATCGATATGCGCCTTGGCCGCGTCCTTCAGCGCATAGGCGTGGTTGATCGGCACGTGCAGCTTGCCGGTGATGACCGCGGAAAACAGCGTGTCGGCGCCCTCGAGCAGCTCCTTGCGCGTGCCGATATAGTCGTTGAGCTTCGGCCGTGTCGCAAACAGCGAACCGTGATTGTTGAGCTCGGCGATCGCGAACGGCGGCACGGGACCGGACGCGTTGCCGAAACTGACGAACAGGCCGCGCGGCTTCAGGCAGGACAGCGAGCCCGGAAAGGTCGACTTGCCGACGCCGTCATAGACGACGTCGCAGAGCTCGTTGCGGCTGATCTGCTTGACGCGCGCGACGAAGTCTTCCTCGTTGTAGAGGATGACGTGATCGCAGCCATTGGCGAGCGCGAGATCGGCCTTCGCCTTCGAGCCGACGGTGCCGATGACATGCGCGCCGAGCGCCCTCGCCCACTGGCAGGCGAGCAGCCCGATGCCGCCGGCCGCGGCATGGATCAGCACGCGATGATGCGGCTCGACCTTGAAGGTCTTGTGCAGGAGATACCAGACCGTCAGCCCCTTCAGCATCAGCACGGCGCCCTGCTCATAGGTGACGTGGTCGGGCAGCTTGACGAGCCTCTCCCAGGGAATGTTGCGCTCGGTCGCATAGGCGCCGAGATTGTGGTAATAGGCGACGCGATCGCCGGGATGGAAATTGCGTCACGCCGGGCCCGACCGCGATCACCTCGCCGGACGCCTCATTGCCGGCGATGAACGGCAGCCCCGGCGCCTTGTAGAGCCCGTTGCGGTAATAGACGTCGATGAAGTTCAGCCCGACGGCGTGCTGGCGGATGCGGACCTCGC
Organism: uncultured Alphaproteobacteria bacterium; assembly: GCA_963786015.1. GTDB lineage: Bacteria > Pseudomonadota > Alphaproteobacteria > Rhizobiales > Xanthobacteraceae > Bradyrhizobium. The sequence continues at coordinate 137,120 of CAWAXO010000016.1, read as the reverse complement.
CCGGCCCCGGCGCAGGCAGGTCCACGGCCTCATAGACCAGGGCCTCGGGTCCTCCCACCTTGTGCACGCGCACGGCCTTGGCCATCGCAGAATCTCCTCGAGGATTTGTCCGCATGGCAACGAAGGCCATCGAGTCCGCATTGTCAACTCGGCGTCTGCGCCGCACCGCTGACCGACGCTCCGGCCCTTGCTACTACCGTTGTTGCTAGCCCTAGGCTTTCTGCGGTTGCGTTTCGCCAGCACGTTGAAGAATTCGACCGCCGCCGAAAACGCGATCGCGAAATAGATGTAGCCGCGCGGGATGTGGAAGCTGAATCCATCGGCGACCAGCGCGACGCCGATCAGCACCAGGAACGCGAGCGCCAGCATCTTCGTGGTCGGATGCTCGGCGACGAAGCGCGCGACCGGTCCCGACGACACGTACATGATCAGGCAGGCGATCATGACGGCCGCGATCATGATCTCGAGATCCTGCGCCATCCCGATCGCGGTGATGATGGAGTCGAGCGAGAACACGACGTCGATGACGATGATCTGCGCGATCACCCAGACGAACGCGCTGGCGCCGCCCGATGGCTCGTCGCCGTTTGCGGCACTTTCCACCTCGCCGTGAATTTCATGGGTCGCCTTCGCGATCAGGAACAGTCCGCCCCCGATCAGGATGATGTCGCGCCAGGACAGCGCCATGCCTTTGATGGTGAGGACAGGCTGCGTCAGACCGATCAGCCATACCAGCAGGCTGAGCAGCAGAATGCGGAACACCAGCGCCAGCGCCAGCCCGATCTGGCGCGCGCGCGTGGCCTGCGGCTCCGGAATCCGCGACACGATCACCGACAGGAAAATCACGTTGTCGATGCCGAGCACGATTTCGAGCGCGGTCAGCGTCAACAGCGCCGCCCACGCCTCGGGATTGGTGAGGAGCTCGATCATGCCGTGAGCGACCGCAACAGCCGGATCGCGGAATCGCTCGCCGCCACATAGAGCGCGATCAGGCACAGCGCGGCGGTGACGGGCAAGCCGACATCGAAATCCTTCAGCACGGTATAGATCAGAAGCACGCCCCACACCACGATCAGCGGCAAGGTCAGCCAGCGCAGCCGCACCACGCGGACCGGATGCATGACGTGAAACGGCAGAAACGTCGCGACGATCAGGAGCCCGACGGCGAGGCTTGCGAGCGCGGGCGGCAGGCGCAGCAGGAACAGATAGAACGCCGCGACATTCCACAGGCCCGGAAAACCGCGGAAATGATTGTCGTCGCTCTTCATGCGGCGATCGGCGAAATAGAGCGCGCCCGAGACCGGAGATCCCGATCGCGGCCAGCGGGACGGCGAGCGGCAGCAGCAGCCCGCCGGCGGCGATGGCATAGGCAGGCACGAACACGTAAGTCACGAAATCGACCACGAGGTCGAGCACGTCGCCCGACCAGTTGGGCTGCAGACGCACCACGTCGAGCCTTCGCGCCATCGGCCCGTCGATCGCGTCGATCACCAGCGCCACGCCGAGCCAGCCGAACATCGCGGACCAGTGTTCGCGCACGGCCTCGAGCAGCGCGAGCAGAGCGATGCCCGCGCCGAGCGCCGTGAGGATGTGAACGGAAAACGCGGCGGCCCGTGCCTTTGGGGTCGCCCCGACGATGTCCTGCTGATCGACCTGGTCCATTGCTGCGGCAGTGCTACCAAAAATCCTTGACGATTGCACATCGGCGTTTGCGGCGTTCCGCCGCGCGACGACCATGGAACGAATCCATGCCCGGTGCAGGCTTGAAAATGCATCCGGGAAGGTCAAATGTTGCGGTATGGATAATGCCCGTGTTGATGACCTGCCAATGAAGGATGGCGCCCTGGATAAGGGCTTGACCTCCTTCGACGTCGCCGTGGTCGGCGGCGGCCCCGCCGGGCTTTCCGCGGCGATCGCCTCGGCGCTGGCCGGCGCGCGCACCGCGCTGGTCGCCCGCCGCACCCCCTATGCCGACAACCGGACCACGGCGCTGTTGGGCGCATCGGTCGATTTCCTGAAGGGACTCGACGTCTGGTCGCACTGCGAAAGCGAGGCGGCTGCGCTGAAGGCGATGCGGCTGGTCGACGATACCGGCCGGCTGATCCGCGCGCCCGAGGTGCGGTTTTCGTCCGAGGAAATCGGCCTGGAGGCCTTCGGCTACAACATCGAGAACCGGACGCTGGTGAAGCCCTCGAAGCGCGAGCGGCCGAGTTGCCCAACCTGCAGCGGTTCGACGACGAGGCCGAGACGGTTGCGCCGCACGATGACGCGGTCGCGATCCGGCTTGCCGGCGGGCAATCATCATCCGCGCGCCTCGTGATCGGGGCCGACGGCCGGCACTCGATGTGCCGGGAGGCGGCAGGTATCTCGATCAGACGGCGCGATCTCAACCAGAGCGCGCTGACCTTCAACATCGCCCATTCGCGCCCGCACCAGAACGTCTCCACCGAGTTTCACACCCCGCACGGCCCCTGCGTCTTCGTTCCGCTGCCCGGCCTTCGCTGCAGCGTGGTGTGGGTGGCTGCCCCCAGGCAAGCCGCGCGGCTCGCGGCGCTCGGCGACGATGAACTCTCGGAGGCGGCCGAAAAGCAGTCGCATTCCATTTTCGGGCGCGTCCATGTCGACGGTGGACGTCACGTGTTTCCGCTTGCGTCGAACAGCCCGGCCAGTTCGCGCGCCACCGGATCGCGCTGGTCGGCGAAGCCGCCCATGTCATTCCTCCGATCGGCGCGCAGGGGCTGAACCTGGGTTTGCGCGATGCCGCCGACATCGCCGATTTCATCCGGGAAGCGATCGCCGCCGGCGAGGACCCCGGCGCGCCGCATTTGCTCCGCCGCTACGACTGGGCGCGCCGCCCCGATGTCGCCAGCCGCACCTTCGTCATCGATGTCGCGAACCGCTCGTTGCTCAGCGACCTCTTGCCGATGCAGGGCTTGCGCGCCGCAGGCATGCACCTGATCGGCTCGATCGGACCACTGCGTCGTCTTGCGATGCGCGAGGGACTGGCGCCCTCATGGCGCAGCGCGCGCCGGCCAACGCTTGTCGACAAGACTACTGCCGACAAGACGCTTGCCGACAAGACTCCGCCGACAAGCCTCATGGAAACGACAGCCGTCCGCTCTGAATGAGCCACATGACGCTCGTGAGCGTCACAACCGAGGCGAAGGTTCCGAGCAGAACGGCGACGGATGCCGGCTTGATCCAGGCGTCGTTCTGCCGCGCGATCACGAACACGTTCAGCGCCGGCGGCAGCGATGCCATCAGCACCGCAGTCGCAGCCCACGGCCGCGCGAATGGGCCGAACAACAGCATCAGCCCGAACGCGGTGAGCGGATGGATCAGAAGCTTGACCGCGACAACGCCCGGCACCTCCCACGGCACACGATCGAACGAACGCAAGGCCACCGTCACGCCGAGCACGAACAGCGCGGTCGGCGCCGCCGCGTTCTGCAGAAACAGGATCATGCTGTCGAGCGCGACCGGCGGGTGAATGTGCAGTGCCGCCACCAGCGCGCCGGCGCAGGCAGCCATGATCAACGGGTTGGTCACGATCTGCCGCAGCGCGACGCCGAGCGCGTGCAAAATCGACGGGTGGTCGCGATCGCTGAGTTCGACCAGGAGCGGTACGATCGAAAACAGGAAGATGCTGTCGCAGCAGATGATCAGCGCCGTCGGCGCCGCAGCCTTGGTGCCGAGCACGGCAAGCGCGAGGCCGGGCCCCATATAGCCCATATTGCCGTAAGCGCCGGACAGGCCCGCAAACGTCGCCTCGCGCCACGAGAGTCCACCCAGCAACTTGCCGGCGAGCATCGCCAGCGCGAAGGCACACATCGTGCCGAGCGTGGTCGCGATCAGAAATGGCGGGTTGTTGAGTTCCGCAAACGGCGTCTTGGACATGATCCCGAACAGCAGCGCCGGCAGCGATACATAGACGAGGAAAAAGTTCATCCAGGCGAGGCCGGATTCGGGCAGAGATTTGGCTTTGCCGCAAATGAAACCGATGAAGATCAGCCCGAAATACGGTAACGCCAGATTGAGGATATTGACCATTTTAGAAGCGTTTTGTGAGGAGGTCGTGGCATGGCTGGGACCTCCCACAAGCATTAATTCCAGGACCGGGCACTAGCATCCGCCGTCATCCTGGTCTATTCCCAAAGACATGATCAAAGCGCGAACCGCAAAATTCCAGATCGGGCAGATCGTCCGCCACCGGATCTTTTCGTTCCGCGGCGTGATCTTCGACATCGATCCGGAATTCAACAACACCGAGGAATGGTGGCTGTCGATCCCCGAGGATATGCGTCCTCACAAGGATCAGCCGTTCTACCACCTGCTCGCGGAGAATTCGGAGACCGAATACGTCGCCTACGTGTCCGAGCAGAATCTGCTTGCCCGACGATTCCGGCGAGCCGATCCGCCATTCGCAGGTCGCCGAGATTTTCATCAAGGACAAATCGGGCGGCTATCGTCCGCGCAATCCTTCGCTGAACTGAGCGCGACGCGCGTTCAGCAGCAACGAGCGCGTGTCATTTCGAGGCCGATAACACTCAAGCCGATAAAAAAGGCGCTCTTTCGGGCGCCTTTTTCGTAACGTCACTTCGTTCAGGCCGCGCTTACTTGCGCGCTTACTTGGCGGCCGCGTTGGGCTGAGCCTGGCCTCGAGCTTCTTGCGCTGCTCCTCGGCGCGCTTCTGCAATTCTTCCTGCAGCTTCTTCTGAGTTTCCTCGAACACCTTCGGGTCGGTCGGCGGGCCGTCATAGGCCTTGGCAAAGCTACTGCCGCCGGTTTCCTGCAGCGGCAGCGGCAGGGTCAGCGGCGCGCCGTTGGCGTTGATCGCCTGGATGACCAGGTTCTGGCCCTTCTTCATGTTGGCGAGCATGTCCGGTGTCGCCTCGTAATCCGACATGCAGCCATTGGCGAAGCAGATCACGTATTCGGCCCTGCTCGGCGGATTGTTGTCGACGATGATCCGGGTGCCGTGGTGGAGCTGCATGCCGAGCGGCAGCGTCACGCGCAGGATCTTCTTCGGCTCGCCTTCCGGCTCGATGATGACGGCGGCGACCACCGGCTGGCCGGATTCGATGCGGCCGTCCTTGCCGGTGAAGCAGACCTGCTTGGCGTTGGCGTCCTGGCCCTTCAGGCAGAACTTCGTCCACGGGGCGTACATCAGCTGAACCTGCTGTTCCGGCGGCTGGCCCTGGGCCTGCTGCGGCTGACCTGCGGCAGCCGGGGCGCCGCCCGGAGCCGGAGCCTGCGCTGTCGGTGCACCCGGATGCGGCGGAGCCGCCTTCGGCGCCGCTGCTTTCGGCGCGGCCTTCGGCGGCGCGCCGGGAGCCGGCGCCTGGGCGTGCGCATCGAAGGCAAAAGGAACAGCCAATGCGGTCGCCGCCAACAAGGCGAGAAGTCGCCCACGCGGCCCGACCGACGAGGCCAAGATACGGAAATTCATTGCGGAAAACCCTTTCTGAAGCGTCCGAAACCGCCCGGTGCGCCACACCCTGCCGTTGCGCGCGGCTGTCTCCTTGCCAATTGAGGCGGATACGTGACCTGCGTCGGCGACCTGCTCAATTGCCCGCTTTCATACCGCTAACGACGGAAAGATCAATGCCGGTGCGCATCTTTGGTCGGGCAATCCGCCTGATGCCGTAAGTCCATGCTAGAACTCGGAAAGTGAGCCGCCTCGAATCAAATTTGCGCGTTCTGCTGTCCGCCTTTAGACGCATCCGCATGCGCACCGTGATCTTTGGTGCGATGGTGTTGTTTTTTTGCGCGCTGGCCGGCACCGGCAGATCGTCGGCCGAGGAAAGCCATGCCATCGAAAGCCATGCCATCGAAAGCCACGCCATCGCCATGCACGGCGTCCCGGCCCAACCGGCCGGTTTCACGCATATGCCCTACGTCAATCCGGACGCACCCAAGGGCGGCCGTCTGGCATGGGCCCTGTCCGGCACGTTCGACAGCCTCAATCCGATGATCGTCCGCGGTCTCGCGGTGCAACAAATCCGAAGCTATGTGATCGAGAGCCTGCTGGCACGTGGCAACGACGAAGCCTTCACGCTCTACGGCCTGCTCGCCAGGAGCGTGGAGACCGACGACGCCAGGAGCTACGTCACCTTTCGGATCGATCCCCGCGCGAGATTTTCCGACGGAACTCCGGTGCTCGCCGATGACGTGCTGTTTTCCTGGGCCCTGTTGCGCGACCATGGCCGTCCCAACCTCCGCACCTACTATTCCAAGGTCGCCAAGGCCGAGGCACCGGATCCGCTCACCGTGCGCTTCGATCTCGCGGGCGCGAACGATCGCGAGCTGCCGCTGATCCTCGGCCTGATGCCGGTGTTGCCACGCCATGCCGTCGACGCGGCCACCTTCGAGGAGACCTCGCTGGCGACGCCGATTGGGTCCGGGCCGTATCGCGTCACGGCGGTAAAGCCGGGATCCAGCGTGACGCTGACGCGCAATCCCGACTACTGGGGGCGCGACCTGCCGATCAACCGCGGCTTGTGGAATTTTGATGAGATCAGGCTGGATTTCTACCGGGAGTCGAACGCGCAGTTCGAAGCGTTCAAGCGGGGCCTGTACGATTTCCGCGTCGAACATGAACCGTTGCGCTGGCACGACGGGTATGACTTTCCAGCCGCCAGGGATGGTCAGGTGATCCGGGAGACGATCAAGACCGGGACACCGCAGCCGGCGGAATTTCTGGTCTTCAACACACGCCGTCCGGTCTTCTCCGATATCCGCGTCCGCCGGGCCCTCACCCTGCTGTTCGATTTCGAATGGATCAACCGCAACTATTTCTTCGGCCTCTATGCACGCAGCGCGAGCTTTTTCGCGGGATCGGAGCTGTCGGCCTATGAAAGGGCCGCCGATGCGCGCGAGCAGGAGCTGCTCAAGCCCTACGCGTCGCTGATCGCGCCCGACATTCTCGACGGCAGCTACCGCCTGCCCGTCACCGACGGCTCGGGCCGCGACCGGGCGATGCTGCGGAGCGCGCTCGCCCTGCTCTCGCAGGCCGGCTACGACCTCGACGGTACGGTCTTGCGGCAACGCTCGACCAGGATACCGCTCGCCTTCGAAATCCTGGTGACGACCCGCGACCAGGAACGGATCGCGCTGGCCTACTCCCGCGACCTGAAGCGCGCCGGGATCGACGCAACCGTGCGTGCCGTCGATACCGTCCAGTTCGATCAGCGACGGCTCGCCTATGATTTCGACATGATCCAGAACCGCTGGGACCAGTCACTTTCGCCGGGCAACGAGCAGTCGTTCTACTGGAGCAGCGAGGCCGCCGATACGCAGGGCACGCGCAACTACATGGGCGCCAGGAACGCGGCCGTCGATGCCATGATCGGCGCCCTGCTTCGTGCAGGCGACCGTGCAGACTTCGTCTCGGCGGTTCGTGCTCTCGACCGGGCGCTGATGTCCGGCTTTTATGCTATCCCCGTGTTCGATGACGGCGAGCAATGGATTGCCCGCTGGAATCGGATAGAACGACCTGCTGCGACCGCTCTGGCGGGATACCTCCCGGAGACCTGGTGGCAGCGGCCGGACGTCCATGCGAAGTGACCGGGGCGCTTCGGTAGATCACGACTTTCGGAAGATGGGGCACTAGGTTGAGTCAGACGAACGCATCGCCAACGCTGGATGCCTTGTTTCAACGTCTTCTGGCGCGCCAGCCGGACGCGATGGCGCTGATCGATCCGGTCAACAAGCCGCGCATCACCGGCCAGCCGCAATTGAAGCTGACCTACGAGCAGGCCGATCGCGCGATCTCCGCGCTGGCCGGGCATTTCATCGAGGCCGGACTGCCGACCCATTCGGTGATCGCGGTCCAGATGCCGAATACCGTCGAATTCGTGCTGACGGTGCTGGCGGCGCATCGCGCCGGATTGGTGGTCGCATTGTTCCCGCTGCTCTGGCGCCAGGCCGAGCTGGTGGCTGCGCTCAACCGCACCAGCGCGCGGGCGATCGTCACCACGAGCAAGGTCGACGGCGTCATCTACGCCGACCTTGCCATGAACGCTGCCGCCGAAGCGTTCTCGATCCGCCATGTCTGCGGCTTCGGCAGCGACCTCCCGGAAGGCATGTCGCCGCTCGACCAGGCGATGGCCCGCCCCTCGAATGTTGCGCGCAGCATCATCCAGGACGGCCGCAAGGCGGCGATCATCTCGTTCGACATCACCAGCGAAGGATTTCGTGCCGTACCGCGCACGCATCTCAGCGTGATCGCGGGCGGCCTTGCGCTGTCGATCGAAAGCGACGTGCCGCAGGGCGCCAGCATGATGTCGGCGTTCGCGCCCTCCTCGTTCGCCGGTCTCTCCTCGTCGCTGGCGGTCTGGCTGCTGTCGGGCGGGACGATGGTGCTGCACCACCCGTTCGACGGCGAGGTGCTGGAGAGCCAAATCCGCGAGCACCGCTGCGAGACGCTGATCGCGCCTGCGCAATTGGCGTTCAAGCTCGACGAACTCGATCTCGCAAGCCGGCTGCCGAGCCTGCACAACGTGATCGGCCTGTGGCGCTCGCCGGAGCAGGTCGCCTCGAGCCCGCCCTGGACGTCGCGCCAGGCGTCGCTGACGGACGCCTACCTGTTTGGTGAGGCCGGGCTGTTCGCCGCCCTGCGCGTGGAAGACGGCATGCCCGCGCCGGTGAAGCCGGGGATGCAGGGCGTGCCACGCGAGACGCCGGGGACATCGATCTCCGGCGAGATCCTGCTGACGCCACGAGGCACATTGGGGCTGCGCGGCCCGATGGTCGCGGTCGCGGCCTATGCGCCCCCGCCGCCACCAAGCGACTCCCTGATGGCGCCGCCGCCGCGCGACTACGTCGATACCGAATATGCCGCGCGGATCGACAAGTCGACGGGCGCAATCATCATCACGGCCCCGCCGTCAGGCGTCATGTCGGTCGGCGGCTATCGCTTTCTCGCATCCGACCTGCAGGAATGGAGCAGACGGCTGGGACAAGGCGCGCTGATCACGGCGCTGCCCGACCGCCTCTCCGGCCATCGCCTCGCCGGCCGCGCGCAGGACAATGCACGCGCCCGCGAAGCGCTTCTCGAACTCGGACTCAATCCGCTGATGGTGGAAGCGTTTCGCGATCGCAACGGCGCCGTGTGAACCGCCCGCGTCACCGATTTGTTGACGTTGCGTTAACACCGGCTCACTAGGATTCCACGTTCCCTCCGCGAACGTGTACCGAGTTTGTCAGATGTCGCAACAAGGCCCCATCCTCGTCGTCTCCAGCGATGGGTGGCCGCCCTTTGTGACAGCGCTCGATGAAGCGCAGATGTTTCCGGTGATCGAGACGGGCTGGGTCGACGCCGCGCGCGCCGTCGCGCAGGTGCAGCCCAGCATCGTGCTTGCCGCGATGTTCGATGGGGCCGAAGCCCGTCTGGCAGCGCTTGCCAAGCAGATCGCGGCGCGAAGCCCGTATCTTCCGCTGATCGTCGTCGAACCCAGATGCGCGCTTCCCGATAACGCCATTCCGTTCTCGCATGGCGGCGGCAATATCGATCGGCTCATCGCGCGCCTGCGCGCCGCATTGCGTGTGCGTGTGCTGCACGCCACCGTGCTGCGCCGGCTCGAAAACCAGGCGGCTAAACAAATCAGGCTGCCCGATACCGATCCCTCCCGCGACGCCACCGTGCTTTTGCTTGGACGCGGGACCGCCTTTCCGGCGCTGTCCGTCGCGCTCGGCGAGCGCATGAGCATCGTCGGCGCCTTCAGCATCGAAGCCGCGGCGAACCACCTCAACACGCGCGACATCAACGGCATCATTCTGGGCGAAGGCTTCACCGCACGCGTCGTGGATGCCTTTCTCACCGTGCTAGCCGAAGACGCCCGTTTTCGCCACCTGCCGGTCGTCGTCACGTCCAACGATCTCGCGCTCAGCCACGACTTGGCGAATTTCGAGATCATATCGGGCGAACCTTCGCGCATCGCCGCCAATGCGCTGCCGCTGATCCGTCAGCATGCCTTCGAAGCGCAGCTCAGCCGCACGCTGCGCGCCATCGATGCGGGCGGTCTGCTCGATCCGCAGACCGGCCTCCTGACGAAAACCGCCTTCGACCGCGACCTCGCCGTCGCCATCGAGCAGACCAAGTCGCATGGCGGTGGCCTGTCGATCGCGCGCTTCGCATTCGACAGCACGCAACCGCGCGCACAGCTCGACGGCGCGCGCATCATGAGCCGGCTGATGCGGCGAATGGATTTCGGGGCTCTGCACGACCAAGGATCAGTGCTTGTCGTGTTTGCCGGGACCGACCTGCGCGAGGCCCATGCCACCGCGCGGCGGATGTCGAGCGTCATGCGTCACACCTCGAACGGCAAGCGCAGCCCGCGCTCCGATCCTGCCGTCTCGGTCGCGACGCTGCAGGCCGTCCGATTCGCCGGCATCGCTGCTGGCGCGGCTTTATGGCGATACGCGCCGCGCGGCCTCCTGACGCATTTTCAATCGGTTCAGAGCATGATCCGGAAAAGTGGAAACCGGTTTTCCGAAAAGATCGTGCTCAATAAAGAGTTTAGGAACAAACGTTCCCTCTTCGCATTGATCCGCCACAATCACTGGAGGATAAAATGAAGAAAATTGCACTGATCGCCGCGTCACTTGCCGTTCTCGCAAGCCCGGTCTTCGCCGAGGAAACAAAGACCGTCGGCAACGCGCCGACTGAGGCCAAGTTCTCGACGGTTTCAAAGGACGAGATGTTCTCGTCGAAGCTGAAAGGCCTCAACATCACCAATCAGAAGGACGAGACGGTCGGCGAGATCACCGATCTCGCGATCAAGAACCATCAGCTCGACGCCTTGATCCTCTCGGTCGGCGGCTTCCTCGGCGTGGGCGAGCACTACGTCGCCGTGTCGCCGTCGTCGGTCAACGTCCGCTACGACCAGAAGAACGACAAATGGCTGGCGTCGATGAACACCACCAAGGAGGCGCTGAAGGCCGCGCCGGAGTTCAAATATCCGAAGTAAGCGTTTTGGTTGATTTTGAAGACAGCCGCCGGTGGAAACACCGGCGGCCGTTTTGTCTGTCGTCATTGCGACGTGTTCTATCGTCATCACCCGCGCAGGCGGGTGATCCAGCATCCCAGAGACGTCCATTCTAAACCGAGATGCCGCGGCGTACTGGATGCCCGCCTTTGCGGGCATGACGACTGAGTAAATATCACGCGGCCTTCCTGTTCTCGGCGAGATTGGCGAGCTGCCGCAGGATCTCGGTCGTGCCCATCAGCCGTTCCTCCGGTGTTTTCCAGTCCTGCAGGAACACCACCTTCATGTCGGGGCGCACCTTCGCAGCCTGGCCGTGCTGCTTGATGAAATAGACCAGCCGATCGGGCTGGGCGAAACTATTGTCGCGGAAGGCGATGACCGCACCCTTTGGCCCGGCATCGACCTTCTCGACATTGGCCCTGCGGCAATGGCCCTTGATCGCGGCGACCTTGAAGAGATAGCGCACCTCGTCCGGCAGCACGCCGAAGCGGTCGCGCAGCTCGGCGCCGAAATTCTCGATCTCCTCCTCGGTGTCGAGATCGGCGAGCCGCCGGTACAGCGACAGCCGCACCGCGAGGTCGGAGACGTAATCCTCGGGGATCAGCACCGGCATGCCGATCGTGATCTGCGGCGACCAGCGGTCCGCGGCGGGCTCGGCGACGCCGGCCTTGAGATTGACGATCGCCTCTTCCAACATGGACTGATAAAGCTCGAAGCCCACTTCCTTGATGTGGCCGGACTGCTCCTCGCCGAGCAGATTGCCGGCGCCGCGGATGTCGAGGTCGTGGGAGGCGAGCTGGAAGCCCGCGCCGAGATTCTCCAGCGATTGCAGCACGGTCAACCGCTTCTCGGCCTGCGCCGTGATCTTCTGCTGCGCCGGCAGCGTGAACAGCGCATAGGCCCGCAGTTTCGAGCGGCCGACGCGGCCGCGAAGCTGATAGAGCTGCGCAAGGCCGAACATGTCGGCGCGATGCACGATCAGCGTGTTGGCGTTCGGGATGTCGAGACCGGATTCGACGATCGTGGTCGAGAGCAGGATGTCGAACTTGCCGTCGTAGAATGCCGACATGATGTCCTCGATCATCGTCGGCGCCATCTGGCCATGCGCGACCGCGACCTTCATCTCCGGCACGTTCTTGTCGAGGAAATCCTTCACGCTCGCGAGGTCCTCGATGCGCGGCACGACATAGAACGCCTGTCCTCCACGGTAACGCTCGCGCAGCAGCGCCTCGCGGATCATCAGGGGATCATGCGGCGCGACGAAGGTGCGCACCGCGAGCCGGTCGACCGGCGGCGAGGCGATGATCGAGAGATCGCGCACGCCGGTCAGCGCAAGCTGCAGCGTGCGCGGGATCGGCGTCGCGCTCAGCGTCAGCACATGCACCTCGGCGCGCAGCTGCTTCAGCCGCTCCTTGTGGCTGACGCCGAAATGCTGCTCCTCGTCGACGATGACCAGGCCGAGATCGCGGAACTTGATCGACTTGCCGAGCAGCGCATGGGTGCCGACGACGATGTCGATCGCCCCCTCGGTGAGGCCCTTCTTCACCTGCGTCAGCTCTTTCGGCGAGACCAGCCGCGAAGCCTGTGCGACCTGCACCGGGAAACCGCGGAAGCGCTCGGCGAAGGTTTTTGCGTGCTGGCGCGCCAGCAGCGTGGTCGGCACGACGACCGCGACCTGCTTGCCGTCGAGCGCCACCGCGAAGGCCGCGCGCAACGCGACCTCGGTCTTGCCGAAACCGACGTCGCCGCAGATCAACCGGTCCATCGGCCGGCCGATTTCGAGATCCTTCAAGGTCGACTGGATCGCGCCAAGCTGATCCTCGGTCTCGTCATAGGGGAAGCGTGCGCAGAACTCGTCATAGAGGCCGGGCTGCACAGGAGTCCTTGGCGCCTCATGCAATTGCCGTTCGGCGGCGATCTTGATCAGCTCGCCCGCGATCTCGCGGATGCGGTTCTTCAGCTTCGCCTTGCGCGTCTGCCAGCCCGTGCCGCCGAGACGATCGAGCTCGACATCGGTCTGGTCGGAGCCGTAACGCGACAACAGCTCGATGTTCTCGACCGGCAGGAACAGCTTCGTCTCGGCGGCGTAGTGCAGCTCCAGACAGTCATGCGGCGCGCCGGACACCTCCAGCGTCTGCAGGCCGACGAAGCGGCCGATGCCGTGATCGACATGGACGACGATGTCGCCTGTCGCCAGGCTCGTCACCTCCGAGATGAAATTGTCGAGCTTGCGGCTCGCCTTGCGCGGCCGCACCAGCCGGTCGCCGAGAATGTCCTGCTCGGTGATGACGGCGACCTCGGCGGTCTCGAAACCGGATTCCATGCCGAGCACGGCGAGCATCGTCTCGTTGCGCGGCGTTGCCAGCACCGTGCGCCAGGAATTGACGGAAGTGAGATGCACGAGCTTGTGGTCGGACAGCATGCTGCGCATGCGGTCGCGCGAGCCTTCGCTCCACAGCGTGACCACGACCTTCTTGCGCTGCGCCTGCAGCGCCTGAATGTGCGCGACGACAGCCTCGAACACGTTCACAGCGCTGTCGTTACGCTCGGGCGCAAAATCGCGTCCCCGCCGCGCGCCGGCATCGACCACGCCGGCATCTTCGGGCACCGCGAACTGGGTCAGCCGCGCCAACGGGGCCTCGCCCAAGCGCCTGGCCCACTCGGACTCGGTCAGATAAAGTCGGTCCGGCGGCAGCGGCTTGTAGATGGCGCCGCCGCCCGGATGCGCCTGCGCCTCGCGTCGCGCCTCGTAATAATCGGCGATCTGCTTGAAACGCTCGCGCACGGCGTCCTCGCTCTGCGGTTCGATCGCGACCGGCGCATCGCCGAGATAATCGAACAGCGTGTCCATCTTCTCCTGGAACAGCGGCAGCCAGTGCTCCATGCCGGGATGGCGACGGCCTTCGCTGACCGCCTCATAGAGCTGATCGTCGCGCTCGGGCGCGCCGAATTCGGCGACATAGCCCATGCGGAAGCGGCGGATGGTCTCGGTGACGAGCTGGAACTCCGAGATCGGCACCAGATCGAGCGAGCGCATGTCCAGTAGCGTGCGCTGGGTTTCGGCGTCGAAGGAGCGGATCGATTCCAGGGAATCGCCGAAGAAGTCGAATCGCACCGGCTGATCGAGGCCGGCCGGGAAGAGATCGAGAATGCCGCCGCGCACCGCGTATTCGCCGGGCTCGCGCACGGTGGAGGAGCGGCTGTATCCATTGTGCTCCAGCCACGCGACGATGGAATCCATCGGCACGACATGTCCGGGCGCAACAGACAATGCCTGCGCCGCCACCGCGTCGCGCGCGGGCACGCGTTGCACGATCGCATTCACCGTTGTCAGCACGATCAGCGGCTTGTCGCTGCCGGTCAGCCGCGCCAGCCGGGCGAGCGTGGTCAGGCGCTGCGCCAGGATCGCGCCATGCGGCGACACCCGGTCATAAGGCTGGCAATCCCAGGCCGGGAACTGCATCACCGCGAGGTCGGGCGCGAAGAATTCCAGCGCGCGGGCAAGCTGCTGCATCCGCCCGCCGTCGCGGCAGACCACGGCGAGGCTGATCGCCGACGGCTTTGGCCGCGCCGCAGTCGCACGCGCGAGATCGGAGACGACGAGTCCCTCGGCGCCCTCGGCGACATTGGCAAGCGTCAGTGCGCGGCCCGGCGCCAGCAGCGCTGCGGGAGATTTGACCGGAGATTTCATGCGTCGTGGTCCACCGCGCGCGTGGCCTTGACGCGCGCAAACAGCGCGCCGGAGAGTTCACCCGGCAACGGCCTGTCGCCGGTGATCGCGGCGTAAAGATCGGGATCGGGAATTTCGAGCAGTTGCTCGAGCTCGTCCAGCTCGTGGCCGGTCAGGGTTGCGATCTCGGCGTCGGCAAAGCGCCCGAGGATGAGATCCATCTCGCGGGTGCCGCGGTGCCAGCAGCGAAACAATAGCCGCTTGCGGCGGTCATCGAGCCCCTCGCTCGATCGTGTCGATCCAGTCATTCGTCAATCCGGTCAAACGCCAAATGCCCGGACGAGCCGGGCGAGCGTCATATAACGACGGCCGTGGCCGATGTCAGCCCTTTCCGTCCGCATTTATCAACGACGATGCTCCGCCGCCGGGCTTGACGGATCGCATGCGGCTGTGACCGATGACGGCATGCGCCCTCCTCTGCTCAATCCGCTGTTTGCACCGGTGACGAGCCTTGCCGGCGTCGGGCCGAAGCAGGACAAGCTATTCCGCTACCTGCTGTCGCGCGATGAGACGCCGCGGCTGGTCGATCTCTTGCTGCATCTGCCGACCAGCGTGATCGACCGCCGGGCGCGTCCAAAGATTCGCGACGCCGCCGCGGGAACCGTGGTGACGCTGGAGGTCACCGTCGACCGGCATCGGCCGCCGCCACCGCGCAATTCCCGCGCGCCGCATCTCGTCTATGCCAGCGATGAGACCGGCGACGTGGTGCTGACCTATTTCCGAAGCCCGCCCGGCTTTGTCGAGAAGCTGCTGCCGGTCGGCGCCCGGCGCTACGTCTCCGGCACGCTGCAGATGTATGACGGCGTGCCGCAGATGGTGCATCCCGACCGGGTCGTCGATGAAGCCGGCTTCGCGAAACTATCCGGCATCGATCCCGTCTATCCCCTGACCGAGGGACTTGCACTCGGCTCGCTCCGCCGCGCCATCGCGCAGGCGCTGACGAAATTGCCCGAGCTTCCCGAATGGATCGGCCCGGAGGTGATCCGCCGCTGCGGCTTTCCACCGATCGCGGAAGCGTTGACACGTGTTCATGTCCCGGTCGAGCTGACCGACATCCTTCCCGACCGGCCGTTCTGGTCGCGCCTCGCCTTCGACGAGCTGCTTGCCGGTCAGTTGGCGCTGGCGCTGGTGCGCGCACAGTTGCGGCGTCCGGCCGGCCACCGCCACGCCGGCGACGGTCATCTGCGCAACAAGATCATCGACGCGCTGCCCTATGCGCTCACCGGCTCGCAGCGGCAGGCGGTCGCCGCCATCGCCGACGATCTGCAACAGCCGGTGCGGATGTTGCGGCTCCTGCAAGGCGACGTCGGCTCAGGCAAGACCGTGGTGGCGCTGCTCGCGGCCGCCGCGGTGGTCGAGGCCGGCAAGCAGGCCGCGCTGATGGCACCGACCGAAATCCTCGCACGCCAGCACATCAAGACCATCGCACCGCTCGCCGAGCGCGCCGGGCTGAACGTGGCGATCCTGACCGGCCGCGAGAAAGGCAAGGAGCGCCGCGAGATACTGGCGCGACTTGACGCCGGCGAGATCGATCTCTTGGTCGGCACCCACGCCCTGATCCAGGACGACGTGGTCTACAAGGCGCTGGCGCTCGCGATCGTCGACGAGCAGCACCGCTTCGGGGTGCGTGAGCGGTTGGCGCTGACGTCGAAAGGCGAAGCGGTCGACGTGCTGGTGCTCAGCGCGACGCCGATCCCGCGAACGCTGGTGCTGACCTATTTCGGCGACATGGACATCTCGGAATTGCGCGACAAGCCGGCGGGCCGTCAGCCGATCGATACCCGCGCGGTGCCGGACAGCCGGCTCGAGGACGTGATGGACGCGGTCGGCCGCGCGCTCTCGGCCGGCAAGCTCGTCTACTGGATCTGCCCGTTGGTGGAGGAATCCGAGGCCGAAGGCACCGGTCACCTGACCAACGCGACCGAGCGCTTCGAAAGCCTGCAGAAGCGCTTCGGCGACCGCGTCGGTCTCGTCCACGGCCAGATGAAAGGCGCCGAGAAGGACCGCGTCATGGCGCAGTTCAGCGCGCACGACATCGGACTTCTCGTTGCAACGACGGTGGTCGAGGTCGGCGTCGACGTTCCTGCCGCAACCATCATGGTGATCGAGAACGCCGAGCGCTTTGGCCTGGCGCAGTTGCACCAGTTGCGCGGCCGGATCGGGCGAGGCGCGGAAGCTTCGACCTGTCTCCTGCTCTACCACGAGCCGCTCGGCGAAATGTCGAAAGCGCGGCTGAAGGTGATCCGCGAGACCACCGACGGTTTCCGGATCGCGGAGGAAGACCTCAAGCTGCGCGGCGAAGGCGACGTGCTCGGCGTGCGGCAGAGCGGCCTGCCCGGCTATCGCATCGCGCGCTCCGACGTCCACGCGCAACTCATCACCCAGGCGCGCGACGAAGCGCTGCGCATCATGAAGGACAATCCGAAGCTCGAAGGCGAGCGCGGCCAGGCGCTGCGCTGCCTGCTTTATCTGTATGAGCGCGACGAGGCCGTGCCGCTGTTGGGGGCGGGCTGACCGCCCCCAACACGCGACTCACAAGGCTCAGAACGAGACCTTCAGCCCGCCCGTGCCGTAGAAATCATCGCCACTCTGACGCCCAAACGAGCGCGACACATTGGCGGTGAACGAGACGTTGCTCAACACCGGCGCAACAACGCCGGCCGTCACGCGCCCATAGACTTCGCGCGACGCGCCGTCCGGAATGTTCCAGTTGTTGACGATCAGCGGCGCCGACGACGCGTTGAACTGGATCAGGCGGCCGTTACCGATGAAATCATCCTCCGCCGTCAGATTGAGATAGGGATTGATGACCTGTCCATGAAAGATGAACGGCGTGCGGACCTGCATGCCGACGCTGCCGATCAAGGCTTCCTCGGTCTGCCGGCCGACATTGAAGCGTCTGCGCGGGATTGCCCTGACTCCGTATACCCGTTCACCTGTGCACGGGCGTAAGTGAGGCCGCCGATCGGACCGAGCTGTGTTGGTCCGATGTCGAACAGGTATCCGGTCTTGCCGCCGACGACGAAGGTCGATCCATTCGGATTTGAGGTGATGGCGTCGACCACGCCGGGTCTCGTGTTGCGATAATCCTGATAACCGATGGTGGCGAGCCCCTGCGCGAAGAAGTGCCGGTTCGTCCAGCCACCATAGAGACCCAGCTGATAGGAATTGGCGTCCGTCGTGCCGGCGTTGTTGAACAGATGCGCCTCGGGATTTGAATAGTCGAACGCCGCGCCGATGATCGCATTGGGGTTGATGCGGTACTCGGCCCCGATCGTGCCGCCGACGCTGTCCAGATGGAAGCCGTCGGAGCCAGCCGTTGCCTGACGGTCGCTGACGCCGCCATTGGCCTGCATGTAGAACGACCACGGGTTGACGTACAGCCAGCGGCAACGCCTTCGTGTAGCGCGGCGCTTTGACCGGATAGGGTGGCGGCACCGGTTGCGGATATCCATAGGTCTCACGGAACAGATCGAGCCTGCCGAACAGCGTGGAAGCAAAGCCCATTGCCGAAATCTCGCCGACGTCGCCCTGAGCTGCGAAGGTGAGAGGTGCACCGGGCTGCCAGGTGATTGGCGTGACGGGAGTCTGGTTGGGGGGCGGCGGCTGGTTGGCAGGCGGTGGCGGCTGGTTGACGACAACGGACCCGCCGGAGCCGCCCGACGATTGGCCTTGTCCCTGCGGCGTATCGCAGTCGGAAACGGGTTTGATTGTCTTATATGCAACTTGACCTTGTGTTTCGTCGCCCTTGGCTGGAAGCGTTGCTCCCGCCAACAGCATCGACCCGCAAAAAAACGCTGCGGCCTTACTCGTAACTCTCACTGAACACTCTCCCAGGTACGCAACTAAACATGTGTGAGGAGCGACTGCGCCCCTCAGCTTCGCGCGTATCTGCGTGGAAGTGTGGAAGTGTGTTCGAGTGTTTCACATGTTTGCGAGTTGTCGCACGACGCGTGGTGACTGCGGCGTCTGCGCATCACTCCAACCTCTGCCGTAGTCCGTGCTTGCAACCTCTGGTATAAAACTCGACATTTGGGAAACGGAACGGGGTACGTTCTGTTGCTGAAGGAGAGCGCAAGAGCAGACTGCGTAGCGATCGCATCGCGCCTCGACGCCGAACACGACCAAGCGCACTGCGCTGCTTGCTTCATTGAGTCGGGCGCGAAACAAGCCGGCCGCCATATCGCCCCAAATTCGCCTCGGTCAGAACGAGACTTTCAATCCACCGTCCTGGAAGTCATTGCCATCATGACGCGCAAACGAACGCTACACGGGTTCGCCGTGAACGACACGAGACGCGCGTACCAATCGTCGATGTCTGGATTTCATGTCGGGTTCACACTTGGCGTAACTTCCTCGCCGACATCGATCAGCAGCACGCCGCCGGCATCAAGTTGCTGCCTTGCTTCTTCCGGCGTGAGCATGGTGACATCGTTGCGGGCGTCGTGCACCCGTTCGCGAAACCTCTTGATTCCGGACTTGTTGATTCCGGTCTGTTGGTTCCGGACTCGGCTTGCCTTCGGCCTCGCGATCCCTGCCTAGTCCACCTTGGCCGGCACCGGCTGCAGCGAGCCGTTGGCGATGCGCGCGGCATTCGCCATACCGGCAAGGGCTGCGGCCTTCTTCTGCGGATCGGAGCCGGGCTGCACCACGCCGCAGGACATGATCAGCGTCGCGGCGTCTTCCGCGCTCATGTCGACTTCGATGATCTTGCTCCTGGGCACGTAGAAGAAGAATCCGGTCGTCGGGTTCGGCGCGCATGGCAGGAACACCGAGATATGATCCTCCTGTCCCGGCAGGCTCTGCGCGACCTCGGCGCTCGGCGCCTGCGAGATCAGCACGATCGACCACATGCCCGGTGAAGGAAACTCGACAAGGCCGACGCGGCGGAAGCTCGATCCCTGCCCGGAGAACAACGTCTCGAACACCTGTTTCAGTCCGCGATAGATCGCGCGGACGGCGGGAATGCGCCCGAGCAGGCTTTCGCCGAGATCGACCAGCGTCCGGCCGATCAGGTTGGCCGTGAGGAAGCCGAGCATGGTCAATGCGACCACCGCAACGATCAGCCCGGAGCCCGGCAGGCCGAACGGCAGATAGGTTTCCGGCCGGTACGCGCTCGGCACGAACGGACGAACCAGGCCGTCGACCCAGGTGACGAACCACCATGTCAGATAAAACGTGATCGCGATGGGGCCCGCGACAACGAGGCCGGTCAGGAAATAATTCCGGAACCGCGCCATGAGACCGAAATGGGATTCGGGCGCGGGTTCAACGGTCGGCGGGGGGAGTTCGTCGCGGGGGCTCATGCGGGTTCCAGACAGGCTTCAGCCATCAAGCTAGGTAGTCTAGCAGGTTTTTGAAGGTCGGAAGGTAGCGAAGCAAGTGCCCGCTTCGCCTATTCGACAGTCACCGATTTCGCGAGATTGCGCGGCTGATCGACGTCCGTGCCCATCACGACGGCGGTATGATACGCCAGAAGCTGCACGGGAATGGCATAGACCATCGGCGTGAAGGTCGCGGCCATGTCGGGCAACACGATCGTCACCAGCGAATCGACGGTGGCTTCGGCCGCCCCCTTGGCGTCTGTCATCAAGATGATATTGCCGCCGCGCGCGGCGACTTCCTGCATGTTTGAGACGGTTTTTTCGAAAACCTTATCGTGCGGCGCGATCACCACGACCGGCATGGCTTCGTCGATCAGCGCGATCGGCCCGTGCTTGAGCTCGCCCGCGGCATAGCCTTCGGCGTGAATGTAGGAGATTTCCTTCAGCTTCAGCGCGCCCTCGAGCGCCAGGGGATACGAGGTGCCGCGGCCGAGATAGAGCACGTCGCGGGATTTGGCGATGTCGCGCGCAAGTTTCTCGATCTGCGGCTCGGTGGCGAGCGCTGCGGCCATCAGCCGCGGGATTTCGACCAGCCCATGCACCAGCTTGGCCTCGTCGGCATCGGACAGTTCGCCCCGGGCCTTGCCGGCGGCAACCGCGAACGCGGCGAGCACCATCAACTGGCAGGTGAACGCCTTGGTCGAGGCGACGCCGATTTCGGGACCGGCGAGCGTCGGCAGCACGATCTCGCTTTCGCGCGCGATCGTCGAGGTCGGCACGTTGACGACCGAGAGCGTATGCGCGCCTTGCGCCTTGGCGTAGCGCAGCGCGGCCAGCGTGTCGGCGGTCTCGCCCGATTGCGAAATGAAGATCGCAAGATCGCCCTTGCGCAATGGCGCCTCGCGATAGCGGAACTCGGACGCCACGTCGAGTTCGACCGGCAGGCGCGCGAAACGCTCGAGCCAGTATTTTGCGACGAAGCCGGCATAGCTTGCGGTGCCGCATGCCGTGATCGAAATCCGCTGGATGTCGGCGAGGTCGAACGGCAGCGAAACCGGCAGCTTCACGCATTCCGACGCCATGTCGACATAGCGCGCGAGCGTGTGCCCGACCACTTCCGGCTGCTCGTGGATCTCCTTGGCCATGAAGTGACGGTAGTTTGCCTTGTCGACCAGCGATGTCGACGCACTGTGCTTGATCGGTTCTCGGCGCACGATCGCATGGGTCTTGTCGTAAACCGTGGCGCCGGCATGCGTCAGCACGACCCAATCGCCGTCTTCGAGATAGGCGATGCTGTCGGTGAACGGCCCGAGCGCGATCGCATCCGAGCCGAGATACATCTCGCCTTCGCCGAAGCCGATCGCGAGCGGCGGCCCGTTGCGGGCGCCGATCATCAGATCATCATCGCCGGCGAAGATGAAGCCGAGCGCGAACGCGCCGCGCAGTTGCGACAGCGCGGCCCGCACCGCCTCGATCGGCTTGATGCCTTGTTTCAGGAGATCATCGACGAGGTGCAGGACGATCTCGGTGTCGGTCTCCGTCGAGAAGACGGTGCCCTTCTTCTCCAACTGCTGGCGCAGCTCGCGGAAATTCTCGATGATGCCGTTATGCACGACGGCGACGCGCTCGGTCGCGTGCGGATGGGCATTGTTCTCGGTCGGCCGGCCATGGGTCGCCCAGCGGGTGTGACCGATGCCGGTATGGCCCGTCAGCGGCTCCGCCTCGAGCCGCGCTTCGAGATTTTTCAGCTTGCCTTCGGCGCGGCGCCGCGCGAGACGGTTGCCTTCCAGCGTCGCGACACCAGCGGAATCATAGCCGCGATATTCCAAGCCGCTTCAGCGAGTCGACCAGTTGCTCTGCGACCGGAGCGCGCCCCAGGATTCCGACAATGCCGCACATGGGGACTGTTCCTCAAGCTCGCTTAAAAGATTTGAAACACCGCGAAAGTCTTAACGAAATTCGGAAGCGCCGAGATACTCAATAATTATTGCCGATTGCGACAGCGTTAAGTGGAAAGCTTAATCGGTTACGGGTGTCCGCCTCCGCCTTCCTTGGCCTTCTTGGCCCGTATCTTCAGATCGCGATAGCGCTTGGCCGCGCCCTCGCGGTTGGTCTGCGGACTGCGTTCGAGCGCCATCGCGTCGTCGGGCACGTCCTTGGTGATGACGGAGCCCGAGCCGATATAGGCGCCGGCGCCGATGGTCACGGGGGCGACCAGCGACGAATTGGTGCCGATGAACGCGCCCTTGCCGATCGTGGTCTTGTGCTTGAGAAAGCCGTCATAGTTGCAGGTGATGGTGCCCGCGCCGATGTTGGCATTGGCGCCGATATGCGCATCGCCGACATAGGACAGATGATTGACCTTGACGCCGGCTTCCAGCGTCGCGGCCTTGGCCTCGACGAAGTTGCCGATCTTGGCGCCCTCGCCGACCGACGTGCCGGGACGCAGGCGCGCATAGGGACCGATCAGCGCATTCTTGCCGATCGAGGACTGCGTGATGTGCGTGAAGGAGTGGATCACCGCGCCGTCGGCGATCGTGACGCCGGGGCCGATCACGACGAAGGGCTCGATGGTCACGTCCTTGCCGAAGGTCGTATCGGCGGCGAGGAAGACGGTCTCGGGCGCGATCAAGCGTGACGCCGGCCTCCAGCGCCGCCTTTCGCAGGCGCGCCTGCATGGCGGCTTCGGCTTCCGCAAGCTGCGCCTTGGTGTTGATGCCGCGCACTTCGTCCTCGCTTGTTTCGATCACTACGGCCTCCAATCCCATCTCTCTGACGATTGCGACGGCATCGACGAGATAATACTCGCCCTTGCTGTTGGCGTTGCCGATCCGGTCGAGAATATCGAGCGCCTTGTGTCCATCGAGCGCCATGACGCCTGCATTGCACAGCGTGATCCGGCGTTCCTCGGCGCTGGCGTCGGCATGCTCGCGAATTGCGGTCAGCCTATCCGCCTCGTGCAGCAGCCGGCCATAGCCGGTCGGATCGGCTGCCTGAAAGCCGAGCACGGCGAGCGCAGCACCATCCTTTAGAGGCGCGCGCAGACGTTCGAAGGTTGCAGCCGAGATCAGCGGCGTATCGCCGAATGCGACCAGGAGATCGTCGGCGCCACGCGCGATCGCCTCGCGCGCTGCCAGCACCGCATGCGCGGTGCCGAGCCGCTCACGCTGAACAAAAGTGATTGCGTCGGGGCGGACGCGCTTGACCTCAGCGGCCGCCGCCGCGTGGTCGGGGCCGATCACGACGGCCAGCGCCGCGCCGGGACCGGTCGGGGCGGCGTTCAGCACGTGGGCCAGCATCGATTGCCCTGCCACCGGATGCAGCGCCTTCGGCAGCAGTGATCGCATCCGCGTGCCCTCGCCGGCCGCGAGCACGACAGTCAGGCTGGACCGAACGCTGCTAGTCATCCCGAGATCGTCTCCCACAAAGTTCCACGCGAGGCGCGACGCCGCCCAAATGTGGCGGCGTCACCTTCTAGCGCATTGTACGAGCGCGCTCCTCTTCCGGTACTGCCCTTCGCTATATGGCCGAAGATGCGTGGTTTTCCGGATACGCTCGACCGCCCTGCTCCGTCATAATGCGTTTTCTGTCCACTAGAATCTTCGGGGACACTGAAGGGTACCCAAATCCTGCTACAGTTCCGCCATGATTTGTCGTGGGGCTTGAGGACAATACCAAAGTGACAAAGGACTCCGACCATTCGGCCGGCACCTTGGAAGCTGAGAAAACCGGACTTTTTGCCGAGGAAAATCAGTTCGACCGGCGCACATTGTTGCGGATCGGTACGTGGGGCGTGGCAGCCGTGGGCGCCGTGGTTGTGGCGGTCATGGCCAACCAGACATCGCTTGGATTGCGGCGCGATCAGCTCGCCGCGGCCGACCTTTCCCGTCAGGCGCAGCTGCTTCAATCGACCGCCAGGGACAACCAGAACGAGACGCGGCGGCTCGCCGCTGCCATCGACACATTGAACACCGACCGGGATCGGCTGTTTTCCCGCGTCACGGTCCTGGAACAGGGCCTGGACACGGCGACCGGCACGATCGGCCGGCAGCCGGCGGGACCGCAAGCAGGCAGCCCAGCGCCTGTCATCCCGAGAGCTTCCGCCATGGGACCTGTGGCCGTAACGGTTCCCTCCGAGCCGGCGGAGTTTCAGCCCGCTCCCGCTGCTCAAGCGGCACTTCCGGCGATCGGTCCGGTGGCGTCTGCGACACCGACACCGCCAGGCGCGGTCGAAAAGCCGCGTTTGGATTTGGCCAGAACTGACGCCAAGACCGACGCCAAAGCTGAGACCAAGGCCGAGGTCAAACCTGACATCAAGTCGGTCAAGCCAGAGCTCAAGCCTGAGGCTAAAGCGGAGACCAAATCCGAGCTCAAGCTCGAAGCCAAACCTCCAGAGGTCAAGTCTGACCAAACCGCCGGAAGCCAAGTCTCCAGAGTCAAGTCTCCAGAGGTCAAGTCATCAGACGCTAAGTCAACTGAGGCCAAGTCATCTGAAACCAAGTTGTCTGAAGCCAAGTTGTCTGAAGCCAAATCATCCGTGAAACCTGACGCCAATTCAGACGCGAAGGTACAAGCCGGACTGGACGCCAAGCCCGACTCCAGGTCGGATCAGCTCCCCCATGCGCTGCCATCCGCGGCGCAGAAGGTAGCCAATACGGCTGCGTCGACCGCGGAAGTGCCTGCGTCGACGACGATGACGACGGCCTCCGTCTCGATGATGGGGCCGCCGGATCCTGCCGCGCCGAAGCTCGAACCCTTGAAGTCGGCCACCGCCGGCCCGGCGGCGGCCCCCATGTCCAATGCGATGGCATCAGCGCCTGCAAAGGCAAACGATTCGCCGGATGCAGCGTCCGGCAAGCCTGCAGTTCAGCGAACCGAGTTTGCGGTCGATCTCGGCACCGCCAATTCGGTCAATGGCCTGCGCGCGCTGTGGCGTGGTCTGAGGTCGAATGCAAATCTGGCGGAACTGCATCCGATCATCATGATCAAGGAAGGCAATACGGGGCTCGGCATGCAGCTCAGGCTCGCCGCGGGACCGCTCCGCGACGCCGCAGCCGCGGCGAAAATCTGTGCCGCGCTGGTCGAGGGGGAGCGAACTTGCGAGACGACCGTTTATGACGGCCAGCGGCTGGCAATGTCGGCCGACGAGCCGCAGGGCCCCCTTGCGAAACCGGCTGCGGGCGCCAACAAGTCTTACCAGTACAAGCGGTACCCGCCGAGACACACTGCCAGCATCCCCAAGAGAGAAGAGCCGCCGGCGCCGCCGCCGCAACCGCCTAAGCCGGAACCGTCGTCGATTTCGACGATGTTCAAACGCTGAGTTTGACAAGTTCCGTTTTGCGGCCTGACCTCAATGGCGTTGGCAGGACGGCTGACGGGTTGTCCGATCGGCCGTTCCCAATCATAGTGACCGCATGAAGAAGACCCCGTTTCGACTGACCCCCTATCAGGTGCAATGGCTTCTGGTGGTTGGTTTCACCGCCGTCGGCTACGCGCTTTATCTGCGCTACCTCGCGATCGAGTTTTCTCCCGTGGCACTGGCCTGCGACGCGGGGTTGCAGACCTTGCTGTGCAAGTCCCGCGCGGTGGCGACATCGCTGTTCAAGAACTCGGTGTTCGGCGCCGTTGCGCTGGTGATCGCTGCCCTGCATTTCATCCGGCCGTCGATCGTGCTCCTGACCGGCGGATTGATCGCCGCCGGTCTCGGCATCGTGCTCTACAATATCGTGCTCTCGGGTCTTGCGATCGGGCTGCTTATTTTGGGATTTGCCCGGCCCGCGCCCGCCACAGCGTAACCGCGAACAGGACATAGATCGCGCAGGTCCAGAGCGACTGCCAATTGTCCCTGCCCTCGTTGAAAACGATATAGGCGGCAGCGATCGCCAGCAGCCCGGCGAAGACCGCCTCCGCGATCGGGCGAACGCGGGTTTGCGGCCGGTTCAGCATCAAGGTCGCGAACGGGATCACGGCCATCGTCAGGGAGGCGTAGGGGAAGTCGCGGTAGCGCTGATCGAACACGAAACCGAGCGCCGTCTCCGCGCCGATCAGGACCGTGACGACCAGCGAGGCGCCTAGAAGGCAGATCGGCAGCGACGGGCGGCTGCCATCGGACGGGCCGAACAGGTCCAGGAACGTCGGCAGTGGTCGGCCGGCCATCAGCGCGTTGGCGCAGACGAGCGGCGCCACAATGCCCGCGGCGAGCAATGCGCCCCATTGCAGCCAGCCGCCAAAGCCGTAGCTTTCATAATACATCTTGTCGACGGCAACGCCGAGCAAGGCTCCCGCCACGGTCGCCGAAATTGCGATCGCGATCCATGCCGACAATCTCGGCGTCCAGGGCCGGCGGCGCAGCGTCAGCCACGCCGCGGCGAACACCAGCACGCTCAATCCCATGCCGAAGCCCATCTGCCATTTCCAGCGCGGGAAATTGCTGATCGGCTGGCCCGGCGGATATTTCAGCTCGCGGCGGATCGAATTGAACATGCCCCAGTAGCCGCCGACCGTGCCCTCGAGCTGGCGCTTCCACGGCTGGTCATAGGCTTCGATGAGGTTGACGCGGAAATTCTCCTGCCTGGCGAGCTGCAGGATTTCCGAGACCACTCGGGCCTGATTGGTCCGCGACGGCAACGCGCCCTCGCGCATCCGTCCCTCGCTCGGCCATCCGGTTTCGCCGATCAGGATTTCCTTGCCGGGAAAGGCGACCGCCATGCGCTGGCGGATGGAATTGACATGCGTCGCGGCGAATTTGGCGCGGATAGGAAAGTCTTCCCAATACGGCAGGATGTGAATGGTGATGAAATCGACGACGTCGTAGATTTCGCGGTTCTTGAGCCAGTATTCCCAGACATCCGCATAAGTAATGG
The DNA here is from genome assembly GCA_963786015.1 of uncultured Alphaproteobacteria bacterium. Taxonomy (GTDB): domain Bacteria; phylum Pseudomonadota; class Alphaproteobacteria; order Rhizobiales; family Xanthobacteraceae; genus Bradyrhizobium. The sequence goes on along the minus strand of CAWAXO010000016.1, from coordinate 110,215 downwards.
GCAGCGTGACCTGGGCTTTCACCGAACGGATGGTCGCGGCGAGATCTGCGCTCGTCATTTCCCCGCGCAGCAGGACCTCGTTGCCGACCACCACCGCCGTGATGACGCCGGGATATTGCCTGGTGAGGCCGACGACGACGGCAATCTGGTTCAGGTTCTTCAGGCGGTCGCTGCCGAGCCAGATCCCCTGCATGACCTTCAGCCCGACCTTGGCGGCGATTCCGGGCACCTGGTCGAGGCCGTTGTCGATCGAATAGGTTCGGACGCAGTCGGTGATCCTGGCGAGCTGGGTCAGATCCTGCTCGATCTGGTCGGCCTCGATATGGGTGCTCGCGATCAGCGGGGTCTGCGCCCCGCGGAACGGCGCGTAGGACACGCACTGAAGCTTGGCGTCGGGATCGATCGGAGCGCGCGCGAGCCGGATCGGCGTGGCAAGCCACCACCACACGGCCGCGATCGCCCCCAATGAAATGAGCAGGAGCGCCAGTGGCGTACGAAAAGAAATGGGTCCAGTCCTCCGGGCGAGGGATCGATTAACCGTTCGCCGTCCGTCTGCCAAGAGGCCTGCCTGAGGCGCAATGCCTGCAATCGTTGCCACGCCCGGCTTTGCGGCATTTTACCACGTGGCGATAAAGTTGTGACTTTGCTGGACAAAATCCCAAATACCGGTCATGGGATTCGAGCTGGGTCATCCATCATTTTCGCCGCATTCGGGACCCATTTGGACGGCATCAGACTGGACGACATCAGACATTGTGTCCGCGGCTGGACGGCAGGCAGGCGAAAAATCGGGGAATTTATGCGTCGACGGTTGCTTCAGTTCAGAAATAGTGTTTTGCGCCATCTCGCAGTCCCCGGGCTCGCTCTCCTGCTGGCAGTCGGGCCGAGCTTTGCCCAGAGCGGCGACAAGGGCCAGCAGGACCAGTCCAAGCAGGGTGCGGCGAATCAAAACGACGCCGCCAAGGACAACCAGCGCAAGGTCGACGAATTCGCCGAGGCCGCGCAGGCCATCAACGGCCCCGGCGGCAACCCGGAATGCGTCTGGCTCGGCCGTCGCGTCGTTCAACTCATGTACCGGGACGATCTCGATACCGCCTTCCGTCACGTCGATCTCTATGACCGTTTCGGCTGCCCCGGCGGCCACATCCAGGCCGCGTTCCGCTGCCTGACCCGCTTCCTCGGCGAGATCGACGACAAAGTTAAGAACAGCCTTTCAGACCACGTTCATGCTTGCTGGATTAATCCAAATGCGCAGCCGCAGGCGACCGCCGCTGCGGCGCCTGCCCCTGGTCCGGGAGCATCGCCGCAGGCGTCGCCGACGCCGCAGCCATCCGCATCGCCACAGCAGCCTGCTGCCAAATAGCGCAGGCTTCTGCTTTCGGAACAGGACGGCTTGGTCGGGAGTTGAGACGCGTGCGCCCTTAAATGGCCATGGCGTCATACCAGTTGTTAAATGACGTGGCAGGACTATCCTTAACGTTGCCATCTGCGGTCGAACCTAGGGGACAGGTTCGCGTTTCCTCTACACGCCCCTCATTGGTCTTATCGCGATGCGTGCCATCGTAGCCGTTCTGCTGTTTGTCAGCGCTGTCCACGCTGCGCTCTGGGGCGTTCTCCAGGAGAAGCTGCAGGCTCCGGACTTCAACGGCATCCTGCCCAGCGTCTCCTACGCGCCATTCGAGGGAACCGAGCATCCCGATGTGGACAACATTCCGAGCGCGGAAAAGATTCGCGCCGACCTGAAAAAGCTCTCGACGATCACGCGCGCGATCAGGCTTTATTCGTCGACCGGCGGCGTCGAGATGGTGCCGCCGATCGCCGCCGAATTCGGTCTCAAGGTCACGCTCGGCGTCTGGATCGACAAGCACACCGATCGCAACGACCGCGAGATCGAATCCGCGATCAACCTCGCCCGCCGCAACAGCAACGTGATCGGCATCGTCGTCGGCAACGAGACCATCTTCCGCGGCGAGCAGAAGGTCGAGGATCTGATCGAGCTGATCAAGCGGGTGAAGAAATCCGTCAGCGTGCCCGTGACCACCGGTGAGATCTGGAACATCTGGCGCGACAATCCGGAACTCGCGTCCAATGTCGACTTCATCGCCGCGCACGTGCTGCCCTATTGGGAATACTTCTCCCATACCCAGGCCGTCGATCAGGCGTTCGACCGCTATCAGGTGCTGCGCGAGAAATTCCCCGGCAAGCGAATCGTCATCGCCGAATTCGGCTGGCCGAGCGCGGGCTACAATCTGCGGACGGCCGACCCCGGTCCATTCGAGCAGGCCTGGGTGCTGCGCAACTTCGTGACGCGCGCCGAAGCGATCGGCATGGAATTCAACATCGTCGAGGCGATCGATCAGCCCTGGAAGTATTTCGAGGGCGGCGTCGGTCCCTATTGGGGGATCCTCAACGCCGCGCGCGAGCCGAAATTCGCCTGGACCGGGCCGATCGTGAACCCGGACTACTGGAAGCTCGCCGCAATCGCGCTTCTGGTCGGCGTGCTGCTGTCGCTGCCGATCCTGAGCATTGCCGAAGTGACGGTGATGCAGGCCCTGCTGCTGTCGGCCACGGCCAACGGCGTCGGCGCCTGGATGGCGACCGTGTTCTCGTTCTGGAACGGCCATTATTTCGTGCTCGGCTCGGCCTTCGCGCTGACGCTCGGCCTGATCCTGCTGGTGCCCCTGATCCTGATCGCGATGGCGCGGATCGAGGAAATCGCCGCGGTTGCCTTCGGTCGCGCGCCGCGCCGGCTGCTCGTGAAGAGTGCGACGCCGCTGAGCGCGGCCAAGATGGACGCGAAGGCGCAGCGAGCGCCTTCCCCAAGGTCTCGATCCACATCCCGGCCTATTTCGAGCCGCCGGAGATGCTGAAGCAGACGCTCGATGCGGTCGCCCGCCTCGACTATCCGAACTTCGAATGCGTCGTGATCATCAACAACACGCCCGACCCGGCGTTCTGGCAGCCGATCCAGGATCACTGCCGCATGCTCGGCGAGCGCTTCAAGTTCATCAATGCGGAGAAGGTCAAGGGCTTCAAGGCCGGCGCGCTGCGCATCGCGATGGACCGCACCGCGGTCGATGCCGAGATCATCGGCATCATCGATGCCGACTATGTCGTGCAGCCGGACTGGCTCAGGGATCTCGTGCCGGCCTTCGCCGATCCGCGCGTCGGGCTCGTGCAGGCGCCGCAGGACCATCGCGACCAGGACCTGTCGCTGATGCATTACATGATGAACGGCGAATATGCCGGCTTCTTCGACATCGGCATGGTCCAGCGCAACGAGGAGAACGCGATCATCGTGCACGGCACGATGTGCCTGATCCGCCGCGCGGCGATGGACATGGCGGGCGGCTGGGCCGGCGACACCATCTGCGAGGACACCGATCTCGGCCTTGCCATCGTCGAGCAGGGCTGGCTCACGCATTACACCAATCACCGCTACGGCCATGGCCTGTTGCCGGACACCTATGAGGCCTTCAAGAAGCAGCGTCATCGCTGGGCCTATGGCGGCTTCCAGATCGTCAAGAAGCACTGGCGGCGGTTCCTGCCCGGCGCAAGCCGCCTGACGCGCGACCAGAGGCGCGAATTCTCGCTCGGCTGGCTGAACTGGCTGGGCGCCGAGAGCCTCGGCGTGCTGGTCGCGCTGCTCAATCTCGTCTGGGTGCCGATCGTGGCCTTCGCCGACATCGCCATCCCCGACAGAATCCTGACGCTGCCGATCATCGCCGCCTTCATCGTTTCACTGGCGCACTTCCTGGTGCTGTATCGCCTGCGCGTGCCGGTGAAATGGGGCCAGATGCTCGGCGCGATGGTCGCGGCCATGTCGGTGCAGTGGACGGTGTCGCGCGCGGTGGCGCAGGGGCTGATCACCGAACATCTGCCCTTCGCGCGAACCTCCAAGGGCGGCCTGTCGCGGATGTCGATCGAGTTCCAGGCGTTCTGGGAGGCCGTGATCGGCGTGCTGCTGCTGGTCGGCGCCGCCGTCCTGATCGTCACCAACGGCACCAAGCAGATCCGCGAGATCTATATTTTCGCGGCCGTGCTGGTGCTGGAGAGCCTACCCTTCCTGTCGGCGGTCGCGATCGCGATCCTGGAGAGCTCGCGGCTCAATTCGTTCGCATTCTGGCGCAATACCGGCGTACGCACCCTGGAACTGATCGGCTTGCGTCCGGTATCGCTGCCGAGCGTCGCAGCCCCCTCGCAGCCGGTGGCAACCGAGGTTCGTCGCGAGGCGAGCTGACAAGACGTCGCACCATTTGGGTTGAGGCACGACTTGGCTGAGACACGTCCTGGTCCGGGACGTCTTGGTCTGGACTTATTGGTCCGGGACTTGGCCCCGCCACTTCAGGACACGGTGCTAACGGCTTGGGTCGATAACAGAAACTCCGAAATGGGCGCGACGTGGATGACCGCACCCGCACTATTGACCCGGACAGGCTCGCCCCCTACACAGCGCGGGCCGGAGCATGACCGGAAACACGCCTGCCCCGCCGCTTGTCGAACGCGTCGGAGCAAGCTTTCGCACCCTGGTCATGCCCAAATGCAGAGTGAGAGCGCGTAGCTCAGCCGGTAGAGCACGTGACTTTTAATCACGGGGTCCTGGGTTCGAGCCCCAGCGCGCTCACCATCTTCAAAAATCAGCACTTTTCGCTATAGTTCTCCTGCTCCACAGGCCCAAAAAGTCGTGTCGGGTAAGCGACGGGTAAGCAGAGGGACGAAACTGCACATTGCAGCCGAGTGATGCACCTGTCTCGCCGCGCATCGCCCGCAAGTTCACCGCCCGTGAAGCCATCGCCAGATCCTACCCGACCTGGGACCACGCCATGGCCGACCGGCTGATCGCCTGGCTCGACCGCTGCGGCTACGAGATCGTCGAGACGACGCGCCGGCCGTAGCGGAGGCGCGCCGCAACCAGGCGGTCCGGCGCGCTCCGCGTCAAGCGCAAGCCGGACCTAACCGGTCGTTGGAATTAGAATCCGCGCTAGTCCAACCGGCTAAATCAAATAGTGGAGCAAATGCGTTAAAGACTGCGTTGTCTGAAAATCCGTGTGAGCACGGACGAATAGGAGCGCGGGACCGAAGCCCCGCGCTCCCGACCTCATTCCCGCCGCGGGGGATGTCCTACGGCAGGTTAGGATCTGCACCACGACCAGGGTCGAGCGTATCTGGAGGTCATGAGGCGGGGTATCATAGCACTCACGTCCGATCGGCTCTGTGCACTTTTGAACCACCGGCGCCCCGCCCGGCCGTCGGCTCACCCATAGCCAATTTAAAAAAATCGAAGTTCGCGGGAATTTCTCGATGGCCCTACGGATCATTGATCCTGCCAATTACCAGCCGCTGTTATGTGGGCAGGGCAATTTCAAGTAGTTTGGCACGGGCCGCCAGCTTTCGCTCCTGGCGGCCCACTACCTACCCTCGCGCCTTTGTTCTCGTGCTGCGGTTATGCACGCTTATCCACAGGCCGGCCAAAACGGATCAGCGACGGAGCGTGAACGTGACACGAGACTGACAGTCTCGCGTCATCGTCCTGTCGTTCCGACGTCACCGGCCAAGCCGCCGGCGGTGTGTCCACAACCGCTGCAGGTTGCGCTTCCTGTGCGATCGGCGCCGGCGCTTCATGGCCGTCCCTTCACCCTGTACTCGGCGACGGACGCGATCGCAGCGCGGGCAATCTTCCTGACGACGTCGTAATCGTCGAATGTGTCGCCGGTCCCCCAATGATGTCGTCGGCGACCCAGTCGACAAATCTCGCCGCAGTCACACTCTGATCACCGCGAAACGGAGGCGCCTTTCAGAGAGATACGGTGGACTATCGCCAGAATGTTGATGAGGGTCGCGCGGCTTCGCACTGGCTGGCCTGAGAAGCTCATGCGCCAGTATCTGGTCGAGATCGGGCTGAAGGCGAAGAGTGCGAGACGAACCCCGCTGTATTCCGGCCGTTATGTCGACAAGCTACCCTGCAACATGCACGAAGGAGGAGGAAGACGTCCTTCCATGTTGGCGTTCATTGTCGCTATCATCGTGTTCGGTTTGACAAACGTAATAACTATTCTCGTGCTGTTCAGGTATGGCATGAGCGATAATCAATCACTCCCTCCAAGCACAGCATTCAAAACAACGTTCAACGTTGGAACGCTTATCGCGTTCGCTATCGCCGCATCGCATTGGCTGCTGCCGCAGATCGGATCATGGTGGTGATACGCTGGCTCGCTCCGGAGCCATGCGCCGCCTGGTCGAGATCGGCCTGAAGGCGAAAAGGATCTGATGAAATCATCCCCCTCAGGATCGGTCTATTTTGTCACTATGATGAGATAGCTGGAGCCGGTGGCGGCAACGATCATGAGATAGTTGGCTTCCATAACCCAAAAGACGTAATCGCTGACAAACGCGATTTCGATGAAGACCGCCACAATCGCAAGCAAAAGCAGCACGATTGATACCATGAGCAACGGCTTGAAACCGTGGTGCAGGCGGTGAACGGCGAGCCAAATAAAATAAGCGGCGACCACGACCCAAAAGGCGTAGTCGCTGATTATCGGAATTAAAGTAAAGACTCCCACGATCGCAGCGCTAGCCATGATGAGCGAGAGAAGCCGTCCAAAAAACATTTTTTGGCCCCAAAGCTACGATCGGGCAACCAGAGGAATAGGGAAGGATATAACGAGGCCGAATTGGCAGGCCTCATTCGATTTGCGATAATGGCCGGCAACGCCTATTTTGAGGCCATGCCGCCGTGGCACTGCCGCCCGAGATTGGCCGAGATGTGGGAGGTCTCCGCCTGAACTGTTATGCCGAGTGGGCGCACTCTTGGCTTCGCATGCAGGCCAGTTATGATGCTTGGCATGCTGAGTGGGAAATAGACGTTTCTCGCATCAAGCGTCTCGAGCCCGCGTGATAACGCACGGGTGCCCACCATCGATTGGCGCCCCAGCGGCAGGGCTTCATGTTGGCCGCCATCCTGTATTCGTTCGTCTGCAGATTCGTTCTGTAAGCGTTGTCTCTCGCGCCGATCGCAACTCCGGCGAGCGCGCGGATCATGCTGAACAGCCGGTGAACTTTCCGCCGCATTTGCGCGACATATATCACAACGGTGTGTCAGCATTTGCGATACCGGAACTTAATCGCACATATGGCATTCAAGGGTCTGACCAATAAAGAATAGACAGGGAAGTCATATGCGTAAACTTTCGCCCCGCGAGGTCATTGCCCGCTCCTACCCCACGTGGGATCTCGCCATGGCCGACCGCTTGATAGCCTGGCTTGATGACAAGGGTTACCAGATCGTCGAAAAACCTCAGCTCGAAGCAAGCCTGGTGCCCTCGGCTTCAGAGCACGAGGCATCGCAGCACCTGGAAAGCACCCGATAATAACACGATGTGCGCGCCGGTTCCGCCGTCGGCGGAGCCTCCCTCCTTCGCAGATGTCGTTCTGTATGACGTCGTGATTGATACCTCCGGCTACGACGCCGGAGCCCAAGTCGAATTTCCCAAGTCCGAATGCGCATGTCGGTCGTGAACGGGAGGCTGCTCCCGATCGCTTTGATCGAGTCCGATATGGACGTCCAAGCAACGGGCGAATTGACCCGAATCGACCCTTAGCCTCTATCTCAGGCGATCGGGGTACAGACATCAGCGCACCGGCCGGACGATGCCCATTTCAGCCTATCTCAAATCGATCCGTGCAAAGGTCGGTCATGAACTGGTCACGCTGACGGCGGTCTCCATCTCGATCTTCGACGATGAAGGCCGCCTGCTGTTCGGCAAGGACGCCGAAGCGGGGTTCTGGACACTTCCTGGAGGTGCGCTCGACCCGCACGAACATCCCGCCGACGCCGCGATGCGGGAATGTTTCGAGGAAACCGGTCTTGTCGTTCGGCCGAAAGCAATCATCGGCGTCTTTGGCGGCCCCGAATTCCTGGTCACCTATCCCAATGGCGACGTCGCCTACTACACGTCGATCGCCTTTCTGGCCGAAGTCGTCGGTGGATCGCACCATCCGGCGGATGGCGAGATGTCCGAGCTGCGTTATTTCACCGCATCGCAGTGCGGAGCACTAAATGTGTCACCTGCCAGCCGGATCATCGCCGAACAGGCCTTCGGCGCCAGCCGTGCGTATTTCCGGCCCGCCTCCTGGCTGCCGCCGGCCTAGCTGACGAGAGTGCAGCGTGCTGTTTGGCGCGCTCATCGCATGACCTTGCTGCGAGAACGCTTCACACTGCGCAAGCTGGCCTGTGTCGGCCTGATCGCGGCGGGCCTGATCGGAATCGCCGTCCTGAAATGAACGGCCCACGGCCGACATTGCCGGTCCGACCCTCACCGGCAAACATCAATCGTCCAGGTTCAACACCGTGTCTGCGGCGGGCTGTGAAGCCGGCTGGTCACCAGAAGCAGCAGGAAAAAGGCTCGCTCCGCCTTGTATCTCGCGGCACTACGGGCCTTTTCCCATCCATGCATGACGACCTGGCCTGACGGGTCGTAGACCCGCCATTCCCATCTCGTCCGTCCACGTTTTGAGAGCGCCATTTCGAACATCAGGGGTTGGTACGATTACCCCCCGGTATGGTTTCAAAGCACCACTGCATTTTTTTCTCCTTCACCCCTTTTGTGCCTTGTGATGACGCCGCTGCAACACGTGAGTTCCTCGGCCTCCGCAACTGCCCGGGGTATGAAATTAACCCCCCATTAACCGCATAATGCCCAGACTGCGTGCATGGGAATGCGGCGGAACCGGACGGCCGGGCCGGCAGCTGCGAGCAAAGGCCGGCGGCGTAACGCCCGCCGGCCTTTTCTCGTTGGCCGCCACGAAGCAAGTCCATGCTTGGCAGCTCTTTCGGACCGGCATCTCTTGGCAGATCTTGGGCGCAGCCGACTGCTGCCCGAGATTTGCTCTCCCGATGCAATTCGTTCAATGGTAAGTGAGTAAAGCGCCTGGGGGCTGGCGGGAATCACGACGGTGCTCGATCCAAGAGAATTTCGGTTACGCTATCTCGTCGCAATCATGGTCGGAACCATCTTGATTGCAGCGCTGCTGCGCCATGTTCTCCATGTCTATGGAGGCCTTTCACGCGAAGACATTGGGGTCGACGCGCTGATCGCCGCCCTGATCATTGGCGCCGCGGCTATCCTGTACAAAAGGGCCTACCGACGCAGGTAGGCCATCCGGTCCCTGCCCCGGCCAAGGCCGCTCAATGACGGCCGCGTCATGCGCACGTCGCAATTTCGTCACACAACGCGCCGTGCCCGCACCTCCAGGGATTGATCGGGAAAAGCTTGCGGCGGTCTCTCGCGCGAGAAACCCGGAGGATCACACTCGGTCGAAAGCTCAAGAAGCACGGCTTCGATCCTAGCCCGGTCGCGCCACGCTTCAGGTCGTTCTGATCATCGCCGCAAACGCGAAAGGCCGCCCGGCATTCCCCAGGCAGGTGCTCTGCGCAAAATTTATCTTGCCGGCGTGCATGCTGAGGTAGGATCGTGGAACGAGCTCAATCAGAGTCTCTCATCCGGTCGGCCTCGCCATGATCGCGCAACTCACCCTCCACGAAAGACAGCAGGCCATCCTGATCAGTCTTGCGGTGGCCGTCTGCGGCCTGCTGCTGGGCCTTGCGGGCCGCGACGACCCGATCGGCATTCATGGCGCGCTGATCTTTCTCGCCGGGCTTCTGACGATCTTCCTGATCGGCGGCAATTATTACGCGCCGGAGCCGTCGGACGACCGCCTCGCGCGCTATTATGACGACCCGAGCAAGGTCGGCATCGTGCTGGCGATGCTGTGGGTGGTGTTCGGCCTCGCGATCGGCGACTGGGTGGCGTGGCAGCTCGTCAATCCCGACCTGACCTTCGGCGGCGGCTGGTCGAGCTTCGGCAGGATCCGTCCGGTTCACACCACCTCCGTCATCTTCGGCTTCGGCGGCAACGCGCTGATCGCGACCTCGCTTTACGTCCTGCAGCGCACCTCGCGCGCACGCCTGCCCGATCAGGTCAGCCCCTGGTTCGTGCTGTTCGGCTACAACCTGTTCTGCCTGATCGCGGTCACCGGCTACTTCATGGGCATCACCCAGTCGAAGGAATATGCCGAGCCGGAATGGTATGACGACATCTTGCTGACGGTCGTCTGGGTCACCTATTTCCTGATCTACGTGCGGACGCTGGCGCGGCGCAAGGAGCCGCACATCTACGTCGCCAACTGGTACTACATGGCGTTCATCCTGGTCGTGGCGATGCTGCACATCGTCAACAACCTCGCCGTCCCGGTCTCGCTCGGCCACGCCAAGAGCTATTCGCTGTTCTCCGGCGTGCAGGACGCGATGACGCAATGGTGGTACGGCCACAACGCGGTGGCGTTCTTCCTCACCGCCGGCTTCCTCGGCATGATGTACTATTTCCTGCCGATGCGCGCGGGACGGCCGCTCTATTCCTACCGGCTGTCGATCATCAGCTTCTGGGGCATCACCTTCTTCTACATGTGGGCGGGCTCGCATCACCTGCACTACACGGCGCTGCCGCAATGGGTGCAGACGCTGGGCATGACCTTCTCGCTGATGCTCCTGATCCCGTCCTGGGCGTCGGCGACCAACGCGCTGCTCACGTTGAACGGCGCCTGGGACAAGGTGCGCGACGACGCCACCCTGCGCTTCATGATGGTCGCCGCCGTGTTCTACGGCCTGACCACCTTCGAGGGATCGTTCATGGCGATCCGCACCGTGAATTCGCTGTCGCACTACACCGACTGGACCATCGGCCACGTCCATGCCGGCGCGCTCGGCTGGGTCGCGATGATCACCTTCGGCTCGATCTATGCGCTCGTGCCCTGGCTGTGGAAGCGCGAGGCGATGTATTCGGCGCGGCTGGTCGAAGCGCATTTCTGGCTCGCGCTCTCAGGCACGATCATCTACGTCTTCGCGATGTGGAATTCCGGCATCATCCAGGGACTGATGTGGCGGACCTACAACGACAGCGGCACGCTGGCTTATTCCTTCGTCGACACCGTGATCGCGATGCATCCCTATTACATCGCCCGCGCGGTCGGCGGCCTGTTGTTCCTGATCGGCGGGACCCTCGGCGCCTACAACGTCTGGATGACCATCCGCAACGCCCGCGGTTGCCGCGGACCGTGCCGCCGATTTGCCCGAACCGCGCCTCGCCGGCGCAGCGGCCCAACCCGCGGAGTAGACCGATGTCGATCTTCGGTTTTCACTATCGGCTGGAGCGCAAGACGATCGGGCTCGTGCTCGGGATCATCCTGGTCGCGAGCATCGGCGGCCTGGTCGAGATCGCGCCGCTCTTCACCATCCACCAGACGGTCGAGGACGTGCCCGGACATGCGGCTCTACACGCCGCTCGAGCTTGCCGGCCGCAACATCTATATCCGCGAAGGCTGCTACGCCTGCCATTCCCAGATGATCCGCACGCTGCGCGACGAGGTCGACCGCTACGGCCCTTATTCGCTCGCCGTCGAATCCAAATACGACCACCCGATGCTGTGGGGCTCGAAGCGGACCGGCCCCGACATCGCGCGGATCGGCGAGAAATATTCAGACCAATGGCATGTCGCCCATCTCGTCAACCCGCGCGACGTGGTGCCGGTTTCGATCATGCCGGCCTATGACTGGCTGCTTGCGACCGAGCTGCGCACCGACGACCTCGGCCTTCATCTGAAAGCGCAGCGCAAGGTCGGCGTGCCCTATACCGACGACATGATCGCCAACGCGTCCGCCGATGCGGCCGCCCAGGCGAACCCGGATTCGCCGCTGGCGGATGGCGTCACCAAGCGCTACGGCAAGGCCACCACCGTGCGTGCGTTCGATGGTCGCCCCGGTCAGCTGACCGAAATGGATGCGATGGTCGCCTATCTGCAGGTGCTCGGCCGCCTGACAGACGCGGCTTCGAAACCGGTAGCGCAGGCGGAGTAGCCATATGAACATCGAGCACGATTTTCTCGTCGGCTTCTCGAAATCGTTCGGGCTGTTCTACCTGATCGCGCTGTCGATCGCGGTTGTCGTCTATGCGTACTGGCCGTCCAACAAGAAGAGGTTCGATCACGCCGCCCATTCCATCCTGAGCGATGAGGACAAGCCATATGAGGACAAGCGATGGCGGTAGATCACCAGCCCGACCGGGACGCCCTCAGCGGCTATCTGACCACCGGCCATGAGTGGAACGGCATCAAGGAGCTGAACACGCCGGTGCCGCGGCCGGTGTATGTCTTCCTGGCCTTGGCGTTCCTGTTTTCCGTCGGCTACTGGGTGCTGATGCCGGCCTGGCCGCTCGGCGTCACCTACACCAAAGGGCTGCTCGGCATCGATCAGCGCAACGTCGTCGCGGCGTCGCTGAAGGAGGCGGCGGCCGATCGCGACGTCTGGACCAGGAAGATTCAGTCCGAAAGCTATGCGGCGATCCAGTCGGACGCCCGGCTGATGACCATCGTCCGCGAGACCGGCCACGCGCTGTTCGGAAACAATTGCGCCGCCTGCCACGGCATCGACGCCAAAGGTGGTCCCGGCTTCCCCAATCTGACGACGTCGTCCTTTCTGTGGGGCGGCAAGCCGGAGGATATCTTCAACACCATTCGCGTCGGCATCAACTCAGGCCATCCCGACACGCATGTGTCGCAGATGCCGGCCTTCGGGCACGACGGCATGCTGCCGCGTCCCGACATCCTCAAGGTCATCGCATTCGTCTATTCGCTGTCGCACCCGAACGCGAAAGAGCTCGATCCCAAGACGGTCGAGGCGGGCAAGGCGATCTTCGCCGCGAACTGCGTCGCCTGTCACGGCGAGGACGCCAAGGGCAATCCTGAGCTCGGCGCGCCGAACCTCACCGACCCGTTCTGGATCTATGGCGGCGACCTCAACAGCATCGACACCACGGTCTGGGGCGGACGTCAGGGCCACATGCCGACCTGGGAGAGCCGCCTGTCCGAGCTCGATCGCAAGATCCTGACCCTCTTTCTCCTCGACAAGCGGACGTCCGGGCCATGAGCGGCGTCGCGACCACGGACCTCGGCAAGCGCGCGCGGACGCCGTCCTGGGTGTGGCTGGTGCTGATGGCCGTCGCCGCGATCTTCCTCGTCGCCAACGCGCATCTGATCTATGTGGCGACGACCTCGCAGCCGGCCTGTGTCGCGCATCTCCGGCAAAGCCAAATGCAAGGCGTCGCCGAGCGCGGCCGGTTCGCCGCCGCGCAATCGTCCTGTTCACCGCTCCCGACCGAGCGCACCGGTTCTCCCTGACACGCGAGATCTGCCATGACGATAATCCCCTCAGTGGTATCGCCGCTTCCAACGAAGAACAGATGGGTCCGCCCGCTCACGTCCGCCGATCCCCTCAAATGGCTGGCACAGGGCTGGCAGGATTTCACGACACAGACGGCGATGAGCCTCGCCTATGGCGTGATCGTTTTCCTGATTTCGGTCGTCCTTGTCGGCGGCCTGATCGCGCTCGGCCGCGACTACATCCTGTTTCCGATGTTTGCCGGCTTCATGGTGGTCGGCCCGGTCCTGGCGGTCGGCCTGTATGAAAAGAGCCGGCGGATCGAGGCGGGCCTGCCGCTGTCCTGGCGCAACATCTTCTTTGTCAGGCCGCGCTCGGGCGGTCAGATCCTGTTCACGGGCGTGCTGCTCTGCCTGCTGATGATGGTGTGGATCCGCGCGGCCGTCATCATCTACGCGCTGTTCTTCGGCCTGCTCCCCTTCCCCGGCCTCGACCACATCGCGCCGATGCTGTTCACGACCGGCGTCGGCTGGGCGATGCTCATCGTCGGCACCGCCGTCGGCGGGCTGTTCGCGGCGTTCTCATTTGCGATCAGTGCCTTCTCGATCCCGATGCTGCTCAACGAGCAGACCGACGCGCTGACTGCGATGGGCAGCAGCATGGCGGTGGTCTGGAACAATCTGCGTGTTCTCTTGATCTGGGCTGCGATCGTGCTCGCGCTGTTCCTCGCAAGCCTTGCGACCGGCATGCTCGGATTGATCGTGATCTATCCGTTGCTCGGCCACGCGACCTGGCACGCCTATCGCGCCGTCGAAACGGTGCGACGACATAAACGCGGCGTCGGCGCGATGGCGCGGCGACGAGGTCCCTCGCAGGATGGATGGGACGCTCATATGATCGACTATTTCTTTCTGGTTCCGATCGCGATCGGAATGGGACTGGCCGGCCTCGCCTCGTTCATGTGGACGCTCAGGAGCGGCCAATATGATGATCTCGAAGGCGCCGCGCATCGAATTCTTTTCGACGGCAATGACGGGCCGCTGCCGGACGCACGACATTCCCCGGCCGCGCGTCAGTCAGCCAGTTCGCCTTCGCCTCCGCGCGAATAAACCACCCGCCAGCGCACGCAGAGGTTTCGGCTCTCTGATCAGCCTTGCAGATTTTGGACTTGTGCTCCGACAACGATCTGTAATTGTCTTGGTATCATGTTCTGCGCTGGCGCTGCCGCTTCGAGCCGGCGCGTCGGATAGAATGAGCCAGATGGAATGGGAGGGTTCTTGCCGTGAATGTTGAAACCAGGATTGCGCGCGAGGCCGCGGTCGAGATCATTCCAACAGGCACCGTGCTTGGCGCCGAGTTGCGCGGTGTCGATCTGAAGTCGCTGGACGACGTCCCGGTTCGCGGCCATCCTGCGCGCGTTCCATGATCATCAGGTGATCCTGATCCGCAACCAGGCCTTGGAAGACCACGATCTGATCGCCTTCAGCCGCCGCTTCGGCGATCTGGATTGGGCGCCGGTCCAGGAGAATGGCCGCCGCTTCGTCGAAGGCATGCCCGAGATCTATATCGTCTCCAATGTGAAGGTGAACGGCGAGGCGATCGGCAGTCTAGGCGCCGGCGAGGCCGTCTGGCACACCGACATGTCCTATCTCGATGTGCCGCCGATCGCGAGCGCGCTGTATTCGCTCGAAGTGCCGCCAAGCGGCGGCAACACCTCGTTCTGCAGCATGTACGCAATCTACGACTCGTTGCCGGCGGAGATGAAGCGCCGGATCGCCGATCTGAAGATCAAGCACGACGGCACCTACAACAGCGGCGGCTTCCTGCGCCAGGGCGTGACGCCGACCGATGATCCCACGAAATCACCCGGCGCCGTGCATCCGCTGGTGTGCACCCATCCCGACACGGGCCGGCAGATGCTGTATCTCGGTCGGCGCCGCAACGCCTATCTGATGGGCCTGGAGCTTGCCGAATCCGAAGCCCTGCTCAACGAGCTCTGGGCGGTCGCCGAGCGGCCCGAATTCAAATGGGAGCATGTCTGGAAGGTCGGCGATCTCGTGATGTGGGACAATCGCTGCACCATGCACCGGCGCGATCCGTTCGACGACACGGCGCGGCGCGTGATGCATCGCACCCAGATCAAGGGCAGCTTGAGACCGACCGCCTCCTAGAGCATGATCCGGAAAAGTGGAAACCGGTTTTCCGAAAAGATCATGCTCAAACAAAGAACTAGAGCGCGATCTAATCGCATCGTGCTCTAGCCACAACTGAAAGCGCAGGCTGCAATCGAACGCGGATGAGTACTGATGAAGATCACCGATCCCGCGACCAGGACACCGATCACGGCAAGGGCCGCAAAAATCTTCACCGATGCCTCACCATGACGATGAGGCGTCGTCCTGGCCGATGTTACCGAATGTTTTCGGACGTTGCGCTGCAAGGGACCAACCTCCCGATGCTCCGGGGACTCAAATGGCCGCTCGCCGATAACCCACCGAAAGAGCTTTTCGCGCACCGACGGTCTGGAACGCCTGTTTAGTAATGCAACGACGATAACGAGATTTAAAAAGAGCCAGCCCCCAATTGCCAATCCCAAGGCTGACATGAAATCTCTCCTTCTGAATGTCCTCCTGACAACGCGAACAGGCCTAGTGTCGTCCGCGGCCATGTCCAAAGTGTGCTAAGAATGAGGCGGGCAGAGAGGAGCATCTTGCTCCTTGGTACTCCGTTAGGGAATATTTCCCTCTTTTTGCTGCCACCAATTGAGTGCGGCTTATTCCAGAAATATCCGCGATTGCCGGTGGCGACTTCGGCTACGCTTAAACCAAATCGCTAACCTCCGGGAGACAGCACCATGCCCAAGCTCGACCATCTCCGCCCCAGCGGCCTCCACCACAATCCGGCCTATTCCCATGTCGTCACCGCCTCCGGCGCGCGCACCATCTACATCTCCGGTCAGGTATCCGTCGACGAGGAGGGACGGATTGTGGGCGAAGGCGACCTCGCCGCACAGACGACCCAGGTGATGCAAAACCTCGGTCTAGCGCTGAAAGCGGCCGGTGCGACCTACGCCAACATCGTCAAGATCACGACCTTCGTCGTGAACTACAAGCCGGAGCTGCGTCCGATAATCGGCAAGGCCCGTTCGGCCTTCTTCGAAGGCATGGAGCCGCCAGCCAGCACGCTCGTCGGTGTCTCTGCGCTCGCGGCCCCGGAATGGCTGATCGAGATCGAGGCCATCGCGGTCGCGGACTAGACGCAAGCTAGTCGCTTGTAAGGTGCGTTTGGCCGACGCTTTCCGAAACTCTCCACCGCCTCGTTGAGCTCCGGCTGAAAGCGAAGACATGACTGCCACAAGCCGCCGATCGTGGAAAGATAATCCCAAAGCGAAAGCGATCGCGGCGGCGATCTCGTTGTTGTTGATCGCCGGCCTGATCGCGGTGCTCGCCTACGCATTGCTAACTTTGCGATGAATTCCGCTAATCCCTGGAACCATTACTTCGGGCACGTGCTCATTTGATCGAGGGTCGCGGTCGCGCCGTTGGCGAGATTTCTATAATCTAGGCTCGGTTGGCGTAACCCGCGCTCCCACGGCGGCGGCTGCCATTGCAGTGGTGATGTGGGCGCCCTGCTCTGCAGCGTCGTAGCCCTCGCTCGCGACGAAGAGACTGAGCAAACCAACCAGAATCAGGCTGGCAATGAAGAGTGGCGTTACGCGTGGCACGGATAGATTGGTCATCGGATCTCAAGACAAATTGCAATCGAACTCTGCTGCGTTTTCCGAGACGGTGAGCAAACGGCTGGCTCTAACCACTTGCGTCCGCAGCGAACGCCAAGAGACAGATCACCGTCGCTGCAGCCGCAATGAGAGGAAAATGTTCGGCAAGCATGAAAATGTCATGCGAGCAATTTGCGCGACGAGCAACGCGTTCCTCGCGTTGAGGTTACTTGCCCTGCGCGGCAGTTCCAGAATTAACCGGCCTGGACTGTATCAAGCTTAACGGTGAAGCCCTGCGGCCGACGGCGAAATGCGGCAGACGTCGGTCCGTTCAAAGATGACTGTCTGCGGGACGACGTGGTCGGTCCGCGATCCCGCTCAATTCTTCCAAAATTGCCTGTTCGATCCTTGCCCGCCATCGCGCGTCGAAACTATCGACGTCGGCCGGCGCGCGGGCCTGTGCATTCATTGGATTGGTCGGCTTGGGATTGGGATTGCTCGGCTTGGGATTACTCGGCTTGTCAATGCGCACGCTTGCGACCACTTCGGTGGAATCCGGATTGGCCGATGTCTGCCTGGACCATTCCAACTCTGATTTCGAAAGCATGGGCTTGCCTTCGTACCAGCACTTTCGTCCATCGATGAGGCGATAGGACCACCATTGTCCGTGCGGATCCGACGGCATGGCGGCACTGCATTGTTGTTTGGCCTGCGCGGGCGACGTGCAAATTGATGGGAACGTAGCGATACACGCAGCCAATGCGATTGGACGAAGCTGCTTCGTCATTTGATTACTCACATACTGTTTCGTTGCTGCAATCGATTGACCGCGACCAGCAAATCGGGTCGCTCTAGAACTTCCACTAACTCGTCGAGAATCCGCTCGTTGTTCTTGGGTCGGGGCTGAAGGTATTCCTCAAGTATACGCTGCGCTTCACTAACGGCCTGAAGCGCCAACTGTTGATCAGTCATTGTTCATCCATCCCTCAAACAAACAAACGCCCTGAAACAAACGCTTGACGCTAAACACAAAGGCGGAAATCAAGCCAAATTTTGGAGTTATGCAATCAACTTTTGTGTCCGCCACGATCCGTTCCGCCGCCTATCCGAAAAGATCATGTTTTTCAATGCCCTACTTGGCATTCCGCTTCTGCTGGATAAGTCCGGCAGTTTGATCCAATCGGATCGGCGCTCGCCACCTGTGTCAGCAAAATGGCCGTTAAATGGTTCGGCTTGCCGTGCGCGAGATCGATGCGGCGAACGCCCGAATGCTCATGATGAAAGACGCGCGGGCTCGCCTTCGGCGTATCCGCAGCGGATGGGGTCGATGCGCACGATCGATGAATGTGAAACGGGCGGCGACTAAATCGCTTAACTTCGCGACGTCCGACGTCATCGGTGCCGAAACAAAAAGCCCCGCCTCTCGGGGGTCAGACGAGAGACGGGGTACTCCGAGTCTTGGTCTACGCCGCTGAGAACGACGCGGCCTCATTCTGCAACAGCAGACTTACACCAGCCTTACAGCGGCGGGCATCAACAACGCAGTGTGAACAGCCGATTAAGCCGCTATCTGCTCGATCACATTTCCAGCTTGCCGCGAACAGAGAGGCTGACGCGCTGGATCTGCCCGGCGCTCCATTCGAATTGACAGATCGCGGCGTGCTGCCCGAGCCAAATAATCCGTAGCAAAATACCTCGCATGTTCGGCGAATAGCGAGCGGCGTCTGTGAGCCCTGTCCAGCGCGGTGCCTTTAAATGCGACGTTAAGTCCTCCGTGTTTGGATTTGCCTTTCCCGGAGTCGTGCCATGCCAGCCGATCAAGACAACGACGAGCGCCGTCTCGAGACCCTTGCGGAGCTCGACATTCTCGATACGCCGCGCGAGATCGCCTTCGACCGCGTTACGGCGCTCACGCGAAAAATTTTCCGCGTGCCGATGTCGACGCTGACCTTCATCGACGGTCACCGGCAGTGGTTCAAATCCGCCGACGGCCTTGAAGATCGCGAGCGCGAGCGGCGGCCTGCATTGTGCAACTTCGCCATCGGTCAGAACGAGCCTCTGATCATTCCGGACACCCACAGCGATCCGCGCTTTTCGGACAATGTCTTTGTCCGCGGCAGGCCGTTCATCCGTTTCTACGCCGGCGCGCAGCTCAGGATTTCCGGCGTGAATGTCGGAACGCTTTGCGCGATGGATACCAGTCCCCGCGAATTCGACGATGAATCCGTTGCGATGCTGATGGATCTGGCGGCCATCGCGGTCGACGAACTGACGCTGCGGAATCTCACTTTGCAGGACAGCCTCACCGCCACGCTCTCACGGCGCGGTTTTCGATCCGAGGGCGAGCGTCTGGCTTCGCTGGCCAAACGGCACGGTCACAAGCTGACTTGCGCGGTCTTCGACATCGATCATTTCAAGTCGATCAATGACCGTTTCGGCCATGCCATCGGAGATGCCGCGCTCGTGGCTGTCGCGCAAGCCTGTCGAAGCAGCCTGAGGACGTCGGATGTCGTCGGCCGCCTGGGCGGCGAGGAGTTCGGCATCCTGCTGCCACACACCGATCTTGCGGACGGAATGGCGGTGCTCGAGAAGACGCGCCGCGCAATCCAGGCAAATCTGGTCGAGACACCGTGCGGACCGCTTCAGGTGACCTGCAGCATTGGCGGCGCGTCCTTTTCCGGCCAGCCTTTCGAGGACACGTTGCGCTGCGCGGACCTTGCGATGTATTCGGCAAAGGACGCCGGTCGCAACAGGGTGATCGCGTGGGTTGACGCCGCGCCACCGCTGTCTCCTGCAACACGGCGCGTCTTCAAGTCAGGGCAGATCACGTTCAACGCCGGACGCTCGTCGTTTGACTGCACCGTCCGCCAGCTCTCCGACGAATCCGCAACGCTGGAAGTTCTTTCAACCGCGGATATTCCGCTGAAGTTCAAGCTCGGCATCCCCAGCGAACGACTTTCGCGCGCTTGCCGCTTAATCTCGAAATCGGACAAGAAGCTCGAGATCGCCTTCCTTTGAGACATCCCGGATAGGGTCTCGCCACACAAAGCGTCGACCTCCTGCACACAAAAAAGCCTTGCCGGAGCGGAGGCTCTTCGGTTCAACCATGAACGAACTCTCAGCGGAGCCTTCGTTCATGCCCGACCGACACCTTCGCGCCGACGGCGCTCGCGTCCTCGCCGATCTGAACACGCTCCGCGGCTTCGGCACCTACAAGACCGGCGTTCACAAGCCGACCTTCTCCGAACCTCATATGCAATCGCTGGCATGGCTGGCCGCGCGGCTGCCCGAGGCACAGCTTGCCGCGACGATCGACGGCATCGGCAATGTGCTTGGCACCAGCGACAAGACCGGCCCGAAACTGCTGGCCGGCTCGCATCTGGAAAGCCAGAACTACGCGGGCTGGCTCGACGGGCCACTGGGCGTCATCTATGCGCTGGAAGCCGCGCGCGTTCTCAATGCAGATCCGTCAATTGCCGGCGCGGTCGAAGTCGCGGCCTGGTGCGACGAGGAAGGGCATTTCGGCAGCTTCCTCGGCAGCAGGTCCTATGTCGGCTCCGTGACCGAGGCCGAGATCGACGCGGCGCGCGACCGCAACACGACAAGCGGCCGGATGATGCGCGAGGCCCTGAGAAGCGCTGGCCTGGCCGGCCGGCCGCGCGTGCAGGCGGAACGCGGCCGGCACATCGGCTATCTCGAGGCGCATATCGAACAAGGCGAAACGCTCGAACGCGAGGATCTGAAGATCGGCGTCGTCACCTCGATCGTCGGCATCTGGCAATATCGGATCAGCTTCACGGGCGAGCAGAACCACGCCGGAACGACGCGGATGGACATCCGCAAGGACGCGGGCCTCGCGCTGGCCAAGTTCTGCGTGGCGATCGACGAACGCTTGCCAAAGGCCTGTGGGCCGCGCACCGTCTGGACGACCGGCCGCATCACACTCGACCCCGGCGCGCCGAGCATCATTCCCGGACGCGCGGAGATGCTGTTCCAGATGCGCGACGACGATCCGGCCGTGATCGCTCGTCTGGAAAAGCTCCTGCAAAGCATGGCCGACGAGGTCTCCGCGCAAGGCCCCTGCGGCGTCGCAGTGGCGTGCATTCGCACCGGGGCGCCGGCGATGATGGACAAGTCGTTCCAGGATGCGATCGAAGGCGCGAGCGCGACCTTCGCCGATGGAAAATCGGTGCGCATGCCAAGCGGCGCCGGTCATGATGCGCAGATCCTCGCCACCATCATGCCCGCCGGCATGCTGTTCGTGCCCTCGATCGGCGGCATCAGCCATCATTGGAGCGAGAACACCGCTGATGCCGACATCGTCACGGGCGCGGAGGTCTATGTCGAAGCGTGCCGGCGCCTGCTGGCCACGTGACATCAGCGCTGACGTCAGCGAAAGCTATCCCGTCAGGCGGCGCGTGATGTTGATCGCAAATGCGATGGGAACACCGATCACCACGCCGATGAGCCCGTAACTGAGCCCCGCCACGGCGGCTGCAAATATGGATGCGCTACCGGACGCGCCATAAAGCGCCCCGACCAGACCGCATGACAGGGAAACGATCACGAGGTTGCGGTCGTTACGTTCCTCGATCCTGTGGCGTCGCGCTTCCTTCCGGTTGAAGACATAGGGACCACCCGGCTCCAGGGAGCCGCAATGCGGACAACTTGCCGCGCGGAACGAGACCGCGCCACCACAGTCATGGCATCGGATCAGTTCAGTTTTCTCAGGACGCATGCGCTGTATCGTAACGCGGCGGGCTGAGCTTGGAAACCTAGGCGCAACCTCGTTCCATTCGTCAAAGGATTATTTCTTGTTCGCGGCGGCCTCGTTCTTGAGCTGCTCCAGTATTGGCCCGAGCTCTTTTAGCGCGGCAGCATCCTCAGTGCTCAGCTGCTCCGGCGGGCAACGCAAATCGGTATGCTGCACCGCGTGGAACATCGCTCGGGTCAGCGGCAATGGAGCGCAGCCATGATCTTGCTCGCAGACCAGATCGAATTCCGGCCGCGCCGCCTTATGGCACTCGAAGCAATTGAGCCCCAGGAAGTTGTTTACTTCCTCCGTTCCGCGGCTGACAATTTTCGTGCCATTCTTGTCGGTATCGAGAGCAAAGAACTCCCAATCGTTGGTCCCAGCGCTGAAACCTTTCTGCTGCTTGACCATCGCCTCGTTCGGGATCAGCTGCAGAACCGTTCCCTCCGGAAATTGGCCCTGTCCTGCCTTGGCAACATCGACGGTACCAGCCAGATTGCCGGCTAGGTTGTCGACAAAGAAGTGCTTTACCGCAGTCATCTTGGTGATGCACTGGAACGTGGAGGCGTCGACCTTGTACTTTGGTGCCGCCTTTTCGTCGGCCTGCACGCCGGCGACACATAGCAAAAGTGCTGCAAAGCACGAAACTCCAGCTGTCTCGGCCAAGATCTTCACGAGGCGCCGCTTCATGGTTTCCTCCGGTTTTGGCTTGATTTCGCTCCCAAATTTTATCGCGCGCAAACGCGAGCCTGATAGCTGGCGCTACGTGCGCTTCGACGTTCGAACCCCGGCCCGAAGTATTTAAGCCTACGCCAACCAAAGTTCTTTCCAAACTCTAATTTGGTCACGACACAAAATTCTCCGCTTTTCATTTTTAAACCTCTGTCAACCTGATCGCAGCGTTGGCATCATCAACGGGGTCGTCGGCCGGATCTGCAACAAGCCAGGAAGGATACGAGATGACGGATGGCTGGGAACAGGACCTTTCGTCGATTGGCCCCTCGGACTGGACGCCCGAGCGCGCGCGGCACCTGCTGGACCGCGCTGGCTTCGGCGGGCCGCCGGCAGAGGTTGCGCGGCTTGCCGCGATGTCGCCGGAAGCCGCGGTCGCATGGTTCATCGACTTCAAGGCCATCGATGACAGCAATCTGCCACCGTTCGAACATTCGGGCATTTACGACCCTAGTCTGACGCCCTTTCCACCGACTCGCCCCGCCGCCACCCGCCTCGCTGCGGAGACAGGCGCCGCAATGGGGGTCGCCGCGAAGCCGGCAGGGCCGCGGCGGCTCCAGCCGGTCGCCGACCGTTTCTTCTTCTGGCTTCGCGCCAGCATGCTGGAAACCCGCCGGGTTGGAAACTGGTGGGCGGATCGCATGGTCGCCACCAATCGCCCGCTCGAGGAAAAGCTCGCGCTGTTTTGGCACGGGCATTTTACATCCAGCGAAGAGAAAGTGCGCGATTACCGCAAAATGCTCGCGCAGATCCTGCTGTTTCAACAGCACGCCGCCGGAAATTTCAGGACTCTGCTTTCTGCCGTCGCGCGCGATCCGGCGATGCTGGTCTATCTTGACGCCGGGCAGAACCTCAAGGGTCACCCGAACGAGAATTTCGGTCGCGAACTCATGGAATTGTTCACCATGGGTGTCGGTCACTATACCGAGCAGGACATTCGCGAAGCCGCGCGGGCGTTCACCGGGTGGAGCGATAAAGACCTCACTTTTCACATTGACGATGCGCAGCACGATGGCGGCGACAAGACCGTGCTTGGACACACCGGACCGCTCGATGGGCAGGAAGTCTTGGATATTATCCTCGCTCAGCCCGCAACGGCGAATTTCATTGCAGGCAAGCTCTACCGTTTCCTGGTGCGTGATGATTTGGCGCCGCAATTTCAGGATCGGCTCGGCAATTTGCTGCGTTCAAGCAACTACGAGATCGCGCCGTTTCTGCGGACGGTGTTTCTTTCGCGCGATTTCTACAGTCCTGCCTCAGTCGGCACCCATATCAAGGGTCCGGTTGAACTGATCGTCTCCACCTATCGCCGCCTTGGTCTAAGCACGACGCCCGGCATGCCGGATTTCAACAGCGCCAGCACCGGGCTCGGGCAGACGCTGCTCAACCCGCCGACCGTCGCAGGCTGGAGTCAGGGCCGCGCGTGGATCACGCCGGGCTCACTGCTTGCGCGCGGCAATTTTGCCCGCGCCGTGTTGCTGCCGGACGTCATCGCCTTCACCGATCCCAATCTGGACCCCTATCCGTCACAGGTCCGCGCCTTCAGCGCCCGTATCAGAGCGGGTGAGGACATCACCACCGCATCAAAAATCGTGGATGGAGCGGATGGCAAAGAAGCGCAACAGTCAAATATGGCGACCGCGAATCTGTTGAGCGCGCATGAGGAGTTCAACACCCACTATGCCAGCTTGAAAGGCTGGGAAGAGGCCGTGCGCAGGGTAAAGCCGACCCTGCGGGCAGCAGCGCAGTTCAGCATGACCAATCTTGTGCTGGAAGATGGCGCACGCTCGACCACTCAAGCGGTGGACTGTCTCATTGCGCGCTTTTTGTCGATCCCCCTCGATTCCCGCGACCCGCGACGCCGCGGTAACCTTTCTTGAAGCCGAACTCGGCACGACGGATCTCGACCGTGCTAAAACTTATCTGGAAGAACCGCTGCGCCTGACGGCGCATCTCATCATGAGCACGCCCCAATATCAGTTGGCCTGAACGGAGCGACACGCGATGGCAAAGGGAATTTTGCTTGGTGAAATCGGCCGGCGCGACGTGTTGCGCGCGGGACTGATCGGCCTTGGTGGCGGCATCACTGGGTTTGGCGCGGGTCCGGTTAACGAAGCCGCCGCCGCAACGCCAACAGGAGTTGGATCTCGCGTCCTGGTCGTGGTCGAACTCTCTGGCGCGAATGACGGCTTGAACACCATCATCCCGTATACAAACGACGCCTACTATCGCGCGCGGCCAAAGCTCGGGCTGCGACCGGAAAAGCTTCGCAGGCTCGACGACCAGTTCGCTGTTCAGTCCGGCATGGCGGGATTCGAGCGCCTGTTCAAAGACGGCCAGCTCGCGATCGTCCACGGGGTTGGCTATGACAATCCCAGCTTCTCGCATTTCACCTCGATGGCTTACTGGCAGACTGGCGCCCCCAATAGCGGCGACCCATATGGCTGGCTCGGTCGGCTTGCGGATGCGCTCGATCCGAGCGGCGGCGATAACTTCATCGTCGATGTCGAGGCGCGACAGTCGCTCGCGGTGCGGGCTCGCGACCACGTGCCGCTCACTTTCTTCCAGCCGGATCATTTCAAACGCGATGCTACGTATGAGGAAAAAGCTGCGCTAGACCAGATCGCCAGTCCTCGCACGGCGCGCAATGGCGCCGAGACGTTCCTGTTTGATGTCGCCGCCAGCGCACAGCGCGCCGAGACGCATGTCCGTGAGGCCTGCGCGGCCTATCGAACGCCGGTCGATTATGGGCTGGTCCGGTTCGGACTGGAGCGCGTCGCCGCCCTGATCGCGGCAGGCTTTCCGACGCGAATCTACTATGTCTCCTATCCGAATAACGCGTTCGACACTCATGTGAACCAGGCGGACAATCACGCGAGACTGCTAACCTATACGTCGGATCACATCGCCGCGTTCCTCGCGGATATGGCGCGCATAGGACGCGGCCCTGATGTTTCACTCTTGGTGTTCAGCGAATTCGGCCGACGCGTCGCCGAGAACGCCAACTTGGGCACTGATCACGGAACGGCCGGACCGTGCTTCATCGCCGGCCAACCCGTGCGCGGCGGCCACTATGGAACCATGCCGAGCCTAACCGATCTCGACGACGGCAACATGCGCTTCACGACGGACTTCCGCCGTGTTTATGCGACCATGGCGGCGAGCATGGATGGGCTGCCAGGACACGGCGCCGGTGCTGAAGGGCGACTGGGCGCCGCTGCCGGTGTTCGGTTGAATTCTCGAACAAGCCGCCACGAGCGGACAGAGGTATACATTCTCATACTGCGCATGCTTGGCGCGTTGGGACTGAATCGGGTCGGAGCGAGCATTTTACCCTTTGGTCGCGAGGAGCTCTTGGGGTATTTTCCGGCGCACTAACGGAGCGAACAGATGCGCGTTTTCCTTGCTGTAACGATAGCCTTGTTCCTGGTCAGCCTTGCCCACGCTCAAAACGTTCCTCAATATGGTGAGGAGGATAAGGAGAAGTCGCAGGTGCAGAAGGATGCCGACAAGGCCGCCGAGCGTGCCTATCAGCGTTCGCTGGGCAGCATTCCTGACAAAGGGTCGAACGATCCTTGGGGCACCGTTCGCAGCAACGATGCGCCGAAAAACTCAGCCGCACGCGCGCCGGCTGCAAAGACAAAGGCCAAGGCCGGATCGGCCTCCGCGAAAACCGCATCTCCCAATTGACGCCGATGTTTGCCGGCGGTCGCGATCAATGGTGGTGACGCCGGCCCCAGCCGATGGCGGCCCAGACCCGCTCATGCAGGTAGTACCACGCGATCTTGGTGCCGACTTCGAGAACGGCGATCGACCCGGCGACCTGCACCTTTCCCGTCATGAACCAACTGATGAAGAAAGTGTCGACAGTTCCAAGCGTCCGCCAACTGACCGCCTTGAGGACTGATCGTGCGTGCGTTTCTGCTCCGAGCAATCTTGGGATCAAGCGGGGTGCCTCCTGCTTTGGCGATCACCGAATAGCCGATATCGACGCATATTGTTCCCCGGCTGCGGAATGAAACGGATCGCCAAGACAGCCGATCCGCTTTCAAGAAATTCAAGAACGCTTTGATCCAACTGGTAATTCTGGTACGCCCCCTCGCTAGTCGGAAATCCTGATATGCCAAACTGGGGGCTGAAATGAGATCGTTCCTGTCGCGGGTCACCGTCCGCGCGCTGAGCCTCGGCTGCTACGTCCTGGGGTCTCAAGTCCTTGGGCGCCCAAGCGTTGCTCGCCCAGACGCCGGACTGCAAGACGATCACAGATCCCGCCACCCGGCTCACTTGTTACGACAAGATCAACCCGCCGATCGCGACCTATCCGATCCCGTTGCCCAAACCGACGGCACGGCCGCTTTCCACGCCACAAAGCAGCGAAATGGGCAGTACGGGCCCGGCTGGCGACGACGATACCGCGATGGTTGCGAGGATGAACGGTATCTGTCGCGGCTGCTAGTCCGGAAAAGCGCGGGCCTTGGGGGACCGGCGATTTCCCGCCGTGTCGAAGGCGGAATGGTTCGTGGGGTCAACTCAAGAACTGAGAAGCGCGATGGTGGCTCAACCTGCTGGCATCGCGCTCCGGACGATGCGATTTTTGATTGCAGCGCGTGCGGCGACGCGTCGCCGGACGCGGGTCGCGTTTCTTGTAGGTGCATCCGCCGCGCTACAGTAGAAAAACCTCAGAACTGGCATATCTGCCCTTGAGATGAACCTGCTTGCATCCCTCCCGACGGTGATCGGAACAGCGGCGATCGCGCCCGCCTTGCTCATTTTGTGGCTGGTGGTCGCGGCCGGAGACCGGTCCGGTCCGCCCGTCAAGGTCTGGACGGCTTTCCTGCTGGGCGCCGCCAGCATTTCGCTGTTGGGCTTCGTCCGCGCGCCGTTCAATCGCCTGCTCGCGATGCCTGAGAATCCCTGGCTCGAGCAGGCGGTCCACGCGATTTTCGGGATCGCGCTGCCGGAGGAGACGGTCAAGGTCCTCGCGATCGTCGCGGTGTCGGCGGTCTCAGCGGCGCGCCGCCCGCTCGGCGATCCCATGGACACGGTGGTCCATGGCGCGGCCGTGGGGCTCGGCTTCGCGGCCTACGAAAACCTTGCCTATCTCGAACAGCATACCGACATGTGGCGCGCGCTGGCGGCGTTGCGCAGCGTCCTGACAGTGCCGTTCCACGGCGCGCTCGGCATCATCGCGGGCGCCTATCTCGCCATCGCCCGGTCCTCGACCGCGCTCGGCGCCAACCGGCATAACCGCGATTGGGCCCGCATTTCGACGCGTATCCTGATCCTGATGGGGCCGGTCGGCTTGCACGCCGGCTTCGATTTCCCGCTGCTGATGCTGCAGCGTGGCCCGGATCTCGACCCCTCGACGCGCCTGTGGCTCGGCGCAAGCAGCGTCGTGATCGGCTTTGCCTCCATCGCCTTTGCCGCGCGATTGGTGCACCGGGTCGCGCGCCATCACGCCCCTCGTACCGATCTCGCCCGTGAACGGTTGAGCCAGCTCAGACGGATGTGGGCGCTCGTGGTTGCGGGCGGCGGCGCCGGCTTCATCGGCCTCGCCTTCGTGTTGACCTCGATCCATCACTGGCTGCTCAATCCCGACCGCAACGTGGCACGGGTGCTCGTTCCGATCGGCCTGATCGCGATCCTGCTCGGCTGCGCGCTACTTCTTGTCACAACAGGGGTTTATTTCTTCGGCCGCAACCGGATGCGGATCGCGGGCGAAGGCTTTTCGTCGGCGGCGGGGCGCGGATAGGATAGACCAGTTGAGACATGCCCCGGCTTAGCCGGTATCGGGAGATATCCAATGACCCTTCCTCAGGACGCCGATCCAAACATCAGCAAGTTGCAATCCGAGGTGAGCGCTACGGTGCGCGCGCATTGGAAGGCGTTCCTGATCGAGGGCATCCTGCTTGCGATCCTGGGCCTGGCCGCCATGATCGTGCCGCCGCTCGCGAGCCTCGCCGTGACCATCTTCCTTGGCTGGATGTTCTTGATCAGCGGCATCGCGGGCCTTGCGCTGACATTCTGGGCGCGCGGCATGCCGGGCTTCTGGTGGTCGCTGTTGTCGGCGGTGCTGGCCATCGGGGCAGGCATCATCCTGCTGGCGCAACCGGTCCAGGGCACCGTGACGCTGACCATCGTGGTCGGGGTCTATTTCCTCGCCGAAGGCGTCGCCACCGTCATGTACGCGCTGGCGCATCGCCGCGAACTGACGGGACGCTGGTCGTGGCTGCTGTTCGCGGGGCTGATGGATATCGCGATTGCCGGCATCATCATTTCGGGTCTGCCGGGCTCCGCGCTCTGGGCGATCGGCCTTCTCGTCGGCATCAACCTCCTGTTCGGCGGCGCGACCCTGATCGGCATGGCGCTGGCCGCGCGCAATAGCTGATGCCACCCCGATCGCATGCGCGGCCGATTTGGGGATGACAAGCCGAAGGGCCTGCGCTATAGAGCCGCCATGATCACCGTCGCCACCAGCTATTTTTGGTACTTTAGCTACGACAGCTCGCTGGCGGTGGGAGGATCGCGCTCAATCTGAAGAATTGCAGCAAGACATCCGAACAGCCGCCAGACCTGGCGGCTTTTTTATTGCCGGCAGGTCCTCGACAACCCTCAGGAGCCCGCCGTGTTGAGCACCACAGACGATCTACGAATAACAGAGCTGAAAGAACTGAGCACGCCCGACGAGGTGATGCGCGAGGTCCCGCGCAGCCTGACCGCGACGCGTGTCGTGATGGCCGCGCGAAACGCCATACACGCCATCCTGCACGGAAGCGATGACCGGCTTCTGGTCATCGTCGGCCCCTGCTCGGTCCACGATCCCGAGGCGGCGGTGGATTATGCGGGGCGTCTCGCCGTCCTTCGCGAGCAGTTGGCCGACCGGCTCGAGATCGTCATGCGCGTCTATTTCGAGAAGCCGCGCACGATCGTCGGCTGGAAAGGGCTGATCAACGATCCCGGTCTCGACGGCAGCTTCAACATCAACAAGGGGCTGCGGCTTGCACGCAACGTGCTGCTCGCGGTGAACAATGTCGGCCTGCCGGCGGGCGCGGAATTCCTCGATTTGACGACGCCGCAATACATTGCCGACCTGGTTGCCTGGGCGGCGATCGGCGCGCGCACGACCGAGAGCCAGATTCATCGCGAACTCGCATCCGGCCTCTCCTGCCCGGTCGGCTTCAAGAACGGCACCGACGGCAATGTCCGCATCGCTGCCGACGCCGTGAAGTCGGCCTCTCATCCCCACCATTTCATGGCGGTCACCAAGGGCGGGCGCTCGGCAATCGCGGCGACCTCGGGCAACGAGGACTGCCACATCATTCTGCGCGGCGGCGCCAAGCCGAACTACGATGCGGCAAGCGTCGAGGCCGCAGCGAGCGAGCTTGCCCGCAACGGCGTCGCCCCCCGGATCATGATCGACACCAGCCACGCCAACAGCGGCAAGAAGCCGGAGAACCAGCCGGCGGTCGCGGCCGATATCGCGCGCCAGCTCTCCGACGGCGACACGCGCATCATGGGCGTGATGATCGAGAGCAATCTCGTTGCCGGCCGGCAGGACGTGCTGCCCGGCACGCCCCTGACTTACGGCCAGAGCATCACCGACGGCTGCATCGACTGGAACACGACCGTCAAAACGCTGCAGCTCTTGGCCGACGCGGTCACCGCGAGGCGGGACGCCGTCGGTCGCGCGACTACAGGAACGCTCGGCCTGAACAGCGCTCCGCTTGAACGCCGTCAGATGAGGGCAACCCGATGGGTTGCCCTCATCTCATGCTCCTAGCAGCCGCGGCAGATGCTCTTGATCTTGCGATCGAGCGCAGCGTCTTCCCTGTTCACCGGATTGTTCGGATCGCTGAGGTTCTGCTCGGACGGGACATCACCGGCCCGCGGCTGGCGGTGGCCGACCGGCGCCTGGATCGTTGGCCGCTCCGATGAACTTCCCGGCGAATTTTTCGGGTAGCTCGACGAGCCGGTACCACCCTGCGCCATCGCGGCAGCGCCGGCGGCGAGAACCAGGGCCGACGCCAAGATGATCGTTTTCATGTCTGCTTCTCCCTTGTCAGAGAACGCATGGTTGTCCCTCCCATCCATCGATTACGGCTGCGGCGGGTACAGGTGCACTTCACCGCAATAGTCGATCACACGATAGCGCGCATCTTGACGCGCTTCACGTCCATCCGCGGCATCGCCGCCACCGGCAACAGAATTTTGTGGCAGCAGATAGCTCGGTCCGACCGGCGACTTGCCGGCGCCGCCGGGAATATCCAGAACGTAGTCCGGCTGACACAGTCCTGACACCCTGCCCCGCAACGCCCGCATCAGGTCCTGGCCGTGGGCCACCGTGGTGCGCAGATGCGCCGTGCCGGGCGCCAGATCGCCATGGTGCAAATAATACGGCTTGATTCGGCATTCAACAAAGGCGCGCATCAAATCTTCCAGCGTAGCGGCGTCGTCGTTCACGCCGCGCAGCAGCACCGACTGGCTCACCATGGGAATGCCCGCGTCGACCAGGCGCGCGCAGGCGGCGCGCGCTCCGGCGGACAACTCCCGCGCATGGTTGGCATGCAAGGCAACCCAGCATGTCGCACCACGCACCTTCAACGCAGCGACCATCTCATCGGTCACGCGCCGGGGATCGGCAACCGGCACCCGCGTGTGGATGCGGACGATCTTGACGTGATCGATCGCGGCGAGATCGTTCATGATCTCCGCCAGCCGCCGCGGCGACAGCATCAGGGGATCGCCGCCCGTCAGAATGACCTCCCAGATCTCGCGATGCTCCCGGATGTAAGCGAGCGCGCCTGCATAGGCCGCGTCCGACAACGCGGTGTCCTTGCCGGGACCGACCATTTCGCGCCGGAAGCAGAACCGGCAATACACCGCGCAGACATGAACCAGCTTGAACAGCACCCGGTCCGGATAGCGGTGCACGATGCCGGCGACCGGCGAGTACGCGTGATCGCCGATCGGATCGGCGTGCTCGCCGGGCTCGGTCGCAAGCTCCGCAACCGTCGGGATGAATTGTCGCGCGATCGGATCGTCCGCGTCGTTGACATCGATCAAGGCCGCGATGTCGGGCGTGACCGCGACCGCGTAGCGCGCGGCGACCTTTTCGAGATCGGCGAGATCGGACGCGCGCGCGAGGCCGTGAGCGACCAGTTGGGCCGGCTCGCGCAATGTCGTTGCGAATGTCCTTCGATCCTGCTCATGCCTCACCCGAAGGTGGCGTCCAGACCACCTGATCGATCCTGGTCGCGCCGCTCGCCAGCATCACCAGCCGGTCGAAGCCAAGCGCAACGCCGCTGGCTTCGGGCATATGGGCGACGGCGGCCAGGAAATCCTCGTCCAGCGGATAGCGTTCGCCGTAGCGCCGCGCCTTTTCGTCCATCGCGAGATCGAAACGCCGGCGCTGCTCGTCGGCGTCGGTCAATTCGCCAAACCCGTTGGCCAGCTCGACGCCGCAGGCATAGATCTCGAAACGTTCGGCCACACGCGCATCCGATGCCTTGACCCGCGCCAGCGCCGCCTCCGGGGCCGGGTATTCGCACAGGATCGTCAAACGCCCCTGGCCCAGACGCGGGTTCGATGTGCTCGACCAGGATCTTGCTGAAAATGTCCGACCAGGTGTCATCCTCGACGATCCTCACCTTGTTCTGCGCCGCTGACGCCAAGCCCGCCCGGTCGCCCTCGCCGTCCACGATGGTCGCGAGCAGGTCGATGCCGGCAAACCGTTCGAAGGCTGACGCGACGGTAAGGCGTTCCGGCTCGGCGAAGGGATCGGCGGTCCGGCTCACGGAACGAGAACCGGCCGATCCCGGTGGCCTTGGCCGCCTGCGCGATGATCGCCACGGCGTCGGCCATGATGGTGTCGTAAGGCGCGCCGGCCCGGTACCACTCCAGCATGGTGAATTCCGGCAGGTGCAGATCGCCGCGCTCGCGGTCGCGAAACACGCGTGCGAACTCGAAAATCCGCTTCTCGCCCGCGGCCAGCAATTTCTTGCAGGCGAATTCCGGCGACGTCCGCAAGTAGCGCGCGGCGCGGCCGCCGTCCGAGCCGGTCAGCTCGGTGCGCGGCGCGTGCAGATGGGTTTCGTTGCCCGGCGAAACCTGCAGAATTCCGGTCTCGACCTCGGCAAAGCCCTGCGTCTCGAACCACGCCCGGACCGCGCGGGTGATCGCGGCCCGCGCGGTCAAGAATGGCCTTCTGTCGGCGTGACGCGCCGCCGACCACCAGGGCGAAATGAGGCTGTTTTCGGTCATTAACCGGCGGTCCCGAACGGGCGCAAAAAGCTGGCGTACACGGCCAAAATCAGTATGTTGCGCCCCGAAACCGCTTCGCATGCGGAAGGGCGGCCCCGCCCTGTCCGATTCCAAGCCAGATTATCAGGAAAAGCAGCTTTGAGAGTCATCGCCAGTTCTATTCGCAAGGGAAACGTCATCGAGCAAGATGGCAAGCTTTACGTTGTCATCAGCGCCGAAAACATTCATCCCGGCAAGGGCACCCCGGTCAGCCAGATCGAAATGCGTCGAATCAGCGACGGGGTAAAGGTCTCCGAGCGCTACAAGACCACCGACCAGGTCGAGAAGGCGACCATCGAGGAACGCAATTTCACATATCTCTATGAGGATGGAGACGGCTTTCACTTCATGAACGCCGAGAATTATGACCAGGTCCAGGTGTCGAAGGACATCGTCGGCGACGCCGCGCCCTATCTCCAGGAGAACATGGTCGTGAAGCTGTCGCTTCACGAAATGAACCCGGTCTCCATCGCGCTGCCGCAGCGCGCGACCTTGGAAGTCGTGGAGACCGAGCCGGTCACCAAGGGCCAGACCGCCTCCTCGTCCTACAAGCCCGCCATGTTGTCCAACGGCGTCCGCACCAGCGTGCCGCCCCACATTGCGGTCGGCACACGAATCGTTGTCATGACCGAAGACGGTTCTTACTGCGAGCGCGCCAAGGACTGAGCTAAGGACTGAGCGAAGGGCGAGAACAGGCACTGACGCAGGGGGACCACGCATTGGGTGAGAAGGCTGTCCGGTTCGTCGGTCAGACGCTGGCACTTCTCATTTTTCTTCTTTCTGCTTTCGCTTCCTCGTCCGCCGAGGAATTCCGGACACCCGCGATCTCCGTCGTCCGCGTCGACTGGCGCGCCGCGCTCGACCAGCTTCGTGCCGAGATCGCCGCCGTGCCCTCGGCTGCCGTCAACGTCTCCTTTGCACGCAGGCACAACGAGTCGCGGTTCGATCCGCGTTCAATGCCGGCGCTGGTGCAGTTGAACGCAATCACCTCGCCGATCTTCACCGGGATCGGCCAAAGCCCGGTGCCGGTGCTGCTGCCATTCGACGCCGCTGGCTATATCGGCGCCCGGCTGAACGGCGCACCGGCCGACGATCCGTCGCTGTCGCGCTATCAGGCGGACTTCCGCCCGGTGGATTTTTTCGATGCCGGCCAGGCAGGCTACGACGCAGTGTTTTCATTGCCGCCCGATGTCGCGCGCCGGCGTGCCGGCGCGCACCTATGCGAGGCCCGTCGAAGTGGAGATCACCGGGTCGCTCTTGATCTATGACGTTGCCGACCCCGCCGGCGGCAAGGGCGAGCCGGTCAAGTCGCTGGCTGCGCAATATCCGGATTTGCGCCGATTCATCCGCGAAGGCTATGTGCGCTACGCGTTCACCCGCTTCGGCGTGCCCTATGTGGTTTCGATCCAGTGTCTGGACAGCGCACCCCGCCCACGCCGGCTTGCCTGTCGCGAGGCCTATCCGGTCGCAGAACGCTTTCTGAAAGCGCTGCGCATCGCCGGTGGCCTGCCGAGCCGCCCGCAGATGGACATCGCGCCGATGACGGTCGAGCGGCCGCTCGCCGTCTCATCCGACTTCACCTATCGCTCGACCGGCGACATCATCGCCAATAGCGGCGCGCGACGACAGGGCGGCCGCGCCGACTTCACAGCCTACTCGCAGATCCGCTTTCCGCTCGAAGCGCCGGCCTTCATCCACTCGCAATCCTTCAAGCGCCGGACGAGCGACAAGTCCGATTCGCCCCGCGGCACCTATCCATGGCGCGACAATTTCTGCGAGGCGCGCAGTTTCGGCGTCGGCCAGTGCGCGAGCGGTTTCGGCCATCAGGGCGAAGACATCCGGCCCGGTGCGTGCCCGTCGAAAGATGCCGGCAATGGCTGCGATCCCAAGCAGCAATCGGTCATCGCCGTCCGCGATGGCGTGGTGATCCGTTCGCCGAAGCAGCAGGCGGCGACGCTGCAGATCAACACGCGCAGCGAGCATATCCGTTTCCGTTACATGCACATGAACCCTTCGGCCATGGACGCCAGCGGCCTGCTCAACGGCCGGCAAGTCGCGGAAGCCGACAAGATCGGCGTGGTCTCGAACTATCTCGATCATCCGAACGGCACCACGCGGCATCTTCATTTCGACGTGCAGGTGTTCACCCGCGACGGCTGGATCTGGGTCAGCCCTTACGTGACGCTGATCTCGGCCTATGAGCGGCTGATCCGCGGCCGCGGGCACGAGATTGGGCCGGAGATCGCCGGAACTCCGGAAGCGGGTCGTGGTGCCGCACCGGACGGGGCCATCCATCCCGACCTGCAGGAAGGGAGCGAGAACCGCGTGAATTGAAGCACGGCTTCATTGACGGCATTTTGCGCGCAATAATCGGCCGCTCGCGCATCAGGCTCGCGAAGAGCGGATTGACCGGGTCGGGGAACCAGTTAAGATTGCGGCTGCGGTTGACAGGTTAGGAAAGCGACGGCTCTCGCTCCGAATGCGCTGGTTCCGAGATCATATCAGGCAAGGCTCATGGCTCGCGCTCGTCGCGCTGACCATCAACTTTGCTTTGGCGTTCGGGCACGTTCACGCGCCTGCCGGGACGAGTTCCAAGCTCGGTCCGATCGTGGCGGCAATTGCCGCCACCGACGATGGCCAGACCCCGAGCCATCCCGCCGACCAGGCCGACTATCTCTGCCCGATCTGCATGGCCGCCGCTGCGGTCAGTCACGCGCTGACGTCCGACGCCGCCGGGCGTCCCGGTTGAATTTGCCGAAACCCTGATCGATCGCGCGATCGATCAGACGCGCGTTCTCATTCAGCCGCCGCGCGCGGCGTTTCAATCGCGCGGACCACCGATTTCCTGACATCGCTGCTTCGGTTGCGTAACGAGGCGCGCTGCCATGCTCGCCTTTTATGCATCGAAGGATTCGCTCATCGCGTTGGCTGCGACGTTTTGGCGTCCTCCGGCACGTGATCATCCCGTCAGGAAATCCCGTTAAATGAAATCCCGTCTTTTCTTGCGTGTCAGGCGCAGACTTCTGCTATCCGCATCATCGCTCGTGCTCGCCGCCCTATCGGGGCCGATCGCGCTTGCGCAAACCGACAATCCGGCTTCGGCACCGCCCGCAGCGGCAACGCCGCAGCCGTCGGCGTCCCCCTCCACCCCCGAAACGCCACCGCCTGCGCCTCAACCCAACAGCGCGCCTGCTCCGGAACAAAGTCCGGCCGCGGCCCCGCAGGCCTCGCAAAGCGGCGGCAATGTGCTGCCGGAAACCCGTGTTGCGGCACCGGTCGAACGACCCCGGCCGCGCGCAAAGCCGCCGCAGGTCGTCAGCAACCGCCCTCCCGCGCCGACCGCAGCCCAGGTGCTGGCCAAGCAGACGGAAACCTTCGACGCCGCCCGCAAGAGCCTGTACGCACCCACCGGCACCAGCCCCTACGAGATCACCCAGCAGAGCATCGAGGCGCAGCCCGCAAGGCGCGAACGCGCCGCTCGACAAGATCCTGCTGCAAGCCCCTGGCGTCACCCAGGATTCCGCGTCCAGCGGCGAACTGCATGTGCGCAATGAGCACGCCAACGTGCAGTACCGCATCAACGGCATCCAGTTGCCCGACGGCGTCGGCTCGTTCGGCCAGATCGTCGACAGCGGCATCGTCGGCAGCCTTGCGCTGATCACCGGCGCGATGCCGGCGCAGTTCGGCCTGCGCACAGCCGGCGTCGTCGACATCCAGACCAAGCAGAGCGCGTTCGACAATACCGGAACCGTCAGCGTCTATGGCGGCAGCCGCGGAACCATCACGCCGAGCTTCGAATATGGCGGCACCGCCGGCCAGACGCAGTATTTCGTCTCGGGCCGCTTCTTCGCCAGCGACATCGGCCTGGAAAACCCGACATCGGCCAATACCGCGATCCACGACCACACCGACCAGGGCAAGGGCTTTGCCTATGTCTCGACAGTGATCGATCCGTCCGACCGCCTCACATTCATGAGCGGCGTGGCGTCGAGCAGCTATCAGATCCCCAACAATCCGGGTCAGACGCCGGCCTTCACCGCCTTCGGCATCTCCAATTTCAATTCGGCCGATCTCAATCAGAACCAGAACGAGTTCAACCAGTTCAACGTGCTGGCGCTGCAGCACTCGGCCGAAGGACTCGACCTGCAGACCGCCTATTTCAACCGCACCAGCATCGTGCATTTCATGCCCGATCCGATCGGCGATCTCATCTTCAACGGCGTCGCCTCCGACGTCTACCGGCAGAGCGTCGTCAACGGCATCCAGACCGACGCCTCCTATCGGATTGCCGATGCGCATACGCTGCGCGCCGGCTTCACGGTCAGCGCCGAGCAGACCCTGGTGAACAACTTTTCTTCAGTGTTTGCCTGGCAGTCCAGACTGGTCAGACGTCCGATCATACCCGTTCAGCATCTTCGATTCCAGCAGCAAGACCGGCTTCCTGTTCGGCACCTATGTCGCGGACGAATGGAAGATCAACAACCAGCTCACGCTGAATGCGGGCCTGCGCTTCGACCAGATGGTGCAATATGTCAGCGCCAACCAGTTCAGCCCGCGCATCAGCCTGACCTATCAGCCGTTCGAGGGCACGACCTTCCACGCCGGCTATGCCCGCTATTTCACCCCGCCGCAGCAGGTGCTGGCGGCGCCGACCAACCTCGCGCTGGTGCAGCGGCACGACGCAGCAGCCGGAGGTCAATGTCGCCGATCCGGTGCTGCCGGAACGATCGCACTACTTCGATGTCGGCGTGACCCAGCGCGTGATGCCAGGCCTCGAGGTCGGCGTCGACGCCTACTACAAGATCGCGCGCGACCTGCTCGACGACGGCCAGTTCGGCGCGGCCTATGTGCTCACCGCGTTCAACTACGATCGCGCGACAAACACCGGCGTCGAACTCACGGCGAAATACAAGAACGGCAATTTCAACGCCTACAGCAACATCGCGGTCGCGCGCCAGCTCGCGACCAACTGTCGTCTCGAACCAGTTCCTGTTCGCGGCCGACGAGCTTGCCTTCATCGCCAACCACTACATCTACACCGACCACGCCCAGCTCGTATCGGGCTCGGCGGGCGCGTCCTATCTCTGGAACGGCACGCGCTTTTCCGCTGACCTGATCTACGGCAGCGGCCTGCGCAGCGGCTTTGCCAATACCAACTCACTGCCCTGGTACTCGCAGGTCAATGTCGGCGTCTCGCACGAGTTCAAATGGACCGACGGCACCAAGCCGACCACGCTGCGCTTCGACGTCGTCAACGTCTTCGACACGATCTACCAGATCCGGGACGGATCGGGCATCGGCGTGTTCGCCCCGCAATACGGACCGCGGCGCGGATTTTTCGTCGGCATCTCGCAGAAGCTCTGAGCAGGAAGGACGCGACGCATGTTCCATCGCAGTCAAATCGCACGGAAACGTCGAGGCAAAAACTGCACGCGCAGCTGTGGCCGGGCATGGCTCGGACTGGTTGGGCTCTGCTCGCTGCATGGGACGCGCTTGTCCAGCCCGCGCTCGCGCAGACTGCCGAACTCGCTGCTGCCGCGCAATCTGTCGCCGTGGGGCATGTTCCTCAACGCCGACATCGTGGTGAAGGCGGTGATGATCGGGCTCGCCTTTGCCTCGCTCGTCACCTGGACGGTGTGGCTTGCAAAGACCATCGAGCTCGGCGGCGCGAGGCCGCCTCGCCCGCCGCCGCATCAGGATCCTGGAGAAGGGAGGCAGCCTCGTCGAGGCTGCCGCTGCCTGCCGGAACGACAGGGATGCCGTGGCGCAGCTCGTGCTGTCCGCCGCGCGCGAGGCCGAATTGTCGGGCGGCATCGTCGATGACGCCTTCAAGGAACGCGTCGCGTTGCGGCTGGAGCGCGTGCAGGCCGCGATGGCGCGGCGGATCTCGCGCGGCACCGGCATTGCTGGCGACGATCGGCGCGACCGCGCCATTCGTCGGCCTGTTCGGCACCGTGTGGGGCATCATGAATGCCTTCATCGGCATTTCCGAATCCCACACCACCAATCTCGCGGTCGTGGCGCCCGGCATCGCCGAGGCGCTGCTCGCGACCGCGATGGGGCTCGTCGCCGCGATCCCGGCGGTCGTGATCTACAATCACCTTGTCCGCGTCATCGGCGGTTATCGTGCCATCCTGGATGATGCCGCAGCACAGCTTCTGCTGACAATCAGCCGCGGTCAGCGCGCCCATGTGGGCGCGCTGCAGCGCGCGGCGGAGTGACGCCATGGCCGTACGTCTTGGACAACGCTCCAGCGGCGACGATCTCGATGTCCAGCATGAGATCAACGTCACGCCCTTCATCGACGTCATCCTGGTGCTGCTGATCATCTTCATGGTCGCGGCGCCGCTCGCAACCGTCGATATCGGCGTCAATCTTCCGGCCAGCACGGCGCCCGAACAGCCGCGGCCGGACAAGCCGGTGTTCGTCACCATCAAGGCTGACGACACCATCGCCGTCGGCGAGACGACCGTGCCGCGCGAGCAGCTTGCAAGCGCGCTCGATGCCGCCACCAACAACCGCAAGGACGAAACGATTTTCGTCCGCGGCGACAAGATTTCTCCACTACGGCGACCTGATGGAGATCATGAACACCTTGCGCGACGCCGGCTATCTCAAGATGGCACTGGTCGGTCTGGAACAGGCGCCGGCAAAGCCATGACGGCCCTCGCGCTGCATCTGCCCGAACGACGTGGTGTCGGCCGCTGGATCTTCGCCGCGACCGTGATCGTGGCGCTGCATCTGGCAATCGCCGTGGCGCTGCTGTGGCGAACGCACGTGCCGCCGACGCCGGAGATTCCTCCCGCGATTGTCGTGACGCTCGCGCCCGTGCAGAGCAGTTCGCCCGAAGTCCAGGACCAGGACATCGCGGTCGGCCCCACCATGCAGCAGGCCGAGGCCGCGCCGGGAACCGCCCAAGACCGAGGACAAGCCGGTCGAGCAAACCGGAGCAGCCGCCATCGCCGCCGCAACAGGCCGACATCGCGCTCCCGAAAGAGGAGCCCAAGGAGATCGAGAAGCCAAAGCCCGTCCAGCCACCGGCCCCCGAAACCCGCGCGCTCCCGAAGAACGATCATATCGGCCAGTTCACCGAAGCCGGCGCCAAGGCCTACAACGCGCTGGTGTTCGGCCATCTGCAGCGCTTCAAGCGCTATCCGCCGGCCGCGCACGGCAAATCCGGCACCGTCATCGTGCGCTTCGTCCTGAACCGCACCGGCGAGGTGATCGAGAGCGCGGTGACGAAATCGTCCGGCAATGACGTGCTGGACCACGAGGCGCTCGACATCCTGCATCGCGCCAGTCCCTTCCCGGCCTTCCCGGAAGCCAAGCCGGGCGCGCAGGACCTCTACATCGCGCCGGTGAACTTCGCGCGCTAACGCTCGGCCAATGCAGCCGCTGGAACGGCGGCTTAGGGCCGGTATGACCGCCAGCGAACTTGCGACCATCCGCCGCTGGCTGTCCAAAATTGCCGCAGATTTGCAGGAGAATTAAGGTTCCGGCGGCGCGAGAGCTTTTGCTCGGACCCCGCCCTGGCGGGTAGACTGCGCCCATGAAACAGGCTGATTCCTTCACCTCGCCGACCCGGCGCGCGATGCTGCGAGCGGGCCTCGGTGCCGCCGCGCTTGCCGTGCAGCCGCTCGTCGCCCGCGCCGCGCCGCCCGGCTTCGATCAATGGCGCGACGGCTTCCGCGCCCGCGCGCTCGCCAAGGGCATTTCGGAAGCGACCTGGAACCGCGCCATGGCCCGCGTCGAGCCCGACATGAGCGTGTTCAAGGAGATCCGCAACCAGCCGGAGTTCAACGAGCAGACCTGGCAATACATCAATCGCCGTGTGTCCGACTGGCGCATCATCAACGGCAAGGAAGCGCTGAAGAAGAACGAGGCGCTGTTCGCGCGGATCGAGAAGGATTTCGGCGTCGAGCGCGGCACGCTGCTCGCGCTCTGGGGCGTCGAGTCCGCGTTCGGCGATCCGCTGGTGCAGCAGAACCACATGCGCCCGGTTTTCCCCTCGCTCGCGGCGCTCGCCTGGAACGAGCCGCGCCGCAAGGCCTACTGGGAAACCGAGCTGACCAACGCGCTGCGCATCGTCGACAAGGGCTGGAGCACGCCCGACGAGATGAACGGTTCATGGGCGGGCGCGATGGGGCATACGCAGTGGATGCCGGAAGTCTGGCTCAATGTCGGCATCGACTATGACCGCGATGGCAAGATCTCGCCATTCGGCAAGCCCGACGACGCGCTCG
This sequence comes from uncultured Alphaproteobacteria bacterium, assembly GCA_963786015.1. Taxonomy (GTDB): domain Bacteria; phylum Pseudomonadota; class Alphaproteobacteria; order Rhizobiales; family Xanthobacteraceae; genus Bradyrhizobium. The sequence continues at coordinate 69,260 of CAWAXO010000016.1, read as the reverse complement.
GCTCGACCGCGAAATATCTGGTCAACCGCGGCAAGTACCATCGCGGCGAACATTGGGGTTACGAGGTGCGCGCGCCGGGTGGTGCTGCGAACGGCAGCCGCACCTATGCGGCCTGGACCAGCGCCGGCGTCACGCGCGCCGATGGCCAGGCCTTTCCGCAACCGAACGCCACGCGCGCAGATGTGGGTACCCGTGCCGGGCGGGCCGACGTTCCTGCTCGGTCCGAACTTCTATTCGGTGAAGAGCTACAATCCGTCGATGAATTATGCGCTCGCGATCTGCCATCTCGGCGACCGCATCCTGGGCGCGCCGCCCTTCATCCAGCCCTTCCCCGGCTCCGAGCGCGCGCTGACGCTGGCCGAAGTGCAGGAAATGCAAACGCGTCTCACCAAGGCCGGCTTCGACACCGGCGGCAACGACGGCCGCGTCGGCAACGACACGATGAAGGCGATCCGCGATTTTCAGGCGAAGGCGGGGCTCACGCCGGCGGACGGTTATGGCGGGCTGAAAGTGCTGGCGAAGCTGAGGCAGGGGTCGTAGCTGAGCGCCGTCTCTCCGCTCGCCGTCATTCCGGGGCGCTCGCGAAGCGAGCGAACCCGGAATCCAGAGGTTGCCGCGCGAGATTCCGGGTTCACGCTCCGCGTGCCCCGGAATGACGGAGCCTCAACTAACAGCATCAACGAATGATCATCGGCCCCTGATCCGGCACGGCCACATCAAGCACGCGCAATTGCACGCGCTCCGTCCCCTGATAGCGATCAACCACCAGCGATCCTGCGACATGAAGCACCTGGCCGCGCTGCGCGAGCAGCGCATTGCCGAGCTTCTGGCCGATCGCACGGAACGCCACGCCGTTGACGACCGCGCCGTCGCCGGCCTTGAAGCGCAGGCGTAAGTGCGCCTGCCCGACCTCGTCGGCGAACACCAGTTGATGCGACGGCAGCGCCAGCACCGGCTCGGGATTGCCGCTACCGAAGGGCCCAGCGCGATTGAGTGTCGCGACCAGTTCCGGCGTCGCGCTGCGCGCGGTGATCGCGCCATCGATGAAGAGCTCGTTGACATGGCGCGACTGCGCGACGTCGTGCGCCAGCGCATGCTCCATATAGGCGCGAAACTCCGCGAGCTTCTCCTTGCGCAACGTGACGCCCGCGGCCATCGCGTGGCCGCCGCCCTTCAACAAGAGGCCGTCCGCGACCGCCTGCCGCACCGCCTTGCCGAGATCGACGCCGCCGATCGAGCGGCCCGAGCCGGTGCCGATGCCGCCGGGCTCGAGCGCGATCGCAAACGAAGGCCGCGCGAATTTCTCCTTCAGCCGCGCCGCGACGAGCCCGACCACGCCGGGATGCCAGCCCTCGGACGCCGTCACGATCACGCTGCCCTTGTCTTCCAGGCCGAGCGCGGCCAGCGCTTCGGCTTCCGCCTGCGCTTCCGCCGCCTGCTCGATCACGCGCCGCTCGCCGTTCAGCCGGTCGAGCTCGGCCGCGATGCGCGCGGCTTCGGAGATATCGCCTTCGAGCAGCAACCGCACGCCCAGATCGGCGCGTCCGATCCGTCCACCGGCGTTGATGCGCGGCCCGAGCATGAAGCCGAGATGCCAGGCTTCCGGCGGTCCGTTGAGCCGCGACACATCCATCAGCGCGGTATGGCCGACATGGTCGCGCCGGCGCATCGCGATCAGGCCCTTGGCGACGAAGGCGCGATTGAGGCCGATCAGCGGCGCGACATCGGCGACCGTGCCGAGCGCGACGTGATGCAGCATGCCCAGAAGATCAGGCTCTGGCATCTCGCTGCTCCAGAATCCGCGCGCGCGCAGCTCGCGGTTCACCGCGACCAGCGTGACCAGGACGAGCCCGACGGCGGCGAGATGACCCAGACCGGAGAGATCGTCCGCGCGGTTCGGATTCACCAGCGCATCGACCTCGGGCAGTTGCTCGCCGGCCTGGTGATGGTCGATGACGACGACCGACATGCCGAGCCGCTTCGCCTCCGCCAGCGGTTCGAGACTGGTGGTGCCGCAATCGACGGTAATCAGCAGCGTGGCGCCTTTCGCGGCCAATCCGCGCACCGCATCGGTGTTGGGGCCATAGCCCTCGAACAGGCGGTCGGGAATATGAATCAGCGGATCGAGCCCGCAATGCCGCAGATGCCACGCAAGCAGCGCGGCCGACGTCGCGCCGTCGACATCGTAATCACCGAAGATCGCGACCTTTTCGCCGCGCACGGCCGCATCCGCGATGCGCTTCGCCGCGACTTCCATGTCCGTCAACGTGAACGGATCGGGCAACAGCTTGCGGATCGTTGGATCGAGGAAGTCCGGGACCGCATCGATCTCGACATTCCGGCTTGCCAGCACGCGCGCCAGCATTTCAGGAAGCTGATGGCGCTGCACGATCGCAAGCGCCCGCGCCGCGCCGCGCGCGTCAAGCCGGTCGCGCCACAGTTTTCCGGTCAGGGATCGTGTCACGCCGAGAAAGGCGGCGGGCACTTCGGCAGGCAGTGCTGTTGCGGCAAGCGTCATGATGCCTTCGAGGAATAGCTGCGAATCACCGATCGCCAAAATCAGCCGCACGAGAGCTTTACGCACCCTGCGGCCGCAAGTCGCCGAAAAAAGCGGCGGACTGCCAAAACAAGATGCAGCCGCAGCCGTCCTCCGGCCGGAGGAGGTTAAACCGACGTTAGGTGGAATCTGAAAAAGTACCTCTTATTGTCCCCGTTATTTTGCGGCACTGGAACATTACGCAGAGGAACTCCGTCAATGCTCACCGCGCTTGATCGAAGCCGGACGGACACAATCGCGAAGAAGGCTCCCGCCTCCGACGAAGCCGACCAGGAATCCGACATTTCCGCCCTGATCGCGCGGCTCACCGCCGAGGTCAACCAGATCGCGTGCGAGAAGACCAAGTCGATCCAGCAGATCACCAACCAGATGAAAATGCTGGCGCTGAACGCACTGATCGAAAGCTCGCGTGCAGGCGCGCAAGGCGCGGGCTTCGCCGTCGTCGCGCAGGAGGTGCGCAACGTGGGGCAGCAGGTCGAGGCGATCGCGCGCGATCTCGAAAGCCAGCTCACCAAGCGCACCGGCAATCTCGTGAGCTCGATGGAGCGGATGGCGCAGCGTTCGCGCGGCGAGCGCATGGTCGATCTGTCGTTGAACGCCATCGAGCTGATCGATCGCAATCTCTATGAGCGCACCTGCGACGTGCGCTGGTGGGCGACCGATTCCGCCGTGGTCGATTGCGCCGCCACGCCGGAGCTCGCAGCGGCTACGCACGCGTCGGAGCGGCTTGCCGTGATCCTGTCCGCCTACACGGTTTATCTCGACCTCTGGCTCTGCGATCTCGACGGCAAGATCCTCGCCAACGGCCGCGCGGATCGCTTCAAGGTCGCGGGCCAGAATGTCGGCGACACCAAATGGTTTCACGCAGCGCGCAAGCTGCGCTCGGGCGATGATTACGTCGCCAGCGACGTCGAGTGCCAGCCGCTGCTCGGCAATGCGCAGGTCGCGACCTATTGCGCGAGCGTGCGTGAGGACGGCAAGGCCGACGGCAAGCCGATCGGCGTGCTCGCGATCCATTTCGATTGGGAGCCGCAGGCCCGCGCCATCGTGCAGGGCGTGCGCGTCGGCGAGAACGACAAGGCGCGCGTGCTGCTGGTCGACTCCAATTTTCGGGTGATCGCGTCGTCAGACGGCCAGGGCCTGTTGACCGAGCGCGTGCAGCTTGCGCAGCAAGGCGCGGGCCCAAGCGGCTTCTACGAAGACCGCTCCGGGCTCGTCGCGTATCACGCCACCCCCGGTTACGAGACCTACAAGGGCCTCGGCTGGCTTGGCGTGATTCAATGCGCGGCTTAAATAGCAACGTTTTGCGCTAGCATCCCATCCGATCGGCGATGCCGCCGAAGTCCTTGGCGACGATGTCCCAGTCGCCGTTGGCTTCGAAATCGCGCTTCTGCAGCGGACCATATTCCGTCGGACGCGCCACGAAGGCCGTCTTCAAGCCGTAGCTTTGCGCGGCCTTCAGATCGCCGTTGTGGGCCGCCACCATCATCACCTGCTCCGGCGGCAGGCAGAGCAGTTTTGCAGCTCCGAGGTAGGTCTCGGCATCGGGCTTGTAGTGCTCGAACAATTCCGCGGACATGATCAGGTCCCATGGCAGTCCGCCAAACTTCGCCATGTTGGTGAGCAGCGCGACATTGCCGTTGGAGAGCGGCGAGATGATGTATTTGGTCTTGAGCCGCGCTAGTCCCGCAACGCTGTCAGGCCAGGGATGCAGCCGGTGCCAGCCCAAAGTCAGGTGATGCAGGTCGGCCTCGGTCAGCCCCTTGATCGAGAGCTGCTCGACCAGCTTCTCCAGAGAGCGGCGATGCAGGACGTCGAGCATGACATAACCGCGCTCAGGATGCTTGCGCACCTCGTCCATGGACGCGGTATAGACCGCCCGCCAGCCGTCGACCAGCGCGGTCCAGTCGGCCTTGATGCCGCGCGTCTCCGACCATTTGGTGAAATCGTTGATCAGGCTGGTGCGCCAGTCGACCACCGTGCCGAACACGTCGAACACCAGGGCCTTCACGGCGGAAATATCTGACATCGGTCACTCCCTTTCTTGTTCTTCTTTTCTGTCCGACTCTCGTCATTCCGGGGCGATGCGAAGCATCGAGCCCGGAATCTCGAGATTCTCAGGTGCGCAATTGCGCACCATAGTTCGCGCTCTGCGCGCCGCCCCGGAATGACGAAGTGCTAGCTACAGTATCTTCCGGTACTGAATGAAGCCGAGATTCTCCGCGACCTGATCGTAGAGCGTGCGCGCCTGCTTGTTCGTCGTATGCGTCAGCCAGTGCACGCGGTTCGCGCCGGCCGCCCTCGCCTTCTCATACACCGCCTCGATCAGCGCGCGGCCGAGACCCGATCCGCGCGCGCCTTCCGCCACGAACAGGTCCTGCAGATAGCAGTAGCTTTCCGGCGTCCAGGTCGAACGGTGGAACAGATACTGCACGATGCCGGTGAGCTTGCCGTCGACATAGGCGCCGAGCAGGAACATCTGCTCTTCGGGATCGTGGAAGCGCTGCCAGGTGATGTCACTCGCGTCGGGTGCGAGCGTTGCGTTGTAGAAGGCAAGATAGCCGTTCCACAGCGGCTCCCAGGCCGCACGCTCGCTCTTGCCGACGGGCCGTATGACGATCTCGGCCATCGCAGGCGAGCCTCAATCGAGGTGGAATTTCTCGAGCTGGCGGTGCTCGGCCTTGATGTAGCGCACCGTGCCGGTGACGGAGCGCATCACCACGGTCTCGGTCTCGATCACGTCCTTCTTGAACTTGACACCCGTGAGCAGCGAGCCCGTCGTCACGCCGGTGGCGGCAAACAGGCAGTCGCCCTTGGCCATGTCCTCGATGCCGTAGATCATCTTCGGATCGGTGATCCCCATCTTGTGCGAGCGCTCGCGCTTCTCCTCGGTGTCGAGGATCAGCCGGCACTGCATCTGGCCGCCGATGCAGCGCAGCGCCACCGCAGCCAGCACGCCTTCCGGCGCGCCGCCGGTGCCGAGATACATGTCGACGCCGGTCTCCTCCGGCGTTGCCGTATGAATGACGCCGGCGACGTCACCGTCGGTGATCAGGCGAACGGCGGCGCCGGTGCTGCGCACGCTCTTGATGATGTCGGCGTGCCGCGGCCGGTCCAGGACCAGCACGGTGATCGCCGAGGGATCGACGCCTTTGGCCTTGGCGAGCCTGCGGACGTTGTCGGCGGGCGAGGCATCCAGCTCGACCACGCCCTTCGCATAGCCCGGGCCGATCGCGAGCTTCTGCATGTAGACGTCGGGCGCGTGCAGCAGCGTGCCGCCGTCGGCCATCGCCATGGTCGCGATCGAGCCCGGCATGGCCTTGGCGCACAGCGTGGTGCCTTCCAGCGGATCGACGGCAATGTCGACCTTCGGGCCGGCGTTGAGACCGACCTTCTCGCCGATGAACAGCATCGGCGCTTCGTCGCGCTCGCCCTCGCCGATCACGATGGTGCCTTCGATCGGCAGCTTGTTGAGCTCGCGGCGCATTGCGTCGACCGCGGCCTGGTCGGCCGCCTTTTCATTGCCGTGGCCGCGCAGCCGCGCGGCCGACACCGCCGCCCGTTCGGTCACCCGCACGATTTCCAGCGTGAGAATGCGCTCGAGCATCAATTGCGACGGAACGGAAATATGGGTCGACATCGGAGCACTCCTTCAGCGTGGTCTTGCAGACTGGTCTGCAGCGTGGTCTCGCGGCATGGTCTCGGCGAGGCGTCAGCCTTGCAAACAATTCATCGGCATGCGGTCCGTTCGGATCGCATGCTAGTTTTTCTCGATCCGTATCACCTGCGGCCGGCCGCTGATCACCTTGTCGCGCTGCACCGCCTGCAAGGCGCGATGCACGGCATCCTCGTGGGTTGCGTAGGTGATCAGGAGCACGGGCACCGGCAAAGCTTTCCCCCTTGCGAGGTCGGCGTCAACGCCTCCGTTGGGATGGCGCTGCACGATCGATTCGATCGAAATCTTCTGCTCGGCAAGCCGCGTCGCAATCGTCGCTGCGGTGCCCGCGAGGTCGCGCGCCATCAGGCGGATGTAATAGCCGCCCTCGTGGCGTTCCATCGGCGCCTTTTCGGTCGCGCGCAGGCGATCGACCGGACGCCCGAACGGGTTCACCCGCACGCCCCGCGCAATGTCGGCGATATCGGCCAGCACGGCTGACGCGGTCGCAGCGCCACCGGCGCCGGGACCGACCAGCGTAAGCGGCGGGATGCCCTCGCCGTCGATCGTGACCGCGTTCGTCACGCCCATCACCTGCGCGATCGAGGAGGATTTCGGCACCATGGTCGGGTGCACGCGCTGCTCGATCCCCTTGGCGGTGCGTACCGCGACACCGAGCAGCTTGACGCGGTAGCCGAGATCCGCAGCGGCGCGCAGATCCTCGGGCGCGATGGAGGAGATACCTTCGACATAGACCGCACGTTCTGCAACCTTCGTGCCGAAGGCGAGGCTCGCCAGGATCGCAAGCTTCTGCGCGGTATCGTGACCGTCGACGTCGAATGACGGATCAGCCTCGGCATAGCCGAGCCGCTGCGCATCCTTCAGGCATTCGGCGAACGACAGTCCCTCCTGCTCCATCCGCGTCAGGATGTAATTGCAGGTGCCGTTGAGGATTCCGTAGACGCGATTGATGCCGGTCGCGGCAAGGCCTTCGCGCAACGTCTTGATGACGGGAATGGCGGCGCCGACCGCGGCCTCGAAATTCAAGGCGCCGCCGTGCGTCTCGGCGGCCTTCGCCAGCCGCACGCCATGCTTGGCGATCAGGGCCTTGTTGGCCGTGACCACGGACTTGCCGGACTTCAGCGCGGTTTCGATCGCGGCCAAGGCGGGATCGCCTGCGCCGCCGATCAGTTCGACCAGGCAGTCGATCTCTGGACTGCTCGCGAGTTCCAGCGGGCTCCTGGCCCAGGCGACGCCGTTCAGATCGATACCGCGCTTCTTCGCCTTCGAGCGCGCGGTCACGGCGGTGACGCGCACGGGACGGCCACAGCGCTCCGCCAAGGTCTTGCCTTCGCGCTCGATCAGGCGGACGACCTCGGCACCCACGGTGCCGAGCCCGGCAACACCCACTCTCAAAGGGGCGGACATTACGAAAAGGCTCGCGGAAAATAGGCTTCAAAAAGCATGTCTATAGCTCATCCGAAAACCGTGTTCATCCCCGGGGGTCAAGCCCGAGGACCTGCTTTTCGGGAACATGCTTACCGCCGGTTGGCGAGGGGAACCACGTTGTGCAACGTTTCGATGCCGCTTTCAAGGAAGCGGCGCACGCCCCGCGCGGCCTGACGGATACGCTGCTCGTTTTCCACCATCGCGATGCGCACATAGCCCTCGCCATGCTCGCCGAAGCCTGCGCCGGGCGACACCACGACACCGGATTTCTCGACCAGCAGCGTCGCGAACTGCATGCTGCCGAGCTCACGGAAGGCCTGCGGCAGCGGCGCCCAGGCAAACATCGACGCATCCGGCGGCGGGATCTCCCAGCCCGCACGGCCAAAGGATTCGACCAGCGCCTCGCGCCGCTTGCGGTAGGTTTCGCGCATCTCGCGGATGCAGTCGTCAGGACCGTTCAACGCCGCGGTCGCCGCCACCTGGACCGGCGTGAACGCGCCGTAATCGAGGTAGGACTTCACCCGCGACAGCGCGCTGATGATCCGCTCGTTGCCGACCGCGAATCCGATGCGCCAGCCGGCCATCGAATAGGTCTTTGACATCGACGTGAACTCGACGGTCACGTCCATCGCGCCCGGGACCTGCAGTACCGAGGGCGGCGGATTATTATCGTCGAAATAGACCTCTGCGTAAGCGAGGTCGGACAGGATGAAGATCTCGTGCTTTTTCGCGAACGCAACCAGATCCCGGTAGAAATCGAGACTCGCGACATAGGCCGTCGGATTGGAGGGATAACAGACGACGAGCGCGAGCGGTTTCGGGATCGAATGGATGATCGCGCGTTCCACCGCCTCGAAGAATTGCGGTGTCGGCTCCGACGGCACCGAGCGGATCACCCCGCCCGCCATCAGAAATCCGAAGGCGTGGATCGGATAGCTTGGATTCGGACAAAGGATCACGTCGCCGGGCGCGGTGATGGCCTGCGCGACATTGGCGAAGCCTTCCTTCGAGCCCAGCGTCGCGACGATCTGGGTCTCCGGATTGAGCTTCACGCCGAAGCGCCGCTCGTAGTAGGCGGCCTGGGCCTTGCGCAGGCCATTGATCCCCCGCGATGCCGAGTAGCGGTCGGTACGCGGCTTGCCCAGCGTCTCCTTCAGCTTCTCCAGCACATGCGGCGGCGCGGGCAGATCGGGATTGCCCATACCGAGGTCGATGATGTCGGCGCCGGCATTCCGCGCGGCCGCCTTGGCCCGATTGACTTGCTCGAAGACGTAAGGCGGCAGGCGGCGAATGCGGTAAAAATCTTCCATGGCTCCTCAGGCTCCGGCGACCGATCAGGGCAGAATCACACGGCAATACCGTCGCCCGAAGGATTCGGCTGTGTTCTGGAACTCGTGCCCGATCAGGGATTTAACGCGAGTTCAGGGCCCAAGCACAAAGGCAGCGCCCCGAGTTGCGCTGAATTCCCTCTTATTAGCACGCAGGCATCGACGCGCCAGCGATACCTTGCGACCGATGAAACCTATTTGCCGGCGGCCTCCTTGGCCGTGGCCGCCGCCTGCCGGTCGCGCGCGGCGATCAGCTCGGCCTGGATCTTGGCCCGCTGCGCCGGATCCATCGTGCTGTCGTCGCGATCGGGCGGCAAGTCATTGACCGGCAGATAGCTGCCCGGCTCCTTCGGACGCGCCGGCGCGTCAGCGGGCGTGCCGGCCAACGGCATATCGGCGATCGACGTCGCACAGCCGGCGAGCGCGAGCGCCGACATGAACAACGCCGCAAGGGCGAGCATTCTCGTTTGCCGGTCCAACGATAGTCCCCTCGGAAACCCCACCACGCTGCGCCAACGGCCCAGCCGCTTACCCTGGTTCATCCGATCATGCCACAGTCACAACCATTCTCGCCCGAAAGGTTGAGGCCTGAACAATGATTTGCACGGTTAGTTGCGTAATGTGACAGAACGAAGGTGTTTTGCGGCAGTGCAGCACGTTCAACATATAGGGTTAATTTGCCCAACGCCAATGTCGATCTAGCGCGGTGACGAAGCCGCCACGACACGATACTCTGTGCTCGCCATGACCGAAGTGACGATCGAAACCCAGGCCTCCACGAAATTCGACGCTGAAGCGTTCGCGATGAATATCGCGCGCGCGATGGAAAGCGGCGGCCGGGCGCTTGCGGCCTATCTGCAGCCGCGTCAGAGCGGCGATGTCCAGGACAAGCCGCCGGCCGAACTCACAGAAGTGATCAAGACCTTCACCAAGGTCGCGGAATATTGGCTGTCCGACAACGAGCGCGCGTCCGACCTGCAGACCAAGATGGCCAAGGGCTATCTCGATCTCTGGGGCTCGGCGATGCGCCGCCTGGCCGGCGAAGAAACGATGCCTGCGATCGCGCCTTCGCCGCGTGACCGGCGATTCGCCGATCCCGAGTGGAAATCGAACCAGTTTTTCGATTTCATGATGCAGCTCTATCTCCTGACGACGCAATGGGCGCAGGACCTCGTGCACAACGCCGAAGGCCTCGACCCGCACACGCGCAAGAAGGCCGAGTTCTACGTTCAGCAGATCACGAACGCGATCGCGCCGTCGAACTTCGTCCTGACCAATCCGGAAGTGCTGCGCGAGACGCTCGCCTCCTCTGGCGACAATCTGGTGCGCGGCATGAAGATGCTGGCCGAGGATATCGAGTCCGGCAAAGGCAGCTTGCGCATCCGCCAGTCTGATCCGACGAATCTTGCCGTTGGCGTCAACATGGCGACCACGCCGGGCAAGGTGATCTTCCAGAACGAGCTGATGCAGCTCATCCAGTACGAGCCGACCACCGAGAAGGTGCTGCGGACGCCGCTCCTGATCGTGCCGCCCTGGATCAACAAGTTCTACATCCTGGACCTCAAGCCCGAAAAATCCTTCATCAAATGGTGCGTCGATCAGGGCATCACGGTGTTCGTGATCTCCTGGGTCAATCCCACCGCCGCGCTCGGGGCAAAGACCTGGGACGACTATGTGAAGGAAGGCCCGCTCACGGCGATGGACGTCATCGAGAAGGCCACCGGCGAGATGAAGGTCCACACCATGGGCTATTGCGTCGGCGGCACGCTGCTCGCCACGACGCTGGCCTGGCTTGCGGACAAGCGGAAGGTGCGCGCGACGTCCGCGAGCTTCCTCGCCGCGCAGGTCGATTTCACCCATGCCGGCGATCTCCTGGTGTTCGTCGACGAGGACCAGATTTCCGCGCTCGAACGCGACATGAAGGAGTCCGGCGTGCTCGAAGGCAGCAGGATGGCGATGGCCTTCAACATGCTGCGTTCGAACGATCTGATCTGGTCCTACGTGGTCAGCAACTATCTGAAGGGGCAGCCGCCTTCCGCGTTCGATCTGTTGCATTGGAACTCGGACGCGACGCGCATGGCGGCCGCGAACCATTCCTACTACTTGCGCAATTGCTATCTGGAGAACCGGCTGTCGGGCGGCAGCATGGTGCTCGACAACACGCTGCTCGACCTCTCCAAGGTGAAGGTGCCGGTCTATAATCTCGCGACCCGCGAGGACCACATCGCTCCGGCGGATTCCGTGCTCTACGGATCGCAGTTCTTCGGCGGACCGGTCAAATATGTGCTGTCCGGCTCCGGTCACATCGCAGGCGTCGTCAATCCGCCCGCCTCAGGCAAATACCAGTATTGGACCAACGACAACGTCCGCGACGTGTCGCTGCAGGACTGGATCAAGGCCGCGCAGGAACACAAGGGGTCATGGTGGCCGAACTGGCGCGAATGGCTGGGCAGCATCGATGCGGAGGAAGTTCCGGCACGCGCGGTCGGCACCGATGCGCTGCCTCCGATCGAGGAGGCGCCCGGCAGCTATGTCAAGGTTCGCGCATAGCGCAGCAGGCTGCTTTGGTATCCGCGCGCGCTTCGGTATAAAGCCCTGATCGTCCCGTCCGGGACGGACGGGACTTCAGTGAGGGGGGAACTCCATGACGCGCGAATTGTTCTGGCTGACGCTGACGGTGATTTTGACGGGACTGCTGTGGGTCCCTTATGTGCTCAACCGGTGCCAGATTCGCGGCCTGTCCGGCGCGATGGCCAACCCGGCGCGCGGCGACAAGCCACACGCGGAATGGGCCACACGGCTGATGTTCGCGCACGACAACGCGGTCGAAAACCTGATCATCTTCGCGCCGCTGGTCCTGATCCTGAACGCGATCGACTATTCATCGAGATGGACCGTGCTTGCCTGCGCCGTCTATTTCTGGGCCCGCGTCGCGCACACCATCGTCTACACGATGGGATTGCCGGTGTTCCGCACGCTCGCCTTCACGGTCGGCTTCATCGCGCAAGTGGTGCTGGTGCTGGCGATTTTCGGATGGGCGTGAGGTCCTCCTTCGTTCCCAAAGCCCGCTGTCATTCCGGGGCGCGAAGTGCGAACCTGGAATCTCGAGATTCCGGGTTCGATGCTGACGCATCGCCCCGGAATGACGGCGGCAGCTCAGCTTGCAGCCTTCCTCACGACCAGATGCAGCATCGTCGCGGGCGCATCGTCGAAGCTCTTGATCTCGCTGGTGCCCGATGACACTGGCGTCCACGCTCCCGCTTCGGCATAGGTCGCCTGCAGCCACTCCGGCGAAGCGTAGTTGTAATAGCGGCCGAGGCTGTCCCGGCCGTCGCCCTCCCCGAGCTTGAAGCTCGCATAGAACAGGCCGTCGGGTTTCAGCGCGCGGTGAATGCGGCCGAGGATGCCGGCCAACTCACCTCGCGGCACATGCAGCAGGCACGCGCTGGCCCAGACGCCGTCATAGGTGTCGCTGTCATCAAGCTGGTGGAACAGCATCGCCTCGACGGGATGGCCGAGCCGCCGCGCAGCGACCTCGGCCATTTCCGGCGATCCGTCAGTGGCACGCAGCGTAAAACCCGAAGCCAGCATCTCGGCGGAATGATTGCCGGCTCCGCAGCCGAGTTCGAGGATCGACCCGCCCGGCGGCAGCAATGCGAGAAAGCCCTTTAGCCGCGTGGACGGCGCTTTGGCCCAGGCGGCATAGGCTTCGGCATTGCGCCGATAGAATTGCAGCGTTTCGGCGTCCACACTCACCTCACTCATTCTCACGGAAACAGCGCGATCTGCTCCAGTCCGGCGGTCTCGGGCCAGCCGAACATCAGGTTCATGTTCTGGATCGCCTGCCCCGCCGAACCCTTGACCAGATTGTCGAGCACCGAGATCACGATCGCCCTGTTCTTGATCCGATCGGCAAACACGCCGATCTGCACATAGTTCGAGCCGCGCACGTTCTGGGTCTGCGGCATCGTACCCTTGTTCGCGACATGCACAAAGGGTTCGCTGCGATAGGCTTGCGCCAGCACGCTCCGCAGGTCGTCGGGCGTCGCGCCATTCAGCCTGACATAGGAGGTGCAGAGTTCGCCGCGCGCCATCGGGATCAGATGCGGCGTGAAGTTCACAGTGACATCAGCGCCGGCGGCAACGCCGATCTCCTGCTCGATTTCAGGCGCATGCCGGTGCGTGCCGACGGAGTAAGGCGACAGTCCCTCGCCGGCCTCGCTGAACAGCGTGCTCTGCTTCAACCCGCGGCCTGAGCCGGTCACGCCCGACTTCGCGTCGATGACGATATCGCCGGCATCGACCAGTTTCGCCTTCACCAGCGGGACCAGCGCAAGCAACGCCGCCGTCGGATAACATCCCGGACAGGCGACGAGCCGTGCAGGTGCGATCTTCTCCCGATAGAATTCGGTCAGCCCGTAGACCGCCTCGCCTTGCAGATCCGGCGCGCGATGCTCATGACCATACCACTGTGCGTAGGTCGCCTTGTTGCGCAGCCGAAAATCCGCGGACATGTCGAGAATCCTGATATTCGGATTGGCTTTCAGCACCGCCGCGATGATCTCCTGCGTGGTGCCATGCGGCAGGCCGCAGAACACCGCGTCGAGCCCCGTCCAGTCGACCTGCTCCCATTCCACCAGCGTCGGCAGCTTCGAGCATGAAGAAATGTGGAAACACCTCGCTCATCGCCTTGCCGGCATGCGTGTTGGCGGTGAGCGCTGTGATCTCCGCATGGGGATGCCGTGCCAAGAGACGCACGGCATCGGCGCCGGTGTAGCCGGACGCGCCGAGGATGCCGATTCTCTTCTTCGCGCTCATCACATGTCTCCTTCGAGCGCCGCCGCTTCCTTGCCGTCGGACGCGGTTGCGAAAGCCTGCGGGCGCGCTTGCCGCATCAGGCCTGCGATCTCCCGCGGACCTGCGTCAGGCCGTGCGGCCAACGCGCCCGCGATTGCCGCATAATCGGCCTCCGATTTGTGCTGGTTGAGCTTGAAGCTGCCATCGACCTCTTCGACCGTCATCACGAGGCCTCTGATCGCCTTCCGCATCGCGTCGAGCCGCGCGGCCGTCATCTTCGCCGAGGTCCACGGCTTTTTCGGCAACAGCCAGTGCTCGAACTTGGCACTGAGCGTATCGACCTGCGCGGCAAGTTCGTCGTCCGACAACGCGCGCACCGGTCCGGTCAGATGCACGGACTGGTACAGCCAGGTCGGCACCTGGTCCGGCGAGACGTACCAGTCCGCCGACACATAGGCGTCAGCGCCGGTGACGGCGAGCAGCCACGAGGACGTGCCGTCAGCCAGCCTGGCCAGCGGATTGTGACGGGCGACGTGAAACCACGCCATCGGCGTGCCGTCGGCGGCGCTGCTCAGATAGAACGGCAGCGGCGAGCCGATCGGCTTCCGGCCGTCCCACGCGGAGGCCGTTCCGAATCCGCGCGCCTCGGCAAACGCAAGGCTTGCGGCGCGATCGGGCTTGAACATCGGAGGCACGTACATGTCGAACTCCTGCGAAATGAAGGAGCCGCCAGATCGAACCGCGTGTCTTTGGAAAAGGCGCCGCGGGATCGAGGTCCGGCGGCAGAGGCGATGATCTCAGACGCGACCAATCGACCGTACCGCGATGGCGCGGCGGCGGCGAGCAATCAGAATGGTCGAAACGTTGATCATGGGCGCAAGCTCATATGGCCACGGCCGGCCGGCGTCAAGATCCTGGCCGTCACGCACTCGTCATTCCGGGGTGCTCGCATCGCGAGCGAACCCGGAATGACGAGGCAGATGGCGGCCCGGCCGCAGCAGTGGCTTGTCAGATCGACGGATTCCACGGCGCGGGGACGACGCGATAGCCGTCGCCGTCCTTTACGAGGTTGCCGAGCCCGGGGAACGGATAGTGGAAGCCCTGCACCTGCAGCTTCTCGGCGACCACCATGTCGTAGACCCGGCGTCGCGTCTTCTCGGCCATGTCGGCGTCCTGGTCGAAGAAGGCGTGCCAGCCCGGATGGGTTGCGAACGGGTTTGGATTATTGGTCACGTCCGACTGGATGTAGACCTTGCCCGAACCTGACGACAGCACATAGGAGGTGTGGCCCGGCGTGTGACCGATGGTGTCGACGGCAAGCACACCGGGTGCAACCTCCTTGCCCCATTCGTAGGGCGTGACCTTCTTCTTCAGTCCCGCCTCGAAGATGTTGCGGTTGTTCTTGAACAGGTTCTGCATGCGGCCGGCCGGTGCGCGGCTCATTTCGCCGTCATCCATCCAGAATTTCCACTCCGCCACGGGCACCAATACCTCGGCATTCGGGAACGCCGGTGTTCCGTCGGCGGCAAGAAGCCCATTCACGTGATCGCCGTGGAAGTGTGAGATCACCACCGTGTCGACGGCCTTGGGATCGAAACCGGCCGCCGCCATGTTGTCGGCGAACAGGCCGTTGGCGCCCTTGCTGTTGGCCTTGGCCATCGGTCCGTTGCCGGTATCGATCACGACCAGTTTGTCGGCGGTGTTGATGACGAGCGGCGCGAAGTAGATCGTCATCGTGTCGCGCGGCAGGAACGCCTTCTCGAGCGCGGCGCCGACCTCTTCCTTTTTGGCGTTGAGGACGAAGGAATCTTCCAGCGGAAACGTGTTCCTGCCATCGGAGACCACCGTGACCTGGATGTCACCGACCTTGTAGCGATAAAAGCTCGGCGCCTGCTTGTCGGCGACGGGAGCAGCGGCATTGACCCGTGAAGGCAGCAGGGGCGCAGCCGCGATCGCGGCGGCACCGGAAAGTGCGTGACGACGTGACAGTTCCATGGCTTTGATCCTCCAATGAGACAATGATGAGCAAGCGGACGATGTTCGCTTTCCTGCCCTCGAGACCTTCTTGATAACCTTCGAATCTGACCGGGGTTCTGGCGCGAACGCGAAAGCATCGTTTCGCCGCCCACAATCACAGGGTCAACCCCCGCGCGGTGCAACTTATTCCGGCTCGCCGGTCAGAAGGCGCGCCAGATCCATTCCATGACCTGGGCGATGACGTCGCCAAACAGCAGAAGCGCCGCCGCCCAGACCAGTGCCGAAACGAAATTGGCGATCTGGAATTGCAGGTACGGCATCTCGAAGATGCCGGCTGCCAGCGGCACCGAGGCGCGCAACGGGCCGAAGAATCGCCCGATGAAAATGCTCGGCACGCCCCATCGTTTCACGAAGGCTTCGCCACGCGGCAGGATCTCGGGATAGCGCGACAGCGGCCATATCCCGGCGACCTGCTCCTTGTATCTGTAGCCGAACCAGTAGGAGACCCAGTCGCCGAGCGCGGCGCCGACCCCGCCGGCAAGCCAGAGCGGCCAGAAGTTCAGGCCGGCCGCACCAATCAGCGCGCCGATCGCGACCAGCGCGCCCCAGGCCGGGATCAACAGCGAAAGGAAGGCGAGCAATTCACCGAAGGCCAGCAGAAGCACGATCGGGGCAGCCCAAATCTGATGATCGCGCACGAAATCGGCCAGGGTGCGCGCAAAGTCTTCCATCTCCTGAAATGTCCTTCCCGCCCGTTTCGCTTTCGGCGTCGAGCCGTGGAGTTCAGAGCAGCGCGGCCTTTTGAACTGGTAGGCCAGTCCGTCGATCGACTGCAAGTCGCCGGCAGCCACTAGATCGTGAGCCGAGCCTGGCTTTCCCACCTGTTTACAAATCGGGCAAGACGCATCAGGAAGAACCCTGTAACCGGTCGATCGTCGCCATGCAGGCCCTCGTTGACCGACCACGATACCGGTGGATTCCCACGACCGGGTTGGCCCGGGTGGCCCTTCGGTCACTTTTAAAGCCGATCCATGGCATAGTCAGTCCCGTCGATTCGCGGCGCCGGCCGCGCCGCAATATATGAAGAGATATGTCTAAACCATTGAAATCTGCTGCAAAAACCAAAGCCGTTGACCTTTTCGCCGCCGAATCCAAGGACCGCGCTGCAGCGAAAGCCGCGCCTCGCGCGTCCGGCGGCGAGGCCGGCTATACCGCCCGCGACATCGAGGTGCTGGAAGGCCTCGAGCCGGTTCGGCGTCGGCCCGGCATGTATATCGGCGGCACCGACGAGAAGGCGCTGCATCATCTGTTCGCGGAAGTCATCGACAACTCGATGGATGAGGCGCTGGCTGGCCACGCCAGCTTCATCGAGGTCGAGGTGGAGGCCGATGGGTTCCTGACGGTCACCGACAATGGCCGCGGCATTCCGATCGATCCGCATCCCAAATTTCCGAAGAAGTCTGCGCTCGAAATCATCATGTGCACGCTGCACGCGGGCGGCAAGTTCGACTCCAAGGTGTATGAGACCTCGGGCGGCCTGCACGGCGTCGGCATCTCCGTGGTGAATGCGCTGTCGACGCGGCTGGAGGTCGAGGTCGCGCGCAGCCAGAAACTCTATCGCATGGTGTTCGAGCGCGGACATCCCAAGGGCAAGCTCGAGGACCTCGGCAAGGTCAACAATCGCCGCGGCACCAGGGTTCGCTTCCAGCCCGACCCGACCATCTTCGGCGCCAAGGCGACGTTCAAGCCGCAGCGGCTGTTCAAGATGGCGCGCTCGAAGGCCTATCTGTTCGGCGGTGTGGAGATTCGCTGGAAGCTGTGACCCGTCTCTACTTAAGGGTGTCGAGGATGTGCCGCCCGAGGCGACCTTCCATTTCCCGGGCGGGTTGAAGGATTATCTCGCAGCCGCGATCCATGCCGACACGCTGGTGCATCCCGATATCTTCGCCGGCAAATCCGGCCGCAACGGCGCGCATGGCGCCTGCGAATGGGCGGTGGCGTGGACCGCGGACGCCGATGGATTTTTGTCCTCCTACTGCAACACGATCCCGACGCCCGACGGCGGCACGCATGAATCAGGCATCCGCAGCGCGCTGTTGCGCGGCCTGAAGGATCACGCCGAGCGCGTCGGCCAGGGCAAGCGCGCGGCCTCCATCACCTCCGAAGACATCATGGCGGGCGCCGCCGTGATGCTGTCGGTGTTCGTGCGCGAGCCCGAGTTCCAGGGCCAGACCAAGGACCGCCTCGCGACCGCCGAAGCGCAACGCATTGTCGAGCAGTCGGTCAAGGACCCGTTCGACCACTGGTTGTCCGGCAATCCGCTGCAGGCCAACAAGCTCCTGGACTTCGTGGTCGAGCGCGCCGAGGAGCGCATCCGCCGCCGCCAGGAGAAGGAGACCTCGCGCAAGACCGCGGTGAAGAAGCTGCGCCTGCCCGGCAAGCTCGCCGACTGCACCAACACCGCGACCGAAGGCTCCGAACTCTTCATCGTCGAGGGCGACTCGGCCGGCGGCAGCGCCAAGCAGGCGCGCGACCGCAAGACGCAGGCCGTGATGCCCCTGCGCGGAAAGATCCTCAACGTCGCGTCGGCGGGCAAGGACAAGCTGACCGCCAACGCGCAGCTCTCCGACCTGATGCAGGCCATCGGCTGCGGCACCGGCGCACATTACCGCGAGGAGGATCTGCGCTACTCCCGAATCATCATCATGACCGACGCCGACGTCGACGGCGCCCATATCGCCTCGCTTCTGATCACCTTCTTCTACCGGCAAATGCCGCGGCTGATCGACGAGGGCCATCTCTATCTCGCAGTGCCCCCGCTCTATCGGCTGACCCACGGCAGCAAGACCTTCTATGCCCGCGACGATGCGCACAGGGATCAGCTCCTCAGGAGCGAATTCAACGCCAACGCGAAGGTCGAGATCGGCCGCTTCAAAGGCCTGGGCGAGATGATGCCGGCGCAGCTCAAGGAAACCACGATGGACCCGGCCAAGCGCACGATGCTGCGCGTGGTGCTGCTCGCCGACGACCGCGAGGGCACGGCCGACTCAGTCGAGCGGTTGATGGGCACCAAAGCCGAGGCAAGATTCGCCTTCATCTCGGAAAAAGCGGAATTCGCCAGCGACGAGCTCCTGGACGTCTAGGGTCCGATCGAGCGATATCGTTACAGCGGTAACTCGGCCACTCGGCCGGCACCTTAAGTTTTTATTCATTTCAATGACTTAGCGGCACGTTGGGAACCCGGCAAAAGCCCCGTTTTCCGACGAGTGTGCCTGACCGGCAACAGCATTCGGGCGGAAACCGTCTATATTCGCCTCACCTGGGGCGCTGGAATCATCGTGCATTTGCCGCCCGTCACACGCGAACACTCGGAACTTGGGGATATCAAATGAAGAAAATTCTGCTCGCGCTGTCCGCCGTGGCGGCTCTCACCGGATCGGCGTCCGCCGCTGATCTGGCTGCTCGCCCCTACACCAAGGCTCCGCCGATGGCTGTGGCACCGAGCTGGACCGGCTTCTACATTTTCGGTGGCGCCGGCGGCGGCGTGTGGGACGCTGATTCGCACACCAACGTGGGCGGCGTGGCGCAGACGATCAGACCAACGCGTCGGCGGCGATGGTTGGTTCGGCACCGTCGGTCTCGGTTATGACTGGCAGTTCAACGGCAGCTGGGTGGCTGGCATCTTCGCCGACGGCCAGTTCGGCAGCATGCGCGGCAACCTCAACGATGAGGTTACTCCGCTGACGGGTCGTATCAAGAACGAAGACAACTGGGCAGCGGGCGTTCGCCTCGGCTATCTGGTCGCTCCGAATGTCTACTCCTATGTCAACGGCGGTTACTCCGGATCGCACTGGTCCGGCACGACGCTGACGAATCTGATCGGTGCTCCTTCAGGCCTCCACACCAACTCGTTCAACCGCAACGGCTGGTTCGTCGGCGGCGGCGTGGAAAACAACCTGAACATCTTCGGCATCTCGGCGCCGGGCTGGTTCATGAAGACCGAATATCGTGCCGCCTACTACGACACGAAGAACATCGCCGAACGCCTCGATATCGGCAAACGCCCTGACACGGTAGCTCGATCTCCTTCAACCCCTTGGTCCAGACCGTCAGCACCTCGCTGGTCTACCGCTTCAACTGGACTGGCCCTGTGGTCGCGAAGTACTGATCTTACGTCAATCTGACGGATGGAAAGCCCGGGCATCGTCCCGGGCTTTTCTTTTGCCTCGTATCGGCTGGTCCGATGCATTTTGCTGACGCGAGCAGCTATCCACGCCCGCATCACCGCACGGGCGAGGCATCCGCAACCGCGATCAGTTGCTTATCGCACCCTTCAGCAGCCGGTAGGCATCGCGCAACTGCGTCTCGATCGCTGACCAGTCCTTTTCGCTGATCGCTTGCCCATGCGCGTCGCGATACGCCATCGCCTCGGCGCGGCCAATTCCGAACGCCCGCAACGCCGGCTCGTCCTGGCGCATGCCATAGGTGAGCGCCGCGACCTGGCCGATCGTCACACCATAGACCTGAGGACCGACCAATTCGCGCCGCGCCTGCCACCAGTCGAGCTCGCGTGCGGCGACCTCTCGCGGATCGAAGGCGACCGGCGCGGCCGCCCGCAGCAGTCCGAAATAGGTAACGAGGTCGGGAATCGCGGCTTCCGCGTCGGCCCGTGAGTGCGTCGGCTGAAAGGTCCGTGCCGCCCGCGCCGCCGACAGCGCAATTCGCAGGCTTGTCAGCGGCGAGAAGCCGAACTGTGCTCGCGACAATTCGTAGAGATGCGCGAACAGCGCCGGATAGCGCCTTTCGTAATAGTCGCGCCACATCGCGGTCTCGAGCCGCGCCATCGCTGCGGGATCGAAGACACGTAAGTCCGCCTTGCGCGGCCAGCAAGCATAGCCGACGAGAGCCGCCACCGAGACTGCCAGAAGCAAGCATCGATCGTCCGTCCCATGACGTCTCCTTGATTATGATCCCTGGCCTGCGAACCTCGTCTGGCCTTGCGATCGAGCCAAAGCTAGGGTCGGCCTCGCCACAGATTTCCGGTCGTTCAAGAACCGGCGGGCCGGGAGGACTATTCATGCGCAGATCGCTTTTGATCGTCGGCCTACTTGCGCTGGCCGTCGGACTTCTCTGGATCGGCCAGGGCACCGGCATGGTCGCCTGGCCGCAGACGAGCTTCATGATCAATCAGATCCAATGGGCAGGGTATGGCGCCCTGCTCGCCGCGCTCGGTCTTATCCTGGTATGGCAGGCAACGCGCTGACGAGTTCGCAGGAAGAGCAACACATGACATCAGAACTGTTTGATCTCAAAGGCCGGGTGGCCATCGTCACCGGCGGCAATGGCGGCATCGGCCTCGGCATCGCACGCGGGCTTGCCGACGCGGGCGCCGATATCGCCGTGGTCGGGCGCAACGAGGAGAAATCCAACGCGGCGGTGGCCGACCTCCGCGCGCGGGGCATCAATGCGATCGCCGTCGCGACCGACGTGACCGACAAGGCCGCCGTGGCCGGGATGGTCGCGCGTGTGGCGCGCGAACTCGGGCGGATCGATATCCTCGTCAACAATGCGGGCATCAGCATCCGCAAGCCGCCGCACGTGCTCGAGCTCGAGGAATGGAACAGCGTCATCGACACCAACCTCACCAGCGCATTCCTGTGCTCGAAGGCGGTCCACCCCGTCATGAAAGCCGGCGGCCGCGGCAAGATCATCAATATCGGCTCGATGATGTCGATCTTCGGCGCAAGCTTCGCGCCGGCCTATGCGGCCAGCAAGGGCGGCATCGTGCAATACACGCGCGCATGCGCCTGCGCCTGGGCCGGCGACAACATCCAGGCCAATGCGATCCTGCCGGGCTGGATCGACACCGACCTCACCAAAGGCGCCCGCGAGCAGATCGACGGGCTGCATGACAAGGTGCTCGCGCGCACGCCGGCGGCGCGCTGGGGCGCGATCGACGACTTCGCCGGCATCGCGGTGTTCCTGAGCTCGCCCGCGTCCGATTTCGTGACGGGCACCGCCATTCCCGTCGATGGCGGTTTTTCGATCATGGGATAGCCCCAACGGAAAGAGCCCCGGCCGAAGTCGGGGCTCTGCGGTGCGAGCACCTTTTCTAAGTCAGTATCGGCGCAATCAGTATCTGCAACATCAGTAACGAGCGACGATCGGCCCGCCGAAACGATAGTTGATACCGACCCGAACCGTATCGAGCTCGTGGTGGAAACGGTAAGTCGCGAAGGCGGTGGGGAAATTCACCGGATCCAGCATC
Source organism: uncultured Alphaproteobacteria bacterium (assembly GCA_963786015.1). Taxonomy (GTDB): domain Bacteria; phylum Pseudomonadota; class Alphaproteobacteria; order Rhizobiales; family Xanthobacteraceae; genus Bradyrhizobium. Next base: position 47,229 of record CAWAXO010000016.1, on the reverse strand, counting down.
GTCGTGTTCGAGCTGCCGAGATCGAAGTGCAGATATTCGCCCTTCAGGGTCCAGTTAGGCGCAAAACCCCATTCGATGCCCGCGCCTGCCACCCAGCCGACGCGCGTATCGCTCGAGCTGCCGTGAAGATTGCCCGTGAAGGCCGGCGTGAAGACATTCGACACTGATGTGCTGACACCGCCATAGGCCAAGCCGCCCGTGCCGTAGAACAGCACATTGTTGACGGCAAAGCCGGCGCGGCCGCGCAAGGTGCCGAACCAATCGAGGTGGTCTCGCCCCGTCGAGACGCTCGGATTGGTGCCACCGCCGCCGGGGAACACGATCGTCGAGGTCTGCCCGATATCGGCGCCCTGAATGTCGGTCTCGACACCGAGCAGCCAATTCGCCATCTGCCAATTGTAACCGATCTGCGCGCCACCAAATCCGCCTTCATGCTTGGCGCCGAGGAAAGTAGGCGTTCCTCCGGCCGCGATCGCCGGCCTGAAGTCGCTGCCCAGGCGCGGTCGAAAAAGAGTTGAGGCTGCCGCTCGCATTATCCCATGCGTAGCCGCCGTTCACGCCGACATACCAACCCGTCCAGTTGTAGGGAGCCACTGGCGTCGCCGGCGCCTGCCTTCAACGCCATGTCGGCCGCCGTCTGCACCGTCGATCGCCGCCACCGACACCAGCGATGTGATCGCCCAAATCCAATCGTTGCTTCATCTGAATTCTCCAACTCGAAACGTACAATCCGTGAACTTGGCATTAACCCTGCAGAACCGCAGCAACGCCACCGTAAAAGCGAACCTTCTGCACGGTTCGCGCATGTCGTGCACCGGAATTGCGATTGCAGCATAATACCGTTTGCTGGCCCGGCTACTGAAATCACGTGATCGATCGTGACACAACTGGATACCAGTCATTTCGGCCGGCTCGCCAGCCGTGTCTGGCGATCGGTAAATCAGCGTGACGTGCGGCGAATGCAGCGCTGCACTCGGCGCCGTCGCCGCCTCAGCGCCGAAAACTCTTGATCTCCGACACGCTGCCGTCGCGATAGGTCAGCTCGACCGATACGAACTGCGTCGAAGGCGCGAGCTTCAGATAAGGCGTCGCGTCGTGCGGAATCGCGCCGGGATCCCTGGCATCGCAGGGCGGCATCTTCAAAACCTTGTCCGGCACCGCGCTGTCGATGCCGACGCGCACCTCGCGGATGGCGCAGCGATACGACATCAGATGCGTGTAGTAGACGAGCAGCCCGTTGAATTCGCGAAACGACAGCCAACTCGTCGCGGTCATGTCGAGGATCTTGCGCTGGTCGCGGATCAGCGCAGCCTCCGGATCGAACTTGATCGGGAACGGCCCCTGCATCTCGCCGGACGCATCGATGTAGCGAAGCTGGATCGTCGCCGCCCGGCGCATCGCCGGGAAGCTCGATCGACTGATTGGGCATGCGCTTGCGGGTCCGCGGATCGAGGATGTCCATGAATCCGGTCTCGCGGAAATCGCCGGCGTCGCCCATGCGCCATGAAATTCCGAGCGTCGGATCGGCGATCGAGAAGGTCACGGTCCAGCCGCCATTGTGGCGCGAGAACATCGCGATCGGCGCGTTGACGGAATCATTCGGCGGCGTGATGCGCGGCATCACCGGCGGAAGTGCGGCAACCTTCTGCTGCGTCTCCGCGGCCTTCGCTTCGGCCTGCCCCTTCGCCGCGCCGTTGAGAAATACGTCATCGACCATCTGGTCGAAATAGACCGGGATCTGCTTGTGGTTCACGGTGTCGGCCATTTCGCTGACCGTGCGGCGCGTGTGCTGCGCGACCTGCACGAGGTTCTCGCCCGGCTGCAGCAATTCCTTGGAGAACGTCCGCGTGAACACCGAGTTGGGATTGGTGTCGTCGTTCGACAGCCGATCGAGCGCGGTTTGCCTGGGACCGGCCGAGAACACCGAGAACACGCCTTCCGGCAGTTGCGTCATCGGCGCAAGGCCGCCGCCGCCCGCGACCGCGCGCGTGCCGGAGCGTTCGAACGGATTGTTGCGGCAGGCATCGAACACCAGGATCGAGGTGCGCGCCTTCTTGTTCTGCAGCCGCTCGATGATGCGGTCGGCGAGGATCGACGCATCGCGCACCAGCTCTTCCTGGCCTTCGGTCGCGGCCGGCACGTCGGTCGGCAGCAGGAAATTCTGGCCGGCGATCTCGAAGCCATGGCCGGCATAGAAGAAGAACGCGGTGTCGCCCGCCTCGACCGCGTTGTCGAATGCGAGCAATGTCTGGCTGAACTGCTGGCGGTTCTGGTTTTCCGCCACCATGACGCTGAAGCCGAGCCGCTTCAGCGTATCGCCCATGGTGCGCGCATCGTTGACCGCCTTCTGCAGCTTCGGCACGTTCTTGTAGTCGTTGTTGCCGATGACGAGCGCGACGCGTTTGGATGCATGGGCGGGCACCGCCAGCGCCGTGACGGATGCGATCACGGCGCATGCCAGAAGCGCCCTGCTTGCAAAGAGCGCCCTAAGCGACAACCATTTCCTCATCGATATTCCCCACTCCCGAACGCTCATCCCGTAGTCGGCCGATCCGCAACCTCGGTTCAATCCGGCCAATTCACCCCGCCAAGTTCACCCCACGACGGCGCGGCGAACACTTACTCGTCTGATCAATGGCCCGGCGAACATCAGCATGAACATCCATAACGCGATGCCCGGCCTTACGAAGCTCAACCCGATCGCGAGCATGGATGCGGCGATCAGCAGAATCGCCGACATCAGCCTTTCCCGCAAATGATCTCCCACTTCAAGATGCGGCGTGATGAAAGTCAGGCGAAGGCCGACCAGCGAGATCAGCAGCGTGTGTCCCGCATAGAGCCAGATCGCCGGCGCGAGATGCGCGAAGCGGCCGACCACCATGGTCGAGAACGGCATGCAGGTGATGAGCAACAGATACAGCAGCCACCAATTGACATATTCCCGATTGACGTATTCCGCGCGCGTCCGAAGCTGGATATTCGCAAGCCAGCGCAATCCGAGCACGCCGAAACTCAACACATAGGGCAGGAATTTCGGCCAGAGGTTGACGAAGCCTTGCAGAAGTTCACCGTCATCGCGGGGATGGAAATCATCCGGGAGTCGGAGATCCAAGGCCAGGAGCGTCATGGCGACACCGAAGATGGCATCGCTCAAGGTGTCGAGGCGCGCTTTGGAGAACATCGGATTGTATGCCTTAGGGTTGCCGGCTGTGACATCTGCATGACGAGAGGCCTTGACGGGGCTTGCGGGGCGCTTGATATCGCGCTCCGGTTGAGGGCCGGATGGTCAGCACCCGATATTCGAAGCAGATTGAAAGCTATTTATGCAAAAACGTTAGGCTTTTTCGACGCTTCCGGCCCACGCTCCATTGACTTCTAGCAATTCCCCCCTATGTTCCGCTTCGAAGCGACCCGGTATTCGAATTGCGATTCACGCCCGGTTTCTCGCTCGTCAGCGTAAGTCAGAGCCCCCAGCTTATCAAAGCGCGCCGTTTTGGGGCTGAACGCGACGGCCTTTTTACCTTCGATTCCGAACGGCGGTGTCGATCAGAGGCTCGATGTCTTTTTCCCAACTCGGACTATCCGACAAGGTTCTCGCCGCAGTCGCGGCCACCGGCTACACCATCCCTACCCCCATTCAGGAGCAGGCGATCCCTCACGTTCTGGCACGCCGGGACGTCCTCGGTATCGCCCAGACCGGCACCGGCAAGACGGCGGCATTCGTGCTGCCGATGCTCACGCTGCTGGAAAAGGGCCGCGCAAGGGCGCGCATGCCCCGCACGCTCATCCTTGAACCCACGCGCGAACTCGCAGCGCAGGTCAAGGAGAGCTTCGACCGCTATGGCGTCGGCCAGAAGCTCAACGTGGCGCTTTTGATCGGCGGCGTCTCGTTCGGCGATCAGGATTCCAAACTGACCCGCGGCGTCGACGTGCTGATTGCGACGCCCGGCCGCCTGCTCGATCACACCGAACGCGGCGGCCTGCTGCTGACGGGCGTGGAATTGCTGGTGATCGACGAAGCCGACCGCATGCTCGACATGGGCTTCATTCCCGACATCGAGCGCATCTGCAAGCTCGTTCCGTTCACCCGCCAGACGCTGTTCTTCACCGCGACGATGCCGTCGGAAATCCGCCGCATCACGGAAGCGTTCCTGCACAATCCGCAGAAGGTCGAAGTCTCAAAGCCGGCGACCGCCGCGGTCACGGTGACGCAGTCGCAGGTGCCGGCCGGACGCGAGCCGCACCAGAAGCGCGAAGTGCTGCGGCGCCTGCTGCGCGACGCCAAGGACCTGAAGAACGCGATCATCTTCTGCAACCGCAAGCGCGAGGTTGCCGTGCTGCACAAGTCGCTGCAGAAGCATGGCTTCAGCGTCGGCGCATTGCACGGCGACATGGATCAGTCCGCGCGCACCGCGGCGCTCGATCAGTTCCGCAAGGGCGAACTGCCGCTGCTGGTCGCATCCGACGTCGCCGCCCGCGGCCTCGACATTCCCGAGGTCAGCCACGTCTTCAACTTCGACGTTCCTCACCATCCCGACGATTACGTCCACCGCATCGGCCGCACTGGCCGCGCTGGCCGCACCGGTACCGCGATCTCCATCGTCACCCCGCTCGATCAGAAATCCATTGTCGCGATCGAGAAGCTGATCGGACAAAACATCCCGCGCGCCGAGCTTGATATCGCGTCAGGCGACGACGAGGCGCACGAGACGGATCAGCCGAACGAACGACGCGCCCGCGAAGGATCGCGCCGGGGCCGCAAGCCGCGCCGCGAGCGCGAACCGCGTCACGAGCGCGAGCCGCGTCACGCCAATGGCAACAGCCATCCCGCAGCGCCGCCGCAGGCAGCCACGCCGAGGGCCGCTTCGGCGCCGCAAGCAGCCGTGCCGAGAGCCGCTGCGCCGCCGCCGCAGGCAGCTGCAACGAAGGCCGCTTCGACACCGCGCAGCGAAACGCGACGGCCTCATCGCGAAGCCAACTCGGAGCCCGGGGATCACTCACATCTTCCGGCGTTCCTGCTGCGGCCCATTCGCGCCCGCGTCTGAGGTCAAAGTCTCCGGCATTAATTTACCACTCGTTTATTTTTCGTCCCCTACTAAGCGCCATAATCCATTTATGGACGCAGGCAGGGGTGCTCCCTGCCACGGGGAATAGTGTCTGTGGTCAAGGTGCCTGACGAACACGAACGCACGATAGCGTTTGCCGAAACCGCTCTAGGCCAGATCAGGTCGCTCGGACAGCCGGCGTCGCCGCGCAACTATGAGATCTGGTACGCCTATGCATCCGGGCACAACGCCTCGCTGAACCAGCTCATCAATGAGACACTTGCCCGCAACGGCGAGCTGAGCGAAGCCGATCTCGAACAGATCTACGACAGCTATTTTTCGCACCTCAAGAACCCGGACAAGACCACCGACCGTATCGACGAGGTCGGTGAGCGCGTGCTCGGAGAAATCGATGACGTGATGACGCTGCTCACGGCGGCGCTGGGCGCGTCGGCGAGCTATGATGCAAGCCTGAATGGCGCGGATGAGCAGCTCTTGGCCGCGGACAGCCGGCACCAGGTCAAGGCGATCGTCGAGACGCTGGCAAACTCGGCACGCGACATGCGCGAAGCGAACAAGGCGCTCGAGGAGCGCTTGGCGCTGTCGAGAGCAGAGATCGGCAATCTGCAGCAAAGTCTCGAGGCGATCCGGGCCGAGAGCCTGACCGATCCGCTAACCGGCCTCGGCAACCGGAAATATTTCGACCGCATGATCAAGACGGCGATTCAGTCATCGCTTTCGACCGGCGAGCCGCTGTCGCTGCTGATGTTCGACATTGATCACTTCAAGTCGTTCAACGATTCCTACGGCCATCTCACCGGCGATCAGGTGCTGCGCCTGGTCGGCATGTCGCTGAAGCACGCGGTCAAGAAGCAGGACATCACCGCCCGCTATGGCGGCGAGGAATTCGCAATCCTGCTCCCCAACGCCGCCTTGCGTCAGGCGCTGATGGTCGCCGATCAGATCCGTCATCGCGTGATGGACAAGGAGCTGAAAAAGAAATCGACCGGCGAGATTCTCGGCCGCGTCACCATTTCGGTCGGCATCTCGCTGCTGAAGCCGGACGACGACACCGACACGCTGATCGAACGCGCCGATGCGTGCCTCTATGCCGCCAAGCGCAACGGCCGCAACCGCGTCATCTCTGAGATCGATCCGGAATATACCGCGCAGGCGCAAGGCCGCGTGGCCTAACTAACGCTTCGCGGTCTTTCTCTTCGCCACTTTCCGCGGCACAGCTTTGCGCGTCGTGATCTTCTTGGCTGGCTTTGCGGCCTCAGCCTTGCGCGCCCGCGGCCGTTTCTTCAAGGCGGCGCGCTGGGCAGCGCCAAGCGCTGCGCGCGCCCATTCGCTCAATTCTTCGGTGTCATCGAACAGCCGCGCCGGCAATTGCCAGTAGGACGCGACGGTGACGGATCGCTTGCTGGTCTGATACGAAAAGGGTTTTGAGCCCTCGGCTTCGAAGCGCGGGATGGTCTGCTCGTCGGCGCGGAAATAGAGGCCCGCGCGCAAGCGACAGCGCGAAATTGACGCCGTCGACGGAGATGCCGAAGCCGGAGAACATCGGCCGGATCGTGACAGGACCGAAGTCGGCGAACAGGTCGGTCAGGAATTCACGATCCATGGCGTGCGCTCTCACTCACCCTCATGGTGACTAAGGCCTGCACAGATATTTGGGACGACCATTCTCTCCGCCGTCATCGAACCATCGAGCGCCCCGGAATGACGGCGGAGAGAGTGCGGTCCTCCTGGAGATGTGTGCATGCCTTAGTGGGCTCTCGCAGAGATGACGGCGAGTTTGTGGCCTGGATGGGACCCTCAAACCTCCGCCGGCTTCAATTGCACGGACTCGCCGCAGCCGCAGGCGCTGATCTGGTTCGGATTGTTGAAGATGAACTGGGCCTGCATCCTGTCGGCCTTGTAGTCCATTTCGGTGCCGAGCAGAAACAGGACCGCCTTGGGATCGACCAGGATCTTCACGCCCTTGTCCTCGACGACCTCGTCGGTCGGCCGGATCTCATGGGCATATTCGACCGTGTAGGACTGGCCGGCGCAGCCGCCGTTCTTGACGCCGACCCGCAAGCCCACGATCTCCGAATCGGCGCGCCTGGTCAGCTCCTGGATACGGTGCGCCGCGGCCTCGGTCAGTCTCATGACCTGCGGGCGCGGACGCCGCGGGGGCTTGGCAGCGGGAGCTGGTGAAGCTGGTGTCATGTCTGTCATGTGGTTCGATCCCGGCTGCAAATCAATGCCGCCTATTCTTGTCCAGAAATCCTAACGTGCGGTCCCGAGGGTTCCCCAAAGCTCTCACCACATGTTGAGGACGAGGCGCGCCTCGTCGCTCATCCGGTCCGGCGACCAGGCCGGCTCCCAGACCAGGTTGACCGTCACCACTCCGACGCCTGGGACGCTGGCGACCGCGTTCTCCACCATAGTCGGCAGTTCGCCGGCGGCCGGACAGTTCGGCGTCGTCAGCGTCATCAGAACGTCGATGCCGCGGTCGTCCTTGATGTCGACCTTGTAGATCAGGCCGAGCTCGTAGATGTCGGCCGGGATTTCCGGATCGAACACGGTCTTCAGCGCCGCCACGATCTCCGTGGTCAGCCGTTCGGTCTCGTCCGGCGGCAGCGCCGAATGGGTCTCGGTGTTGGCGGTCTTGACTTCGGCCGTATCACTCATGCGAACAAATCCCGCGCCTTGATCAGCGCCTGCGCCAGATGGTCGACTTCTTCCCGTGTATTATACATCCCGAACGAGGCGCGGCAGGTCGCCGTGACGTTGAACCGCTCTAAAAGCGGCATCACGCAGTGCGTGCCGGCCCGCACCGCGATGCCCTGCCGGTCGATCACCGTGGCGATGTCATGGGGGTGTGCGCCCTTCATCTCGAACGAGATGATCGGCCCCTTGCCCTTCGCCGTCCCGATCAGCCGCAGCGAGTTGATCTCGCGCAGGCGCTCCTGGGCATAGGTCAGCAGATCATGCTCATGCGCGGCGATGCGCTCCTTGCCGATCGAACTGACGTAATCGATCGCGGCACCAAGACCGATCGCCTCGACGATCGGAGGCGTGCCGGCCTCGAACTTGTGCGGCGGATCGCCATAGGTGACCCAGTCGCGGGCGACCTCGCGGATCATCTCGCCGCCGCCGTTGAACGGCCGCATCGCCTCGAGGTGCTCATATTTGGCATAGAGCGCGCCGATGCCCGTCGGGCCATACAGCTTGTGGCCGGTGACGGCGTAGAAATCGCAGTCGATGTCCTGGACGTCGACGTTCAGATGCACCGAACCCTGTGCGCCGTCGACCAGCACCTTGATGCCGCGGTCATGCGCGAGCTTGACGACCTCCTTGACCGGCACCAGCGTGCCGAGCGCGTTCGACATATGCGTGATCGCGACCAGCTTCGTCCGCGGCGTCAAAAGCTTCTCGAACTCGTCGATCAGGAAATTGCCGTCGTCATCGACCGGCGCCCATTTGATCACGGCGCCATGGCGCTCCCGCAGGAAGTGCCAGGGCACGATGTTGGAATGGTGCTCCATGATCGAGAGCACGATCTCGTCGCCGGCCTTGATGTTCGGCTCGCCCCATGAGGACGCCACCAGGTTGATCGCCTCGGTGACGTTGCGGGTGAAGATGATCTCCTCGTTGCGGCGCGCGTTGAGGAATTTTGCGACCTTGGCGCGGCCGCCCTCATAGCCTTCCGTCGCGGCATTGGCGAGATAATGCAGGCCGCGATGCACGTTGGCGTATTCGCTCTTGTACGCCTCGGTCATGCGGTCGAGCACCGCGGTCGGCTTCTGCGCCGACGCGGCATTGTCGAGATAGACCAGGTTCTTGCCGTAGACCTTCAGCGCCAGCGCCGGAAAGTCCTCGCGCACGCGGGCAACGTCGTAAGAGCCGTTGAGGACTGCCGGATGCGTGCTCATCGCCTCGCTCATCCCCTTGCCTCCAGCCAGCGCTCCGCGGCCAGCATCGCCGTCTCGCGCAAGCCGTCATCGGCAATCGCCTCGATCGCCTCACCGACGAAAGCCTGGATCAGGAGCGCCTGCGCTTCCTTCTCGGGCAGGCCGCGCGCGCGCAAATAAAACAGCAGGCTGTCATCCAGCGCGCCGGCGGTCGCGCCATGGCCGCAGGTGACGTCGTCGGCGAAAATCTCGAGCTCCGGCTTGTTGTCGGCCTCGGCCTCGTCGGACAGCAGCAGCGCGCGGGTCATCATCTTGCCGTCGGTCTTCTGCGCGTCGGGACGCACGATGATGCGGCCCTGGAACACCGAATGGGCGCGGTCATCGACCACCGCGCGGAAGATCTCGCGGCTGGTGCAGCCCGGCACGGCGTGATCGACCACCAGCGTGGTGTCGCCATGCTGCGTGCCCTTCAGCAGGTTCACGCCGTTGACCATGAGGTCAGAGCCCTCACCTGCAAGCCGGATGAAGCCCTGCAGTCGGCTGAGCTGGCCGCCGCTGGTCATGTTGAACAGATTGAGCCTGGCCTTTGTGCCGACCGTGTAAACGTGCGACGTGATGTTCGCGGCATCGGCAGCATCCGCCATCAGCCGCACCTGCGACAGCTCCGCGCCGTCGCCGACCGACAGGATCACCGCATCGTTCGCCTGATAGGCTTTCGCGCCCTCGGCCGCGACGAAGCTCTCCACCAGCGTCGCGCGCGAGCCTTTGCCGACGCTCACATGCGAGCGCGTCACGGACGACGCCGAGGCCGCGGTCGCCACATGAAGGAGCTGGATCGGATGCGACAGCGCCGTGCCATCCGCGATCGTCACCACGACGCCGTCGGTCGCGAGCGCCGCATTGAGCGACAGCATCGGATCGGAGACGTTGGTGATCAGCAGGTCGGCCCGCGCGTCGTTTGTCTCGTTCGCGAGCACCTCACGCAGCGTCCGCACGGTGACGCCGCGGCCGAGCGCCGCGATGTCGGAGAGTTCGGGCACGAACACGCCGTCGACCAGCACGAGCTTGCGCCGCCTTGTCCACGGCATGCGCAGCCACCGCGGCCCGGGCCCGTTTCAGCGCTTTTGCGTCGGGCGCAGCCGCGAGCGGCAGCACCTCGCGCATCAGCGCGCGCAGGTCGGTGTATTTCCATTCCTCGATCCGCCGATGCGGCAGGCCGGTGCGCTCATAGGCCTCGAAGGCCTGCCGCCGGATGTCCGCGACCATGCCCGCGCCGGGCAGCCGGTCGCGCGCGACGGCGAACACGCTGTTCACCGCGCGTCCCGTATCGGTCTTTGCCAGAACAAAATTCATGATCAAACCTGTCTCAGGCCGCATCCTCGAACTGGGCGTAGCCGGACTCTTCGAGCTCCTCCGCCAGTTCCTTGCCGCCGCTCTTTACCACGCGTCCCCGCGACATCACGTGCACGACGTCGGGCACGATGTAGTTGAGGAGCCGCTGATAGTGGGTGATGACGACCATCGCGCGCTCCGGCGAGCGCAGCGCGTTGACGCCGTCGGCCGCGATCCGCAGCGCGTCGATGTCGAGGCCGGAATCCATTTCGTCCAGGATGCACAGGCTCGGCTCGAACAGCGCCATCTGCAGGATCTCGTTGCGCTTCTTCTCGCCGCCGGAAAAGCCGACATTGACGCCGCGCTTGAGCATGTCCTGGGGAATGTTGAGCGACTTCGCGACCTCGCGGACCTTCTTCAGGAAGTCCGGCGTCGAATATTCGCTCTCGCCGCGCGCCTTGCGCTGCGCGTTCAGCGCGGTGCGCAGGAAATTCATGGTGGCGACGCCGGGGATTTCGACCGGATACTGGAACGCCAGGAACACGCCCTTGGCGGCGCGCTCGTCGGGCGCCATCTGCAAAAGGTCCTCGCCCTTGAACAGGATCTCGCCGCCGGTCACCTCATAGCCGGGCTTGCCGGCGATGACGTGGGAGAGCGTCGATTTGCCGGAGCCGTTCGGCCCCATGATCGCATGCACCTCGCCCTTGTTCACGGTCAGCGTCAGCCCGTGGAGGATCTCACGCTCCTCGACACGGACCTGCAGGTTCTTCACTTCAAGCAATGCCATCATTCTCTTCCGTATTTGTCCCTCATGCCTTCCGGAGCGCCAAAGGCGCGTCTCGAAGGACCGAGGCCGATAATCTTTCAACACATCATCCTTCGAGACGGCCACTTCGCGGCCTCCTCAGGATGAGGACTTAACCGACCGAACCCTCCAGCGAGATCGAGATCAGTTTCTGCGCTTCGACCGCGAACTCCATCGGGAGCTGCTGCAGCACGTCCTTGACGAAGCCGTTGACGACGAGGCCGACGGCCTCCTCCTGGCTCAGGCCGCGCTGGATGCAGTAGAACAGCACGTCCTCGGAGATCTTCGAGGTCGTCGCCTCGTGCTCGAAGGTGGCGGACGAGTTCTTCGCCTCGATATAGGGCACGGTGTGCGCGCCGCATTTGTCGCCGATCAGGAGCGAGTCGCAGGCGGTGAAATTGCGTGCGCCGGTCGCCTTGCGATGCGCCGTGACGAGGCCGCGATAGGTGTTCTGCGACTTGCCGGCCGCGATGCCCTTGGAGATGATCCGGCTCGTCGTGTTCTTGCCGAGATGGATCATCTTGGTGCCGGAATCGACCTGCTGGAAGCCGTTCGAGATCGCGATCGAATAGAATTCACCGCGCGAATTATCGCCGCGCAGGATGCAGCTCGGATATTTCCAGGTGATCGCCGAACCGGTCTCGACCTGGGTCCAGGAGATCTTCGAATTCTTGCCGCGGCAGTCGCCACGCTTGGTGACGAAATTGTAGATGCCGCCCTTGCCTTCCGAATTGCCGGGATACCAGTTCTGCACCGTCGAATATTTGATCTCGGCGTCATCGTGCGTCACGAGCTCGACGACGGCGGCATGGAGCTGGTTCTCGTCGCGCTGCGGCGCGGTGCAGCCTTCGAGATAGGAGACGTAGGAGCCCTTGTCGGCGATGATCAGCGTCCGCTCGAACTGGCCGGTGTTGCGCTCATTGATGCGGAAATAAGTCGACAGCTCCATCGGGCAGCGCACGCCCGGCGGCACATAGACGAAGGAGCCGTCGGAGAACACCGCGGAGTTCAAGGTCGCGAAGTAATTGTCCGAGGTCGGCACCACGCTGCCGAGATATTTCTGCACGAGTTCCGGATGTTCGCGGATCGCTTCCGAGATCGGCATGAAGATCACGCCGGCCTTCATCAGCTCCGCCTTGAAGGTCGTGGCGACCGAAACCGAATCGAACACGGCATCGACCGCGATCTTGCTGCGTGGCGCTGCGCCCTCCTCGCCCTCCGGCGCGACCACGCCTTCGAGAATTGCCACCTCGCGCAAGGGAATGCCGAGCTTCTCGTAGGTCTTGAGAATTTCCGGATCGATCTCGTCGATCGAGGAGAGCTGCTTCTTCGGCTTCGGCGCCGAATAATAATAGAGATCCTGATAGTCGATCTTCGGATAGTCGACACGCGCCCAGGTCGGCTCGGTCATGGTCAGCCAGCGGCGATAGGCCTCGAGCCGCCATTCCAGCATCCAGGCCGGCTCGTTCTTCTTTGCGGAGATGAAGCGGATCGTGTCCTCAGAAAGCCCCTTGGGAGCCTTCTCGGATTCGATGACGGTCTCGAACCCGTATCGATATTGGTCGACGTCGATCCGGCGCACCCGGTCGACCGTCTCTTGTACGGCTGGCATTCCATCCTCCGCTCGCGGTTTCAAGGACCGCGGTGGACATAAACTCGAAGTCTTCTACGATGTTTTATCGAGGAAAGCACCTGCTTAGAATCGTTCAAGCAGTGTTTCGTCGCTCCCTTTAAGTAAGGTAGCGGAGAGCTTTCGCCAACCCTGAAGGCAGCAATCGATGTCTGCCTCTGACGTGGACCAGCCCAGACTGAGCCGCACGGCGCCTTGGGCCAGTTTTGGGTCAAATCCCATCGCTTCCAGCACATGCGAGGGCTGGACCTTGCCGGAGGAACAGGCCGAGCCGGACGATACCGCAATACCCGCCAGATCGAACCCGATCACGGCGGTTTCGGCCCGCATTCCGGGAGCCGTGAACAGGGTGGTATTGGGAAGCCTCGGCGCATCCTCAGAGAACACGATCGCGCCCGGCACCTGACGCAACCCTGTTTCCAGCCGATTCCGCAGGTTTTCCATCCGCCTGGTGTCGGCTTCGAGGGCTTCCATGGCGGCGCTTGCCGCGGCGCCGAAGCCGGCGATCCCGCCCACATTCTCGGTTCCGGCCCGCTGGCTGCGCTCCTGACCGCCACCACGCAGCAGCGGCTTCAGGTCCGACAGCCCCTCGGCCAGCACCAGCGCGCCGACGCCCTTGGGGCCGCCGATCTTGTGCGCCGAAAGCGACACGAGGTCGGCCCCCATATCGTTGATGTTGAACAGAATTTTTCCAAACGCCTGGATCGCGTCGACATGCAGCACGCCACCCGCCTCATGAACGATCTCGGCGGCCTCGGCGACCGGCTGCACCGCGCCGGTCTCATTGTTGGCCGCCATGATCGAAACCAGCGCCGGAGGACCCGACGCCAGCAGTTCCCGCAGGTGGTCGAGATCGACGACGCCGGAGCGCGTGACCCTGATCTTGCTGACGGCATCAGCGGGAAACCGGCCGCCCTCCAGCACCGAGACATGCTCGATGGCCGACACCAAAAGCCGCGCGGCCCGCTGGCCGGCCCCGCGATGAAGCCCCGGCACGAGCGCCAGCGCATTGGCTTCGGTCCCGCCCGAAGTGAACACGACATTTCGCGGCAGCGCACCGACAGCACCGGCAACGGCGGCCCGGGCCTCCTCCATCAGGCGGCGCGCGCGACGGCCTTCGGCATGAACCGACGACGGGTTGCCCGAGAGATCCCACGCCGCCTCCATCGCCGCCCGTGCCTCGGGGCGAAGCGGCGTCGTCGCATTCCAGTCGAGATAGACCCGCTCAGACATGAGTATCATCATACCATGATCGACGGCGATGGAGAAGACACGCGGACGTGCCTGGCCGCCCTCGCCGCATCACCTCAAGCCGCAGCCAATGATCGCAGCTCATGGTCACAGCTAATGATCCCTTGGCGCGCCGGCAATTGAAAGCGCTAACGCGTTGAACGTATTGCCGGATGTTCAATATGCTTGATTTTTGCCCCTCGCCTCATGTTAGAAGCGGCGAGTTCACCAAGCCCCGCTCGCGACCATCGCTCAGGCGGGCGCAGATCACCCTTCCATGCGCGGCTCCATTCGCCCCCGAGGGCGCATGAAGCCATCGCCCAATCGGTTGATTGCCGAGAGATCGCTCAACCAGTCCAGGAACCAAGGATGCCTGAAGTCATTTTCACCGGCCCCGCAGGCCGCCTTGAAGGCCGCTACCATCCGGCGAAGCAGAAGAACGCGCCGATCGCGATGATCCTGCATCCTCATCCGCAGTTTCATGGCACGATGAATCACCAGATCGTCTACCAGTGCTATTACGCCTTCGCGCATCGCGGCTTCTCGGTGCTGCGCTTCAATTTCCGTGGCGTCGGGCGCAGCCAGGGCTCGTTCGATCACGGCACGGGCGAGCTGTCGGACGCGGCCTCCGCGCTCGACTGGGCGCAGACCATCAATCCCGAGGCGCGCGCCTGCTGGGTCGCGGGCTTCTCGTTCGGCGCGTGGATCGGCATGCAGCTTCTGATGCGCCGGCCCGAAGTCGAGGGCTTCATCTCGATCGCGCCGCCCGCCAATCTCTATGACTTCTCCTTTCTCGCGCCCTGCCCGTCCTCAGGCCTCATCGTGCATGGCGAGAAGGATGCCGTGGTGCCGCCGAAGGACGTCAACACGCTGGTCGAGAAGCTGAAGACGCAGAAGGGCATCGTGATCGACCATCAGGTCATCCCCGGCGCCAACCACTTCTTCGACGGCAAGCTCGAGCCGTTGATGGAAAACATCACCGCCTATCTCGACATGCGGCTCGCCAACGTGCGTTAGCGATCGCATGGGCGCGTTCGTCGCATTGCTGCGTGCCGTCAAT
This sequence comes from uncultured Alphaproteobacteria bacterium, assembly GCA_963786015.1. Lineage (GTDB taxonomy): Bacteria > Pseudomonadota > Alphaproteobacteria > Rhizobiales > Xanthobacteraceae > Bradyrhizobium. The sequence continues at coordinate 32,225 of CAWAXO010000016.1, read as the reverse complement.
GTCCACCTCTCCCGTTGTGCGAGAGGTCGGGAAGAAGACAAGCGCATCAAGCCGCGACGCGCGCCTGCAATTGCGACAGCCATGAGCGTCGCCGGTCGATGAAGTCGCCGAGCAGCGCCGGATAGTCTGCGCTCACCGCCGATCGCACGGACGGTCTTGCAGCAAGGCTCTTGCGCCAGCGCGCGAGCTTGGGCTTGCCGGCGAGAATTCCGAAATCGCCGATTTCATCGAACACGTCGAAATAACGAAACACCGGGCCGAACACCGCATCGACCAGCGAGAACGTCTCGCCGTCGAACCACGGCGTCGCCGCCACGCGCTGTCTCCAGCCGCGCAAAGCGCGCCTCGAGCTGCGCCGCCTTGGCCTTGAACGCGGCTTCATCGGCCGCCGAATAGAGGCCGGCGATATCATTCAGCACCGCAGAGCCGAATTCGATCCAGGCGCGATGCTCGGCGCGCCGCAGCGGATCGGCCGGATGCAGCGGCCTGGCTTCCGTCTCCTCCAGATATTCCAGGATGACGGCGGATTCGAAGATCGCGTGCCCGCCGACCACAAGCACCGGCGTCTTGCCGAGCGGCGAGATCGCAAGAAACCAGTCCGGCTTGTTGGCGAGGTCGATGTCGATGCGCTCGAAGGCCACACCCTTCTCGGTCAGCGCGATCACCGCGCGCTGCACGTAGGGACAGAGCTTGTGGCTGATCAGCTTGAGCGGTGGCGACATGGCGAACCTCCCAGTTTCATGCAGATGCATGAAATTAGATGCATCTGCATGAAACTGTCAAGGTCCGTCCGGCTTTGTCCGGCTATCCCGGTCTCGCGATCATCCCTCCGGTCATCGGCATCGAGACACCGGTGGTCGCGGGATAGCTCAGCGGCAGGCCTTTCATGCCGCGCGCCGCCAGGAAGCCGAAGGCCTGCGCCTCGATCGCGTCCGACGCCCAGCCGAGGCCGTCGGCGGCGTCGACGATGGCCGGCGCGAGCCGCTGCCGCAGCATCCGCATCATGGTGTGGTTGCGGGCGCCTCCGCCGGCGATGATCCAGCTTTTGGGCGTCTTCGGCAGCAGCGGAATGATCCGCGCAATCGCCGCGGCCGTGAACGCCGTCAGTGTCGCCGCGCCATCGGGAGGCGAGACATTTGACATTGTCAGGCCGGCGAAATCGTTGCGGTCGAGCGATTTCGGCGGCGGCAGCGCGAAAAAGGGAAGGCTCAGCGCCCGGGCGACCCATGCCTCGTCCACCACGCCCTGGGCCGCCATCTGGCCATCGGTGTCGAAGGGCTGCCGCATGGTGCGATACATGAAGTCGTCCAGCAACGCGTTGCCGGGCCCGGTATCGCAGGCGATCAGCGTGTCGTTGCCGTCGATATAGGTGATGTTGGAGACGCCGCCGATATTGACCAGGACGATCGGCCCTTCGCGCTCCAGCGATTGCGCCAGCGCGCGGTGATAGACCGGCACCAGCGGCGCGCCCTGCCCGCCGGCCTCGACATCGGCGGCGCGGAAATCGTGCATGACGGGGATATGGATCGCCCTGGCGAGCGCGCCCGCATGGCCGATCTGAACCGTGAGCTTGCGGTCAGGCCGGTGCAGCACGGTCTGGCCGTGGAACCCGACGATATCGATGTCCTCTGCGCTGATGCGGTTTTGCGCCTTGAACGTGGCGATCGCCTCCGCATGGGCCAGCGTGACCACGCGCTCGGCCTCGAACAGCGCGCCCGGCCGGGACTCGCGGTTCAGCAGATTGACCGCTTCGGCCAGCGCCTGGCGCAGCAGGCTGCGCTCGCTTTCGGTGTAGGGCCGGTAGCCGGTCGGGCCGAACGACTTGATCCGCTTGCCGTCGGTCTCGATCAATGCGACATCGACCCCGTCGAGCGAGGTGCCGCTCATCAGACCGATCGTCGTCAGCATCATGGCAGTCACGCTCCGTCGGCCCCCGCCCCCGGAATGACCTGTTCTGTTCAAGTTCCACAATCTTGTGCCGAACGGGCACATCTTATAATGCCACAGCGCGCCTAACCGCGGCAGCCCGAGCAGCCAGTCTCCCTCAGATTTGCTGCAAATATCCTAAAACGGCACCGACCAGAGCATCGCTCCAAATGACCGCCTTTAAATCAGATTTTCTGAATATCCTGCAGAGCCGGGGCTTCATCCATCAGGTTTCCGACGTCGACGGGCTCGACGCGCTCGCCGCCAAGGGCCAGGCGACCGCCTATGTCGGCTACGACTGCACCGCGCCCTCGCTGCATATCGGCAACTTCCTGACCATGATGATGCTGTACTGGCTGCAGCAGAGCGGCAACAAGCCGATCACCCTGATGGGCGGCGGCACCACCATGGTCGGCGATCCCTCCGGCAAGGACGAGACGCGCGCGATCCGCACGATCGCGGAAATCGAGGCCAACAAGGCCAGCGATCCGCGGCGTGTTCGCCAAAGTGCTCCGCTACGGCTGACGGCGCGTCCGACGCCATCATGCTCGACAATGCCGAATGGCTGACCAGGCTCAACTGGATCGAGATGCTGCGCGACATCGGCCGGCACTTCTCGGTCAACCGCATGCTGACGATGGACTCCGTCAGGCTGCGGCTCGAGCGCGAGCAGGAAATGAGCTTCATCGAGTTCAACTACATGGTCTGCCAGGCCTATGATTTCGTCGAGCTGTCGCGGCGCGTCGGCTGCCGGCTGCAGATGGGCGGCTCCGACCAATGGGGCAACATCGTCAACGGCGTCGATCTCGGCCGCCGCATGGGCACGCCGCAACTGTTCGCGCTGACGACGCCGCTGCTCACGACCGCCTCCGGCGACAAGATGGGCAAGACGGCGCAAGGCGCGGTCTGGCTCAACGCCGATCAGTTCAGCCCGTACGATTTCTGGCAATATTGGCGCAACACCGAGGACGCCGACGTCGAGCGATTCCTGAAGCTGTTCACGATCCTGCCGCTCGGCGAGATCGAGAAGCTTGCGGCGCTGAAGGGCGCCGAGATCAACGAGGCCAAGAAGGCGCTCGCGGACGCCGCGACCACGCTGCTGCATGGCGCGGAAGCCGCCCGCACGGCCGCGGAGACCGCGCGGCGCACCTTCGAGGAAGGCGCGATCGCGGAGAACCTGCCGACGGTCGAAGTTTCGCACAGCGAACTTGAAGCCGGTATTGGCGTGCTGTCGGCTTTCGTCAAGGCAGGTCTCGTCGCGTCGAATGGCGAAGCGCGGCGCCAGATCAAGGGCGGCGGACTGCGCGTCAACGACGTCGCCGTCACCGACGAAAAGATGATGCTGACGCCGCAGAACCTGACGCCGGAGGGCGTGATCAAGCTGTCGCTCGGCAGGAAGCGCCACGTCCTGCTCAAGCCTGCATAGGCGCATTCGCGCAAATAGCCTTGCCTCGGGGAGCAAATCGCGCTCCCTGACGGCAATGGATCAGCAGACGCCCCGGGAGGACATCATCGCGACGCCGAAATCGGCGCACGTCGCATTGTCGGTGCTTGCGCTGTGCTTTGCGCTCGTCGGTGCTCGGCCGCGGCCTCGGCGAGAGCTTCACCGTCTTCCTCAAACCGATCTCGGAGAATTTCGGCTGGGACCGCGCCGAGGTGGTCTCGGTCTATTCGCTGACCGCGCTCGCCGGCGGCTTGTCCGCGCCCCTGATCGGCCGGCTGTTCGATCATTCCGGCCCGCGCGCGGTCTATGCGATCGGGCTGCTGCTGCTCGGCGGCGCGTTCCTGGCCGCCAGCTTTGCCGATCGTCTCTGGCAGTTCCAGATCAGCGTCGGCCTCTGCGTCGGCGTCGGCATCGCCTTCATCGGCAATGTTCCCAACTCGATCCTGCTCGGCCGCTGGTTCGGCCCGCGGCTGCCGACGGCGATGGCCGTGGTCTATTCCGCGACCGGCGCGGGCGTGCTCGTGCTGTTGCCGGCGTCGCAGATCCTGATCGATCATGTCGGCTGGCGCGGCGCCTATCGTTCGTTCGGCGCGATCGCGCTGATGCTGCTGTTGCCGCTGTTGCTGCTGCCATGGCGATTGTTCGCGAAGGGATCGCCGCATGTCGTGAAGACGCGCCGAAGCAGCACCTCCCGGACGACGGCTGGACGCTTGCCGGACGCGATGCGCCATCACGCCTTCTGGGCGCTGTTCTGCGACCTTCTTCTTCACCGCGGTCGGCATGTATGCGATCGCGCCCGAGGTCGTGGCCTATCTGATCGATGCCGGCTTCCCGCCCTTGCAGGCGGCGACCGCCTGGGGATTTTCCGGCGTCGTGCTGCTGTTCGGCATGCTCGGCGTCTCCTGGCTCGACGGCCTGATCGGCCGGCGGCCGTCGGTGCTGTTCAGCTACGCGCTCTCGATCATCGGCATCATCATGCTGTGGGCGCTGCAATGGCATCCGAACATCTGGCTGCTCACCGGCTTCGTCGTCTGCTTCGGCAGCATGATCGGCTCGCGCGGCCCGCTGCTCACCGCGACCGCCATGAAGATCTTTCGCGGCAAGCGTGTGGGAACCATCTACGGCACCATCACGATCGGCAGCGGTCTTGGATCGGCATTCGGCTCCTGGACCGGCGGCCTGATCCACGACATCAGCCACAGCTACAATCCGGTGATCGGTTTCGCGCTGGTGGCGGTGGTGATCGGCATGATTCCATTCCTGATTGTGCCCGCCTTGCGGAACTGATCCGCAACCATTGCGCGCACCGCGCGCCGAACTCTCCATGTCAAATGCGCGCATATCCGCGATTGTCCGACACGCGTTCACCACTGGTAAAGACAACAATGCCTGATAGTTTTCGCGCGATCGCTCCGCATAGAGGCCGCAATGAACCTTGCTCAGCCACCTCAAGATCCGCACCAAGCTCGCCAGCATGGTCGTTCTCGCCGCGCTGACCGTGTTTGCCATCGTCGTGGTGTCGGCCTCGCTCAGCCAGCAGCCGCATGCTGGACGACCGTGTCGACCAGATGCACACGGCGGTCGACATGCTGCTACGGCGTGGCGCAGACGGTGCAGGAAGACGTCGCCGCCGGAAAAATGACCGTGGAGGAGGCGAAGAACGAGTTTCGCCGGATGCGCGGCCGGCGGCATGACGTTCAATAACGGCCAAGGCTATGCCGTCGTCTACAATGTCAGCGACACCTCGCTGCTGATCAACACCGCGAATCCCAAGCTCGAAGGCAAGATCCTCGGAACAAAGGATGCCAACGGCGTCGTGATCGCCGAGGCCCAGATCAACGCCGCCCGGCAAAGCCGGAAGGCAGCACGGCGTCCTATCTCTACCCGCGGCCCGGCGAGACCGTTGCGGTCCGCAAGATGGCGTTCGTCCGCTACTTCGCGCCGTGGAACATCGTCATGAGCTACGGGCTCTATGTCGACGATATCGACGCCGACGTGAATGCATTGCTGCTGCGTCTCGGCGCGATCGGCGGCGGCCTCATGCTGCTGATGGGGCTGCTGTCCTGGCTCATCGCGCGCGACGTGCTGGGCGCGTTGGATCGCCAGAAGAGCCGGATGCAGCGCATCGCCGCGGGCTCGCTCGACGAAGCGGTCGGGGAAACCGGCCGCGGCGACGAGATCGGCCGCATGGCCGAGACGCTCGAAGTGCTGCGCCAGACCGCGATCGGCGCGCGGGCACTGGAGACCGAGCAGCTCGCGACCAAGACGCGCAGCGAGAAGGAGAAGCGCGACGCGCTGATCGCGCTCGCCGACCGGTTCGACGCCTCCGTCGGTCAGCTGGTCGGGCTGATGGCCTCCGGATCGAGCGAGCTCGAAGCGACCGCGAAGTCGATGACCGACACGGCCGAGAGCACCAATCAGCGCGCCTCCGTGGTCAGCTCGGCCGCCACCGAAGCGAGCACGCGGGTCCAGACGGTTGCCTCCGCCGCCGAGGAACTGTCGACATCGATCAGCGAGATCAGCCGCCAGGTCGCGCAATCGACCGCGATCACCGCACGCGCGGTCGAAAGCGCGCGCCGCACCGACACGATCGTGCGCGCGCTGGCCGATGGCGCCCAGCAGATCGAGCACGTTGCCGAGCTGATTTCGAGCATCGCCGAGCAGACCAACCTGCTTGCGCTCAACGCCACCATCGAGGCCGCGCGCGCCGGCGAAGCCGGCAGGGGCTTTGCGGTGGTCGCGTCCGAGGTGAAGACCCTCGCCAGCCAGACCGCTGACGCCACCAAGGAGATCGGCACCCGCATCGCGCAGATCCAGGGCGCGACCAAGGAAGCCGTCGCCGCGATCGACGGCATCACCGCGACCATCGAGGAAGTCAGCGCGATCGCGACCACGATCGGCTCGGCGATCGAGGAACAGGGCGCGGCAACCGCCGAGATCGCCAGCAACGTCACGCAGACCGCGCAAGCGACCAAGGAGGTCACCACCAATATCGGCGGCGTCAGCGCGGCCGCCAACGAGACCGGCAGCGCCGCCAGCCACGTTCTCTCCGCCGCCTCCAATCTCTCGAAGCAGGCCGAGCAGCTCACGAGCGAGGTCAACACCTTCCTGGCCGGCGTGCGCGCCGCGTAAGCGTGGGCTCCTTTCCTTCTCCCCTTGTGGGAGAAGGTGGCGCGGACGAAGTCCGCGTCGGATGAGGGGTTCTCTCCGCGCACTGCATCACGAAACTTTTCCGAACCCATCACCCGGATCGCAGTCTTCGATGGGATCCTCCACGGATTTAGTGACCGCACGCATCTCCGGAACGACCACGATCTCTCACGCCGTCATGCCGAGATGCGCCGACAGGCGCAGGCCCGAATCCATGACCACAGACTGGGGTTATGCCTTCCGAGGTGTCGACGCTTGCGCGTCGCCCACGGAGATGACGGCCGACGAGTTACTGCGGCATCGATGAGGCTCGATCGCATCAGGCGACCCTGCGCGAGGGCCGGCGACACTTCGCGCCCTCGCCTCTCCCGCCTTCAATTGTTCGGCGGCAGTTCGATCTGGTTGTTGTTCTGCTTGCCGGTGTTGAACTCGAAGATCTTTCGGAACACGCCGGGCGCCATCGCCGAGATCGGATTGACGCGCATCACCGGCTTGTCCGGCGTGCCCACGACTTCGTAGGTGACGCCGATCAGACCCTCATTGTTGCCGTTGCCCAGTAACAAGCCCAGAATAGGCACCTGACCGAAGATGTTGTTCAGCCCATAGACGGGAACGATGGTGCCGCTCATCCGGACCTGGTTGCTGTTGTAGTCGATATTGCCTTCGATGGTCAGGCCGATCGCCGGGCCTTTCACCACGCCTTCGCGGATGTTGAACAGGCCGCTCTGGCGGGTGAACTCCGCCCGCAGCGCCGAGAACGCCACGCCGCTGCTCTGCCCGCCCGGAGCGACTCCGGCGGCGGCGCGCTCGAGCTGGGCCTCGCCCTTCACGGTGAAATCCCGCACATTGATGAGGCCTTCCTTGCCGGCGGCCTCGGCCGTCGGCGGCTCCATCGCCAGCGAGAGCTGGCCGCCGATCATCTTCGAATAGATGTCGGTGAAGCGGAAGAACGCGCCGGCGTCATTGGTCTGCAGCACGATGACGTCGCGCGCCTGGCCCTGCCCGCGATTGCGCAAGTCGGCGGAGAGCGGCGTGTCGCGTCCGATCTTGCCGTTGAGCGAGAGGCTCTTCACGGCGCCATTGCGCCGCGACAGCTTGACGTCGGCGCTGCGGACCGCCTCGCCGTTGAAGCCGGCGACGGCGCCGAGCTTGAGATCGATGTCGACGTCGAGATTCTTGCTCTTGTTCTTGTCGTCCTTGCCGGACATCGCCGTTTTGAGGAAGCTGCGGCCGTCGAACACGTCGCCGCGCATCGTGACCTTGACGACGCCGTCCTGGCCGCGCTCCGCCTTCAGCGAGGTCTTGTCGCCTTCGGAGGGCGAATAGGTCGGGAAATTCGCATTCATCAGGTCGCCGTTCTGGTCGACTTCCAGCGATCCCTTGATCGAGACGCCGCCGCCATCGATCACGATGTCCTCGAAGCGCGTCGATTGCGGCTTGGGCACCACGTTGAAGACCGCTTTGCTCGATCGTCCGGGCACCTTGACCCAGCCCGGCAGGATGTTGTCGAGCTTCAAGGCGGTGAGATCGGCCTCGACGCCCATCCTGCTGTCGCGATCGCCCGAGCCGATCTTGCCGATCACCTTGACCGGGATGGATCCGCTGACCGCGGACCCGAGATCGAGCCCGAGCTTGGCCCGGCTCGCATCGTCGAGCGTTGCCTGCAACTTGATGTCGGCGTCGCCGTCCGCCGGCTTGCGATAGTCGAGCGTCGCGGGCTGGCCGTTGATCTTCACGTCGCCCTTGACCTGAAAGCCCTGGTTGTTGGCGGCGATCTTCAGCGTGTTGGCCTCGAGCTTCTGGCTCATCACCAGCTTGTCGGCGGAAAAACCGTTGAGGTCGGCGGTCACGTGCGTAGGTCGTGTCGGCCTTGGTCATCTCGCCCTTGACCGGCATCGCGAGATTGATGGCCGCCGAGAACGTGCCCTTGCTGGTGTTGGGATCGACCAGGGTGCCCGAGAGATCGCTGAGGCGATCGGAGGCGAGGATTTCGGCCGCCGCCGCCACCGGACCGTCGACGCGCATCTTGGCGCGCGAGGGCGCGGGCTTCTGGTGCAAGTCCGGCACCTCGAACGTGAAATCGGAGAAGTTGAGCTTGCGGCCGCCGGGCGTATCGGCCACGCCCTGCGCGATGGTCACCGTCGCGGTGCCTCCGGTCACATGGGCCTTCAAGTCCGCGTCGTGCACCGCCGGCAAGCCGTCCACCGGGCGCACCGTCACGCCGCTGGCGACGATGTTGACGGACAGGCCGTCATCCGGGATCGGCGGTCCCTTGCGCGGCAGGTTCTTCACCAGCGTGTTGACGCCGATTTCGATCCGCTGCAGCGAACCGCGCTCGATCCGGTCGACCACCCATTCACGCACCTCCGGCACGATCAGGATCGGCCAGATCCGCTTCAACGCATAGGCCGGCATCGGCGTGCCCGCGAAACCGATCGTCAGCCGCGCCTCGCCGGTATAGTCGATGCCGCCGGTGCCTGCGACGCCGATCTCGCCATTGCTGAAATCCGCCTGCGTGATCAGCACGCGCTTGTGGTCGACGTCGAACCGGACGCCGACATTGATGCGGTTGAAGATCAGCGGCTGCTCGTTCTCGGCGCCGGCAAGCACGATCGTGCCGCCCGACAGTCCGAGCAGCCAGTCGGCCACATTGTCGTTCGGCGGCTCCAGATGCGCCATCAGCGTGATCCGGTTGGCGCCGGAAATGATCTTGAAGGGCGCGACCAGCACGCGCCGGTTGGCATCCCATTCGAGGTTTATTTCCGCCGAATCGATCGCCATCGGATAATCGGGCGTATCGCTGTCGATGATGGAGCCCGCGCCGGCGGTGAGCTTGCCGCGGAAATAGGTCGGCACGCCGTCGCGGCCGAGCTCGCCCTTCAGTTCGCCGGTCAGCGGCAGGTCGGCGCTGTAGGTCAGGTCCTTCAGCCGCAGCGCCAGCAGGATGTTGCTGGTCGAGACCTTGTCGGCCTTGATGTCGACCGAGCGCACGCCGTTCTCCGGCGGCCCGACCAGCACGCGAAGCGACCATGGGCGGGTGCCTTCTTCGCCCACACTGAGCGCGATGCCGCCCCCGCGCGGCCGGCGCAGGCTGAGGCTGATGTTCTGGAACGTCGACTTGTTGCCGCGCTGCTGATCGTCGACGACAAGCTGCCCGTTCTTCAAGCCGATCTCGTTGAGGTTCTGGCCGTCGAGGCCCGTCAGGCTGAGGCTGTCGAGCCAATCGAGGCCGGCGAGCAATCCGGCGGTCGCGGCAACCGTCGGTGCCGGCGGCGTTCCGCCTGCGACAGGCCCGGCCGCCGCGGCTGCGCCGCCGCTTCGCCGGCGGCCTGGCGCTTCGAGGCGACGCCGGTCGCGAGCGGCTTTGCGGTGTCGCCGGTGGAGACGGTGACATAGCCGTCCGGCGTGATGCGCACCGCAAGCTCGGCATCGACCAGATTGAGGCTTTCGGCGCGCAGACGTCCCATCAAGAGCGCCGCGCCGGACAGCCTGACCTCGGCCTTGGGCGCGCTGGCGACGATCGCATGCTCGTTGTCGCGCACCACGATGTCGCGGATACGGACCGCGATGCGGATGCGTCCCGCGCGCTCGATCTGCGTGCCGCCGACCTCGACGGTATTGCCGTTGCCGATATTGTCCTCGATCGCCGCCGCAAGCCACGGCGTCGCGACGTCGAGATTGATCGGCCCCGCCCCGAGCCGCAACCACAGCACACCGAAGCAGCCCCCGAAGACCACCAGCAGGGACGCGATGCCGAGCGCGAACCGCAGGATCCAGCGCTCTTCGACCAACCAGCGCCGCAGCGACCAGACACTGTCTCTGCGCCCGCGATATTTGGACTTCGATTTGGACAACAGGCGTCGCGCGCGGCGGCCCGCCGCTTCCTGATCCCAGTCGGCGTCATCCCACTGCGTGGACGGCACGTCAGCGGAATGCGGGGCCTGTTGCTGCGCCGCCTGACGATAGGTTGGGGCCGACGGCTTCGTGGTCATTCGCTCCTGATGCCGGCGCTCATCATAGGAGGATTGGTCGCCGTTCTGGGCGCGGCCGTTGACAGGTGATGAATGTTCCTGTCCTGGCATCACAGCCAATCCCTGATTGATCCTGTTGCCCGTCATTTAGCGCTAACAGCTCTTTCGACGAGCGAACAGACGTGTCGAAATCCTTGTAACCATACTCCGGCGCCGCCAGACTTGCCCAGTTTCAGACTTGCCCAGTTGGTGGCTCGATTCCGGTTCGCCGGACAACACCTGCAATGGTCTCATGATTGAGCCGCCGAAAGCGACGAAAGGAAGGCGTATGTCCCAGAAATCGCGCAAGAAATCCTCCAAGCCCGCCACCCGCCGGCCGGCCGGCGCGAAACCGGCGGCGCGAACCAAATCGAAGGCTGCGAAATCCCCCAGCCCAGCGGCCGGCAAATCACGCAAATCAGCCGTCACCCCAGCATCGCACAAGGGCGCCTCGAAACGGTTAAAAATTTCTAGCGCCACAGAGTCGAAACCCCGCGCTGCAAACTCCCGCGCCGCAAAAGCCAAACCTCCCGCAAAATCCGGGTCTGCCGGTTCCCCCTCGGGAAACCTGCCAGCGCTGGTTGAAGGCGCTGCGGCGCCCCAGTTCCGCTTGCCCCGCGACGGCGGCAGCACGGTTTCCCTGTCCGACTTCGCGGGGAAGAAGCTGGTGCTGTTCTTCTACCCGCGTGCCGACACCCCCGGCTGCACCCGCGAAGCCATCGATTTCACCCGTCTGTCGGAGGCGTTTGCCGCCAGCGGGACCGCCCTGCTCGGCATCTCGGCCAACTCGCTGAAAGCCCAGGAGAAGTTCCGCGACAAGCACGCGCTGGCGGTTCCTCTGATCTCGGATGAACAGCACGAGATGCTGGAGGCCTATGGCGCCTGGGGCGAAAAATCGATGTACGGCAGGACGTTTCTCGAAATCATTCGCAGCACGGTTCTGGTCGGAGCGGATGGCCGGGTCGCGAAGATCTGGCGCAACGTGAAGGTCGACGGCCACGCCGACGACGTGCTCGCCGCCGCGCAGGCGCTGTGACGATAGGACGCGATCGCCCATTCATCGCCCAAGCCCATCCGCGGCCAATTCTCGGAAAATTAACCATGGACGGGTCAAATCACTTCCGGTCAATGGCCGAACGGAATCACGTATCCGACCGGCGCGGGAGTACCGATGTCGTTCCGGTCCGGTCATCATTATTCCGAGTATCCCCAGCACCATCCCCATAATCACGGCCGGCCGGCGCCGGCGCGTGCCGCCACTAGTCGAGCCGCCGGCGCCGTTGCGCAATCCCAGACCGGCTACACCCTCCTGCACGCCGGCAAGCAGGTACGATTCGGGCCGGTCGTGTTCTGGATCGCGGTCGGCGCCGTGACCCTGATGGGCCTCTGGTCGGCGGCGACCGCCACCTATTTCGCCTTTCGCGACGACGTGCTGACCCGGCTGATCGCTCGCCAAGCCGAGATGCAATACGCCTATGAGGACCGGATCGCCGAACTGCGCGCCCGCGTCGATCGCTCCGCCAGCCGGCAGTTGCTCGATCAGGAACAGTTCGACCAGAAGCTCGATCAGATCATGCGCCGGCAGAGTGCGCTGGAATCACGGGCAACCGCGCTCGGCGGCATCCCCGATGTCACCGGCTCGATCCGTCCGGCCACGCGCGCGCCCGCAGCCTCCGAGACCGGCAGCGCGACGCCGAAGCCGTCGCCGATCAGCGACACCGTGATCTTCGTGGCCCCGCCCGATCGCGAGGCGCGGCTCGAGTTCGCGCGCGCCGGTGGTCGCAAGCGCGCCGCAAAACCGCTTCGCCAAGGTCCAGGGCGCCGTCGACAACGTCCTGACACGCCTGCAGAACTCGCTCGATGCGGTGGAAAGCCGGCAGCTGGCGGCGCTCAACTCGTATCAGGACGGCATGGAATCGCGGGTGCGCCGCTTGAAGGGCGTGATCAGCGATCTCGGCCTCGACATGGCGCATCTCGAATCCGCCGTGCCGCGCGGCGCGATGGGCGGTCCGTTCGTGCCGGTCAAGCTGTCGGCGGACTCGAGCCCGTTCGACCGCCAGCTCTATCGGATCAACGTCACCCGCGCCCAGATGGACCGGCTGAACCGGACGCTGGCGCTGGTCCCCTATCGCAAGCCCGTCGTCGGCGAGGTCGAATTCACCTCCGGCTTCGGGGTGCGCAGCGATCCCTTCCTCGGCCGGCCCGCGATGCACACCGGCCTCGATTTCCGCGCCGCGATGGGCGATCCCGTGCGCGCCACCGCGAACGGCAAGGTGGTATCGGCGGGCTGGAGCGGCGGCTATGGCCGCATGATCGAGATCGACCACGGCAACGGCCTCGCCACCCGCTACGGGCATTTGTCGGAAATCGGCGTCAAGATCGGCGACGTCATCAAGATCGGCCAGGTGATCGGCGAAGTCGGCTCGACCGGCCGCTCGACCGGGCCGCATCTGCATTACGAGACCAGGATCGATGGCGAGGCGGTCGACCCGCAGAAGTTCCTGCGCGCGGGCGTGAGATTGAGCGCGGGCTAGGCGGCGACTACATCGCGCCCGGCCGCTACTCTTATTTCCCCACGAGCCGGATCGGGCGTCCCTGGCTGATGAATGCGTAGTGACCGCTGCCGATGCCGCCGACCATCAGCGCCTCGACAGCGGGTTCAGCGATCTCGCCGGTCGCAGCCCAGTCGACGATGAAGTTGGCCCCCGTCCCGCCGCGCACATCATTGACGGCGACAAAGACCTCGATCGTCGCGAACGGCTTCAGCGCGACCGGCTCCTTCAGATAGGCCTGCACCAATGCGCCTGACGTATCGAAATAGCTGATGCGCTTGAGGATGAGCGGCTGGGATTCGGACGCATTGTGAACGCTCAGCGTGACCGAAAAATCCGCGCGAACCTTGCCGGGCGTCATCGACACGCTCGAATAGACCGGCACATAGAATGAGCCCGACACCGTCGGCGCCTGCGTCGGCATTGTGGTGAGCGAATTCGCGAAGTTCTGCAGCAATCCGGTGTTAGGCTCCGCCCGCGCATTGGTTGCCGTGAGCCATGCAAGCAGAGCCAGCAGCATTGCAGCCGTTCGCATGTGACACATTGCAGGTTTGACCTTCGGTCCGTGCCGCCTAACGTGCTGCAATGCGAGGATATTCATGCATGAACTGATTGGCGATATCACTCTATGCATCCTGTTTGCGTGGGTGCTCGGACTTGCGGCCCACTTTTCCAGACAGCCTTCGATCCTTGCCTATCTGATCGCAGGCTTCGTCATTGGTCCATTTGGCACCGGCTGGGTCAAGTCCCAGGACTCGATTTCCGTCATCTCCGAGCTCGGCCTGATCTTCATGCTGTTCATGATCGGTCTGGAGATCGACTTGAAGAAAATCGTTCGCGCCGGACCGGTGATTCTGCTGGCGGGCGGCGTCCAGCTGATCGGCGGCGCGTTGCTCGGCATCCTGTTCTTCATCGCCATCGGCATGCAGAAAGCCGGCGGATACGACGCGCTGTATCTGTGCGTGGCCTGCGCACTGAGCAGCACCGTGATCATCGTCAAGGTGCTGTACGAGAAACGCGAGCTCGATACGCTCGCCGGCCGGATCACGCTCGGCGTGCTGGTGCTCCAGGACATCTTTGCGATCCTGTTCCTGGCGATCCAGCCCAGTCTCGACGATCTGGAATTCAGCATCGTCGCGCTGTCGTTCGCGCGCGCGGGCGCCCTGGTCGCAACCGCTCTGCTGCTCAGCCGCTACATCCTGCCGGCGCTGTTCCATCGCATCGCGCGCAGCCCGGAACTGATCCTGCTCGGCGCGCTGGCCTGGTGCTTCCTGATCGGCGAGGTCGCCGAAAAGCTTCATCTGTCGCGCGAGATGGGCTCGCTGGTCGCCGGCGTATCGCTCTCCACCTTTCCCTATGCGCTCGACGTCACCGCCAAGGTCACCACGCTGCGCGATTTCTTCATCACGCTGTTCTTCGTGGCGCTCGGCATGACCATCCCGATCCCCAGCCTGTCCGTGGTCGGGCTTGCGCTCGTGATCGCACTGTTCACGGTGACCAGCCGGCTGCTGACGACCTTCGCGCCGCTTTACCTGATGCGGCAGGGCCTGCGGGCAAGCCTGCTGCCCGCGATCAACCTGGCCCAGATCAGCGAGTTCTCGCTCGTCATCATTCAGACCGGCGTTGCCGCCGGACATCTGCGAACGGAGACGGCGAACGCCGCCTCCTTCGCCTTCGTCGTCCTGGCCGTGTTCAGCACGTTCGTGATGGTCCGCAGCGATCCGATCGTGCGCGCTGCAATTCCACGGCTGAAGCGGATCGGGCTTCGCGACCTCGATCAATCGCGCACCGACGATGCCGGTGACGAAGACGGCCATGGCGAGCCCCGCCGCATCGTGATCCTCGGCTTTTTCCGTGCCGCCAGCGCCCTGCTCAGCGAGATCGAGCGCAAGACCCCGCCGCTGCTGGAGCAGATCGGCGTGGTCGACTTCAATCCTCAGGTGTTCGGGACCCTCGCGGACCGGGGCATCCGGGTGAGCTATGGCGACATCACCAGCGTCGATACCTTGATGCATGCCGGCGTCGGCAAGGCGGAGCTGATCATCCTCAGCGTGCCCGACGCCCTGCTCAAGGGCGCCAGCAATGAAAAGCTCGTGCGCCATGTCCGCAGCATCAACGAGAGCGCAAAAATCATCGCGACCGCCGACCTGCTCAGCGACGTCAACGATCTCTATGACGCTGGCGCGGACTACGTCACCGTCCCCCGATTGAGCGATGCGCAGGTGCTGTTCGACCTGATCGAGGCCGCCGACGCGGGGCTGCTTGCGGACAAGCGCGCCGAGATCGACACGCTGCTGATCGAGCGGCGCGAGGTGCTGCCGTAAACGCATGGCGTGCCGGCAATTCCGATTTCGATGGATTGTGACCGAAACTGATGAGACAATCGCGGCGCCAGCGCGTGTCTGATCGTGTATGGCGTTGCGCGCGCAAGTCGGAAAGACACGATGACGTAGCGCGTCGTCAACGCCACCCAACTCGAAGCGTAAATCATGAGGAGGAGTGCGTATGACGAGAATTGGATTCTGGCTGATGGCGATCTTTGCGGTGGCGATCGCCGTCTTTGGCGGAAGGGCGATGTCCGCACAGGACAAGTACACAGTGCAGGTGCCGAACGGGCTCGCATTCTCCGAGTTCAGGGGATACGAGGACTGGCAGACCGTCGCCGCCAGCCAGACCGAAGAGACGATCGAAGTCATCCTCGCCAATCCCGTGATGATCGAGGCCTACCGTGCCGGTGTTCCCGGCAACGGCAAACCGTTCCCCGATGGCTCCAAAATGACGAAGATCCATTGGAAGTTGAAAAAGAGCGAAGAGGCTCCCTCGCCGACGACCGTGCCGGACACCCTGCACGACGTTGATTTCATGGTGAGGGACAGCAAGAGATTCGCGAGCAGCGGCAACTGGGGATACGCCCAGTTCAACTACGACGCCGCGTCCAACTCATTCTCGCCCGAAGGCACCGACGCCACCTGCGGTTTCACCTGCCATACGATCGTGGCAACCAAGGATTACGTCTTTACGGCCTATCCGAAGCGGTGAGCGCGAACGGCTCCAGACCTGGTAGCAACTCCATCCACCGTCATTCCGGGATGCGCCGCAAGGCGCAGGCCCGGAATCCATTTCGCCTCATGCTCCCTGGCGAGATGGATTCCGGGCTCGACGCTGACGCGTCGCCCCGGAATGAGGAGAGAGTGACCCGTCATTGCGAGGAGCAACGCGACAAGCAATCCAGACTGTGTCCACCGAGGCAGACTGGATTGCTTCGCTGACGCTCGCAATGACGCGGCGAGAGCGAGCATCCGTAGGATGGGCAAAGCGCAGCGTGCCCACCGTTTAGATATCGACCGGGACATGATCACAGCGCTGGCGCGCCTTTGCCCACCCTAGGAGCATTGCGGAGCGTCTCAAGCAGGCGATTGCACAGATCTTTCGAACGGTTTCCACTTTCCGGATCATGCTCTAATGACCCGCCTCGTGGCCGACCTCACCGGCGATGACGTCGCCGAACAGCTCCCACACCTCTCCATTGAAGCGCATCAGCTGCATCTGCTCGATCGGGAAATAGTCGTCCGGCGAGGTGTTGACCTTGATCCCCGGCAGCAGCATGTCGCTGGTGAAATCCTTCAGGCTGGCGGCCTGCTTCATGACATTCTCGCGCGTCAGCGTGTCGCCGCACTGCTTCAGCACCTGCACCAGGGCCTGCCCCTGGACATAGGCGTAAGCGGTGTTGGCGTTGGCCTGGTCGCCCTCCGGATAATACTTCGCCATGAAGGCGCGCCACTTCGCCGACGCCGGGATCGTCCTTCCATGTCGGATCGGTCGGATCCTTGATGTAGATGGTCGAGATGATGCCCTTGGAATATTCCAGACCGGCGGGCTTCAACACCGACGCAATGGTCGTTGCGGTGTTGGCCAGGAAGAATTTCGGCTTCCAGCCAAGCTCGCCCACTTTCCGGATCGCCTGCGCCGAGCCTTTCGGCGCGGCCCAGGAGAAGAAGATGTCGGCGCCGGAATCGTGCAGCGCGACGATCTGCGAATCGATCGATGGATCGCTGACCTCGTAGGACTTGTCGGCGATGATCATGTTGACCTTGTCGCCGAGCCCGTCCTTCAGCCCCTTGAACTGATCCTTGCCGGCGTCGTCATTCTGCCAGAACACCGCGATCTTGCTGTTGGGGAAATTGTCGAGAATGTATTTCGCGTAGATGCGCCCCTCGCTCTGGTAGTTCGGCTGGAAGCCCATGGTCCACGGGAAATTCTTGGGGTCACCGAACTTGGTGCCGCCGGAGGCGACGAAGAGCTGCGGCACCTTCTTGGTGTTCATGTATTTCATGATCGCCGAATTCGACGGCGTTCCCAGCGACTGGAAGATGAACAGCACCTCGTCGCTCTCGACCAGCTTGCGCGCCTGCTCGATCGCCTTCGGCGGGCTGTAGGCATCGTCGTAGGAGATAAAATTGATCTTGCGGCCGTTGATACCGCCCTCGGCATTGATCATGTTGATGAAGGCGGCCTCGGTCTTGCCGATCACGCCGTAGGAGGACGCGGGCCCGCTATAGGGCATGATGTTGCCGATCTTGATCTCGGTGTCGGTTGCGCCGGCGTCGTATGTCTTCTGCGCACTCGCCGCAGTCGTCATCAGCGCGATCGCTGCGGCTGCCGCCGTCACAAACAGGCCTCTGGTCAAGCTCGGCATGCGTTTCCTCTCTGATTTATTTTGCAAGGAGTGTCGCAAGCCGCGTCGCCGCTGGCAAGCGCCGGCTTATTCCGTTGCGCGAAACGGCATTGTTGCGCGCGGCCATTTGTGATTGATGCAAGGCGGCAAAAAGGTACGCGACTTGGCACGACACGTCAGAACCGCTCCGCGACATCCGCGACTTGGCGCCGCGGGTTTCCGCATGGCGCAATCGCTGGCGGCCAAGGCGATGCAACGCGCCGGCTTCCATCGGCTCGGCTCGGTCTTCGCCGAGCAGCGCATCGCGGAAGCGCGCGAGCGGCTTGCACGCGGGGAGACGCTCCATCTCGCTGGACTCGGCGCGCCGGGCACGCACAATTCCGGC
This sequence comes from uncultured Alphaproteobacteria bacterium, assembly GCA_963786015.1. Taxonomy (GTDB): domain Bacteria; phylum Pseudomonadota; class Alphaproteobacteria; order Rhizobiales; family Xanthobacteraceae; genus Bradyrhizobium. The sequence goes on along the minus strand of CAWAXO010000016.1, from coordinate 14,083 downwards.
GTGGCGCTGGTCGAGGTGACGCAAGCCGGCGGCCCGCGCCTGATCCTCAACAATGAGGAGGAGCGCTTCTCCGGCAACAAGCACACCTCGGAATATCCGCAAAAGTCCATCGATGCGATGCTCGCCGCGCTGCGCGGCCTCGGGCACGATTTCGGCGATATCTTCGCCTGGCTCACCACCTGGGATTATGTCGCGCTCGCGGGCACGATCGCCCGCGCCGTGCTGGAGGAGATGCCGCAAAGCCTCAAGCTGTTGCGCACCACGGAAGCGGCGGGCTTCGACGGCAGGCGGATGGACCAGATGACGCGCACGCCGAAGATTCTCGCGCGGCAATTGGGCCTCTCAGAGCGGGTGCCGCTGATCCTGATGCCGCACCACGACAATCACGCCTGGTTCTCCTATGCGGCCTCGCCGTTTGCCGACGACGGCGAGCCGATCGCGGTCGCGGTGCTCGACGGCACCGGCGATCTCGGCTCGGTGTCGCTCTATGTCGTCGAGCATGGCGCGATGCGGCAGCTCTACTGCAACGACAGCATGTTCGACTCGCTCGGTGCCTTCTACAGCGTCATCTCCTCGACCCAGGGCGGCTGGACCTGGCTGTCGAGCGAGGGCCGCTACATGGGCGCCGCCGCCTGGGGCGACATGGACCGCGCCAGCAATCCCTATTACGCAGCGCTGCGCGAGGTGCTGCAGTTCAGCCGCGGCGGCGAGGTGCGGCTCAATCGCGCGATGGCAAACTGGTACGCCGATCCCTTCGATCATCCCTACAAGCAAGCGCTGACCGACATCCTCGGCGAGCCGTTGAAACCCGCTCAACTCTGGAATCCCGATGCCGTGCTGCGGGTCGAGGACATCACGCACAGGCCCGACACGCAGGACCGCCTCGACAAGGCGGCGGCAACGCAACTGGTGTTCGAGGATGCGATGATCCATGTCGTCGATCATCTCCTGCGCGTCACCGGCGCAAGCCGCCTGGTGCTGACCGGCGGCGTGGCGCTGAACGCGGTCGGCAACATGCGCCTGCTGGAACATTTCAACGAGGCCTGGTTCGCGCGCGTGCAGAAGCGCAAGGCGCGGCTGCATCTCTGGGTACCTCCGGTGCCCGGCGATGCCGGCGTCACCATCGGCGCGGCCTGGCGCTTCGCGCAGCTTGCGGGTGCGCCGCGCGGCGCGCCGATGACGCATGCATTCTATTGCGGCCTGCCACCGCAGCGCACGGAGATCGAGGCGGCGCTTGCGGCCGACGATATCGCCTCGCAGTGGATCGGCGAAACAGCGACCGAGCAAGGCCGCGACGCGATCGCGGATCTGATGGCCTTCATGGTGGCGCAGGGCGGCGTGATCGCGCTCTATCAAGGTGCGGCCGAGACCGGGCCGCGGGCGCTCGGTCACCGCTCGATCTTCGCCAACCCCTGCGATGCCGAGGCGCGCGAACGGCTCAACGAGCGCGTCAAATACCGCGAGGCGATCCGCCCGCTCGCGCCGATGGCAACGCTGGAGGCGGCAAGGCAATATTTCGAGCTGGAGGACGGCGCATCCGACGCCGATTACAACGCCTATCATTACATGGTGCTGACCGCGCGCTCGAAGCCGCAGGCGCGACGAAAAATCCCCGCCGTCATTCATGCCGACGGCACCGGCCGCATCCAGATCGTCCGTGCCGACGACGATCCCCTCACCTACGCTTATCTGAAGGCGCTCGGACGCCGCATCGGCGTGGAAATGTCCGTCAACACCTCTTTCAATGTCGCAGGTCCCATCGCGCAGACGCCGCAGCAGGCAATCGACACGTTGCGCCGCTCGAAGGGTTTGGATGTCGTGCTGCTGGTCGCCGATGACGGCGCCGTGCACGCCGCCTGGCATGGCGGCGAGCGCGACAGCGGAAGGTTTACCGAATGGCTTGCGGAATGGCGGGCCAGCACGTACGGCTGAGCTCAGCCTGCCGCTTCCACGATCCCATCACGCCGCGGTCGACCATTCGAAGCGCTCGGTCAGGCCGGCGCTCTCGTCGCAACCCAGCATCAGGTTCAGGTTCTGCACTGCCGCGCCCGAGGCGCCCTTGCCGAGATTGTCGAGCAGCGCGACCAGCCGTGCCTGCCGCAAGCCGTCGGAGCCGAACACATAGAGCTTCATCCGGTTGGTGCCGTTGAGGCCCTCCGGTGCGAGCGTCGACAGCGAGGCCGCCTCCTCCATCGTCGCGACCTCGATGAAGCGCTCGCCCGCATAGGCCTTGGCCAGCGCCGCGTGAAGGTCTTTCAGCTTCGGCACGGACGGCAGCGCGTAGAGCGGCAGCGGCACCTCGACGATCATGCCTTGCGCGTAGCGGCCGACCGAGGGCTCGAAGATCGGAGGATGCTGTAAGCCGCCATGCAGCTTCATTTCGGGCACGTGCTTGTGTGCAAGCGTCAACCCGTAGATCCGATAGGGAACCCGCGTGAAGTCTGGCGCGGCCTGATCCTCGAACTCGGCGATCATCTTGCGGCCGCCGCCGGAATAGCCGGAGACGGCGTTGACCGACAGCGGCCAATGCGCGGGCACGATTCCGGCATCGGTCAGAGGCCGCACCAGGCCGATGAAGCCGGTCGGATAGCAGCCGGGATTGGAGACCCGGCGCGCGCTTGCGATCACCGCGCGCTGCGTTCGCGTCATCTCCGGAAAGCCATAGGCCCAGCCGTCCGCGGTCCGATACGCTGTTGAGGCATCGATCACGCGCGTCCTGTCATTGTCGATCATGCCGACCGCCTCGCGCGCGGCATCGTCGGGCAGGCAGAGGATGACCACGTCGGCGCGATTGATGATCTCCTTGCGCGCGGAGACATCCTTCCGGCGCGCGGGATCGATCGAGATCAGCTCGATATCGGCGCGGCCTTCGAGCCGCTGCCGGATCTGCAGGCCGGTCGTGCCGGCCTCGCCATCGATGAAGATTTTGTGTGCCATGAGAGCTCTCATACCTCGGGATCGCAGGCTCAGCCACACCATTTTGCAGACGCGTCGCGACGGTATTGCGACGGCTCAGGGGTGGTCGCGATGGACCTGCTGCCGGCAGCAACTTCAGCACGCGGCCGTCGATGATCAGGAGTGCGCTGCCGATCACGGCGGCACCGGCAATCTCGCGCATGGAGATCGCTTCTCCCAGCACCAGCGAGCCGAGCAGAATGGCAGTGACCGGGATCAGCAACGTCACCAGCATCACATTGGTCGCACCGGATCGTTGCAGGATCTGGAAGAACACGAGATAGGCCAGCGCCGTCGACAGCGCGGACAGCCCGGCGACCGCGAGCCATGTCGTCACTCCGGGCATCGGCAGCGTCCACGGCCGGTCGACGATTCCCGCGACCACGCTCATCATCACGCTCGAAGACAAGAGCTGGAAGGTGGCCGACGCGAGCGGCGGTGAGCCGGCAAGCTGTCGCCGTGCCAGCAGCGCCGCCACGCCGTAGCTGAGTGCTGCCGCAAGACACAGCAGAATGCCGATGCCCTGCCCCGTCATTTCGACAACGACCCCGCCACGCAGAATGATCACGCCGATCAGCCCGGCGATCACGCCGGCCACGCGCCGCGCGAACAGCCTCTCCTCACTGGCGAGCGCCATCACGACAACGGTGAACAACGGCGTCGTCGCATTCAGGATCGACGCGAGCCCGGAGGACACGAAGGTCTGCCCCGTGACGATCAGCGAGAACGGCAGCACGTTGTTGAAGAGCGCAACCGCGGCATAGGGCTTCCAGCCCTCAACTCCGCGCGGGAACTCGATGCGATAGACACGCAGCAGCGGCAACAGCATCAACGCCGCAAGCGCGACGCGCAGGAGAACGAGCGTCAGTGGCGGCAATCCTTTCAGCGCGACGCCGTTGAAAAAGAACGAGCCGCCCCACAAGACGGACAAAACGCCGAGCAGCAGCCAGTCCCGGGCATCGATCCGGCCATCTCCAGGAGTCATCAGCGCTCACATCGCGTCATGAACCGCAACGTGTCGCCGCGCAGACATCCCGTCCACCCGATTTCCGATTGCTCAACCGTCGCGACCGCCTATTTCGGCCGCGAGACGATCTCGATCATCCTGCCTTCGTCGTCATCGGGCGCTGCGGCCTTGGCGCGGTCATAGGCCGCGACCGCGGCGCGGCCCATGATCGGCGCGCCGGACAACAGGCGCTCCGCGAGCGCGACCGCGTAGGCCGCATCCTTGTGGCGAAGCGCGGCGGTGAAGGTCGCGCCCTCGAAATTGCGCGCCACCATCCGCTTGGAATGGCGGATCACCTGCGGGCTTGCGGCGACCCCGCTTTCGACCGCCTCCAGCACCAGCTTCATGTCGAGGCCGGCCTGCTCGGCGATCGCGAGTCCCTCGGCGATGCCCGCGATCTGGATCGCGCCCATCAGATTGTTGATCAGCTTGTAGACCGTGCCGGAGCCGACCTCGCCGAAATGGCGGATGGTCGTCGACAGCGGCATGAGGAAGGGCCGCGCCTTTTCGAGATCGGCAGCGTTCGCACCGACTAGCAGCGTCAGCTTGCCGTTCGCAGCCGCATCCGGCAGGCCCGTGACCGGGCAGTCGATGTAGACGATGCTGCGCGCGTGCAGCTCGCGCGACAGATGCAGCGCGTGATCATGGGAAACCGTCGAGCATTCGATCGCCAGCGTCCCCGCCTTCATGGTCGCGGCCGCGCCGTTCTGGCCAAGCCATACCGCGCGCGAGGCTTCGTCGTCGGCGACCATCGTGACCACCGCGTCGGCGTCGATCGCGGCGTCTTCCGGCGAGGTCGACCAGCGCGCGCCACGGGCGATCAGGTCTTCGGCCTTTGCCTTGCTTCTGTTCCAGACAGCAACCGTGAAGCCTGCATCGAGATAGCGGCCGGCCATGCCGTGGCCCATCCGCCCCAAGCCGATGAAGGCGACACGCTGCATCAGTCGACATCCTCGATCGCGCCCGGCGTGGTGCCGAAGGCGCGCTGTGCCAGGGTCGCGGCCATGAACTCGTCGAGATCGCCGTCGAGCACGCCCGAGGTGTCGGAGGTCTGCACGCCGGTGCGCAGGTCTTTCACCATTTGATAGGGCTGCAGCACATAGGAACGGATCTGATGGCCCCAGCCGATCTCGGTCTTGGCGGCCTGGTCGGCGGCGGCCTGCGCCTCGCGCTTCTTCAATTCGATCTCGTAGAGCCGCGCGCGCAGCATGTCCCAGGCCTGCGCCCGGTTCTTGTGCTGGGAGCGGCCGGCCTGGCAGACCACCGCGACGCCGGTCGGAATATGCGTCAGCCGCACCGCGGATTTGGTCTTGTTGACGTGCTGACCGCCGGCGCCGCCCGAGCGCATGGTGTCGGTCCGCACATCGGATTCCTTGATGTCGATCTTGATGCTGTCGTCGACCACGGGAAAGATCGCCACCGACGAGAACGAGGTGTGCCGCCGCGCGTTGGAATCGAACGGCGATATCCGCACCAGCCGGTGCACGCCGCCCTCGGTCTTCAGCCAGCCATAAGCGTTGTGGCCGCTGATCTGGATGGTGGCGGACTTGATGCCGGCCTCTTCGCCCTGGGTTTCCTCGAGATACTCGATCTTGAAGCCGTGCTTCTCGGCCCAGCGCGTGTACATGCGCAGCAGCATCTGCGCCCAGTCCTGGCTCTCCGTGCCGCCCGCGCCGGCATGGACTTCGAGATAGGAATCGAACTTGTCGGCCTCGCCGGACAACAGCGCCTCCAGCTCGCGCCGCGCGACCTCCTTCTTCAGCTCCTTCAGCGCATTCTCGGCTTCGGTGACGACGCCGGAATCGTTCTCGGCCTCGCCGAGCTCGATCATGTCGACATTGTCCTTCAGCTCGCGCTCGACCTTGCCGATGCCGGACAGCGCATCCTCCAGCGAGGTGCGCTCCTGCATCAGCTTCTGAGCTTTCTGTGGGTCGTTCCAGAGATTGGGGTCTTCTGCGAGCTTGTTCAGCTCGGCAAGCCGTGCCGTCGATGTCTCGACGTCAAAGATGCCTCCTCAGCAGCCCGACTGACTGCTCGATCTCTTCAACCAAACGTTCGACTTCGGCGCGCATGTTCGCCTCTGACCTCGGCGGCTCATGCCGCATTGAAACCGGGTTGGACGGATGTAACGGCGCGCGGGCAAAAGCGCAATCCGCCCGCGCGCATGATCCGATCGTCTGTCAGGCTAATACAGGCTGCCGGTCCCCGGCCGCATGATGCTGCCGCCGTCCGGCTGCCCGCCGCCGATCGGTGCCATGTAAGCACCACCACCACGGTTGCCGTCGGCATCGGCCACGCCGATGACGGAGTAATTATCCGGCGGCGCGGTGCCCGGCTTGAACGCTTCCAGAATGGTCCGGCCGCTCTCGGGACCGGCGCGCATGCCGGTTTTGGCATCGACGCGGACCAGCTTGATGCCGGCCGGAACCTTGAACGGCACGGCCGCCTTGTCGTTCAATGCGAGCTTCATGAAGTCGCGCGCGATCGGCGCGGCCAGATGGCCGCCGGTCGCGGCATTGCCCCGGCCGAGCGGCCGCGGCTTGTCGTAGCCCATGTAGATCGCGACTGCGAGATCCGGCGAGAAGCCGACGAACCAGGCGTCCTTGGCCTCGTTGGTCGTGCCGGTCTTGCCGGCGATCGGCTTGCCCACTTCCTTGAGCACCGTGGCGGTACCGGCCTGAACCACGCCTTCCAGCATCGAGGTGATCTGGTAGGCGGTCATGGTGTCGAGCACCTGCTCGCGGCGGTCGACGAGCTGCGGCTCGGACTGGCTCTGCCAGCCGGCCGGTGCGTCGCAGCCGCGGCATTCGCGGGCATCGTGCTTGAAGATGGTATGGCCGTAGCGATCCTGGATGCGGTCGATCAGCGTCGGCTTCACACGGCGGCCGCCATTGGCGATCATCGAATAGGCCGTGACCATCCGCATGGCGGTGGTCTCGCCGGCGCCGAGCGCATAGGACAGGTAATTGGGCAATTCGTCATAGACGCCGAAGCGGCGTGCATATTCGGAGATCATCGGCATGCCGATGTCCTGCGCGAGCCGCACCGTCACCGTGTTCAGCGACAGCCTCAACGCGTTGCGCAGCGTCGTCGGCCCTTGATACTTGCCGTTGGAGAAGTTGTCCGGCCGCCACACGCCGCCGCCCTGCCCCTGGTCGATTTCGATCGGGGCGTCGACCACCTGTGTCGATGGCGTGTAGCCGTTGTCGAGCGCGGCCGAATAGACGATCGGCTTGAACGACGAGCCGGGCTGGCGATAGGCCTGCGTGGCGCGGTTGAACTGGCTCTGATCGAAGGAGAAGCCGCCGACCATCGCGAGCACGCGGCCGGTCTGCGGATCCATCGCGACCATCGCGCCGGACACTTCGGGCAGTTGCCGCAGCCTGAACTGACCCTCGACCGGCTGGCCGTCCTTGAACAGCGGATCGGCATAGATCACGTCGCCGGGCGAAAGCACCTGCGACACGGCCGTCGGCGTCTTGCCGCGCGCGGCGGCGGATCTTGGCCCATCTGACGCCATCGAGCGTGATGATGCCGGTCTGACGGTCCTTGCTGACCGCGCCGCCCAATTCGCGGCCCGGCTGGAAACCGATCCGGGCCGACTGGTCGCTGGTCTCCAGCACCACGGCCATCCGCCATGGCGAGATGTCCGACAGCGATTTCACGTCGGCGAGCTTCACGCCCCAATCGCCGGATATGTCGAGCTTGGACACGGGGCCGCGCCAGCCCTGCTCCTCGTCATATTTGACGAGGCCGGACACCATGGTCTTGCGCGCCATCACCTGGATCTTCGGATCAAGCGTCGTGCGCACCGACAGGCCGCCTTCGTACAGCTTCTTCTCGCCGTAGCGCTCGAAGATGTCGCGGCGCACCTCCTCGGCGAAATATTCGCCGGCGAAGGTGTGCGCGCCATTGGAGCGGTTGGTGACGGTCAGAGGCTCCTTGCGCGCCTTCTCGGCGTCGGCCTGCTTGACCCAGCCGTTCTCCTGCAGACGGTCGATCACGTAGTTGCGTCGCTCGATGGCGCGATCGCGGTTGCGCACCGGATGCAGCGTAGCCGGCATCTTCGGCAGCGCCGCCAGATACGCGGCTTCCGAGACCGTCAGCTCGTTCACCGACTTGTCGAAATAGACCAGCGAGGCGGCCGCGATCCCGTAGGCGCCAAGCCCGAGATAGATTTCGTTGAGATAGAGCTCGAGGATCTTGTCCTTTGAATAGGCGCGCTCGATACGCATCGCGAGCAGCGCCTCGCGGATCTTGCGGGTGAACGACACCTCGTTGGTCAGCAGGAAGTTCTTGGCGACCTGCTGGGTGATGGTCGAAGCGCCCTGCGGGCGGCGGTTGGAGCCGAAGTTCTGCGCGTAGATAACGGCTGCGCGCGCCATGCCCGAGTAGTCGATGCCGCCATGTTCATAGAAGTTCTTGTCTTCGGCCGCGAGGAACGCGTTGATGACGAGCTTTGGAACCGCCTGGATCGGCAGATACAGCCGTCGCTCCTTGGCGTATTCGCCAAGCAGCGATCCGTCGGTCGCGTGGATGCGCGTCATGACGGGAGGCTCGTAGTCCTGAAGCTGGGAATATTCCGGCAGATCCTTGGAGAAATGCCAGATCATTCCCGCCGTCGCCGCAACGCCGACAAGGAACACGACGGTTCCCGCAGCGAACAGGAAACCAAAAAACCGCACCAGGAATCGCATCAGCTATTTCCGTTCAAACCTTGCACCGCGGCAGGCGGCGCAGTTCCTAACTGCAAAACATTCCGGCGATCTGCTTTTTCCGCGGGGGCGCAAATAAATACGTCGGCCGAGGCACAGTATCTGATCAATTCCGGAGCGCCCCGCGGCAGCATTTTTATATCGTCGCCGCTGTGGCCAAACTAGGGCTTCCCGCGTCCTTTGTCAGTTCGCAGATCCGGCCGTGGCGAGCCGTTTGGCCAGGAAAATATCGATTGCATGGGCCATCGATCCGACAATCTTGGACCTCCAGCCGTCGGAGAGCAGGTTCTCCATATCACTCTTGTTTGAAACATATCCGAGTTCGACCAGCACTGACGGCACGTCCGGCGCCTTGAGCACCCGGAACCCCGCCGATTTCAGCGGATGCTTGTGCATCCGTGCGGAGGTCTTCATCTCGCCCATCAAAACCCGGGCGAATCGGTTCGAAAATGTACGGGTTTCACGCTGGACGAGATCGATCAGGATATCGGCGACGTCGGTCGGCTCGTCGGTCAGATTGACGCCGCCGATCGCGTCGGCGCGGTTTTCGGTGTCTGCCAACCGCTGCGCCTCGGCGTCGGAGGCCTTGTCCGACAGGGTGTAGATCGTGGCCCCCTGCGCGTCGCCCTCGCCTTTGGGCAGCGCGTCGGCATGGATCGAGACGAACAGCGCCGCGGTCTGGTCTCGCGCCACCTTCACCCGGTCGCCGAGCGGGATGAATGTGTCGTCCGTGCGGGTCATGACGACGTGGTATTTGCCGCTCTTCTCCAGTCGGTCGCGCAACGCCAGGCCGAATGCCAGCACCACGTTTTTCTCGAACTCGGTGCCGGACTGGGTTCCGTTGTCGACCCCGCCATGTCCGGGATCGATCACGACGATCGGCCGCGGGTCGGGCGGAGTGGCAGGCTGGGGCTGAACCGGTGCCGCTCCAGGCGTGGAAACCGCGACCCGTGATTCGGGCGTCGGCGGTTTCGTCTCGGCCTGATTATCCGCCGGCTGGGGCGGGATAGCCGCTGGGATCTGGAACTGGGACTGGGTCTGATTCTCGACTCTGGGCCTGCGCGAAGGCGGCGCGGTCGGTCTCGACGAGTTCCAGCACCAGCCGCGGCGGCTGGCCGTTGGCCGAATCAAGCACGTAGGAATTGGCGACCTTGGCGGGCCCCGCGAGGTCGATGACGATTCGCGAGCCGCCGGGCATCACCAGGCCATAACGGAATGCCTTGATCAGCCCCCGCCCCGCCGCGCCCGTACCCGCCGGAAGGCGGAAATTGACCTGCGGCATGTCGACGACGACGCGGTAAGGATCGGGGAGCGCGAAGGCGCGGAATTGGATCGGCCGGTCCAGATCCAGCACAAAACGGGTCAGCTTGGTGTCGCCGGCCAGCCTGGCGTCGGACGCGACGGGATAGCCGGATTGCGTCTGCGCGCGCGCCGCCGGGATGACGGCCAACATCAATGCCGCAGCGCACAACGCCGCACATCGATGTAAAACCTTATGATTTGCGCGGCTCGTCACCGAATCCGTGCCTCCGAGCGACCTCTTTTACCGCAATAGAACCACAGGGTTAATGCGCCTCTAATAAGGATTCGGTGAATAACAGCAAGTGTCATGCGCAAAGAGGCTTCCCTTGCGCGGATCGGGCAATCCACGTATGTACAGGGGGCTGACGGTTAATACTCCCGGTTGTGTCGCGTTCAGCCACTCGTGCAGCGCCGGAGACTTCAAGTTAAGAAGATTCCAGCGTTTTCCAGCCTCTCCCTCCGGCCAGCGCAGCGCGCGGCCGAAAGGTGGGGCGGTTCCAGGCCCGAGCGGCGTCCGATTCCCAGGCTACTTCAATTCCAGGGACGGTTTAGAGTGGCGACATGGCCCCGATATCCGGTCTCCCCGTGGGATCGAAGGTAATTTTAGGCGAACGCGCTTCGGCGCCAAACCTTGGCCGTCGGCGACAAACAAAGGCGGCATTGCTGTCGCCATCGTGTTCCAGACGGGCCGACGCTTGATGCGCCAGACTGTATTGCTAACCAAGACCCGGGAAATACCCGCGGCGGCGCGGAACGACAGTTCCGCTCGCCGTGTCCAGTCCCGGTCATCAGGTTCGGCGTGGCGCCCCGGGTTGCGTTTCGGCCTTCCCCTCACCCCCGAATCAGGTGGACCGTCGCGTCCCCCGACAGCGCAGCAAGCGCTCTCGGCTCCACGCGCCCGCCGCCGCCAAGAGTTTAAAAATGCCCAACAAAATGTTGATCGACGCCACCCACCCGGAAGAGACCCGGGTCGTCGTAGTCCGCGGCAATCGAGTCGAAGAGTTTGATTTCGAGACCGCCCAGCGCAAGCAACTGCGCGGCAATATCTATCTCGCGAAGGTCACGCGGGTAGAGCCGTCACTGCAGGCAGCCTTCATCGAATATGGCGGCAACCGCCACGGCTTCCTCGCCTTCAGCGAAATTCATCCCGACTATTACCAGATCCCGGTCGCCGACCGTCAGGCGCTGATCGAGGCGGACGAGCGCGCCCATCGCGAGGCGGAAGAAGAGAGCGAGAACCGTTCGAGCCGCCGCCGTTCGCGCCATCGCAACTCCCGCCGCCGCTCCAGCGGCGAGCGCGTCCAGAGCGAAATCGTCGGGCACGCGGCCGACCCGGCTGAGGCCGCTCCGCTCGTTCAGGGCGGAGAATCTCACGACCATGACGTCGCGGCTGACGCCGGGCATCCGCACGAACACGCCGAGGCGCACCACGCAGGCGAGCACGAGCACGCCGGGGCCCACGAGCACGGCGAGCATCATGATCACGACGATCACGAGCACGATCACGATCATCTGCACGAGCACCCGCACGGGACCGCCGATGACCACGACGATGATCACGGCGTGCATGAGCCGGTGACCGGCGACATGCTTCCCGCCGCGATGCTTCCCGAGGCGGGAAGCACGATCACGGACAGGCCGGCCGAAACCGACGCCGAGGCTGAGCACGCTGACCACCACCTCGGCGACGAGCACGGCGCCGAACTGCATGTCGCGGACGCCGCAGTCCATGACGACACCGCGCCGCATGCCGAAGAACATCATACCGAAGAACATCATGGTGACGAACCCGCCGCGTCCCAGAATGGCAATGGGGCCGTCCCCGTCGAAGGCCGCGAGGACCATGACGAGGAGGAAGACGAGGACGCCGAGGAAGATACGGTCGAATCCGTCGGCGGCGAGGATGTGCTGGAGGAAGTGCCGGAGCGCCCGTTCCGGCCGCGCCGTCAGTACAAGATCCAGGAAGTCATCAAGCGCCGGCAGGTGATGCTGGTGCAGGTCGTGAAGGAAGAGCGTGGCAACAAGGGCGCCGCGCTGACCACCTATCTGTCGCTCGCCGGCCGCTACGCGGTGCTGATGCCCAACACCGCCCGCGGCGGCGGCATCAGCCGCAAGATCACCTCGGCCCAGGACCGCTCGCGGCTGAAGGAAGTGGTGCAGGACCTCGACGTGCCCGACGGCATGGGCATCATTTTGCGCACTGCCGGCGCGACCCGCAGCAAGCCCGAGATCAAGCGCGACTTCGAATATCTGATCCGCATGTGGGAGACCGTGCGCGACCTGACGCTGAAGTCGCAGGCGCCGACGCTGGTCTACGAGGAAGGCTCGCTGATCAAGCGTTCGCTGCGCGATCTCTACAACAAGGAAATCGACGAGGTGCTGGTCGCCGGCGAAGCCGGCTACCACGAAGCGCACGATTTCATGAAGATGCTGATGCCCTCGAACGTGCGCGCGGTGAAGCAGTATCGCGACGGCCAGCCGCTGTTCTCGCGCATGGGGGTCGAAAGCCAGCTCGACGCGATGTTCTCGCCGACCGTGCAGCTGCGCTCCGGCGGCTACATCGTGATCAACCAGACCGAGGCGCTGGTCTCGATCGACGTCAACTCCGGCCGCGCCACCCGCGAGCACCATATCGAGGACACCGCACTCAAGACCAATCTTGAAGCCGCCGAGGAAGTCGCGCGCCAGCTCCGCCTGCGCGACCTTGCGGGCCTGATCGTCATCGACTTCATCGACATGGACGAGAAGCGCAACAACCGCGCGGTGGAGCGCAAGCTCTCCGATTGCCTGAGACAGGATCGCGCGCGCATCCAGGTCGGCCGCATCTCGCATTTCGGCCTGCTGGAAATGTCGCGCCAGCGCATCCGCGCCAGCGTCCTGGAAAGCTCGACCGAGCCTTGCCCGCAATGCGGCGGCACCGGTCATGTGCGCTCGGTCTCATCGGTGGCGCTGCAATTGCTGCGCGGCATCGAGGAAGTGCTGATGAAGGGCGCGACCCACAATCTCGTGGTGCGGACGCGCACCGACGTCGCGCTCTATGTGCTGAACCACAAGCGCGGCCATCTGCGCGATCTCGAAAACGCCTTCAAGGTCACGCTCTCGGTGGTCGCCGACGCGACCGTGAGCGGCCAGCAGTCCTACATCATCGATCGTGGCGAGCAGGTGCACACGCTGGAGGCGGCCAAGGCGCTGCTCGCAGCGCAAGCGGCTGCCGCAGCGGCGGCGCCGGAAGAGCCGTATGAGGACGAGGAGGCCTTCGACAGCGAGTTCGAGTCCGAGGTGGAAACCGAGGAGACCGAGGGCGTCGCCGACGAGGCGGCGGCAGGCGAGCAGGACGGCCCCCGCCGCAAGCGCCGTCGGCGCAGGCGCGGCGGCCGCGGTGGCGAACCGCGCGAGGGCGCTGCAGCACCGCGTGACGACAATGGCGCCGGCCAGGTCGAGGCCGACGCACAGCCCACAGTGCAGACCGAAGACGGTGAAGCCGACGAAGACGACAGCGACGAACAGCCCGGTCTTGCGCATGCCGATCAGGCCAACGGCGAGCGCCGGCCCCGGCGTCGCGGACGTCGCGGTGGACGCCGCCGTCGCGGCGGCCCGGAAGACGGCCTGGCCGGGTCGATCGCCGACGAGCTGTGCGCCGCCGGCAAGCTCCGAAGCCGTCAACGCGGTAGCCGATTTCGACGCCCCTTCAGCGGCCCCGGCGCTGCCTGAAGTTCAGCCTGAGCCGATTGCGCCTGCGGCAGAGCCGCACGCCGCGGACGATCACCTGATTCAGGAAGCCGTAGACGCCCCTGCTACGCGGCAGACCGAGGCGGCAAGCGCCGGCGCTGCCGAGCAGGAAGCGGCCACGCCGGAGCAGTCAGAAAAGGCCGGCGCGCGACGCTCCACCGTGCGCGAGAAGGTGACGTTCCTGTCCGGCGCGCAGCCCGCGGCGGCATCGGTCACACCCGAGCCGGGGCCGTCAGCGGTTTCCGAATCCGCCGAGCCGACAGGCAATGCGGACCCGGCGGACGAAGCCGGCGCGCCGCGTCGCGCGGGCTGGTGGTCGCGCCGCTTCGGCGGCGGCGAATGACGCACGCAAAATCGAAATGAAAAAACCGCCCGG
>CAWAXO010000015.1:0-132623 GCA_963786015.1 uncultured Alphaproteobacteria bacterium | reverse complement strand
CAGCTCCCGGAATCCGGAGTATGTGCGCGGCCGCATGTCCAGGCTGTTCGGCACGACGCGTTTCGATATCGCGCCAAGCGGCCATGAGTGCACGGCGCATTACCTGCGGCTGAACGACGTCACCCTGATCCACGCCCGCTATCCGCAGCGACATTCGCTCGGCTTTGCCGAAGCCTCCTTCTGTCCGCCAGTATTTCACGCTTGGTGGCGCAGGCCGGTTCTCGACGGGCGCTCGCCTCGGCGAGTTGTCGATCGCAAGCCCGAGCCCGATCATCCCCGCCTATACGCCGGTCGATCTCGATTTCGAGCGATCCGATCTGCTCGTGCTGCGGATCGAATACAGCGCGCTGAAGCGCTATCTGGCCGTGCTGATCGGCCGGGAGATCGATCGCGAGATCGTCTTTCATGACAACACGGTGATAAACCCCGCGGTCAGCAGCCTCAGGCGTGGCGCGTTTCACTTCGCGTCCGATTACAATGCGCGCGGCCAGAACCTGTCGGATCTGGTGGTCGTGGAAACCGAACGCATCCTGATCATGAAGTTCCTGATGAGCAACTGGCACAATCACACGCTCGAATTGCTGCGCAAGCCGCCGCAGGCGTCGAACTCGGCGATCAGGAAGGTCAAGGAGTTCATCGAAGCCAATTGGGACAAGCCGATCGATATCGAGGGCATGGTGGCGGTCGCGAATGTCAGCGCGCGAAGCCTGTTCCGGCAATTCAAGAAGGATTGCGGCTGCTCGCCGGCGGAGTTCGCCAAGCAGATCAGGCTCAGCCGCGCCAAGGAGATGCTGGAGCGGGGCGGCGCGGAGGCCACGGTCGTCGATATTGCCTTTAGCTGCGGCTTTCAGAACGCCGGCCACTTCGCCCGCGATTTCAAGCTCGCCTTCGGCGAGTTGCCGTCCGAAGCGCTGAAGCGCGCTGACGCGCAAAGGGACTGAAGGCGTCGTGGTAACTCCGCCGTCATTCCGGGGCGACGCGAAGCGGCGAGCCTGGAATCCATCGCGCCATCGTGACCGACGCCCGATGGATTCCGGGCCCGCGCTCACGCGCGTCCCGGAATGACGGGCGGAGGGGAATCCCCGCTCACGCGTCGGGTCCGCTCTGTTGCGCGAATTTCTCGTCGCCAGAAATCTTGTCGATGCGGCGGCCGTCGAGGTCGACGACCTCGATGCGCCAGCCTTCGAGATCGAACACGTTCCCGACCTCCGGCAGCGTGCCGAAATGCTGCAGCACCAGTCCGGCCACCGTATGATAGCCGCGATGCGGGGGGACCGTGACCGACAGCAGATCGCCGAACTCGTCGACCGGCATCCAGCCCGCGATCAGCAGCGAGCCGTCGGCGCGCGCGACATAGGCCGGCTCGGGCGGGCCTTCTTCGGAATGAAAGGCGCCGACGATCGCCTCCAGGATATCCGCCGCTGAGACGACGCCCTCGAACGCGCCGTACTCGTCATGCACCAGGCCGACATGCACCGGTGCTGCCTTCAGGATCGCAAGCACGTCGCGGGCATCGGCGGAAGACGGAATGATCGGTGCATCGCGGACCAGGCTCCTGAGGTCGGGCGATTTCTCGTGCATGTAGGCGATCAGCAGATCCTTGGCCTGCAGGATGCCGATCGGACGATTGCGGTCGCCATCCGTCACCGGCAGGCGCGAACGCGGGCTGTTTGCGAACTTTGCGCGGATCGTGTCGGGATCATCGTTGAGGTCGACCTCGTCGACCTCGGTGCGGGGTGTCATGACCGCACCGACGGGGCGGTCGCCCAGCCGCATCACGCCCGCGATCATCTCCTTCTCGCCGGGCTCGAGCACGCCGGCACTCTCGGCCTCCCTGACCATATGATGGATCTCGTCCTCGGAGATTCCCTCGGCCTCGGCGCGCTTGCCCAGGAGGGACAGGATGAGCTTTCCCGAGACATCGAGCAGGACGACCAGGGGCAGCGAGATCGTCGCCAGAACGTCCATTGCGGGGGCGACCCTGGTTGCGATCGCCTCGGGATTACGCAGCGCCACCTGCTTCGGCACCAGCTCGCCGACGATCAACGTCGCATAGGTGATGACCGTCACGACCAGGCCGACGCCCAGGATGTCTGCGATCGAGCGTGACATCCCAAGCTCAACGAACAGTCCGGTGAGGCGTTGGCCGAGCGTGGCGCCGGAAAACGCGCCCGACAGCACGCCCACCAGCGTGATCCCGATCTGCACGGTAGAGAGGAATTTTCCGGGGTTCGACGCGAGAACCAGCGCGCGGCTCGCGCCGCGAACGTGCTTTTGCGCGAGGATTTCGAGCCGGGCCGGGCGCGAGGAGACGATGGCCAGTTCGGACATGGACAACAGGCCGTTGATGACGATCAGGACGGCGACGATCGCGAGCTCGAGTGACAACATGTCTCCACCGGTTTCCGCGGCCGGAGGCCGCGCAGTTCCCACCATATAGGACGTGCTGCGGGGATTTCCGCAGGACGACACGACAAATTGGCGCAGCCGCGGCAAATGGGTTGCGCGGAACCGGACTGCAATTTTTTAGGGCGGCGCGAGCACTCGGTGCCTGCCCGCTCAATACGCGCTGCGCCGCAGCGCATGTGATATATTGCGCGGTTGCGAGATGCATCGCCGGTTAGTCGCGTCTGCCACAGGGCAATACGTGATCCCACGGCAACAAGCGTCGATCGTTCTTGCACATGCCATGTCCGGCCATTCGCAATCGGCTTGAATGAGGCGCATGCCGCATGCAGCATTGGTATTTGGCAACGGGAGGGGAAACGATCATGAGCACCAGCACGGTTCACGGCAGTGAAGCGCCATCATACGGCGCGTCGGATCATCGCGCGCTGATCCGCGCGGGGCTGATGGGTGGCCTGCTCGGCGGCGTGATCATCTGGATTTATGAAGCGATCGTCTGGGTCGGTGTGCAGAGTCTGCTGCCGCTGGCGGGCATTCCGCGGAATGCGACCGGGCTGGTGTTCGGCAAAGGTGTGCAGGAAGCGCTGGGCGGAATGGCTTATCTGCTGGGCACGGCCATTCACTTCGGTTTTGCACTCGCCTGGGGCGTGCTGTTCGCCTATCTGTGGCCGAGCCTGCATCGGCGCGGCTATGAAGCGACGCTGGTCGCGCTCTTTTATGCAGTCATCATCTGGGTCGTCATGCACGTGGCCATCATGATCGCCAGCAATGACCATCCCAATTATTTCGATCCGAACGTCGTAATCGGCGGTTTCATGTCCCACCTCTTCTATGCGGTGCCGCTCGCGCTGTTCGTCAAGCACCGCCTGACGCCAAACGGCATCGCGGCGTAGGCCGGCTCGAGGCCGCCGAAGCGGACGTCCGCCTTTGATCCCGGACACGCGGCGGTGCCCACACTGCTGCCGCGGCTGGCTCTGTTGATCTAAATCAATCTGAGACGAGTTCAGCAGGCTGAACCGTGCGCTTGCTGTCTTGCGCTGTCGCGCTGCCAAGGGAGGATAGCCATGTTGCGTCTGATAACAGCGGCGACCGTTCTAGGTCTCGTTCTTTGTACTGGGGGCGTTGCCAATGCCGCCAAGTATTGCGCCAAGTATGTAGGCGGTCAGGAGCGCGTGGCTTCAGGCGCACGGAGCCAATGCGATTTCGCGACGCTCGATGAGTGTCGCGCAAGCGTCAGGGATAGGGGCGGCGGAAAGTGTTATAAGATGGCGCACCCGACCGAGCCCGGGCGGCTGCGTTAGGAAAGTCGCAGGTTGACACCAAACGCCAAAGGTCAAACGGAATTGCGGCGCAGGCGTCTGCGGCGTTGGTTCAGTTCGTCATTCCGGGGCAGCCCGTCAGGGCTGAGCCCGGAATCTCGAGATTTCTCAGGTGCGCAATTGCGCACCATAGCTCGATGCTGTCGCATCGCCCCGGAATGACGCAGATAGAGCCACGCATTCCCGCCATGCGCAAACTGCCCGTCGTGCACATTTCCTCTTGCGTTGTCGGGCAAATCACAACGATCATTCGCGCGTCTCGCTACCGCAAGAGGGGCGCTTCGCGATCGTCACGGACGTTGGAAGCGGGATGCGATGGACGCGGTGTGTTGTTTGACGAACAGCATGCGCGGACGGCGAAGTCGTGTGGTCCTGGCGCCCCAAGGCTGGCGCTACGCCTTGCGAGATGACGCGAGGCAACGGTGGCAACAAAGCCTGGTCACCGGGGAGAGCACGTATAAGCCGTAAAACCATCGCGCAGGGAATGCCGGGCTGCTCCGGCTGACCTGTGGTTCTGCCGCGTGCTTTTTTGTTGCACGCGGACCATGGGTGCAGCCCGCACCCGGCATTCCCTGCGCCCTCTGTTTCCAATGAGGGTGGATTTAATGGAAAAACTCGGACGCCATGCGCCGCGAGAATGCGGACTCACATCCTCTCACTCGTCATGTCCGCCACCCGGTCCGGCCCCTGGCCGGCCGGATGACAGGCTCCTGCGGGCATCCAGTACGCTGCGGCTTCTCGGTTCAAGCCCAGTCGCCTCTGGAATACTGGATCGCCCGATCCCGTCTACGCCAAGGCTTCGACGAGGCTTCAAGCTCAAGGCGCGCCGGAGCTTTAGCGAAGGGCGGAAAGTCGCGCGACGACTACGGAGAGAGCGGGGCGCACAACGACCGCAGCGCGTCCGGCCTACACCGGCTTGCCCGCATACGGCATCGACGCGGTCAGTCCGCCATCGACCGGGAAGGCTTGCCCGTTCACATACGACGCCTCGTCGCTCGCCAGGAACAATCCCATCGCAGCGATCTCGTGCGGCTGGCCGGCGCGCTTCAGCGGGTTGAGCTGGCCGATCTTGTCGGAGGTGCCGCGCTCCTTGGCGCGGTCGAACACGGGTTTGGTCATGCCGGTCTCGATCAGGCCGGGGCACACCGCGTTGATGCGCACGCCGGTGCCGGAGAGCGAATAGGCCGTGGTCTGCACCAGGCTGATGACGCCGGCCTTGCTCGCTCCGTAGGGATGACCGCTGGCGCCGGACTTCAACCCTGCGACCGAAGCGGTGCAGACGATCGCGCCGGACTGCTGCTTGATCATGTGCGGCATGGAATATTTGATCGCGAGAAACGGTCCGATCAGATTGATGCGCAGGATCTCCTGCCAATGCTCGACGGTCTGGTCTGCGAGCGGCACCAGCCCGCCGGAGACGCCGGCATTGGCCCAGATCGCATCGAGCCTGCCGTGAGCCGAGAGCGCCTTGTCGATGAAGGCAATGACGTCCTTCTCGGAACCGGCATCCGCCATTACGGCCTCCGCGGTGCCGCCGGCCTTCTTCACCTGCGCGACGGTCTCTTTCACGCCGTCGGTGCGGTCGACCGCGATCAGTTTTGCGCCTTCCCTGGTGAACAGGAGCGACGCCGCGCGGCCGATGCCGCTGCCGGCGCCGGTGATGATGACGGATTTGCCTTCGAGGCGGCCCATGGATGTCCTCCAGCGCATTTTCCTGCGGCGGCCACATGCTTGCCGTTCCGCGGAATTTCAAACAGAGTTTCAAACGCCGACGCACTTGAGGCGGCGCGTGCGCTGACGTACAGCGACGTCAAACGATATTGAAGGGTGCTTGCGATGTCCAACCCGGAAAAGCCGAAAGTCTTGATCACGCGGTGGTGGTGGGTGCGTCATGCGCCGGTGCGCAGCGACGGCGGCAACATCTACGGCCAGTCGGATATCGACTGCGACACCAGCGATCGCGAGGTGTTCGAGGCGGTCGCAAAGATCCTGCCGCGCAACGCCGTCTGGTATTCGAGCAATCTGATGCGCACGCACCAGACTGCGGACGCGATCTGGGATGCTGGTTTTCCAAAGCCATCGACCATGATCAAGGAGGCAGCCTTCGCCGAGCAGAATCTCGGGCAATGGCAGGGCATGAACCGCGCCACGTTTCTTGCGAGCCGTCCGGTCGGCAGCGATTGGTTCGCCAAGATCGACGAGCCGGCGCCGGGCGGCGAGAGCTTCATGGACCTGTACAATCGCGTCTGCGCGGCGATCGCGCGGGTCACCACGGCGGAAGCGGGCAGGGACGTGATCGCCGTCGGCCACGGCGGAACGATCAAGGCCGCGGTCGGCTTGGCACTCGGCGGCCAGCCCGACAAGGGCCTCACCTTCGACATCGACAATTGCTCGGTGACGCGGCTCGACCATTTCGCGATCGCGGGGCAAGGGAATTGGCGGCTGCCGATGGTCAACCAGCAGCCCTGGATCGCCGATCCCAGGCATAATGCGATGCATCAGCCGGCCGGGCCGGAGGTGAGGAGCAAGCTTGCGTAAGTTCAGGCGGTCATTCCGGGGCAGCCCGACAGGGCTGAACCCGGAATCTCGACAATTCTCAGGTGCGCAATTGCGCACCATAGTTCGATGCTGTCGCATCGCCCCGGAATGACGTGGAAAAACTGAAGCCGGCATCGCCAAAATCTCAAATGGGAGAAATGTCATGACCCTGTTCGATCTATCCGGAAAAGTCGCCGTCATCACCGGCTCCTCGCGCGGCATCGGCCGCGCCATTGCCGAGCGGATGGCCGAGCATGGCGCCAAGGTCGTGATCTCCTCGCGCAAGAAGCAGGCCTGCGATGAGGTCGCGAAGGCGATCAACGACAAGGCGGGTAAGCAGGTCGCGCTTGCGGTGCCGGCGAACATCTCGACCAAGGATGACCTGAAGAATCTGGTCGAG
Organism: uncultured Alphaproteobacteria bacterium; assembly: GCA_963786015.1. GTDB lineage: Bacteria > Pseudomonadota > Alphaproteobacteria > Rhizobiales > Xanthobacteraceae > Bradyrhizobium. The sequence goes on along the minus strand of CAWAXO010000015.1, from coordinate 125,960 downwards.
GAGACCAACCGCGCCTTCGGCAGGATCGACACGCTGGTCTGCAACGCCGCATCCAATCCCTATTACGGACCGCAGGGCGGCATTTCCGACGATCAGTTCCGCAAGATCCTGGACAACAACATCGTCGCCAACACCTGGCTGATCGGCCTCGTGGTGCCGCAGATGATCGAGCGCAAGGACGGCACCATCACCATCATTTCCTCGATCGGCGGATTGAAAGGTTCGACCGTGCTCGGCGCCTACGCAATCTCAAAGGCCGCCGACATGCAGCTCGCGCGCAACCTCGCCTGCGAATACGGCCAGCACAATGTGCGCGTGAACTGCATCGCGCCGGGCCTGATCAAGACCGATTTCGCGAAAGCACTATGGGATAATCCGGAGACGTTGAAAGCCTCCACCGCGCGCTCGCCGCTATTGCGGATCGGCGAGCCCGACGAGATCGCGGGTGCTGCGGTGTTCCTCGCCTCGAAGGCAGGCAGCTTCACGACGGGGCAGACATTGGTGATCGACGGCGGCGCGACGATCAGTTGAAGCTGTGTCCCGCCAGTCCGGTGATTACGACGTCATTCCGGGGCGATGCGAAAGCATCGAACTATGGTGCGCAATTGCGCACCTGAGAATCTCGCGCCGCAATCTGAGGCCGAATCTCGTGCCGCAATCTCTAAATTCCGGGTTCGCGCAGACGCGCGCCCCGGAATGACCTCAGTAGGCGGGATGACCTCACTCCAGCGCCGCGTAGACCATCGTCCGCATCAGCGAACGGAAATACTCACGCTGGCCGGGCCCCTGGCACATGAACACGGCGAACAGATCCTCGCTCGGATCGATCCAGAAGAAGGTGCCGGCCACGCCGCTCCAGTAGAACTGGCCGACCGAGCCCGCATAAGGCGCCATGCCTTGCTGCGTGCGCACGGCGAAGCCGAGGCCGAAGCTGTGGCCGGGCGGCAGCATTCCGCCCTGGACCTTCACGCTGGGCGCGAGATGATCGGAGGCCATCAGCGCCAGCGTCTTGCGGCCGATGATCCTGTTGCCGTCGAGCCTGCCGCCATTGAGCAGCATCTGGCAGAAGCGGGCGTAATCCATCGTGGTCGAGACCAGTCCGCCGCCGCCGGATTCCATCACCGGCTTCTCCTGCATGTTGAAGAGCTGCACCTTCTCGCCAGTCCAGGGATCGGCCGCGAAGGGCTCGGCGAGCCGGCCGGCATTCTCTTCGCCGGTGTGGAACGCGGTTTCGGTCATCTGCAGCGGGGCGAGGATGCGCTCGGTGAGGAACGCGCCCAGCGTCTTGCCGCTGATGAGCTCGATGATGCGGCCGAGGATGTCGGTGGAGCGGCTGTAATTCCACTCGGCCCCGGGCTGGCAGATCAAAGGCAGGCCCGCAACCATCGCGGCGTGCTCTGCATTGGTGATCTTGCGGCTGCGCAGCCGCGACTGCTGATAGAGCTGCTGCACCAGGCCGTTGCCGGTGTGGTCGTAGGTGATGCCAGAGGTGTGGCGGAGCAGGTCCTGGATCGTCATCGGCCGCTGCACCGGAACGAGCTCGAGCTTGCCGTTGTGCTCGACGCCGACCTTCTGCTCGGCGAATTCCGGGAATGAACTTGGCGACGGGGTCGGCCAGCAGGAACCGGCCTTCCTCCAAGAGCATCATGATTCCCACCGAGACGATCGGCTTGGTCATGGAGAAGATGCGGAAGATCGAGTCTCTCGTCATCGGGCGCGTCTGCGGCCGGGCTTTGCCGCCCGATCGCGTCGAACCAGCCAATCTGACCCTTGCGCGCGACTATCACGGTGACGCCCGGGATGGTTCCCTTGTCGACCTCGCGCTTGAAGGCATCCGACATCACCTGCAGCCGGGCGGCCGAGAGTCCCAGGGCTTCGGGCTTGGCGTGCGGCAAAGGCGGCGTCTGAGGGGCTGTGGCGTGTTTGGCGGCAGGCTGGGCGTTCATGGTTTCTCCCATTGTTCTTGTAGGTCCGGTATTGGACGAAGTCTGGCGCATAAGACGCGGCTTGAACAGGACGATTTGCCGCTTCGGCCTTGCATTGGAGGCGCAGCTTATGCTTCAAACGGCGCGGATCGGGCGGCGACGCTTCGGTCCCGTAGGAGTGTAGCTCAATTGGTAGAGCACCGGTCTCCAAAACCGGGGGTCGTAGGTTCGAGCCCTACCACTCCTGCCAGCAATTTGAAGCACTTAGCATCTTTGCAGCCAAAGACCGACCCCGATGCGCCGGCGCCGCTGGTCAACTTGCGGCCGGGCCGATCTCAACAATTGCCAAGTGCGGCTCTAGACCGTCCAGTACTGCGGGTGCGGATAGGATCGCGAGCGGTCGCCCCAGTCGAAGTCGTCGCCGTCGAATTCGCACGGGCCGGTGCGCAGGTCGTCCAGCGTCAGCTCGGTTTCGTAGGCCTGGCGCTTCGGATCATATTTGAGCGCGCCCCACAGCACCGGATAGTGGTGGTGGCTGCCGAGCAGCCCGCCGGTCTTGATCACCGCGTAGGCAACCGTCCCGCTCACCTTATCGAGCATCAGTCGCTCGATCGTGCCGAGCTTTGTGCCGTCGCGCCCATAGACGGTGGCGTGCTCTACGCGATCACTGGGAACTAGGGCATGATGCATGACGTCCTCCCCGTTCGCTTGCTCCCAATTCTCTTGCTTGACCGGGACTGTAGCACAAACGACGGGGCATGCACACGGCGGGCGTTTTCCAGTGAACGGAAGGTTGCTTGCGCGTGATGGAAGTGGTGAGAAAGGCCACAGGTTGCTCTGCTCTTCTCGGGCTATCTCCCGTCGCGTTATTTGATCAGCGGACAACCGCCGTCCTTGATCGGGCGGAAGGCCTGGTCGCCCGGCACTTCGGCCAGCAGTTTATAATAGTCCCACGGACCCTTGGATTCCTCGGGCTTCTTCACCTCAAACAGGAACATGCTGTGCACCATGCGCCCGTCCTCGCGCAGCATGCCGTTGTCTGTGAAGGCGTCACGAACCGGCGTCTCCCGCATCTTCGCGAGCACCGGCTTGGTGTCCTTGGTGCCGGCCGCCTTGACCGCGTTCAGATAGTGCAGGGTCGCGCTGTAGGTTGCCGCCTGGTTCATGGTCGGCATCCGCTTCATGCGTTCGAAGAAACGCTTGCCGAAGGCACGGGTCCTGTCGTTGAGGTCCCAATAATACGCCTCGGTGATGATCAGGCCCTGCGCGAGCTTCAGCCCGAGGCTATGAATGTCGGAGATGAACATCACGATGCCGGCCAGATTCTGGCCGCCGGCCACAATGCCGAACTCCGCGGCCTGCTTGATGGCGTTGATGGTGTCGGAGCCGCCATTGGCAAGGCCGACGATCTTGGCCTTCGAGGATTGCGCCTGCAGCAGGAAGGACGAGAAATCGGCGGTGTTCAGCGGATGCCGGGCGCTGCCGACCACGGTGCCGCCGGCGGCGCGGACGACGTCGCCGGTGTCGCGCTCGATCGAATGGCCGAACAGGTAGTCGGCGGTGATGAAGAACCAGGTCGTGCCGCCGTTCTTGACGATGGCGCTGCCGACGGTGTGCGCGTTGGCGTAGGTGTCGTAGGTCCAGTGCACGGTATAGGGCGAGCACGACTTGCCGGTGATGTCCGAGCTCGCCGCGTCCGTGACGATCATGATCTTCTCGAACTGCTTCGACATCTCCATTCCGGCCAGCGCGGTCGCCGAGGTCGGCATGTCGATGATCATGTCGACGCCCTCGTTCTCGTACCATTTGCGCGCCAGCGAACCCGCGATGTCGGCCTTGTTCTGCACGTCGGCCGTGATCAGCTCGATCGGCTTGCCGAACATGGTGCCGCCGAATTCCTCGATCGCCATCTTCGAGGCTTCGACGTTTCCGGGGCCGCCGATGTCGGAATAGACCGACTGGAAATCGCTGATCAGGCCGATTTTCAGGGGTGTGGACGGCGTCTCGGCCGAGGCCTGCGGGGTCAGCGCGGCGATCATGCCGCAGGCGGCAAGGACAGCCAGCTTCGTGGCCGCTTGCCTTGCCGGCCTCTCGGCCAGTTTCTTGGCCAGTTGCTTGGAAATCATCGTTTCCTCCCCGTATTTTCTGTTTATCCGGGGAGCATGGCCGGGCGGGGTTCCGCAGGCAAGTGCGGCAAAGCGGCCGGCCGGGCGGGGGTGCTGACGGGGCTCCCATACCTTGACCTTTCGCCGATCCCGCAGTACATAGCGGCCACCTGCAGCCGGCCCGTTTTCAGCGGATCTCCGGCGCGGCGTTACAAATCCCCGAACAATCGAGCCCGCTTGGCGGCTCATCCTTCGCGAGAGGGTTGGGCGAAAGAAGGCTGTTCGGTTTCCTTAAATATGTAAATTCGTCTTCTGACGACGGACGCGGACCCGAGAATGGCTATCAGCCCGTTCAAGTTCTTACAGGAAGTGCGCTCGGAGACCGCCAAGGTCACCTGGCCGACCCGGCGCGAAACCACGATCACCACGATCATGGTGTTCGTGATGGTGGGGCTGGCGTCGATCTTCTTTTTCCTCTCGGATCAAGTGATCCGCTACCTTGTTACCGTATTATTGGGCATCCACTGATGGTGACGGCTATAGCTCAGACCATGGATAAGCGCTGGTACATCGTCCACGCCTATTCCAACTTTGAAAAGAAAGTCGCGGAATCGATCCGCGAGCAGGCCAAGCAGCGCGGGCTCGAGGACCTGTTCGAACAGGTGCTGGTGCCGACCGAGAAGGTCACCGAGGTGCGCCGCGGCCGCAAGATCGACGCCGAGCGCAAGTTCTTCCCGGGCTATGTGCTGGTGAAGATGAAGCTGACGGACGAGGCCTTTCACCTCATCAAGAACACGCCGAAGGTGACGGGCTTCCTCGGCGCGGAAAACAAGCCGATGCCGATTTCGGAAGCCGAGGCGATGCGCATCCTGCATCAGGTGCAGGAGGGCGTGGAGCGGCCGAAGGCGTCGGTGTCGTTCGAGATCGGCGAGAACGTGCGCGTGGCGGACGGACCGTTCGCGTCGTTCTCCGGTGTGGTCGAGGAAATCGACGAGGCGCGCTCGCGCGTGAAGGTCGCGGTGTCGATCTTCGGCCGCGCGACGCCGGTCGAATTGGAATTCGGTCAGGTCGAAAAGGTGGTCTGATCGGAAGCGCGAAGCCAATCTTCGCGTGAATGAGGGGCGTGGGAGGACGGCGCGGTCGCCAGCCGTATCCGATCCGAACCACGAAACCTGAAACCGCCGGCGATGAGCCGGCACAACAGGAGTGAGAAATGGCAAAGAAAGTGACCGGATACCTGAAATTGCAGGTGCCGGCCGGTGCGGCGAATCCTTCGCCCCCGATCGGTCCCGCGCTTGGTCAGCGCGGTCTCAACATCATGGAGTTCTGCAAGGCGTTCAACGCCCAGACGCAGAAGGAAGAGAAGAACACCCCGATCCCCGTGGTCATCACGATCTACGCGGACCGCTCCTTCACCTTCGAAATGAAGACGCCGCCGATGTCCTACTTCCTGAAGCAGGCGGCGAAGATCCAGTCCGGCTCCAAGGCCCCCGGCCGCGACAAGGCCGGCAAGGTGACCAAGGCGCAGGTGCGCGAGATCGCCGAGAAGAAGATGAAGGATCTGAATTGCGACACCGTCGAATCGGCCATGAAGATGGTCGAGGGCTCCGCCCGTTCGATGGGTCTGGAAGTTGCGGGGTAAGCGGCCATGACCATTGGAAAGCGTTTGAAGAAGGCCCGCGAGGGCGTCGACCGCGAGAAGCTCTACGCGCTCCCCGAGGCCATCAAGATGGTCAAGGAGCGCGCCAAGTCGAAGTTCGACGAGACGATCGAGGTTGCGATCAATCTCGGCGTCGATCCGCGTCATGCCGACCAGATGGTGCGCGGCGTGGTCACGCTGCCGAACGGCACCGGCCGTACGCTGCGCGTCGGCGTGTTCGCGCGCGGCGCGAAAGCGGATGAGGCCAAGGCCGCGGGCGCTGACGTCGTCGGCGCCGAGGATCTCGTCGAGAAGGTGCAGGCGGGCAATATCGATTTCGACCGCTGCATCGCCACCCCCGACATGATGCCGCTGGTCGGCCGTCTCGGTAAGGTGCTCGGCCCGCGCGGCATGATGCCGAACCCGAAGATCGGCACCGTGACCATGGACGTCACCGGCGCGGTGAAGGGCGCAAAGGGCGGCTCGGTCGAATTCCGGGTCGAGAAGGCCGGCATCGTGCAGGCTGGTGTCGGCAAGGCCTCGTTCTCCGAGGACAAGCTGGTCGCCAACATCCGCGCGCTCGCCGATGCCGTCTCCAAGGCCAAGCCCGCGGGCGCCAAGGGCACCTACATCCAGCGCGTCGCGGTGTCCTCGACCATGGGCCCGGGCGTGAAGGTCGAGCCGGGCACCTTGCTCGGCTAGGGTTCTCGCTGCAGAGCTCAAGAAAACTACGAAGGGGCGAAGCGTCAGCGCTTCGCCCCTTTCGCATGGTGAGGCTTCGGCTAACCGTTCTTCTGCTTTGCGGGCGCGACCCCCGGCACGATCGCGCGCGCCTGCGCGGGCGGCGGCGGGGAGCGGTCGAGCGTCGTGGCCGTGGAGCGGCTGACACCGACGATCAGCGTCGCGAGATAGCGCTCGGCTTCCTCCTTGATGTCGCAGAAGCCGCCGCGCGTCGTATCCGAGCGCGCGAACTGATCATCGCTGTTGAAGATGGTCCGCACCGTCTTGCGGTGATAGGCGCCGACATTGGCGAAGATGTATTGGCTCAGCGCATCCGGGAAATACATCTGGCCGGTCAGCATGTCCTTGTCGTCGATGAAGATCTTGAAATGGGTGTGCACGGTGCGGCCGAGATACCAGCCGGGATAGACGGCGTCGAACAACACTTCGCCGCGGTCATCGGCCATCTGGGTGCCGCGCATGAACGTCCCGCCGGAGGTGTCGACATTGTGCTTCTCGCCCTGGCCGGGATAGCCGGAATAATAGCCGTCGGCCCGTGTCTGCCAGACGTCGATACGCGCGCCTTTCACAGGCGCGCAGTTCGCCGCATCCATCACGACGAAGCGCAGCCGCAGCGGCGCGCCGGGATGTCCCTCGGTGATGTCGCGGCGGACGAGCTTGGGATCGAAATAATAGGGGCCGAGGATCGCTGCCGGCGTCAGCGTGCAAGCCGGTGTCGGCGCGACCGGCGGCGGTGTCGCTTCTTCCGCGAGCGCACGCGGTGCGGATGCGACGAGGGCCGGTGCTGCGATAAGCGAGGTGAGCGTGGCGCGCCGGCTGATGAGCGATCGGGCGATTGACATGTGACTGTCCCTCCAAACGCGCATGTCCACATGCGGATAGATGGTACACCGTTCAAGCGCGTTGAAGTAAAGTCACAAATGCGCGGTCACGAAGGCAGGCGGGCAGGAATTTCGATGCGAGAAAAGGTATTGGTCTATTCGCGCTTTCCCAAGGCGCTGATGCAGCGCATTGGCGAGCGCTTCGAGTTGTTGGATGCCGCCGGCAAGCCGCCGCAGGATGTCTTTCCCGCCGAAGAACTCAAAGGCGTTCGCGCCATGATTACGGCCGGAGGAACGCCGCTCGGTGGCGAGATGATGGACAAGCTGCCGTCGCTCCGCGCGATCGTCTGTTACGGCACCGGTTATGACGGTGTCGATCTCGCGGGGGCCGCAACGCGCAAGATCGCCGTCGGCCATAGTCCCGGCGCCAATGCAGCGTCGGTTGCCGACATCGCCGTCACCTTGATGCTGGCCGCAACACGGCGATTGCTCGTCGCGGACAATTATGTGCGCAGCGGCGATTGGGGCGCGGCCAAGCCGTCGCCGATGATGCGTCCGCAGGCCGGCATGCCCGCCCGCAGGATCGGCGTCTACGGCATGGGCGAGATCGGCCGCAAGATCGCGGCGCGCGCCGCGGCGTTCGAGTCCGAGGTCGGCTATTTCAGCCGCAGCCGGCACGACGTGCCTTATCAGTATTTTTCGAGTCTCGAGTCGCTCGCGGACTGGTGCAGCGTGCTGATGATCGCGGTGCGCGCCGGCGCCGAGACGCATCATGTCGTCAATGCCGATATCCTGAAGCGGCTCGGCGAGGATGGCTATGTCGTCAACATCTCGCGCGGCTCGGTGATCGACCAGGACGCGCTGGTGAAGGCGCTGACTGACAAGACCATCGCCGGTGCCGGGCTCGACGTCTACGCCAGGGAGCCGCATGCGCCCGATGCGCTGACGCAATTTCCCAATGTCGTGCTGACGCCGCATATCGGCGGCCACACGCTGGAATCGCACACCGCGATGCAGGACTGCGTGATCGCAAACCTGGAGGCGTTCTTCGCCGGCAAGCCGCTGGCGCACGCCGTCAACTGAGCGGCCGGCCGCTGGCCGCGCTCGCAGGCGGCGCATGGCGAAGCTTGTCCGGGTTGCGCACCAGATAGATCGCGGCGATCTTGTCGGCGTCGATCGCCATGCTGAATGTGTGGTCGAGTTCGCCGTCCATATAGAGCAGCGCGCCAATGCTGCCGTTAATCATGGCCGGCACGATGCGAAGATCGTGACCGGCATTCTTGCCGGCCAGGCTGACGAAGAGGCGCGCGATCTTGTCGGCGCCGACGATTGGGTTGAGCGCCGCGGCTTTGCGGCCGCCGCCATCGGAGATCGCGATGGCATCCTCGCGCAGCAGCGCGGCGAGGCGGGAGATGTCGCCGCTTGCGACGGCTTCGCCGAAGGCATTCAGCAGCCGTGCATGATTTTCGGGCGGGGCGGGCGGCGCGGGCCGCTCATCGCGCACGCCGCGCCGGCCCCGCGCGGCAAGTTGCCGGCACGCCGCCTCAGAGCGATCGAGCATGCCGGCGATTTCGGAGAACGGCCGGTCGAACACGTCGTGCAGCAGAAATGCGGCGCGCTCGAGCGGGGAGAGCCGGTCGAGCGCGAGCATCAGCGCGAATGAAAGGTCGTCTGCAAGCTCGGTGGCGGCATCTGCCGAAAGGCCCTCGGCGTCGAATACCGGCTCCGGCAGCCAGGGCCCGACATAGACCTCCCGTTGCGCCTTCGCGCTTTTCAGCCGGTCGAGGCAGAGCCGCGTCACGACGGTGACGAGGAAGGCCTCGGTGTTCCGGACATCCTGTGCGCCGGCAAAGCGAAGATAGGCATCCTGCACGACGTCCTCCGCGTCGCTGCGGCTGCCGAGCATGCGATAGGCAAGGCCGAGCAGACGCCCGCGATGTGGCGCGAGCGGATCCTCGTTATGCGGCCTGCTTGATGACATCGACCTCTCGTCCATCGACGCTCACACGCCGGCATTCCCTGGCATAGCCGAGCGCCAGCTTCATCATCGGGAAGAGACGGCCCATCTGCAGCGCCATCGCAAGATCGATCACGCCTTTTTCGCCCCAGCGCGCGCGAACCGCCTCTCGTCGCTCATCCTGATCGTCCGCGCGATGCAGCACGGCCTGGGCAAAACCAAATCCGAGCGCGGTCTCCATCGTCATCGCGTCAATGTCGCGGCGAACCACGGCCTCTATCTGGTCCTTGGCCATGCCGGCTTCCAGGGCCCTGTCGACGGTCAACTGCACGCACGGTCCGCAGTCCTCGGCCATCGCGCCGCTGATCTTTGCCGCAAAGCTCGCCTCGACCGGAACGGCCTCGCGATGGGAAGAGGCCTTGGCGAGGCCGGCAAATTTAAAGAATGCGCCAGGCAATTCCTTCAGCATGTAGTCGAGATAGCTCACGTCGTAATGATATCGTTTGCTTGTTGCGCGGAGTATGCGGCGGGCGAAGAAGTTACGCATAGCGTCGCTCTCCTCTGCTGGGTAAGGCGGCATAGACGGCGAGGGCCGCCGGCACGACGACGGCCAGCAAATCCTCCATGGAATGGTCGTGATGTCCGCTCGCGATCATTGCGAGATGGATCAGGGCGTGCACGGCCAGGAAGCCGACGCCCGCGACCGCGGCGGGCCAATACTCTTCGCGCCAGGCGCGGGCGCCGAGCGCGAGGCCCGATACCAGGAACGCGGCGCCGACGTCCTGGACGAAATGCGGGTTGAAAGGGCCGGTGTCGCGGGCGCCGGCCACCTGCGCCCACCAGATCGAACTGGCAAACAGCATCACCAGCCCGTTGGCGACATTAAATACCGCCAGAAGTCCTGCTAACCATCGTTGCATCGTCAAGTCCTCCTGCCGGTCAGACGAGCAGGCGGGGCGGCGCGTGACATCGATGGCTAAAATTTTTCGGTCAGCGCCTGGAACCGGCCCGAATTTTGCTCTTGGCAAGGCGGACGGGACCCGCTAAACAGCCGTGCTCCGGACGTGCCGGCCCTAGCTGGCGCGTCCGTGCTTGCATTCCGATAGCCAAGCGAACGGGAGACCATTCCTTTTGAAGACATCCGCTCAGGTTGCTTCAAAAGGGAAGGAAAAACGTGTCGTTGCGGTGGAGTGCGGCAGGGGTCGCCCGGCTTGCCGGATGGCCTCGATCCTGTCCGAGACTGCAGGCGCTGGCGATAAAATATTCAATTTTATCAATAGCTTAATCATTCAGCCTGCATAGACGGGTGAAGACCGGATTTCGTCCCGGATCGCATTGGCGATGCGGGAAATGTTTGGTTTGAACCTCGAACATCCTTGGGGCTTTCGGCTCTGGGGAGGGCAGGTGACTGAATTGTCGTCGCGCCCGGCGTGTCTTGAAGGCTTTGCCTTCGGAGCAAGGTTTGGGCGGGACGATGGGTGCAACCCGGCGGTCCTGTCCTCAAGGTCAAAGACCGCCAACCGGAGAGAGCTTGCTGTGGAACGAGCGGCAAAGAAAGAGGCGGTCGAACAGCTCAACGGGGCCTTCAAGGCCACGGGAGTTGCGATCGTTGCTCACTATTCCGGCCTCACCGTCGCCCAGATGCAGATCCTGCGCAAGCAGATGAAGCAGGCGGGCGCCTCGGTGAAGGTCTCGAAGAACCGTCTCGCCAAAATTGCTCTTGAAGGCACTGACGTCGCTTCCATCGGTTCCCTGTTGAAGGGGCCGACCGTGATCGCAACTTCGAACGATCCGGTCGCGGCGCCAAAAGTTGCCGTCGACTTCGCCAAGGCGAACGAGAAGTTCGTCATCCTCGGCGGCGCGATGGGAACGACGGTCCTGAATCCTGACGGTGTCAAGGCGCTCGCCTCGCTGCCGTCGCTCGACGAACTGCGCGGCAAGCTTGTCGGCCTCATCGTGGCGCCGGCGACCAAGCTCGCTCAGCTCTCGAACGCGCCCGCAGCCAAGCTCGCGCGCGTCATTCAGGCCTATGCCTCAAAGAGCGAAGCGGCCTGACGTCCTTCGCAAAACTCAAACCCTGGTTCGAACCAAACATTATATCCAAGGAAACTGATCAATGGCTGACCTGCAGAAAATCGTCGACGACCTCTCGAGCCTGACCGTGCTCGAGGCGGCTGAGCTCGCCAAGCTCCTGGAAGAAAAGTGGGGCGTGTCCGCCGCGGCCGCGGTGGCTGTCGCAGCTCCGGGCGCTGGTGGCGCCGCCGCCGCTCCGGCGGAAGAGAAGACCGAGTTCAACGTTGTCCTGGCGGCTGCCGGCGACAAGAAGATCGAAGTCATCAAGGAAGTCCGCGCCATCACAGGCCTCGGCCTGAAGGAAGCCAAGGACCTCGTCGAAGGCGCGCCCAAGCCGGTCAAGGAAGGCGTCAACAAGGACGAAGCCGAGAAGATCAAGGCCCAGCTCGAGAAGGCTGGCGCAAAGGTGGAATTGAAGTAAGCGAAGCTTGCTTCAGTTTCATCCCCGGGCGAGCGCAGCGAGACCCGGGGATCTTGTCTCGTAGACACCGATGGTTGGCTCGGCGCCTGCCATCACGAACTAGCGGAACCCGGGGGCGCGCCGATCCCCCGGGGGATGCAAAGGGCAGATCGCCGGGGTACCGGCTCTGCAAAATGCGTGCAACGGGTCACCCCGGAACGCGCAGAACACAAAAAAGTGTGGGGATTCGAGGGTTTACCCCTCGATTTTCCACGATTTCCGTCCCATATCGGGTCGGCAGCACGAAAGCGCGGCGAGCAGTGGGGGCGGCGGCGTCTCCCTCTATAAGCCGTTGGGAGATTAGGCTATTTCGGGCTTTTGCAGTCCGTGAAAGATAGATCTGACGGGCGGGCGCGCAGGTGCGCCCCGCGCGTCGTTTTGCGTTTTAAAGGTCTGAAGAACAAATTCAGGACTTAGGGCGGCCCTGAAACCAGCTTCCGGCCTTCGAGATGGATCGAAATTCAACCCGGGCGCGACGGTAATCGCGCTTTGGACGATGCGCCCCCTTGAAGGGCGCTGACAATGAGAGGCCACGATGGCGCAGCAGACATTCACCGGTCGCAAACGGGTTCGCAAGTTCTTCGGACACATCAAGGAAGTCGCGGACATGCCGAACCTCATCGAGGTTCAGAAGGCATCCTACGATCAGTTCCTGATGGTCGACGAGCCGGTCGGTGGCCGGCTGGACGAAGGCCTGCAGGCGGTGTTCCGCTCGGTGTTTCCGATCTCGGACTTCTCGGGCACCTCCATGCTCGAGTTCGTCCGCTACGAATTCGAGTCACCGAAATACGACGTCGACGAGTGCCGCCAGCGCGGCATGACGTTTGCTGCGCCGCTGAAGGTGACGCTGCGCCTGATCGTGTTCGATATCGACGAGGAAACCGGCGCGAAGTCGGTCAAGGACATCAAGGAGCAGGACGTCTACATGGGCGATATCCCGCTCATGACGATGAACGGCACCTTCGTGGTCAACGGCACCGAGCGCGTCATCGTCTCGCAGATGCACCGTTCGCCCGGCGTGTTCTTCGACCACGACAAGGGCAAGACCCATTCCTCGGGCAAGCTCCTGTTCGCGGCCCGCGTCATTCCCTATCGCGGTTCCTGGCTCGATATCGAGTTCGACGCCAAGGACATCGTGTTCGCGCGCATCGACCGTCGCCGCAAGATCCCCGTGACCTCGCTGATGTTCGCCCTCGGGCTCGACGGCGAGCAGATCCTGTCGACCTTCTACAAGAAGATCATCTACAAGCGCGCCAAGGAAGGCTGGCGCGTGCCGTTCGACGCCACGCGTTTCCGCGGCTACTCCACCATCAACGACCTGATCGACGCCGACACTGGCAAGGTCGTGCTGGAGGCCGGCAAGAAGCTCACCGTGCGCGCCGCCCGCCAGCTCCAGGAGAAGGGGCTGAAGGCGCTCCGGTTGTCGGATGAGGAACTGGTCGGCAACTACGTCGCCGAGGACCTCGTCAATGCGAAGACCGGCGAAATCTACGCCGAAGCCGGTGAGGAAATCACCGACAAGCTCATGAAGGCGCTGAACGAGCAGGGCTACAAGGATCTGCCGCTGCTCGACATCGACCACGTCAATGTCGGCGCCTATATCCGCAACACGCTGCACGCCGACAAGAACATGTCGCGCGAGGACGCGCTGTTCGACATCTATCGCGTCATGCGTCCGGGCGAGCCGCCGACGCTGGACTCGGCGCAGGCCATGTTCCAGTCGCTGTTCTTCGACGCCGAGCGCTACGACCTGTCCGCGGTCGGCCGCGTCAAGATGAACATGCGTCTCGATCTCGATGCGCCCGACACCCATCGCACGCTACGCAAGGAGGACATCCTCGCGGTCATCAAGACGCTGGTGGACCTGCGCGACGGCAAGGGCGAGATCGACGACATCGATCATCTCGGCAACCGGCGTGTGCGCTCGGTCGGCGAGCTGATGGAAAATCAGTATCGCATCGGCCTCTTGCGCATGGAGCGCGCCATCAAGGAGCGTATGTCGAGCGTCGATATCGACACCGTGATGCCGCAGGACCTGATCAACGCCAAGCCGGCGGCTGCCGCGGTGCGCGAGTTCTTCGGCTCCTCGCAGCTGTCGCAGTTCATGGACCAGACCAACCCGCTGTCGGAGATCACCCACAAGCGCCGCCTGTCGGCGCTTGGCCCGGGCGGTCTGACCCGCGAGCGCGCCGGCTTCGAGGTGCGCGACGTCCATCCGACGCATTACGGCCGCATCTGCCCGATCGAGACGCCGGAAGGCCCGAACATCGGTCTGATCAATTCGCTCGCCACCTTCGCGCGCGTCAACAAATACGGCTTCGTCGAGACGCCCTACCGCAAGGTCAAGGACGGCCGCGTCACCGATGAGGTGGTGTATCTGTCGGCGATGGAGGAGGGGCGTTATTCGGTCGCGCAGGCCAATGTGCCGATCGACAATCGCGGCCGCTTCACCGACGATCTCGTAGTCTGCCGCTCCGGCGGCACGCGCGACGTCGTGCCGATGACGCCCGACAAGGTCGACTACATGGACGTGTCGCCGAAGCAGCTGGTTTCGGTCGCCGCGGCGCTGATCCCGTTCCTCGAGAACGACGACGCCAACCGCGCGCTGATGGGCTCGAACATGCAGCGCCAGGCGGTGCCGCTGGTTCGCGCCGAAGCGCCGTTCGTCGGCACCGGCATGGAGGGCGTGGTCGCCCGCGACTCCGGTGCCGCGATCGCCGCCCGCCGCTCGGGCGTGATCGACCAGATCGACGCCACCCGCGTCGTCATCCGCGCCACCGAGGATCTCGATCCGACCAAGTCCGGCGTCGATATCTACCGCCTGATGAAGTACCAGCGCTCCAACCAGTCGACCTGCATCAACCAGCGTCCGCTGGTGAAGGTCGGCGACACCGTCAAGAAGGGCGACATCATTGCCGACGGTCCCTCGACCGACCTCGGCGAGCTTGCGCTCGGCCGCAACGTGCTGGTCGCGTTCATGCCGTGGAACGGCTACAACTTCGAAGACTTCGATCCTGCTCTCCGAGCGCATCGTGAAGGACGACGTCTTCACCTCGATCCACATCGAGGAGTTCGAGGTGATGGCCCGCGACACCAAGCTGGGTCCGGAGGAAATCACGCGCGACATTCCGAACGTCTCGGAGGAAGCGCTGAAGAACCTCGACGAAGCCGGCATCGTCTACATCGGCGCGGAAGTGCGCGCCGGCGACATCCTGGTCGGCAAGATCACCCCGAAGGGCGAAAGCCCGATGACGCCGGAAGAGAAGCTTCTGCGCGCCATCTTCGGTGAAAAGGCCTCCGACGTCCGCGACACCTCGCTGCGCGTCCCGCCAGGCGTGCAGGGCACGATCGTGGAAGTGCGCGTGTTCAATCGTCACGGCGTCGACAAGGACGAACGTGCGCTGGCGATCGAACGGGAAGAGATCGAGCGTCTGGCCAAGGACCGCGACGACGAGCAGGCGATCCTCGACCGCAACGTCTACAACCGTCTGGCCGAGCTCCTGGAGAACCGCCAGGGCATCGCGGGTCCGAAGGGCTTCAAGAAGGACACCAAGATCACCCGCGCGGTGCTCGAGGAGTATCCGAAGTCGCAGTGGTGGATGTTCGCATCGCCGAACGACAAGCTGATGGCCGAGATCGAGGCCATGCGGAAGCAGTACGACGAGTCGAAGAAGGGGCTTGAACAGCGCTTCCTCGACAAGGTCGAGAAGCTGCAGCGCGGCGACGAATTGCCGCCCGGCGTGATGAAGATGGTCAAGGTCTTCGTCGCGGTGAAGCGCAAGATCCAGCCCGGCGACAAGATGGCCGGCCGTCACGGCAACAAGGGCGTGGTGTCCAAGATCGTGCCGATCGAGGACATGCCGTTCCTCGAGGACGGCACGCATGCGGACATCGTGCTCAATCCGCTCGGCGTGCCCTCGCGCATGAACGTCGGTCAGATCCTCGAGACGCATCTGGGCTGGGCCTGCGCCGGCCTCGGCAAGCGCATTGGCCAGGCGGTCGACGCGTATCTCGGCAGGCAGGACGTCAAGCCGCTGAAGGAAACCCTGAAGCGGATCTATGGCGAGGACGAGACGATCAAGTCGCTCAACGACAGCGAACTGATCGAGCTCGGCCGCAATCTGAGCCACGGCGTGCCGATCGCAACCCCGGTGTTCGACGGCGCCAAGGAGACCGACATCGAGGAGATGTTGAAGCTCGCCGGCATGGACGCCTCCGGCCAGTCGACCGTCTATGACGGCCGCACCGGCGATCCCTTCGATCGCAAGGTGACGGTGGGCTACATCTACATGCTGAAGCTGCACCATCTGGTCGACGACAAGATCCACGCGCGTTCGATCGGTCCGTACTCGCTCGTCACCCAGCAGCCGCTGGGCGGCAAGGCGCAGTTCGGCGGCCAGCGTTTCGGCGAAATGGAGGTGTGGGCGCTGGAGGCCTATGGCGCGGCCTACACGCTGCAGGAAATGCTGACCGTGAAGTCGGACGACGTCGCCGGCCGTACCAAGGTGTACGAGGCGATCGTGCGGGGCGACGACACGTTCGAGGCAGGTATCCCGGAATCCTTCAACGTGCTGGTCAAGGAAATGCGTTCGCTCGGCCTCAACGTCGACCTGCACAATTCCAAGATCGGACCGGGGACGACCTCGGAAGCAGCCGAGTAATCCGAGCTTTCATGCCCGGCCTTGCAAGGCCGGGCATTCCCGCCTTGGTCCCGACGCGGGCAGGGCGCGGGACGATAAAAGACTTCCGAATTTGCTGCCGCTCTTGATCGGCACGCGAGGAGAAGACGATGAACCAAGAGATTATGAATCTTTTTAATCCGACGACGCCGGCTCAGGTCTTCGACCAGATCCGGATATCGATCGCATCTCCGGAGAAGATTCTGTCCTGGTCTTATGGCGAGATCAAGAAGCCGGAGACCATCAATTACCGCACCTTCAAGCCCGAGCGCGACGGTCTGTTCTGCGCGCGCATCTTCGGGCCGATCAAGGACTATGAGTGCCTGTGCGGCAAGTACAAGCGGATGAAGTACAAGGGCATCATCTGCGAGAAGTGCTCGGTCGAAGTGACGCTGTCGCGCGTCCGGCGCGAGCGCATGGGCCATATCGAGCTGGCCGCGCCGGTCGCGCATATCTGGTTCTTGAAGTCGCTGCCGTCCCGCATCGGCCTTCTGCTCGACATGACGCTGAAGGATCTCGAGCGGATCCTGTACTTTGAATATTACGTCGTGCTCGAGCCGGGCCTGACCGCGCTGAAGGACCGTCAGCTGCTGTCGGAAGACGAATATCTGAAGGCGCAGGACGAATACGGCCAGGATTCCTTCACCGCCATGATCGGCGCGGAGGCGATCCGTGAACTGCTGAAGGGTCTCGAGCTCGAAAAGCTCGAGGTCACCCTGCGTGCGGAGATGGCCGAGACCGACTCCGACATCAAGCACAAGAAGCTCGCCAAGCGGCTGAAGATCGTCGAGGCGTTCCGCCACTCCGGCAACAAGCCGGAATGGATGATCCTGACCGTGGTGCCGGTGATTCCGCCGGACCTGCGGCCGCTGGTGCCGCTCGATGGCGGCCGCTTCGCGACCTCGGACCTCAACGACCTGTACCGCCGCGTCATCAACCGCAACAACCGCCTGAAGCGGCTGATGGAGCTGCGCGCGCCTGACATCATCATCCGCAACGAAAAGCGCATGCTGCAGGAAGCGGTCGACGCGTTGTTCGACAACGGCCGCCGTGGCCGCGTCATCACGGGCGCCAACAAGCGCCCGCTGAAGTCGCTCGCCGACATGCTGAAGGGCAAGCAGGGCCGGTTCCGTCAGAACCTGCTCGGCAAGCGCGTCGACTATTCGGGCCGCTCGGTGATCGTGGTCGGTCCCGAGCTGCGCCTGCACCAGTGCGGCCTGCCGAAGAAGATGGCGCTCGAACTGTTCAAGCCGTTCATCTATTCGCGGCTCGACGCCAAGGGCCTGTCCACCACCGTGAAGCAGGCGAAGAAGCTGGTCGAGAAGGAGCGTCCGGAGGTCTGGGACATCCTGGACGAGGTGATCCGCGAGCATCCGGTGCTGCTCAACCGCGCGCCGACGCTGCATCGCCTGGGCATCCAGGCGTTCGAGCCGGTCCTGATCGAAGGCAAGGCGATCCAGCTTCATCCGCTGGTCTGCGCCGCCTTCAACGCCGACTTCGACGGCGACCAGATGGCCGTGCACGTTCCGCTGTCGCTGGAAGCGCAGCTGGAAGCGCGCGTCCTGATGATGTCGACCAACAACATCCTGCATCCGGCGAACGGTCAGCCGATCATCGTGCCGTCGCAGGACATCGTGCTCGGCCTCTATTATCTTTCGATCCTGCGCGAAGGCCTGCCCGGCGAAGGCAAGTCGTTCGGCGACATGGCCGAGCTCGAGCACGCGCTGCACTCCAAGGTCATCCACCTCCACACCAAGATCAAGTATCGCTGGGACGGAGCCGACGAGACCGGCAAGAAGGTGCGCCGCTGGATCGAGACCACGGCGGGCCGCGTGATGCTCGGCAACGTGTTGCCGAAGCATTCGAAGATTTCGTACGAGATCATCAACAAGCTGATGACCAAGCGCGAAATTTCCGGCGTCATCGACCAGGTCTACCGCCACTGCGGCCAGAAGGAGACGGTGATCTTCTGCGACCGCATCATGGCGCTAGGCTTCTACAATGCGTTCAAGGCCGGCATTTCGTTCGGCAAGGACGACATGGTGGTGCCGCACGGCAAGTGGAAGATCGTCGACGCCACCCGTACGCTGGCGAAGGATTTCGAGCAGCAGTACAATGACGGCCTGATCACCCACGGCGAGAAGTACAACAAGGTCGTCGACGCCTGGTCCAAGGCGAGCGAAGAGATCGCCAAGGAGATGATGAAGGAAATCTCCGTCGTCAAGAAGACGTCCAAGGGCGCGGATGCCGAAATCAACTCGATCTACATGATGGCCCACTCCGGTGCGCGTGGTTCGCCGGCGCAGATGCGTCAGCTCGCCGGCATGCGCGGCCTGATGGCGAAGCCGTCGGGCGAGATCATCGAGACGCCGATCATTTCCAACTTCAAGGAAGGCCTCTCGGTGCTCGAGTACTTCAACTCGACCCACGGCGCCCGTAAGGGCCTCGCGGACACCGCATTGAAGACCGCGAACTCCGGTTACCTGACCCGCCGTCTGGTCGACGTGGCGCAGGACTGCATCATCACGCAGGACGACTGCGGCACCAAGCTCGGCATCAAGATGCGCGCCATCGTCGATGCCGGCACCGTGGTCGCCTCGCTCGGATCGCGTATCCTGGGCCGCACGGCCTGCGATGACGTACGCGATCCCGCGACCAACAAGGTGGTGGTCAAGCGTGACACCTTGATGGAAGAGAGCCATGTGGATGCCATCCATCAGGCCAGCATCCAGGAGGTGAAGATCCGCTCCGCACTGACCTGCGAGCTCGTCAACGGCATCTGCGGCAAGTGCTATGGCCGCGACCTGGCCCGCGGCACGCCGGTCAACCATGGCGAGGCGGTCGGCGTCATTGCGGCGCAGTCGATCGGCGAGCCCGGCACGCAGCTCACCATGCGTACGTTCCACATCGGCGGCGCGGCGCAGATCAACGAGCAGTCGTTCGTGGAAGCCAACTTCGACGGCAAGATCGTCATCAAGAACAAGGCCATCGCCAGAAACAGCGAAGGGCACTTGGTCGCGATGGTCCGCAACATGGTGGTTGCGATCGTCGATGCCGACGGCACGGAGCGGGCGACCCATCGTATCCAGTACGGCTCGCGCATGCATGTCGACGAAGGCGACATGGTCAAGCGCGGTCAGCGCATCGCCGAGTGGGATCCCTATACACGTCCGATATTGTCGGAAGTGGAAGGCGGCATCGGCTTCGAGGATCTGGTCGAAGGCCAGTCGATCTCGGAGACGCTCGACGAATTGACCGGTATCGCCAAGCGCGTCGTCATCGACTGGCGTTCGTCGCGCGGCGGGGCGGACCTGCGTCCGGCGATCGTGGTCAAGGGCAAGGACGGCAAGATCCTGAAGCTGGCGCGCGGTGGCGACGCCCGCTACATGCTCTCGGTCGACGCGATCCTGTCGGTGGACGTCAACGCCAAGGTCAAGCCGGGCGATATTCTCGCGCGTATCTCGACCGAAAGCGCCAAGACGCGTGACATCACCGGCGGTCTACCGCGGGTGGCGGAACTGTTCGAGGCTCGCAAGCCGAAGGATGCGGCGATCATCGCAGAGATCGCCGGCACAATCCGGTTTGGCCGCGACTACAAGAACAAGCGGCGTATCTCGATCGAGCCGATGGACAAGACCGAGGAGCCGCGCGAGTACCTGATCCCGAAGGGCAAGCACATCCACTTGCAGGATGGTGACATCGTCGAAAAGGGCGACTTCATCGTCGAGGGCAATCCGGCGCCGCACGACATCCTGGCGATCAAAGGCATCGAGGAACTCGCGGCCTATCTGGTCAACGAGATCCAGGAGGTCTACCGGCTGCAGGGCGTGCTCATCAACGACAAGCACATCGAGGTGATTGTCCGTCAGATGCTGCAGAAGGTGGAGATCACCGACCAGGGTGAAACCGACATGATCTCCGGCGAGCAGGTCGACAAGATCGAGTTCGACCAGCTCAACGTCAAGGCAAAGGAAGAGGGCAAGAAGCCCGCCACGGGTATGCCGGTTCTGCTCGGTATCACCAAGGCGAGCCTGCAGACCCGCTCCTTCTTCTCTGCGGCGTCGTTCCAGGAGACCACGCGCGTGCTCACCGAAGCCGCCGTCAACGGCAAGGTCGATCCGCTGGAAGGCCTCAAGGAGAACGTCATTGTCGGCCGCTTGATCCCGGCCGGCACCGGTGCGTCGATGGCGAAGATCCGCGAAGTTGCGATGAAGCGCGACAAGCTGATTCTCGACGAGCGTGAGAAGCAGGCGGCGATCGTGCCGGCTGCGCCGGAAGTCGAGCCGCTCGCGCTGCCGCCGGCAGAATGAGCGACAACGATCTCAGCATCTTAAAAAGGCCGGCGCATGCGCCGGCCTTTTTTCTTGCTCCGGCTGTAGCCATTCACGGCCTCAACCCAAAGCACCAGGACTTGCGACAGGATCGCAAGCCTTCGACTCTCATCTGACATGCTCCGAGGCGTCAGTTGCGTGCTCGCGAAAGCACGTCCGGTTGCGCGAGCGAGCGCGTCAAGAGTCCGTGTGGCGCCCGTGAAAGTGGCGTGATAGTGCAAGTAATCCCGCTGAAAACACTTGCATCGCGTGACCGCATGCGTTTTGCGTCGTAAAACTTTTGCTTGACCGATGACTCCCCGATTTCCAATGTGACGTACCAAGCGAAGTACGCGTTCTGTCATTGGTGTCAGTCGTCGCAGCCGAAGATCAGTGATGTTGTCGTGCTTCCTCCTGAAAGGCTCTGCTACCGGCGTTGGCAAGCGCGCAGCCTTCAGGCCCACCACGCGTTCGAAAGCGTGCATCGAATCGGCGAGGAAGCCGAACGACTATGCGTTACCTCAGTTGTCTCGAGCGTAGCGTTTGATCGATAGAGTGACCTGATAGGGGAGCGCTTTGAACATCCACTGCATGGGATTGGAAGTCGATCGTCAGGGCTGGTCGTATTGGCCGGGCCGTGAAGAGCTGTCGATCGAGTTCACGCGTCTCCTTGCGGCAGCACAGGAAGGCGGAGCCACCGTCGCCGAGTGCTTTGCGACCGCAGGCCGCATCGAGTTCACCGAAGATCATTCCTGGTACTGCGAGTGGATGAAGACCGCGGATGCGACCAGCGCGCGGGGCGACGATGCACTGCGCAGAGGCAATGTGGTGACGGCGAGAAGCAACTGGCTTCGCGCGATCAACTACTATCAGGCGGCGGCGTTTCCGCTGGATCTCGCAGACGCCGATCGCAAGACCGCGATTGAACGTATGCGTTCAAATGCCGCCTTTTATCTTCAGCACCGCAACCCGCGCGGCGAAGTCGTTTCGATTTCCTGGCCAGGGAGCTATTCGCTGGAAGGCTATTTCCTGCCGGCGGATGCAAGTTCAAATCCCGCGCCGGCGATCATCTGTATCGGCGAGCCTGGGCAGCGAAAGGAGGAGTTTCTCTTCAAGGTCGCGCGCCACGCGAGCGAGCGCGGAATCGCGCTGCTGGCAGTGGACCTTCTAGGGGCAGGAGCCGATTCGCGCTTCGACGAAGTGGTGGGCCGTTCCGATCTGGAAACGACGATCAGCCACGTCATGGACTATCTCGTCGAGCGGCATGATGTCGACGCGCGCCGGATTGCCATTCTGGCGGATGGATGGGGCTCTTCCTTTGTCGCGCGCGGGATTGCCTTCGACGACCGATTTGCTGCGGCCGTTTGCGACGGCGGCATCTGGGACCTGCATGAGCGCGCGTTTCTCAGGAGTCGCCGGGCGGCGCATGGCGGCGCGGTTCTCGCCCGGAAGGCGCGGCCGGGCAGGGCGGCGCGGGGCATCAAATGCCCGGTGCTGGTCTCGACTGGCGAACGGGGCTGGCTCAAGGCCGATCGCGTCCGCGACCTCCACGAAGAGCTCCTGGCCGATGGGAGCGACGTGACGCTGAAGATCTTCAGCTCCGAGGAAACTGCATCCGCGCAGGGGCATGCGGATAATCCGACGCTCGCCAACGAGTACATTTTCGACTGGCTCGCCGATCATCTCGGCATCAGCGCGTAGCGGCTGGCGATTCGGGCCCGCGTCGCGCGCCGGATTTTACGCTGGCACCTTCAGATATCCACGACCACCTTCAGGCGGGCCTTTTCGAGCCGGCCCTCCAGCGTTGTCAGCTTGGCGGTCAGCTCGCCGAGCTGCGCATCGTCGAGCTCCGCAAAGATGAAGTCGTTCAAGGCTTCCTGCTGCGCGGCGAGGCCTGCCAGATGCTTGTAGGTCTTGTCGGTGAGCGACATCTGGACGATCCGCGCGTCCTCCGTCGAGGTCTTGCGGCGCAGGAAGCCTTTCTTTTCCAAGAGTTTCGATTGCGTCGTGATGAATGACGAATCGACGTGCAGCTTCTTGGAGACGACGTTGACCGGCACACCTTCGTCCTGGTCCATGTCCGCCAGGGCCATCAAAATCATCCATTGAGGGCCGCTGATCCCAAGCGTCTTCGCCCAGAAGTAGCGTAGCTCTTCAAGATGCACGTTTATGGAGGCGATCACCCAGGTGAGCCGCCTGATCGTGTCCTGATTCTTGGCGCCAGCTTTGCCCAAGCAATCACACCTCGCAGAACCTTGAAGATCCCGCGCCCCCTCTGGTCATTTGCTCCCCGGGCATCTTGACCCGTTTCCTCTGCAAAACAAGGGAAAAAAATCGCTAAGGGACTCAATCAATTGAGCCCGCTGGGATGATCAGGAAGGGTACCAAATCACCGTGGCGGATCCCGTTGCAAAAAGGCGACAGAACAAGTCAATCTAATTACTGATCAAATAATCTATTTTGATTATCAAATTTCAGCAGGCATATTTGCCCATGACGGCTGGGGGTCCTGGATCGTCCCGGTAGGTCGTTCGCTCAAGTCCCGCGCTGGCGCGGGAACGTATCCGAAAGCGCGAAACGACTGAGCGGTTTTCGAGGGAGCCACCTTTGGGGTCACCCAAGGGATCGGAGCCTTTGCCTGGAGAAAGCAACTTGGAGGTTTATCAATGAAGATGGTTAGGAGCCTTGTCCTCGGCTCTGCGGCGGGTCTCGTCGCCATGACTGGGGCGCAGGCAGCTGATCTTCCCGTCAAGGCCAAAGCGGTCGAGTACGTGAGGGTCTGCTCGTTATACGGCGCGGGATTCTTCTACATCCCGGGCACCGACACCTGCATCAAGCTCGGCGGCTATCTGCGCGTCGACACCACGTTCAACGCCGGTGGCGTGCAAGACCAGCCGGCCTGGAACGGCGATGCCGGCCAGGGCAACCGCTATCGCGACTACTACTCGGCCCGTTCGCGTATGGCGTTCACCGTCGACACCCGCACGGCGACCGAATACGGCGTTGTCCGCACCTACAGCCAGGCCGACTTCCAGTTCGACACGCTCGGCGGCTCGACGTTCAACCCGAACTCGCTCAACACCAACCTCGGCAACAACGCCAACCTGCTGAACTCGGCTGGTGGCGGCTACACCGCGGTCGAGTTCGCGTTCGTTCAGTTCGCGGGCTTCACCTTCGGTAAGTCGTCGTCAGCCTACGCCACGCCTTGGCACGGTTATCCGGGCAACAACGGGTCCAACCTGCTCGGCGGTCACGACACCGTCACCGGTGTGAACAACATCCAGTACACGGCGCAGTTCGGCAACGGCGTGTCGGGCACCATCGGCCTCGACGATCCGACCGTGTTCAACCGCACCGCGGTCTACAACCTCGCGCAGCCAGGCGCGACTGCGGGTACGCCCGGCATCTCTGCGGTCGGCACCTTGGGCAATGCCTATGGCGGCGTGCATTCGCCCGACGTCGTCGGCAACATCCGTATCGACCAGGCCTGGGGCCTGTTCCAGATTTCGGCCGCGGCGCACGAAGTCGACGCTTCGTACAACACGCTCGGCGCGTCGGCTGCGCCGACGACCGCTTCGGAGCTCTCCGGTCACCCCGAAACAAAGTGGGGCGGTTCGGTGATGCTTGGGTTGAACATCAAGAACATCCCGACCGGGCCTGGCGACGACATCAAGATCGACGCGACCTACGCCAAGGGCGACACGAAGAACGTGATCTCCACCTCCGGTGCCTCGCCGAGCTTCGCGATGTTCGGCAGCTCGGGCCGTGCCTATCAGAGCGTCGGCTTCGGTGCGACCACCGACGGTGTCTATCTGCCGGTTGCCGCTGGCGGCGACGGCAATATCCATCTGACCGACGCCTGGGGTGTTCGTGGCGGCTACAACCACAACTGGGATCCGTACTGGTCGTCGAGCTTGTTCGGCAGTGCGTCCTGGGTGAAGTATGACGGCACGGCCAAGACGGCCTTCTGCACCACCTATGGCGTGATCGCGACCAACAAGTCGGCTGACTATAGCTGCAACCCCGACTTCGCAGTCTTCCAGGTTGGTACCATCACCCGCTGGACCCCGGTCAAGAACCTGACGTTCTCGGCCGAAGTCATGTACACCCGCCTCGATCAGAACTTCTCGGGCACGGCGACTCTCACGCCGTCCGCTCCGAAGCCGACCGCGGTTTACCAGTTCAAGGATCAAGACACCGTCTCGCTCGAACTTCGCGCTCAGCGTAACTTCTGATCGCGATCGTCTGACAGACTTGCAGGAGAGCCCCGGACGCATTGTCCGGGGCTTTTCATTTGCCCGGATGTTGGTGTTGCAGATGCGACACGCACGCCAGGCATTCACGGAAATCAGAGCCTTTAGTTATTTATATTATTTACTAAGCTAAATTAGTTAGGTAGTGTTCGTGTCAGGTAGTCGACGGGATGGTTCGCCGGCAGCTTAGTCTCAAAGGAGACGACTTCTAACTTAATGCTAAACCTCCAAAACCACCGGCAATGCCCTGCCGGTGGTTTTTAGCTTTTGGGATATGTTTCGGCGCCACGCCGGCTCCGGAACCAAGGCGCACCGGGCTCAGGCGTATTCAAGGGGTGGCAGAAACGGGCCGGTGCTCGCTTGGACCGCCGGAACACCTTATTTTAGTGGCCTGAAGCCGCGGACGCTGCCGGATCGCGTCACCCCAACACCACACCACGCGTCAAAAAGGTGAGGTTTTGCCGGTATTTCGGCGCTTTATGCGCTTGCTGCGCTGCGAGGACGCATTTTGTTCATCTTTCTTTCAGAGTGAAAAGTGCTTTTCGTATGATGAGTTAGACCGGCGGTTCCGAAAGAACCCGGCCGGAGACGACGGAACAATCATGCTTGATCTTGCAATCGTTGGCGGCGGCCCTGGCGGGCTGATGAGTGCTTGGTACCTGAAAAGGAAGCTGGGCGAGCTCTGCCGCGTCACCATCTTCGAGGCGTCCGACCGGCTGGGCGGCAAGATTCTCACGCGCAAATTCGATTCGGCGCCTGCGATGTATGAGGCGGGCGTCGCCGAGATCTATGACTACTCGATGACGGGCCCGGACCCTCTGCGGGAGCTGATCCAGCATTTCGGCCTGCAGACGATTCCAATGGATGCCGAGCAGGTGCAGCTCGACGGCGAATTGCTGAATGACGTGTCCGGCATGCGTCGCAAATACGGGCCGAAGACGGCCGCGGAGATCGAGGCGTTCCGCGAGCGCTGCGCCAAGATGGTGTCGCCGGTCGAATATTATGAAGGCGTCGGCGCCCACGACAACGAGCATCCCTGGGCCTACATGACCTGCGAGGAGGTGCTCGACCGCGAGGTCGAGGATCCCATCGCAAAGCGGTTCTTCAAGGTGATGTCGCGGTCCGATATCGCGACCGAAGCCCACAACACCAACGGGCTCAACGCGCTGAAGAACTTCGTGATGGATATCGACGGCTATATCGGCCTGTATTCGATCCAGAACGGCAATGAGCAGCTCATCGACTGCCTGTTGTCCGAGGTCGAGGCCGACATCCAGCTCAACCACCGCGTCCTCAAGGTCGGCAAGACCCCGTCCGGCCGCTACCAGCTCAACATGATGAACGGGAAGGGGCCGGAGACGCGGGATTTCGACCTCGTGCTGATGTGCCTGCCGCACTCCTGGCTCGCGACCATGGGCTGGGACGGCGAGGGGCTGCGCAAGTCGATGGTCAAGCACGTCTCCTATTTCGACCGGCCCGCGCATTACCTGCGGGTGTCGATCCTGTTCGACGAGCCGTTCTGGGGTGAGAAGATCCAGGGCTCGTGGTTCATGTCGGAGGCCTTCGGCGGCTGCTGCGTCTACAATGAAGGATCTCGCCACGACGTCGGCAAGCACGGCGTGCTGAACTGGCTGATCGCGGGCTCCGACGCGCTGGCTTTCGCCAATCTCAGCGACCAGGAATTGATCGCAGCGGCGCTGAAGTCGCTGCCGGCCTCGCTTGGCGACGCGCGCGCGCATTTCATGGAAGGCAAGATCCATCGCTGGCTGTCGTCGGTGAACGCGCTGCCGGGCGGTCTGCCGGTGCGCGATGTCATGACGAATCACCGCCCCGAGCCGAAGGAGCATCCCGGGATCGTGGTGGTCGGCGACTATCTCTTTGATTCGACCCTGAACGGGCTGCTCGACTCATCCGACGCCGCCACCGACATCATCCTGACCGAGATGGTCCGGTTGCGCCGCGCCCGCGCGCAGGGCAACGAGCCGCTGTCGGACAAGATCGACCGCGACTATTTCGAGAACTATCGCGGCCTTGGCCCTTATCGCGAGGCCTGGAGCCAGTTCACTGATCCGGACTATCTGATGGAGCTGATCAGGATCGTCTGGAACCGGTCGAAGGGCTACAAGCTCCTGGTGGCGGGCTCGGCCAGCGGTGAGCTGGTGGGTGCGCTGCGCGAGCGTGGGATTGATGCCTGGGGCATCGAGAACAATCGCGGCATCCATGCCAAGACGCCGAAAGCGCTGAAGAAGTTCAACAGGCTGGGCTCCATCTCCGAAATGCCGTTCAAGGACGGCGAGTTCGATTTCGTGTTCGAGACCAGCCTGTGCCATGTCGCGGAGAAAAAGGTCGCGCGGACGGTTCGCGAGCTGAACCGCGTGGTCGGGACCGGCGTGGTGTTCGGCTCGGTCACCTCGGACATGGCGCCGGCCCTGATCGACCGCTACGACCTGCTGCGCGGCGTGAAGAAGCTCGGCACCTGGTGGGAGTGGTCGGAACTGTTCTTCGGCAATGGTTTCGACCTGTCGATGCACCGGCGCGACTGCACCGACGCGCTGTGGGCGGCGACGCTCGCGGCCAACAAGGGTCCCGGCCAGTGGTACGCGGATTCCGACAGCCTGCGTTACTCGTTCTTCGACAAGGTTGCTGACGACGACTAGAACGATATTCGGAAAACCCATGCCCTCGGGCCACGGCCGGACGGGTGTGAGGCGTTTTTCCGAAAGATCATGCTCGATCAGCGACCTGAAGCGCGATGATGTTTCAACCCGATCGCATCGCGCTCGAGCGGCCTGCGATGCCTGTCCGGCTGCTCGCTGCCATGGCCGCAAGGCCCTAACATTCCCCGCTGAGCCCGCTATAAGGGGCCGCGAATGTCATCCGGAATGCCGTGGCTTTGCCGGCGTCCGCTCCGTGCAGCATCGGTTGTTTTCATGGCGCCCAAGGTCTCCGCCCAAGTCCCCGCCGAAGTCTCCATCCAAGTCCCTGCCGTCGGACGACGACAAGACTCGCGCTCCGCGGAGGGTACGGTTGCGCCTGAACTGGACAAGCATCTGGGGTTGAAGACGGCCGGTGCCATGCGCGCCGCCGGCGACAAGCCGGGCGCGGCGTCGCCGCCTCGTCACGAGAACGACGAGCACGAAGAAGAGGACGACAGCGAGATCGAGGGCGACGACGATGATGAGGATCTCGTCGTCTTTACCGCCAAGGAGGCCGCAGGCGCCCTGGCGACGATCTGGGCGTTCGTCAAACCCTACCTCGCCAACTACAAGAAGATCATGGCATTCGTCAGCCTCGGCATCGTGGTCGAGACGCTGTTCAATGTCATCATGCCGCTCAGCCTGAAGTTCCTGATCGACGACGCGCTGGGCGAAGAGGACTTCGAGGCGCTCTACAAGATCCTGGGCGTGCTGGGTGCGGCGGGGATCTTCACCTCGATCGTCGCGGTCTGGTACGAGCGATGGGACGCCAAGCTCGTCGCGGCGCTGATCTCCGACGTGCGCAAGAGCCTGTTCGACCACGTGCAGAACCTGCCGTCGGCCTATTTCGCGCGCACCAAGCGCGGCGAGATCCTGTCGCGGTTTTCGGTCGACCTCTCGGCCTTCGAGGGCTCGGTCAGGAGCTTCGTCAACAGCGCGGCGCTGCCATTTCTCGAGCTGATCGCCGGCATCATCCTGATGCTGTTCCTGAACTGGCAGCTCGCGGTGATCGCGCTGCTGGTTTTTCCGATCACGCTGATCGGACCGCGGATCCTCACGCCGAAAGCGGTGCTGGCCAATTACGAGCAGAAGCTGAACGAAGCGGCGCTGCTCGGCATGGTGCAGGAAAACATCGCGGCGCAAGCCGTGATCAAGGCGTTCACCATGCAGCGGAAGGCGTTCGGCTGGTTCCAGCTTCGCAACGACGAGGCGCGCCGCAAGATCGCGGCCGCGATGTTCCTCTCGACCATGGTCGAGCGCACCGTCACGATCGCCGTGTTGCTGCTGCACCTCGTGGTGCTGG
This sequence comes from uncultured Alphaproteobacteria bacterium, assembly GCA_963786015.1. GTDB lineage: Bacteria > Pseudomonadota > Alphaproteobacteria > Rhizobiales > Xanthobacteraceae > Bradyrhizobium. The sequence continues at coordinate 96,998 of CAWAXO010000015.1, read as the reverse complement.
CGCTCGGCGCTTATCTCGCCACCAAGGGCCAGATCACGATCGGAACCTTCGTGACCTTCGAAAGCGCATTCTGGGAGGTGTCCTACAACATCGCCCACGTCATGCACTTCATCCCGGTCTCGATCTCGTCGGCCGCGGCGCTGCGCCATATCCAGGAACTGCTGGACGAACCGACCCGCGGCGCCGATCGCGCGGGCGCGCCCGATCTGCCGCGCATCACCCACGACATCACCTTCGACCACGTCACCTTCGCCTATGAGGGCAGCACGACGCCGGTGCTCGACAATCTCAGCCTCAAGCTCGACGTCGGCAAGAGCATCGCCATCGTCGGCCCCAGCGGCTCCGGCAAGAGCACGCTGCTCAACCTGATCCTGCGCCTGTACGTTCCCGACGAGGGCCGCGTCAGCATCGATGGCGTCGATATCCGCAAGGTGACGCGCGGTTCGCTGCGCCGGAGCATGGCGGTGGTGTTCCAGGAGAACATGCTGTTCAACATGTCGATCCGCGAGAACATCCGGCTCGGCAAGGAGGGCGCGACCGACGAGGACGTCGAGGACGCCGCCCGCAAGGCGGAGATCCACCGCTTCATCATGGGCCTGCCGCAGAAATACGACACGGTGGTCGGCGAGCGCGGCGATACGCTGTCAGGCGGCCAGCGCCAGCGCATCGCGATCGCACGCGCCATCATCCGCAATCCCTCGGTGCTGCTGCTGGACGAGGCGACCTCGGCGCTCGACCAGACCACGGAGGCCGCGATCAACCGCACGCTGCTCAAGGTCGCCAAGGGGCGGACCATGATCTGGTCGACCCATCGGCTGACCTCGGTGGTCGAGATGGACGAGATCATCGTGATCTCCGGCGGCCGCGCCATCGAGCGCGGCTCGCATGCGGAGCTGCTGGCGAAGAACGGCGTCTACCGCAAGCTCTGGGACGACCAGGGCCACCGGCCAGGCGCCGCCGATCAGGCGGACGACGACAGCGAAGACGATGACGACGAGGATTGAAGGCGTGGGCCTCTGGAGAAGCCGCTGAACAGGCGGCGAAGCAGGCCTCTGCCAAGCCACGCAAAGAACCGCGCCTGGCGCTGCGCTTCCCAGTACAGATCGGTATCGATCGATATCGCACGGAAATCATGGGCCTTGGCGATCGACCATTCGTCGCAGGCCTTCTTGACGGGATCGGCGTAGAAGGCCGCGATCTTGGCCTTGTCCATGCCTTCGGTCGCGAGCCAGGCAGGGATGTGGACGTTGCAGAGCCGCTCCACGTCGGTGAAGACCTTGTCGGTGCCGGTGCCCGTCACGGGGCAGGTGGATGCGAAGGCATCGCCGACCAGCACAACGCCTGGCTGCAGGTGGCCGGTGTTGATGTAAAGGTCCGCGGGGCGAACCTTGATTTCGCCAGGTATCGTGAACGCGCCGGTGATCCGGTGCAGGCGCGGCAGCGCGGCATTGAGGGCCTCGACCGGCGCGAGCCGGAACTCGCGCAACCAGGGATCATCGGCATTGCGATAGACGAACAGATTGGCCCGCATGCAGCCGCCGACCGGAAACAGCGTCAGATAGGGGATCCGATCGCGCGGTCGTTCCGAAAAATACGTCAGCGCGGGGAAATCAAACGCCGGACGGCTGACCGGGAAAATATCGAACCCAATCGAAATGGAATGGCAGGGGCTGACGATCTGGCGCGCGATGCCGAGCCTTTGTCGCAGCCCGACGTTCAGGCCATTGGCGAGCACGACCAGGCGGGCGGAAATCGTCTCGTTATTGGACAGCACGACGGTCTGCCGGTCGGAGCTGGTCGAAATCGACACGGCCTTGGCGACGATCTTGTCGACCGTGCCGGGAATCTCGGCCCTGACCGCGTTGACCAGCGCGTCGTAGAGCAGCCCGATCTGCTCGCGCGGTGCCTTGTCGAGCAGGACGCCGAATCGCGCGATCCAGTTCTCGCGCGCCTGCGCGGCCTTGCGCAGCACCGCATCCGCGATACCGGTCTTGCGGAAACGGCCGATCTGCTCGTCGCCGCTGAGCTTTTCCACCCGGAAATCAGGCGGATAGTTGCGGTGCGGATCGACCAGAATAGCCGCGATCCCGGCGCGCCCCAGCATCGCAGCCGCCGTCGAGCCGGCCAAACCGCCGCCGATGATGGCGATATCAGTCTTTATATCGGTATCATTCATGATGGGGCCATCAGCAGCGGTGATGCCCATCATTGCTCCGGCAAAGGCAAATAAAGCCTTAGCCCGCGGCCGGCTCATAAACATCCGGGTAGAATTTGAGGGGGTAGCGAAATAAACTTGCGCACACTATCTACGGTTGGTCTCCTGTGTGATGCGAAAAAGCGTATTCGCCAAGTATTCGTCAGGCGCCAGAGGACTTTCCTCGATTGTCCTCAAAGCGTGCTTTCGCCTTGACTTGGTTGTCCACCACTTATAAAACCCGCGCACTTAACGACAGGCGGTGAGCATCGCCAGCGTCGGTACGGAACACCCTTCAAGGCTTTATTTGCAGAGCTGCGATGGGCACCAACCTCGACGAATGCCGCTCAAACGCTGTCGATTATAGCTAGGCAATGCCAGGACGATTTTTGTTCTCTTGAGCGCGTCCTCTTGAGAGTGAACTCGGATGCATGACCTCGGTCATCGGCCGGACAGCGCAAGCTGATCGGTGGTTTCTGCGGTCCTCTGTGGCGTCGAAGCGCTTTCCGCTCAGCAATGTGCGGTCGGCGCGTTTTCGCTTTGCGCGGGTTTTTTCGTGCAAGGCGGGCCCGGCGGGGAGGGGATCCCCGAAGAAGAATTTGCGGATCCGTCGTTTCGGATTTCCGCGCGAACGTTGAAGGGTGAAGGCCAAGATGCCGACGATCAACCAGCTGATCGCAAGTCCGCGGACGGTCCAGAAGTCGCGCAAGAAGGTGCCGGCGCTGCAGCAGTCGCCGCAGAAGCGGGGTGTCTGCACCCGCGTCTACACGACCACGCCGAAGAAGCCGAACTCGGCGCTTCGTAAGGTCGCCAAGGTGCGTCTGACCAACGGCTTCGAGGTGATCGGCTACATTCCGGGTGAAGGCCATAACCTGCAGGAGCACTCGGTGGTCATGATCCGCGGCGGCCGCGTCAAGGATCTGCCGGGCGTGCGCTACCACATTCTCCGCGGCGTGCTGGATACCCAGGGCGTCAAGAACCGCAAGCAGCGCCGTTCGAAGTACGGCGCCAAGCGTCCCAAATAACCTGCTCCGCACGAAGGAACAGAACAGATGTCGCGTCGCCATTCTGCCGAAAAGCGTGAGGTCCTTCCGGACCCGAAGTTCGGAAACATCACCATCACCAAGTTCATGAACTCGGTGATGTATGCCGGAAAGAAGTCGGTTGCCGAAGGGATCGTCTACGGCGCGCTCGGCATGATCGAGACCAAGACCAAGCAGAACCCGCTGTCGATCTTCGAGCAGGCGCTCGAGAACGTCATGCCGACCATCGAGGTGCGTTCCCGCCGCGTCGGCGGCGCCACCTACCAGGTGCCGGTCGAGGTTCGCTACGGTGCGCCGTCAGGCGCTCGGCATCCGCTGGCTGATCTCGGCCGCGCGCGATCGCAACGAAAAGACCATGACGGAGCGGCTCTCGGCGGAGCTGCTCGATGCGTCGAACAACCGGGGGAACGCCGTCAAGAAGCGTGAAGACGTGCATCGGATGGCGGAAGCCAACCGCGCCTTCTCGCACTATCGCTGGTAACGGCGAAACGAACGGAATTGAAGGAATAACCCCATGCCCCGCCAACATGCCATCGAGGACTACCGCAACTTCGGTATCATGGCGCATATCGACGCCGGCAAGACCACGACCACCGAGCGCATCCTCTATTACACCGGCAAGAGCCACAAGATCGGCGAAGTGCACGAAGGTGCTGCGACGATGGACTGGATGGAGCAGGAGCAGGAGCGCGGCATCACGATCACGTCGGCTGCGACCACTGCGTTCTGGAACGGCAAGCGTCTGAACATCATCGACACGCCCGGCCACGTCGACTTCACCATCGAGGTCGAGCGTTCCTTGCGCGTGCTCGACGGCGCGGTTTGCGTGCTCGACTCCAACCAGGGCGTCGAGCCCCAGACCGAGACCGTCTGGCGCCAGGGCGACAAGTACAAGGTGCCGCGCATCGTCTTCGCCAACAAGATGGACAAGACCGGCGCCGACTTCTTCAAGTGCCTGGCCGACATCGTCGACCGCCTCGGCGCCAAGCCGATCGCGATCCAGCTTCCGATCGGCGCCGAAAACAACTTCAAGGGTCTCGTCGACCTCGTGAAGATGAAGGGCATCGTCTGGAACGACGAGTCGCTGGGCGCGAAATTCGATTATGTCGATATCCCGGCCGACCTCGTCGACCAGGCAAAGGAATATCGCGAGAAGATGGTGGAAGCCGCCGTCGAGCTCGATGACGACGCCATGGCCGCCTATCTCGACGGCAAGGAGCCGGATGAGGCGACGCTGAAGAGGCTGATCCGCAAGGCCGTTCTGACCGGCGCGTTCTATCCGGTGCTGTGCGGCTCCGCGTTCAAGAACAAGGGCGTGCAGCCGCTGCTCGACGCCGTCGTCGACTATCTGCCGTCGCCGATCGACGTGCCCGCGATCAAGGGCGTCGATGACGATGGCAATGAAGTGCTGCGCAGGGCCGACGACAAGGAGCCGCTGGCTCTGCTCGCGTTCAAGATCATGGACGACCCGTTTGTCGGCACCATCACGTTCTGCCGCATCTATTCGGGCATCCTGCAGAGCGGCACCGGCGTCGTGAACTCGACCCGCGAGAAGAAAGAGCGCATCGGCCGCATGCTGTTGATGCATGCGAACAACCGCGAAGACATCAAGGAAGCCTATGCCGGCGACATCGTCGCGCTGGCGGGCCTGAAGGAAGCGCGCACCGGTGACACGCTGTGCGATCCCAACAAGCAGGTGATCCTCGAGAAGATGGAATTCCCGGATCCGGTCATCGAGATCGCGATCGAGCCGAAGTCGAAGGCCGACCAGGAGAAGCTCGGCGTCGCTCTGGCGAAGCTCGCCGCCGAAGATCCGTCGTTCCGCGTGTCGACCGATCAGGAGTTCGGCCAGACCATTCTGAAGGGCATGGGCGAACTCCATCTCGACATCAAGGTCGACATCCTGAGGCGCACCTACAAGGTCGATGCCAACATCGGCGCGCCGCAGGTGGCGTTCCGCGAGCGCGTCACCAAGCGCGCGGAAGTGAAGTACACGCACAAGAAGCAGACTGGCGGTACCGGCCAGTTCGCCGAAGTGTCGATCGTCGTCGAGCCGAACGAGCCCGGCAAGGGCTATGAGTTCGAATCGAAGATCGTCGGCGGCTCGGTGCCGAAGGAGTACATCCCCGGCGTCGAAAAGGGCCTCAACAGCGTGATGACCTCCGGCGTGGTCGCGGGCTTCCCCGTGGTCGACGTCAAGGTGCAGCTCGTCGACGGCAAATATCATGACGTCGACTCCTCGGCGCTCGCCTTCGAAATCGCATCGCGCGCGGCATTCCGCGAGGCGCTGCAGAAGGGCAAGTCGGTGCTGCTCGAGCCGATCATGAAGGTCGAGGTGGTGACGCCGGAAGACTACACCGGCTCGGTCATCGGCGATCTCAACTCGCGGCGCGGGCAGATCCAGGGTCAAGACATGCGCGGCAACGCCAACGTCATCAACGCGATGGTGCCGCTCATGAACATGTTTGGTTACGTGAATAACCTGCGCTCGATGAGCCAGGGTCGCGCAACCTTCACGATGCAGTTCGACCACTACGCGGAAGCGCCGGCGAACGTGTCGGCAGAAGTCCAGAAGAAGTTTGCCTGATTGTCGTTAGCCCGAGTTAGCGACTGAACGGAGAGTCAAATGGCCAAAGCAAAGTTTGAACGTAACAAGCCGCACTGCAATATCGGAACGATCGGTCACGTCGACCATGGCAAGACGTCGTTGACGGCGGCGATCACCAAGGTCCTGGCCGAAACCGGTGGTGCAACGTTCACGGCATACGACCAGATCGACAAGGCGCCGGAAGAGAAGGCGCGCGGCATCACGATCTCGACCGCACACGTGGAGTACGAGACGAAGAACCGCCACTACGCGCACGTCGACTGCCCCGGCCACGCCGACTATGTGAAGAACATGATCACGGGCGCTGCCCAGATGGACGGCGCGATCCTGGTCGTGTCGGCTGCTGACGGCCCGATGCCGCAGACCCGCGAGCACATCCTGCTCGCCCGCCAGGTCGGCGTGCCCGCGCTCGTCGTGTTCCTCAACAAGTGCGACATGGTCGACGATCCGGAGCTGCTCGAGCTCGTCGAGCTGGAAGTCCGCGAACTGCTCTCGAAGTACGAATTCCCGGGCGACAAGATCCCGATCATCAAGGGGTCGGCGCTTGCCGCTCTCGAAGACTCCGACAAGAAGCTCGGTCACGAAGCGATCCTCGAGCTGATGAAGAATGTCGACGAGTACATTCCGCAGCCGGAGCGTCCGATCGACCAGCCGTTCCTGATGCCGGTGGAAGACGTGTTCTCGATCTCCGGCCGCGGCACCGTGGTGACCGGCCGTGTCGAGCGCGGCATCGTCAAGGTCGGTGAGGAAGTCGAGATCGTCGGTCTGCGCGCGACGCAGAAGACCACGGTCACCGGCGTCGAAATGTTCCGCAAGCTGCTCGATCAGGGCCAGGCGGGCGACAACATCGGCGCGCTGCTCCGCGGTACCAAGCGCGAGGAAGTCGAGCGTGGCCAGGTGCTGTGCAAGCCGGGTTCGGTCAAGCCGCACACCAAGTTCAAGGCTGAGGCTTACATCCTCACCAAGGAAGAGGGCGGCCGTCATACGCCGTTCTTCCCCAACTACCGTCCGCAGTTCTACTTCCGCACCACCGACGTGACTGGTGTCGTGCAACTGCCGGAAGGCACCGAAATGGTGATGCCGGGCGACAACATCACGATGGAAGTGCACCTGATCGTGCCGATCGCGATGGAAGAGAAGCTGCGTTTCGCGATCCGCGAAGGTGGCCGCACCGTCGGTGCCGGCGTCGTCGCTTCGATCATCGAGTAAGAAGCGAATAGGGAATGGCGAGTGGCGAATAGAGGATTTCTATTCGCTATTCGCTACTCGCCACTCACTACAGAAAGACCACGGCAATGAATGGCCAGAATATCCGCATACGCCTCAAGGCGTTCGACCATCGCATCCTCGATACGTCGACGCGTGAGATCGTGAACACGGCCAAGCGCACCGGTGCGCAGGTTCGCGGACCCATTCCGCTGCCGACCCGCATCGAGAAGTTCACCGTCAACCGTTCGCCGCACGTCGACAAGAAGAGCCGCGAGCAGTTCGAGATGCGAACCCACAAGCGTCTGCTCGACATTGTCGATCCGACGCCGCAGACCGTCGACGCGCTGATGAAGCTCGATCTGGCGGCCGGCGTCGACGTCGAGATCAAGCTCTGAGCTTGATCTCCGCAACGCGGGCGCCGGTCTGTCTTGGCCGGTCGCGCTCGCAAGAAGATTGGTTAGTCCTTCGGGACGTTGTTCCTACGGGACGTTGGGTCCTTCGGGACAGAGAGAACAGGAAGCACACCGATGCGCTCCGGAGTGATCGCACAGAAGGTCGGGATGACGCGGGTCTTTACCGAGGCCGGCGAACATATCCCCGTGACCGTGCTGAAGCTCGGCAATTGCCAGGTGCTTGGTCATCTGACCAAGGACAAGAACGGCTATGTCGCGTTGCAGCTCGGCTCGGGCGCCCGCAAGACCGTCTATATGCCGAAGGCTGAACGCGGCCAGTTCGCGGTCAGCAAGGTCGAGCCGAAGCGCAAGGTCGCGGAGTTTCGCGTGTCCGAGGATGCGCTGATTCCGGTGGGCGCCGAGATCCAGGCGGACCATTTCGTGGTCGGCCAGTTCGTCGACGTCACCGGCACCTCGGTCGGTAAGGGTTTTGCCGGCGGCATGAAGCGCTGGAATTTCGGCGGTCTGCGCGCCACCCACGGCGTGTCGGTCTCGCACCGTTCGATCGGTTCGACCGGCGGCCGACAGGACCCCGGCAAGACCTGGAAGAACAAGAAGATGCCCGGCCACATGGGCGTCGATCGCGTCACCACGCTCAACCTGCGCGTTGTGCAGACCGATGTCGAGCGCGGCCTGATCCTGGTCGAAGGCGCAGTGCCCGGCTCCAAGGGCGGCTGGATCTCGGTGCGTGACGCCGTGAAGAAGCCGCTGCCGAAGGAAGCGCCGAAGCCCGGCAAGTTCAAGGTCACGGGCGGCGAGCAGGCTGCGGAAGCGGCGCCTGCGCAGGAGGGCGCGTGAGATGGAACTGAAAGTCACAACCCTCGAAGGCAAGGCCGCAGGCTCGGTCCAGCTCTCGGACGAGATTTTCGGTCTCGAGCCGCGTCAGGACATCATTGCGCGTTGCGTGCAGTGGCAGCTCAACAAGCGTCAGGCCGGCACGCACAAGGCCAAGGGCCGCGCCGAGATCTGGCGCACCGGCAAGAAGATGTACAAGCAGAAGGGTACGGGTGGCGCTCGCCATGGCTCGGCCCGCGTGCCGCAGTTCCGCGGCGGCGGCCGAGCCTTTGGCCCGGTGGTGCGCTCGCACGCCACCGACCTGCCGAAGAAAGTCCGTGCGCTCGCGCTCAAGCATGCTCTGTCGGCCAAGGCCAAGGACGGCGACCTCGTCGTCATCGAGGCGGCGCAGCTTGAAGCCGCCAAGACCAAGGCGCTGATCGGACACTTCTCCGGCCTTGGGCTGACGAATGCGCTGATCATCGATGGCGCCGAGCTGCATAACGGCTTTGCCGTCGCGGCCCGCAACATCCCCAACATGGACGTGCTGCCGATCCAGGGCATCAATGTCTATGACATCCTGCGTCGCCAGAAGCTTGTGCTGACAAAGGCGGCGGTCGATGCGCTGGAGGCGCGCTTCAAATGAAGACGATCGATCCCCGCCATTACGACACCATCGTGTCTCCCATCGTGACCGAAAAGGCGACGCTGGCCTCCGAGCACAACAAGGTTCTGTTCAAGGTCTCCAGCAAGGCGACCAAGCCGCAGATCAAAGAGGCGGTCGAGAAGCTGTTCGACGTCAAGGTCAAGAGCGTGAACACGCTCGTGCGCAAGGGCAAGACCAAGGTGTTCCGCGGCAATTTCGGCTCGCAGTCGGACACCAAGCGCGCGATCGTGACCCTCGAAGAGGGCCACCGCATCGACGTGACCACCGGACTGTAAGGGCTCACCCCGATGGCATTGAAGAATTACAATCCCACGACGCCCGGCCAGCGCCAGCTGGTCATGGTCGATCGTTCGGCGCTCTACAAGGGCAAGCCGGTCAAGGCGTTGACCGAAGGCAAGCACTCGAGCGGCGGGCGCAACAACACCGGGCGCACCACCGTGCGCTTCCGTGGCGGCGGCCACAAGCAGGCCTATCGCAACGTCGACTTCAAGCGCGAGAAGCAGGACGTTCCCGCCACCGTCGAGCGGCTGGAATACGATCCGAACCGCACCGGCTTCATCGCCCTGATCAAGTATCAGGACGGCGAGCAGTCCTACATTCTCGCGCCGCAGCGGCTTGCGGTGGGCGACACCATCGTCGCGGGGAACTATGTGGACGTGAAGCCGGGCAACGTCATGCCGCTCGGCAACATGCCGATCGGCACGATCGTCCATAACATCGAGACCAAGATCGGCAAGGGCGGCCAGCTCGCGCGCTCCGCGGGCACCTATGCCCAGCTCGTCGGCCGCGACCAGGATTACGTGATCCTGCGGCTGAACTCGGGCGAGCAGCGCCTGGTGCACGGCCGCTGCCGCGGCACCATCGGTGCGGTGTCGAACCCCGATCACATGAATACCTCGATCGGCAAGGCCGGCCGCAAGCGCTGGATGGGCCGCAGGCCGCATAACCGCGGTGTCTCGATGAACCCGATCGATCACCCGCATGGCGGCGGTGAAGGCCGCACCTCGGGCGGACGTCACCCGGTCACTCCGTGGGGCAAGCCGACCAAGGGCAAGAAGACCCGCTCCAACAAGTCGACCAACAAATTCATCCTCCTAAGCCGCCACAAGCGGAAGAAGTAAGGAACGCCGGACATGGTTCGTTCAGTCTGGAAAGGCCCGTTTGTCGAAGCTTCGCTGCTCAAGAAAGCAGATGCAGCGCGTTCGTCGGGCCGTCATGACGTGATCAAGATCTGGAGCCGCCGCTCGACCATCCTGCCGCAATTCGTCGGGCTGACCTTCGGCGTCTACAACGGCCAGAAGCATGTGCCGGTGGCGGTGAACGAGGAAATGGTCGGTCACAAGTTCGGTGAGTTCTCGCCGACCCGGACCTTCCATGGCCATTCGGGCGATAAGAAAGCCAAGAAGGCTTAGAGAGAAAGCCTGGGGTTTGAGGATTAAGCGATGAGCAAACCAAAGCGCGAACGTAGCCTCGCGGACAATGAGGCCAAGGCGGTCGCCCGGATGCTGCGTGTGAGCCCGCAGAAGCTGAACCTGGTCGCGCAGCTGATCCGCGGCCGGAAGGCCTCGGCCGCGCTCGCCGACCTGCAGTTTTCGCGCAAGCGGATCGCGGTCGACGTCAAGAAGTGCCTGGAATCGGCGATCGCCAATGCCGAGAACAACCACGACCTCGACGTGGACGAGCTCGTCGTGTCGCAAGCCTTCGTCGGCAACGGCCTCGTCATGAAGCGTTTCGCTCCGCGCGGCCGTGGCCGTTCGGGCCGCATTTTCAAACCGTTTTCGCAGCTGACGATCATTGTTCGTCAGGTCGAGGCGAGCGCTTAAAGGGCGCTGGGAGAATACGATGGGTCAAAAGATCAATCCGATCGGTCTGCGTCTTGGCATCAACCGGACCTGGGATTCCCGCTGGTTCGCCGGCAAGGCCGAGTACGGCAAGCTGCTGCACGAGGACGTCAAGATCCGCGAGATCCTGCACAAGGAGCTCAAGCAGGCCGCGGTGGCGCGCATCGTGATCGAGCGTCCGCACAAGAAGTGCCGCGTGACGATCCATTCCGCCCGCCCGGGCGTCGTGATCGGCAAGAAGGGCGCCGACATCGACAAGCTGCGCAAGAAGGTTGCCGACATCACGTCGTCCGACGTCGTCATCAACATCGTCGAGATCAGGAAGCCCGAGCTCGATGCGACGCTGGTCGCCGAATCGATCGCCCAGCAGCTCGAGCGCCGCGTGGCGTTCCGCCGCGCCATGAAGCGCGCGGTGCAGTCGGCGATGCGTCTCGGCGCGGAAGGCATCCGCATCAACTGCTCGGGCCGGCTCGGCGGCGCGGAAATCGCGCGCATGGAGTGGTATCGCGAGGGGCGGGTGCCGCTGCACACGCTGCGCGCCGACATCGACTACGGCGTTGCGACCGCGTTCACGACCTTCGGCACCTGCGGCGTCAAGGTCTGGATCTTCAAGGGCGAGATCCTCGAGCACGATCCGATGGCGCAGGACAAGCGGATGGCCGAGGGCGATGGCGCGCGGCCCCGCCGTGATGCTGCCTGATCGGCGGCCACTGAAAAGGTTTGAGGGCTCAAAGCCATGATGCAACCAAAGAAAACCAAGTTCCGAAAGGCGCACAAGGGCCGCATCCACGGCGTCGCGTCGTCGGGCGCGACCTTGTCCTTCGGCCAGTTCGGCCTGAAGGCCATGGAGCCGGATCGCGTCACCGCGCGCCAGATCGAGGCGGCCCGCCGCGCGCTGACCCGTCACATGAAGCGCGCCGGCCGGGTCTGGATCCGGGTGTTCCCGGACGTGCCGGTGTCGAAGAAGCCCGCCGAAGTCCGCATGGGCTCGGGCAAGGGTTCGCCGGAATTGTGGGTGGCGCGGGTGAAGCCCGGCCGCGTCATGTTCGAGATCGACGGCGTGAGCACCCAGATCGCGCGCGAGGCGCTGTTGCTCGCCGCCGCCAAGCTGCCGATCAAGACGCGCTTCGTCGAGCGCATTGCGGAGTAACGTCATGGCCCCGATGAAAACCGCCGACATCCGTGCAATGAGCCCCGATCAGATGGACGACGCCGTCGTCAACCTGAAGAAGGAGCGTTTCAACCTGCGCTTCCAGCGCGCCACCGGCCAGCTCGAGAACACCTCGCGGCTGCGCGAGGCACGTCGCGACATCGCCCGTATCAAGACTGTTGCCGCGCAAACGCGCGCCAAGAAGAAGTAAGGACCCCTCATGCCGAAACGTACTTTGCAGGGCGTGGTCGTCAGCGACAAGCAAGCCAAGACGGTTGTGGTGCGCGTCGATCGCCGCTTCACCCATCCGATCTACAAGAAGACGATCCGCAGCTCCAAGAACTACCATGCGCACGACGAGAACAACCAGTTCAAGCCGGGCGACACGGTGTGGATCGAGGAGAGCAAGCCGATCTCGAAATTGAAGCGCTGGACCGTGGTCCGGGGCGAACAGAAGAAATCCGCCTGAGGCCCGCCGGCATCGCCGGACGAGCCTTTGGATAGTTCAAGCGCAATTTTGCGCAGCAGATAAAGAGGACGAGGTGCATCAATGATTCAGATGCAGACCAACCTCGACGTGGCCGACAATTCAGGCGCACGCCGTGTCATGTGTATCAAGGTGCTCGGGTGGCTCCAAGCGCCGCTATGCCACCATCGGCGACGTCATCGTCGTGTCGATCAAGGAAGCAATTCCGCGCGGCAAGGTGAAGAAGGGCGACGTGATGAAGGCCGTCGTGGTGCGGGTCCGCAAGGACATCCGCCGGCCCGACGGGTCGGTCATCCGTTTCGACCGCAACGCCGCCGTCCTGATCAACAACCAGTCGGAGCCGGTCGGCACCCGCATCTTCGGGCCCGTGCCGCGCGAGCTGCGCGCCAAGAACCACATGAAGATCATCTCGCTCGCGCCGGAGGTGCTGTGATGGCTGCGAAGATCCGCAAGGGCGACAAGGTCATCGTGCTGAGCGGCCGCGACAAGGGCCGCACCGGCGAGGTGTTCGAGGTGCGTCCCGACGCGAACAAGGCGCTGGTTCGCGGCGTCAACATGGTGCGGCGTCACCAGAAGCAGACGGCGCAGCAGGAGGGCGGCATCATCTCCAAGGAGTCGCCGATCCACCTGTCCAACCTCGCTTATGTCGGCAGGGACGGCAAGGCGACGCGCATCGGATTCAAGATTCAGGCGGACGGCACCAAAGTCCGCGTTGCCAAGAGCTCGGGAGCTGAGATCGATGGCTGAGACCGCTTATGTGCCGCGCCTGCGCGTGGACTACGACAAGAATATCCGTGGCCAGCTCACGGAGAAGTTCGGCTATGAGAACGTCATGCAGGTGCCGCGGCTCGACAAGGTCGTGCTGAACATGGGCATCGGCGAGGCCGTCAACGACCGCAAGAAGGCGGAGACGGCTGCTGCCGACCTGGCGCTGATCGCGGGCCAGAAGGCCATCGTGACCTATTCACGGGTTGCGATCGCGACCTTCAAGCTGCGCGAGAACCAGCCGATCGGCTGCAAGGTCACGCTGCGCAAGGCGCGCATGTACGAGTTCATCGACCGCCTGGTGAACGTCGCGCTGCCGCGCGTGCGCGACTTCCGCGGGCTGAACCCGAAGAGCTTCGATGGCCGCGGCAACTATTCGCTCGGCATCAAGGAGCACATCATTTTCCCCGAGATCGACTTCGACAAGGCGGGCGATTCCTGGGGCATGGACATCACGGTCTGCACGACCGCGCCGAACGACGAAGAGGCGCGCGCTTTGTTGACCGCATTCAATTTCCCGTTCCGGCAGTGAGACGCTGAACTTTAAGCCTCTCAAACGCGGAAACCCAGGAGCCAAGCATGGCAAAGAAGAGTTCAATCGAGAAGAACAACCGGCGCAAGCGGATGAGCAAGAATGCTGCGCCGAAGCGGGCGAGGCTGAAGGCGATCATCGCCGACAAGACCAAGCCGATGGAAGAGCGCTTCGCGGCGACGCTGAAGCTCGCCGAGATGCCGCGCAATTCGTCGGCGACGCGGATCCGCAACCGCTGCGAGCTGACCGGGCGTCCGCGCTCGAACTATCGCAAGAACAAGCTCAGCCGCATCGCGCTTCGTGAACTTGGCTCGAAGGGCATGGTGCCGGGCCTCGTGAAGTCGAGCTGGTAAGGGAGGGTCGTCAGTCATGTCAACGCACGATCCGATCAGCGATCTGATCACCCGCCTCCGCAACGCGCAGATGCGCTCCAAGTCCAAGGTGACCACGCCGGGCTCCAAGATGCGCGCCAGCGTGCTCGAGGTGCTGAAGGCCGAGGGCTACATCCGCGGCTATGCCAGCGTCGAGCATCCCTCGGGCCGCAGCGAGCTCGAGATCGAATTGAAGTATTTCGACGGCGAGCCGGTGATCCGCGAGATCCAGCGGGTCTCCAAGCCGGGCCGGCGGGTCTACGCCTCGGTGAAGAACCTGCCGCGGGTCAACAATGGCCTCGGCATTCTGGTGCTGTCGACGCCGAAGGGAATCATGGCCGACCACGAGGCGCGCGACGCGAATGTGGGCGGCGAAGTTCTCTTCACAGTGTTCTGAGAAGGAAGCGAACGATGTCACGTATCGGCAAAAGGCCGGTGACGATCCCCTCGGGCGTTACTGCGAACGTCGAGGGCCAGACCGTCAAGATGAAGGGGCCGAAGGGCCAGCTTCAGTTCGTCGTGCATGGCGACGTCGAGGTGAAGTTCGACAAGGGCGTCGTCACGGTCGCGCCGCGCGTCGAGACCAACCGCGCTCGCGCGCTGTACGGCACGGCGCGGGCGCAGATCGCCAATTTGGTCGAAGGCGTCACCAAGGGCTTCGAGAAGAAGCTCGAAATCACCGGCGTCGGTTACCGCGCCGCGATGCAGGGCAAGAACCTGCAGCTCGCGCTCGGCTACAGCCACGACGTGGTCTATCCGATCCCGGAGGGCATCACGATCGCGGTTCCGAAGCCGACCGAAATCACGGTCACCGGCACCGACGCCCAGCGCGTCGGCCAGGTCGCCGCGGAAATTCGCGCCTACCGCCCGCCGGAGCCCTATAAGGGCAAGGGCGTGAAGTATGTCGGCGAATTCATCTTCCGCAAGGAAGGCAAGAAGAAGTAACGGAGCCGGTCATGTCGAGAATCAATGTCACGAATGCCCGGCGCAAGCAGCGCGTGCGGCTTGCGTTGCGCCGTTCCGGCGGGGGCCGGCCGCGTCTGTCGGTGTTCCGCTCGTCGAAGCACATCTATGCGCAGGTCATCGACGATCAGAAGGGCGAGACGCTCGCCTCCGCCTCGTCGCTGGAAAAGGAAATGCGCGAAAAGACCGGCGCCAACATCGATGCGGCAAAGGCCGTCGGCAAGCTGCTGGCGGAACGCGCCGTGAAGAAGGGCGTCAAGGAAGTCGTGTTCGACCGTGGCAGCTATCTCTATCACGGGCGCGTCAAGGCGCTCGCCGATGCGGCGCGCGAGAGCGGATTGAGCTTCTAACCCTATTTGAACGATACAGAGGCGCGAGGCCTCGTCAGAGATTGGAAAACCACCATGGCAGGTGAACGCGAACGCGGCGGACGCGAACGGAGCAGGGATCGCGAGGAGCGCGACAGCGAGTTCGTCGACAAGCTCGTCCACATCAATCGCGTGGCGAAGGTCGTCAAGGGCGGCAAGCGCTTCGGCTTTGCCGCGCTGGTCGTGATCGGCGATCAGAAGGGCCGCGTCGGCTTCGGCCACGGCAAGGCGCGCGAGGTGCCGGAGGCGATCCGCAAGGCGACGGAATCGGCGAAGCGCAACCTGACGCGCGTGGCGCTCCGCGAAGGCCGCACGCTGCACCACGACATCTTCGGCCGTCACGGCGCGGGCCGGGTCTATCTGCGCGCGGCGCCGGCCGGTACCGGCATCATCGCCGGCGGTCCGATGCGCGCCGTGTTCGAGACGCTCGGCATCCAGGACGTGGTGGCGAAGTCGGTCGGCTCGTCCAATCCCTACAACATGGTGCGTGCGACCTTCAACGCGCTGAAGCATGTGGATTCGCCGCGGTCGGTCGCGGCGCGCCGCAACATCAAGGTGTCGACCCTGCAAGCCCGCCGCGTCGGCGGCGATGCGGAAGCCGCCGCAGACTAAACGCGAGAATGATCCGGAAAACTGGCTACCCGCTTTCCGATGAGATCATTGTCAAATAGCTAAATGAGCGCGCTGGCGCTTTTGGAGTTCAAGACGATGGCCAAGGCCGCAAAGACGATCAAGCTCGAGCAGACCGGCAGCCCGATCCGCCGGCATCACTCGCAGCGTTCGACGCTGATCGGGCTGAAGCTCAACAAGATCGGCCGTGTCGCCGAACTGCCGGATACGCCGGCGGTTCGCGGCATGATCGAAAAGGTTCACCACCTCGTTCGCGTCGTCGACGGGAAGTAAGGATAAGGAGAAGGGCGATGAAGCTCAGCGATATCGCCGACAATGCCGGCTCGCGCAAGAAGCGCATGCGTGTCGGCCGCGGCATCGGCTCAGGCAAGGGCAAGACCTCGGGCCGCGGCGGCAAGGGCCAGACCGCGCGCTCCGGCGTGCGCATCAAGGGCTTCGAAGGCGGTCAGATGCCGCTGCATCGGCGCCTGCCCAAGCGTGGTTTCAACAACATCTTCCGGCTCAATTTTGTCGAGATCAATCTCGACCGGATTCAGCAGGCGATCGACGCCAAGAAGCTCGACGCCGGCAGCGTGATCAACGCGGAGTCGCTGGTGAAGTCCGGCGCGCTGCGCCGCGCCAAGGACGGCGTGCGGCTGCTCGGCCGCGGCGAGATCAAGTCGAAGGTCAATATCGAGGTTCACGGCGCGTCGAAATCGGCGGTCGCTGCGGTCGAGAAGGCCGGCGGCACCGTCAAGATCCTGGCGCCTGCGAAGGAAGAAGGCGAGGCGGCGTAACAACTGCGTCATCGTCCGCATCAGCGGACGATCGGTCCGCGCTTTGCGATGGACTTATCCGGGCCAAGTGCCAAATAATAACCGGTGTCCGCCCGATTTCCGGCCCAAAAGCCGGATGACGGCGCCAGAGCATGATCAGGAAAACGGGTCACCGTTTTTCGAGACGATCAGGTTCAAACGATAGACTGGAGCGCGTTGGCGGATCGTCCCCCGACGTCGTCGCACTCCGGGGACGGCGGGAGAAAGCCAAACATGGTCTCAGCAGCGGAACAACTGGCGGCAAATCTCAACTTCGGAGCCTTCGCCAAGGCCGACGAACTGAAGAAGCGCATCTGGTTCACGCTGGGTGCGCTGCTGGTGTACCGGCTCGGCACCTATATCCCGCTGCCCGGCATCGATCCGAATATCTGGGAGCAGGTGTTCCGCACCCAGGCGGGCGGCATTCTCGGCATGTTCAACATGTTCGCCGGCGGCGGTATCCACCGCATGGCGATCTTCGCGCTGAACATCATGCCGTACATCTCGGCATCGATCATCATCCAGCTCCTCACCACGGTCTCGCCGCAGCTCGAAGCGCTGAAGAAGGAAGGCGAGGCGGGCCGCAAGACGCTGAACCAGTACACGCGCTATCTCACGGTCATTCTCGCCGCGTTCCAGTCCTATGGTATCGCGGTGGGGCTCGAGGGCGCCGGCAATGTCGTCAGCGACCCCGGCATGTTCTTCCGTCTCTCGACCGCGATCACGCTGACCGGCGGCACCATGTTCCTGATGTGGCTCGGCGAGCAGATCACCTCGCGCGGCATCGGCAACGGCATCTCGCTGATCATCCTGTCCGGCATCGTCGCAGAACTGCCGACCGCGCTCGCGAACATGCTGGAACTCGGCCGCCAGGGCGCGCTCTCGACCGGGCTGATCCTGATCGTGATCGTGATGGCGGTCGCGGTGATCGCCTTCATCGTGTTCATGGAGCGCGCGCAGCGCCGGCTCCTGATCCAGTATCCGAAGCGCCAGGTCGGCAACAAGATGTTCGAGGGCCAGTCCTCGCATCTGCCGCTCAAGCTCAACACCTCGGGCGTGATCCCGCCGATCTTTGCCTCCTCGCTGCTGCTGCTGCCGACCACGGTCGCCAACTTCAATGCGGGCCGGGGACCGGAATGGTTCCAGTGGATCACCACCCAGCTCGGCCACGGCCGTCCGCTGTTCCTGATCCTTTATCTGGCGATGATCGTGTTCTTTGCGTTCTTCTATACCGCGATCGTGTTCAATCCGACCGAGACCGCCGACAATCTGAAGAAGCACGGCGGCTTCATTCCCGGCATTCGTCCCGGCGAGCGCACCGCGGAATATATCGACTATGTGCTGTCGCGGATTACCGTGATCGGCGCGATCTATCTCGCAATCGTCTGTCTGATCCCCGAGATTCTGATTTCCTACGCCGCGGTCCCGTTCTACTTTGGCGGCACGTCGCTGTTGATCGTGGTCAGCGTGACCATGGATACGGTGGCGCAGGTTCAAGGTTATCTTTTGGCCCATCAGTATGAGGGGCTGATCAGGAAGTCGAAATTGAGAGGGCGACGCCGCTAACGGCTGCGTCGCGATTTAAAGACAAACGGTGGTGTGCGGGTTTTCGCTCACCCAGCGCCGGGGGGCGAACGCCGATGAGATTGATTCTTTTGGGACCGCCAGGGTCGGGCAAGGGAACCCAGGCGCAACGGCTGGTCCACCGCCACGGCATCGTTCAGCTCTCGACCGGTGAGATGCTGCGCGCGGCGGTGGCCGCGGAGACGCCCGTCGGGCTGCAGGCCAAGGAACTGATGGCGAGCGGCTCGCTCGTGCCTGACGATGTCGTTGTGGGGATCATTTCCGATCGCATCGACCAGCCGGACGCGGCCAAGGGCTTCATCCTCGACGGATTCCCGCGCACGGTGCCGCAGGCCGAGGCGCTGGATGACCTCCTGAAGAAGAAGAAGCATCTCAAGCTCGACGCCGTGATCGAGCTGCGCGTCAACGAGAGCGCGCTGCTGCAGCGCGTTGAAACCCGCGCCGCGGAGACGCGGGCGCGCGGCGAGGAGGTGCGGGTCGACGATACGCCGGAAGTGCTGGCCAAGCGCCTGGCGGCCTACCGCTCGCAGACCGAGCCGCTGATTCACTATTACTCGGAGCGGCGGAAGCTTTTGACCGTCGATGGCATGATGACCATCGAGGAGGTCACCCGCGAGATCAACCGCATCCTGCACGCGATCGGCGCGCTGGAGAGCAAGCCGTCAAAGCGGACGGCGGCCAAGAAGACCGCCAAACCTGCTGCTGCCAAAACTCCCGCTGGCAAGCCTGCCGCGCGCGGAGCCAAGAAAGCGGCCGGGAGCACGGCGCGGGCGCCGGCCAAGAGCCGTCCTTCCGCCGAGAAGCCCGCCAAGGTGGCCGCCAAGGCTGGCCGAAAGGAAACCGCCCGGAAGGCCGTCAAGCGCCCGGCGCGGGGGGCGAAAAAGACAGCCAAGACGGCCGTCCGGAAGACCGTCAAAAAGGCCGCGAAGAAGCGGGCGAGGGGTTAATTTTCGCCTGTTTCGGTTGCAGCGCGTCGGCCTGGGCGTGCCCGCAGGAGCAGGCTGAACGTAAAACGGTATTTGGATCAGGAGCTTGCGCGGTGATATGGAACTTCAACCTGTCCCGCGGCCGGCACTGAAAAATCAGGCGAAATTCGGGTCTGAACGACCGGCAGCGGTTGACGAAGGCCGATTGAATCCATTAATAAGCGCCGATCCAGTCGGATAGTTTTATGACGACGCCGCGCCCCGCAAGATGAGGGGGAGGGCGTCGTGTTCGCGTTTGCGAACGCCTGCTGCCCGAGAGAACAGGACGAAAAAGCCGCTCCCGCAAGGGATCTGCGACAGGAGAGAAATTCGTGGCCCGTATTGCCGGCGTGAACATCCCCACCAATAAGCGCGTACTGATCGCGCTTCAATACATCCATGGCATCGGCCCAAAGATCGCTGCCGATATCATCGACAAGGTCAAGATTCCTGAGGATCGCCGCGTCGCCCAACTGAGCGACCAGGAGGTCCTGCAAATTCGTGAAGTCATCGACCGCGACTACGTCGTCGAGGGCGATCTTCGTCGCGAGACCGGCATCAACATCAAGCGCCTGATGGACCTCGGCTGCTATCGCGGCCTGCGCCATCGCCGTGGCCTGCCGGTGCGCGGTCAGCGCACCCACACTAATGCGCGCACGCGCAAGGGCCCGGCCAAGGCAATCGCCGGCAAGAAGAAGTAATTGGCGAGTAGCGAATGGCGAATGGCGAGTAGGGGGTGACCCTATTCGCTATTCGCCACTCACCATTCGCCCATCACGGTGTAGCCGCTGGCGTTACGGCGGCGTTGAGATCATAGGAAGGTTTGTAAATGGGCAAGGAAGCCACCCGCATTCGCCGCCGCGAGCGCAAGAACATCGCCTCCGGCGTCGCGCATGTGAATTCGTCATTCAACAACACCACCATCACCATCACCGACGCGCAAGGCAACACGATCGCCTGGTCGTCGGCGGGAACGATGGGTTTCAAGGGGTCGCGCAAGTCGACTCCCTATGCCGCGCAGGTCGCGGCGGAGGACGTTTCCAAGAAGGCGCAGGAGCATGGCATGCGCACGCTGGAAGTCGAGGTCGCCGGTCCCGGTTCGGGCCGCGAATCGGCGCTCCGCGCGCTGCAGGCAGCGGGCTTCACCGTCACATCGATCCGCGACGTGACGACGATCCCGCACAATGGCTGCCGTCCGCGCAAGCGGCGGCGGGTCTGACGTTCGATTTCGCGAGGCAGCCTTCCATGGCGGCCTCGCTCTTGTGTTTGGAATTTGTGCTGCGGACGATCCGCGATCTCCAATGCCAGCGATCCCGATGACGGATGGGCTGGCCTGAGGGTGAAACAGTGACGATCCAGAAAAATTGGCAAGAGTTGATCCGGCCGAACAAGCTTCAGGTCTCGCCGGGGACCGACGCCACTCGCTTTGCGACGGTGGTCGCCGAGCCGCTCGAGCGCGGTTTCGGCCAGACGCTCGGCAACGCGTTGCGCCGCATCCTGCTGTCCTCGCTGCAGGGCGCCGCCGTGCAGTCGGTGCACATCGACGGCGTGCTGCATGAGTTCTCCTCGATCGCGGGCGTTCGCGAGGACGTCACCGACATCGTGCTGAACATCAAGGACATCTCGATCAAGATGCAGGGCGAAGGCCCCAAGCGCATGGTCGTGAAGAAGCAGGGCCCGGGCGCGGTCACCGCCGGCGACATCCAGACCGTTGGCGACGTCGTGGTGCTCAATCCGGACCTGCAGCTCTGCACGCTCGATGACGGCGCCGAAATCCGCATGGAGTTCACGGTCGCGACCGGCAAGGGCTACGTGCCGGCCGAGCGCAACCGGCCGGAGGATGCGCCGATCGGCCTGATCCCGATCGACAGCCTGTTCTCGCCGGTCCGCAAGGTCTCCTACAAGGTCGAGAACACCCGCGAGGGCCAGATCCTCGACTACGACAAGCTGACCATGACGATCGAGACCAACGGCGCGATCTCGCCGGAGGACGCGGTGGCCTATGCCGCGCGCATCCTGCAGGATCAGCTCAACGTGTTCGTCAACTTCGAGGAGCCGCGCAAGGAAGTCGCGCAGGAGATCATTCCGGATCTCGCCTTCAACCCGGCCTTCCTCAAGAAGGTCGACGAGCTCGAGCTGTCGGTGCGTTCGGCCAACTGCCTGAAGAACGACAACATCGTCTATATCGGCGACCTCGTGCAGAAGTCGGAAGCGGAGATGCTGCGCACCCCGAACTTCGGCCGCAAGTCGCTGAACGAGATCAAGGAAGTGCTGGCCCAGATGGGTCTGCATCTCGGCATGGAAGTGCCGGGCTGGCCGCCGGAGAACATCGACGAGCTCGCCAAGCGCTTCGAGGATCATTACTGAGCGAATTCGAAATAGCGAATAGGGAGTGGCGAATAGCGAATAGAACAGAATTATTCGCCATTCGCTACTCGCCATCTGGGGCGAACGCAGGCAGCCCACCTGAGCAACATGTCCGACGAACCGTCGCGGCACATTTAGAGAAGTAGGGAATAGACTATGCGTCACGGCAAGGTTCATCGGAAGCTCAACCGCACCGCCGAGCATCGGCGCGCGATGTTCGCCAACATGTGCGCCGCATTGATCAAGCACGAGCAGATCGTCACCACGCTGCCGAAGGCCAAGGAGCTTCGCCCGATCGTGGAGAAGCTGGTTACGCTCGGCAAGAAGGGCGGCCTCGCCTTGCGCCGTCAGGCGATCTCGGAGATGCGCGACATCAACATGACCAAGAAGCTGTTCGACGTGCTGGCGCCCCGCTACAAGGACCGCCAGGGCGGCTACACCCGTATCATCAAGGCCGGCTTCCGTTACGGCGACAACGCCGCGATGGCGGTGATCGAGTTCGTCGACCGCGACGTCGACGCCAAGGGCCAGGACTCCGGCCCGACGCAGGAAAAGCAAGCCGAGGCGGCGTAAACGCCCCCTCCGGATCGACGTGTTGAAAACGGCGCTATCGAGCGCCGTTTTTGTTTTTGCAGCATGATCGTCGTGTCTCACCTGCCATGCCGCTTTGGGCGATTGCGGGCCCGATGGCCTCTTCTGATATCTCCGTGATTGCACTGACGGAGATGCTCCATGAAAATTGACCTCTCGGGAAAAACCGCGCTCGTGACCGGCTCGACCGCCGGAATTGGCTTCGCCATCGCCAAGGGTCTCGCCACCGCCGGCGCTGATGTCGTGATCAACGGCCGCAGCCAGGACAAGGTCGACGCGGCCGCCAAAAAGCTCGCGGCTGAAGTGTCCGGCAGCAAGGTGCGCGGGATCGCCGCGGACGTAGGGACTGCCGCCGGGTGCAAGGCGATGGTCGCGGCGCTGCCGGATGTCGACGTCCTGATCAACAATGCCGGTATCTATGGCGGAAAGGACTTCTTCGAGATTTCTGACGAGGACTGGACGCGGATTTTCGAGGTCAACGTGATGTCGGGCGTCCGCATGTCGCGCGCCTATCTGCCGGGCATGCTCAAGCGCAACTGGGGCCGCATCGTCTTCATCTCCTCGGAATCCGCGCTGAACATTCCGACCGAGATGATCCACTACGGCACCACCAAGACCGCGCAGCTTGCGATTGCGCGTGGCCTTGCGCTGCTGACGCGCGGCACCGCGGTCACCGTCAACTCGGTGCTGCCGGGCCCGACGATGTCCGAGGGTGTCGAGACCTTCGTGAAGGATCTCGCCAGGCAGCGCGGCCAGTCGGAAGCAGATGCCGCGGCCTCCTTCGTCAAGGAGAACCGGCCGACCTCGCTGCTGCAGCGCTTCGCGAGCGTCGAGGAAGTCGCCAATATGGTGGTCTATGTCGCCTCGAAGGAAGCATCCGCCACCAATGGGGCGGCGCTACGCGTCGAAGGCGGCATCGTCAACTTCATCGCCTGAGGTGGTTCGATGCCCGCCTAGCGCGGCACCCGGTCACTTACGTCAAAGAGCGCCGGACGCCGTCGCACAATAGTCGCGCCAGAATTGCCGATAACCTGCCTCGACCTTCTCCGTGTAGACGGCGACACTTCCGGCGGGCGAGTTCGCGATTTGGGCGCGAAGATCCGCGCGCAGCTTCTCCAGATGGGCGGGCTGTGACGCATATTTCCGTGCGATCGCAACATAGCCGTCATCATCCTCGGCGACCCAGTCGTCGAGACCGATGGCTTTCAGGATGGCTCCCGCCGTGCGCGATGCCGCGCCGTTTCCGAGCTTGGCAACGACTGGAACGCCCATGTAGAGCGATTCCCAGGTGCTGATGCCGCCGTTCTGCGGGAACGGATCGAGTGAGATGTCGATGGTCTCGAAAGCCAGCAGGTGGTCACGTCGATTGGTTGAGCCGATGCAGATGACCCTGTCCCGCGGAACACCCTGCGCCACGAAACGAGCGATCAGAGCATCACGCAGAAACGCTTCGTCGAGGGCGAGGTGCTTGACGACGATCTTCGATCCCGCCACCGCGCGCAGCAGTCTGGACCAGAGCGCCAGCGCCTCGTCGGATATCTTGTCGATCCTGTTGAATACGCCGAACGTGACGAAACCGTTGCGGAGCATCGGAAGCGCGGACGGTTGCACGTCGGATATGGGCTCGATCGAGATCACCGACGGCAAGTCGTGGACGCGTTCCGCAAACAGATGCCGGACCGCTTCCGGGATGCTCACCGGGTCTGCGAAAAGGTAATCCATGGTCTGAAAGCCTGTCCCGGTGCCGTTGCCCCAGGCCGTGACCTGGACCGGCGCCGGCTTGCGCGCAAACACGTTCAGACGATTTCCGGCCGTATGGCCTGAAAGGTCGACAAGAATATCGACGCCATCGGCTTGAATGCGGTCTGCCAGTTCATCATCCGACAGAGCCACGGCGTCGACCCAGACGTCGGCTAGCGACTGGAAAACGGCGGTGAGCTGATCTCGCGACGATGAACAGGAGTAGCAATTGATCTGGAAGTTCGCTTTGTCGTGGCAGCGCAGCACCGGCAAGAAAGCAAATGCCGCGGAATGAGTCCTGAAGTCGGAAGACACATATCCAACGACGATGCGCCTGTCCGGGTCGAGCGGCCAGGCTCCAAGATGCCTTCTTGGGAATTTAGAGCCGACCGCATCCCACCAATATCGTCGCGCCGCCTGTTGTGCCGCGAAATCCGAGTCGCGAAGAAAATCCAGGTAGAAAATCTTCCTTGTGATCGCCTCGTCGTAATCCGGCTTGATCTCCAGCGCCCGGTCAAAATGCTGGATCGCCGCGGCAATGTCTCCCAACTTTCCAAAACAGGCACCCAGCAATGTGAGGCCGACTTCGGACGTCGGATTTTGCTCGAGCACCTTCTTGCAGGCGACGATGGCTTGCGCCACGTTGCCCGTGAGCATGCTCACTTGCGCCTTGCCTCGCCATGCCAGCTCGAGCGAAGGCTCGCGCGCAACCGCGGCATCAAAATCGGCTTCCGCCTGGGCCTTCCGCCCCGACAGAAAATGGAGGCGTCCCCGGTGGGCCAGCAGTTCGGCCATACCCGGCTTGATCGCGAGCGCAGCATTGAACGCGGTTTCCGCCACCTCGAAGTGCCGAAGCTCGAGGTGGGCCAAGCCCCTGCAAACCATGGCTTCGAAGTGGTCTGGCCGGAGCGCCAGCGCGCGCTCGGCGCTTGTGGCGGCCGCTTCGTATCGCCTGAGCATCATTTCCGCCACGCCACGATTGCAATAGGCGTCGGCGTCATCGGGCTTGAGCTGGATCGCGCGCGTGAAGGCCGCGATCGCAGGTTCGGCCAGCTCCAGACGCAACAAGGCATTGCCCAGATTTCTCTGGGCCGTCGGAACGTCGGGTTTCCATGCGACTGCTTTCTCCAGGCAGGCGCGGGCTTCGTCATAGCGCTTGAGGTTGAACAGCGCAAAACCAAGGTTGCAATGAGCATCCGCCGACCAGGGGTCGAGGGCAACCGCGCGCTCGAGGATCTGCGTCGCCTCCTCGAACCGCCCGCATTCGAGCACGGACACGCCCAGCAGATGCATGGCGTCAAAATAATTCGGCAGGTCCTGGAGCACGCGTCGGCAAAGCGCCTGAACGTCCGCATGCCTGCCCTCGCGATAGGCGGCAAACGCAGCCAGCAAAACCTCGGCGTGCTTCCGCAGTTCCTGCGGACTCACGCCCTCGAAGGCGCTGGAGCCGACGGTGCTTTGCAAGGCCTTTTCTCCAGGCGCGAATCTGTTACGAGATTCTAGCACGGGTAGGCGAGCCTGCCAGCGCAGGCGCCTGCAGCCTCATACCGCCTTACGACCAACCCTCCAGCACGATCTTGCCGCGCGACTTGCCGCTCTCGAGCAGCGCGTGCGCGCGCTTCAGGTTGGCGGCGTTGATCGTGCCGAAGTTCTCGCCGAGCGTCGTGCGCAGCACGCCCTTGTCGATGAGATCGGCGACGTCGTCGAGCAGATGATGCTGCGCGATCATGTCCGCCGTCTGGAACGACGAGCGCGTGAACATCGATTCCCAGTGGATCGAGATCGCCTTTCCCTTGAAGGCGGCGATGGACAACTCCGGCGGATCATCGATCAGGCCGAAGCGGCCCTGCGGCGCCATGACGTCGGCGATCGCCTTGTAGTGCTGATCGGAGTGGGTGAGGCTCGCCACCAGCGCGACCGGCGGCAGCTTCAGCTTCTCGATCTGCTCCTTCATCGGCTTGCCGTGATCGATCACCGCATGCGCGCCGAGATCGAGGCACCATTTTTGCGATTCCGGCCGCGTCGCCGTCGCCAGCACCGTCAGCCCGGTCAGGCGGCGCGCCAGCTGAATGAGGATCGAGCCGACACCGCCAGCGGCGCCGGTGATCAGCAGCGTCCGTGGATCGACGCTCTTGCCGGGGATGGCGCCGAGCCGGTCGAACAGCAATTCCCAGGCGGTGATCGAGGTCAGCGGCAGCGCGGCGGCTTGCGCGAACGACAGGCTCTTCGGCTTATGGCCGACGATCCGCTCATCGACCAGATGGAATTCGGAATTGGTACCCTGGCGCAGGATCGAGCCGGCATAAAACACCTCGTCCCCCGTCTTGAAGAGCGTGACGTCGGGGCCGACCGCATCGACCACGCCGGCCGCGTCGAACCCTAAGATCTTGGTCTCGCCTTCGGGCGGGGCGGCGCGCTTGCGGACCTTGTAATCGACCGGGTTGGCCGAGATCGCCTTCACGGCGATCCGGAGATCGCGTCCTTTCGGCTCGGGCTTCGCGGTCTCGAAGTCGAGCAGTGCGTCCTTGTCCTCGATCGGAAGCGATTTGCGATAACCCACGGCCTTCATGGTTGTCTCTCCATCTGACGGCGCAATGATTGCCTGCCTTGTCCCTACCTGTCGCTATGGCGCAGGATTGGCAAGTACTGTAAATTCAGGGATATAGTCCCTGTTTGGATACTATTGGGAAAAATCCCCGTGAAACGACGAAATTTCGCACATCGTCCCGGCTGCGCGGTCGAAGCGACGCTCGACCTGATCGACGGCAAGTGGAAGGGCGTCATCCTTTTCCACCTGCAGAGCGGCACCCAGCGTTTCGGCGAATTGCGCAGGCGGATGCCGGGATCACCCAGCGCATGCTGACCAAGCAGCTCCGCGCGCTGGAGGACGACGGACTGGTCATCCGGAAAGTCTATGCCGAGGTGCCTCCGCGCGTGGAATATCGCCTGTCGGAGATCGGCGAGAGCCTGCGCCCGGTGATCGACACGCTGAAGGAATGGGGCGAGCGCCATCAGCAGAGATTGTCCTGCGCGGCGGCCGATGCGGACAAGACGCCAAGTCGGGCCGCCTGATATCGTGATGCGCCCGCGAGGTCGCTGGCCTTGAGCGTGCATTTCTGCCCGACCGGAGCGTGCTCCGGCCAGGCAAGAAAGCTGCGCTAGAACGCGATCTGCGTTCGCATCGCGAAGGCGTCGAACGTGGACCCGCATCGCCGGAATTGGTCGCGCTCATCTGCTTGACGATGTCGCCATGCAGATAGTCGAACATGAAGCGGACATTGCGGTTGACATACCAGTTCAGCCCGACGGTGTAGATCGTCTGCCGCCCGCCGGCGATGCCGACGGTCGAGGCGAGCCTGATCGTTGAGATCGATGGTGCTGTAGCGCGCGGCGATTTCCCATGCACCCCAGCCGCCGCTGCTCAATGAGAACGGATTGGCCGGGTTGATGCCGCCGTACGAGGCGCTCGCGGGGTTGTATTTGTGGCTCTCGCCGGTCAGCACGTAGCTGGCTTCGGCATAGCCGCCCTGAAAGTTCAGGCTCGGCGCGCCGATCGGCGGCAAGCCGGTGTTCGCGTTGCGGTCGACATTGAACCAGAAATACTCGCCCTGGAAGTACAGCGGCCCGTACGTTCCCGCCGCCTCGGCGCTGTAGACTTGTGCGGCCGATGCATTCGCAATCGCTGCGGTCGAGATCAGCGTGGTGGGGTCGATGCGCAGCTCAGGACGATCGCTCAGGGTGAGCGTTTGCGCGCCCGTGACCAGATTGTGCGGCGGCTGGATCAGGAACTCGGCATCAGCGCCGAGATGCAGCGAATAGTTTTCGCCGCTCAGGGCCTGACCGGCGACGCGGGCTACGGCGCCATATTGCTCCGTCGTGCCGTTGGGATTGATGCTCGAGGCGGAATGGATCGCGCCCGTGGCTGGGCCGGTGACATAGGCTCCCGCCCAGAACTGGTCGTTGTACCAGCGGCTGCCGAAGGCAGAGCGGAAGTCGCCGGCCGCGATGTTGGTCGCGATGACGCCGGACGAAGCGCGTTCGAGGAACAGGATGTCGTTCGAGCTCGTCGCCTCGTCCAGCGTATAGGGCAGGTCCATGATGCCGCCTTCGATGGCCAATGTGCCGCCGAAAGGCTTGAAGCCGGTGTAGCTGAGATAGGCGTTTTCGACGCCGGACAACGCGCCGCCCGGAAGGAAGCCGACCGGATTGCCGCCGACGGACGCGGTGCTGTCAAATCCGTCCGAGGAGCCGCCGAAGTCGTAGATCAGCGCGTAGTTCCAGTCGCCGAGGAATTTGCCGAGCACGCCGATACGTGCGCGGCGCACGTTGACGCCGTCATCGAGGCGCTGCGGCGATGTCGCTGCCGTGTTGGGACGATAATTGTAGCCGCCTGCGTCGAAATGCACCCGGCTCACGAGCGAAACGCAGTTGAGATTGTCGGCGGTGCAGATGGTCGGCCTGTTGCCGGGCATCGTCACGATTGCCTCCGCCGGCGGCGCCGGTCCCTTGACCGGATAGGCCGCCGCATTGGCGTTCGCAACCGCGACGCTGGTGTCGGCCTTCGCATTGGCCTTGGCTGCAGCCGTCGTGTTCGCCGTGGTCTGCTTCTGCAGCTTGTCGAGCTTCTGCTCCAGCAGATGAAGCTGCTGCTTCAAGAGCTGGATTTCCGCATCGCTGGCGCCGGCCTCCGCGTGGGCTTTCGATCCAATCAATGTCAAGACCAAGCCGACCGTTGCCGCGGCCGTAAATTTTATCGTTGTCATGAATGTGCTCCTCATGTCTTCGGCCTTCACCGACAGCGTGAGTCGTAAGGCCGGCACGTGACTGTGCCACGACATCGAGAGGTAGCAAGCAACAGGCTGGAAGATTTTCGCTTGTGGTGCGCGTGCCACACGTGGAACATGATGGTCGTCATATCACGACCCTGTCCGCCGCGGATGGGGGCGGCGACCTCGCGGCCCTGCCGGCGGAGCGGCCCTTCTGCAACCGGAAATCGCGGGTAAAGTGCCCTTTGATTGCCGGACGAAGGCCTTTATATTCCTGGGGTTTTCCCCTGAGAGGTAGAGATGCTCCGAATTGTCCGCGCCGTCGCGACCGCTGCAATATTGACCCTTGTCGCCATGCCGGCCGGCTGCGCAGGACCGGCGCGTGCCGTCCTCGGCCGCGGAGCTCAGGCTGTCCTACGCCCCGATCGTGCAGCGGGTGCAGCCTGCGGTGGTCAACGTCTATGCCGCCAAGATGGTGCAGAACCACAATCCGTTCATGGACGATCCGATCTTCCGGCGCTTCTTCGGCGTGCCGGGCGGCCAGCAGGAGCAGTTGCAGCGCTCGCTGGGATCGGGCGTGATGGTCGATCCGTCCGGGCTCGTCGTCACCAACGTCCACGTCATCGAGGGCGCCGACCAGGTCAAGGTGTCGCTGTCCGACAAGCGCGAATTCGAGGCCGAGATCGTGCTGAAGGACAGCCGCTCCGATCTCGCGGTGCTGCGGCTGAAGGATGTGCACGAGAAATTCCCGACGCTCGATTTCGCCAATTCCGACGAGCTGCTGGTCGGCGACGTCGTGCTGGCGATCGGCAATCCGTTCGGCGTCGGCCAGACCGTGACGCACGGCATCATCTCGGCGCTGGCGCGCACCCAGGTCGGCATCACCGACTACCAGTTCTTCATCCAGACCGACGCGCCGATCAATCCCGGCAATTCCGGCGGCGCGCTGGTCGACATGACCGGCCGGCTCGCCGGCATCAACACCGCGATCTATTCGCGTTCGGGCGGCTCGCAGGGCATCGGTTTCGCGATCCCCGCCAACATGGTGCGCGTGGTCGTGGCCTCCGCCAAGAGCGGCGGCAAGGCGGTGAAGCGGCCGTGGCTCGGCGCCAAGCTGCAGAACGTGACGCCGGAGATCGCGGAAAGCCTGGGCCTGCGCTCGCCGAGCGGCGCGCTGGTCGCAAACGTCGTCGCCAACAGTCCGGCGGCGCGCGCCGGGCTGAAACCCTCCGACCTGATCGTCGCGATCGATGGACAGACGATCGACGACACGAACGGTTTCGACTACCGCTTCGCGACGCGTCCGCTCGGCGGCACCGCGCAGGTCGACGTGCAGCGCGCCGGCAAGCCGGTCAAGCTGACGATGCCGCTCGAAACCGCGCCGGATTCCGGGCGCAACGAGATGACGCTGACCACGCGCTCGCCGTTCCAGGGCGCCAAGATCTCGAACATCTCACCGGCGGTCGCCGACGAGCTGCACCTCGATGCCGACACCGAAGGCGTCGTCGTGATCGAGATCGGCGATGACTCGACCGCGGCCAATGTCGGTTTCCAGAAGGGTGACATCATCCAGGCCGTGAACAGCCAGAAGATCGGCAAGACCGCCGATCTCGAGAAGGCGACGCGCGATAGCGCGCGGCTGTGGCGCATCACGCTGTTGCGGGGCGGGCAGCAGATCAACGTCACGCTCGGCGGATGAGCGCGAAACGGCCGCAGGAAGGTCCCAACCTCTTCGCCGCCGCAGGCCTGGAGCAGGACGCGCCGCGTCCGCTGCCCGACCGCTTGCGTCCGCACGAGCTGTCCGATGTCGTCGGCCAGGATCACATCCTGGGTCCCGACGGCGCGCTGACGCGGATGCTGGAAACGCGCACGCTCGGCTCGCTGATCTTCTGGGGCCCGCCGGGCACCGGCAAGACCACCGTGGCGCGGCTTCTGGCCGACGCGACCGAGCTGCATTTCGAGCAGATATCCGCCGTGTTCTCCGGCGTCGCCGATCTCAAGAAGGCCTTCGAAGCCGCGCGGGCCCGCCGCGAGACGGGCAAGGGCACGCTGCTGTTCGTCGACGAGGTGCATCGTTTCAACCGCGCGCAGCAGGATTCCTTTCTGCCCGTGATGGAGGACGGCACCGTGGTGCTGGTCGGCGCCACCACCGAAAATCCGTCCTTCGAGCTCAACGCCGCGCTTCTGTCGCGGGCGCGCGTGCTGGTGTTCCACTCGCTCGACCCCGCGGCGATCGAAAAGCTGTTCGCGCATGCCGAGAAGGTCGAGGGCAAGAAGCTGCCGCTCGATGCCGAGGCGCGCGCCGTGCTGGTGCGCATGGCCGATGGCGACGGCCGCGCGGCGCTGACACTCGCCGAGGAGGTCTGGCGCTCGGCGCGCAAGGACGAGATCTTCGATCCCGCGCAGTTGCAGGACATCCTGCAGCGCCGCGCGCCGATCTACGACAAATCCGCCGACGGCCACTACAACCTGATCTCGGCGCTGCATAAATCGGTGCGCGGCTCCGATCCCGATGCCGCGCTGTATTATCTCGCGCGCATGCTCGATGCCGGCGAGGACCCGCTGTTCCTGGCGCGGCGCATCGTGCGGATGGCGGTCGAGGACATCGGCCTTGCCGATCCGCAGGCGCTGGTCGTCGCCAACGCGGCGAAGGACGCCTATGATTTCCTCGGTTCTCCTGAAGGCGAGCTCGCGATCGCGCAGGCCGTGATCTATGTCGCGACCGCGCCGAAATCGAACGCGGCCTATGCGGCCTTTGGTGCCGCGATGCGCAGCGCCAAGGAGAACGGCTCGCTTCTGCCGCCGAAGCACATCCTCAACTCGCCGACCAAGCTGATGCGCGAGGAAGGCTACGGCTCGGGCTACGAATACGACCACGACATGCCGGAAGGCTTTTCCGGCCAGGACTATTTCCCGGACGCGCTGGGGCGGCAGACCTTCTACGATCCGCCCGAGCGCGGCTTTGAGCGCGAGATCAGGAAGCGGCTGGACTACTGGGCGAAGCTGCGGCGGGAGCGCGCGGGAGAATAGCGGACGGTCCTTGCACATTCCATGCACATTCCTTGGCCGTTTTGCCTGATATGGCCGATCCAGCGGTCCATTCGTAGCGATTTCGCCGTGACGATTTCCTCCTTTTGCGCTAGCCAAGCCCCATGAGCCGACGCATCAAGAGGACCGTGTCCCGGGATGACCGCCGCGAGGACACACGCCGCGCCCCGTCGAAATTTCGCGACGACGATCGCGCGAAGGCCAAGCGCGCCCCGGGCCACCGGCCGGGCGGCAAGCCGCCGCGCGTCTTCGACAAGCGCCGCGACGAGCAGCCAAAAAAGCGTCCCTCGGCCGCAGCGGAGCCCGCCAGACCCACTGACACGGTGAAAGCCGAGCCGCTGCCGACCAAGGTTCAGACCGTGGTCGTCACGCCGGACGAGAACAACATGCGGGTCGACCGCTTCCTCGAAGCGCGGTTTCCGGGCCTGTCGTTTTCCCACATCCAGCGCATCGTCCGCAAAGGCGAGCTGCGCGTCGAACGGCAAGCGCGCCGACAGCAAGGACCGCCTGGAGGCCGGGCAGAGCGTGCGCATACCGCCGCTCCGGCTCGACGCGCCGAAGGCCGCGGGCGTGCTCTCGGAAGCGGAAGAGAAGACGCTCGCCGCGCTGAAGGCGATGACGATCTACGAGGACGACGACGTGCTCGTGCTCAACAAGCCGGCGGGGCTTGCGGTGCAGGGCGGTTCGGGCACCACGCGGCATGTCGATCAGATGATCGAGGTGATGCGTGACGCCAAGGGTCAGAAGCCGCGGCTGGTGCATCGGCTGGACAAGGAGACCTCGGGCTGCCTCCTGATCGCCAAGACACGCTTTGCGGCGACCGAGCTCACGGGCTCCTTCCGCCACCGCTCGGCGCGGAAAATCTACTGGGCGCTGGTTGCGGGCGTGCCGAAGCCGAAGCAGGGCCGCATCTCGACCTATCTCGCCAAGGAGGAGGGCGAGGACGACACCATCATGCGCATCGCCGCCCATGGCGACGAGGGCGCAAGCCACGCCGTGACCTATTATGCGGTCGTGGAGACGTCCGCGCAGAAGCTTGCCTGGGTGTCATTGAAGCCGGTCACCGGACGGACGCATCAGTTGCGCGCGCATATGGCCCATATCGATCACGCCATCGTCGGCGATCCCAAATATTTCAATCGCGAGAACTGGGAGCTGCCGGGCGGCCTGCAGAACCGGCTGCATCTTCTGGCGCGGCGCATCGTCATCCCGCACCCGCGGGGCGGGGTGATCGACGCCACCGCGCCGTTGCCGCCGCACATGCAGCAATCCTGGAACCTGCTCGGGCTCGAGGCCGACCGGTTCGACCCGATCGAGAACGCGCCGGAGGAGTGACGGGGCGCGTTCGTCGTGCCTTTGCCCTTTCGGCGCGCAATAAATATCAAGGCGAATTCACAGTCTTCCAGTATCGTTGGAGGTGCAATCATACGGCGCCGCAACGTTACGGAGGTTCGGCTATGTTCGGGTTTTGGCTTCGCACTGCGCTTTTCGTTTCGCTTCTCGGGCTGCTGGTGTCTCCGGTCGAACCGGCAAACGCCGAAACTCTCGTGCTCAGGGGAGGCAGCGTCTACGCGTCACCGGAAGCTGATCCGCTGCCTGATGCCGTCATCGTCATGTCCGGCGGCGTCATCAGTGCGGTCGGCCGGTCGGGCGAAGTCCAGACGCCACAGGATGCGCGCGTCATCGATTGCGCCGGCAAGGCCGTCGTCGCGGGCTTCTGGAACAGTCACGTCCATTTTGACGAGGCGGTGTGGAAGAACGCGGGCAGCGCGCCGGCCGCGCCGCTGCAGGATCACATGAAGGCGATGCTGACACGCTGGGGCTTCACCAGCGTGTGGGATCTCGGTTCGGACCCGCGCGACTCGCTCGCGTTACGCCGTCGCGTCAATTCGGGAGAGATCCCGGGCCCGAACATCTTCTTCGCCGGTGATATCTTCCCCAAAGGCGGTCATCCCGCCTATCTGCCCGAGGAGGTGAACCTGCCCGAAGCCGCCACGCCGGATGAAGCCACGAAAATGGCGCGCGCCTATATGGAGATGGGCCTCGACGGTATGAAGCTTTTCACCGGCGCCTTCATGGGCAGCGACAAGCCCGTCGTGAACATGGACGTCGCGGTTGCGAGGGCTGCGGTCGAGGTGGCGCACGGCCAAGGCAAGCCGGCGTTTGCCCATCCGCAGAACCGGACGGGCCTCGAGACGGCGATCGCCGCCGGCGTCGACGTGGTCGCTCACATCGTTCCCGGCGAGCCGGGCTATACGCCCGAGCAACTGGCGCAATTCAAGCAGCAGGGCATGGCGCTCACGCCAACGCTATCGCTCTTCACCACCGTCGCCCGTAATCCAGCCGTCACGGCGCGACTCGTCGATTCCGGCGTCAAGCAATTGCGGGAATTCTCGGAGAACGGCGGTGCTGTGCTGTTCGGAACCGATGTCGGTTTCATCAAAATCTACGACACCACCCTTGAATACGAGCTGATGCATCGGGCGCTCTCGGAGCGTCAGGTGCTGGCCGCGCTGACCACCAATCCCGCCCGATATTTCAAGGCCGCAAAGAAGGGCAAGATCGAACAGGGTTTTGATGCGGATATCGTCATTCTCGACGGCGACCCGGTTGCCGACGTTCGCAACCTCGCCAAGGTCGCCTACACCATTCGCGCCGGCGAGGTCATCTATCAGAAGCCCTGAGGGGTGGCCCTCGTTTCCGCGACAGGCCACGCTTGCGGTTCTGCCGGAGGATCACGACATAATCCCCATGAAACGCTTGCGTCATCTGCTTGTCGCTGCCGCGTGCGCGCTGCTCGCGGTAAACGCCGCGTCGGCCCAGTCGCCGAACAATCTCGTCGGCGGCTCGCAGTTCAATCCGCTATTGCCGGCACCGCTGCCGCCGCCGAGGATCGAGGCGCCCAAGATCCCGCAGATGGATGCGCCGCTGCGTTACGACTATGTGCCGACCACGCCGCGCCCCTCGTTCAGCGACCGCGTCTCGCGCTGCCTCGACGAAGCCGCCGCCGCAGGCGTGCGGCCAAGCCGCCGCGCGGCCTATTCGCGCGCCTGCGCCAATCGAGATTGACTCGACCTAGTTGTGGAACTGCTCGAGAAACATCCGCAACGAGTCATGCGGGCTTTCGACATCGGATATCACCCAGCCCTCGGGGCCGTTGACGAGGATGAAGTTCAGCGTCACCGGGCGGCCGTTATTGTCGAAGGCGACCGCGACATAGGTCTTGTCGAATTGCTTGCGCTGGATCGTGATCGAGATCCCGCCGAGCTTCCAGGTCGGGCTCTGCACCAGGAAGTCATAGGGCTCGTTCTTGACCGATCGCCACAGCACCCGCAGGCTGGGGTCGAAGAATTGCCGCGTGGTATCTTCGTCCCGCGGCAGTCCCCGGGACAGATCGGGCGCGCCCTGGCCGTAATGGGCGTAGACGTTCCGGACCAGGGACACCGGCGAGCGGAACCCGGCCTCGGCGGGACCAGCGCCGAGACCGGCCAGCAGAACCAGAAGTGCCTTGAATATCCGTGGCATGGCCGGCAGCTTTATTTGCCCGTCTAGCTATCATAGCTTGCCCCGCGACGGGCCGCGACCAAAGGAAGCCGACGAAAAGATGCGCGAATTGTTCGATGAGGTGGCCGGGAAATCGCCGCTCGATCCGCAGGAATCGGTGCGGCGCGGCACCCGCACGCCGCAGCGCAAGCGGTTCTATCGCGAGGCCGGGGTCGGGGAGGCCGAAGGCGGCTTCTCGGTCACGCTCGACGGCAAGCCGATCCGCACGCCCTCGGGCCGCATCGTCACCGTGCCGGTGCGCCAGATTGCCGACGCCATCGCCGCGGAGTGGCAGGCGCAGCAGGAGACGCTCGATCCCCTGACCATGCCGCTGACGCGATTTGCCAACAGCGTGGTCGAGGGAGTGGTCGACCGGGTCGACCTCGTCGCCGACGACGTCGCCAAATATCTGCATTCCGACCTGCTGTTCTACCGCGCCGGCCATCCTGAGGCGCTGGTGGCGCGCGAGGCGCAGCATTGGGACCCGGTGCTGTT
This sequence comes from uncultured Alphaproteobacteria bacterium, assembly GCA_963786015.1. Lineage (GTDB taxonomy): Bacteria > Pseudomonadota > Alphaproteobacteria > Rhizobiales > Xanthobacteraceae > Bradyrhizobium. The sequence continues at coordinate 61,051 of CAWAXO010000015.1, read as the reverse complement.
CTGGGCCGCCGATACGCTCGGCGCCCATTTCATCCTCGCCGAAGGCATCATGCATGTCGTCCAGCCGGATAACGCGGTGCAGGCCGCGCGCGCGGCGATGCCGTCCGATCCCTGGTCGGTCGCGGCCATGCATGTGGTGACGACGCTGACCGGCTCGGCGCTGCTCGCGCTGGCGCTGAAGCACGAGGTGCTCACCCCCGACCAGGTCTGGGCCGCCGCCCATGTCGATGAGGACTGGAATGCCGAGAAATGGGGCGTGGACGAGGAAGTCGCCGCCCGCCGCGCCGCGCGGCAGGTCGATTTCGACGCCGCGACACGCATATTGCAGGCGCTTAATCAGTCCGTGAATCCATAAATCTAACGAGCGGACGGACTGCGAGGTCCGCCATGCGATGATAGCGGACCAAATCCGCATCGCAGCGAAACAACGCTATGGGTCCAATAGAGGTCATTGGCGAGCTTGCTCGATCGCGCATTCACACCTTGCGATCTCGAGCTGCGAGGATTTTCTCGCGGAGGCGCTCGGCTTTCTCAATGTAGAAAACGGCTTTAACCTTGCCATATTCTTCGAGAGCTCCGCCAACGGCGTTGAGCGCATCGTCGCGATGGGTTGGCTCGCCGCCTTTATCGAACAAGGCGAAATAGGCCAGGGCGAGTTTTTCTTGGGTCTGCGCCCAAAGGAATGGTGTGTCCTCGCGGGTCCTTTCCTTCAACGCCTCATGAAGGGCGACGACGGCCTCCTCCAGCCGGGCCGTCCCTTTCTCGCGCTCGCCGAGGATCACAAGCGCGGCGCCCAAATTGGTTTCGGTAAGAGCCCAGTCCAGCGGCGCGCGGTCGCGGGGTTGTTCCTCCAGCGCCCTCCGGTAGGCAGCGATCGCCTCCTCTAACCGAGCCGTTCCGCTCTCACGCGCTCCGATCGTTCGAAGCGCATTGCCGAGACTGGTCTGAGTGCTGGCCCAGTCGAACGGCGCGCGCTCACGGGTATTTTCCTTCAGCGCTTCGCGAATGGCGGCGACGGCGTCCTCCAGCTGCGCCGTCCCGCTGTCACGTTCTCCCAAAGCTCGGAGCGTGTTGCCCAGGCTGGTCTGGGTCTTGGCCCAGTCGAGCGGTACGCGCTCGCGAGTGTTTTCCGATCAGCGCCTCGCGAAAGACGCCGACGGCTTCCTCCAGCCGCGCCGTTCCTGCCTCACGCTCTCCAAGCGTGCGGAGCGCATTACCCAAATTGATCTGGGTCTTGGCCCAGTCGAGCGGCACGCGCTCGCGAGTGTTTTCCGACAGCGCCTCGCGAAAAACGGCAACCGCCTCCTCCAGTCGCGCTATTCCGCCTTCCCGCTCACCTAGAATCTCGAAGCACAGCGCCAAGGTTGTTCTGGGTCCTGGCCCAGTCCAGCGGTACCCGCTCACGTGTTCTTTCCTCAGCGGCATTGCGATAGGCGGTGATGGCCTCTTCCAGCCGGGTGGTCCTGGTCTCGCGCGCGCCAAGGATCTGAAGGGCGGCGCCCAGGTTATTCTGGGTCTTGGCCCAGTCGAGCGGGACCCGCTCGCGAGTCCTTTCGTTCAGCGCTTCTCGAAAGGCAGCAATGGCCTCCTCCAGACGCGTCGCTCCGCCCTCCCGTTCGCCGAGACGCATGAGCGCATTCCCCAAGTTGGTCAGCGCCGCGGCCCACTGGAGCGGAACACGTTCACGCGTCCATTCCTTCAGCGCCTCGCGACAGGCGGCGACGGCCTCTTCCAGCCGGGCAGTTCCGCCCTCGCGCTCCCCGAGGGTGCGGAGCGCAATGCACAGGTTGTTTTGGATCATCGCCCAATCGAGCGGCATAAGCTCGCGAGAATTTTCCTTTAGCGCGTCACGAAAAGCAGCGATCGCCTGCTTCGAGGTGCACTGTCCCGCTTTCGCGCTCGCCGAGCAGCATCAGCGCGCTGCCGAGATTGTTCTGGGTGACGGCCCAATCGTTTGGCATGCGATCGCGCGTCCATTCCATTAGAACATTGCGAAATGCCGTGACGGCTGTTTCCAATCGGCCCGTTCCGCTCTCACGCTCTCCGAGGACCCAAAACGCGAGGCCCAAATTGTTTTGGGTCGTCGCCCAATCGAGCGGCGCGCGTTCCCGAGTCCACTCCTTTAGCGCCTCGAGATAAGCGGTGATCGCCGCTTCCAGTCGCGTCTTCTCGCCTTCCCGCTGCCCAAGGGCCAAAAGCACATTGCCCAAATCGTTTTGGGTCGAGGCCCAACGCAGCGGCACGCGCTCGCGGAGCGTCAGCTGAACCAACCGGTTGTATCGCTCAAGTGCCGAAAGCAAAGCACCGTTATCGCCGAGTTCGTCGCCCTGCTGATAGAGGGCGCTTGCCTCTTTTTGTAGGTAGCTGATCCGCTTGTCCTCGTGAGCGCTGTTTGGCGGAAACAGTGCAGCCGCATTGGCAAAATGCTTTGCAGCTTCGCCATACCGCAACCGGGTAAGTGCAAGGTCACCGCGTCGGGCTGACGTTTCGGCCGTGTTGACAGTGAGGCGATCGAGACCGTGCCGCTCCTCCATCTCTACATTCGCCAGCAGAGCGTCTGCCTCGGCCAGTTGGCCGGCTTCGATTGCTTTTTGCGCATCGGTCTTCAGGGCAGCGATTTTAGGATCGTCGCCGGGCTGAACTGACGCCATTGTCCGAAGGTCCTTGAAGCGCTCTGCGATTTCGACAAGCTTCGCAGCCAGGCGCTCCGGGGGAATGTCATTCTCGCCAAGAACACCCAGCGCGGCACGCACCTGGCGTTCATTGAGGTCTAATTTCTCCTTGAGTAGGACGATGTTATCTCGCTGTTGAGTGGTCAGGTCTTCCAACGGGCGTTTGGCATCGCGAACAAGTTCATCCACCTTTTCTTGTGGGATGCCGATGATCACCGTAGAGCCAGTGACACTGCCGCCAATAGCGATGCTACCGGTATCCGCCTTGACCTGAGCACAGGCAGCGGCAATCGACGCGAAGAAACACATGCCCAATGCTGCAATGAAGCACAGATGCCGCTTCATAGCGTGGCGCCTCATTTCGGTTTCGACGCGCAATCCGAATTGGTCATGGCCCCCGTCCGGATGGTCGCGCCGGTCACGTTGCCGCCGATGGCGATGCCACTACAGTCTGCCTCGACGTTAACAGACCCCGGCTGTGAAGCTTTTGTCTCAGGAGATTTCGGAGGAGGAAAGAAATAGACAAAAGCCACCCATAGTCCGGTCGCCGCGACGACCAGCCCGCCTCCGAGCCAGCTTAGAACCTGCTGATTGCGCCTATCGCGCAAGATCCGCCAGAACGAGTTCATGACAGCTATCCGCACGTGAATAAAATGCGCAATCGTGTCGCGCTCAGTAACGAGACGAGCGCCAGCGCGTTCGAAACGGGCTCTAATCCAAGTTGCAGACCTGGACGCGACGATAGCCAACCACATTGCCGGAGGCCCGGGTGACTGGTCTGCGGGAGATAGAGCAATCGCTTCCGATTGCACGACCAGCTGGAGAGCCTTCCACAAAAACGGGAGGCGGAGGACGACCCGGTCCGCGTGAACCATGCCAACCGCCGCCACCGCCACCGCCGCCACCGCCACCGCCACCGCCGCCACTGCTCCTAGCTGAGGCCGGTGCCGGCATGGCCAGAACGCACATAACCAGGATACCGACGGTAAAGCCGCCTGCGATTGACCTGTGGAAATTGATCATGACTTGCCTCTTTCGCTTGTGACTGGAGGCAACGTCGCCGCGTCTCTCTCGGCGCGAGGGTTAAATTGACATCGATCTTTCAGCCCGGTCCGCGCGCCCGGGAGGCGGCCAAGATGCGCCTCCATAATTCTCGGCAGTTAACACAGGATGGGCCATCCGGCCGTGAAGCAGTTCACACGCGAAAAGTTTTTGTCACCGACCAATTTCACCGATGTCGCCTTTGGGGCCAGAAGTAACATCGCAACGGCTTGAAGCGAGCGGTCAGTATTCTCTGGCTTTCATGTCGCTGGCGGAGTTGTCGGCAGAGATCTTTGCAACCTCAGTGCGGTATTCGGAAATCTCGGCTACTCTGCATGTTACCGTGCACACGTCGGGTCGGCATGTCCGTCCTTGATTTGGGAGGACATGCTCATGAGATTGTCATCGAGGTTTGTCGCGCGGTCAGCGGTCGCTATCTTGTCATTTGGATTGCTGTGCGGCCTGAGTGGCGCGGCCGTGTCGCAAACAGCGCTTCCGCTGGCGACACAATGACGTCTGGGGGTATTGCATCAGCCTGGCCGCGGGGCAGAAGTTCAAAGTCGCCGAACTCAAGCCACCAGGACGTCAGCGGTAGGACGCACCTGGAGCCTCCGGTTAACGGGAGGTTTAGGGCGCTCGGCTAACGTGTTCGGCGCATGGCGCTGACCATCAACCCGATCTCACCCGTGACCGTCGCAGCCCAAGGGGCTGCCGGCGGAACGCCGACGCTCGTGCTGCAGCCGGGCACCGTGGTCAGTGCGCAGGTGCAGAATGTGCTCGCGGCCGACCTCGTCCGCATCGCAATCGCCAATCTCTCCATCGATGTCGTCACCCAGGTGCCGCTGCAGGCCGGTCAGAATTTGCAACTGGCGGTGTCGCAGGCCGACAATGGCGTCGTGCGCCTCGCGGTGGTCGGGCAGGGGGCCGGCGCGGCATCGGCCGATGCCGCAAGCCTTGCGTCCGATGCGCCCCTCGCCGCGGCGAGCCCCGCGCAGGTTGTCGCGCCATCGAACGATCCGCTGACGCCGCTGCAACGTATCGCCGTCTCCGTGGCGTCCGAACACGCCGCCGCGCAGCAGCAGTCGCTGGCGCCGCTGTTCGCCGATCTCAATGCCGTCGCCTCGTCCGACAGCCTGCCGCCGGGGTTGCGTGCGGCGGTGGCACAGGTGCTGGCGCAGCAGACCGGCCTCGATGACAATCTCACTGGCGCCGATATCCAGCAGGCGCTGCAGAAGTCCGGGCTGTTCCTCGAGGCGTCGTTGGCTGCAGGCACGACGCCTGCGGGGAGCGTCCCCGATTTGAAGGCAGCGCTGATCGTGCTGCGTCAGGCGCTGGCAACCGTTGCCGGAAACGCGGAGAGCCCGGCCGCAACCCAGTCCGTGATCCCAGGTCAGACCGCAGGCGCAGCCAAGCCCACGGCGACGCCGGCATCGCCTGCGCTCGTGCCGTCGCTGCCGACAGATGGCGAAGCTCTCGACGTCCGATTGCCGCTGACCCGAACCGGGCATTGCTCAATCAGTCATGGCCCAGCAGACAGCGGCCGGCACATCAAGCGGCCTGCTGCTGGCCAACGCGCTATCGAATGGGCCGCAGAGCGTCGCATCCGCCATCGCATTGAGCGTCTTGCAGGAAGCGCTGCCAGGAATCCGCCGCGCGGCCGGCGACGCTTCGGTCACGACGGCCAATGAGGCGCAAGGCGAGGGGATCGCCACGCGCCTCACTACGCCGCCGCCATTTCGCGGCGCGCTGCCGTCGGCGCAGCCCATTGCCGCGCCGTCGATTGCGCCGGATGCGCCGCTTGGCAGCATCGCCCATCGCCTGCTCGACGATACGGATGCTGCGATCGCGCGCCAGACGCTGCTGCAGGTCGCCTCCTTGCCCGATCGCACTGATGCTTCGGGCAACCCTGTCGATGCATCGGTGCCGCGCTGGAATTTCGAGATCCCGTTCGCGACCCCGCAGGGCACCGCGATGGCGCAGTTCGAGATCGCGCGCGACGGTGGCGGCCGCGACAACGAAGCCGCGCAACGGATCTGGCAGGCGCGTTTCTCGCTCGATGTCGAGCCGGCCGGCCCCGTGCATGCGCTGATCACCCTCAGCGGCGAGCGCACCTCGGTGCGGATGTGGGCGGAGCGGCCCGCGACCGCGGCGCAACTGCGCGCAGGGGCCAACGAGCTTAGCCAGGCGCTCAGCGCGGCCGAGCTTCAGCCCGGCGACATCGTGATCCGCGACGGCGCGCCGCCGCAGCCAACGTCGGCCAAGCGAGGGCATTTCCTGGATCGCGCGTCATGAGCGCGGAGCCGAAAAACCAGCTCGCCGTCGCGCTGCATTACGACCGCACCGGCGCGCCGCGCGTGGTCGCCAAGGGCAAGGGCGCGATCGGCGCCAAGATCATCGAGGTCGCCAAGGCAGCACGACGTGCCGATCGAGGAGAACGAGATCCTTGCCGGCGCGCTCTCCAATGTCGAGCTTGGCGACGAGATCCCGGCCGAGCTCTACAAGGCGGTCGCCGAGGTGCTGGTCTTCGTGATGCGGCTGTCCAAGCCGGCGCGGCGCTGACGCTGCGTCGTCAGCGCCGAGCCTCAAGACAAACCTTCAGAGCTTGGAGCCACCGTCGACACGGATCGTATCGCCCGTGATCCAGCGCGCCTCGTCGGAGGCGAGGAAGGCGACGACCGGCCCGACGTCGCCCGGTTCGCCGATGCGCTGGATCGCCTGCATGCCCAGGATGAATTTGCGGCCGTCCTCCGTCTTCGCAAAGCTGGACATGTCTGTGTCGATGACGCCGGGGGCGATCGCATTGACCCGGATGCCGCGCGGACCGAAAGCCGCCGCAAAATGCTTCACCAGCGTATCGATCGCGCCCTTGGTCGCCGAATAGGCTGCGATCGTTCCGAGGGCTGCATGCGCTGCCAGCGACGAGACGAGAATGACGCTGCTGCCACGATGCATGATCGGCAGGAGCTGCTGCACGAGAAAAAACGGCGCGCGGACGTTGGTCGCAAACAAGGCATCGAAGTCCTGGATGCTGGTGTCCTCGATCGAAACCGACTTGCTCACGCCGGCATTGGCGAAAAGGATGTCGAGACGCGCACCGACGATGTCCTTCACCTGTCCGGCAAGCCGATGCGCGCCATCGGGAGCCGAAAGATCCGCCATGAGCTTGTCGGCACGCCCGCCGGCCGCGCGAATGTCCGCAACCACGGCGTCGGCTTCGGATGCGCCGCGGTTGTAATGCACGAGCACCTGCGCCCCGGCCGCCGCGAGGGCAAGCGCGCTGGCTCTGCCCATGCCGCGGGAGCCTCCGGTCACGAGTGCGGTCTTTCCTGTGAGATCTGTCATTGTTCTGCTCCGTAATTTTGATCGGTTTCGAGGCGCGGTGGAGAGGCCGTGTTGCGAATCCTCTCCGGTCGCCCTGATCTTCTTCAGCCGGCCGTCTTGCCGCCGTCTGCGGTGAGGACCTGCCCGGTGATGAACGAGGCCTTGTCCGATGAGATGAAAACGATGGCGCGTGCGACCTCATCCGGCTCGCCGACGCGGCCGAGCGGCACGCCGGCGGCAAGCCCGGCCTTTCGCTCGGGCGTGCCGGTGAAGCGGTTCAGCATGCCGGTCTCGGTCGGGCCCGGTGCTACGGCATTGACGCGCACGCCGAATGAAGCGGCCTCCAGTGCGGCGGACTTGGTCATGCCTTCGACCGCGTGCTTGCTCCCGGCGTAGACCGAGGCGCCGCGCGCGCCCTCGTGACCGTAGGTCGACGAAATGTTGACGATGCTGCCGCGCCCTTGCGCCTGCATGACCCGCAACTCGTGCTTCATGCTCAAGAAGCGTCCCGAGCACGTTGGTGTCGAAGGTCGCCGCATAGCTGTCGGCGGTCTGGTCCGTGACCGGTCCGGGCTTGCCCTCGGTGCCGGCATTGTTCACCGCGATATCCAGCCGGCCGAACCGGGCGACGGTCTGGTCGATCAGGTCGCGGACCTCGTTGTCGTGACGGACGTCGACGCGGATGAACGCCGCTTCGGCGCCCAGCCCCTGCAATTCGGAGACGAGCGCCTTGCCGACGTCCTCGTGACGTCCAGCGACAACCAGGCGGGCGCCTTCCTGGGCAAAAGCGGTTGCGGTGGCGCGTCCGATGCCGGTCAGGGCGCCCGTGATCAATACGACGGGAGTGTTCATAGCCAGTCCTCCAGAATATGGCGCGGGTCTCGCCCGGCCAGGATGGGGCGACGGAGCGAGTGAGGAGGCGGCTGTGCTTATGCGCCTGATATTCGCTGCGTGAGCAGCAAACTAGGGAGCGCTGGCCTTTCCGAAAAAGACTTTGTAAGTTTGCGGTCATGCCTGCGAAGTATGGAGAGGCGGCATGGAGCTGAGGCATCTACGTTATTTCGTCGCGGTCGCGGAGGAGGGCAGCCTGACGGTGGCCGCCGAACGGCGCCTGCATACGGCCCAGCCGTCGCTCAGCCGGCAGATGCGGGATCTCGAATACGAGGTCGGCGCCGAGCTGATGACCCGCAGCGCGCGCGGCATCGAATTGACGCCGGCCGGCCGCGCCTTTCTCGATCACGCCCGGCTCGCGCTGGCGCAGGTCGAGGCGGCGCGCGAGGCTGCCCGCCGTGCGGCTCGGCCGGCCAAGACGTCCTTCGCGCTCGGCTTCCTGACCGGGCAGGAAATGGACTGGCTGCCGGAGGCGATGCGCATCCTGCACGACGAACTGCCGAAACTCGAAGTCACCGTCTCCAGCCAGTATTCGCCCGATCTCGCCGACGGCCTGATGCGAGGCCGGCTGGACCTGGCCTTCATGCGCAGGGAGACGTCCTCAACCGACCTTGAATTTGCAGCGGTGATCAAGGAGCCGCTTGTCGCCGTGCTGCCCAGCGATCACCGCTTCGCATCCCGCAAGGCAATCGCGCTGAAGGATGTCGTCGATGAGCCATTCATCAGCGTGTCGAGGACGGCGCCCGCCTTGCAGGCGATCCTCAACGACTACTTCGATAAGTCAGGCACGGCAATCAAGCCGGCGCACGAGGCCGACAATCTCGCCATGGCGATATCGCTGGTGGCGTCGACGCGCGGCGTCGCCTTCCTGCCGGCCTATGCGCGAAACTTCCTGCCCTGGTCGGTGATCAGCCGTCCGATCAAGGGTGACGCGCCGACAATCGATCTCGTCGTCGGCTACAACAAGGCGAACGCGTCACCGATCCTCAAGCTGTTCCTGTCGAGGCTCGACGAGCTCATCGCACGCGTCTCGAAAAAGTTCGATGAGCTGTCCGCCTGATCACGATCAGCGGGCGTATCGCCGGATGAGCTGGTCCGCGACGTCGTTCAGATCGTTGCCGACGAATTGCGGTTGAGGGCCGACGCCCAGGAGATCGTTGCCGGGGCGCTTGATCAGTGCGGCGCCCCAGCCTGCGGCGACCGCGCCCAGCGTGTCCCAGGTATGACAGGCGATGAGGAACAATTGAGAGGGCTCAACGCCGAGCTCCTTCTCGACATAGCCGTAGGCCTGACGCGACGGCTTGTGGTGCTTGACGCCGTCGGCGCTGAAGCGCCGCTCGAAGAGATCGACGATGCCGCCATGTGTCAGCTGGCGCGTCTGAACTTCGAGCAGATTGTCGGTGAGGGTGAACAGGCGGAAGCCGGCATCGCGCAGCTTGCGCAAGGCGCCGGGCACCTCGGGGTGCGGCGGCATCGTTGAAAACTTGTCCGTAAGCTCTTTCTTGTCCGCCTCGTCGATTTTGATGCCGCGCGTATCCGCCAGCATTTTCATCACCGCGGCGCCGATATCGGTGAAGGGCACATAGCAGCCGGCCACCGTCAGCGCCGCGGAATACATGATGAGATTCGCGAACCAGAGCCGCATCGCGCTCTTGTCGGCGAAAATCCGCGCGAAGGTCGGTTCCATGGTTTCGAGATCGAGCAGCGTCTCGTTGACGTCGAAAACAATCAGGGGAAGCGTTGCCATTTGAGTGACTCTCTTCTTTGGTTTCGCCCCAGCCGTTTTCAGCGCTTGTTTTTGATCCGGTTGCGGTGCGCGGCCTGTTTCGCGCGGTTGCCGCAGATCGCCATGCTGCACCATCGTCGCGCGCGTCCGCGTGTATGGTCGGCAAACATCAGCGTGCAGACGTGTCCTTCGCACGCCTTCACGCCGGAAAAGTCTTCCTCGCAAACTAACCTGGCCAGCGCTTCCCCGATCGGCAAGAGCAGCGCGTCAGGCGAACGCCAGCGCCGCATCTTGTGAAGTTCGAGGCGATTGCCGCCGTCGTGGCGATGCGGCACGATCCGGCTGAAGGCCTCATCACGTTCGAGGAGCCGGTTCAATGGTTCCAATTCACGTAACGCCTTGGTCGTCAGCGGCCGTCCCATGTGCTTGCGAACGAAAGTTCTGAACCACTCGCGCAAGGCGCGGGCCTGGTCAGCCACCTTGTCCAACTCGCCTGGCCTTGCTCGAGCCTTCAGCTCGGCTAGTGCATCGGCCGGGACGAGCTTGGCCTGCGCGAGCCAGCGTAACAATCCGTCGCCATCAGCGATCCAGTCGACCGGCGTGTCCACGGGGGTCGCGATCGAATTGAGGAAATCGAGGCCGAGCGAGTTGGCAACGAATATCGCGGGCGGGTGCGATTGCATCGTAGAGGTTTGTCCCTGACGAGGTTGTGAAGCCGCTCGAGTCATAACCGGTCTAAGGCCAATTGACAAGTTACGCATGTTGGATGACAACCAGCCATAACCTGCATGATGGCGTATTGAGGGTTATGATTGGTTGCGTTGCGACGGGAGCGGACGATGGCGGTCAAGGATGTGAGCGTGGTGCTTGCGCATGGCGCGTGGGCCGATGGTTCGAGTTGGGCGCGAGTGATAACTGCGCTCGCGGCGGAGGGCGTGAAGGTCCAGGCCGCGCCGTTGCCGTTGACGTCGCTGGCGGATGACGTCGAGGCCCTTGACCGGAGCCTTGATCGCGCCGAAGGGATGGTCGTTCTGGCAGGGCACGCCTATGCCGGCGCGGTGATCGGCGCCACCCGCTCCGAACGCGTAAAAGCGTTGGTGTATGTCACAGCTCTCGCGCCGGATGAGGGCGAGACCGTCGCGGACGTTTTCTATCGTCTCCCGCCGCATCCGCAGGCGCCGAAGCTTGCGCCGGATAGCAACGGCCTGATCTGGCTTCCCCAGGATGCGTTCGCGACGGCTTTCGCCCAGCATGCGTCCGCCGATGATCGCGCCGTGCTGGCGGCCGTGCAGCGGCCGATCTCGCCGGCCTGCATCACGGTGCCGGTGGGGCGTCCGCTCTGGAGGGACGTTCCGTCCTGGTTCCTGGTCGCTGAAGACGATCGCATGATCCTGCCGGAAGCGCAGCGTTACATGGCGGAACGGATGAAGGCGACGATCCGCGCGCACGCCGTCGACCACGCGCCCAGCGTCACGGCGCCGGCGGTTGTCGTCGACATCATCAGGGATGCGATCCGCCCGATCACCCGTGGTTGAAACGAGCGCGGCAAAACAGCTGCGTCGTGAGATCGATCGCGACATGCGACGACATTTCCAATTCGACCGTGAAGGCATCTAAACTAGAAGGAGTGATACCCATGTCCACCACAAGATACCGTTATGCCGACGTCGATGGCTTCAAGATCTTCTATCGCGAAGCAGGGCGTTCAGGTGCGCCCAAGCTGCTTCTGCTTCACGGCTTCCCGAGCGCGGGCCACATGTTCCGCGACCTCATTCCCTTGCTGGCGGACAAATTCCATATCGTGGCGCCCGACCTTCCGGGCTTCGGCCAGTCCGACATGCCGGCGCGGGACAAGTTCAACTATACATTCGAGAACATTGCGGGCGTGATCGACCGCTTCACCGAGGTGATCGGATTTGACCGCTTCGCGGTCTATGTCTTCGACTACGGCGCTCCGACGGGTTTCCGGATCGCGGTTCGGCATCCCGAGCGCATCACCGCGATCATCTCGCAGAACGGAAACGCTTACGAGGAAGGGTTGAGCGACGGCTGGACCCCGATCCGGGCCTATTGGCAGGACCCGTCGCCGGCAAACCGCGAGGCGTTGCGCGCATTCCTGAAGCCGGAGACCACGCGGTGGCAGTATACGCATGGCGTCGCCGATGAAGCGCTGGTGTCGCCTGACGGCCAGAACCTCGACAACTACTATATGTCGCGTCCGGGTGCTGATGACGTGCAGCTCGATCTGTTCGGCGACTACAAGAGCAATGTCGCTCTCTATCCAGCATTCCAGAACTACTTCCGGAGCAAGCAGCCGCCGTTCCTGGCGGTGTGGGGCAAGAACGATCCGTTCTTCCTGCCGCCGGGCGCAGATGCCTTCAAGCGTGACAATCCGCGCGCCGTCGTTCGCTTCTTCGACACCGGGCATTTCGCGCTGGAAACCCACGCCCGCGAGATCGCCGATAGCATCCGCGAGTTTCTAACCTGAGGCAATTCAAGCGGGCGCGGTGACTTCGCCCGCCGCTTTTACGTTGAGAACGATCCTCCCTTTCGGCGGTGACATTCGGCCTGTACTCGCATGCCAACATGGAGCGGGGAGCTTGCCATTGTGGACCTCGCTGTTCAGACGTAAGTCAAAATTCCCGTCTCATGTCAGCTATGCCAAGGCGCATTACGGATCCGAGTGCATGCGTTTGGCCGGTGAAATGTCGGGTCGTGTTCCCTGATGTAGTCGAAATTGACGGTGCCGAACGTCGTCTGGGGCTTCTTCAAAGCCGAGCAAGTCTGAACCTGGATGAAATCGCTTTTGAAATTATCACCGCGGGGAAAGGCGGCGATGACCTGGTCGCGTTGCTCTGGCGTGTACTCATCATATCCAATCCCGACGACGTCCACCAAGACACCCGCGTTTGTGAGAGCGATCTCGGGCCGCATGTATTGGGGGATGCCGGGCGTGGTATGCAGGGCGATGGCTTCCCAAACCAGATCCGCTTTCGGGTCGGGAATGCCATGGCTGCGGAGGAACTCGCGTGCTGCGTCGGCGCCATCGACTTCAAACCGCTTCGTGTCGGTATGATAGGCATCGACAAGCCCCAAGTCGTGAAACAGCGCTGCGACATAGAGCAGTTCAGAATCGAATTTGAGATTTTGCCGGACGCCCTTCATTGCGCCGAACACGAAAACGCGGACGGAATGATTGTACAGCAACTCGGTTTCATGTTGCCGCACGAGTTCAGCGGCCTCGCGCGCGATCTTGCTGTCGGGAATCCTGATGCCGGATAAAATCATTGTCGAACTCCTGTCTCCGTGTCTGCTATCCGCGCTGTCTGCATTGACCTGGGCTCCCACGAAGCCCGATGCATCGGGATCGCTCCGGTCGCTGGTGTTAGCGAATAGATGCGTTGTGCCCGATCATAAAACAGTAACAGGATTGCCGATTTTAGCTGTATCATTGCGCGATGGCTGCTCTCCCCATCCAACTCGATCGTGCCGGTGTGATCCCGCTGGCTGCCACCCCCGTCCCCTGAGAGCCTGGAACCGATGCCGTCCTTGATCAATCGCCGTCACGCGATCGGCCTTTTGGCCGCTGCCAGCGTCTTGCCGTCGCGTGGGTTTGCCAATGTCGCTTATCCGCGCAGTGAAATTCTCGAAAGCCTCGCCAAGCATTTTGCCGATGCCGGAACCGCCGGCACTTTCGTCGCCTATCAGGTCGAGGACTATCGCGTCGTCGCCAGCGACAAGGATCGTTCGGGCGAGGGGAAGCTGCCGGCCTCGACCTTCAAGATCCCCAATTCGCTGATCGCGCTGGAGACGGGCGTCGTCGAGGACCCCGACAAGGACGTCTTCAAATGGGACGGAGTCACGCGTTCGATCGAGGCGTGGAACAAGGATCATACGCTGCGCTCGGCCATCGCGGTCTCGGCCGTGCCGGTCTATCAGGAGATCGCGCGGCGCATCGGCGCAGGAGCGGATGCAGAAATATGTCGACCTGTTCGAATATGGCAACCGCGACATCGGCGGCGGCATCGACCAGTTCTGGCTGACCGGAAATCTGCGCATCGATCCGGTGCAGCAGGTCGATTTCGTCGATCGCCTGCGGCGCGGCGTGCTGCCGGTCGGAAAGCGCAGCCAGGATCTGGTGCGCGACATCCTGCCGGTGACCAAGGTCGGCGAGTCCGTGATCCGCGCCAAGTCCGGCCTGCTGGGCGCCGAGCGCGGCGAACCGTCGCTCGGCTGGATGGTCGGCTGGGCCGAAAAGGGCGAAGCGCACACCGTCTTCGCCCTCAACATGGATTGCAAGGAGCCGCGGCACATCGCCGACCGCATGACGCTGACCCAGGCGTGCCTGAAGGATATCGGCGCGATCTGATCAAGCGCGACTAGCGCCGTTCGAGCGCGAGCGAGACCGCCCGGATATCGGTCCCCTGGGGAACGATCGACACCGTCTGCCGCCTGCCGCGCGTGGTCATCGACAGGTTCGCCGAAAAGCTCTGGCCGCGTGCTTCGGCTTCGATCCGGTCGCCTGCCGCGCGCCCTTCGAGCGTGCCGGAGGCGTTGCGGCTGGCTTCGCTCCATTGGCCGGAAATCTCGCCGCCGCGATAGGCGACGTCGCTCGACAGGTCGATGTTGTAGCTGTCGCTGGCGCAGCGGATGTTGAGGCGGAGCTGCTCGCCGCCGCCGTCGACGTCATAGGACGCGCGGCAGCGCAGCCGTTCCTCCTCGCCATTTGAGAGGCTGATCACGCCGCCGCCCGACCACGACCCGGCCAGCGTGCGGAACGGCGATACCGCAGCGCTTGCGGCTCCGGCCAGTCCCAGCGCGAGCAAGAGCAGGCCCACTTTCGCGCCAGTCCTAACAATCGCAACTTTTGTCATTTGAACCTCCTGAACATGCCTGATCTTCGCTCAACGCAGTTGTGGCAGCGGGGTTCGATCACAATCCAAAGGCTCTGGTTCACATCGCCGCGCTGGATTACGCTCGGATGTGCAAACAAAAATTGTCCGGAGGAAACATGCATTCGACCTCAATCTGGCTCTCGTCGCTCGCGCTCGCCGCGGCCGGGGGCTGGTTCGCCGCCACGATGTTCGCAGCGCCCGCGACCAGCAAGGAGCCGCGTTTCCCGCAGCTCACCATGGATCAGCTCGACGAGAAGCAGAAGCCGCTCGGCGAGCAGATCATGAAGGTGTCGAGCGTCGGCCTCGGCGGGCCGTATAATCCGATCATCCGCAGTCCTGTGCTCGGTCAGCGTCTGTATGACCTGTTCTATTACCTGCGCTGGCAGACCTCGGTGCCGACCAGGCTCAACGAGTTCGCAATCCTGATCATCGGGCGGCAATGGCGCTCGCAGGTCGAATGGTTCGCGCATGCGCCGCTCGCGGCAAAGGCCGGGCTGTCGGCCGACATCATCGCGGAGCTGAAGGAGGGCAAGCGGCCGTCACAGATGGCTGACGACGAGGCGCTGGTCTACGACTTCGTCACCGAGCTTACGACGACGAAGAAGGTTTCCGACGAGACCTTCGCGCGCGCGAAGAAGATCTTCAACGATCAGCAGATCGTCGATCTGACCGCAGTGTCCGGCAACTATGTCATGGTCGCGATGATATTGGCGATGGCGGAACAGAGCGTGCCGCCGGACAAGGAAGAGCCGTTCAAGGTCGGCGAGAAATAGCTCGCCGACGCAGGCCTTACGACAGCAGCTCCCTCACCAGCGGCGACACCGCGGTCTCCGGCGGCAGGCTGCCGGTGAGGGCCTTGTCGATGGCGCAGGCGCCGATCTCGCAGATGGTCTGCGAGATCACGTCGCCATGCTTGGCAAAGTCCTCGGCGAGGAACGTGAACTGGGTGCGCGCCAGTTCAAGCGAGTTGACCGGCACCACGGCGATCGACTGATCGATCGCGGTCATCGAGCCACGCAACTCGTCAAGCTCGGCATTGGCTGCCTTCAGGCGCGCTTCGGCTGCCTCCGCAAGGCCGCGCAGGTGACCCGCTTCCTCGGCGTGGCTTGCCCGCTCGCTCTCGGCCAGCCGGTCGCGCTCCGCGAGCTGGGCCTGCAGCGCGGCCATCTCGGGATGGGGTTCCTCGGATGCACGCGCCGCCTCGCGCAGCTCGCCGAGTTCGGCGATGATGGTCTTCAGGCGCGCTTCGGCATCATCCGCGATGGTGCGCAGGCGCTGCATTTCCTCGGTACGATCAGCCCGCTCGCTCTCGACCTGCTGGTTGCTGTCGGCGAGCTTTGTCTGCAGCGCGGCGACCTCGGCGCGCGAATTCATCCGATGCGCGCTCCGCCGTCCCGCGCAGCTCGCCGAGCTCGTCGCTGGCTGTCTTATGACGCGCTTCGGCGTCGTCTACGAGGCCGCGCAGGCGGCGCGCCTCCTCGGCGAATACAGTTCGCTCGCTTTCGGCGAACCGGTTGTGCTCGTCGAGCCTGGACTGCAATGCGGCGATCTCGGCACGCCGATCCTCGGAGACGCGCGCCGTCTCGCGCAGCTCGCCAAGTTCGGCGTTGACGGCCTTCAGGCGCGTTTCGGCGTCATCCGCGGTGCCGCGCAGGCGCTGTAGTTTCCTCGGCGTGGCCGGCCCGCTCGCTATCGGCCAGCCGGCTGCTCTCGGCGAGCTGGGTCTTGAGCGCGGCAAGCTCGGCCTGCAACTCGGCGACCGTCGCTCGCTGATCCTCTGATGGGCGATCCGTCTCACGCAGCTCGGCGAGTTCGGCATTGGCTGTCTTCAGGCGTGCTTCGGCGTCATCCGCCACGCCCTGCAGGCGGCGCGCTTCCTCGGCAAAAAAATTCCGCTCGCTGTCGGCCAGCCGGTTGCTCTCGGCGATCTCGGCTTGCATTTCGACGACCCGGCTACGCAGCGCGTCGTAGGCGCGCTCTGCCGTCCCGCGCAGCGCAGCAGCCCTGGCGTGCTCTTCCGCCTTCGCGCGCCAGGCCTGCTCGGCCACCGTCGCGCGCTCCGTCAGCGTCTCGATGAGGGCGGCGGCCTGCTCCAGCAGTGTTGCATTGCCTCCACCGCCCATGATGCCGGCGAGCCGGCGCAGGAAGTCGACGATGTTGGCGTGCGGGTTGGAAGGAGGGGGCGAGGTCATCTCGGACATCGGTTTGGCTATCCGGGAATGAGGAGCGGGGCAATTCCGGGGACGGTTTCCCCTGGGTCTGCAGAAACGCCTTGCGTCAGTCTATCAGCAAGGTCGGGATTTACCTTTCAAGCCAAGTTGATAGGCGGAATTGGGGCCGCCGTCAGCCCGCTGCGGCGTTTCGCCCGATCCGACCGAGATGGGTGAAGGTAAATCCGGCGGTATATTTCAGGCCATAGCCCAGCGCCCGGTCGAAGCCGATATGGGCGAGCCAGATCATCGCGATCGACAGCGTCAGCGGCGCTTCGAAGCCGAATCCGAGCGTCATCAGCGTCACCGGCGCCATGTAGCTGTGGGCGGCGTTGTAGACCACGGCGCCGGTCCGGGGCCCTGCGAGATAGCCCAGGAAGCTCAGGTCGGGAACGAAGAACAGCAGGGCGAAGACCAGCCACGAGCCGTCCCAGGCCACATAGAGCAGGATCATCCCGATGAACAGCGTCAGCCCCTCCAGCCGCAGCAGGATCCTGACGCCGCCGGTCACGGCGCCCGCGGAATTGATGGCGGCGGCTGCACCGGCGTCACGCGCGATGTCGTGCCCGGTCCGGTGCTCGCTTTGATCCTCGACTTCACCCTCGATTTCACCCATGGGCATTTCCTCGTCTCGCGTTTTCTATAGGCCCATTGATGCGTCAAGGGCAGCCAAAAGCCGGTTTCCGGTTCCGGAATCGCCGTGTTAGAAGCCGGTTAAAAGTGGACCAAACAAGGACGGACGACCAGCCGATGAAGGATATCCTGGACACCCTTGAGGAACGGCGCGCCGGCGCCAAGCTCGGCGGCGGCGAAAAGCGCATCGAGGCGCAGCACGCCCGCGGCAAGCTCACCGCGCGCGAGCGCATCGAGCTCCTGCTCGACAAGGGATCGTTCGAGGAGTTCGACATGTTCGTCGAGCACCGCTCGACCGAGTTCGGCATGGAGAAGAGCAAGGTTCCGGGCGACGGCGTCGTCACCGGCTGGGGCACCGTCAACGGCCGCAAGACCTTCGTCTTCGCCAAGGATTTCACCGTGTTCGGCGGCTCGCTGTCGGAGACCCACGCGCAGAAGATCGTCAAGATCCAGGACATGGCGATGAAGGCGAGGGCGCCGATCATCGGGCTCTATGATGCCGGCGGCGCGCGCATCCAGGAGGGTGTCGCGGCGCTCGCGGGCTATTCCTACGTCTTCCGCCGCAACGTGATCGCCTCGGGCGTGATCCCGCAGATCTCCGTCATCATGGGCCCCTGCGCCGGCGGCGACGTCTATTCGCCGGCCATGACCGACTTCATCTTCATGGTGAAGAACACGAGCTACATGTTCGTCACCGGCCCCGACGTGGTGAAGACCGTCACCAACGAGGTGGTCACGGCGGAAGAGCTCGGCGGCGCCTCGGTGCACGCGACGCGCTCATCGATCGCCGACGGCGCGTTCGAGAACGATGTCGAGACGTTGCTGCAGATGCGCCGGCTGATCGACTTCCTGCCGTCGAACAACACCGACGGCGTGCCGGAATGGCCGAGCTTCGACGACATCGAGCGCGTCGACATGTCGCTCGATACGCTGATCCCCGACAATCCGAACAAGCCCTACGACATGAAGGAGCTGATCCTGAAGGTCGTGGACGAGGGCGACTTCTTCGAGATCTCGGAAGCGTTCGCCAAGAACATCGTCACCGGCTTTGGCCGCATCGCCGGCCGCACGGTCGGCTTCGTCGCCAACCAGCCGATGGTGCTGGCGGGCGTGCTCGACAGCGATGCGTCGCGCAAGGCCGCGCGCTTCGTGCGTTTCTGCGATGCCTTCAACATCCCGATCGTCACCTTCGTCGACGTGCCGGGCTTCCTGCCGGGCACCGCGCAGGAATATGGCGGGCTGATCAAGCACGGCGCGAAGCTGCTGTTTGCGTATTCGCAATGCACCGTGCCGCTGGTCACCGTCATCACCCGCAAGGCCTATGGCGGCGCCTTCGACGTCATGGCGTCGAAGGAGATCGGCGCCGACATGAACTACGCGTGGCCGACCGCGCAGATCGCCGTGATGGGCGCCAAGGGCGCCGTCGAGATCATCTTCCGCGCCGACATGGCCGATCCCGACAAGATCGCAGCGCGAACGAAGGAATACGAAGACCGCTTCCTGTCACCCTTCATCGCCGCCGAGCGCGGCTACATCGACGACGTCATCATGCCGCATTCGACGCGGCGGCGCATCGCGCGCGCGCTCGCGATGCTGCGTGACAAGAAGATGGAAATGCCGGCGAAGAAGCACGACAATTTGCCGTTATGAGACGAGCGTAGCCCCATTAAGAGGCCGTCATTCCGGGGCGACGCGCAAGCGTCGAGCCCGGAATCCATAACCCCGAACTGTGGTTATGGATTCCGGGCCCGCGCCAAGAGGCGCGTCCCGGAATGACGACGGAGGCGCGAAATGTATATCGCTGCGCTGAAATCATTCAGCGTCCCGTCAACCCAAAGTATGACGACTGTTTGAGGTGTTGACTGTAAATTTGAGACCCGAACAATAAACCTGATATCTGCACCATTTTTGAATCACGGATGCATCTGATGACGCCTCTTCGTTTCCTCGTGCTTGCTGCCTCCTTCGCTGTCCTCACCACCCCCGCATTCGCCGACGAAACCGTCACCATCGGCGGCTCGCGCGCCGTGCTGATCAAGCCCGCGGCGCCGCGCGCGAGTGTGATCCTGATGCCGGGCGGCGATGGCGCGATCCATGCCGGTGACCATGGCGACATCCATGGTCTCCAGGGCAATCAGCTCGTCCGCACCCGCAACGCCTATGCGGCGCGGGGGCTTGCGGTGCTGGTGGCCGACTACAACACCGATCTGAAAGCGGCGGTCGACACCATGGCCGCGATCAAGCGGCCGGTGACGGTCATCGCTACCAGCCGCGGCACGCAGCGGGCCGCCGAGGGCATCGCGCGCGGCGCGCGGCCGGATGCGCTGGTCCTGACCTCGGGCTTTCTCAGCCCGGACTTCGGCAGCGGTAGCAACGTGATGTCGATCCTGGGCTCGCCATCGGCGCTGCCGCGCACGCTCGTGATCCATCACCGCAACGACACCTGCAAATTCACGCAGCCGGCCGGCGTCGAGCCCTTCGTCAAATGGTCCGGCGGGCGCGCGCGGGTGAGCTGGCTCTCGGGCGGCGCGCAGGAGGGCGATCCCTGCGAAGCGGGCGGCCACCACGGCTTCAACGGACTCGACGGGCAGGTCGTGTCGCTGGCGTCGGGCTTTCGTTGAAGCTCGTTGCGCGGATTCTGCTGCAATCACAAAGAGCTGTCATTCCGGGGCGACGCGCAGCGCGAGCCCGGATCCATACCCCGACTGTGGTTATGGATTCCGGGCCCGCGCCATCCAAGTCGGCTGTTGCCGACTTGGACAGACAATATTGCCGAACTCGGGTAAACCCGAGTTCGGCGGCGCGTCCCGGAATGACGGCGGATGGAGTGGAAGCACTTCACTCCGAGAGCTTCGCCAGCTTGCCTTCCTTTGCGGCCGCGATGGCGCGATCGGCATCCTCCTGTAGCAGCAGGCGTTCGGCTACGGCGCGCGCGGCTTCCTTGCGGACTGCATCGACGTAAGCCTCGTCATTCGCATAACGCTCCGCGATCGAAGGGCGTGGGTCCTCCACCTCCTTGCGCGCGGCTTCGTTCGGCGCGAAGGGGATCACGGCGCCCTGCAGCGGATAGAAGGCGGTCGGCCCATAACCTTGCGCGCGGGGATTCCAGCCGGTGTAGGTCGCGCGCGGGACGGCAAGCGCAAGCATATGCACGCCCGCGATCGCCATGCCGTCGGCGTCCGCCTTCGGCACGAAAACAGGATAGCGCCCGATCTCCTTGGGCGGCAGCACGCGTTGATCGGAGAAGACCGCGATCGTGTGGATGCCCGTATAGGGCAGGCCGGGAATGTCCGTCGGCACCGCGCCCGCGGCGGCAACCAGCGTGCCCTGCGCGCGCGTCGGGACGCGGCTTGCGGGTGGCAGCGTGCCGTCGGAGATCCAGCGGTTGAGATCGGTCAGCAGCGCGCGCATCGGCGCGCCCGCATGCATCGGGTTCTGCGGCAGCGCCATCGCCGGGTTTGCCTTGCGCATGCGATCGGTCGGCTCGGCGAAATGCGGGGTGCCGGCGATCATGTAGGCGCGCACATTGTCCGGCAGGTCGATATGATTGCCGGAAAGATCGGTCACCAGCAGCGAGGCGTGCGAAGCCCACCATTCATGCTCGCTGTCGGTCTGCATCACCTTGGGGCAGGTCGATGACAGCGCGCAGCGCCGCAGCAATCCGTTGCTGCGGCCGGAGAGTGGATCGGTCAGCGTCCCGTAGGTGAACGGAAACAGGTCGGCCTGCCAGGCCGGATCCTGCGGATGGCGCGGGTTGCGGCCGGGCTGGCCGAAGCGCACATTGGTCGCCATCCGCCGCGTGCCCGCGACGTGCGGCATCAGCCCGTCGAACACCATGCGGCCGTGCTCGTCCTCGTTGAAGCCGAGATAGAGAAAGTCACGCAGGAAGCGGCCGGACTGCGAGACGCCGAAGCCGATCGCGCGGCTGACCGACGGGTGCAGGCCGTTGAGCAGCGGATTGGCGGACGTGGTGTCGCGCCGCAGGAAGCTCGCGACGTCGCGCATCGCCGCATAGCCCATGCCGAGCGGGACGGGGTCGCGCGCGGTGTAGGTGATCTCATAGAGTGCGCCCGCATCAAAACCGTCCGGCCGCGTGATCTCCACCGTGGTCGGGTCGACCAGCTGAGCCGAGAGGCCGGGCGGCGTCTGACGCGCATCGGCCCAGGCGGCGCGCACGCTGACCTTGAGATCGGCGGCATCGGCGGCCGGCCAGGTCAATGTCGCGCGGGCAGGGCTGGTCGTGTTGTCGAACACGACCTCCTCGCGCGCGGGCCCGGTGATGCCCGTCTCGACCGGCGCACTCAGCGCCATCTGACCGGGCTTGGAGGGGATTTCGCCCTGCCAGCCGACCCAGACCATCGTGTAGCCCTGGCGGTGCAGGAAGCCGATGCCGGCGTCCTCCGCGGCTTCGGCGCGGTTGGCCCCGGGCTGCGGTGAATTGTCGAACAGCTGCGGCGCGAGCTTGCGCCCGCGATTGGGGACCTCGACGAGCAGCGTGCCGTTGCCGCGGGCGGGATCGGCCGGGCGCAGGATGACGACGTCGGCGGTCGCTTCCACGCGGCCGTCGGAGGCATGCGGCGCGACCGCGAGGTCGGTGATGACGGCGTTGCGGTCGTCCTGGGGATTGAGCGCGATGGTGGCGCGCGCCGTGATGCGCTCGTAGGAGCCGACCTCGCCGAAGCTGCGGCCCGCGAAAGCCGGGGCGCGGTCGAGGATGTCGAACTTGACGACCTCGGCGCGCGTTGCGACCGGGGCGAGGCAGAGCGCCGCGATCATGACAATACCTATCCTGCGCATGACCCGTTTCCTCCCGATTTGTTGCGCCGAGGATTGCATCCCTCTTCGTGTGTTGTTCTCCATATCCTCATCTCTAGCATTGCGCGGGCGATCAGGTCGACATTCGTCCCATGACGCCCTAGCATGCGCCCATGTCGACGCTGTTCGCCTTCCTCCATCATCTCTGCGCATTTGCGCTGGTCGCCGCGGTCGCGATCGAGTTCACGCTGATTCGTCAGGAGCTGACATTGGCGTCAGCGCGCAGGCTGCAGTCGACCGACGTCGTGCTCGGCGCCGCCGCGGGCGCGCTGTTCGTCATCGGGCTGTTGCGGGTGTTCTTGTTCGAGAAGGGCGCCGACTATTATTTCCACAGCTACGCGTTCCTGACGAAGTTCGTGCTTTTCATCGTGGTCGGGCTGCTGTCCATCATTCCGACGCTGGAATTCCTGTCCTGGCGCGAGGAGATCAAGGCAGGCGAGGTGCCGGTGATGGATGCGAAGCAGCGCCGGCGCGTCACCATGATCATTCACAGCGAGCTTGCGGCGATCGTGGTCATTCTCCTCTGCGCCGCCATCATGGCCCGGGGAGGGTGGGTGTAGGCGCGGACGAGGCGACGACGTGCTCTCTTCGTCATTCCGGGGCGACGCGCGAGCGTCGAGCCCGCAATCCATAATCCCGGACCGTAGTTATGGATTCCGGGCCCGCGCCAAGGCGCGTCCCGGAATGACGGAAATCGCGATATCCCTGCAAAGCTATTTGCCGAGAAAGCCGAGCATCAACTCATCATACTTCGCGGGCGCATCCAGAAACACCATGTGTCCGGCATCGGGAATGACCTCGGCATGCGCATTCGGCATCTCCGCCGCCAGCGATTGCGCGAGCGCGGCGTTCTGGCCCATCTTCGGCCGCAGCGCCTCCGGTGCATTCGCCTTGCCCGGCGCGTTGTGGTCGTCGGCGCCCATGATGAACAGCGTCGGCTGGGTGACCAGCGGGATCTCGTACACCACCGGCTCGCGATAGATCATTTGCGCGGAGCTGGCATAGGCGCGCAGCCAGCGCGGATATTCCGCGCTGTCCTTGATGTTGAAGCGCGCATCGATGTACGGCGTCACCTGCTCGGGCGGCAGCTTGAGGGCGTAGTTGGTCTGGAGCTGCTTGCGATAGCCTTCCGGCGTCAGCTTGTCCTCGGTCTCCACGATCTTGTCGGTCGGCGTCGGCGGCACGTAGCGGCGATAATCCTCGAGCCCGATCGGGGCGGTCAGCACGAGCTGCGCGACACGGTCGGGATAGGCGCGCGCGATGCGCACCGCGAGCATGCCGCCCATCGAATGCGCGACGATGTCGGTCTTGTCGATGTGCAGATGATCGAGCAGCGCCACCGTGTTGCTTGCCAGCGTGTCGAAATGCAGCTCGCCGGACGGCTTCGATGATTTGCCGAAGCCGATCTGGTCGGGCACCACCACCCGGTAGCCGGCATCGGCCAGCGTCTTGATCACGGGCGCCCAATAGCTCGAGGGGAAGTTGCGGCCGTGCAGCAGCAGCGCCGTGCGGCCGTTCGGCTTCGCGGGCGCCACGTCCATATAGGCCATCCGGAGCTGTTCGCCGTCATTGACGACCGGCATCAGGCTGACGGGGTAGGGATACGGGAAGCCTTCGAGATCGATGCCGTAGGGCTCATGTTCGGCAGGCGCGGCGGCGTGAACCGTCACGAGTGAATAAGCTAAGGCGGCGCAGACTGCGCCAAGGAAGGCAGGTCGCATGTGTATTTCCCGGAAGATGGACGAATTGTCATGATCAAGGCCGGGGCTGGATCGGCCGTTGACGTTGTCTGCTTATAGCCAAGCCGCACGTGCTCGCGTCAAGCGCGAGGACGACAGGACGAACAACAGGTCGTGAGAACTCAGCCTTCGCAATTGCTAAAAAGAGAGGCAAAGCGTTTTTCACCGTTACGGCTGAAATTGACGACGCGACTGCCGGGCGTCGCGTCGCGCGCGGCCCATTTCAGCTCCGTGAATCGCGTCATCAAGGCGGCGCCGAGCGTGCCGGCGAGATGATGCCGCCGCTCGCTCCAGTCCAGGCACGCCTTGCAGACCGGACGGCGCGGATGCGCCAGCATCTCCTGCGAGATCTGTAAATTCTTCTCCAGGAACTGCGCGCCTTCCGGCGTCAGCTCGACGTCCTGCTTCTTCTGGCGCACCAGCCGCTGCGCCCTCATGCTGTCGAGCATCTGCACGCCGAGATCGCCGGCGAGATGGTCGTAGCAGACCCGCGCGCGGCGCAACGCGGGATCCTTCGGCCCCGTCCGCACGCGCATGTGGCCCGCGCGCGCCGCAAGGCCTGCGAGGCCTTCGAGCACGCCGGCGACATCGGGATCGGTCAGGCGATAGTAGCGGTGGCGTCCCTGCTTCTCCGGCTCGATCAGGCCGCCGCCTTCGAGCTTGGAGAGATGCGAGCTCGCGGTCTGCGGCGTGATGCCGGCTTCCTGCGCGAGCTCGCTTGCGGTCAGCGCGCGGCCGCTGAGCAGCGCGGTCAGCATGTTGGCGCGCGCCGGATCGCCGACGAGCGAGGCGATGCGCGCGATATCGGGGCCTGCTTTCATGCTTCGATGATAGCCGAAGCATTGTCGCCGGGCAAGGCGCTATGTTCGGTGCCAGTTGGATCGTCATTGCGAGGAGCAACGCGACGAAGCAATCCAGTCTCTCTTTCCGCGGAGAGATTCCTGGATTGCTTCGCTGCGCTCGCAATGACGGACAAATCTCAGCGAGGTTCTCATGACCATCACCGTTTTCATCCGCTACCAGATCGATCCGTTCAAGCGCGCGCAGTTCGAGCAATATGCAAAACGCTGGCTCTCGATCATCCCGAAATGCGGCGGCGATCTCATCGGCTATTTCATGCCGCATGAGGGCACCAACAACATCGCTTTCGCGCTGATTTCGTTCGAGAGCCTTGCGGCCTACGAAGCCTATCGCGCAAGGTTGCGTGGAGATGACGAGGGCATGGCGAACTTCCATGCCGCCGAGGAGCAGAAATTCATCCTCGCCGAGGAGCGCACATTTCTGCGCAAGGTGGTGGCATAGGTTCGATGCTGACGTTATCTTCGTATCACCAAGAACAAAAAGGGAGACTGTCATGCCGGTGACAACAGCGGACAAGCGCGCCACATTTCGAAAATTGCATGAGAGGGGATGCTTCGTGCTGCCGAACCCGTTCGATGTCGGCTCGGCGAAGGCGCTGCAGCATCTCGGCTTCAAGGCGATCGCGTCCACCAGCGCGGGCTTTGCCTGGACCATCGGCAAGGCCGACAACCGCGTCACGGTGGACGAGGTCTGCACGCATCTCGCCGCGATCAGCGCGGCCGTGGACGTTCCCGTCAATGCGGATTTCGAGGGCGGTTTCGCCGACGAGCCGGAAGGCGTCGCGGCGAATGTCGCGCGCGGGGTGAAGACAGGCTTGGCCGGGCTGTCGATCGAGGATTCCACCGGCGACAAGGACAAGCCGCTCTATGAGCGTGGCCTTGCGATTGCGCGCATCGCAGCGGCGCGCAAGGCGATCGATGCGGACAACAGCGGCGTGCTGCTCACCGGCCGCTGCGAGGCGTTCCTGTGGGGGCAGCCCGACCTGAAGCTCGTGATCGATCGCCTGACGGCTTACGCGGAGGCCGGCGCGGATTGCCTCTATGCGCCCGGCATCAAGACGAGGGACGAAATTGCGGCCGTGGTGAAGGCCGTGCATCCGAAACCGGTCAATCTGTTGATCGGCGCATCCGGCCTCTCGCTCAAGGAGGCGAACGATCTCGGCGTGCGCCGCATCAGTGTCGGCGGCTCGCTCGCGCGCTCGGCCTGGGCCGGCTTCATGAAGGCGGCGAAAGAGATGGCGGAGCAGGGGACGTTCACCGATCTGGCGAACGGCTATCCCGGCGGCGAACTGAACAAGATGTTCAAATAGGGCGCGGCATCGCGCCAGGAAAAGCAAGAAGAAAAGCAGGAAAAAGCAGCGGGCATCGCTGCCCGCTGCCGGAAAATCCGTCACGCATCACGCGGCGTTACTGCTTCGACTGATCGGCGTCGGTGCCGGTCGGGGCCGCGGCCGGCGGCGTCGGGCGGTTGGTGGCGGAGCCTGTCGTCATGCCCGGCTCGTTGTTCGGCTTCGGCGTCACGTCACGCGCAACCGGCGGAGGAGCCGGCTGGGTCTGCGCGGTCTGCGCCGGCGGGCTGGTCTGAGCCTCCTTCACGCTCGTATTGTTCAAGCCGTAGAACACCGCGCCGAGCACCAGCGCGACACAGAGCGCGAACAGCGCGACCTTGCCGCCGCTTGCGCGGCCTTCTGCGAGTTCCGGATCGATCTGCAGATCCTCTTCCAGCCGCTGCGGCCGGTCGCGATACTCCGGGTTCATTCCCGGCTGATACGGATCGGTTGGAATGCGTTCATTTGCCATGAATGTTGTCCTCCTTTAGTCCCGAAGTCGACAACTGGAACGGCGCGTCGATGTTCCGGGAACCCGGCCGGTTGTCCTGCATGGAAGTCAGGCCTGTTCATGCGGGAACCCGCGCTCTAAATTCTCGTGAGTTTGGCCTTTCCGGAAGCGCGATGTGGAACCTTCCGCCCAGTGACACCGTGTTGCACTTTCTGTCGCTGGTTGCGCTTGCGGCGCAGGCGATGACGGCCGCGCTGGCGGCGGGCCGGCGCAGCATGGACTGGGCCGGCGTGTGCTTTCTCGGCTGCATCACCGCGCTCGGCGGCGGCACGCTGCGCGACGTCATTCTCGGCCATTATCCGCTCGCCTGGGTCGAGAAGCCGTCTTATCTCGGGCTGACCGCGCTCGCCGCGCTCATCACCATTCCGATCGCGCGCGCGGTGCATCGGCTGAGCATGGCCTTCATCGTGCTGGACGCCGTCGGCCTCGTGGTGTTCACCATGACCGGATGCGACGTCGCCTGGCAGGCCAACGCCTCGCTGCCGATCGTGATCGTGTCGGGCATGATCACGGGATGTGCCGGCGGCGTGCTGCGCGACATCCTCTGCACCGACGTGCCGCTGCTGTTCCGCTCGGAGCTCTATGCCAGCGTATCCGTCGTCACCGGCCTGTTCTATGCCACAGCCTTCGGGCTGACGCTGAACAGCGAGCTGTGGACCGCGTTGACCTTCGTCCTCGGGCTGACGTTCCGGCTGCTCGCGGTCCGCTACAAATGGGAAATGCCGAAATTCGTCTTCGACAGCGAGCAGCGCTGAACTGGCGCTGTCCCACTTAAGGCTTGGCCCGGCAATTAAGGCTTGCGCGCCTTCGCCACCTGGTCCGCCGTGACCAGCGACGCCGAATTGCCCCAGGCGTTGCGGATGTAGTTGGTGACCTCGGCGAGCTGCTGATCGGACAACTGCTTGGCATAGCCCGGCATCGAGCCGGCGTTGGGCGCGCGCTGCGTGGTGATGCTCTGCGCGCCGTCGAGGATGACGCGCAGCGTGGACGACGGATCGGCCGATTGCAGCAGCGCGTTGCCGGGCAGCGGCGGATAGATCCGCGGCGCGCCGGAGCCATCTAACTCGTGACAGGAGACGCAGGCGTGGTCGTAGATCGCGCGGCCCGCCGCCATCTCGGCCTCGGTCGGCGCGATCACCTCCGGCTCGGGCTGTCCCGCCGGCAGCTCCTTCAGATAGGTCGCGATGGCGCGGGCATCGCCGTCGCTCATCTTCGAGGTGGAATTGAGCACGACCTCGGCCATCAGCCCGCCGGCATGGCTCCTGGCGTTGCGGCCGCTCTGCAGATATTCGACGATGTCGTCGGCGCTCCAGGATTTCAGCCCGCTGCGCGCGGCGCCGTCGAGCCGGGGCGCGAACCAGCCTGCGACCTGTCCTCCGGACAAGCTGCGGCCGTGCCGGTCGGCGCCGAACATGTTCTTCGGCGTGTGGCAGGCCCCGCAATGCGCCAGTCCCGTGACCAGATAGCCGCCGCGATTCCAGGCCGGGCTCTTGTTCTGGTCGGGCTCGAAAATGCCCGGCTTGAAGAACAGCGAATTCCAGGCCCGCATCACGACGCGGAAGTTGAAGGGGAAGCGCAAGTCCGGTGGGGCCGCCTTGTTGGAGACCGGCGTCAGCGTCGCGAGATAGGCGCGGATCGCGAAAATGTCGTCACGCGTCAGCTTGGTGAAATAGGGGTAGGGGAACGCCGGATAATAGCGGGAGCCGTTGGGGGCCACGCCCTCGCGCAGCGCGCGGCGGAAATCCTCGTTGCTCCAGGCCCCGATCCCGGTATCGCGATCCGGTGTCAGGTTGGGCGCATAGATCGCGCCGAAGGGTGTCTCGATCCGGTTTCCGCCCGCGAACGGCTTTGCCGGATCGGCGGTGTGGCAACCGGCGCAATTGCCGGCCTCGACCAGCATCTTGCCATGCGCGATGTCCTCTGCGGACTGGCTCCGCCCGCGCCGGGCCGGCGGCGAACGCACTGCACAAAACGAGGATACAGGAGAATCGGCCGCATCAGGTGGTGTCTTCATTAAGCTCGTTTGATCGTCGAAATCATAGTCTCGCCGAAATGATAGCTCGAAAAGGTATCGTAAGGGAACGTCATGGCATTTCGCCGCAGAGCTTCTCGCACGACACAAATCGTCAAGCAATGCTGCCATATACGGCACGAAATTGCGATTTCCGCAAACGGCTTCATCCCGGTCCCGATTTCTGATGCGCGGCCGCAAAAAACCGACATAGAGTGGCAACGGACCCGCGCGTAACTAATTGAATGTATGACCAACTATGAAAAGCGCGACGGGGCGGCGCAGGCTTATGAGGGCGTAATGGGAATCAACCAGGGTCCGATCAGTCTCGACCAGAAATACACTCAGGACACCGGCCATGTCTTCCTGACCGGGATCCAGGCGCTGGTTCGCCTGCCGATGGCCCAGATCCGGCGCGATCGCGCCGCCGGCCTCAACACCGCAGGCTTCATCTCCGGTTATCGTGGCTCGCCGCTCGGCGGCTACGACCAGCAGCTCTTCGCCGCGCGTAAGCATCTCGAGCAGTACAACATCAAGTTCCAGCCCGGCGTGAACGAGGATCTCGCCGCGACCGCGATCTGGGGCTCGCAGCAGCTCAATCTCTCGCCCGGCGCCAAGTATGACGGCGTGGTCGGCATCTGGTACGGCAAGGGCCCCGGCGTCGATCGCTGCGGCGACGTGTTCCGCCACGGCAATGCGGCGGGCTCGGCCAAGAACGGCGGCGTGCTGTGCCTTGCCGGCGACGACCACGGCGCGAAATCCTCCACCGTGCCGCACCAGTCGGACCACGCCTTCGTCTCGGCATTGATGCCCTATCTCTATCCGTCCTCGATCCACGAGATGATCGAGATGGGCCTGCTCGGGATTGCGATGTCGCGCTATTCCGGCTGCTGGGTCGGCATGAAGGTGATCACCGAGACGGTGGAGACCACGGCCGAGATCGACCTCACCGACGAGATGAAGCCGTTCGTGATCCCGGCCGATTTCGAGCTGCCGCCCGGCGGCCTGAATCTGCGCTGGCCCGACGACCGCTTCGACCAGGACCGAAGGCTGCAGGACTATAAAGGCTTCGCCGCGATCGCCTTTGCCCGCGCCAACAAGGTCAACCGCATCACGATGGATTCGCCGAACGCGCGCTACGGCATCATGGCGTCCGGCAAGAGCTATGAGGACATCCGCCAGGCGCTGCGCGAACTTGGGGTCACCGAGGAGATCGCCGCCAAGATCGGCTTGCGGCTTTACAAGATCGGCATGCCCTGGCCGCTGGAGCCGGAAGGCGTGCGGCAGTTCGCCGTCGGCCTCGAGGAGATCTTCATCGTCGAGGAACGGCGCGAGATCGTCGAGAACCAGGTCAAGCAGGAGCTGTTCAACTGGCGCGACGACGTGCGTCCGCGCATCGTCGGCAAGATGGACGAGCACGACAAGCGTTTCCTGACCTTCGCGGCCGAGCTCAGCGTCTCTTCGCTTGCAAGCTCGCTCACCGAGCGCCTGCTTCGGCTCAATCTCAATCCCGAAATCGCCGAGATGCTGCGCGCGAAAGCCGATTGGTTCAACGGCCGCGAGGCGACGCAGATGCAGGCGGTCTCGCCGATCGCCCGCACGCCGTATTTCTGCTCGGGCTGTCCGCACAACACCTCGACCAAGGTGCCGGAAGGCAGCCGCGCCCTGGCCGGCATCGGCTGTCACTTCATGGCGCTGTGGATGGACCGCTCGACCGAGACCTTCACCCATATGGGCGGCGAGGGCGTGCCGTGGGTCGGCATCTCGCCGTTCACCGACGAGAACCACATCTTCGCCAATCTCGGCGACGGCACCTATTTCCACTCCGGCCTGCTCGCGATCCGCCAGGCGATCGCCTCCAAGGCCAACATCACCTACAAGATCCTTTATAACGACGCGGTCGCGATGACCGGCGGCCAGCGTCATGACGGCGATCTCTCGCCGCAGCAGATCACCTTCCAGCTTCACAGCGAAGGCATCCGCGACATCTATCTCGTCTCGGAAAATCCCGGCCAGTATCCGGCCTCCGAGATCGCGCCGGGCGTCAAGGTCGCGCATCGCGACGATCTCGATTCCGTCATGAAGACCTGCCGCGCGATCAAGGGCACGTCCGCGATCGTGTTCGTGCAGACCTGCGCGGCCGAGAAGCGCCGCCGCCGCAAGCGCGGCCTGATGGAAGATCCGAGCCGCCGCGTGCTGATCAATCCGGAGGTCTGCGAGGGCTGCGGCGACTGCTCGGTGCAGTCGAACTGCATCTCGGTCGAGCCGCTGGAAACCGCGATGGGGCGCAAGCGCACCATCAACCAGTCGACCTGCAACAAGGATTATTCCTGCGTGAAGGGCTTCTGCCCGTCCTTTGTCACCGTCGACGGCGGCAAGCTGCGCAGCCGCGCGCCGGCCGAGCTTGGTGAGATCGGCGAACTGCCGGAGCCCGCCTCGAAGCCGCCGCTGGAACGGCCCTACAACATCGCGGTCGGCGGCGTCGGCGGCACCGGCGTGCTGACGATCGGCGCGCTGCTCGGCATGGCCGCGCATATCGAGGGCAAGGCCTCGATGATCCTCGACATGTCCGGGCTGGCGCAAAAGGGTGGCGCGGTGCTGAGCCATGTGCGGCTCTCCGGGCACACCGCCGACGTCACCTGCTCGCGCATCGTCACCGGCACGGCCGATCTCGTGCTGGCGGCGGACGAGGTGGTCGCGGCCTCGAAGGAGACCATCACGCTGTGCGACTTCGGCCGCACCGTCGGCATCATCAACAGCCATCTGATCCCGACCGCGGATTTCATCCTCAATCGCGATTTCAGCTTCCAGAGCCGCAAGATCAACAGCGTGCTGGAGACCGCGCTGCGCAAGGATTCGTCGTTCTTTGATTTCACCCGGCCGGCCGAGGCGCTGCTTGGCGATTCCATCGCCACCAACATGATGATGATGGGATATGCCTATCAGAAGGGCCTGCTGCCGCTCTCGGCGGAAGCCATCGAGCAGGCGATCGAGGTCAACGGCGTCGCGGTCAAGATGAACAAGGAGGCCTTCCGGCTCGGACGGCTCGCGGTCGTCGACCTGCCGCGGCTGCAGGAGATGATGAAGGGCCAGGATGAGACGGCAGCGCCCAAAACGCTGGACGAGATGTCGCTCGACGAGATCATCGAGCATCGCAGCGCGCATCTGAAGGCCTATCAGAACAGGCGGCTCGCGAAGCGCTACAAGGCGCTGGTCGACAAGGTCCGCGACGCTGCGCGCGAGGGCGGCTACGACGAGGCGCTGCCGCGCGCGGTTGCGATCAACTACGCGAAACTGCTCGCCTACAAGGACGAGTACGAAGTGGCGCGGCTGTTCGCCGACGGTCGCTTCGAGCAGCAGCTTCGCGACCAGTTCGAGGGCGACTACACCATCAACTTCAATCTCGCGCCGCCGATGACCGCGAAGGAGAAGGACGCGCAGGGACGGCCGAAGAAGAAGGTCTACGGTCCCAGCATGATGAAATGGTTCCGTCTGCTCGCGAAACTGAAAGGCGTGCGCGGCACGCCGCTCGACATCTTCGGCTACAGCGAAGACCGCAAGCTCGAACGCGCGCTGATCGCGGATTACGAGAAGGACGTCGCGACCGTGCTCGGCCAGCTTTCGTCCGCCAATGCCGAGATCGCCGTCGAGCTGCTGTCACTCCCCGACCGCATCCGCGGCTACGGCCCGGTGAAGGAGAAGGCGGCAAAGGAAGCGAAAGCCCGCCACGAGCAACTCGTAGCCGACCTCGCCAGCCCGCCTCCCGCTCCAAGGCAGATCGCAGCGGAGTAGAGCCACGATCGTTATTCCGGGGCAGCCCGTCAGGGCTGAACCCGGAATCTCGAGATTCTCTGGTGCGCAATTGCGCACCATAGCTCGATGCTGTCGCATCGCCCGGAATGACAGCCTCTCTGGCCGCGGGCCGATGCCGCCGATGTGACTGACTACAATGCATCTGGAGATTGGGCGGTGCAACCGCCGCACCATATAAGAGGCGGGGCGTCCATCTGGAGCAGTTGGATGCGTTCTCTCTTTGCCTTGGGCCTTTTGATCAGCCTGGTTGTGCCGGCCGGCGCGGCGACGGTGCATCATTCCCGGTCACATCATCACGCCGATCGCCGCGTGATCGATCCTCCCGGCCAGGGAGTGGCCACGCCTCCGGGCTGGTACAGCTTTCCCGGCTATCGGCCGATACCTCCTTCGGAGAATAGAAATCTCGACCCGTCCAACTTCGGCGGCGGCTGATCGTCGCGATTGTGCGTTTACATGTGGGTCGTATCGCTCTCGCGTAGGACTAATTCGGGTTGGCTCAGACCATTCCGGATGACGGCTGTCTCCCTTCCGTCATTGCGAAGCGCAAGCGAAGCAATCCAGAATGTCGACGCGGAGAAAGTCTGGATTGCTTCGCTTCGCTCGCAATGACGTGGAGAGAGTCGCGCGAATGCATTCCCGCCATGCGCAAACTGCCCGTCGTGCACATTTCCTCTTGCGTTGTCGGGCAAATCACAACGATCATTCGCGCGTCCCGCAGCCGCAAGAGGGGCGCTTCGCGATCGTCACGAACGTTGGAAGCGGGATGCGATGGCCGCGACGCGTCAACAGACGAGTGACGCGATGCGGACGGTGAAGTCGTGTGGTCCTGGCGCCCCTGGGCTGGCGTCAAGCTTCGCAAGATGAGGCGAGGCGACGGTGACAACAACGCCTGGTCACCGGGGAGAGCACGTATAAGCCGTAAGCCCATTGCGCAGGGAAGGCCGGTTGATCGGCTCGTACCTGTGGTTCCTGCCCCGTGCATTTTTTCGCACGGGGGCCATGGGTGCGGCAGTCACCCGGTCTTCCCTGCGCCCTCTGTTTCCGAAGAGGGTGGATTGGTTGGAAAAACTCGGACGCCACGCGCCGCGAGAATGCGGACTAACATCCTCTTGGTCGTCATGCCCGCGAAGGCGGGCATCCAGTACGCCGCGGCCTCTCGGCTCAAGCACAGCGCCTCTGGAATACTGGATCGCCCGGACAAGCCGGGCGACGACGGAGGAGAGGGCAGGGCGCAGCGCCAAATCCTCATGGTGAGGAGCGCGGCGACGCCGCGCGTCTCGAACCATGTGGCCCCTGTGCTCGCCGAAATCATACCATCTCACCGCGCGGAATATTTCGCCGCTTGCCAAGGCCTCGGCAACAGGTCAGAAAAATCCGAGACAAGATCTGAGAAGAAACGCCAGCGGAGAATGAGTTGACCATCAAGGGCAAGGCCTACATTGCCGGGATCTACGAACATCCGACCCGGCACGCACCCGACAAATCCACCGCACAACTCCATGCCGAGGTCGCCAAGGGCGCGATCGAGGACGCAGGGCTCAGCAAGGCCGATATCGACGGCTATTTCTGCGCCGGTGACGCGCCCGGCGGGGCATGGCCGATGGTCGATTATCTGGGCCTGAAAGTGCGCCACGTCGATTCCACCGAGACCGGCGGCTGTTCCTATCTGATCCATCTCGGCCATGCCGCCGAGGCCATCGCCGCCGGCAAGTGCTCGATCGCGCTGGTCACGCTTGCCGGCAAACCGCGCACCGGGCCGATGCCGCCGCGTGCGGCCGGCGCGGAGGCCGATTTCGAGGCGGCCTATGGCGCCACCACCCACAATGCCTACGGCATGTGTGCCATGCGCCACATGCACGACTACGGCACCACCAGCGAGCAGCTCGCCTGGATCAAGGTCGCGGCCTCCCATCACGCGCAGTACAACCCGCACGCGATGCTGAAGGACGTCGTCACCGTCGAGGACGTGCTCAACTCGCCGATGATATCCGATCCCCTGCATCGCATGGATTGCTGCGTCGTCACCGATGGCGGCGGCGCGATGATCGTGACCACGCCGGAAATCGCGAAAAGCCTGAAGAAGCCGCTGGTGCGGCTGATCGGTCATGGCGAGGCGATGAAGGGGCCGCGCGGCGGCAAGGATCTCGATCTCACTTACTCGGCCGGCGTCTGGTCCGGCCCGCGCGCCTTCGAGGAAGCGGGCATCACGCCGAAGGACATCAAATACGCCTCGATCTACGACAGCTTCACCATCACGGTCTTGATGCAAATCGAGGATCTCGGCTTCTGCAAGAAAGGCGAGGGCGGCAAGTTCGTCGCCGATGGCAATCTGATCTCCGGCGTCGGCAAGCTGCCGTTCAATACCGATGGCGGTGGGCTCTGCAGCAATCATCCCGTCAATCGCGGCGGCATGACCAAGATCCTCGAGGCTGTCAGGCAATTGCGCGGCGAAGCGCATCCGAAGGTGCAGGTGCCGAACTGCGACCTTGCCGTGGCCCATGGCACCGGCGGACTTCTCGGCGTGCGTCACGCCGCCTCAACCTGCATTCTGGAGCGCGTGTGATGGCAGAAGCTAAGAAATATCCGGCGCCGGTCACGAACCCCGAGAGCGCGCCGTTCTGGGACGCGGCCAAGCAGGGCAAGTTCATGATCAAGCGCTGCACCGCCTGCGGCGAGCCGCACTACTTTCCACGCTCGATCTGTCCGTTCTGCTTCTCCGACAAGACCGTGTGGGAAGAGGCGAGCGGCGAGGCCACGATCTACACGTTCAGCCTGATGCGCAAATCGCCGACCGGACCTTTCGCGATCGCCTATGTCACGCTGAAGGAAGGGCCCTCGATCCAGACCAACATCGTCGATTGCGACATCGATAGCTTGAAGATCGGCCAGAGGGTGAAGCTCGTGTTCAAGCCGACCGAAGGCGCGCCGCTGCCGTTCTTTACGGCGGCGTGATGGGTTTGCTCGAGATGCGTGCCACAAGACGCAAGGTGCCGTGCATCCCCGCGAAAGCCAGGAGATCCAGTAAACACCGGCGATTACTGGATGCCCGCCTACGCGGGATGACCGGAAAAATCGCGAGGAAACACAACAGATGCCGATCAACTACGAACAACTGATGGCGCTGAAGAACCTCGGCCAGAAATACAGCTACAGCGATCGCGAGGTGATGCTCTACGCCTACGGCATTGGCCTCGGCGCCGATCCCATGGACGAGCGCGAGCTGGCTTTTGTCAATGAGGCCTCCGCCACGCCGCGTCCGTTGAAGGTGGTGCCGACCTTTGCGTCCGTCGCGGCATGGGGCGCGGGGCCGGGCGAGATAAATCTCAACCGCGTCATGGTGGTCGACGGCGAGCGCGACATCACCTTTCACAAGCCGCTTGCGACGGCCGCGCACATCACCGCCAACTCCTCCGTGCTCGCGGTCTCCGATAAAGGCAAGGACAAGGGCGCGGTGATCCGTCACCAGACCGTCCTGAAGGACGAGAAGGGCGAGAAGCCTCGCAACGCTCGTCGCCTCGCGCTTCGCCCGCGGCGATGGCGGCTTTGGCGGACCGTCAGGCGGCATCCCCGATCCGCATCACGGTGCCGTCGCGCGCACCGGACAAGACCGTCGACATCACGGTGCGGCCGGACCAGGCGCTGGTCTATCGTCTCTGCGGCGACCGCAACCCGCTGCATTCCGATCCCGAGTTCGCCAAGAAGGCCGGCTTCCCCAAGCCGATCCTGCACGGCATGTGCACCTACGGCATCACCTGCCGCGGGATCTTGCAGACCTATGCCGATTACGATCCATCCGCGTTCAAGCAGCACGCCGCGCGGTTTTCCTCGCCGGTCTTTCCGGGCGAGACCGTGACCATGGAGCTGTGGAAGGACGGCAATGTCATCTCGTTCGAAGCCAAGGTGAAGTCGCGCGGCGTCACCGTGATCAAGAGCGGCAAGACCGTGCTGGGTTAGCGCGGCGGTGCGCTCCCTCGCCCCGCGCTTGCGGGGAGAGGGTTGGGGTGAGGGGCTCTCTCCACGTCGGGATTCGCGGAGAGAGCCCCTCACCCGAAAGCTTCGCTTTCGACCTCTCCCCGCAAGAGCGGGGCGAGGTAAGAACAAAGCAATTGACGGGAGACAAAACCATGGGACTACTTGACGGCAAGGTGGCGCTGATCACCGGGGCGGGTGGCGGGCTTGGCGAAGCCTACGCAAAGCTGTTCGCGCGCGAGGGTGCGGCGGTCGTGGTCAACGATCTCGGCGGGCCGCGCGACGGCTCGGGCTCCGACAAGTCGATGGCGGACAAGGTGGTCGATGCGATCAAGGCCGAAGGCGGCCGCGCGGTCGCCAATGGCGCCGACATTTCGACGCTCGCCGGCGGGCAATCCGTGTTCGACGACGCGATCAAGCATTTTGGCCGCGCCGACATTCTCGTCAACAACGCGGGCATCCTGCTCGACGAGACCTTTGCCAAGGCCAAGGAGGCGAACTGGGACCGTGTGATCAAGGTGCATCTCAAGGGCACGTTCTGCTGCACGCAGCCAGTGTTCCGCTGGATGCGCGAGAATGGTGGTGGCGTCATCGTCAACACCGCCTCCACCTCGGGGCTGATCGGTAATTTCGGCCAGACCAATTACGGCGCGGCCAAGGGCGGTATCTGGGGGCTGTCCAACGTGCTGGCGATCGAGGGCCGCAAATACAACATTCGCGTGTGGACGCTGGCGCCGGGCGCGCTGACCCGCATGACCGCAGACCTGCCGCGCTACAAGGAGAACCCCGGCGCGGCGCTCGGGCCGGACGGCATCGCGCCGGCCGTGCTATACATGGTCAGCGATTTGTCGGGCGACCAGACCGGCAAGGTGCTCGGCGTGTCCGGCCCCCGCGGCGTTCGCGAGATGCGGATGATGGAAATGGACGGCTGGAAGCCACCGTTCACGGGTTGGAAAGCCGAAGATATCACGACGCACGCCAAGGACATCTTCTTCTCGGAAGACGAGATCAAGAAGTCCGCGCGGCGGTTTTGAGTTGCAGTCATTCCGGGGCGCATCGAAGATGCGAACCCGGAATCTCGAGATTCCGGGTTCGATGCTACGCATCGCCCCGGAATGACGACAGAGAGCAGAGACAAGAGATGACAAAACTCACCGCCGACGCCAAAGGCACCTTCGCAATCGCCCCGACGCCGTTCCATGACGACGGCCGTATCGACGAGCGATCGATCGACCGGCTGACCGATTTCTACGCCGAGGTCGGCTGCGACGGCGTCACCGTGCTCGGCATTCTCGGCGAGGCGCCGAAGCTCGATGCGGCGGAGGCCGAGCAGGTCGCGGTTCGCTTCGTCAAGCGCGCCAAAACGATGCAGGTCATCGTCGGCGTCTCCGCGCCGGGCTTCGCCGCGATGCGGTCGCTGGCGAAAGCCTCGATGGATGCGGGCGCGGCCGGCGTGATGATCGCGCCGCCGCCATCCTTGCGGACCGACGACCAGATCATCGGCTATTTCAAGCAGGCGCAGGAGGCGATCGGCCCCGACATTCCCTGGGTGCTGCAGGATTATCCCCTGACCCTGCAGGTCGTGTTCACACCGGCGGTGATCCGCAAGATCGTGATGGATAGTCCCTCTTGTGTCATGCTCAAGCATGAGGACTGGCCGGGGCTGGAGAAGATCTCCGCGCTGCGCGCGTTCCAGAAGGACGGCTCGCTCAAACCGATGTCGATCCTGTGCGGCAATGGCGGGCTGTTCCTCGATTTCGAGATGGAGCGCGGCGCCGACGGCGCGATGACCGGCTACGCTTTCCCGGAGCTTCTGATCGACGTGGTGCGGCTGTCGAAGGAAGGCAAGCGCGACGCCGCGCATGATCTGTTCGACGCGCATCTGCCGCTGATCCGCTACGAACAGCAGCCCGGCGCTGGCCTCGCCGTGCGCAAATATGTGCTGCAGAAGCGCGGCATCATCGCCTCCAGCGCGCAGCGCAAGCCCGGCGCCACGATCACCGCGGCGGCGAAGGCCGAAGTGGATTATCTGCTGTCGCGTGTCGCACGGGTGGACCGGCGCGCGAACCTCGCGCCGCAGTCGAGCGCGGCGGGCTGACCTATGCCTGACGTCGTCGCCCCGCGGCCTGCATCCACCGTCTTGCTGCTGCGCGACGGCGCCGCAGCGCGCGAGATCGAAGTCTTCATGATGGTGCGTCACCATCAGATCGAGTTCAACTCGGGCGCACTGGTGTTTCCGGGCGGCAGTGTCGACAACAACGACAAGGAGATCGCCGCGCGCACTGAACTCTATGGCGGCGGGGAGGGACTTGACGAAGCTGCGCTCGGCTTCCGTATCGCCGCGATCCGCGAAACCTTCGAGGAAAGCGGCATCCTGCTGGCGCGGCCGAAGGGCTCGACCGCGCTGGTCGACGCGTCGCGCGCGAGCGAGATCGAGGCCGCGCATCGCGACGCCCTGTGCGCGGGCAAGACGACGTTCCTCGATGTGCTCGCCAGCAACAGCCTGTGGCTCGCGCTCGACGAACTCGTTCCCTATGCGCACTGGATCACGCCCGAGGGCATGCCGAAGCGTTTCGACACCTGGTTCTTCCTCGCCGCCGCACCGCCGGATCAGCTCGGCGCGCATGACGGCAAGGAGTCGACCAACTCGATCTGGGTGTCGCCGCGCGAGGCGCTGGAGGGCGGCGAGAACGGCCGCTTCAAGCTGCCGTTCCCGACCACGCGCAACCTGATCAAGCTCGGCAAGCAGCCGAATGTCAGCGCCGCGCTCGATGATGCGACCGGCAGGCCGGTCGTCACCGTGATGCCGATCATGACCAGGCTCAACGGCGGCCGCCAGCTCCGCATCCCGCGCGAGGCCGGCTATGACGGCGAGGTGTTCGAGGTGGGCGCGCTCGGGTGATGCTTGTCTCCGTCATTGCGAGCGAAGCGAAGCAATCCAGAAATCGTTCCGCGGATGCATTCTGGATTGCTTCGCTTCGCTCGCAATGACGGAGAAATCACATTTCGATACGTAACGAAGGATGGCTATTTCATTCAATGTAAATTCCGCTCTCGACCGCAATCGAGACCGGAAAGCCCGACATGTCCGATGCCCACGCGCCGCCCCCGGCCATCGCAACCGAGCTCGCGCTGCTCGTCCTGCTCGCGACGCTGTGGGGCGCGTCATACACCTTCATCAAGCTCGGCGTCGCCACCATTCCGCCGATCACGCTGATCGCGGCGCGCACCTCGATCGCGGGGCTCTTGTTGCTGTCGATCATGCGCTGGCGCGGCCTGACGATGCCGTCCGATCTCGCGACCTGGCGCCGCTTCATGTTCCAGGCCTGCCTCAACAG
Source organism: uncultured Alphaproteobacteria bacterium (assembly GCA_963786015.1). Classification (GTDB taxonomy): domain Bacteria; phylum Pseudomonadota; class Alphaproteobacteria; order Rhizobiales; family Xanthobacteraceae; genus Bradyrhizobium. The sequence continues at coordinate 21,278 of CAWAXO010000015.1, read as the reverse complement.
CGTGATCCCCTGGACGCTGATCGCCTGGGGCGAGCGGTTCGTCGATGCGGGGCCCGCCACGATCCTCAATTCCGCCGCGCCGATCTTCACCTTCCTGTTCACGGCCCTGGTGACGCGGCACGAACCGGTGACCCCGCGGAAACTGCTTGGCGTCGTCGCGGGGATGGCGGGCATCTGCCTGATCGTCGGCGTCGATGCGTTCCACGGGATCGGGTCGCGGTTTGCTCGCGGAGATCGCGATCGTCGCGGCGACCCTCTGTTACGCTGGCGCCGCGATCTTCGGCCGCGGCTTCAAGGGCCTCGATCCGATCGCGCCGGCCGCGGGCTCGCTGCTGGCGGGTGCGGCTATCCTCATTCCCTTGAGTGTCGCGATCGAGCAGCCGTGGACGTCATCGCCGTCAGCAAGCTCGATTGTGGCGCTGCTGGGGCTTGCCGTGTTCTCGACCGCGGCGGCTTTCGTGATCTATTTCCGGCTGGTGCAGACGCTCGGTTCGGTCGGTACCACGGCGCAGGCCTATCTTCGCGTGCCGATCGGTGTCGCCATCGGCGTGATCTTCCTCGGCGAGCGCCTGTCGCCGACCGCTTATCTCGGGCTCGCCTGCGTTGTGATCGGCGTCGCCGCAATGACGATCCCGCCGCGAAAGGCTGCCATGCCAAGGGCTGCTTCAAGGGCTGCTTGACGGCATCAGGACGTTCCCGGCATCCTCGCTCCAGATCGTGGGCGGCGAAATCCCGCGAGATAAAATTGGGGGCGGGAGCGGGCCATGGTCTGGCGACGTGTTTGCGTGATGGTCGGCGTGTGCTTCGCAGTCGCCGCGATGTCCGGTCGCGCATCGGCACAGGACAATTTTCCCAGCAGGCCGATCCGCATCGTCATTCCCTATGCGCCGGGCAGCGTCGCCGACGTGTTCGCCCGCATCGTCGCGCAGAGCATGGCGGCGCAATGGAACGGCGCCTCGATCGTGGTCGAAGCCAAGTCAGGTGCCAACGGATCGATCGCGGCGGAAGAGGTCGCGCGTTCGACGCCGGATGGTTACACATGGCTGCTCGTGACGACGTTCTTCACCGCGAGCCCGTCGCTCACCAGCAATCTGCGCTGGGATCCGCTGCGCGATTTCGCGGCGGTCGGGCAGATCTGCCGGGCGCCGAATCTGTTCGTCGTGCCGACGAGCCTGCCGGTCAAGACCGTCGCCGAGTTCGTGGCGCTTGCGAAGGCGAAACCGGGCACGCTGAATTACAGTCATCCCGGCAAGGGCTCGACCGGCCATCTCGGCTTCGAACTGTTCAAGCGGCTCGCCGGAATCGACGTGACCGGCATCGGTTATCGCGGCTATCCGCAGATGGTGCCGGACATCGCCTCGGGCCTGATCACCTCGACCTTCCTGTCCGCCAATCAGGCCTTGTCCCAGGCGCAGACCGGCACGATCCGGATCATCGGCACCATCAACGAGAGCCGCACCAAATATTTCCCGGACGTGCCGACCATGGCCGAGCAGGGCTATGCCGAGGCGCAGGTGACGCCATGGTTCGGCATCGTGGTGCCCGCGGCGACGCCGCAGCCGGTCGTGGCGCGCATCAGCAAGGCGCTGGACGATGCGCTCGCGGCCGTCGACGTGCGCGAGAAGCTCGACACGGCAGGCTGCGAGCCCAAAGGCGCGCCGCTCGCCCAATTCTCGGACATCATCAAGGCCGACGTTGCGCTGTGGGCCAGGGTGGTCAAGGACGCCGGAATCACGGCCGACTGACCGCTCGCCGGAAATCCGCCATGTACGCCTGAAAACTAACAGAATCGCGCCGCCGGACCGTCTCCGGCAGGTTCCCCCGGCGCTCGATTACGTCGTATAAAGTGGGGTTTTGAAGCCGGTAATTTTAACCATGTCTGTGTTCGCGGCGGTATTGCAACGTTTCCGATCCCTGTCGTTTTCGATCGGCCAAATGACCTTTGGCAGCTTCCTGACGCTGCTCGCGGTCATCACCGCGACCAGCATGGCGAGCGTCATCGCGATCCGCCATATCGATGCGACCTTTGCGGAGCTGCAGCGGCTGCAGAATGTCGGCGATCTCGCCGAGGAGATCGACCGCCGCATGAACGAGCTGCGGCTCGCCGCGCGCGATTTCGTGACCGATCCCGGCGCGCGTTCCGGCCGGGTCTCCGAAGCGGCGTCCGAATTAGGCGCGCTGCTGAAGAAAACCCGGCTCGAGCTCGCGCCCGAGCAGCAGAGCATGATCGACGGCGTGACCCAGCGGCTCGCCAATTATCGCGACGGCATCGAGCGCGTCAGCGAATTGATCACGCGCCGCGCCGACCTGCTGGCGGCGCTGTCACCGGTCCGGACAAAGTTCGAGACCGCCGTGGCCGACGTTCCCGACCGGGCGAGCGCCAGGGCCGTGTTCCGCGCGCAGAACGAGGTCTCGGCGGCTTTGCTGGCGCACGATCCCGCGAGCACCGAGCAGGCGGCGAGGCGGATGCGTGCGCTCGCGATCGAGGACGCGAGCCTGCGTTCAGCGACCGACGCCTATGCCGATGCCGTCATTGCCATTGCCGGAACAGAAGGCGAGATCGCCACGCTCGACAAGGACGTGCTGGGCACGGAAGGCCGGTTGATCGGTCGGGTGACCGAGCTGTTACGCGAACTCAGCGCTCGCCGCGGCCGCGTGCTGTCGCATGACTTCGCGCGGACGCTGAGCGAGGCCAAATGGCAGAGCATCATCCTCGGCACGATCGGGGTGCTGATCGGCATCGTCGCGGCGTCACTGGTGGTCCATCATACGGTGCGGCCGCTCGCGGCGATCGCGGGCTCGATCCGCGCGCTGGCCGCGGGTCGGCACAACGCCTCGATTCCGGACACCGATGTCGAGAACGAGATCGGCGATATCGCCCGGGCGGCCGAGGTGTTCCGCCGGACCCTGGCGGAGGCCGATGCCGCACGCGAAGCGGCGGTGCGCGCGCTCGCCGAGCAGCGGCTTGCGGAAGAGAGCTATCGCAAGCTGTTCGAAACCTCGATCGACGGCATCTATGTCACGACGCCGGCCGGCGCACTGCTCAACGCCAATCCTGCGCTGGCGCGCATGATGGGATATGACGCGCCGGAGCAGCTGATCAATGCGGTCAGCGATGTGTCCGACAACGTCTATGTCCATCCGGAGGCCCGCGACGAATACAAGGCCCGGATGCGGCGCGACGGCATGGTGCGCGAGTTCGAATACCAGGTCCGCCGGCGCGACGGTCACATCCTCTGGCTTTCCGACAGCGCGACCACCGTGCGCGACGACAAGGGCGAGGTCGTCCGCTACGAGGGCACGGTGCGCGACATCACGGACCAGAAGCGCGCCGAGGACGCGATCGCCGAGGGACGCAGGCTACTGCAACAGGTCATCGACACGGTGCCTGCCGTGATCAACGTCAAGAACGGGGATCTCCGTTATGTGCTGATGAACCGCTACATGGCGGGCATCTTCGATATCGAGCCGGCGGAGGCGCTTGGCCGAACCACGGGCGACCTGATGTCGCGCTATGGCGCAAGAAAAACCGACGAGAACGACAAGCGCGTTCTCAAGACGAAGAAGGGACTTGGTTTCTACGAAGAGGAGTACATGGATGCCGCCGGTCACATCCGGCACTGGCTCGTCAACAAGATGCCGCTGCTCGATGGCGATGGCGAGATCGAGCGCATCGTAACCGTGGCGCTCGACATCGGCGAGCGCAAGCGCGGCGAGCAGGAGATGCGCAAGGCGCGCGATGCCGCCGAGACCGCGCTGCGCAATCTGCGCGAGACCCAGGCCTCGTTGATCGAGGCGGAGAAGCTCGCGGCCCTCGGGCGGCTGGTGGCGGGCGTCGCCCACGAGGTCAACAATCCCGTCGGCATCAGCCTGACGGTTGCCTCGGCGCTGGAGCGCAAGACCGCGAATTTCGCCGACGAGGTCGCGCGCGGGGACCTGCGCCGCTCGAGCCTCACCGAATTTCTCGCAACCAGCCGTGACGCGTCTTCGCAGCTTGTCGCCAACCTCAATCGCGCCGCAGAACTGATCCAGTCCTTCAAGCAGGTCGCCGCCGACCGCAATTATTCCGACCAGCGCAGCTTCGATCTCGCGGATCTCACCGAGCAGGTGGTGATGAGTCTGCAGGCCCGGATTGCGGAAGCACAATCTGACGCTCAACGTCGAGTGCCAGCCCAATCTGATCATGAACTCTTATCCGGGCCCCTATGGTCAGGTGCTGACCAATCTGTTTCTCAATGCGGTCGCGCATGCCTTTCCGCGCGGAGGGCCGGGCGTGATCGACATCCAGGCCCGCCCATCCGGCAAGGACAATGTCGAGATCATCTTCGCCGACAATGGCTGCGGCATGAGCCTGGATGTCCGCCGCCGCGCCTTCGATCCATTCTTCACCACGCGCAGGGACCAGGGCGGCACCGGCCTAGGCCTGCACATCGTCTACAGCATCGTCACCACGCGCCTCGGCGGACGGCTCGATCTCGACTCCGAGCCGGGCGGAGGAACACGAATCCAGATCCTACTGCCGCGCATCGCGCCGCTGGAGCAGGCTGCGGAATAGCGCGTTGTGGTCAGTCGATGTCGGCGAGCTTGCGCAGCGTCGCGCCGAAGATCTGACTGGCTTTGCCGACCAGCGCCGTTCCGTTCATGACCGCGCTCGTGTCGGTGAAGGTGCCGGAGACGCCGACGCCGACGGGGTTCGGCGCGCCGAACAGCGGATTGGCGTTTGGACTCGAGGTATGGCGTTGCACCAGCACCTCGCCCTTGAAGGTGTTGTCGTCCTTCACCGTGTAGGTGCCGATATAATAGAGGTAAGCATCGCCGCCGACGATCTTGCCGTCGCGGAATACGACCACGCCGCTGCCTTTGCCGACGCGTCCATCCTGCAGGCTGACGTGGATCGAATACAGCCCGTTTTTCATAGTGTCCCGCTGCCGGCCGCGTTGCCCATCGAAGCCAGTCTCGCGCATCATGCCAAAGGCCGGCAATTCGTGCAACGCGACAGCTTGACCGATGAGGCCGGTCATCGTGCGTCGACGAAGTTCCATGCGCAAATCGATCTCGCGCGATTTCGATCGTCGGCAATTCAAACCCTCAGGTTGTTTGGCCCGCTTAATGCATAGCTGTTGCTGCACCGGGGGTAGGTGCAGGAGCAAGATGACATGAGCAACTGGATCGAGTTCCGGCGGCCGTGCGCCGCATCAATGCAGTAACGCGTACCCTCACGAGAATATTGATCGTCGTTCTGCCGGGCGTTGGCGAGCACCGCTTCGCGTCAGCGGTGCCGCGATATTGATGGCGCTGGTGGTACCGACCGGACACGCTCGCGATCGTGGTCAATTCGCCAACTCCACGCCGGAGATGCGGGCATGGTTCGATGGCCTGCGCAGCGGCAAGGGGCCGTGCTGTTCAGACGCCGACGGTAGCGCGGTCAGCGATGTGGATTGGGAAACCCACGAAGGCCATTACCGCGTGCGCGTCGACGGTGAATGGGTCGACGTGCCGGACGAAGCCGTGATCACGGAGCCGAACCGGATCGGCCGGACCATGGTCTGGCCGATCCATGGTTATCTTGGCGTGACCATCCGCTGCTTCATGCCGGGGAGCATGACGTAACGACTTGGCGCCGCCGTCAGGCGTATTTCTTATCGCGCTCCAGGAGCTCGATCGAAATGCCTTGAGGGCCGCGGATGAAGCAGATGCGTACGCCCGGGCGGATTGTCGTCGGCTCCTTGGTGAACTCGACGCCCTTGCCCTTGATCTCGGCGGCGACCGCGTCGATGTCCTTGACCGTCAGCCCGAAATGGTCGAGGCCCTGATAGGGCGTCACGGGCGGCGCATTGACGCCGTCGCTCGCGGCTACCGGGGCGATGAACACGTTGGCGCCGCCAAGCTTGACGTCGATGCGGCCGGGGCCGCGGATGATCACGCCGCCGAGAATGTCTTGAAGCCAGGTCGCGGTCGCCTCCGGGTCGGGGCTGCGCAGATGGACATGATCCCAAGTGACGATCGGCATGGTTGTTTCCTTTTTGGTTCGCAGGCTTTTTGCAAGTCCGGTGGCCGGACAGAGTAGTGCGGAGGTTATACCGCCGGTGCCGCCAGGCAACTGTCGGGGCTGCCGACCTCGCATGAAGGCAGGAGCAATGCCGTCGTAACCGTCCCAACGACCATCCGTTAGCTGGCGTTGCTGCCGCCTCGTGCGACACCGGCGCCTTCGCCCTCCAATTGTCGCGTTTGGATGGAACCATCGCAGCCTTGCCTCATTGATGGACGCGCGGCCATCGCGCGGGCTGATGGTGCTAGAATGAGCACTGAACTCGACCGTATCGAACTGGGACGATTTGCGAGGTTCGGCAGTTTTTTCGATCGGTCCGATCAGGCCTCGGCCTCGTATCACGAGGCCTATTCGTTGTGGTTGCCGATCCTGCTCGTTGCCGCGCTGGCGGGTGGGGTGTTTTGGTTCAACTATGACAGGGGCAGGACCGAGAGCGAGCCGGCTGAACCGGCGACAGTCCCCATCGAAGCGCCGGCACCGTCAATGGCGACCGCCGTTTCGCCCAATTCGCCGGCGTCCGGCGTCTCGTCCACCACCTCTGTATCGCCCGACAAGCCGGTCACAACCGCCGATGCGCCGGCCCAGGCGGCCGAACCACAAGCGGTGAGCGGCGTGAGCATCTCCTCGCAATACTGGCGCAGGGGCGGGCTGGGGTCGAAGGCAATCGTTACGCTGACGCTGCGTAACAACAACGATTACCCGGTCAGGGATATCGAGCTGCTTTGCTCGTTCGCGCGCCGCGACGGAAGCCATCTCACGGATCGCAAGCGGGTGATTCCCGACACCGTGAACATGAAGGGCCGGAAGACGATCGAGAACATGCTCGTCGGCTTCGTCAATATTAACGCCAGCCGCGCCAAATGCACCGCGGTAGCCGCCAACCGGAACTGAACTCCTGTCGTCATAGCTCTGCAAATTTACGTTACTTGTTGAACCGCCAGGCGCGGCACAGAACCAATGCCTATATCTCGTGTTAGAGATGATCCGCGCGTGGGCGTCGACAGAGCGGTGGGACATGCCTTTACTTCGGTATTTTGTATTTGTTGGTGGGGCATTGCTTGCGCTGCTGTTGATATCCGACGTCGTTCTGCCGCAGGTGCCGCTTCCAGGTAATTTGACGTCGGGATCCGATCTGCCGGCGGTGCGCATCCGTTCTCAACAGAAGTGGCCTGAGCGTGTGGTGATCGATACCAAGGTACCGCTGCCTGCGACGGCCGTGAAGGTCGCCAAGGCAGAAGCTGCGTCTCCACCACAACCATCGATTGCCAGCGCGTCAGCCAAGTCGAGCGTCCGCGAGGCCTTTGCTCAGCTTCCGCCCGGTCAGGCAGAGCAGAAGCAGCAGACCCCGTCGAAGATCGCTGCGATGGCACCGGCCGAGCCGGGCAAGGCGCAAGTCAAACCGCAGCCCAAACGTAAGGTCGCGAGAGCGCGACCCGTTGGTCGGCCAATGATGATGGTCGCCCAGCAGCCGCATTTCGGGCTGTTCGACAGCACCTGGTAAGCCAAGGCGGGTCTGTGAACTCTTCCAGACCCACACCCTAGACCCCCACGGATGGCTCCAGGGCCGGCTGCACGCGCGGTCACGGAGCTTAATGCTTGATCTCACGCAACGTGGTGCGGCTGGCCGGAACGCCTAGCGTGGCTCATCGTTGGGAGGGGACTTAGGTCCTGTCGGGGAAGGTCAACAGCATGTCGAAAGTTCCAAACCTGTCGATCTCGGCGGAGAAGGTGTTTTTTATCGTCTCCAAGACGCATCAATCCGAGATGGAAGCCTCCGCGCCGGAGTTGATCGCCGATCTCGAGGACGACGATGCCGGCGAAGGGCAGGTGGGCAAGACCACCGACCTGACCGAGCTGTCCGGTTTCATCTCTGATCTCAATGTGGACGAGCAGATCGATCTCGTCGCGTTGATGTGGCTTGGCCGCGGCGATGGCGATCTCGACAGTTTTCCCGATTTGAGGAGCCAGGCCGCGGACGCCCACAACAACCGCACCGCAGCCTATTTGCTCGGCACGCCGATGTTCGCCGATTATCTGGAAGAGGCGATGTCGGCGTTCGGTCTCTCGGCCGAGGATTTCGAAGAAGACGTCTGATCGCCGTCCCGCAAGAGTATCATGCCGGCTGCCCGGCATTCGAGACTGATCGGCCGTGCATGAGGCGAGCTGCTTCGCTGCGCGCTGTTGGCTGGTTGCAGTCCGCGTGCTGTGCGACCCGACGCGGAACGTAAGCTTTCGCTAATGCCCCCCGTATAAATACACGTTCGTCCATTGATTGGAGGGGCTGATGAGCTGGTTCAACAACATGTCCGTGGGGCGCAAGCTGCTGCTGACTTTTTCGGCAGTCGTGCTCTGCGTGGTTGTGCTGGGCGGCTTTGCGCTGAAATCGCTGGTCGATCTCGACGGCACGGCGCGCGAATTGTCGGGCAACTGGCTGCCGAGCGTCGACATGGCGCGCGGGCTCCAATACCAGATCGCGCGCATCCGCACCAATCAGCTCTCGGTCGTGCTGGCGAAGGAGAATGACCGCGAGGAGATCCGCCAGACGCTTCATGCGCTCGAGAAGACGATGAGCGACAGCCTGAAGAATTTCGCGCCGCTGATCTCGTCTGCGGAGGAGCGGGCTGCGTTCCAGAGGCTGAGCGATCACTACGCAGCCTTCCTGGAAGCGGATAAGGCGCTCGATCTGCTTATCAGCAATCCCGAGGCCGCCCGTGAAGCGTTCTTCGCCGGCCGGCGGCAGTTCCGCGAGCTTCTCGACGACGCCGAGAAGCTGGTGAAGCTCAACACCGACGGCGCCGGCCGCTCGGTGAACGCGGCCGAGTGGACTTATGACAATGCCCGCACCGTGATCATGGCGGTCGTGCTTGTCATGGTCGGTCTTGCAATGGCGGCGGGCCTGCTCTTGCGCACCGGCATCGCCAAGCCGCTGCTTGCGCTGGAGCGGGCGATGGGGCGGCTGGCTCAAAACCAGACCGAGACCGTGGTGCCGGCGACCGGGCGCCGCGACGAGGTCGGCGCGATGGCGCGTGCGGTGCTCGTCTTCAAGGAAGGCATGATCGCGGCCGAAGATCTCAAGGCCCGCCAGGAGGAGGAGCGTCTCGCCAAGGAGCGGCACTCGGCGCTCGTCATGGGGCTGGCCCAAGAGTTCGACGTGGCAGCGCGCTCCGCCATCAACGGCGTCGCCGACGCGGCCAGTCAGATGCAGACAACGGCGGACAGTCTGTCCTCCACCGTCGACCAGACCAGCCATCAGGCGATCACGGTCGCCACGGCGGCGCAGCAGGCGTCTGCCAATGTCCAAACGGTCGCATCCGCCGCCGAGGAGTTGAGCAGTTCGATCCATGAGATCGGCCGCCAGGTCACGCTCGCCTCGCAGGTGAGCCAGAAGGCGGTCGAGCAGGCCCAGCGCACCGGTGACATCGTCGGCGGGCTGCAGCAGGCCGCGCGCCGGATTGGCGAAGTGGTCAACCTGATCAACAGCATTGCAAGCCAGACCAATCTGCTCGCGCTCAACGCGACCATCGAGGCCGCGCGCGCCGGTGACACCGGCAGGGGCTTTGCCGTCGTCGCCAACGAGGTGAAAAGCCTCGCCAACCAGACCTCGCGCGCGACCGAGGACATCAGCCAGCAGATCGCCTCGGTCCAGCAGGCGACCGAGCAGGCCGTTGAGGCGATCACGGCGATCAGCGGCACCATCCAGGACATCAACCAGATCTCCACGACGGTGGCGGCGGCGGTCGAAGAGCAGGGCGCCGCGACGCAGGCGATCGCGCGGAATGCGGAGCAGGCGTCGACCGGCACCGGCACGGTGAGCAGGAACATCGAAGGCGTGACCAATTCGGCGCGCGCCGGCGGCGGTGCCGCGCAGGATGTGCTCAGTGCCGCAACCACGCTGTCCCGCGAAGCCCAGCAGATGCGCGGACTGGTTCAGGACTTCCTGGGCAAGGTGCGGGCGGCGTAGTCACGAGCAGTCACGCCCGCGACGCGAATCGCGACCAGGCATGTCGCCGCGACGTGCGATATCCCGTCCGATCGGGTGCGTCGGTTCGGACGAGCCCCTCTCCACGCCAGAACCCCGTTTGCCACGATTTCGAAATCGTCGGTTACTCACATGACGCCAGTAGATTGACGCTGCAAAGTGCGTAAGATCGCAGCCTTCGGAAGGAGGATTTCAATGCGATTGATCTCTTTCGCCGCCGCGATCTCGTTGGCGATCATGCCGGTGGCCGCCCTGGCTCAGCAATCTCCGTCCACGACGGGTGATACGATAGGTCATCCGCCGCCGCTGCCCGGCCCGCCGCCGCTTCAAGAGCCTTCGGCTACGCAGCCCGGGCCGGCGAACGCGAAGCCGGCGGCGACCCAGCCGGCTTCGAAGGGCTACACGGGGGCGTATGCGCCCTCGAATACGCCGGCCAACCCATACTCCACGGGTCCGCTGCTGCAATCGAGTGGAGGGCCGGGTTTGAATGTCACCGATTTCGGACGGGGTCTCCACGCGGACGGTCAAAGCCGTCCCGTGCAGCGCCTCCGCGCGGGAGACGGATGGATTTACGACCTGCGTGGGGATACCCGAGCGGCAGGATCGCGACCTGCGGCGGAGACGCCGGTCAAACTAGGAAGACGTCCCCCTCAAGCGGCCTTCATGTTTCCATCGTCAACGGCAGTTCCCGTCATCCATGTCCGGATTTCGGGCGCGCCTTGATGCCGCGCCGGTAGCCGCCGCTCTAACTCTCTGCGATCATCAACATGGCGCGGCCGGCCACCCAGCTCAGGCACGTCATGACAATGCAGAGGAAGCTCACGACGATGACCTCAGCCAGGTTCGTCATCCGCGCAAAGCCGAGATAGGTGAAGATCGCCGCCGGGCAGCCGAGCTGAAATGTTCTGATCATGACCCAGGCTGCGCGATAGGAGGCGTGCCCCAATTGCTGAAAAACCGCTGACATCGATTACTCCTGAAATATCGATCACTCCCGAAATCAAGACACTGGCGCCGAAAAAAATGGCGCGCTGTTGCGATCCATGATCGCCGATCAATTCAATTCGTCCGATATAAATGCAGTCCGGACAGTCTGGATATTACGACCAACCTGTCATCATCAAAACCAGCTAACGGCTGCAAACCCTACCACGCTCAATCGCGTTTGAACACCGCTACGGCGGGCCCGAGACGTCTGACGATTTTCGCAACTCGTCTTCAAGTGCTCTTTGAGATGACTCGGCCTCGGTCAATGCTTGCGGAATGCGTGAGGCTTTGATTGCGGCGAGAGAAGGAGCGAATGGTCTCCGTCGGCAGCAGCAATCTGCCGACGAAAAAGATGGCCCCGGCGTGGGGGGCCGAGGCCAAATTGGGGTTGCTGCTGTTGGGTAGTCTTGCATCACAGGCAGCAACTTATAATGACTCAGTTATCCACACTTGTCCACAGGCCTATCTTATTAAAAATGCTCATAAAAATGAGAAATAGCGTCGGTAGCCGGCCACTCGGGGCCAGCCTGACCGTTCAGGAACGACGCACGCGGCAACGGCTCATTGTGCGTAAAGCCGCCCATGAAATTCCTCCCGCGGGCGGGGCTCGCATTCGCTCGGCGTGCAGCAATCGCCGAACTGCACGCAGCTTTCACTGCGGATGCTTCGTTCGCCTTTAACCCGTGGGTGCACGATGAGTGGTGATGAATCCTCATCGCGCCCAATTTCGATCAGCTGCCTCGCTCGGCAAAAAAGCGCGGACAATGCCGGGCTTTCAAGTTCACCGATGTCATCCGTCGCGTTCGATCCGCCTGAAATAACGCGAGTTCGGAATTTCGATCGAAAGCTATGCGCACGTGCTCTCGAACCCCGTGCCAAAATGGCAACACTCAATCACAATTATAGGTTTATCAGTTGTGATAGTGCACGTTTCTCTTGGAGAAGCGGGATACGCCCCCTCAAGAAGATGAATGCGACAAGTCAAACCAATTCAGCTTTCCTGAGCCGCTGGCACATGATCGGCGTGGCGATCGACATAGTCATGCGCTAGCGGTGAACGCCAAGGTAGGCGAAGTAAGCGGCCGCTGCAGAAGCCAGCGCCGCAACGGCCGCTGCTATTGTGCACGCGAGGGAATACAGCTGCATGCGCCTTGTGGCGGCCATAGCGTCGAACTCGGCGATGCCTTGCAGCATATGGTCTTTTCCGAGCTCGCCTGCGTTGTATCGCGCAATCAGGCGACGGATGAACTCTTCTCGGTCATCGGTCAAATCGCACCCCCGCACACGCCAACTGAGCGCAAGAACTACGAAGAAGAACTACGAAGATAAAGCTTCAGATCACGGCACCTGACCGCAGTCGTGAGACAAGCAGCCAAAAGTTATTTCTGGTCGTGACTTCAGCCAAGAGGCGATCTTGACCAGACCGTTGATATAGATCAAGCGCGGCCGGTGCACTTCTCTCGTGTTGACGTACATCCAGACCGTTGTCATCGGACAGCGCGTCTGCCGGGGCGCCCCTCATACGGACGCGACGCAAAGGGATTGATTTCGCATTGGGCCCCGCGGCCTGATGCTGTTGCGTTGCATTGAGCCAACGACGTGTAGGAACAGTCGATGTAGTCGCCTTGACCGCCGTAGGCGTGCATGCAAACCGGATAATTTGGATCGTAGGTTTGCGCTTGTGCCGGTGCTGAAACCAGTATTGTTCCGATCGCCAGGATGATCCAAGCCAGAGCGCGCATTCCGAACCTCCTGCAGCCGCCTCATGGCTCAGGAACACCTGGAGTTGTCAAAAATTCCCGCTGGCAACGCCTTCTGTGAGCACCGGAAAGTGGAAACCGGTTTTCCGAAAAGTCTCTCAAACAAACAGATAGATCATGATGCGATTGATCAAATCGCATCATCATCTAACGATAGCTGCGTGAGCCGGCGAGGACGATGTAAGCCGCGACCGCGAACCAAAATGCGTATTCGCTGACAAGCGGAATCCAGATGAAGACGCCAACCACCGCAAGGCCTGCCAGAATGAGCGAAATCACAAACGCAAAATTCATGGTCACGTCTCCATGACGGGATCCATGTCATGGGCGCCTGGCCAACGCGGACTCGTGGGACGGCGCTATGGACATGGATCAAGCACTACGAGTCGGGCTATTCCTAAACCTCATATTCGAAGGCGATGCCTTCCGGATCGTGCTCGTCAAATCAGCGCCGCGCGGGCTTCTTCGGTGGCGAACACCTGCAAATGGTCAGCACTGCCAACTATTTTCGAAGCGTCGACATAGATCAAGGCTGTTTTCAGCGATCCTCCATCTCGTCCTGTATCAGCCGAAGCGTCTCCTTGAGCTTGGCCCGCCCTGAGCTTCCCGGAATGGTGCTCTCGCAGCACTCTGCGCTGCCCGGCTGCGATCTCATCATCGCATCGTTCTCAGGCGTGAACGGCCTGCATGGCCTCTAATTCCGCCGATTTGACCGATCCTGAAGGCGCGCTAGCTTGGGGCGGTTCGGCCTGGGCAATACATCAGGGCCGGAATTCGATTGGAGCAAGTGCGATGCGGTATGCTGTGGCGTTAGGCGTTTTGATCGCGCTGTACACTCCCGCGAACGCTGCTCCGGTGCATCACCCCAAGCGTCAGCATGTCATCGTTCGTCCTGACCAAGGTGTAACCGCTCCGGGAAGGTTCGCAGTTCCCGGCTGGAGCGACGAAGCAACGCGGCGCTGGCTGGACAACGCCTCGTCCGGCGTCGGCCGCGGCGGATAGGAACGGCCGTGCCAACCCTGGCTTGAGCCCGATCAACATCAACCATCCGCAACGAATGGCGCGCTCGGAGAGATTCGAACTCCCGACCCTCGGAATCGAAACAATAAGGTCGGAGTTGATTTCTACCTTCTTGCTCAAAGGCTTGTCAGCCTTTGGTTGGCTACTGTAGTGAATTTTGCTGTGATGCAGTGAATGCCGCGTTACGTTACATTCGCGGGCTTACGGGGACCTTACACGGCGTCTTCAAGATGCGGGGTGGGACAACTAAACGGTTTGCTTCTTCGCGCATCATACAGCCGAATTTTCACAAAATTTGCTGGGAGGTCCAAGGGGCCGGGCGCGGGCGCGTATTGGCCCCCCGCCAACGAGCTAGGGCGGGGGTTACCTCTTGCCCTACTGCGGCACGCCCTCGATCGCGATCACGCGGAATGTGGCGTACTTATCACCAATCTTCCGGGCTTCCTTATACTCTGGAGAACTGTACGCAGACCTAGCATCCTCTATGCTGTTGTATCTGCGAATAGTAACCCGAGTACCTGAGGGTGGCAGCTCGCCTTCGATTTTCATCGGCGTGCCGGCAGCGACGAATTGACTGCCCGCGATACTTTTCAGCAATGCCTGAGCTTTGGGTGAGAACTCTTTCGCGTAGGCATCCTGCTCGCCTTCCTTAATTTGGATTTCGGCGATCGTGTAGACGGGTTGTTTGGCCTGAGCGTGGAGCCCTTCAACTGCGAGGGCTCCAAGCGCCAGACCGGCGGCTAATATCGATGCATTTCCAACAACAGATTTCATTAGCGATGCCTCTAACTGTGCAAATTTCACTATGGGGCACGCTGCTTATCCGGGCGCAGTTCGCCCCAACGTGAGTCAAATTCGCAGAGCGAAGGTTCAAAGGGTCCGGCACCGCCGATGCAAAGGGGGCAACGGAATTGCCGGTCTACGGTGCGGTGAAATGAAGAGCGACAGCCGCCATGATGCAGACGCCAAGGGCAATAACCGCCCCGTAGCGCCGGTTCGGAAAACCACCGGCTGTAATCAATAGCAGCGCCGTCATCCCAGCCAGCTTGAGAGCATTCTCGATCATCCCTCAATATGCTCCCTTCATGAAAATTATGGCACTCACAAATTCGACACGGGCTGCGGACGCTGAATTGTCCTCCGGGCCGGTGCTCTGTGAGGCGGCCAAGGCCAACCGCTGGGGGCACAGGGACGCGACAACGGCCTGCGGGTCAGTGAATTGGTGGACCTACGGTGGGATCAGGTTGATTTCGAGCGCGACCCTTGCCGTGCGTCGAGCCAAGAAAGGAACGCCTGCCACGCACCCGATCCGTGGGGATGAACTGCGGGCGCTGCGGAAGCTGGCGCGTGAGCAAGAGCCCGTTTGTGTTCACCTCCGAACGCTGTGCACCGTTCACCACAGCAGGCTTTGCACGGATGTTTGAGAGGGCTGGCGAAGCCGCGAAGCTGGGATTTAAGGCCCATCCACACATGCTGCGGCACGCGTGTGGGTTTGCATTGGCGAACAAGGGGCACGATACGCGGGCCTTGCAGGGGTATCTTGGGCACAAGAACATTCAGCATACGGTGAGGTACACTGAGCTGGCACCGGGGAGGTTTAAGGACTTCTGGCGGTAGCTTGTTGCCGCGCGGCACGTTAAAGACCTAGCCAACCCTCAGGATTTGCGACAGGATTTCCCTCGGGGGCCGCGGAGGGATTTCGACATGCGCGGAATGTTGCCGCCCGCAGAGGCTCGTATGCGGATGTGCGTCATGAAGGTCGGCGAGCGCGGCCGATGGAAGTACAAGGACTGGGTGAAGTGGCATTTCCTGTGGAAGTTCTTTCCCTGGTACGCGCGTGAAATGCATTACCGGGGAAGCTTCTGCATCGGACCGGGCTGCATGCACTGGTTCTGGGAGGACGCGGACAAGAAGGAACGCGGGTATTGTTCCGCAGCAGTCTCGCGAACGCAGAGCATGATGTGGGATCGCGAGCTAAGGGCTCGCGAGCAGCAGCTTTTCGATGTCGGTGCACTCCCACCGCCGAAGGCTGAGGTACAAAAGTCTGCGAGGGTGTTGGAGTTGCCGCGCCGACCTGCTGGGCCAGCACGCCGCTAACGGCGACTGCTCAGTGCAAGTTCGCTTGATCGTCTTCGTCAGATATCGCGTGAGCGGGAAAGTCTTTGAGCTGTTGACGCTCGTGCTCCATCTCTTCAAGGGTTCGCTGGCAAAATAGTCTGGCTTTGTTCCGGCGTTCGCCAAACCGAACTTTTGGGTGTCGTGTGAATAGCATGACGAATTCCCACTCGTTGCCCCGGCCTCCACATCGCACAACTAACGCTGAGATTCACGACCGTATCACTACCGACAGATACTAACAGTCTGAGGGTGTGATTGTTCCGCAACTATCGCCGGGGGCGGTTCAAGCCCCGAATTTTGGCCCCACGGGAGCCGTCAGCAATCATGCGAACTGTACTCGCCGCTACAGTCGATCGCTCATTTGCTAGTGGTTGGGAGCTGCGACCGCCCGATGGTCACGCACCGCGGTCAGTTCAGCCTGGACCTTGGCTCGTTGGGCCGGGTCCATCGTGGTGTCATCACGCGGCGGCGGCAAGTCATTGACTGGTACGTAAGCGCCCGGTTCTTTTAGATGCGCAGGTGCGTCAGTTGGTGTGCTCGCGATTCGCATATCGGCGACGGATGTTGAACAGCCCGCCTGCACAAGCCCCGACATACACAACGCAATGAGGGCGATAATTTTCGTTTGTTGGTTCAACGACGATCTCTCAGAAGTCAGGCGGGTTAGTGGCGTGGCGCGCTCTGCAGGCGATCATAGTCGTCGATCGCCGCCTCATATTCCGCGAGATCGGACTTCGAAAACAGGTGCCGGTTATCTTCCGTCACAATCATTCCGGTTTTCTGATAGGCGTGGATCAGTTCGCCCCGAATGCCCGCCTCGAGCATGCTCTGCACCATCATGCGATCCAGCGCGTCGGGCTCGATCGGCGTCGGCGTGTCTTTCGTCGGATCGAACAGAATCGGTTCGTCGGGGCGAGGATCGCGGCCGAACTTGGCGCGAAAATCCACGCGCGCCGCCTCCAGTGCCTCGTCTAAGTGGTTGCGCTTTCTAGCCATGGCCTTCTGGCGGCGGCGTTCGATGCGGTTTATTGATCGATCTCCAGGTCGGTTGGGCCGGCGCAACGGAATCGGTCCAGGAATTCCCGTCAAGGTAGCGCGAGGCCACAGGCGGAATTATTTTACAGCCGCCGCGGCGTCGAATGCGTCTTTGACGCGCTCCATTGCCGGGTGCGTGCGGTTTTTCACCTTGACCCAATCTTTCGAGCGACCAGCGCGATAAGGCCGATCGGCGCGCTTTGAGACCAGGCCCTCGAGGCCGAACTCGCAAGCCTTCCTGAATAGGTCGGGGCCGATCTCGCCCTGTTCGAAGCTGCCTGTAAAGATGCCATCCGGCCGGCGATGTCAAGCAGCCTTGCGAGGCTCGCCTTGCGCATCGATAAGCGGCAGGGTGCGTAGGTCGTCGCCGTCCATCGCGAGCACGTCGAAAGCATAGAGCTGCACCTCGTGATTGCTCTTGCCCGAATGGAGCTCGTTGAAATCGGAGACGCCGTCAACGCCGAGGATGACGGCCTCGCCGTCGATGACGAATTGCTTGATGCGATTCTTTAGCGCGGCCTCGACGATCCAGGGATAGCGCTTTGTCCAGTTGTAACCGCCCCGCGTGATCAGGCGCACGCGGTCGCCGTCCCGCTCGACGCGCAGGCGGTAGCCGTCATACTTCACCTCGTGGATCCACTCGGGCCGGTCTGGTACCTTAATGCCGCGAGTAGGAAGAAAAAATCAAACGCATGAAACATGCGTTCAAGATAGGCGCGGGCCTATAAAATACAAGTCAAACGGCGATCGGCAGGAGCAGTTGGATCGGCCTGCCGGTATCATGGCGCTCTAAAAACTCGGCGAGGAAGTCCGGCACATCTCCGCGCTCGGCGCAACGCTCTCGGAGCTCGTCAGCTACGTCATCAGACACATCACGGGACCAACCTTCCGCGGTGTTGAATGCGACAATCCGAACGGGATTGCTGAATTGGCCTTCTAGCAAGTGGCGAATGAGCGTCTGAAAATCGGTATCTGCTTCATCCGTCTCGCGCCAGGCGCGGCCTAGCCGCCTGCCGAACTGGTCGAGCAGCAAGTAAACGTCTTGATCTTCCCCTGATGGCACGATCGATGGTGAGAAGGACATACGCGACGCTCCCGCATCAATGCGAAAACGCTAGCACGGCGCATTCTGGTAAGTCTCGCGCCATCCGCTCGGAACGAGATTGGCGTCTAGGCGAGCGGAGTGCCAGAGGCGGGTTCTTGCGAGACTTTCCTCTTTTTAGGCGGCGTCCCGACGCCAAGGAGTTGCTCGGCGTAGGCGGTCAGTAGAACGGAGCGGTCCATGACAAAATCCAAGAAGTCGTCGTCCCATGTGGAGGGCGGGAGAAAATTGGCCTCTTCGATGTCCTCGATATCGTCACCGAGCTTCTTGCGGTATTCGCTGGGCGCGCTGCCGGAGATGGTGTTGTTGTCTGTCCGTGATAGGAAGCACATGTTCGCCAAGCAGAGTCATCAAATTTTGACTTTTTGTTCGCCTTCAAGAAGCTCCTGGGATGGATGTGGTGAAACTCGTTGCGATTGTATTCCTTGAGGGCCTTGCGAAGGTCAATCTTGTTTCCGCTCAGGAATGACCGCGGTCCCTTCTGCGCGAGAAGCAGAATGAAGGTACGGGATATGACGGAGTTTAAGCGGAAGGTGTTAAAGAGAAAGAACGTGTTGGTAAGGCCGACTTCAGGATGAGTGAGTTTTGTGACTGAACGCTTCGGCGAGACTCGGCGAACTCGACAACGTCCTCACGCAGGCTCTTGATGGGCTGGCTGTTGTATTTCCTGTGAATGCAGGTGTGCCAGAACCAACGGAGAATCTCCTTCCGCTGGTTGTTCGTGACTTTCTTCTGCTTGTTGGGTTCTCCCGCAAAAAACACCGTGAGGGGAACAAGGAGGTTATCATAAGGAAGATTATCAGAGACTCTCGACGTGCAAGTTCTTGCGAAGGAAGTCGATGGCGCCTTTGATGCCCGTAACGACGTTGTCAAAGGTCTCGCGGACCTTCGTGCCGTTGAGCGAAATCAGGGAGTCTGGTGAGGGGTCGCGCAGCATGACCGCGCTACAACACCTCAGAAGAAGGTCCTTATCGCTGCCAACGTCCTTGAAGCCGAACGGGGTGAGATCGGCCGCCAGCTCTTCGAAACGCTGGTTAAGGTCGAAGTCACCGCTCCATGTCCAGGCGCTCAGGAGCTGGACCGTATCAAGCTCAACGCCTCTTTGGTTGACACGCTCGAACACGATTGCGACGGCGGTCTTGTCCTCGGTCGTGATTGTCTGGACCGGGATGAGGGCTTCCTTGAATCGGGCCTGAAATCTTATCGAGGCGCGCAATCGTGGTGTCGTCGTAGTCGGTGGTCTCCTTGCGGTAGAGAACCGGGTCGAACAGGCACCCGAGGGGAAAGTGCTGGTCCTTGATGACCTCCTCATCTTCCAGTGCGGTAAACGACAACTCTTGCGCGTTCTCGCTGCCCATCATGTCGTAATAGATCTTCGCCCAGAGCGGTTTTTGCTCAAGCGTGATTTCCGTCTGAAAAACGCCAAATATGGACGTGATGCGCTGCTGGCCGTCCAGGATATAGTCCGTCGGGTACTCGGGGTCGTTCGACGGCAGGTGGAACGGCCCAAGGTCGCGCTCATGGGTCAGTTCTTGCTTTGTGCGCCAGAGCAAAATCGAGCCAAATGGATAGCCCTTGTAGATGCTGTCCATCAGGTAAGCGACACGTTCGGGGTCCCAGACAAAGCCGCGCTGGAAGTTCGGGACGCGCATACGCCCGGCCAACAACTCCTGAATGATTTTGCGGATATTTAACGGCTCAGCCACGAATCGCCCCGATGTTTCCCGCAAAAATTGCAAGAATGGATTGGTAAAATCAATGAGACTTATGAAGCGCATCGAGAGGCGGGTCAGTCCCGTTCTTGGTAACGGAGCTACCTCGAGCAACGACAAGACCTTGCCGGGACCGCTGCGCCAGTTTGGCGCTCGGCGTTATCCAAATTTTCGTACGGGGTCGTGGAATGACGGACCGATCAGGCTAACAGCTCCGCGCCGGCTTGCATGAGCTTCACATAGGTGCCGCTCTCGTGCTTCCAAAGCAAAAACCCCCGCCGGACCTGGTTCCAGCGGGGGCATTGAGGGTGGAGGGCGCGAGGCTAATCTCAATGCCTAGACTCCAGGTGTCACACCCAGGACCCATTCGAAAAGCTAATAGACGATATCAGGTTCCGGCAAGACGAAGTAATAGGCAAGACAGTCTAGCGTCTGCGCCGCTCTTCTTCACAGAGAGCGATCAGAAAACGCTCTAGCGCATTCTTGCCGGCAAATTCGGCAGCACTTTGAGATTGATACCCGCCAGATCCGAGCTTGACGCCCATCGGCTTGCTATGGCGGCGGATCTCCCAGCGCCATGGAAATGGCCGCTGATCAGTTTCGACAACATAGATGTAATAGTCTGGCTTCGTTGCCATAGCAGTCGGTGCGCCGCGCGGCCCGCTTTAAATAGAACAGAGAAAGAGGCTGAACTAGAGCAACAGATACGCGCCGGCCTGTGTGAGCTTCACATAGGTGCCGCTCTCGTGCTTCCACAGCCAGCCGCGAGAGATCGCAAGGTTTAGACCCGCGCCATATTCGGCCGGGCTCCCCTTGAACTCGAATAGGAACGGCCCGTTAAGCAGTTCGATGAAGATGCGCCCGTCCTGAACGGGCTCGACGCCGTTGGCGATCTCCATGAGCTTGCGCGCGGCGGCCTCGGGATCGGCGAAAGGGCGGGAACTCAACGAACCTCATGCTCGCAATTATATCAGTGGCGCTTGCTCTCGTCGTCCGGCGTGAACGGTAGCCTTGGCACCTCATTTCCCTCGGCGTGATTGCAGAGCGGGCAGGGCATGCCTGCGCCGCCGCACTCGCAGGCGTGGGGACCTTGCCAGGGCCTCTCCGGATGGTCCTCGCAGACCCATCCGCAATCTTCGCAGCGAAAGCAATCGGTCGTCATTGGTATGCGTCCATCACGCGCCCCAGGAGGGCAGAGCGATCGGTCTCGTGAAAGTTTGCGACCAGGCCGCCGGTCAAGGTCGCGGTTTCAGGGGGACAAACCGCCGACCGTCAAAGCATGGCCTGACGTCTGCGCCACGATGCCCACATTCCCTGCAGACGAACCTTGGCTCGAGGTCGGATAACCTGACGTCGTCGGGCCAGAGCGCGGCACTGAGCTTGATAGGCGGCTGCAACCGAAATTTCCACAATAGATGAGGATCTCGTGCATGCCCGTTTCGCGCAATTCTCCGAAGGTAATTTTTTGCGGTCGGGGGCTCATCCTGCATGATTCCGCGCGCGGCGCGTGGCGTCA
>CAWAXO010000014.1:0-83970 GCA_963786015.1 uncultured Alphaproteobacteria bacterium | reverse complement strand
CACTCGGCCAGCAAATCCGGCCCCGCCGCACGATGGATGGCGCCATCGACGCCACCGCCACCGAGAAGGGATGTATTCGCCGCGTTGACGATCGCGTCAACGCTCAGGGTCGTGATGTCGGCAACGATGACTTCGAGCAGCGCCTTGCCGATCTGGCGCTCGGTCAAACTCAGACCGCTGCATCGACGGCGACGCCCTTGTCGGCGAACAGCTGCTGTAATTCACCGGCCTGGAACATCTCACGGATGATGTCGCAGCCGCCGACGAACTCCCCCTTGACGTAGAGCTGCGGGATGGTCGGCCAGTTCGAATAGGTCTTGATGCCGTTGCGCAGATCGGCGGACTCCAGAACGTTCAGGCCCTTGTAGCTGACGCCGACGTGGTCGAGGATCTGCACGACCTGGCCCGAAAACCCGCACTGCGGAAATTGGGGCGTCCCCTTCATGAACAGGACCACGTCGTTCGACTTCACTTCGTTGTCGATGAATTGCTCAATGCTCATTTCCGTTTCCTTGTTGAGGGCTTGTCCTTGTTAAAGGCTTGGCCCTTCAGCCGAACCTGCGAAGGCGCGGGCCGCTCGCCCGTCGAACCCGATCATAGCCCAATATGTAGCGCAGACCGTTGAACTTCCATAGTAAAATGCCGAGGATCTGACATGCAAAGGTCGGGCCGATGTCGATTGCCTGACGCAAACAATATCATGACTTCGGAAGGCTTTTATCCCCGATTTGAAGCCCTATTTAGGACGGGCTTGTTAGGAACCAGTCCCCAGGCGCAACGTTCTCTCCCCTAAGACCGGAGACCCCTGTGACGAAAAAAGCCACCGCCGCGGCTGCGCTCCGCCCTTCTTATCCCTCGCTTTTTTCCGATTCCGGCGCCCTCTCCCCAGGACCTGGTGGAAGCGTTTCTCGCCGTCCGGGAGGAGACTGAACGCCGCGCCGGGCCGCTGAGCCCGGAAGACCAGCTTATTCAGTCGATGCCCGACGCGAGCCCTGCGAAGTGGCATCGCGCCCATACAACCTGGTTCTTCGAGCAGTTTTTGCTCGGCCAGCATTGTCCGGGCTATGTGCCGTTTCACCCGGACTATGCCTTCCTGTTCAACTCCTATTACGTCAGCGCCGGTCCCCGCCACGCCCGTCACGAACGGGGCCATATCACCCGCCCCGGCGCCGAGGAGATCACCGCCTATCGCCGGCATGTCGATGCGGCGGTCGTGAAATTCTTCCAGTCGGCACCCGAGGATGTCCTGAAACGGATCGCTCCGTTGGTTGAGGTCGGGCTCAATCATGAGCAGCAGCACCAGGAGTTGATGCTGACCGACATCCTGCACGCCTTCGCGCAGAACCCGATCCCGCCCGCTTACGATCCGGCCTGGCGCTTCCCTGCCCTGACGACCGCTGGCGAGGATTGGATTGCGCTCAACGAGGGCATTCACACCGTCGGCCATGCCGACGACAGCTTTCATTTCGACAATGAGAAGCCGGCGCACCGAGCGCTGGTCGGCCCGGTCAAGCTGGCGCGTAATCTCGTCACCAATGCCGAGTGGCTCGCTTTCGTCAAGGACGGCGGCTACCGCACGCCGACGCTATGGCTGATGGACGGCTTTGCCACCGTCGGCAAGGAAGACTGGCAGGCGCCCGGACACTGGCGCGAGATCGACGGCGAATGGCGGATCATGACACTCGGCGGCCTGCAGCCGATCGACCCTGATGCTGCGGTCTGTCACGTCAGTTATTATGAAGCCGACGCGTTCGCGCGCTGGAGCGGCAAGCATTTGCCGACCGAAATGGAGTGGGAAGTCGCCGCACGCGGCAATCAGCTCAACGACGCTTATGGCATCGTCTGGCAATGGACGCGCAGCTCCTATTCGCCCTATCCCGGTTACCGCGCCATTGAAGGCGCGCTCGGCGAATACAACGGCAAGTTCATGGTCAATCAATTGGTCCTGAGGGGCTCGTCGCTTGCAACTCCTGACGGACATAGCCGCGTCACCTATCGCAATTTCTTTTATCCACATCATCGCTGGCAATTCACAGGGCTTCGTCTCGCCGACTACGCCGTCTGATCTTCCGCAAGACATTCAACCGCGCCGAAGCGCGTTCAGGAGTACAGTATCATGAGTATGCACGCTCCCGCTTTGGCCGACGCGCATCTTCCCGACGAGCAGACGTCCGCCTTCGCCCGCGATGCGGTCGACGACCTGTCGCAGCATCCCAAACGCCTGTCGCCGAAATACTTCTATGATGCGACCGGCTCGGAGCTGTTCGAGGCAATCACCCGGCTGCCGGAATATTATCCGACCCGCACCGAGCTTTCGATCTTGCGCGAGCACGGCGGCGACATCGCAAAGATCATCCCAACAAATGCAGCGCTCGTCGAATTCGGCGCCGGCGCGACGACCAAGGTCCGCCTGCTGCTCGAGCGATGCGCTTTCGCGGCCTACGTGCCCGTGGATATTTCCGGCGACTTCCTGAACGCGCAGGCCGACGCGTTGCGCAAGGATTTCCCCGCGCTGAAAATCTATCCCGTCGCCGCCGACTTTACCGCGCCATTCAAGCTGCCGGACGAGATTGCAGGCCTGCCCAAGGTCGGCTTCTTTCCGGGATCGACGATCGGCAATTTCGAACCGCACGAGGCCTGCCGCTTCCTGCGCAGCGCCCGCGACATTCTGGGACGAGGCGCCCAGATGATCATCGGCGCCGATCTCGAAAAGGACGAGCGCGTGCTTTACGACGCCTACAACGATGCGGCCGGCGTCACCGCGCGCTTCAATCTCAATGTGCTGGTGCGGATGAACCGCGAGCTCGGCGGCAATTTCGACGTCTCCGCCTTCACCCATCGCGCGATCTACAACCGCGAGCAGCATCGCATCGAGATGCATCTCATCAGCAAGAAGTCGCAGGCCGTTCGCATGCTCGGCACGAGCTTCGCTTTCCGTGCGGGCGAGAGCATCCACACCGAAAACAGCTACAAATACAGCATCGAGCGTTTTGCTGCCTTGGCGCGAGGCGCGGGCTGGAAAGTGCGGGAATCCTGGACCGACGAGAGCGGCATGTTCTCAGTCCATGCATTGAAGGTATTGGATTAATCTCCCGATTTCGTCTCCCGAACTAGTTTCCCTTGCGCGTTACTCGGCGACGCTCGTTCGCGACACCAGCGAACGAGCGGTCAAGTGTGAGCCAGGTCGCAGACATTCGAAAGCCCAAATCCTATTGATCGATGGTCTCACGCGATGCGGTGGCGGGACGCTGCATATCGGCTCGCACCCAATGCTCTGTCGTGAACCAAAGGCGAGGCACGCATACCACTTCAATAGACGGTGAGAACGGGACTCGAAGCCACTGAAGGGCTTCGGTTTTTTCATCATGGAAGTTCAGGCTGTTTCATGAGGCGTTTGGTTTTAGCGATTGCCTGCTGTGCGGGCCTGCTGGCTGGTTCCACCGGAACCAGGGCGGATGCGGCCTCCGATCAGGACATGGCCGATCGCTACCTGCGCGCGGCGCGGTCCGGCGACGATGATGCACAGTTTTATCTGGGCGCGCTTTATTCCGCAGGTGTCGGCGTCGCGCGCTCCGACGAGGAGGCCTTCCGCTGGTTCGCGCGCGCCGCCGACCAGGGACACTCCCACGCAATGCTGATCGTCGGCGGCCTTTACGCGATCGGGCGCGGCGCGCCGAAAGACAACGTCAAGGCCTACCAATACGCTTACATCGTCAGCTCCGCCACGAAGGTCGAGGAATTCCGCAACGGCTCGCGCCAGCTCATGGGCGTGCTGGAGAACAGGATGACGCCCGACGAAATCAGCCGCGCCCGCATCGAGGCCAGCCGCTGGCGCCCGATCTCGAACAATCCGCCGCCAACCGCCTCGCCGGCATCCACCTCGGCTGCAGCGCCTGCCTCCGCAGCGCCGCCCCCTCTACCCGCCGACACCTCGCGGAATGCGTATGGGGCACAACCCGCCCCCGTCATCGCGCCCGCCCCGCCTCCTGCAGCCGCTCCTCCGCAACCGCCGGCGAAGACCAGCTCCAATTCCGATGACTTGCCGGTCAGCGGGATCGCTCGGAAAGGCAATCAAGAAGAACGATATCGACGGCTTGCTCGATCAGGTACCGCATGGCCTGCGCAAGAGATTTGGCTTTTAACTTTAGAGATTCGAATGACCGTCTGGCGCATTTCCGGGATCGCATTGCTGCTGTTGGCCGCGGCCGGCGGCTATTATGTTTACGACAACTATCTCAACGTCCAGACGGTTACGACCAGCATCGTGACTCAGGCGCCCGTCTCCGAGGCGATCTACGGCACCGGAACGGTCGAGCCGCAGCGATGGGCCAAGGTCGTTCCGTTGCAGCGGCGGCGCCTTGTCGAGCTGTGCAGCTGCGAGGGGCAGTATGTCAAAGCGGGCCAGGTGCTCGGCCGGCAGGACGATGCCGAGGAACGCAGCGCGTTGCATGAGCTCGAGGTCAGCAATCAGCAGGCGCAACGCGATCTCGATCGAGCCGAGAAGGATCGCGGCAAGAACGACGCTGCGCAAACCGAGTATGAGAAGCGCTGGACGCAGTCCGAGGAATCCAAGACGCGCATTGCGGCTCAGAAGGTGCGGATCGACGCGCTGGTGCTGCGCGCGCCACTCGACGGCATGGTGCTGCGGCGCGACGGCGAAGTCGGCGAGATCGCGGGCCCCACGGACGTGCTGTTCTGGGTCGGCCCGCCGACGCCGATGCAGGTCGTCGCCGAGGTGAACGAGGAAGAGATCAACCGGATCGCCGTCGGGCAAAAGGCGTTTCTTCGCAGCGAGGCGTTTCCTGGACAGGCCCTGCGCGCGAATGTCTCGCAGATTACACCCAAGGGCGATCCGACCCGCAAGACGTTCCGGGTCTACCTGCTGCTGCCGGCGGACACCCCGCTGCGGATCGGCATGTCGGTCGAGGCCAACATCATTTTCCGCGAGAAGCCCACCGCGCTCGTCGTGCCGGCGGAGGCCGTCGCGGGCAGTTCGGTCGAGGTGGTCGCCAATGACAGGATCGAGCGCGTCCCAGTGACGGTCGGTATCCGCGGCAGCCGCAACATCGAGATCATCGGCGACGTCTCGCGGGGCATGGCGGTGCTGTCGCCGGCCCGCGTCGATCTCGCGGATGGGACGAAGGTTCGGATCGACAACGGCAAGGTCAAGCAGGCCGCACCGGGCGCCTCGCCCGACGAGGCTGCGCCGGACCAGAACGCGACGGCGCCCGCGCCGTCCGCTCCCGCCGTGGCCACGACGACCTCGGCCGTTACCGCCACGACCGATCCCGACAACGCGGTGATCTCGGCTGCGATTTCCGCCCATATCGATTCCGTCGTCAACGACGCACGGCGCAATGTGGCGCGATACAGCGCCAATCGGTAAGTGTGCGGTCGCGCACACTGCCGATGCGCAGGATTGTTTATTGTTCCGCCGGCCGGCCTCGCCGGATCGTTGTTTTGACACCTGTTGGACGCATGGCGACACGGCTTCTGTTCGAGATTGCCTGGACTCACGTCACCGCC
Source organism: uncultured Alphaproteobacteria bacterium (assembly GCA_963786015.1). Classification (GTDB taxonomy): domain Bacteria; phylum Pseudomonadota; class Alphaproteobacteria; order Rhizobiales; family Xanthobacteraceae; genus Bradyrhizobium. The sequence continues at coordinate 78,444 of CAWAXO010000014.1, read as the reverse complement.
CGCGTTCGCCAGACGCTGGTCGGCATGGCGGGCGTCGCGATGGGCGTCGGCTTCACCATCATGATGGCGGGGCTGATGCAGGGCTCGCAGATCGACTTCCTGCGTCAGCTCGTCGACACGATGCCGCACATCACGATTCAGGACGAACGCCGCTCGGCGCCCTCGCAGCCCGCGGACCGCGAATATGGCGCGGTGCAGATGTCGAATGTCGCCAACCTCAACAGCCGCCCCGGCATCAAATATCCGGAAACGGTGATGGCGTCGCTACGTTCCTGGATTCCCGGGCGACGTCGCTCCGTCCGTGCGGACCTCGGCGATCATCGATCACGCTGGCGGCCGCATCGGGGTAACGCTGACCGGCATCGATCCGCGGCTCGAGGCGCGTGTCTCGAAGCTTGCGACCCAGATGCGCGAGGGACAGATCACCGACTTGTCCCGCGCGCCAAATGCCATCCTGATCGGCGAAGCGCTGGCGCAAAAGCTCGCCCTCAAGGCGGGTAATTCGGTGGTGCTGATCGGCGGCAACGGGACCCAGGTGAGCGCATCGGTGGTCGGAATCTTCCGTTCCGGACTGAAGAGCATCGACGAAGGTCGGATCTACGCGCTGACCGGCTTTGCACAAATGATGCTGGGGCAAAGCGGTGTCATCAACGAATTGCGACTACGTCTCAACGATCCCCTGATGGCGCAACATGTTGCAACCCAGGTGGAGGCGCAGACGGGCTACAAGTCGGTGTCATGGCAGGAGGCGAACGCCGACCTGCTCTCCACCTTCGCGGTGCGCGATTTCATCGTGCTGACGGTGATGGGCGCGATGCTGCTGACCTCGTCGTTTGCGACCTACAACATCATCTCCACCATCACGCATGAGAAACGCCAGGACATCGCGATCATGAAATCGCTGGGCATGCGTGAGTATGCCGTCCGCAACATCTTCATCATCGAATCCGCGATCATCGGCGCGGTCGGCATCCTGTTCGGCTGGCTCCTCGGCTATCTGCTCTGCTTTGGCTGGTCGCACATCACGATCTACGACATGCTGACGGGATCGAGCGCCCCGCTGGAGATCTATTATTCGCCGATGCACTACATCATCACTGGTGGCGTCTCGCTGGCCTGCTGCACCGGTGCGGCCTTCTTCCCGGCGCGCAAGGCGACCCGTGTGCATCCGGTCGAGATCATCCGGGGTGCGTCATGAGCGAGATTGCGTTGCAGGCCGTGGGATTGGTGCGGCGCCTGGAGGGCGCGATCTCGCACACGCTCGTCAACGGCATCGACCTCTCGGTCAACAAGGGGGAATTTCTCGCCATCACCGGGCCGTCCGGCTCCGGCAAATCCTCCCTGCTCTATCTGCTCGGCCTGCTCGACGCGCCGACCGATGGTGACGTGATCATCTGCGGCCAGCCGACCGCGAAACTGTCGGAATCCGAGCGCGCCGACATCCGCCTCGGCCGATGCGGCTTCGTGTTCCAGTTTCACTTCCTGCTGCCGGAGTTCACGTCGCTGCAGAACGTGACGCTGCCGATGCGGGCCGCCGGCAAGATGTCGGAAAAGGAGATGGCCGAACGCGGCCTGGAGCTGCTCACCTCGCTGGGCCTGAAAGACCACGCCAACAAGCGCCCGAACCAGCTCTCCGGCGGCCAGCGGCAGCGCGTTGCGATCGCACGCGCGCTGGCAAACCGCCCCGAGATCATCGTCGCGGACGAGCCGACAGGCGCGCTGGACACGACCTCGACCGAACAGGTGTTCGGCATCCTGCGTGACATCGCCGACAGCGGCCGCACCGTCATCGTCGTGACGCACGATCCGGCGCTTGCCGCCCGCGCCGACCGGCGCATCCACATCGTCGACGGCAAGATCCATGGCGTGAGCGAGGGCAACGGCGCGAATAACGTGCCGCCGGTTGCGGCGGATGCTACGGCCACATCGTCCTGACGCTACTCCGACCGCTACTCCGTCTTGGGCGCACTCAGGGAAAGCGACTCCCAGACCGCGACCACGATCATGATCGCCGTGGTCAGGGCAGACAGCATCAGCGGCGACAGCTCGCGCGCGAACCATGCCAGCGCCGCCAGCGCGATGATCCCGACGCCGTGCGAGAGCTGCAGGAAACCGCGGATGTTGTGCTTGAACAGGATCGTGCCGAAGAGAAACACCAGCGGCCCGCCGATCGCGGTCAACGCCGTCTTCAGATCGGCATGGCCGGTCGGGTGCTTCAGCACGACTTCGTCGGCGACGGCCGAGAGGATGATGCCGGCGACGATCGGCATGTGCAGATAGGTATAGGCCGACCGCGCCACCCGGCCTGACTCCGCGGATTTCGAGATCAGCTCGGAGCCCGCTTCCGCACCCCGGTGGAAATAGATCCACCACATCGCGATGCTGGCGGCGAAGGCGGAGACGAACGCCGCGACATTTTCGGAGGTCCAGGTCAGCTCGGCGAAGGTTGCGGCATTCACGACGACCGCCTCGCCGAGCGCAATCAGGATGAATCCGGCACTGCGCTCGGCCATGTGGCCGCCCTCGACATACCAGTCCTCGATTGCCGAGGCGCCAAGGCCGGGAGTCCAGAAGCGCATCATAGGCGACAGATATTCGACGACGAGCGCCATGGCCCAGAACCAGAGCCGCGCCTCGCCCTCGGCAAAGCCGCCGCAAATCCAGAGCACCGCCGAGGCGCCGAACCAGGCCAGAATGCGGGCCGCGTTCCGGTGCTCGCCCTTTCGTTCGGGCGGCGTCACCACGAGCAGGAACAGCGTGCGGCCAACCTGCATCGCGGCATAGGCGCCTGCAAACCACAGGCCGCGGCTCTCGAACGCGTCCGGAATCGCGGTCGACAGCACGAGGCCGGCAAGCATCAGCACGAACAGCAGAAGCCGGACCGGCGTCTGCTCGGGATCGAGCCAGTTGGTGACCCAGGCGGTGAAAACCCACACCCACCAGACCGCGAGAAACAACAGCGTCGTCTGGATCGCGCCCAATGGCGTGAAATGATTCAGCAGCGTGTGCGAGACCTGCGTCACCGCGAAGACGAAGACGAGGTCGAAGAACAGCTCCGCGGACGTGACTCGGCCGTGCTCGTTGGACGCGACGTCGCGAAACAGCGCCCCGCGCGGATTGTCGGCCATGGGAGGGCCTAGCCTTCGGGCACTCCGGTCTGCAGCGCCAGCGCGTGCAGCACGCCGCCCATCTGGCCGCGCAGCGACTGATAGACGATCTGGTGCTGCTGGACGCGCGACTTGCCGCGGAAGGATTCGGAGATCACGGTGGCGGCATAATGGTCGCCATCGCCGGCAAGATCGCGGATCGTCACCTCGGCGTCGGGAATCGCTGCCTTGATCATCGACTCGATATCGCGGGCGTCCATCGGCATCCCAGTCTCGCTCCTTTGCTGTCCCGGTCGAATCGCGGCCGGCAACACACTTGCACACCCGCTGCACACCTGCGACCGAGAAGCTTCAAACCTAGCGCGGATGGCCTTTCAGGTCACGCCCCGCGCCACTATATTCCTGGTCCGATCCTGACAAAACGGATGGATCGCCGCACAGCGATCACAACGGACTGAGTATGAGGGCTTGAAAACATGAAACTCCCCGGTCCCGACCACCCCATCACCATTACCGCCAACCCCAAGCGCGTGCGCGTCGTCGCCGACGGCGTCGTCATCGCCGATACCACCCATGCGCTGACGCTGAAGGAAGCGAGCTATCCCGCCGTGCAATATGTGCCCCGCGCGGACGCCAAAATGGACCTTCTCAAGAAGACCGACCGGACCACGCATTGCCCCTACAAGGGAGACGCGAGCTATTTCAACATTCTCGCCAATGGCAAGCCGATCGAGAACGCGATCTGGACCTACGAGGCGCCGTTTCCTGCCATGGCCGAGATTTCCGGCCATTTGGCATTCTATCCTGACAAGGTGAAGATCGAGGAAGTCGCGGGCTGAGCTTTTCGGGCGTCATTCCGGGGCGATGCGAAAGCATCGAACCCGGAATCTCGAGATTCCCCGATGCGCAATTGCGCATCTGAGGTCTGGTGCTTCGCACCATCCCGGAATGACGGCGAGAGAATGTGCGTGGCTCTCTACACCCTGAATATCGTCAGCCCCAGCACCAGCAGGACCAGGAAGATCACGACGAAGACGTAGAACAAGAAGCGCGCGACGTCGGCCGATGCGGCCGAAACGCCGGTAAATCCGAGAATGCCGGCGATGACCGAGACCACGAAGAAGATCAGCGCCCATTTCAGAAGTGTCACAGTCCCTTTCCTCCACGCTTGTGCGCCGCCGCACAGAACAAATTCCTCCTTGTAACTTCCGATGACGCTGAGGGTTCCTTCAGGCGGTGACAGCCGGGCGCCGCAATTCGGCCTTGCTCAATCCCGTTCCCGGTTGCAACATCCGGTGACGTAGTTTGCGGGGCGCGCGTCATGATAACGATCTCCCACTCGGCGGCCGCCGCTGGTATTCAGACGGCGCCGAGAGCCAAAGCGCGTAACGCCGCGCTCGACCGGGCCCGCACCTTCCTGACGCTCGTGGTCGTGCTGCACCACTCCGTCATTCCCTATACCTATTTCGGCCACACCGACCCCAAATCGTGGGTCGGCTTCGACTGCGTCGTTCTCGCCACCGACAGCTTCTTCATGGCGATGTTCTTCTTCCTCTCCGGCCTGTTCGTCTGGCCGGGGATCGCGCGCAAGGCGCCGCAGGTCTTCCTGCGTGACCGGCTGCTCAGACTCGGCCTTCCCTTCGTGATCGCGGCGCTGACGATCATCCCGATCGCCTACTACGCGCTCGAGCTGCAGGAGCATCACGAGGAGACCTTCTCCGCGTTCTGGTGGAAGACCGTCACGGTCGGACCCTGGCCGAGTGGGCCGATCTGGTTCATCTGGGTGCTGCTGGCATTCGACCTCACGGCGAGCCTGCTCTACCGGGTCTCGCCCACGCTGCTCGATCCGATCAATCGCATCTCGTTGAAGGGATTTGAGCGGCCGGCGCAGTTCTGGCTGTTTCTCGTCGCCGTCAGCCTGGTCGCCTACATTCCGCTGCTGGTCTATTACGGCACCAACCACTGGTTCGACATCGGACCGTTCTCGGTGCAAGCAAGCCGCGTGCTGCTTTATGCATCGTATTTTTTCATCGGCGCGGGCGTCGGCGTGGCGAATTTCGATCGCGGCGTGCTCAGCGCAAATGGTACGCTGCCCACGATGCGCTGGCACTGGCTGATCGTGACGGTGATCCCCTATTGCCTGATGTGGTGCATGATCTACATCAAGCGCGAAATCCTGGGTAACCCGCCGGTTCTGCCCGACTGGTATCACCTGTTCTACGGCTCGTTCTTCGTGCTGTTCAGCGCCTCGATCCTGCTCACGATCCTGGCCTTCTTCCTGCATTCGAAGGCAGAGGGGCCGACCCTGCTCGACCGCATGCAGGCCGACGCCTACGGCATGTTCCTGGTGCACTATCCGATCGTGCTGTGGCTGCAATACTGGATGTTCGATTTCGACCTGCCCGCCGTCGTCAAGGCCGCGGTCGCCTTCGTGCTGACGGTGATCCTGAGCTGGGCGGCCACAGCCGCGCTGCGCCGGATTCCCGGCGCTAACCACGTGTTGTGAGACGCGGGCGTTTCCCCATCTCGAACACACGACCTCAGCTCGCCGCAGCGCTCATATAGGCCGGGAACCAGCGTTCGAATCCCTCCTTGAGCGACGCGACCGGAACGGCCTCCTCGCCCGAAAGAGCGATGGCGTCACCGCCGGTGGTGCCGATCCGCATGCAGGGAATGCCGCAGCCGCGCATCTTTGCGAGCACGCGTCCCGCCTCGGTCTCCGGCACGGTCACAAGGTAACGCGCCTGGTCCTCGCCGAACCAATAGGCATGCGGCACGATCGCAGCCGGCCCCGGCAACAGCCGCGCGCCGATGCCGCTCGCCATCGCCATCTCGGTCAGCGCGACCAGCAGCCCGCCATCCGAGAGATCGTGAACCGCTGTCGCCGTACCCGCATGGATCATGCCGCGCACCACGTCGCCATTGCGCTTCTCGGCGGCGAGATCGACCGGCGGCGGCGCGCCCTCCTCGCGTCCGCAGATGTCGCGCAGATAGACGGACTGACCGAGCCAGCCATGGGTCTCGCCGATCACCAGGATCGCCTCGCCCTCGGCCTTGAAGGCGAGCGTCGCGGACTTGGTGAAATCGGCGAGCACGCCGACGCCGCCGATCGAGGGCGTCGGCAGGATGCCGCGGCCGTTGGTCTCGTTGTAGAGCGAGACATTGCCCGACACGACCGGAAAATCCAGCGCGCGGCAAGCTTCCGAGATGCCCTTCAGGCAGCCGACGAACTGGCCCATGATTTCGGGCCGCTCCGGATTGCCGAAATTGAGATTGTCGGTGATCGCAAGCGGCCGGCCGCCGACCGCCGTGATGTTGCGCCAGGCTTCCGCCACCGCCTGCTTGCCGCCTTCGAACGGATCGGCGTCGCAATAGCGCGGCGTCACGTCGACGGTGAGCGCAAGTCCCTTCGGCCCGTCCTGCACCCGAACGACCGCGGCGTCGCCGCCCGGCCGCTGCACGGTATTGCCCAAGATGACGTGATCGTACTGCTCCCACACCCAGCGCTTCGAGCACAGTTCCGGGCTCGCGATCAGCTTCTCCAGCGCCGGCACGACGCCGATCGGCGGGGTGATCTCGCGCGCATGGATCACCGGCAGCGCCGGCGACGCGACATGCGGCCGGTCATAGACCGGCGCCTCGTCGCCCAGTTCCTTGATCGGCAGGTCGGCCATCACGCCGCCGCCATGCTTCACGACGAAGCGCTTGCTCGGCGTGGTATAACCGACCACCGCGAAATCGAGCCCCCATTTCCTGAAGATGGCCTCGGCCTCTTTTTCCTTCTCGGGCTTCAGCACCATGAGCATGCGCTCCTGGCTTTCCGAGAGCATCATCTCGTAAGCGCTCATGCCGGTCTCGCGCGTCGGCACCGCATCGAGATCGAGATCGACGCCGAGATCGCCCTTGGCGCCCATCTCGACTGCCGAGCAGGTCAGGCCCGCCGCGCCCATGTCCTGGATCGCGATCACGCAATCCGCCGCCATGATCTCGAGGCAGGCTTCCAGCAGCAGCTTTTCCGCGAAGGGATCGCCGACCTGCACGGTCGGGCGCTTCTCTTCGGACGAGTCGTCGAATTCGGCCGACGCCATCGAGGCGCCGTGGATGCCGTCGCGGCCGGTCTTGGAGCCGAGATAGACGATCGGCATGTTCACGCCGGAGGCCGCCGCATAGAAGATCTTGTCGGCGTCGGCCAAACCGACGGCCATGGCGTTGACCAGGATGTTGCCGTCATAGCGGGTGTGGAAACGCACCTGCCCGCCGACGGTCGGCACGCCGAAGGAATTGCCATAGCCGCCGACGCCCGCCACGACGCCGGACACCAGATGCCGCGTCTTGGGATGCTCCGGCGCGCCGAAGCTCAGTGCATTGAGGCAGGCGATCGGGCGTGCACCCATCGTGAAGACGTCGCGCAGGATGCCGCCGACCCCCGTGGTCGCGCCCTGATAGGGCTCGATATAGCTCGGGTGGTTGTGGCTCTCCATCTTGAACACCACCGCCTGCCCGTCGCCGATGTCGATCACCCCGGCATTCTCGCCCGGTCCCTGGATCACCCAGGGCGCCTTGGTCGGCAAGCCCCGCAGATGGATGCGCGAGGACTTGTACGAGCAGTGCTCGTTCCACATCGCCGAGAAGATCCCGAGCTCGGTGAAGCTCGGCACCCGCCCGATCAGCTTGAGGATGCGCTCATACTCGTCCGGCTTCAGCCCGTGGGCGGCGACGAGTTCGGGAGTGATCTGCGGTTCATTGCTGTGCATGGGCGTTCTTAGGAAGTTCGGCCGGGGCGGAAAAGGCCTTTTAGGCTGCATTTGCCCGCTGTCCAGAGTTTTGGGGCACGGGGTTTGCAGTTAGATCATGATGCGATTTGACCGAATCGCATCATGATCTCATCTCTTTGTTTGAGCATGATCTTTTCGGAAAAACGGTTTCCACTTTTCCGGATCATGCTCAGGTTCCGGATCAGATTTAAGAGCTATATTGCTCAAAAGAAGAGACAAATCGCGTGGACGACCTCACCCGAACGGCATTCCTGAACCGTCCCGACCTGCATGTCGGCACCGAAGGCGAATTTGCGGGCTGGCGGACCTGGAGCCGCGACAATTTCGAGACCAATAACGGCCCGTTCTGGCATCGCATGGAGGATGACGGCCGCATCCGCTCGGCGTTCCGGGTGGAGAAGAAGCACCTGAACGGCGCCGGCAACGTCCACGGCGGCTGCTTCATGTCGTTCGCCGACTACTGCCTGTTCGCGGCCGCCTCGCCGATTTTGCAGGGACCGGGCGTGACGGTTTCCTTCGCCTGCGACTTCATCGACGCAGTGCGCGAGGGCGAGCTGATCGAAGGCTTTGCCGAGATCACCCGCGCCGGCGGCTCGCTGATCTTCCTGCGCGGCGAGCTGAAGAGCGGCGCGCGGATCGTGTTCACGTTCTCAGGGACGATCAAGCGGATCAAGAAGCGGCCGGCGGCGTAAGAAGCCGCGCAGCTTCCTCTTCTCTCCCGCCGCTTATTGCATCTGACTCATGCTTTGGCGATGCCGGGCCTCATGGGTCGAGACGGCGCTGACGCGCCTCCTCACCATGAGGGTCTGGAGTCGCGCAATACACAGGGCCTCATCCCGAGGAGCCCGCCTCGCGCCGGCGTCTCGAAGGATGGGGCCGCACAGAAACCCGCCGACCAAGCGTTTTCTCAGTACGACAGCGGTGCCTACTGCACGCTCACCAAGATCAGATCGACGAGCCAGCTTTTGCGGCGACACGAAGCCCTTCACCTTCGGCTGATCGCGCGCCGGTCCGTTTCACAACTCTGTTGAAAGCCGGAGTTAGTCTTCAAACAATCCCCCGATACCGTTATCACGCGCGCCCGAAGCCGGTCGCTCAAGGCCATCTCAGCTTCTCAGTGAATGGGGCTCTTTTTTCATGCGCGTGCAACAACCCGTCCGCGATCGCAGCATGTCGCTGTGGCAATCCGCAGTTCGCCAGACGCTGGCCGGCCATGATTTCTCCCACGATGCGAAAAAGCAGATCGAATATGGCGTGTCGCTGCATGCGCAGGCCGCCGAGCGCGGCACCCCGCTGCGGGAGATTGCGCCGGGCGGCGCCGCGCTGTCCCCGGCATCGGCGACGCTGGGTATCGCCCATGCCTCCAAGGCTGCCTTCGATGCGCTTCAGGCCCATCAGAACGGCGACACGCAAACGCACAAGTCGCTGTTCAACACCCTGTCAAACCTGGTGTCGAAATATAGCACCTGGGACCTGGCGGGCTGGGCGCAGTGCAGCTCATACTATGTCAAATATTACGTGCTGGCGCACCTGCCGCCGACCTATCACGACTGGCAGGTCCACGCGCCCGCCAATCCGAATTTCGGCGTCATCGACTATCGGCTTCCCGCCAACGCCCGCTTGCTGATGATCGGCGACTGGGGCACGCACATGCCCGACAATGCGGCGTTGCTGCGCCAGGCCATACGGACGTTCAAACCGGACGCCATCATCCATCTCGGCGACGTCTACTATTCTGGCACCATCGAGGAATGCGCCCAGAACGTCGTCGACGTGATCGACCAGATCATGAAGGTGCTGCCCGGCGAGAAGCGCCCGGCGTTTTTCACGATCCCGGGCAATCACGATTACTATTCGGGCGGCGCCGGCTTCTACCAGACCATTTCCAAGATCAATTCCGGTGTCGCCGGCTGCACGCAGCAGGCCAGCTATTTCTGCCTGCGCACCGCAGACAATCGCTGGCAGTTTCTCGGCATGGACACCGGCTATGGCGATCGCAATCCGGCCGTGCAGACGGCACCAAGCCTGCAGGTCCACGAAGGTATCTGGCACAAGGACAAGCTCGACACGTTTCCGGGATCGACGATCCTGCTGTCGCACCACCAGCTGATCTCCGCGAACGAGACACTCAACAACGGCAAGCGCCCCTATCTCAACGAAAACCTCTGTGCGATCTTCAGCCCGTATTTCGACCGCATCGCCGCGTGGTACTGGGGCCATGAACACAACTTCGTCGTCTTCGAAAACGACTTGAAGATTCAGGATGGCGACCCGCCGCTGAAAAAGGGCCGGCTGCTCGGCTGCAGCGCCTATGAGGAGACCCTCAACGAGGATCCGTACGAGATCAACCATCCGGAAGCGCGCTTCATCAAGGACATGCCCAAACTGTCACGCTCGACCTGGAAGACCGGCACGCAGGATTTCTACAACCACGCCTTCGGGATTCTGGATGTCACGCCGGACAAGATCACCGCGGCCTACTATGAATATCCGAGCTGGGGTGCGGTCGGTGGCCCGACCTCTGACCCGCAGATCGGCAAGTCGTTGTATCAGGAGGATCTGCCCTATGCGCGTTCGGAGGCGCCCGCACAAGCCATCGCCTGAGCGGTAAACTGCGCCTACTGCATGCTGACCAGCGTCAGATCGACGAACCACGACTGCGGCGACACGAAACCCTTCACTTTCGGGCTCATCGCGCGCGGATTGAGATCGTGGACGATGTAGAGCCACGGCGGATTGTCGACCAGGCGTTCATGCGCCTTGCGGTAGGCCGCCGTGACCACCTTCGGGTCGGTTCCGGTCTCGATCGTCTTCAGCGCCTCGTCGAACTGATCGTCCTTCCATTGCTCGAAATTGAAACCGTTCGGCGAGAAATTCGAGGATGAAAAATAGCGTGCCATCACGCCGGCATCCGACGAGGGCGACGAGACGTTGAGCCCCATCGTGCCTTGCAGGCTCGGACTGTCGGGCGTGGCGCGCGCCGCCGTCAGAAGCACCTGCCATTCGACCACATTGAAATCGACATTGACGCCGCAGGCTTCCTTCAGGTTCTGCTGCAGATATTCGTTCATCGGCAGCGGCAGCATCTGGCCGGAGCCGGAGTTGGAGATCATCATCTTGAACGACAGCGGCTTGGCCGGCGTGTATCCGGCTTCCGCCAGCAGCGCCTTGCCCTTCGCCGGATCGAATTTGTAGTGATTTTCGGGGTTGCCGAAATCGGGATCGCCGGCCTTGAGCCAGCCGACCGAGGGCTCCGCGGTGCCGTTGAGCAGCCCCACAAGCCCTTCGCGATCGATGCAATAGTTCAGGGCCTGGCGCACCTTCACGTCCTTGAACGGAGAGTTGGTCGCGCCGATGTTGTAGAACCACGGCCAGACATGCGGATAGGAGCCGGTTGTAATGGTGAAGCCGGCGGCTTTGAGGGAATCGATGCCGTCGGCCGGCGGCACCTCGATCCAGTCCACCTGCCCCGAACGCAGCGCGGCGAGCCGCGAATTGGCCTCGGGGATTGGCATGAGGATCACCTTGTCGACCTTCGGCAACCTGGTCTGATCCCAATATTGATCGAAGCGTGCGAGATCCGCCTCCTGCCGCGGCACGATCTTGGTGATCTTGAACGGACCCGTGCCGGCCGCCGGCAAGGTCGCGACCTTGGCCCACTCACGTCCGGCCTTTTCGAACGAGGTCGGCGAGGTGAACAGGAGATAGACCAGCATGTTCGGAAGATAAGATGCCGGCCGCGACGTCGTGATCGCGACCGTGAAATCGTCGATCTTCTTGTAGCTCGCCATGATCGGCACGCGCGCCTTCGACATCGCCGAGCTTGCGGGTTCATATTGCGGGCTGTTGCTGTTGAAGAAGCGTTCGAAATTCCAGATCACGGCATCGGCGTTGAAATCCGTGCCATCATGGAATTTCACGCCGTGGCGCAGATGGAAGATCCAGGTCTTGGTGTCGGACGGGTCCTGCTCCCAGGTCTCGGCGAGCCCCGGGCGCAGCCCCGCCAACTGGTCGGCCCGGGTCAGGTCCCACAGCACCAGACCCTCGAAAATCGGATAGCCGAGGAAGCGCATGCCCTCGAAGCCGTTGTTGGGCAGCCCCGTCGCGGTCGGAATATCGGCCGCAGTCATGGCGATGCGCAGCGTGGTCTCGGCCAGCGCAGGTTGGCTGCCCAATAAACCGGCAGCAAGCGCAAGCATGGTGCCAATCTTACGAATAAGCATGATCTCTCCCGTTCGCGATCCACGTTCGACGAACGAAAAAGAGCAAGTTCCGGGCCAGCCGGGTGCGGTATCGGTGGGATCAGACGGGCGGAAGGCCGCAGCGGGCGGCGGCTATTTCTCTTCGAGAAGCTTGCGATATTTCTCGACATCGCGGGTCACGAGTTGCGCAAGCACCTCCGGCGAATGCTCATTGGCATCCGGCGCAACCGTCGAGAGCTCGGCGAAGCGCTTTTTCACCACATCGGTCTGCACCGCTGACCTCGCCGCCGCATTCAGCTTCGCGATGATGTCCGGCGGCGTGCCCTTTGGCGCGAACAGGCCGTTCCAGCCCTGCGCCTCGAATTCCGGCAAGCCCGCTTCCGCCGAAGTCGGCAGATCCGGCAGGCTTGCAAGCCGCACCGTCGAGCCGACCACGAGCCCCCGCACCAGCTTCTCGTTGATCGACTGCGACACGGATGCCGCCGCGTCGCAGACGCCGTCGATTTGGCCGCCGACCGCGTCGGTCAGCGCAGGCGCAGCGCCGCGATAGCCGACCAGCGTGACATCAATTCCGGCCGCCTGCACGAAGCTCTTGCAGATCAAGAAATTCGACGAGCCGACACCGGCGTGGCCGAGATTGATCTTGCCGGGATTTTTCTTCGCGTAGGCGATGAACTCCTGCACGTTGGCGGCCGGAAACTCCTTGCGCAGCGCGATGATGCCGAAGGTCTTGGCCACCATCGCGATCGGCGCAAAGGAATCCGGCGTAAACGGCAGTTTGGGATAGATCGTGTAGGCGGCAGCGCTGGTGCCGGCATTGCCGATCGCGATCGTGTAGCCGTCGGCGTCCGCACGCACCGCGCGGGCGAGCGCCGTCGAGCCACCGGCACCCGCGACGTTCTCGATCACGACAGTCTGTCCGAGCGCCACGCTCATCTGATCGGCGACGGTGCGCGCGATCACGTCCGAAGTGCCGCCGGCGGCGAACGGCACGATCATGGTGATGGGACGCTTGGGGAAATCATCGGCTCGCGCGGACGCAACGAACAATAGCGCCACGACCAGCGCGGACAAACCGCTGACGAGACGCATCACGCGACCTGGTCGAGATGCGCGGCGAGGCCGGCGAACAGGCCGCGCCCGTCGGTGCAGCCCATGATGTCTTCGACGTGATTTTCCGGATGCGGCATCATGCCGAGCACATTGCCGCGCTCGTTGACGACACCGGCGATCGAATGCGCGGCGCCGTTGATGTTGGCGCCTTCGTCCACACTGCCTTCGGGCGAGCAGTAGCGATAGAGCACCCGCCCCTCGCCTTCGAGGCGCTTCAGAGTCTCTTCGTCGGCCTCGTAGTTGCCCTCACCATGGGCGACGGGCACGCGGATCACCTGGCCTGCGTTGTAGCCGCGCGTGAACGGCGTGTCGGAGCGCTCGACCCGCAGATGCACGTCCTTGCAGATGAATTTCAGCTTCGCGTTGCGCATCAAGACGCCCGGCAGCAGCCCGGCCTCGCAGAGGATCTGGAAGCCGTTGCAGACGCCGAGCACGAGGCCGCCTTGGCCCGCGAACGAGCGCACCGCATCCATGACCGGCGACCGCGCCGCGATCGCACCACAACGCAGGTAATCGCCATAGGAGAAACCGCCGGGCACGACCACGAGGTCGGTGCCGTCAGGAAGCTTGGTGTCGCCATGCCAGACCATGGCCGCTTCCCGGCCGGAGACAAGCTTCAGCGCGCGCGCCATGTCGCGTTCGCGATTGATGCCGGGAAAGACGAGGACGGCGGATTTCATCCTAGAGCAGCTCGACCCTGTAATTCTCGATCACGGTGTTGGCGAGCAGCTTGTCGGCCGCCTGCTTCAGCGCGGCTTCCGCCTTCGCCTTGTCGGCGCCGGCCAGCTCGATGTCGAACACCTTGCCCTGGCGGACGCTGGCGACGCCATCGACGCCGAGCGATTTCAGCGCGCCCTCGATGGCTTTGCCTTGCGGATCGAGAATGCCGATTTTGAGCGTGACGGTGACGCGTGCCTTCACTTGCCTTACCCTAGTTCCTTGCCTCAGCTCTTGACCAGCACCGGGCCCGAACCCGCGGGCCGCTCGTTTTCCATCAGGATGCCGAGGCGCTTCGCCACTTCGGTATAGGCCTCGAGCAGGCCGCCGAGATCCCTGCGGAAGCGATCCTTATCGAGCTTCTCGTTCGATTTGATATCCCACAGCCGGCAGGAATCCGGCGAGATCTCGTCGGCGACGATGATCCGCATCATCTCATTCTCGAACAGCCGTCCGCATTCCATCTTGAAGTCGACGAGGCGGATGCCGATGCCGAGAAACAGCCCGGTCAGGAAGTCGTTGACACGAATGGCGAGCGCCATGATGTCGTCGATCTCCTGCGGCGTCGCCCAGCCGAACGCCGTGATGTGCTCTTCCGACACCATAGGATCGTTGAGCTGGTCGTTCTTGTAATAGAACTCGATGATCGAGCGCGGCAGCTGCGTGCCCTCCTCGATGCCGAGCCGCTGCGACAGCGAGCCCGCCGCCACATTGCGCACCACGACCTCAAGCGGGACGATCTCGACCTCGCGAATCAGCTGTTCGCGCATGTTGAGACGGCGGATGAAGTGCGTCGGTACCCCGATATCGTTGAGGTGCTGGAAAAGGTATTCCGAAATCCGGTTGTTGAGGACGCCCTTGCCCTCGATCACCTGATGCTTCTTGGCATTGAACGCTGTCGCATCATCCTTGAAGTGCTGGATCAAGGTTCCCGGCTCCGGGCCTTCATAGAGAACCTTGGCCTTGCCTTCGTAGATGCGGCGTCGACGGCTCATTGGGATGTACCGTGTGTTGTTGAAATCCATGAAATTGGTGCGCTCCGGATAACAAGGACTTTGGGCCGCGACGGAGCTGCCGCGCAAGCCCAGGACCTTGAGGAAACAGAACAAGAACCGAGCCTGATGGCAACCTATCTGATTGGGCCATCCAGCACAATCGACGCAGGCTAACCAGGACTGAGTTTTACCCCTCCTCCCTGCGGCGCCGTAGCCGCTATTTTTGGCCATGCATTTCAGCTATCTAGGGGCACAAGAGGCCCGTCGCAACGAGGCCCGAAATCACCAATTCCAAAGGGCCGGAACCTTAACCATGACAACATTCGACAAACGCGAGGAAGGCTTCGAGAAGAAGTTCGCCCTCGACGAGGAACAGAAGTTCAAGGCGCAGGCGCGCCGCAACCGGCTTCTGGGGTTATGGGCGGCGGAAAAGCTCGGAAAAAGCGGCGAGGACGCCACTGCCTATGCCAAAGAAGTGATCGCCGCCGAATTCGAGGAGGCTCACGAGGCGGCCGTGGTCCGGAAGGTCGTGGGCGACCTCTCGGCCAAGGGCATTGCGATCAGCGAGCAGGAAATACGCTCTCGAATGGACGAGCTGATGCTACAGGCAGCCGCGCAGGTGCAGGCGGGGCAGTAGCCCGCGCCGCCAGTGAGCTATTTGACGGTGATCACAAAGTTCATCGAGCCGTTGACGGTGAAGCCTTCCTGCTGCTGGCCAAACTGCTGCCGGGTGAGATTGCTATTCACCGATTCCATCCGGCAGTCCTTGGCGAGGACTTCGCGTAATAGGTCGCATTCGCGCGCGGCCATTTCGTAGACGGTGCGACGCGCGCGATCGCGCAGCTTCTGGGCTTCCTCGCCTTCTCCGGTCGGCCCGGCGACGAAGAAGTTGACCGAGCTTTGAACTCGCACCGAGCCTTCCTGACGCGGAGAACCGCCGGACTGTTCGAGGAT
Source organism: uncultured Alphaproteobacteria bacterium (assembly GCA_963786015.1). GTDB lineage: Bacteria > Pseudomonadota > Alphaproteobacteria > Rhizobiales > Xanthobacteraceae > Bradyrhizobium. The sequence goes on along the minus strand of CAWAXO010000014.1, from coordinate 62,581 downwards.
GATCCGCTGCCCCGGCGACTGCGCCATGGCAGGAGCAACCAGAAACAGGATCGTGGTTGCGGCAAGCGAGACTCGAAACGACGGCATTGGGTGCTCCGGGATTGAGGTGAGGCATTCGCTTCTACCAATCCCGGATTGCAATCTGCCGAATGCGCGCCCGGATAAGTCGGCGCCCGGCTTCAACACCCGTTAACCAAGCAATCGCCGCTATCCCTCCTTGAAGCCGTATTCCGGCACGTTGCCGCTGGCGCCATAATATTTGAACGGCAGGAACTTTCCGGACATGGTGATCTTGACGCGGTCGCCCTTCGGGTTGGGCAGGCGCTCCATCACCATGTCGAAGTCGATCGCGGACATGATGCCGTCGCCGAACTCCTCTTCGATCAGCGCCTTCCAGGCCGGGCCGTTGACCATCACCAGCTCATAGAAGCGATAGATCAGCGGATCGGTCGGCGGCATCGCAATGCCCTCGCCGCGCATCGGCGTCTCGTTCAGCATCGCGGTCTCGGTTTTCGAAAGCCCGAACAGCTCGCCGGCATTGGCGGCCTGCGGCTTGGTCAGTTTCATCTGGCCGAGGATCGCGCCGACGATCAGCACCTCGGAATAGCCGCCGATCTGTCTCGCAGATGTGTTTCCAGCTCCAGCCCTTCTCGCGCTTGATGTCGAGCAGCTTCTCGGTGAGGTCGGATCGTTTCATGCGTATGTCTCCCTTCTTTGAGTTCATCATGCCCGGCCAAAAGCGCGAAGCGCGTCTTCAGGCGAAATGTGCCGGGCATCCACGTTCTTGCCCTGGTTCACAAAGACGTGGATGGCCGGGTCAAGCCCGGCCATGACGCCGGGCTGGCTTCCACGCCTTGTAAATCGAAACCGGATGCAATCGTCAGCTCGGGCTTCCCGATCCGCACCTGCGGCACGTTGCGCGGATCGTGATCGGGCGTCTCGGCCGCGAACGTCTTGCTGCGGCTGACCAGGAAATCGAGGATGTGATTGCGCAGCGAATAATACAGCGGATGGCGGTGCAGATCGATCCGGCCGCGGTCCTTCGGCAGCGGATTTTCGACGATTTCGGCAAGCACGGCGCCGGGGCCGTTGGTCATCAGGACAATCCGATCAGCGAGATAGATCGCCTCATCGACGTCATGGGTGATCATGAACGCGGTCTGCCCGGTCTCGAGACAGATGCGGCGAACCTCGTCCTGCAGCGTGCCGCGCGTCAGCGCATCCAGCGCCGAGAACGGCTCGTCCATCAGCATGATCTTCGGCTCGATCGACAGCGCGCGCGCAATGCCGACGCGCTGCTTCATGCCGCCTGACAGTTCCGACGGGCGCTTGTGCTCGGAGCCAGAGAGTCCGACCAGATCGATGAACCTCTCGCGCGTGATCCCTGACCTTCGGCACGGTCCCAGCCGCGCCATTTCGAGCTGACGGCAAAGGCGACATTGCCGAGCACGGTGCGCCACGGCAGCAGCGCGTGGCTCTGGAAGATCACCGCGCGGTCGAGGCTCGTGCCTTCGATCGCCTGCCCGTCCACGATCACCGCGCCTTCGCTCGGCTTATCGAGGCCTGCCAGGATGTTGAGCACGGTCGTCTTGCCGCAGCCGGAATGGCCGATCACGCAAGCGAACTCGCCGCGCGCCATCGACAGCCAGAGATTTTCGAAGATCGTGGTCGCAGCGCCGCCCGCGCCCGGATAGCGCTTGGCGATGCCCTCGATGGAGATGAATTTTTCGCCGCTCACCGCATCACTCCGGAAACGTCACGAGACGCGTGACGCGCGCGAGAACCTGGTCGAGCAGCATGCCGACGAGACCGATCAGGAAAATCGCGATGATGACATTGGTGATCGAGAGATTATTCCACTCGTTCCACACGAAGTAGCCGATGCCCGTGCCGCCGACGAGCATCTCGGCGGCGACGATCACGAGCCAGGCGATGCCGATCGAGATCCGCATGCCGGTCAGGATCGTCGGCGCCGCCGCCGGCAGGATCACGGTGAAGGCGCGCCGCACGCTGCCGACCTCCAGCGTCCGCGCGACGTTGATCCATTCCTTCCGCACGCTCGCAACACCAAACGCGGTGTTGATCAGCATCGGCCACACCGAGCAGATGAAGATCACGAAGATCGCCGACAGGCCGGAGTCCTTGATCGTGTAGAGCGCGAGCGGCATCCAGGCGAGCGGCGAGATCGGCTTCAGGATCTGGATGAACGGATCGAGCGCGCGGCTGACGAGCGGCGACATCCCGATCAGGAAGCCGAGCGGGATCGCGACGATGACCGCGATCAGATAGCCCATGCCCACGCGCGCGATGGAATAAGCGAGCTGGATGCCGAGGCCCTTGTCATTCGGCCCGTTGTCATAGAACGGCCGCTTCAGGTGCTCCCAAAGCTTGGCGCCGACATCGAGCGGACCGGGCATCGCGGATTTGCCCTGTGTCGCGGTCGCGCCCATCAGCTTGGCGTATTCGGGGCTCATGGTCGTCGTGGTCGCGGTGGAGCGCGTGGCGAGATACCAGACGCCGAGGAAGGCCGCGAACAGCGCGATGGACACGATTGCGGCGCGCAGGCGGAGGGAGGCGGTCATGCGGCGTCAGCCCCTCCACGCGTCGTCCCTGCGGACGCAGGGACCCATAACCACCGGCCCCTCTTGAAGCAAGACGGTGTCTACCGCAGGTGCCAAACGCGAGTTCACGGCGTATGGGTCCCTGCGTTCGCAGGGACGACGGAGATAGATGTACCCTTGCGCGTCACGACGCCTTCCTGATCTTGAAGCTCGCCAGATAATCGTCCGGCTTCTCCGGATCGAACGCCTTGCCCATCACGGAGAACGACTTGTACGCGGTCGCCGGCGGCGACAGGCCCATCTCGGTCATCAGCTTCTTGGTGTCGGTGGCGAGATAGACCTGCTCGGCCACCGCCTTGTAGTCGACATCGCCCTTGATCTGGCCCCAGCGCTTCATCTGCGTCAGCATCCACACCGCGAAGGACTGCCAGGGGAACGGATCGAAATCGACGCGCTTGGCGTCGGTCTTCACGCCGCCGAGCCCGTCGGCATAGGTGCCGGTCAGCGACCTGCTCCAGCACCGTGACGGGCGCGTTGATGTAGTTGGCCGGCGCGATCGCCTCGGCGATCTGCTTGCGGTTCTCGGCCTTCGAGGCATAGGCGGTGGCATCGACGATCGCGCGCGTCAGCGCGGCAAAGCTGTTCGGCGATGTCGTGATGAACTCGCGGCTGGCGGCGAAGCTGCAGCAGGGATGGCCGTCCCAGATCTCCTTGGACAGGATGTGCAGGAAGCCGACACCGTCATAGATCGCGCGCTGGCAGATGTTGTCCGGCGCGAGGAAGCCGTCGATGTTCTCGGCGCGCAGATTGGCGACCATCTCCGGCGGCGGCACCGAGCGGAGCTGCACGTCGGTGTCGGGATCGACGCCGTGCTCGGCGAGATAATAGCGCAACAGATAGTTGTGCATGGAATAGTCGAAGGGGATGGCGAATTTCATGCCCTTCCAGTCCTTCGGCTCGCGCTTATCCCTGTGCTTCATCGCAAGCACGATGCCCTGCCCGTTGATGTTCTCGATCGCGGGCACCGCGAAGGGAATGGCTTGCGCGCCCAGGCCGAGCGAAATCGCGATCGGCATCGGCGCCAGCATGTGGGCGGCGTCATATTCCTTGTTGATGGTCTTGTCGCGAATGACCGCCCAGCCGGCGGTCTTCACCACCTCGACGTTGAGGCCGTGCTTGGCATAGAAGCCGAGCGGCGCGGCCATGATGATCGGCGTCGCGCAGGTGATCGGGATGAAGCCGACCTTGAGGTCTTTCTTTTCCGGCGTGCCGGCATCGGCGAACGCCTCGGTCGCGGTCTTGATCGGAAAGAATTGCGACAGCGCGGCAAGCGCCGTCGATGCGCCGACCGACTTCAGGAACGCGCGCCGCGCCGCGTCCTTCGGAAACACCGCGCGCATGACTGCGGAAGCGACCACGCCCTCATAACGTCTGTCTTCACTCGCGACGGGCTCGCAGCGCAGAGCAAGCGTCGCCTGCTCATGCTCCGCCGCTGAGCGATGCCGGCCGCAGACGCAAGCCCCGCGTGTCAGCTCACGCTCTGCGTCGAAAGGATCGTCGAATGTGGCCATGCTGCGCCCCTTTGTCACACCAGAGCGCGGCAGCCCCGCCGCACGCTCCTGATTTCACCGTCCGGCCGCGCTTTTTCACGGCCGGACGGTGAAAAATCATGCAGGTTTTGTGCCGCCTTCTTACGCCGCCTTTTCCGTCACCTTGGCCGCCGTCGGCAGGCCTTCATCGATCGGCAGCGACGGATCGCGCGACCATTCGTTCCAGGAGCCGAAATACATCCGCACGTCCTTGACGCCGGCGTTCTTCAGCGCCAGGAAGGTGTTCGACGCCCGCGCGCCCTTGAAGCAATAGAGATAGACCGGCGTCGTCTCGCTGATGCCGACGGTGGCGCATTCGGCGAGGATCTCGTCCTTCGACTTGAAGCGCGGCCCCTCCGCCGTCGGCTTCATCATGCGGTACCATTCGAGCCAGACGGCACCGGGAATGCGGCCCTTGCGCGGGCAGAAATCTTTCCCATAAGGAGAAGAGCTATCGCCGATCCACTCATCGACGTCGCGGACGTCGAGGATCGCGATGCCGGGCTTGTCGAGCGCGCCAAGCATGGTCTTCGCATCGATCAGGATCTCGCCGGCTTCCGGCACGATCGAGAACGACGCCTTCACCGGCGACGGCGCGTCCGTCGTGACCGGCAGGCCTGCGGCCGCCCAGGCATCGAAGCCGCCATGCAGCACCTTGATCTTCGGGTAGCCCAGCATGGTGAGCAGATAATAGCCGCGACAGGACTGGCCGAAGCCGGAGTTCATCGACTGCTCATAGATCACGGCGGTCTCGTTGCCGGACAGGCCGGCCGCGCCGAACGCATCGGCGAACTTGGTCTTCAGCTCCTGCATGCCCTCGGGCGTCGAGGTCGCGAGATAGGTGAAGATCTCGTGCACGTTCACGGCGCTCGGAATGTGCCCCGCGCCATAGGCATCCGGATTCCGTGTGTCGATGATGACACACGGTTCTTTGGTGATGAGATCGGCGAGTTCGCCGGCAGTAATCAGAACGTCCGTCATGGCAGGCCTCTCCTGTTTGGTTGCGGTTCGAAAGGTTGGCTCTGAAGGTTCTTTGAACTTCTCGAAAGCTCAGCCGTCGGCCAGCATCTTGCGAAGCTGCTTGGTGGCCGGCGTGACGATGGCGACGAAATAGGCCTCGCGCAGGCGCCGCTGCGCGCGATGGCTCTTCACGTAGCCGCGCGCGCCGCAATGGAGCATCGCGGCATGCGCGGCCGCGACGCTGGCATCGCCCGCGCGCAGGCGAAGCGCGACGACCTTGCGCCAATAGCTGTCGTCGGTGTTGAAGGGATCGCGGGCCAGCGTCATGGTCTCGCGCTCCAGCTCGGCAAACAGCTCCTTGAACTGCAGCGGCTGCTGCGGCAGATAGCGGTTGACATGGCCGAGCGGCGCCTCGACCTCGTCCATGATGTTGATGCAGTCCTTGATCAGGCCGAGCGCCATGCCGGCCTGCAGCAGAATGAAGCCGGCGCGGATCTTCTTCACGAACGGCCCCGCCGGCGCGGCCAGGATCAGGTCGTCCGGCACGACAGACATCGCGAAACTGCACGCCGTAAGTGCCGGTGCCGTCCATCGCGAGGAACGGCTTGCACGGCTGCAGCGTCACGGCGGGATCGGCGCAGTCGGCCAGGAACATCACGATCTCGCCCGGCGCATCCTCGCGCTCGAAGATCGTGCCGAAGTAATGGTCGGGACCGAGATTCGAGACCCAGGGCAGCGCGCCGCGCACGACATAGCCGCCCTCGACCTTGCGCCCCTTCAGCTTCAGCCGCTCGATGCCGAAGAAGCTCTTCATCGGGTTCGACAGGCCGGTGCCGCCGAGGATTTTCCCGCTGGCAAAGCCGTCGCCGAATTTTTCGACCAGCCGCGGATTGTCGGAATTCGCGGCGTACCAGACCAGCGTGTTCTGGCACCACGCCATGAAGGCGGTGGCGCCGCAGACCTCGCCGATCGCGGCGATCGACTGAATGGCGCAGCGCAGATCGGCCGCGCCATTCTCCGGCATGTGGCTGCTCCAGGCGCCGGCCTCGCCGAAGCGGCGGAGCAGCGCGTCCGGATAGACCTCGCCGCTGTCGATCGCGGCGGCGAGCGGCGCGAGCTCGTTTCGCGCAATCGCGGCGACATCATCGGCGATCGACCGTGGAGGCTGATCGGCAACTTCGAGACGCGATACCGCTAGAGATCCCATGACGCCCTCCGCACGTGAACGATTGCCGATGCCGAAAAGTCCTAGATGCCGACCTCGAGATTGACCGGCCGGGTGAAGGTGTTGGCGACCGGCGACCACTTCTTCACATGCGTGACCAGCGCGTTGATCTCGTCCGGCGAGATGCCCTCGCATTCCATGTCGACCTTGACCCGCACATCGGTGAAGCCGACCGGCTTGTCGCTGACGTCGCCGGTGCCCCACACCGCCGTGATGTTGAGGTCGCCTTCGAGCTCGAGCTCGAGCTTGTTGACGGTCCAGCCGCGATGCACGGCATTGGCATGCAAGCCGACCGCGAGGCAGGAGCCGAGCGCGGCGAGCGAGGCTTCCGACGGATTGGGCGCGGTGTCGTCACCGAGCAGGCCCGGCGGCTCGTCGACGATGTAGGGCGGCAGGTTGCGGATATAGTTGGCGTGGCGGAACTTGCCCTCCGCGACCGTCTTGCACTTCAAGGTCTTGATGACCTTCGGATTGGCCTTTCCGTTGACGATGAGCTGCTCCAGCCCGCCTCTGTCGATGGGGGCGAGGCAGCCGGTAAGCGCTGTCTTTTGAACGACCGCGGTCATGAAAATTGTCTCCCTAGCTAGGATACCGAACGGTCTGTTTCCTGCACGAAGCGTGCCAGGACCTCGCCCTTTCGCAAAATGCGAAGCGTCGTAACGCGTTAGGCTCGCATGCCCACGGATTGGTCAGCGCGGTCTTGCTCAAGCGCGAAGCAACTGCCGCTGATCGGCGATTATTTTGCGCGCAGCGAAGATGCGACTTGATGACGACGCTGCGCTTCGCTTAACTTGCTGGCATGGGCAAAGCAGTCTCGAAAAGAAATTCGGGCGCGCGTCACGCGCCCCTCGACGAGGAGTCGGCGCGCGGCCGGCTGCTCAGCGCGGCGACGCATCTGTTCTGCAAGAACGGCATCAACGCCACCGGCATCGACGCCATCATCGACGAGGCCGGCACCGCGAAGACCACGCTCTATAAATTGTTCGGCTCGAAGACCAACCTCGTCCACGCGGTGCTGGAAAGTGAAGGCAAGCAGTGGCGCGAATGGTTCATCGGCGCGATCGAGGCCGGCGGCGGCGACCCGCAGACCAAGCTCACGCGGATCTTTCCGGCGCTGAAAAGCTGGTTCGGCGAGGAGCGCTTCTACGGCTGCCCCTTCATCAACGCGGTCGCCGAGCACGACAAGGATCAGAAGCAGTTCCGCGCCATCGCGCTGAAGCACAAGAAGGTCGTTCTCGCCCATATCGAGAAGCTTGCGGGCGAGATGGGCGCGGCCGAGCCGGAAATGCTGGCGCATCAGCTCGCGCTCCTGATCGACGGCGCGATCGTCGCCGCGATGGTGTCGCGCAATCCCGGCGTCGCCGACACCGCAGGCCTTGCCGCAGGTTCCCTGCTCGGCCCGTCAAAGAAGAAGTCGAAGCGCGCGACCGCAGCCTCGGCCGAGCTCGCCGCGGTTTGACCCAGCACGCATGTGGACAGAGACGCGGCCACAGCGGCCGTAGGGTGGGCAAAGCGAAGCGTGCCCACCGCTCTTTATAGCGCGTGGATACATGGTGGGCACGTCGCTTACGCGCCTTTGCCCACCCTACAGACTTCTGTCGGGCGGGAGCTTACTTGAAATAGTCGTTGATGGTGGCGAGGTCGGATTGCGCGGCCACGGCGCCATTGAGGCTCGCATCGATGACGCGACGGCAGGCCTCGATGGTCGATCCGTCGCCGAAATCGTTGGCGGCCTCCATCACCATCCAGGCGGCATCGACCGCGGACGGCTCCGGCGCCGATCGCTCCCCATCGAAGAAAGCGCTGACCTCGGCCAGCACCTTGCGAAGGTGGGCGACGCTCGCCGGCGACAGCTTTTCTTTCGCGCTGACGATCATGTCAATGCGCCTGAACTTCGAACTCGCGGTCGGCTCCGCCCTTGGCGCGGCCGGTATGCTTGCGCGATTGATAGAACTCGACGACGGTCTTGGACGTCTCCGGATTCAGGTACTCATATTCCGTCGCGAGCTGCCGCAGATCGCCCGCGGTGATGCGGTGATCCTTGGCGCCCAGGAACAGCAGCGACATCGTCGTGTCCCAGGAGAAGCCGAGCGACTTTGTCAGGATCAACAGCATTTCCCGGTTGCGCTCGAACAGCAGCGAACGCTCCACCACGTCCGGCGGCAGCGCGCACAGCAGAGACAGGCCGATCGTCACCTCGTCGATCCGGTGCGAGCGTGCATATTCGGAAATGCTCTTTTCGTTGAGGTTGCCCAGCCGATGCTGGATCGACACGGTCCGCTTGGCGACGAAATAGCCCTTCGACACCGGGCCGAACTTCGATTGCAGGTCGCCGGCGACGTCGACCACCGAGTCCTGGATTTCGTCGAACATGCCGGGCCGCTCCTGCGCGAGCCGGTTCTTCACGTCGTTGGAAGCCTTGGCGATGAGCTGCTGGAAAACCATCCGCGGGATGTCTTTGCGCAGGCCGAGATTCTCGGCGAGGATCGAAGTCGCCCTCGGCGCGCTTGACCATGTGCAGGAAGCCCGCGCCGGAGAACCGCGCGCCATGATTGCGCGCGACCGAGTTGATGACCTCATGATTGCCGCGTTCGACCAGAACATCGGTCACGTCTTCGGTGATCGATTTCCGCTGCGAGATCGCGAGCAGATGGGCCTGGCTCTTGACGCTGGCATTGACCACCAGCGCATCGTCGTCGAGCCGTTCCGAGTCCCGCAACACAGGACCGGCGACTTCGATCGCATCGTCAAAGGCGAGCTTATGGATGACCTTGATCGGCGCGTTGTCGATCGTCGCCAGACGCTCCGCGAGCTGGGCGCGCGCGGCAAGCTCGATCTCGTCGGCGAGACGATCGATCACCTCGCCGAACGTCGCAACATCCTCTTCGCAATAGCGACCGGCAATCAAAAGATCGGTCGTGTGCCAGAGCGCCCGCGAGCGGCTTTCCGCCGTCCCTCGCGCGATGGCCTCCTCCAAGTCCCGAAGCACTGATTTCGTCTGATTCATAGTTAAAAGCCGATCATCACAACCGCTACAATCGCGAACAGCATCATACCGTACAGCCAAAACGCGAGCGTTCCGTAAAGCGACACGGTTAAGCAATCTCGCCCGGCACCGTTCAAATGCGGCGCGCCGTGGAAATGCCATCGCGATGATGAAGCTTTGCTTTCACGCAAGCGGATTGCTGCATCCGCGGTTCCGACAGGCCAGGCGGTATCTGCCGGACGCGAGCGGACGCCGCATTTGCGCAAGAAAACCCGCACGGCGCCGTGTGGTGCGCGCTTATTTCGTCTCCGACATTGCGATCACCAGCCGCGCCAGCTCGTTCGCGAGGTTGGTCTCGACATCGCCGACATTGATGTCGAGCACGCGGTAGTCGCGGCCCTGCAGCCAGACCCGCCGCGCGGCGCGATCGGCGATGATGGTTTCGGATTCGTTGGCGTTGACGAGCTCGATGGCGAGCCGGTGCGCAAAGGAGACGAAATCCGGAATGTGCCGGCCGACCGGGGTCTGACGCTTGAACTGGCCGGCGAAGCGGCGGTCACGGGTCAGCGCCTGCCACAGGATACGCTCGGCATCGGTCGGATTGCGCCGCAACAGCCGCGCCAGCCCGCGCACGCTTCCGCTGGAATCCGATACCGGCGCGGCCTGCCCGTGCTCGGCGAGCAGCGCGCGCAGCCGCGTGGCCTGCTCGCCGTCGAGCACGCCGCCCTTGGCCGGGCCCTTGCGTCCCTCGGCGATCGCCATCACCACACCATGCAGCGTGTGCATGTCCTGCTTGGTCGGCTCCATGCGCGAGAAGATGTTGCGCAGGTTCACCAGCATCGTGTCGCGCTTTTCCGCCGGCCGCAGAAACTCGACCTTGTCGAGCTCGCGCACGAGATTTTCGAAGAACGCCTGCATCTGGTGCTGCGGACGCCCGCTCCGAGCGTTCGGGCATCGCGAATGGCAGCGCGCCTTCGGTCGAAAGCTTGAACCACTCGTAGCCCATCAGCAGCACCGCCTGCGCGAGATTGAGCGAGGCGAAACCGGGATTGACCGGAAAGGTGATGATGCGGTTGGCGCGAGCGACCTCGTCGTTGGTCAGCCCCCAGCGCTCGCGGCCGAACAGGATGCCGGCCTTTCCGCCCTGTCCGGCATGTTCCACGATCTCCCGCGCGGCGATCTGCGGCGCCACCACCGGCTTGGCCTGGTCGTGCGCGCGCGCCGTCGTGGCAAACAGCAGGTCGAGATCGGCGATCGCCTGATCGACGGTGTCGAACAGTTCGGCCTGATCCAGGATATGATCGGCGCCGGCGGCGGCGCGCTGCGCGCTGATGCTGGGCCAGCCGTCCCGCGGGCTCACCAGCCGCAGCCGCGTCAGCGCGAAATTGCCCATCGCGCGCGCCGCCATGCCGATATTTTCGCCAAGCTGCGGCTCGACCAGAATGATCACGGGCCCGGCGAGGTCGAAGCCGGTCTTGCTCTTGTCGGTACCCGCACCCGTCATCTCGCCTCGCTTTCCCGAATCAAACCCGGTCCGCTGGATCGCATCTTCAGGAAACGATCCAAATTCCCAAGCCCCTTCGATTCCCCGTCTGCGCGGATTTCTCAAGTAAAATAATGAGGTTAGTTGCGGCTTTTGACTTCCGCGGCAAACCGCATTGCTTCGCGGCCATCCTTCTCCCGGCGATGCGAAGCATCGTCCGGAGACGCCCGCCTGCGGCGGGCTCCTCACAGGATGAGGTCGAGAATGCGCGGCCGCCAGACCCTCATGGTGAGGAGGCGCGCAAGCCGCCGTCTCCGAACCATGAGGCCGCACACGCCGCTAAATGCCGCAACGGGCATCCTCAGCCCAAAGATCGACCGAAACTGCATAACCCCTCGGCTTCCGCCCGCCGGTCCGCAGTGCTATGACCCGGCCATATCTCACCCCGCCCTGCAAAAGCGCGCTATTTTCGAGAAGGCCCGATACCTCATGGCAAAGATCAAGGTGACCAACCCCGTCGTCGAACTCGATGGCGACGAGATGACCCGGATCATCTGGCAGTCCATCAAGGACAAGCTGATTACCCCGTTCCTCGATGTCGACCTGATGTATTTCGACCTCGGCATGGAGTACCGCGACAAGACCAACGACCAGGTCACGATCGATGCCGCCAACGCGATCAAGAAGGTCGGCGTCGGCGTCAAATGCGCGACCATCACGCCGGACGAGGCGCGGGTGAAGGAGTTCGGCCTCAAGGAGATGTGGAAGTCGCCGAACGGCACCATCCGCAACATCCTGGGCGGCGTGGTGTTCCGCGAGCCGATCATCTGCAAGAACGTGCCGCGCCTGGTGCCGGGCTGGAGCAAGCCGATCATCATCGGCCGTCATGCCTATGGCGACCAGTATCGCGCCACCGACATCAAGTTCCCCGGCAAGGGCACGCTGACGATGAAGTTCGTCGGCGAGGACGGCACGGTGATCGAGCGCGAGGTGTTCAAGGCGCCGGGATCGGGCGTCGCGATGCAGATGTACAATCTCGACGACTCCATTCGCCGACTTCGCCCGCGCCTCCCTCAACATGGGTCTCGCACGCAACTACTCGGTCTACCTCTCGACCAAGAACACAATTCTCAAGGTCTATGACGGCCGCTTCAAGGACATCTTCCAGGAGGTGTTCGACAAGGAGTTCAAGGACAAGTTCGAGGCCAAGAAGATCACCTATGAGCACCGGCTGATCGACGACATGGTCGCCGCCGCGCTGAAATGGTCGGGCGGCTATGTCTGGGCCTGCAAGAACTACGACGGCGACGTGCAGTCGGACACGGTCGCGCAGGGCTACGGCTCGCTCGGCCTGATGACCTCGGTCTTGATGACGCCGGACGGCAATACCGTGGAAGCCGAGGCCGCCCACGGCACGGTCACCCGGCATTTCCGCGAGCACCAGAAGGGCAAGGAGACCTCGACCAACTCGATCGCCTCGATCTTCGCCTGGACCCGCGGCCTGTCGCATCGCGCCAAGCTCGACAACAACGCCGAGCTCGCCAAGTTCGCGGCGACGCTGGAGAAGGTCTGCGTCGACACCGTCGAGAGCGGCCACATGACCAAGGACCTCGCGCTCCTGGTCGGCGCCGATCAACGATGGCTCTCGACAACGGGATTCCTCGACAAGGTCGCTGAAAATCTCGTGAAGACGATGGCCGCCTGACCGGTGTCCCAACCTTCGCCCGCGTGCTAACGAAGTCCAAGCCCGGTGAAGCAATTCGGCTCTCTCAAGTCTGGATTGCTTCGCTTTTCGTTCCTCGAAATGACGACCGCGCGGCATGCAAATCACTTTGAAAACGTCCCTCGCCTTCCTCTCCCTCTTCGGCTCGTTCGCCATTGCGAGCGCCGCCGACACGCCGCTTCCCGACGCGATCGCAGCTCCAGGTCTCACGCCCGTGCTGACGGCGCATGCGCAGGGCCAGCAGATCTACGAATGCAAGGCGGGCGCTGACGGCAAGCTGGCGTGGGCCTTCCGCGAGCCGCAGGCGTCCCTGACCGCCGACGGCAAGGTCCTCGGCAAGCACTATGCCGGTCCCACCTGGGAGCTCGAGGACGGCAGCGCCGTGGTCGGCAAGGCCATCGGCAACGCCCCCGGCAAGACCAGCAACGACATCGCCTGGCTGAAGCTCGAGGCCGCGTCCCACAAGGGCAGCGGCAAGTTCGACGACGTCGTCATGGTGCAGCGGATCAACACGGTCGGCGGCGTCTTGAACGATAGCTGCGATCGGCCGGGCGCGACCCGCGGCATGCCCTACGCCGCGGACTACGTCTTCCTGCGCAAATAGACTCCACGTAAGACTAGGCGGGCGTCTCTCTTTGCCGTCATTCCGGGGCGACGGAAGCGCGAGCCCGGATCCATTTCACCACCGTCTCGAGGCCAAATGGATTCCGGGCCCGCGCTGACGCGCGTCCCGGAATGACGGCGGAGAGATCGGGGCGACGGCGCGGTGCGCCCTCCGCAGAACCGGCATCGCTGGACCGCGAAATCCGGGGTCGCCTCGCGCGCCGCTTCCCGCTATGCCTCGCCCTGATTGTCGATTGCTCTGTCCGGCCAGCTCCGCAGCCGCACCCAAATCTGCCGAGGAAACGCCATGCCCGCCTATCGCTCCCGAACCACCACCCATGGCCGCAACATGGCCGGCGCGCGCGGCCTGTGGCGCGCGACCGGGATGACCAATGAGGATTTCGGCAAGCCGATCATCGCGGTGGTCAACTCGTTCACGCAATTCGTGCCCGGCCATGTCCACCTGAAGGATCTCGGCCAGCTCGTCGCGCGCGAGATCGAGAAGGCCGGCGGCGTCGCGAAGGAGTTCAACACCATCGCCGTCGATGACGGCATCGCGATGGGCCATGACGGCATGCTCTACAGCCTGCCCTCGCGCGAGCTGATCGCCGACAGCGTCGAATACATGGTGAATGCGCATTGCGCCGACGCGATGGTCTGCATCTCCAACTGCGACAAGATCACGCCGGGCATGCTGATGGCCGCGCTGCGCCTGAACATTCCGGCGGTGTTCGTCTCAGGCGGCCCGATGGAATCCGGCAAGATCGATCTCAAGGGCAAGATCAGGGCAGTCGACCTGATCGATGCGATGGTGGCCGCGGCCGACGACCGCGTCTCCGACGCCGAGGTCGAGGTGATCGAGCGCTCGGCGTGCCCGACCTGCGGCTCCTGCTCGGGCATGTTCACGGCAAACTCGATGAACTGCCTCACCGAAGCGCTCGGCCTGTCGCTGCCCGGCAACGGCTCGGTGCTGGCGACGCATGCCGATCGCAAGGGCCTGTTCGTCGAGGCCGGCCACCTGATCGTCGACCTGGCGCGGCGCTATTACGAGCAGGACGACGACAAACGTGCTTCCACGCAACATCGCGAATTTCAAGGCGTTCGAGAACGCGATGAGCCTCGACATCGCGATGGGCGGCTCGACCAACACCGTGCTGCATCTCCTGGCCGCCGCCCATGAGGGCGAAGTGCCCTTCACGATGAAGGACATCGACCGTCTGTCGCGCAAGGTGCCGGTGCTCTGCAAGGTCGCGCCCTCGGTGGCCGACGTCCACATGGAGGACGTGCATCGCGCCGGAGGCGTGATTGCGATCCTGGGTGAGCTGGCGCGCGCGGGCCTGCTTCACACCGACCTGCCCAGCGTGCATGCGACCTCGCTTGCCGCAGCGCTGGAGCGCTGGGATATCCGCCGCACCCAGAGCGAGAGCGTGCGCAATTTCTACAAGGCCGCGCCGGGCAATGTGCCGACGCAGGTTGCCTTCAGCCAGGACCGCCGGTTCGAGGAGCTCGATGCCGATCGCAGCGAGGGCTGCATCCGCGACGTCGCGCACGCCTATTCCAGGGATGGCGGTCTTGCCGTTCTCCACGGCAACATCGCCGTCGACGGCTGCATCGTGAAGACGGCAGGCGTCGATGCCAGCATCCTGAAATTCTCAGGGCCGGCGCGGGTGCTCGAAAGCCAGGATGCCGCGGTCGAGGCGATCCTGACCAACAAGATCAAGGCGGGCGATATCGTCGTGATCATCTATGAAGGCCCGCGCGGCGGCCCCGGCATGCAGGAGATGCTCTATCCGACGAGCTACCTGAAATCGAAGGGCCTCGGCAAAGCCTGCGCGCTGATCACCGACGGCCGCTTCTCCGGCGGCTCCTCGGGCCTGTCGATCGGCCACGTCTCGCCGGAGGCAGCGGAAGGCGGCCTGATCGGCCTGGTGCAGGACGGCGACGTGATCGAGATCGACATCTCTGCGCGATCGATCCATCTCGCGGTCGACGAAGTCGAACTGGCGCGGCGGCGCAAGGCGATGGAAGCCAAGGGCGCACAGGCCTGGAAGCCCGCCAAGCGGGCCCGCAAGGTCTCGACCGCGCTCAAGGCCTATGCCGCGCTCGCCACAAGCGCCTCGCGCGGCGCGGTGCGCGTGGTGAGGGATTAGTGCGCGATACGGCACGACGGCTGAGGTACCGACGTGGAAAACGCTACGTTCGCGAATGAAAATTAAGATTAGGTAATGGTCCGACCTGCGGCTTCAATTGAACGCCATCTCCGCCTATCAGTTCGGGCATATGCAGGTGCGCCGAATGTCCGATCATGACCATAAGATCAAGCTCACCCTCAAATTCCGCTGTCCGCGAGAGCTTGAGGGACTACTGCCGTCGCCCGTTCCGGCCAGCCTGGGTCTTCCCGACTGGCTCAAGGCGATGCCGACGAAGGCCCTGAGCGGCCTCGCCTTGCGTGACGAGGAAACGATCAAACGATGCCCGCCGTTCATCGACGCAATGACGAGCGGATTTCTGATTCCGTTGATCTGCGACCTGAGGGTCGAGAACGGCGAGATCACCTGGGACAACGACATCCCGCCGGGCGGAGAACTCGATTTTCCACGTTCGCCAATCGGATTCCACGATGAGGCTCAGGTCGTCGGCACGCCACTGTTCGAGGCCGACCGGTTCGTCATCAAATTCCACAATATGTGGACCATCGAAGCTCCGGAAGGATACGCGCTGTTCTTCACGCATCCCGTCAACCGCTTCGATCTGCCATTCACCACGCTGAGCGGCCTGGTCGATTGCGACCGTTATATCGATAGCTGGATCCACTTTCCGGCGCATTGGCATGACAGGAGCTTCCAGGGTGTCATCCCAAAAGGCACGCCCGTCGCGCAGTGCATTCCGGTCAAGCGCGAGAGCTGGATCGCGCAAACGTCTTCCCTCACCGCGGAAGAGACGCAGCAGATACACGGATTGCGCAACGAGATAAGACGGCAGCCCGGATTGTACCGGCGGAAATTTCGGGCATAGAGCGTCTTCGCGCGAAGTGGCCCGCCGCTTAGAGCATGATCCGGAAAAGTGGAAACCGGTTTTCCCTTAGCTAACAAACGCGGAACGCGTTTGGGCGGAGATCATGCACAAACAAATAGATTAGAGCACGATGACGTTTCCATTTAATCACATCATGATCTAGACGGCGTCTCGTTCCAGGAATTTCGCGGCCGCGCTCGGACGGAAAAAGAATCGGCCATGCGACGAAGCGGTCAATGCATAGGCCGCTCGGCCGAACATGTAGGCGCGTCCGCGCACCGCGGAACGCAGAGTGGCCTCGCCGCTGTCACGCTCTCCCATCTCCAGGAGACATGCGGCGAGGTTGACGCGGGAAAAGGTGTCTTCTGGATGCAGCGCAAGCGCGTTGCGGAAAATGGCGGCGGCGGCGGTGTACTCTCCATCGAGAAGCAGCACCAAGCCGAGTTCTTTCAAAATGTCCGGACGTGCCGGCGCAGCCTCGCGAGCGACCGTCAGGATGGCGCGGGCCTTTGCGCGCTCGTTGTTCTGCAGACAGAGGCGTCCGAGGTCGACTTTCAAGTCTATGTTCTCTGGAGCCAGGACGAGGCCATCTTCGATGGTCCTGATGGCTTCGTTCAGAGTTGTCCGGCTTTGGCGAACTGACTTGCGAGTTCCTGAAAAGCAGCCAGGTACGGCGGGCGCAGCGCAGCGGCACGGCGCAGTTGCTCGATCCCATCCGCCGCGCGCCGCGAACCGCACAGGGCTGCGCCAAGCATTGTCTCGATTTCCGCATCCCTGCTGCGGCGCGCAATCCTTTCGAGCGGCGCGACCGCTTCGTCCACACGATCCTGGCCCATCAGGGCATGAGCCAGGATGAGCACCGCGTTCCGGTCCGTGCGGCTCGATCTCAAGATGTCGGTCGCAATCTGTTCCGCGCGACCGAACTGCTTCATCCGCAGCGCCATCGCGGCTTCGTGAAGCGCCTGAGCAAGGAAATTGTTCTGCCTGCCGCTCACGATGTGAACTCTACGCGATGTGACTCAAGACTATTTCGGCGTTTACCCCGCCCCTCCGAGAGCGTCGATCAACAGTCTCGTGAATGGAACGACATCTGAATGGGATACCGTTGCCGCAGACCGCGAGAGCAATAGCTTGGCGCGCGATCGACAGGCATCGCGGCAATGACGGCGTGGAACCGGCAATTTCCGCTGTAGCGGAGTACGCGAAATTGAAATCTTGACGTAACGGCAGTCGGCGATTGTGGCCTTCGAGCGCCCGCAAAGCAGCACGCATGAAAGGGCAGCAAACAACATGCGACAAACAGCAGGAGATCGAGGCAGCATGACGCGACAAATGGTGATGATCGGTTTCCTGCAGGCGCAGAACTGCACGACCCTGCCGAGCTCGTGGCGGCATCCGGATTCGCGCAGCGACTCGATGTCGGCCGACTACTACCGGGAGATCGGCCGCATCCTGGAGGTCGGCAAATTCCACATGGCCTTCTTCGACGACAGGCTCGCGATGCCGGACCGTCACCTCAACGACCACGCCCATGCTGTCGAACATGGCATCCGTTGCGTGAAGATGGACCCTCTCGTGGTGCTGACCGCGATGGGGATGGCCACCGAAAAACTTGGGCTCGCCTCGACCTGCTCGACGACCTATTTCGAGCCGTTCGATGTCGCCCGCCGCTTCGCAACGCTCGACTTGATGACAGGCGGCCGCGCGGCCTGGAACGTCGTGACCTCCGTGAACGACGGCGAAGCGCTCAACATGGGCAAGGACGAACATCTCGCGCATGATCTGCGCTACGACCGCGCCGATGAATTCATGGAAGTCGTGCTTGGTCACTGGGACACATGGGAAGACGGCGCGCTGATCATCGACAAGAAAAGCAATCGCTTCGCCGATCCAGCCAAGGTGAAACGGCTGGATCACGAGGGACGATTTTTCAAATCACGCGGCCCCTTCACCGTGCCGCGCTCGCCGCAAGGCCACCCCGTCATCGTCCAGGCCGGATCGTCCGGCCGCGGCCAGCGTTTCGCCGGCCGCTGGGCAGAGGTGATCTTCACGTCCTTTCGCCACCAGGCAAGGCCTATGACTCGGCGCGCCGCGAAGCCGCGACGGCAGGCCGCGATCCCGACCGGATGTTCATCTGCAAGCTGACGACACCGGTCTGCGCGGCAACCAGGTCGGAAGCCGAGGACAAGATGGCGCTGATCGAGAAACTACCGCTGGAAATCGAGGCGCTGTCGCTGCTGGCGGAAGGCCTCAATTTCGATTTCGGCGCGAAGCCGATCGACGAGCCGCTGACCACTGAAGAGCTTCAGGGCATGCAAGGCATGACCGGCATCCGTGACTACGTCCTTCAATTGTCCGGCAAGACCAATCCATCGACGCGCGACTTCATCACATACTCCGAACGCGCCAGGCCTCATGACGCGATCGTCGGCGGGCCAAAGGAGGTCGCCGATAAACTGGAAGAGATGTTCGTCGACCGACGCTGCGACGGCTTCGTGATCGCCGCGACCCATGTGCCCGGTTCGTATGCCGATTTCGTCAAGCACGTGGTGCCGGAACTGCAACGGCGTGGGCTGTTCCACAGGGATTATGCCGGAAAGACGCTGCGCGAAAATCTCGGGCTCAAACGCCCGCCGGTCGGCGCCTGGAAAAGCGGAGCCTAATGGACCGCTTTTGGCGCAACGCAGGCGTCGTCCCGATCAGCCGGCGCCAACCTTCGGCGACCAGCCATAGGCTTTGGCGCAGGCGCCGCCCATCAGCATGGCGCGCTCGGTGCCGCTCAGGCGGTCAGTATTGCGGAAGGGCTCAACGGCCTGCTCGTAATTGACGACAGCGAACGCGCGCGTCCAATCCGTGCCCCACAAGCAGCGATCGATGCCCCATGCATCGAACACGCGGCCGAGCGGATCCCAAATGTCCGGAAAAGGATACGGCTCCCGCGACAGCGTGCAGGCGCCGCTGACCTTGATCACCGCGTTCGGGCGCTCGGCGAGGTCCAGCACCTTCGGAAGGTCGGCCCAGGGCTGCGGCGGCGCGGGCGGCACGCGCGGCTGCACGATGCCCAGATGATCGATGATGAATCGCGTGTCGGGATTGCGATCGATGAGCGCAGCGCCGGCTTCCAGATTGCCCCAGCACAGGATGTTGACCGGAAAGTCGTAGCGAACAGCCGCACGCGCGATCCGGTCGAGGCCCGGGTCGTTCGGGTCGCGCTTGGCCTCCTTCGTCAGCATGATGCGGATCCCGACCGCGCCCGGCGTCTTCTTCCAGTCGGCGACGACATCGGCCACCGCCGGATCGTCCGGGTCGACCGGCTTGACGATGGCCAGCCGGCCGGGATGGGCCCGCTGCACTTCAACAGCATAGCTGGCGTCGTAACGGTACATCGAAAAGGCGGAGATGAAGATCGCGCCGTCGACGCCGACCTTGTCCATCGCCGCCACCATTTCGTCGCCCGTGACGTGATCGGGCCAGTTCGGCACGGTGTTCCAAGGCCGCTTCGGCGTATTGGCTTCATAAGCGTGGACCTGGGAGTCGATAATGCTCATCGGGCAGTTCCCTGTGCTGTGCGAGTTTGGGTCCGCAAAAGCCAGACTTGGCCAGCGTGCGGGCCGGACTCGTCTCTCTTCTTGCCCGGCATGGAGCGCCGAGCAAGTCACGGTGAACTTCTCAACCAGCACGCCGAGAGTCAATCGGCCGCCGCGAGGCCAACGCTACGGACCAATTTTCAGTTGTCTTCCAGGCACAAAGTTCGTGGCGCGAGCTTGCCGGCGCTTCCTGCATTCGTCAGGTCATGCGGATAACGCTCTTGCTCGGCCGCCCTATTGGCTCTTGGCCGGTGGCAAGATCGACGTTCCAGCTATCCAGCGCCGCGAGCCATTTGTCTCCCTCTTTCACGAAGGTGATCCCAAAGCTGCCTTTGATGGCTGGTGCGTTAGGATCTTTTGGGGTGCCCATCCAATGGCCACTCACCATAGCGCTGGAGTCGTTGAGTGCCACGGCATTCTCGCAGTCGGCCGAGTACGTCTTTATCGCCTTGAATCCTTCGACGTAACTCTTCTGAATCGCTTCCCGACCAACGAGTATGCCTGCAAACGGCGTCGGGCCGACGAACATGGCTTTCTCAAGGTAGAAATTATCAACCAATTTTGCCGCATCACCGGTCGCCGCCAGCACATTAAAGTTCTCACAGGCCTTTTTTGCACCAGTGACAGCATCTTGTGCCGATGCCGGCGTTATGAGTCCGAGACCGAGCACAGCTAACATTGCCAACGAGCGTTGCATCGCAATTCCTCTTCGTGAGAGCCGGATTAAGGACGGCACGGCACAGTACCCCCAGAACACCACAACGACGTTTCAATTTTTTGATTGTGCTCCGGTTCACTCGATCACAAGTTCGCGGGAATAAATGCCTTGCCGGACAATCATGATGAGGCGTGTCGCTGAGTTCCCTGACGCCCCATCATCAGCGACGCGAAGGCCCCGGCGCGTTCGTCTCCCGCGCCGGGGCCGCCCTTGGGGCAAATGTCATGTTCCGCGAGCGGACAGGGATTGCGCTGGCGTTGGAGAGCCAAGCAAATCGTGCGCGAGCGGCGTTGCCTGCGGCGCCAGAATCTCGAAGGTCCGCTCCTGGTGTGCCGGCGGCGTTGTCACCAGGCGACGGGCTACGGCCAGGAGGGCCAATAGCAGGCCGACCGCAGCCATAAAATAGAACAGGCCGTCGATGTCAAAGCGGGCCATCACACCTGTGCCGATCAGCGGGCCGAGGATCGAACCCAGTCCGCTGACCAGGATGAGTTGGCCGCTCACTGCAACAACCTGATCGGCCGGCATTTGGTCGTGCGCGTTGGCGACACAGACCGGATAGAGAGTTCGACATGAAGCCGCCGAGCAGCGCAGCGGCGGGCAGGATCACCGCGCGAGAGTGCGGCAGATTGACCAATGCGATCGCGGTGGCCGCAAAGCCGACGCTCAGCATCGATAACACGATGCACCGGTCGAATTGATCCGACAGCCGGCCGATCGGAACCTGGAACGCGAGCCCGCCAAGCACGGCGAACAACATGAAGGTCGCGATCGTCTCGTGTGCAATGCCTTCATCCTGCAGCCACGCGGGAACGAGCGAATAGAAACTGGCGCTGACCAGCCCACTCACCATGCAGCCGGCGACCGCGACGGGCGCCGCGCGGGGCAATTGGCCGAGCGGCAGCGAAGTCGACGCGGTCCTGCGGGGTGGTTCGGCCCGCGTTGTGCTCACGATGACCAGCGCCACAGCGAACAGGACGGCGATTGCATTGAAAGGTTCCGACGTTTCAACTTTAGCATGGCCGATCAGCAGCTGTCCCAACGCAAGAGCGAGGAACGTGCCGAACATGTAGACCGAGAAGATCCGCCCACGCTCAGTTGGCTCCGCCTTCGCGTTGAGCCAGCTCTCCGTAGCGATGAAGAGACCAGAGCAACCAAAACCGATGACCGCACGCAGGATCGTCCAAAGCAGCGGCCCCACCAGCAGCGGCATGGCAGCGGTCGCGGCGACGACCATTCCTGCAAAGGCAGCATAGGCGCGGATGTGCCCGACCCGTTCGATAATCCGTTCGCAACGCAGCGCGCCCAGTGTGAAGCCGGCAAAATAGCTGCTGAGCACTAGCCCGGATACGGTGGGCCCAAAGTCCTCCATCGCGACACGCAAGGAGATGAAGGTACCGAAGAAGCCGTTGGCGAGTTGGATGATACTCGTCGCGAGGATCAGGATTCCGATCTGCGCTCGCAGTGATTTCGACCACATCAGCCTGCTCCCTTGCAACAGTTTGACGATTCGCCGGTTGAAATCGTGAAGAGTCTTCTGCGATCTGGCCGGGCGTCGAGTTCGTCATCGCTTCCGCTACGGGTCACCACGGCCCATGGGCGACGGGGAATGGCCTAGCGAAATCTCGTCCACATCAACGCCGGTCCGGGTTCTTCTCGGCGGCGGTCTCGCCCATTCGCTCGACGAGATGTGCACGCGAGGGTCCCGGATCAAACCGATCGGCGAAATATTGCGTTTCGTTCGCCACCCGTCCTTCGCGGAATTCCATGATGCTCACCACGTAGGATGGTATGCCGTCATAGCTGAGCACGAATTCAGTGACCCAGAGATCGCCGCTGCCGATCATTCGCCGGACCTTGAAACGCTTCTTGTTCGGCTGGACGGTTCGGCTTTCCTGAATGTTGTGCCGGCCGCGAATCCGCTCGCCCGATTGCGGATAATCAAGCACGGCATCCTCGTGGTAGATTTCATGTTCGATCTTGAAATCGCTCGCGTCCGAAGCATCCCAATGGCGCTGCAGCGCCGCGCGCACGGCTCGATCATCCATCTCAATCTCCCATCTACGCTTCGGGCTACCGTTTCGGGACCACCGAATTCAAGGTGCTGTGAGCCATTCTGCAACATGGGCCGCTGTAGGCGGACGCGACGGCCGTGTATCGCTTCACGATGCGGGCGATTGCAGTCGGGATCGAGAATACGCTTGTGGGGAGCCGGCGACAATATGCGGATTTCCTCGGCCAGCTGTTCCGCATTCGTCATTGCCAGAGTGGATTGCGTTATCGCCGATCCACCTTCGCCCTCCGGCCTGTTCTCCCGGAATTCAAAAACGATTGATGTGCCGCGCGTGCGCGCCGAATGCCGTTGCACAGAAATTGCGCGACGAGACATTCGGTGACTCAAGAATTTTTTACCGACGATTGTGAGCCCGGCCACAAGGGCTTTTGCAGGAGTGGTCTAGTAACGATACCGGATTGCGAAAGAGAAAGTTGAGCCGCTCATTTCGCTGCATCCGCGCCGGTATCATGAGCGGCCGATATCTTTTCGATGAAGTCTCACGGCCGCGGATCTTCGCTGCCGGCGTGATGATCACAACGGCGGCGCTCTGGCGCGTTCTTGTGCCCGGGTTTCTCATCAAACAGAAATCGACGGAGATACTGATGCAAAAATACTCAGCTCGCCTGGGTGCTGACGAACGCACGCTCGTAAGTAGGTGGCGTCTATGTGTGATGGCGTTCTACGGGTCGATCACTGCAGCCGTGCTGCTGTTGTCCATCCTCGCCGACAGATCAACACAGATCGCCGGCAACACGGAGCAACCAGACGCCGCGAAGGTAACGGCATCCAGATAATGACCGGCGGCACAATTGTTGCGTTTCAGGACTATTCGCGTTTCTTCACATATTGGAAATGACATGAAAACTTCGAAAACCAACGAATTCCCCGCGCCCAGCGCCTCCACCATTTCGTTCAAAGCGCTATCTGCAGACGATCTCATCGAGCTGCTTCCGTCGTTCTATCTCGGCCTGGACTTCGATGCGAGGCGCGCCCGGTTCGGTTGCGCCGTCTCGGACGATTCCATCAGCCGGTATTGCCGTGGATTGGATCTCGACCAGGCCGTGGTGCTGGGTTGCGTCGGACCGGCGGGCCTGATCGTTGTGATCGAGTTGCATCCATTGTCCTCGACCTGGGAGGACGCCGAGCTCGCCCTCGCGGACAAGCCGACGACCGACAGGATCATGATCGTCGGGCATCTGCTTCAGCTTGCTGCGTTTGCGGCCGGGAAGCGGGGTTGCAATACGCTCGTCGTTCCGCTGGGCCCGTCCGAGCGCGATTTGCTTCTGCTGCTTCGCGGCATGGGCCGTGTCCGCGTGCAGGACGACAACGCGCGTGTCGACCTCGGCGAATATGCACGGCCGCACGGCCTTTCGATCGGCCAGCCCTGACATGTCCGACATCGAGCAAACTTTTTGCCTGATGGGGCTCATTGTCTGTCTTGGTGTGTGTTTGGTCTGGGCCCTCTACGAGGCCGAGGCTTGGCGTCAACGGCATCGGTCGCGCGCGGGGCTGATCCGCGACGCCATGCGGTCCGTGGTGACCGTCAGGAAGGACGAGAGCGAGGCAATGAAGCGACGGCTCACGCGCACCTAAGCATCATGCGCACATCTCGAAAGGCAATCTACTCTGTCGTCCCTGCGAACGCAGGAACCCATACCGCGTGATATTTTATTGGCGGAAAGAAAGCCGTTCCGCCCTTGCTGCTACAAACTCCGGCCTGTGGTTATGGGTCCCTGCGTGCGCAGGGACGACAGCGAGTTCGTCTTGCCTTAGCCACGCGCGCGGGTTCTGATTTCGCGAAACGATACCAGGCGGCACTGCGCCTCGTCCCACAGCACAAGCTTTACACACCGGAAGCTCTGCAGGAGCGTGATGTGACCGACATTGTGCAGTTCCGGATGGTCGCGTAGCACGCGCGGCAGCTCGTAAAAGGGGATGCGGCTACACAGGTGATGCACATGATGGATGCCGATGTTGGCGGTGAACCAGCGCAGCAACAACGGAAGATCGTAATGCGAGCTGCCGTGCAAGGCTGCCTGATGCAGATTCCAGCGCTCGTCGCGCTCCCAAGCGGTCTGCTCGAACTGATGCTGTACATAGAACAGCCATACGCCGGCCGTGGCGGCGAGCAGCATGATCGGAAGGTGTACGAGCAGGAATGCCTTGATTCCAATGAACCAGGTGAGCACGGCGACGATCAGGGCAATTGCGAGATTGGTTGCCATCGTGCTGGCCCAAGGCCGCCAGCCGTCGCGCATGAGGCCGACCGGGAGACGGTGTTGCAGCAGAAACAGATAGGCCGGTCCGAGCACGAACATGACCAGCGGGTGACGGTAAAGCCGGTATTTCAGACGGCCCCACCGCGAACGTGCCTGATATTCGCACACTGTCAGGGTATCGACATCGCCGATGCCGCGCCGGTCCAGGTTGCCGGTGGTGGCATGATGGATCGCATGCGTGCGGCGCCACCAGTCGTAAGGCGTCAGCGTGAGCACGCCAATGACGCGGCCGACCCAGTCGTTCGTCAGACGACCCGCGAAAAAAGTGCCATGCCCGCAATCGTGCTGGATCATGAACAGGCGCAAGAGAAAGCCGCCAGCGGGAATCGCGATAAGCAACGAAGCCCAGGCATGGCCAAGAGAATAAGCGAACCAGGCCGCCGTCCATAACGTCACCAGCGGCAAGGCCGTGATCACTAGCTCGGCAACGCTGCGCACGTGGCTTGGCGTGCGATAGCTGTTCAGAATGCGCGTCCAGCGCCGAAAATCGGGCACCGACGGATGTGGGTTGTGGCCAATGCTCAAGGGGATATCCAAGGCCTGCCGATCGTACGCCTGGTGACTTGAATTCTCAGCTGCGCAGTTCGCATGGCTCGCGCTCCGCTCTTGGCGCAGCCTCGATCGTTAGCAACCTGCCGACTTGCAACATCGTCACTTTCCCTGAGCATGATCCGGGAGACGTATAGCGGTTTACCTCGTAACAAACGCAGAACGCATTGCGTGGAGATCACGCTCAATCAATTCACCCTAGTCGCCTCGCTCTAGCGGCGAATGCAACCAGATCAAAAATCCCGCGTGCCGACGGATCGGCCGCGGGACTTCGAAACCACAAGCTCTGCCAGTACATCCGTGGTCAGAACAGCATGGCCCTTCGCGCAGTCGCTCAGGCGGCGCGCAGATTTTCGGCGGCCGATTTGCCGGTGCGGCGGTCCGCAACGATATCGAAGCTGACAGTTTGCCCCTCATTGAGGGTGCTCATGCCGGCGCGTTCAACAGCGCTGATATGAACAAAGACGTCACTGCCGCCATTGGTGAGCTGAATGAAACCAAAGCCCTTTTGGGTGTTAAACCACTTCACGGTTCCCGTATTCGTACCCGAATTCATAGAAGATGTCCTTTGACAACGTACACGTAAGACTTAAGCACCGAGGGATCGGCGCCCTTCGTCGATTGATCGATTTTGGAGAAGGGGGTCTGAAACGTGCGCGCCTGTCAATGGCAAGGCGAAGCGGCCCAGGTCGTTCGGCCAAGTGTCGATTACTCCCATATGCACACGAATCGCAGCGCCGTCAAGGTCTGCAGGCCCCAGCCCTTTGCCGACCTCCGCTGTGGACCTTGGCCGTGCAAGACGAGGTCGATCAGAACTCGGCGGCTTCGTTAACCCGAACACCTCAACTCGTCTGAATGCGTTAATGCAAAATCAATGCACAACGTGTTCTCGATGGTATGCGGATATCTCCTTGTGCATCCGCCTGCCGACTCCTTCGGAACTAACTTTGAAAGTCGATACTGCGCAGGATAATGCCCGGAGGTGTGCCTTCGAACTCCACTGCAAGATATTTGCGAACGGCACGCTCCTCAATCCGATCGCGAAGCCTGATGAATTGGGCCTCACGCTGGTTGGGCTGGGACCGCGCCAGGCTTTCCAGATGATCCATGGCGGATGTCGAGATCGCACAAGGGATCTCCCTTTCACCGTCAACCATCGAAAACAGCATGACCATCCGGTCAAATTCGTAACCGATAAGGCGACCGCGTGTCAGCGTCATTCGACCACTCCCTTAAAGCGCAGCTACTCGTCCAGACGCGTGGGCTGCGCGCATCGCGTTCGTTCATTGGCGACCTCACTTCGAGGCTTTGGTGATCTTGTGCTCGAGGTGACCGGTCGCATGATCACGGCGTAGCTGGCTCAACGATGTCTCGTTCAGCTTGAGCAGAACCTCGCTGAGCTTCTCGGTGTCGGGATAGCCGGCTGCGAAACTCTGGCCGTACACCTTGCGCAGCGTGAGAATGAGGGTATTTCCGTGCTTGGCGCTGATTTCGCCGTCCTTGTTGCGGTGGCGATTGTCGAGAGTTGCCTTGCTCATGCTGCCCTCCGTTGTGACCGCGCCGCCAGCATCCGCTTGCTGAGACCAAATGGCAACACCGCGTGCTCGGAAAATGCACTTTGCGTGGCTTTACGTCTCAGCGAGTGATAAGCTCCATTCAACGCAAGCGGGGACGCTTCAAACGATATCGGGACGCATTAGGTCAATCTTGCTGACGCGCTCTTGCGTACTCATCAGACCACAAGTCACGCTGCTGAAGCGCTGGTTCCTGCTCTAACGCGCCTCGGCCGGCGGACGATAGGATCGTTGCATCACGGCATGGTCTACGCTAGAGCAGCCGCAACTTTTAGAGGTAGACACATGTCATATGCCTACAAGCTGAATGAAGACGTTCGCCACCGGCTCCAGGGTCCACAGGGACGTGCCGCAACCGATCCACCGGTGATCTACACGATCGTTCAACGCATGCCCATCGAGGCAGACGGACGTCTGAGATACCGCATCAAGAGTAAGTCGGATAATGTGGAGCGGATCGTGACAGAAGATCAGCTTTCGTACTCTCAGTGATTTCGCGCGCTTGATGACGTTAGGAGTCCAGTCGTGCTGAATGATCGGGAAAATATCCTGAGTGCGCTCCGCGAGAAGCCGCTCAAGGTCAAGTTGCGAAGTTATGACACAACGCGCCAACCTCGCCAACGAAGAACGCGTGCCAATCCCTGCTGTTGAAAATGCGAGACGACGGCCAGGTGAAGTTCGATATTTCACAAAGGGCAATGGCGCATCGAAAAGCCATGAGATTGCGACATCTGCTCGATGGGTGGATCGATTGCCCGACCAGGCATAGGGGTCGCGCCGTCGCGGCGCTGAGATGCGCCCATTCAGGCCACCAACTCCCGTCGTCCCTGTGAACGCAGGACCATAACCACGAGCTCGAAGCCTTTGTAGCACCCGACGGACTGTTTCGTAAATCCAACACCGCCATGACCGTCATTGCGAGGAGCGGATGCGACGAAGCAATCCCTGCTCCGCAGGCGACGACAGATGGCATCGCGGCGCTCGCAATGGGCGAGGTGGCGTGGGACGCGTCGCCATCCGCCTGCGTCACGTACCCTCCGGCTGATCGTCGTGCGCACTCGCCTGCTCGATCTCGTCGATCGCGAGATCGCCGCTGTCGGCGAGCCGCGCCTTTGCGGTCGTCTGCACATGCGCGGCCAGCGCCGGCATGCGTGCGATCAGCGCGTGGAAATCCTGCGCGTCCAGCACCAGGAGCCTCGTCTTGCGCATCGCGGTCACCGTCCCGCTGCGATTAGTCCGTCGCAGCAGCGCGACCTCGCCGAAGAAGGTGCCGTCGGTCATCCGCACGCGCTGGTTCGGCAGACTCGATCTCGACCTCGCCCGCGGTGATGAAATACATCGACGAGGCGCGGTCGCCGCGCCGGACCAGTACATCGCCCTGCTCGATGGTCCGCGACCTCAAGAGCCGCATGATGTCGGCGATCTCGCTCGCCGAAAGATGCGCAAACAGCGGCACCCGCGCCAGCATGCCCCAGGTCACCACGAAATCGCGCCGCCGCACCTCGTCGGCGAAGGCGGTGGAGATGATCGCGACCGGCAGCGCGATCATCGTGAGCCCGCCGATGATCGTGAACACCGAGACGGCCTTGCCAAGCGGCGTCACCGGCACGACGTCGCCATAGCCGACGGTGCCGAGCGTCACGATCGCCCACCACATCGCCTGCGGAATGGTGCCGAACTTGTCGGGCTGCACGTCGCGCTCGATGGCATAGAGCAGCGAGGCGAACAGCAGCACCGCGCCGGCGAGGATCACCAGGCATCCGATCAGCGTCCGCCGCTCGGCATAAATGGCCGCGAGCAGCGAGCGCATCGCCGGCGAGTAGCGCACGAGCTTGAAGAACGGCACGACGCCGAGCACGGCGAGCGCCGAACGGTCGCCGACCGCAAGCGCGACCGACGGCGCAAGAAAGGCAAGCAGATCGATGATGCCGAGCGTCGAGACCGCGTAGTCGATCCGGTCCTTGAGCGGCGACAGCTTGCGCGGCGTATGGCCGGCGACGCTCCACAGCCGCGCGGCATATTCCAGCGCGAACACGGCGATGGCCGCGAGCTTGATCGTGGTGAACAGCCAGCCGAACTGCGCGTCGAGCTCCGGCACCGACGCCAGCACCATCGCGAGCACGTCGAGAATGATGATCGCGATGATCAGCCGGACGAAGCGCGAACCGACCGAGCGGGGGTGATGATCGTGTTCGAGCAGTTCATAGAGCCGGTCCCTCAGATCGGGATCGTCAAGCGCGTGCCTGCCCGAAGCGGTCGTCACCTTGGTTTCGTCCTATGCCCCCGCCATCGCCTTCTCGATCGCCGACAGCGCCGCATCGGCCTTGGCGCCGTCGGGACCGCCCGCCTGCGCCATGTCGGGACGGCCGCCGCCGCCCTTGCCGCCCAGCGCTTCGGAGGCGACCCGCACCAGGTCGACCGCGTTGTAGCGCGAGGTCAGATCGGGCGTGACGCCGACCACGACGCCGGCCTTGCCGTCGCCGGTGACGCCGACGATGGCGACGACGCCGGAGCCGAGCTGCTTCTTGCCGTCATCGGCGAGGCTCTTGAGATCCTTCATCTCGATGCCCTCGACCGCGCGCGCCATCAGCTTGACATTGCCGATCTCGCGCACGCCGTTCGCTGCCGCGCCGTTCGACGAGCCGCCGCCCATCGCAAGCTTCTTGCGCGCGTCGGAGAGTTCGCGTTCGAGCTTCTTGCGCTCGTCCATCAGCGCAGTGATGCGCGCGGGCACGTCGTCCAGCGACGTGCGCAGCTCGTTGGCAGCAAGCTTCGCCAGCGCGATCGCGTCGTTGGCATGCTTGCGCGCGTAGTTTCCGGTCAGCGCCTCGATGCGGCGGACGCCGGAGGACACCGCGCTCTCGCCGAGCACCGAGATCAGGCCGATGTCGCCGGTGCGTTTCACATGGGTGCCGCCGCACAGCTCGACCGACCAGCCCATCGCGTTCTGGCCATGCTCGCGCGCGCCCTTGCCCATCGAGACCACGCGGACCTCGTCGCCATATTTCTCGCCGAACAGCGCCCGCGCACCGGCGTCGCGCGCGTCATCCAGCGCCATCAGGCGGGTGGTGACCTCGTCATTCTCCAGCACCACGTCGTTGGCGATGTCCTCGACGCGGGCGAGTTCCTCGGCCGTGATCGGCTTCGGATGCGCGAAGTCGAAGCGCAGCCGATCAGGCGCAACCAGCGAGCCGCGCTGCGCGATGTGATCGCCCAGCACCTGCCGCAGCGCCTCGTGCAGCAGATGCGTCGCCGAGTGATGGGCGCGGATCGACGATCGCCGCTTGTGATCGACATCGAGCTGCAGCGCAGCCCCAATCTTCAGCGTGCCCTGCTCCACCGTGCCGGTGTGCACGAAGAGATCGCCGGCCTTCTTCTGCGTCTCGGTGACGCGGAACGTGACGCCCTCGCCGGTCATGACGCCGGTGTCGCCGACCTGGCCGCCGGACTCCGCATAGAACGGCGTCTGGTTCAGCACGACCGAACCGGTCTCGCCCGCCTTGAGGCTGTCGACTTCCTTGCCGTCCTTCACCAGCGCGGTCACCACGCCCTCGGCGGTCTCGGTCTCGTAGCCGAGAAATTCGGTGGCGCCGAGCTTCTCGCGCAGCGGAAACCAGACGCCTTCGGTCGCGGTATCTCCGCGAGCCGGCCCAGGCCGCGCGCGCCTTCTCGCGCTGGCGGTTCATCGCATCGGTGAACGCCGCCTGATCGACGCCGATGCCGCGCGACTTCAGCGCGTCCTGGGTCAGGTCGAGCGGGAAGCCGTAGGTGTCGTAGAGCGTGAACGCGGTGTCGCCGTCGAACATGTCGCCCTTCTTCAGGGAGGCCGACTTCTCGTCGAGGATCGACAGCCCGCGCTCCAGCGTCTTGCGGAAGCGCGTCTCCTCCAGCCGCAGCGTCTCCTTGATCAAGCCTTCGGCCCGCACCAGTTCCGGATAGGCCTGCCCCATCTCGCGCACCAGCGCGTAGACCAGGCGATACATGAGCGGCTCGCGCGCGCCGAGAAGCTGCGCATGGCGCATCGCGCGGCGCATGATCCGGCGCAGCACATAGCCGCGGCCCTCGTTCGAGGGCAGCACGCCGTCCGCGATCAGGAACGACGAGGCGCGCAGATGGTCGGCGATCACGCGCAGCGAGGCCTTCTGCGCGCCATGCGGATCGGCGCCGGTCAGCTCCGCGATCGCACGGATCAGCGCGACGAACAGATCGATGTCGTAATTGTCGTGCACGCCCTGCAGCACGGCCGCGACGCGCTCGAGCCCCGCGCCGGTGTCGATCGAGGGCTTCGGCAGCGGATTGCGCTGGCCGCCTTCGAGCTGCTCGAACTGCATGAACACGAGATTCCAGATCTCGATGAAACGGTCGCCATCGGCCTCCGGCGAGCCCGGCGGGCCGCCCCAGATCTTGTCGCCATGGTCGTAGAAGATTTCCGAGCACGGACCGCACGGGCCCGTGTCGCCCATCTGCCAGAAATTGTCCGAGCCGGCGATGCGGATGATGCGCGACTCCGGCAGGCCTGCGATCTTCTTCCAGAGATCGAAGGCCTCGTCGTCGTCGATATAGACGGTGGCCGTCAGCTTGTCCTTCGGCAGGCCGAATTCCTTCGTGACCAGGTTCCAGGCGAGCTCGATCGCGCGATCCTTGAAGTAGTCGCCGAACGAGAAGTTGCCGAGCATCTCGAAGAAGGTGTGATGGCGCGCGGTGTAGCCGACATTGTCGAGGTCGTTGTGCTTGCCGCCGGCGCGCACGCATTTCTGCGAGGTGGTGGCGCGCTGGTAGGGCCGCTTCTCCACCCCGGTGAAGACGTTCTTGAACTGCACCATGCCGGCATTGGTGAACATCAATGTCGGGTCGTTGCGCGGCACCAGCGGCGAGGACGGCACGATCTCGTGGCCGTTCTTGGCAAAGAAGTTCAGAAAGGTGGACCTGATATCGTTGACGCCGCTCATGTTCATCCAACCGGAAGTTTGTCGGGCAATGGCCGACGAAGGCGGAGTTAACCGCGAAGTGCTTTTAGACAAGGGCCGCCGCACTGTCCAGAAACTGTGCAGGGAGATCATGAAAGGAGATCATGGACTTGCCGCAGTCGCTTAAGAGCCGTTGATAGCTGCTCCTGCCGCGTTGACAGGGTTGGTCGGCTCGTGGTTCTCTCCCGCCCGTTCACGACAGCCACGTCGGGAGAGATCGGCCGAAGCGCCGGCGCCGAAGGAGCAACCGCCCCGGAAACTCTCAGGCAAAAGGACCACGTGGCGAGGACAGCATCTGGAAAGAGGCGCCAAGGGCATGAAAAGCCCGGGCGCCCGCCGACGGGATAATACTCTCAGGCAAAGCGACAGATGGGGCTTCGACGGGTTCGTCAGGGAATTCACCCTGGGAACCGCGAGGGCCCGACATGCTTTCACGCGACGTTAACCTCCTCAGACAGACGCCGCTCCACGCCCTGCACGCCTCGCTCGGGGCCAAAATGGTGCCGTTCGCGGGCTACGAGATGCCCGTGCAATACGCAACCGGCGTGCTGAAGGAGCATCTCCATACCCGCCTCTCCGCCGGCCTGTTCGATGTCTCCCATATGGGGCAGCTGACGCTGCGCGCGAAATCCGGCGCGGCCGCCGACGCCGCTCGCGCATTGGAGCGGCTGGTGCCGCAGGACATTGTCGGCGTCGCGCCCGGACGGCAGCGCTATGCGCAGTTCACAAACGAGGCCGGCGGCATTCTTGATGATTTGATGATCGCGAATTTCGGCGACCACCTGTTCCTGGTGGTCAACGCCGCCTGCAAGGACGCCGACGAAGCGCATCTGCGCGCGCATTTGTCCGACACCTGCGTGATCGAGGCCCTGCCCGATCGCGCGCTGCTCGCGCTGCAGGGGCCGAAGGCCGAGAGCGTGCTGGCGAAATTCTGTGCAGATGCGCCGGCCATGCGGTTCATGGATGCCGGGCCGCGTCAGGTTGCGGGCTTCGACTGCTTCGTCTCCCGCTCGGGCTATACCGGCGAGGACGGCTTCGAGATTTCCGTTCCGGCCGCGCACGCCGAGGAGCTTGCAAGGCTGCTGCTGACCGGCAGCGACGTGCTGCCGATCGGGCTTGGCGCCCGCGACAGCCTCCGGCTCGAGGCCGGGCTCTGCCTTTATGGCCATGACATCGACACCACGACCAGTCCGGTCGAGGCCGCGCTGGAATGGTCGGTGCAGAAGAGCCGGCGAACCGGCGGCGCGCGGGCCGGCGGCTTTCCCGGCGCTGATACAATTCTTGGCCACTTCGACAAGGGCGCAAGGCGCCGCCGCGTCGGGCTGAGGCCTGAGGGCCGCGCACCGGTGCGCGAGGGCGCGGCGCTGTTTGCCGACGAGACGTCCGCTGAGGCGATCGGCACGGTCACCTCGGGCGGTTTCGGCCCGAGTCTCAATGCGCCGGTTGCGATGGGCTACGTGCCCACCGCGCTCGCGATGGCGGGCACACAGGTTTTCGCCGAGGTGCGCGGCCAGCGCCTGCCGCTCAAGGTCGCCGCCACTCCCTTCGTTCCCAACACCTACAAGCGCTGAAGGCAACACGCATGACAACGTTTTTCACCTCCGACCATGAATGGCTCAACATCGAGGGCGACGTCGCCACCATCGGCATCACCGACTATGCGCAGTCGCAGCTCGGCGACGTCGTGTTCGTCGAGTTGCCGAAGGTCGGCCGCACCTTGAAGAAGGCCGAAGCTGCCGCCGTCGTCGAGTTGGTCAAGGCTGCCTCCGACGTCTATGCGCCGATCTCGGGCGAGGTGCTCGAAGTCAACGACGCGATCGTCACCGAGCCGGCGCTGGTGAATTCGGATGCCGGCGGCAAGGCCTGGTTCTTCAAGGTGAAGATCGCCGACAAGAGCGAACTCGGCGGCCTGATGGATGAAGCCGCCTACAAGGCGCACACGGCGTGATGATGCAGGCCGCTTGCGAATGTCGGCTCACTTTTTCCGGTCGTCATGCCCGGCCTCGTGCCGGGCATCCACGTCCTTTTCCACGGCTCTCGTGGATGGCCGGGACAAGCCCGGCCATGACGACGAATGATTAGCGAGGAATAATCCATGACCGCAGAGCGCAAAGCAGCCAACGACGCCGCGACCACCTTCGTCCGCCGCCACATCGGACCCTCGCCACGCGACGTCGCGGCGATGCTGGAGACCGTCGGGGCGAAGAGCCTGGAGGCGCTGATGAGCGAGACGCTGCCGGGATCGATCCGGCAGAAGACGCCGCTCGATCTCGGTGCCGCCCTGAGCGAGACCGAAGCCCTCGCGCATATGAGAGAGCTGGCCGGACAGAACCAGACGTTCACCTCACTCATCGGCCAGGGCTATTCGGGGACGATCCTGCCGGCGGTGATCCAGCGCAACATCCTGGAGAATCCGGCCTGGTACACGGCCTATACGCCGTATCAGCCGGAGATCAGCCAGGGCCGGCTCGAGGCGCTGTTCAACTTCCAGACCATGATCTCTGACCTCACCGGCCTCGATGTCGCCAACGCCTCGCTGCTCGATGAGGCGACCGCGGCTGCGGAGGCGATGACGCTCGCCGAGCGCAGCGCGCAGTCGAAGGCAAGATCCTTCTTTGTCGATTCGGACACGCATCCGCAGACGCTCGCCGTGCTGCGCACCCGCGCAGAGCCGCTCGGCATTCAGCTCATCGTCGGCGATCCCTTGGCCGACCTCGAGCGCGCGGATGTCTTCGGCGGCCTGTTGCAATATCCGGGCATGAACGGGGCCGTGCGCGATCTCAAGCCCGCGGTTGCAAAACTCCACAACAAGGGCGCGCTTGCCGTTGTCGCCGCCGACCTGCTCGGCCTTGCACTGCTGGCTTCGCCCGGCGAGCTTGGCGCCGACATCGCGATCGGCTCGGCGCAGCGCTTCGGTGTGCCGATGGGCTATGGCGGACCGCACGCGGCCTACATGGCAGTGCGCGATGCGCTGAAGCGCTCGCTGCCCGGCCGCATCGTCGGGCTGTCGGTGGATTCACGGGGCCAGCCGGCCTATCGCCTCGCCCTGCAGACCCGCGAGCAGCACATCCGCCGCGAGAAGGCGACCTCGAACATCTGCACCGCGCAGGTGCTGCTGGCCGTGATCGCCTCGATGTATGCGGTCTATCATGGGCCGGAGGGACTGACCGAGATCGCGCGCACTGTCCACCGCCGCGCGTCCGTACTGGCCGCGGGCCTGCGCCGGCTCGGCTTCAGGCTCGCGAGCGAGGCGTTCTTCGACACGGTGACGGTGGAAGTCGGCACGAAGCGCGACGCGATCATTGCTCGCTCGCTGGCCGAGAAGATCAATCTCGGCATCGACGCCGGGCGGCTTCGGATCGCGCTTGACGAGACCACGACGCCGGAGATCGTGGAAGCGGTCTGGCGCGCCTTCGGCGGTACGCTCGCTTTCGCCGAGGTCGAGGAAAGCACGCGCGAAACGTTGCCCCCGGCGCTGCAGCGGAGCACCCGCTTCCTCACCCATCCGGTGTTCAACACCCATCGTTCCGAGACCGAGATGCTGCGCTACATGCGCAAGCTGAGCGATCGCGACCTCGCGCTCGACCGCGCCATGATCCCGCTCGGCTCCTGCACCATGAAGCTGAACGCGACGACCGAGATGATCCCGCTGACCTGGCCGGAGTTCGCAACGCTGCACCCGTTCGCGCCGCGCGACCAGGCAAACGGTTATCACGCACTGTTCGCGCGGCTGGAGAAATGGCTGTGCGAGATCACGGGCTATGCGGCGATCTCGCTGCAGCCGAATTCGGGCGCGCAGGGCGAATATGCCGGGCTGCTCGCGATCCGCGGCTACCACGCCTCGCGCGGCGAGGCGCACCGGATGGTGTGCCTGATTCCCTCCTCCGCGCACGGCACCAATCCCGCGTCAGCGCAGATGGCCGGGATGCAGGTCGTGGTGGTCGGCTGCGACGCGCGCGGCGATGTCGACGTCAATGACCTCCGCGCCAAGGCCGAAGCGCATTCGAAGAACCTTGCCGCGGTGATGATCACCTATCCTTCGACTCATGGCGTATTCGAGGAACATATCAGCGAGATCTGCGACATCGTGCACGGCCATGGCGGGCAGGTCTATCTCGACGGCGCCAATCTGAATGCGCAGGTTGGCCTGGCGCGGCCCGGCGATTACGGCGCCGATGTCAGCCATCTCAACTTGCACAAGACCTTCTGCATTCCGCATGGCGGCGGTGGTCCGGGCATGGGACCGATCGGCGTCAGGACGCATCTGGCGCCGTTCCTGCCTGGTCACCCACTGACCGACGGCGCGACACCGCACCCGATCGGGCCGGTCTCGGCCGCGCCGTTCGGCTCGGCGTCGATCCTGACCATCTCCTACATCTACATTCTGATGATGGGCGGCGAAGGCCTTCGCCGCGCGACGGAAATCGCGATCCTCAACGCCAATTACATCGCAGCTCGGCTCGAGGCACATTTCCCCGTGCTCTATCGCAACGCCAAAGGCCGAGTCGCGCATGAATGCATCGTCGATCCGCGGCCTCTGAAAACCACTTGCGGCGTCAGCGTCGACGACATCGCCAAGCGCTTGATCGATTACGGCTTTCACGCCCCGACCATGAGCTTCCCGGTGCCGGGCACGTTGATGATCGAGCCGACCGAATCGGAGTCAAAGGCCGAGATCGACCGCTTCTGCGCGGCGATGATCGCGATCCGGAAGGAGATCGCCGAGGTCGAGGCCGGCCGCTTCAAGATCGAGGCCTCACCGCTTCGTCATGCCCCGCACACTGTGCACGACATCGCCGACGATGCCTGGGCTCGCGCCTATGGCCGCGCCGAAGGCTGCTTCCCGAACGGCACCTCGCGGACGGATAAATACTGGTCGCCGGTCGGCCGCGTCGACAATGTCTATGGTGACCGCAACCTCGTTTGCTCCTGCCCGCCGGTCGCGGACTACGCGCAAGCCGCGGAATGAATCATCAGTAGAAACGAAACGGGCGCCGGGACGTCGGCAACTCAACGTCCACGGCGCCCGCTGCCCTCAAAAGGGCAGTATCATTCTTCGGCGGCCGGCTCCTCGCCATCGTCAGCCTCGCGCTCGCCAGCCAAAATCTGCTCGGCGATCAGGCCGGAGTTCTGGCGGATTGCTGCCTCGATCTTGGTGCTGATGTCTGGATTGGTCTTCAAAAACGTCTTGGAATTCTCCCGGCCCTGGCCGAGCCGCTGGCTGTCATAGGAGAACCATGCACCGGATTTCTCCACCACGCCGGCCTTGACGCCGAGATCGAGGATTTCGCCCATCTTGGAAACGCCCTCGCCGTACATGATGTCGAACTCGACCTGCTTGAACGGCGGTGCCAGCTTGTTCTTCACGACCTTGACGCGCGTGGTGTTGCCGATCACCTCGTCGCGATCCTTGATCGCGCCGATGCGGCGAATGTCGAGACGCACCGAGGCGTAGAATTTCAGCGCATTGCCGCCGGTTGTGGTCTCAGGTGAGCCGTACATCACGCCGATCTTCATGCGGATCTGGTTGATGAAGATCACCATGGTGTGGGATTTGTTGATCGAGGCGGTGAGCTTGCGCAGCGCCTGGCTCATCAGCCGCGCCTGCAGGCCCGGCAGCGACTCGCCCATCTCGCCTTCGAGTTCGGCCTTCGGCACCAGCGCAGCAACCGAATCCACCACCAGCACGTCGACTGCCCCCGAGCGCACCAGGGTGTCGCAGATCTCAAGCGCTTGCTCGCCGGTGTCGGGCTGCGAGATCAGGAGTTCGTCGATATTGACGCCCAGCTTGCGCGCATAGACCGGGTCGAGCGCGTGCTCGGCATCGATGAAGGCGCAGATGCCGCCCTTCTTCTGTGCTTCCGCCACGCAATGCAGCGCCAGCGTGGTCTTGCCCGACGATTCCGGCCCGTAGATCTCGACAACCCGTCCTTTCGGCAGGCCGCCGACGCCGAGCGCAATATCCAGCCCGAGCGATCCCGTGGAGATCGTCTCGATATCCATCGAGCGATCGTTCTTGCCGAGCCTCATCACCGAACCCTTACCGAACTGGCGCTCGATCTGGGACAGGGCTGCGGACAGCGCCTTACTCTTATCCATGGAAGAACCTTCGACGATGCGCAGAGCCGGGACGGACATCAGGGACGCTCCTTATGGCGGGGATTCGGTTGGGCGACAAACAGTTAACGAAAGGGTCAGGCAGTTAGAAACAACGTACCCTATTTGTTCTAAGTTCGCAATATGTTCTTTTTGCATGTAGCGCCGCGACCGGGGTTCGGTGTGCAATTCGGATGATGCTGGGCTAATCCGGCCGGCGTCTGAGCAATCGCAGGCCGGACTATCTGCAGCACAGAATGGTTCGACTGGGTTGTTGCTACGTCTTGGCCGCCTCCGGCGCGCACCCTGATTGTTGGTAATGCCGTTCGGCTGGCCTGGACTCCGTAGTTCTCCAACCCAGAACGAGTTCCATCCTCGAGCGCTGCTCGATCGTGCCGAACATCCCGGAGAACGCCTTGAAAAAGGGGCCGCCCACCCTCATTTCACTGCTGTGAGCGAATGCACCTACAGGTAGTTCCGGAATTCGGAACTGTTGGATGGAACGAAATCCCGGGTTCCGTACTTATCCGGTTTGCAAATCGGC
Source organism: uncultured Alphaproteobacteria bacterium (assembly GCA_963786015.1). Classification (GTDB taxonomy): domain Bacteria; phylum Pseudomonadota; class Alphaproteobacteria; order Rhizobiales; family Xanthobacteraceae; genus Bradyrhizobium. The sequence continues at coordinate 24,066 of CAWAXO010000014.1, read as the reverse complement.
AAATTCACGTCATTATCAATCTACCGGTCGGACTGAGCCAGCCCCGCTGACCGGGAGAGGCCCGGCGCGCATTTAAGATACGGCGCAGCCGGGCCACACGGCTCCTCATCCATAAGTTGTGCACGGCCTGATCTGTCTGCTCGCTGGGTTGCGCCAATGGCAGTCCCCGTGAAGCCCGGTCACTGCCGCCGTCTCAAATCCTGTACGGCTTGTCCGCCACTCGAGGTGGCCTAAGTCGACTGCGGCAAGCTGCCGCAATGGTCCCTCCAACTCATTGTTTTTCCCTGGCTTCTACCGTCTCCGTAGTCGACCGGACTAGCCTCGCCTTCTGCGGGAGCGATAACGCAAGACCGTGCGGGACGTGCAGCGGAACCGGCGCAGATCGAGGACATGATGACCTACAAGGGCGTAGAGTTCACGGTTTCGATGACGGCGGTCCCGGACATCTGGAAATGGGAATTTCAGATCGGCGAGCAGACCAGATCCGGAAAAACCGAAGCGAAACTGCAACTCCTCGCGGTCAGACGGGTCCAGTCCCAGATCGATCGTGAGCTCAGAAAGCGCGCGCGCGCCGCCAACTGAGGACGTTTGCAGATGCTCACAACGTTCCGCGCGGCAACAATCCGCCCAAGTACGATCGACAAAGTACAGCCTCTCGCAAGCCCGTGAAAGCCGCCGAAAACGATCGTTCCTGATACCGCCCGATATGAAAAGGTCTTTGCCGCGGCCCGCGATGCTGAAGGCGAACGATTCCGACCAGATGCCGGGCTTGCGTCTCATCTTGAAGCCGAACGCAAATCGCGCCTCCGCTTACTGCACCGCATTAGACACACCGCGCTAAACAGTGGCCGGATCAACTTTCGTTCAGGTTGGCGGACATCGTCTTGGAAGGTTTGTGAACGGCAGGCATAATACCGGCATGAAGAAAGGCGATGTCATCTGCCCGGAATGCAACGCGGGTTTCCGCCGGATCGAATTGGCCTCGCGGCAGGGATCCGCCGGTGAATTTCATTGTCCCCTCTGCGATCACGTGTTGGAAGTCTTCGATGGCTCGACCGAGATCGCCTATCGCCTCACCGTCGCGCCTGAAAAACTGTTCGAGTAGGTCGGCGCTCATTGGCTCGGCACGCCGGACCAGTTCTGGCGGAGTGTCTTCGCGGAATGTTTGGCGAAACGTTTTGGCGCAATGTGCTGCGGGAATAATCCGCATGCGCGGAGGTTATGCGAATTAGTGAACTTCGCCGCGGTTTCTCCAAATTTGGGGCTCTTGAATTTGGCTTGATCTCGCTCAAAATGAAATTCTGCCGATTGCCCAGAATGCCAGCGTTGCCGCCGCACCGCCCGAAGGTGCAGTTCGCGGCGTCGATGAGAAGCCTTGGAGCTCATGGTTCGGGCCTTGCCTGTCAGGCCGCCCGAACATACCCGAATCCGGCGATCGTTCCGCACGAACCGAGAGTTCAACGATGACCGTCCACACGATGAAAATTTTGACGGACGAAGTGTCGGCTTCGTTGATCGAGGTCGCGGACGCCGCGCCTCGAACCCGGCGTTTCGCCGGATCATTTGGCGAAGCTCGCATCCGTTCGCCAAATCTCTCTTGACCAAATCCCTCTGACCGTTCTCTTCACCATGTCTCTGTTGCCCACGTCGCAATGATCGAAAACGATTCGCGCACTGCCGGCGACGGCATGATGCGGATCACGGAGATCGAATGATGGTTGGGGATAACGACGGCCTACCTGATGCGTCACGCGATGGCTCCGAGCCGCCGCGGCCCAACGACGAGCAGGTGCTGCAATATCTCGGCAGCGCCGTATTGTTGTGCTGGAACGAGTTGTCATTTCAGTGCCAGACCAAAATCCTCGCCCAGGCCAATGATGTCATTGGGCTGAAGCCGCTGCCGGGCGGCGCCCGCACCGAGATCGTCAAACTGCTGCTGCGTCATGCCAAGGAATAGCGCGCCTGCCCTCACCGCGACGCAACATGGCGTCTCAGGGGCAGTATTCTCCCGGAATTGATCGGCCCCCCCTTTTGCGCATCCACTTCACCGCCTGTGTGAAGCTCGCCGGGCCTGGGGCGTGCCTCTCGTGTCGAGTTTCGGGAATGTCGCTGTATTTCTTTCGTATCCGAAACGGCCAGTACTCGGGTGCTTCCGATCAAGGCACCGAACACGCCGACCGGAAGGAGGCCTGGCGCGAGCTGACCACGGCCTGCGCCGACATGGCCTCGTGCATTTCCCGCAAGCTTGCGGAAAACTCCGAATGGCAACTGGAACTGCTGGACGAGTCCAAGCAGCCGGTTTTCCGCATTCGCATTGTCGCCGAAACGCTGGATTGAACCGCCGCTCGCGCCATCGCGCCTGGTCCGTACCACGCACGATCGGCAACCGCCGCCGGAACTGCGCGCCTCCACCCAACTTGATCAGGATCAAGTCGTATCGACAGCCCTGTCGGATAATGGCGTAGCCATGGCCAGCAATTTCGTCTTCAGATGTCCACGAACCGGCATGAACGTGCAGCATTCGCTGGACGAAAAGCTGACAACCGGGCAGCCGGAAAGCATCTACGAAGCGGTGGTCTGCAAGGCCTGCACCGGACTCCACTTCATCAACCGGACCAACGGCAAGCTGCTCGGCCAGATTGACGATCAAAACTGAGGTCGAACGTGGACCCGATTTGAAAGCCGCAGCCAGCCTTCAGTCCGCACTGCGCAGCCGGCGCATGGTGAACTCGATCTCGCCGGAAGGCAGTTCGCGCCAGCTATCGACCGCGCTCATGTAGCCGGCCTTGGGAAAACGGGTGAGGAAGTCACGCGCCTTCGCCCTCGCCTTCTCGCGTGGCAGCGTGAAGGTCTCGCGCAAGTAACCGTCATCTCGCTTCCGCCGTCCCGACATGCGGTCGGCGAGATCCCGCGGGCGAAAGGCCATGTCGCAACTCCAAAACCCGTACGACAAGGCAGATATGGGAACCCGGAGCGGGGCTTTCCAGACGCCGGCCGCTCAGTTGGCGTTGCCGGTCTTGGTCTTGGGCTTCGCCGCAGGCGCTTTTGCCGCGCTCTTCGGCACGTCGTTGCTGCGCACGGCGCCCCAGGGATCAGACGAAGCCTTGGCGTCCGGAATCTTCTTCAACGATTCCTTGTATGCCTTGTCCCGGACCTCGTCGGCCTCCTTCTCTTCCGGCGTCTTCGAGGTCACCTCGGGCATCATGTTGATGGCGGGCATCTGCTGTGCGTAAGCTGGTCCCGTCAGCAAAGCCAGCATCGCCGCGGCGCGAAGAACTCTCATTCGAACACTCCCTGTCACCGGGTCGCTCTATATCATCAAGCCAACGGCTGCGCCAAGCGGACAAGGGCAATCCCGGGCCGGCCAGGACGATGCTGATTGCGGAACGTTGCAGGATCTTCCCGCTGCCCGGCACAGCCATCGCCGGGCGCAAAACTCGGCATTTCAAGGGCCGGCGCCCGACTGCGTCGGGGCGACCGCTCGGCACGCCATACTAGGTGATCGTATACAGAATCGGAGGAGATGAACTTCATGCAGCAGACCGAGCCGGAATCGGCAACTTTCGACATCGCGCAAGCGCGGCGCGTGCTGGCTGAGGCGTTCGCGCCGTGGGTGCTCGATCTCGGCTTGTCGATCGAGCGCATCGACTGCGAGCCGCCCGCCGTGGCCGAAGACTGGCAACCGGGTGCGGTTCTGCGCATGGCCTTCTCCGAGCGGCTGTGCCGACATGGCGGCGTGATCTGTGGCCAGGCCTTGATGGCGCTCGCCGATACCGCAATGGTCATTGCGATGGTCGCAGCCAATCGCGGATACCGGCCGATGACCACGGTCGATCAGACCACGCATTTCATGCGCGCGGTGGCGTCGTCCGACGTGCGGGCGGATGCGCGTGTGGTCCGCCTCGGCCGCACCATGAGTTTCGGCCGCGTGACGCTCCTGAGCGCCGCCGACAACAAGCAGGTGGCGATGGTGTCGAGCGCCTTTGCGATGCTGTGAGGGCCTCACGCCGCGTTATCGTTAATCGATCGTAAATCGGCCGCTGTTGCTGGTATCATTGGAGTTTATTTATTTGCAATTTGCGCTGGCTAATTTGCACAAAAGCGAATGGCAATGTTCAGGCCACGGCAATGAGTGAAGAAAAACGGATCGCACCCCGGCACAGGGTTTTCAAGCACGGCATACTGGCATTCGGCAGCGGCGGCAGTGTCGATTGCACTGTTCGAAGCTTGTCGGAGACGGGCGCGCGGCTCGATGTCGCCAGTCCGATCGGCCTTCCCGAAAGCTTCGTGCTGATGATCGAGACCGAGCAGTTCTGCCGCCCATGCCACTCCGTCTGGAGCAGGAACAAGCAGATCGGCGTGGCCTTCGATTAAGCGCGCCGGCGCGCGATCCTGCGCCAGCGCCAGAGCGCGGCCACGATCAATATGACGACGAGCGCTGCAGCGAGTGCGCCGCTCGCAAACCGTCCGCCGGGACGGTCGACCGTGCGCGACCATAGCGAGGGCTTTTCATCCGGCCGCGCCAGCCGAAACGCGACCACACTGTCGCCGATGCTCGTCCCGACCTCCGAATGGCCGCCGGCGGCGATCGCGACATATTGCTCGCCCTTCCAGAGATAGGTCATGGGATTGGCAACGCCGGGCACCGGCAGCCTGCCCTGCCATAGCTCCTCGCCGGACCTGGCGTCGAAGGCGCGCAGATAGGCATCCGTCGCGCCCGTGAAGACCAGGCCGCCCGCGGTAATCGCGACGCCGTTGACCAACGGCGTGCCCCATTTGAAGGTGAGCCCGAGCGGCGCCCGATCCTCGGTGGTGCCGACGGTCGAACGCCACAGGATCTTTCCGGCCTTCAGATCGAGCGCGACCATCTCGCCCCAGGGCGGCTTGTTGCAGGGAAGACCGACCTGCGACAGCGCAACCTGACGCGTCATCGCAAACGGGGCGCCGCGCTGCAGCCCGAAGTCGACGCCCGGCGGCGGCGTGAAATGCTCGGCGTCCGCCCGCGCGATCAGCTTGACGATGTGCAGGGCGGATGTCGTGTTGGCGTAGAGGATCTGGTTGACGGGATCGAACGCCGCGCCGCCCCAGTTCACGCCGCCGCCGGTCATCGGATAGATGATCGTGCCCTGCGTCGAAGGTGGCGTGTAGAGCCCCTCATTGCGTGCCGGCGCGAGCAGCGCGTCACAGGACGGGCTACCGACGATCGGCAATGGCTTGAACGTGTCGTCGCGCGAGAAGCGCTGCGGCGTCAGCGGCGGCACATGGGTCGGAAACGGCTGCGTCGGCGACAATTGCTCGCCCTCGACGCCGCCCTGCTGCACCGCCCGTTCCTCCACCGGCCAGACCGGCTGGCCGGTGTCGCGATCGAGCACGAACACAAAACCCTGCTTGGTCGGCTGGATCACGACATCGCGCATCCCACCGCCTCCCCCTTGTCCGTGTCCTTGCCCGGTGTCGATCCGCGCCAGCGTCGGCTGCGCCGGGATTGTCGTAATCCCAGACGTCGTGATGCACGGTCTGGAACGACCAGACCAGTTCGCCGGTCTCGGTTCGAAGCGCGACGACGGAATTGGCGTGCTCGTCATTGCCCGGCCGCTTGCCGCCGAAGAAGTCCGGGCTCGGCGACGTCGTCGGCAGGAACACCAGTCCGCGCGCGTCGTCCGCCGACATCGGCGCCCAGACATTGCTGTGGCCGGCGCTGATGCCGTCATGGACCAGCGGATCCCAGGTCCAGCGCGGTTTTCCGGTGCGGGCATCGAAGGCGCGCACGGTGCCGAGCGGCGCATCGACGCGGGCATTGTCCCCGATCGACGAGCCGACCACGACCACGCCACGGCTGACCACCGGCGCCGAGGTGATCTGGACTTCTCCTGGCCATAGCAACGCCTTGCCGATGTCGATCTTGATCTCGCCGTTGGTGCCGAAATCGGTGCAAGGCACGCCGGTCCGGGCGTCGAGCGCGATCAGGCGGACGTCGTTGGTGCCCATGAAGATACGGCTTCGACAGGTCGCGCCTTCCGCGGCCTGATCGTCGACCCAATAGGCCACGCCGCGACAGACGTAGCGATTGGCCGGGCGCTGGCTCTCGCTGATCTTCGGGTCATAGCGCCATTTTTGTGCGCCGCTGCCGGGATCGAGCGCGATGACCTCGTTGAAGGCGGTGCAGAAGATCAGGCTGTCCTCGACGAGCAGAGGCGTCGCCTCGAACTTCGTCCGCGCCATCGCCGCGGGCGGTCGGCGCGCCAGATCGCCGGTGCGGAATTCGAAGGCGCGCACGAGGTTGCCGACATTGGCGGGCGTGATCTGCGCAAGCTCCGAGAAGCGCGTCCCGCCCTGGTCGCCACCCCAGTACTTCCAGGCGAAGGCGGGGTGCGCCGCAAGGCAGCTCAGCACCAGCAACAGCGCTGACATCAACGCCGCCCGCTTTCGCGAGACACGGACCAGTCTGCGCGTCTTTCCGACGATCAGGACACGATGGTGGCTTATCATACCGGGAGACTCGATTGCTGAAGCGCATTGCAGCAGTCGCGTGGCGGGCCTCGGGCGACTCGAAGTCCGGCTGGATACCGGCGATCTCATCATTCGGGCAGCCGCCGCTTCAAAGCGGCGCTTGCTGGCCTTGCGACCTGATCCGCGCACCGCGACCTACACAAACCTTGCTACGAACCGCGCGGGGCTATTTCGGCTTCTTGTCGGACCCGGGCGGGCGCGCCACGCCCCAGGGATCGTACTTCTCCTTGGGCTCGGGAATCCGCTCGAGAGCCGCCTTGTAGGCCTTGTCGTCCACTTGTGGCTTCTTCTGGTCGCCTGCCTTGTCGTCGCCCGGATGCCGCCGGTTGCCGCCCATCTGCGCCTGCGCGGGCACCGTCACCATTGCGAAGATCACCGCCGCCGCGATTCCCAACCTCTTCATGCATCCGTCTCCCCTGCCGCTGCCCGCTGGCGAATGTACAGGGCTACCAGACCACAACAAGGCAAGCTTTCGACAAGTTACATTAATTCTTGGTCGGGAAAGCGGGCCGGTCCAGCGTTCAACGACGATGCAGGCGTCTCGCTCATGTTGCGCGAAGCGCCTGCAGTGATCGGCTTCAATAGCCGCCACGGATACGACCGGGATAACCGACCTGACCGCCGGAGGGGTAACGGCCACCGCCAAACCCTCCGATGCCAATGCCGATGCCGAGCCGACGCGGCGGCGGAGGCGGAGGTGCAGCCTCGTAATAGTCAGGGGGCGGCGGACGGCGATACACCACGACGTCCTGATCGGTAGCGCGAGGATTACGCGGCTGCGAGCCGGCACGCTTGGGCGGATCGGAATCCCGCTTCCGTGTCGGCGGCGTATCGACCTTCTTGATCGGCAGCGCTGGCGCGCCGCACGGACAGGTCGGTCCGAGCGCGACGTTGGTCGGCGGAACGGGCGTCGACGGGCCGCTTTGCGGCGCATTGGCGGAGGGTGCGGGACTGGAGGGTCCGGGACCGGACGAACCGCCGCTCGCCGCAGCGACGACGGACGCCACAATCGGCCGATAGCGCAGCCGCTCGATCAGCTTGTCCGCGGTCACGGTGAGGTCGCTCTGCGGATAGGCGACCAGGAAGGCGCGATAGGACGCGACCGTGTTGATGGTCACGGCCTCGTTCCAGGCCGCCATCCGCCGGTGCAGGTCCAGCCACTCCTGCGCTTCCAGCGCGAACGGGCCTTGCGTGAAAAGAACGACAAACGCCTCATAGGCATCAACTGTGCCGTCGGCGACGATGATCTCGTGGGCTGCCTCGACCGGCTTGCCCTGCAGCTCGCGCCGCCATTCGTCCGTGCTGCGTTTGATTGTCAGAGGCTTCGGCCCGGCATTCGCGGACTCGACGCCGGTGCCGGCGATGAACCTGAAGTCCTCGGTCAGGGACGAACTGTCCCAAGGCGTCTGGCGGCCGTCGGTCGACTTGTTGACAGCGACGCGCACCCGCTTGAACGCCTGCTCGATCGGCACGCCCGGCTCGCGCGCCGCCGCAAGCAGAGCGGTCGTGTATGGGCTGTCGGCGCCGCTGCCGTCCTCCGCCTCCGCGCCCGGCGAGGTGGAGTAGGACAGGAACGTGCCGGGGATGCCCGTCTTGGTATCGACCAGCGCAAGCCCGTGGCCGGCGCTCTTGTTGATCGCGGGGAACGGGTTGTTGCGGCAGGCATCGAGCAGCAGGATACGCATCTTGCTGGGCACCGCGTTCAGCGTGTTCAGAACGTCGTTCAGCCGCACGGCCTGGAGCGGAATGTCGGTTTCGCGCTTCGGATCGACGTCGACGGGCACGAGATAATTCTCGCCGTCGATCTGCATGCCGTGACCGGCGTAGAAGACCAGTGCCACGGTGTCCGGACCTTTCGCAGCAATCTTCGCGGCGAAGTCTCCGACCTGCGCGTTGATCTCCTTCTGCGAGAGATCGGCGGCGCTGGTCACCTCGAAACCGGCGTCGGTCAGCAATTGCGACATCGCCTTGGCGTCATTCGCCGGATTGGGCAGCGGCGTCACTACGCGGTAGGCGGATTCGCCGATCACGAGCGCAACGCGGCTTTCAGCGAGCGCGGCGCCGGAACTTGCGGCGATCGCGCCGACAACGACAGCGCTGCAAAACGCTTGGCGGAACATGCACTTCTCTCCTTGCACAAATCGTATGGCTGTTGGTCGGGAGAACCCGCGCGCGGTTCAAGGAGCGGTGAGATGAAATTTTATTTCGTCACAAAATCAGGATTTGTTGATTGAATAAGCCTCCCTCGCCCCGGGCGATTCCGTGCACGGCGCGATAATATCGCGCAATGCGGGCGTTCATCTTTGTCACATTGATCGCAGGAGGTGTGATGCTGGCGGCATGCGCCGCCGACAGCCGCTCTTCTCTGCCTGAGTTCATGCGCGCGCAGGCGGGCGAGCCGCCGCCCCCTGAGTCAGCCCCTGACGTCAAGCGCATCGTCGGCGACAAACTCGAGTCTGTCTTCGTGAGCACGTCATACCCGCAGAACGTGCGGGTGTCGCCGCCCCACCACGAAGTGCGTGGACCGGGATGGAATGCCTGCGTGAGAGCGGACGTGACGTCGGCGACAGGCAAGCCGCTGGGCGAGCAGACCTATCGCATCGTCATCAACGACGGCGAGATCGCCGACCGCAAGCGCGTCGGCGGCGAGGACAATTGCGTGTCGGAAAAATACGCGCCGATCTAGGTTTCCGATCTTGGTTTTCCAATCTTAGGTCTCCAAGGGATCGGCCGGCGTGGCCATGCGCGAGAGCGAAGGCAGACGGCCGATGACGCGCGCGAGCCACATGCCGGCGAACATGGCCACGACGAAGATGACGGCTGCATGCGTGCCGAACCCAAGTGCGGTCAGTGCAGGGCCCGGGCAAAAGCCGGCAAGACCCCAGCCGACGCCGAAGATGGCCGGACCTGCGACGATGCGGACATCGAGCTCGCGCCTTGTGGGCATGTGAAACCGGTCGGCGAAAATCGGATGCGGTCTTCCGAGCACGAGGCGAAAACCGACAAACGTCACCCCGACCGCACCAGCCATCACGAAGGCAAGGCTCGGGTCCCAGGTCCCGGACGCGATGCCGCCGAGATCGAGGAAGTTGAGAACTTTTGCCGGATCCGACATGCCCGACAGCAAAAGACCAAAACCAAACGTCAGCCCCACCGCGAATTGCAGAAGAATTGCCATGATCGCCTAGCCCCAATGTCGCGCGACGGACACCGTCGCGAAGCCCGTGATCATGAAGGTGATGGTGGCGACCAGCGCGCGCAGGGAGAGCCGCGAAATGCCGCATACGCCATGGCCCGACGTGCAGCCGTTGCCCCACACCGCGCCAAAGCCGACCAGGAAGCCCGCGAGGACAAGCGTCACAGGACCGGCCTCAATGGTCTGCAGCGGCAATCGCCCGGTCGCGGCGAACGTCATGAGCGGTGCGGCAACGAGACCCGCGACAAAGGCAAGCCTGCCGGCGAATTGATCGTCCTCGTATGGCGGAAACAGACGCGCGGCGATCCCGCTGACACCGGCGATGCGCCCGGTCAGCGTCATCAGCATCACGGCGGACAGGCCGATCAGCGCGCCGCCGATCGTGGAGGCGACTGGTGTGAAAGACGTGACGGTCATTGGATTCAACTCCTTCGTAGTCCTTGACGGCCGCCCCTTCCCTGCCTTCGCGGAAACCGTTTCACCGGACCACCAAAAAAAGCGGCGGCATGATCAACAGCCGGTTACGGCGCAAGCCCATTGAACCCACACCCATCGGGTAGATTGCGGCTCATTGATAAGCTTCAGGTTGTATTCTGGTATGCCAACAATATCAAATTACCACTGCAGCCGTCCCGTCGCGCCAACTTAGCCATACTTCATGGAACTCAGCGAAATCTCCGTACTTTTACCGTGCCCCTGAATTTAACGAATATTCAGTGGCACCGCGTCAATAAAAAGAGGATTGCGGGGATTGAGTTTGCATGAGCGTGCATCTTGTCGGCGACACGATAGCGAAGCTTTCCACCCTGCGTGGAATGCTTGAAAAGCGTTATTCGCTGTCATCGGAACTGCTGGGCCAGGCCGACCTTCGCGGCCAGGACATCCAAGCCGTTGTGATCGCCGCCGATCTGCGCGACGTCGACAACATCACGGCCATCAAGGAGATTTCTCCGAAGTTCGGCCGCATCCCCAAGCGTATTTTCCTGATCGATCGGAAGTCACGGCTTTCCACCGTGCAGGCCTATGCATTGGGCGCGACGAGCGTGCTCTCCAACACCGTCACCCGCGCGCAATTGCTGGCGAAGCTGGCTGACCGCAAGCCACCGACCGTCGCACCCTGCATCACGACCGACGGTGGACGGCAAGCCGCGTTTGCCGGCGCCGCTTCGATCGCCTCGATGTTCGCGTCGGTCCTGAGCGGTGAGCCGATCGATGTGGAAGGCGCGAGGATGGCCGGCGCGAAGATCGCCGAAAGCATCGCCGAGAACGGACTGTCCGACTGGCTCGCGACCGTGCGCCGCCATCATGAAGGTACCTATCAGCACTGCCTGCTGGTCACCGGCGTCACCGTCGATTTCGGCTTGAGCCTCGGCGTGCCCAATGCCGACCTCGAGCGGCTCTACATGGCCGCGATGTTCCATGACATCGGCAAGGCGAAAATCCCGCTCGAGATCCTCGACAAGCCGGGCCGTCTGGACCCCGACGAACGGGATCTGGTCGAAACCCATCCCGCCGTCGGCTTCGATGCGTTGCAGTTCAATGCGGCAATCTCGCCGGAAATTCTCGACGCCGTGCGGCATCACCACGAATATCTCGACGGCAGCGGCTATCCCGACAAGCTCTGTGCCGAGAGCATTTCGGACCTGGTCCGCATCCTGACCATCTCCGACATCTTCGCGGCGCTGATCGAGTACCGCACCTACAAGCCCGTCATGCCGCGCGAAAAGGCCTACGAGATCGTCCAGAGCATGGAAGGCAAGCTGGAGAAGCCGCTGATCGGCGCCTTCAGGGACGTCGCGCTGACGCGCTGACGCCTGGCGACCTCGGCCGATCTGGCGTGGCCGTCTGCCTCAATGCGCCGTTAAGACTACCGTTCGAATTGCAACGGCGAGCCAACGGGATTTTCCAATCCTTGCGCTAATTTGGACCGCGCGATGAGGCGGGAAATCCAGACGTGGTCGACATCACCAACATAGCTGCGGTTCACGGCGCATCTCGAGATCATGCCGCGCCCCCGCGCCGGCCGGTTCCGCTGACAGACGTCTCCTACACGGGCTGGCGATCGCTCAGCGAACGCACGACCGAGGCCAACGCCTATTATCTGCCCGACTGGCAATTGGCTGTGAATGCATCGGCGCCGGGCCGCACAGGCGCGTCCGCGCTGATCGCCCTCGACGATACGTCCACACATATGACCGGCATGATGCCTGTCGTCTCGCTCTGGCAGGCGTACAAAATTCCGCTGCCCGCGCTCGTCAGCGCGCATCCCTATGGCACGCTCTGCACGCCATATCTCGATTGTGGAGCCGCCGAGCGTACCGTCGGACAATTGATCGGCCAGGCGCGGCACGCCGGTGCTCGCGCACTGCTTCTGCGCGAGGTCTCGCTTGACGGCGCGGCCATGCGTGCTTTCGAGGACAATCTGCGGCGCGAAGGCCTTCGCCCACGCGTGCTGCAATCCCATGTGCGGGCCTGCCTCGACGCAACGCGCGACGCTGACGCGCTGCTGCACGACGCGCTGGGCGGAAAGAAACTGAAGGAGTTGCGCCGGCAGCGTCAACGACTGGCAGAGCACGGCGCGGTCCGTTTCGACGTCGCGCGATCGCCTGAAGAGGTCGCGTCCGCGCTCGAAACCTTTCTCGTACTGGAAGCGAGTGGCTGGAAAGGCCGGCGCGGCACCGCGCTGATGCAGGTTGTTGGCGATAGCGCTTTCATTCGCCGCGCCACCAGGGCACTGGCGGGGTCCGGCCAATGCGAGATCATCACCCTGCATGCCGGCGGCACGCCGGTCGCGGCGGGTGTCGTGCTGCGCCATCAGGACCGCGCCTTCTTCTTCAAGCTCGGCGTCGATGAGCGCTTTGCGAAATATTCGCCGGGCGTCCAGCTCACGCTCGACCTGACGCGGCATCTTTGCGCCGATCCCGCGATCGCAAGCGCCAACTCCACGGCGAGCCCCGATCACCCCATGATCAATCCGATCTGGCGCGGGCGCCTCGCGATCGGCGATGTGCTGATCCCGCTGCGGCCGAACGATCCGCTGGTAGCCACAATTCACGCAACGCTCGCGTCACGCCAGTTTGCGCTCGAGACGGCGCGAAGCGCCGTCCGCTTCATCCGCAAGCGTCGCGGAAAATCGGCTTAAAGCGTTTTCGAGCGAAAGCCTGCCCCGCACTTGATGCGGGGTGGATACCGGTTCGCGTGAAGAAAACGCGTCAAACAAAAAGCTAGAGCTTCTGTTCTGATTCAATCAGAACTGAAGCTCTAGGCCGCGCCGGCCTTTGCCGTCAGAGCAAACTCACTTCAGCGGCGAATGCGGCGCAGGCATCATGATGGTCGAGTGCATCTCCTCGAGCAGCGGCGAGCCTTTTCCAAGGAACTCCTGCCAGGCCGGATCCTTCATCGCATTCGCACGCACTTCGGCACGCGCGTTCAGGCTCGGGTATGCCCAAATATGACAGACCTCGTTGGGCTGCCCCGCTTCGGTCTGCCAGAGGCCGACGATCTTGGAATATTTCTCACGCGCCGGGAGGGCCGCGGTGAACGCATCCAGCCACTGCTTCGCCGCACCGGCAGGCTTGGCGCGATAGTTGCGGAGCTCGTAGATATTTCCCGTCGAGGCCGGCGCCACCGGCGGCCTGATCGCGTTGAGCAGGCGGACATCCTGGCGCACCAAAAGCGGACGGATCAGCGGAATATACTCGCCGGTCCAGCGCGGCTTCTTGGCGAGCTCGGCCCGCAGTTTCGCGCGCTCTTCATAGGAGCTGTAGCTCCACAGATGCAGGACCTGATTGAGCGCGCCAATCTCGGTCGACCAATAACCTTCGAGCTTGCCGAAGTCGTCGCCGCGTATGTCGCGCGATACCGTGCTTGCGGCCTTGACCATGTCGCCGAGAGTGCCGGGCTTCACGGTGTAGGTTCTCAATTCATAGATCATGACGCGTCCTCGCAATTTCCGTCCCAGGCTCCGAGCCCTATCAGGAGAGCTCGAAACATGAAAGTCGCAAGGTTGCAGCCATGATCAAACAGCCGAGCGCCAATACGGATTTGAGATAGCAGCCTTGTGCGCGCGATGGCCTTTGAGGAGTTATTCCGCCGCCTGTACGTTCACCTCGGCCGACACCTCGCGGATGGCGCGAGCCAGCATGTCCGGCGGCTGCGCGCCGGACACGGCGTATTTCTGCGCGAAGACGTAAGTCGGCACGCCCGAAATGCCCTTGTCGGCGGCTTCCTGTGCCTGTGACGACACCCGCGCGACGTCCTCGTCGGTGGCAAGACGCCGGCGCACGTCATCGGGATCGAGCCCGCAATCGGCCGCGGCTTCCACCAGCACATCGATGTCGGTGAGATCGCCGCCATCCCGGAAATACAATTCCATCAGCCGCTGCTTCATCTCGGCGGCGTTGCTTTCCGCGTCCGCCCAATGGATGAGGCGATGACAATCAATCGTGTTCGGCTGGCGTTTGACGAGATCAGGCCTGTAAATCAGTCCCTCGTCATTGGCGGCGGCAACAACGCGCTTGGCGATGCCGTTATATGCCTCGACCGAACCGAATTTCGTGGTGAGATACTCCTCCCGGCTGATGCCCTGGCGCGGCACCCAAGGATTGAGGAAGAACGGCCGCCAGTTTACTTCCACCGGCACATCCCGCACCAGCGCCAGCGCGTTCTCGATCCTCCGCTTGCCGATGTAGCACCAGGGGCAGACGACGTCGGAGACGATATCCATGACCAGTGGTTTCAAGGTGCTCATCGGCGTTTTCCCTAGACGATTAATGCCCCGAAGATAGGCCGAACCGCCTCCGGCACAAGACCTATTTCAGGCCGGCCGCGATCGTCCGCATTCGATCCGCCGTCAGATTGTCCGCCGGAAAGAAAGTCTCCAGCGCCAGCTCCGACAGCGTGATGTCGACCGGCGTGCCGAACACCATGGTGGTCGAGAAGAAGCTCAGCACCTCGCCATCGTGCCGCAACTTGAAGGGGATCGCGACGTTGTCGGGCGGCAATGGCCCGGACCGCGCCGGAATCGGAAAGGCCTTCAGCTCGGAATAGAGCTTGATCAGCTCGGGATCGGCGGTCGCCTCGCATTGGCGATGCAGCCGCTCCAGCAGATGTCCGCACCATTCGGCGAGATTGACCGTGCGCGGCGCCAGCGCCTCCGGATGGAAAGCAAGGCGCAGGATGTTGAAGGGCTGGCCGAGCAGGCGCTGCGGAATGCCTTCGAGCAGCGGCGCCACCATGCGGTTGGCCGACACCAGATTCCAGTGGCGGTCATAGGCCAGCGCCGGATTGGGCTCGTGCGCCTTCAGCACGAGATTGATCGCCTCGCGCGCCGCCTTCAGCGCGGGATCATCCAGCGCACGCTGCGGAAAGGCCGGCGCAAAACCGGCAGCGACAAGCAGCACGTTACGCTCCCGAAGCGGCACATCCAATCGTTCCGCCAGTTTGAGGACCATGTCGCGCGAGGGCGCGGAGCGGCCGGTTTCGACAAAGCTCAGATGACGCGCGGAAATCTCCGCGTCGACGGCGAGATCGAGCTGGCTCAGATGACGCCGCTGCCGCCATTCGCGCAAATGCTCCCCGATATGGACGGGCCTTGCGCGATCGGTGCGCGCGGTGGGGGTCTGTATGTTCATGATGGAAAACCTATCACGCGGATGTCAGGCATTCCATGACGTGCGAGGTAATCGAATTGGGTCGCGAGCCGGATCATCTTCCGCAGCACAGGAGATGACCATGAGCACGTTGCCCGGACCCGGCGCCCTTTCGTCGAGCACCATCATGCGATCGCTGATCGGACTTGCGACCTGGCTCGCGGCGCGCTCGCTCAACATGCCCGAGCCGCTGGTGCACGCAGCCGGCATCCTCGTGTTCGCGCATGTGCAGGCGTTCGAAACCAGGGCGGCGCGAACGCTCTGCCCGATCCGCCTGCTACGTCAGCTCCGATCCTGGTTCCAGTGAACCGAAATCCATCCCACCCGCAACCGAAGGAGACTCATCATGCTTCCATCATCCTTGCTGCGCCGCGCCCTGCTCGCCGATGCCGTCTTCAGCGGTATCGCGGCGGTGTTGCTCACCGTCGATGCCGGCGCGCTCGCGCCGCTGCTGGAATTGCCCGAGGCGCTGCTGCGCGAGACCGGGCTGTTCCTGATCGCCTACACTGCGCTGGTCGGTTGGCTCAGCGCGAAGACCTCCCTGCCGAAAGTCCTGGTCATGCTGGTGATCGCCGGCAATGCGGCCTGGACGGTCGCCAGCATCGCGCTCCTGCTGTCGGGCGCCGTGACGCCGAACGCCCTCGGAGAAGCTTTCGTCGTTGCGCAGGCGATGGCGACCGGCGCATTTGCGGAGTTGCAGTATATGGGTCTGCGCAAGAGCGCCGGCGAGGCCATTGCCTAGGCGCAACAATCGAAACAGCCAGGTGCCGTCGCAACAGCATCGCTGACCTCGCGACGGTTCCTGATCTCAAACGAAAAGAAAAGCTGCGATCATGCCGACCAGCGTTAGGCCAAGTCCCGCGAGCAGCATCGGCACCAGGCTGCTGCCGTCATAAGGATCGGCTGAAGCCTCGTCGCTCCCGGGCTGCGTGCGATATCTCATGACATGGCTCCTTCTTGACGCCTGAATCGTTCGCCGACACCGAGCATGACGCCATTGGCATTGGCGACGCCGAGCTCGAGGCTCGTGGCGATCCGCCGCGCGCGCTCGACGAAATGGTCTGCGGCCTCAGGCGGACAGACCTCGCGCGCCGTCGCTTCGAACAGTTCGAGCCAGCGGTCGAAATGGCCGGCATCGACCGGCAGCGGCATATGCTTGACCATCGGGGTGCCGTGATAGCGACCCGTCATCAGCGCGACCGACGACCAGAACGCAGACATCTGAGCCAGATGCGGCGCCCAGTCCTGGATGCGCGCGTCGAACACCGGCGCCAGCACCTCATCGGCGCGGACCTTGTCGTAGAAGGCATGCACAAGCCGCTCGATCATGGCCTCGGTGATCCCCGTCCGCGCGGAGATTTCCGCCGAAATCCGCTGGCGCCGGTCTACCCCATCCATCGCAATCTCCTTAAATAGGTATTTCAAATACGTATTTAACGCGCTATGATCGGTTCGCAAAGTCAAATCTTCGGGGATCTCCCATGCGCCTGACGTCGTTCACGGATTTCGCGCTTCGCACGCTGATGCGGCTGGCCGGCGAGCCGACGCGCTCGTTCGCCACACATGAGATCGCGACCGAGTTCAGGATTTCGCGCAATCACCTCGCCAAGGTCGTGCGCGACCTTGGCGATGGCGGCTTCATCTTGACCCAGCGCGGCATCGGTGGCGGCTTTTCCTTGGCACGACCGCCGCAGTCGATCACGCTGGGCGAGGTCGTGCGCGCGCTCGAAGGCGAGGCGCTGGTCGAATGTTTCCGCGAGGACGGCGGCGCCTGCATGCTGACGCCGCGCTGCCGGCTGAAGACGCGGCTTGCCGCCGCGCGCGAGGCATTCCTGCGCGAGCTGGACACAACGACGCTCGCCGAATGTGCCTATCCGGCGCCTAAAGGCCGGCTCGCTGCGAGGAGCATATGAAACCGGTTGAATTCGAGAACGGCATCGTTCAGGTCGATGCTGCCGTCGTCGCTGACGGCCTTGGCATCGCGCTACCGGTTTTCCGGAAGGAGATGCAGTCCGGCCGAATCACCAGCGTCTGCGAACGCGGCATCGATGCGGACGATGGCCGTCACCGCATCACCTTCTTTTCCGTGCATCGGCGATTTCGTCTTGTCGTCGATCAGAGCGGCACGATCGTGCAGCGTTCGACGCTCAATTTCGGGGATGCGCCCTTGCCCGCCTCTGCGCATGGAAGTAGCTGATTTCGAAGAGCGACCTGGGAGCATCAGAAATATCTCAGGCGATCTGACGCGGAACCGCAGTTCCCCGATCGCCCGTGTTGGGCGTCCCGGTCGGTTCGATCAGGAGCAGGTGAACCTCCTCCTTTGCGACGGGACGGTGCTCCACGCCTTTCGGGACGACATACATCTGTCCCGGCCCGAGCGAGATCGTTCGATCGCGAAGCTGGATAGCGAGATTTCCCTTCAAGACCAGGAAGAAATCATCGGTGTCGGCGTGACTGTGCCAGACAAATTCGCCCTTCACCTTGACCACCATCACATCGCAATTGTTGAACTGTGTGATGGTGCGCGGCGACCAGTGATCCGCGAAGGACGCGAGCTTCTCCGCCAGATCGATTGCTCCGCTCATGACTGTCTCCGCCGGTGTATCCAGATCGGGTAATATAGCCGATGATCTGGCCGCCGGCAGGAATCTCCTTGCAGCGCAGGGAGCGGCTTACGCCAGTTCGTGGGCGTGTCCGTTCAACGACTTGCCCTTGGCGCACTTGGCTGCACCATTCAGCGCCCGCTTGGCCTTGGTATCGGTCTTCGCCTTGATCCCGTTCTTGGAACGCGCCTTGGCCTTCTGGCTGGCGAGCTTCTCGGCCTTTTTCAGCGCCTTGCGCTCGGCCTTTTCCTTCAGGCGCGCCTTTTCCGCCCTCGCCTCGGCGCGCTTCTTCTTACGCTTGTTCTCGCAAGACCCGCATTTGCAGCCAATCGGCTTCAGGTAGGCTTTGAAATAATCCGTGCCGTAGTCGTAGTTGATCTCGTCTCCAGGCTCGATGTTCCTGATGGCGCGGATGAAGACCTTGCGTTTGCGTGGGCGAACGTCGGACTCCGCGTTCGGCCGGCAGGCGTGATTGATGTAGCGTGCGACGTTCTCCCGCACCGAACCGTCGATGGTCCAGCGGTTGTTGAGCTCGAAGAGGTATTTGTTCTCGATCGCGTCCTCATCCTTCTTCCGGGAATCCAGGATCGGCCCGAAATAGCGGATGATCTTCTCGCCCTTCTTGATCGGCTTGGTGGCGAAGAGGCCAAGGCCGGTCTTGGAACGGCCGATGCGATAGGGTTTGTTCTGCGAAATGGACGGCATGGTCGGCGAAGTGGGACACCAAAGGGAAAAGGAACGGTCGCGAGGCGCCGTTCTAGGACGATTCCGCGCAGCTGTCAGGTGTTTCGCGTCTCATCCTCGAACCTTCCCCAGATTGCACAAGTCGAACGTGTCGAAATTCCGATAAGGAACGCGCGATAATGAGAGATCGACGCGTTTTCCCGATGTTTCGGCCGTCTGCACGCTGTTTGTGCGGAGCTGCGCAATTGGCTCCCGCTCGCGCACCGGCGATCGGCAGCGTGACAACGATAGCGCCGGCAATCGGCTGCCTGTGGAACTCGCGAAAAGCGCGCTAAACCCGTTCTTTGATGCGATTATAGCGTTGCAGCAGCCGCTCACCTTTCCTGGCGATCCGCCGTGCGGCGGCGACAGTCTTTCGGGACCGGCTCGCCCCAGGCATGCGCCGAGAGCGCATGTCGGGTGGGCCGGCCATTCGTGTCGACCAGCGGCGGCAACTTCTCGCGGCCGTAGAAGCGCACGGCCCAACTTCCTTTGCGGCGCATGTCCTGAGCCGTCATCTCGGACTCCTTTTTGGTGACGCCGGGCTTGAGATGCGCGCCCTCCTTCTCCGCGAACGCCTTGCGCCCCGCGGCGGTCAGGCCGCCGCGCGGATCTTTTTCGCGAGCTTTGCCTGCACGCCTGCGCGCGGTTTTTCGCGCGGTCGTCTCTGTCGCCGAGGCGCTCTTGTTTCTCGCCGAGGCACTCTTGCGGCCGCGGCCCTTGGCTGCACGCTTCTTTGCCGATTTCTTTTTCGCTGCCATGCGCATGTTGTCCACGAGATTGGGATAGCGTCTGCCGGCGCGCTTCGCCCGCGCCTTCGCCGCCGATTTCCCACGGGGTGAAAGGTGCTTGGATGCCTTGCCGGCCCGTTTGCGGGGATTGGAGCGCGTCCAGGGCGCGCATGCTGTCTTTGCCATGCATGTCAACGCGTGACGGCGGCAGGGGTTGCTTCAGCCAGCACTCAAGCCCTTAGCGCGCGCGTCACGAGGCGGGCGGCTTCGTGACGGTCGCCTTCAGCATCGCATCGAGCAGTGTCTCGACATCGGTGCCATCGGGCGAGCGGCGCAGGATGTCGGAGAGCCGGCCGTCGAGCAGCAGCATGGTAAAGCCGTGCACCGTGGACCACGCGCGCGCGATTGCGGCAGCCTGATCGAGCGTCAGCGCGCCTTCGGAGATGTGTTCATGGCGGCTTGCCCCGATCGCGCTGGCAAGTCCCGCAAAGGAGGCTTCCGCGGCCTCATGCAGCGACGGCCGCTCATAGTCGAGGCGCTCGGTGCGGAACATCAGCCCATACATGCCGGGGTGCGCCTGCGCATAGGCGACGTAGGCCTTGGCACGCGCCAGCGCTCTCGCCGGAAAGGGCGTATCCGGCGCGCAGGAAGCGCCCATCGCAGCGTTGAACTGCCGGAAGCCGATCGCCGCGAGTTCGCTGACAAGTCCGGTCAGGTCGCCGAAATGATGGGTCGGCGCGGCATGCGACACGCCGGCCTCGCGCGCCACCGCGCGCAGCGTCAAGCCGGCGAGCCCGTCGCGCTCCAGCACGCGCTCGGCAGCCGCAAGCAGCGCATCGCGCAGCGCGCCGTGATGATAGGGTGTCTCCTCGCCGGCAGATGCACGGCGGACGCGCGGCGAACGGGCGGGCGCCGCTCTGCCTGCAGTGCGCCGGGGGCGCGGCCGGGCCTTTGATTGATCGGGATTTTTCATCTTTCGCCCTTATAGGGCTCCATTTTTACACTGTAAAGATTTTGCTTGACCCGATCGCGCAACAGTCTTACCAGTATCTTTACGATGTAAAGATATGGAGGAGACGCGCATGCAGCAGGAAGCGACCGCCGGACCATCGTGGACCAACCGCGCACCGATCCCGTTCGAATGCGACGCACCATTCCTGAAAGTGACAGGTGAGTTGCCGCGCGAGCCCAACGGCACGCTCTATCGCAACGGCCCCAATCCGCAATTCGATTCCTCCGGCGCGCACTGGTTCGTCGGCGACGGCATGCTGCACGCGTTCCATCTCGAGAATGGCCGCGCCTCCTATCGCAACCGCTGGGTCCGCACACCGAAATGGCAGGCCGAACACGATGCCGGCCGCGCGCTGTTCGGCGGCTTCGGCCGCAAGCTGCCGGATGCGCCCGCCTCTGCTATCGATGGCGGTGTCGCCAACACCAACATTGTATTTCATGCAGGACGGCTGCTCGCGCTGGAAGAGGCGCATCTGCCGACCGAGATCGAGCCGGGCACGCTGGAAACCCGTGGCTATTGCGACTTCGCGGGCGGTCTGCACGGGCCGTTCACCGCGCATCCGAAGACCGATCCCGCGACCGGCGAGATGGTGTTCTTCGGCTACAACGCGTCGGGTCCGTTGACGCCAACTCTTTCCTTCGGATCGATCAGCGCATCCGGCGTGGTGATGCGCTTCGATCGCTTCGAGGCGCCCTACGCCAGCATGGTGCACGACTTCATCGTCACAGAACATCACCTGCTGTTTCCGATCCTGCCGATCACCGGCAGCATGGCGCGCGCGATGAAGGGTGCGCCGCCCTATGCGTGGGAGCCCGAGAAAGGCGCTTATGTCGGCGTCATGAAGCGCAATGGCGCGGCGAGCGACATCACATGGTTTCGCGGCGAGAACTGCTACGTCTTCCATGTCATGAATGCGTGGGAGGAAGGCAGCCGCATCGTTGCGGACGTGATGCAGTTCGAGGAAGCCCCGCTGTTTCCGCATCCCGATGGTCGACCTACTGATCCTGCCAAGTCGCGTGCGCGACTTTGCCGCTGGACCTTCGACCTCGCCGGCAATACCGACCGCTTCACGCAAACCTATCTCGACGATCTGACCGGCGAATTTCCGCGCATCGACGACCGCCGTGCCGGTTTGAAGAGCGGTCACGGCTGGTACGCTTGCACTCGTCCCGACACGCCCACGTTCGGCGCGCTGGCCGGCATCGCCCATGTCGATGGCGCCGGCGAACGACGCGGCAAATATCTGCTGCCCCTCGGCGACTCGATCTCCGAACCTGTGTTCGCTGCGCGCGGCGATGATGCGGCTGAGGGCGAAGGCTGGCTGCTCACCGTGGTCTGGCGCGCGCAGGAGAACAGAAGCGACCTCGCCGTTTTCAATGCCACCGACGTCGCCGCCGGCCCGGTCGCGCTGGTGCATCTCGGCCATCGCGTACCTGATGGATTTCACGGCAACTGGGTGGCAGCGGTTTGAATTCCAGCGCCACGCCTCGTCATTCCGGGGTGATGCGTCAGCATCGAACCCGGAATCCAGACACACACAGGCCATGCGGCGAGAGGTTATGCGGCTCGGGATTCCGGGTCGCGCTTCGCGCGCCCCGGAATGACGGGCAAAACAACGCCTGCAACACACTGTGAATACTTGCTATTTTCTACAACTTCACTTTACCTTTACACTGTAAAGATTCACCTTGACGGCATCGTGCTCCACCCTTAGAAATCTTTACAACGTAAAGATTTGTCTGGGAAACGGCCCGATGACGATCTTCCTGATCCTTGCCCCCTATGGCGCGTTCGGCCTGCTGATGCTGATGAGTTCGGCCGCCGCGAGCCTGTTCGCCGGTGCTGGCGTCTGCCTTGCCGTGATCGTGCTGGACGCCGTGCGCGGCCGTTCGACCAAGATCCTCGGCGCGGGATCGGCGATCCTGTTCGCGGGCGTCGGCGGCTATCTGATCCTTGTCGATCCGGCTCTCGGCAAGCCGACGGTGAAACTTCTGATCGACGCAGGCATGTTTGTCCTCGCGCTGGGCTCGATGCTGCTTCGCCATCCCTTCACGCTGCAATATGCGATCGAAGCAGTCCCACCTGAAACGGCGGGGATGCCGGGCTTCAAGCGCGCCAACTACATCATCACCGGGGTATGGACCGGTGCTATGCTGCTGATGGCGCTCGGCAACGTCATTGTATTGTATATCCCTGGCCTGCCGATCTGGACCGGTTTGGCAATCGCCTTCGCCGCCCGCAACAGCGCCGTCTATTTCACGAAATGGTATCCTGCGTATCGGAAGCTGAAATACGGACAGCCGCCGACGAGCGCACTGCCCAAGATGCATTGAGACTTTCTTCAGCCAAAGAGATGACCAGCATGAAAGACGTCCTCCTCAGGCTCGGCAGTGATTTCCTCTCGGCCATCATCTTCCTGGTGATTTATCTCGTGACCGACAATGTCGTGCTGGCGACGTCAGTCGCGATTGCCGGCGCCGTCGCGCGGGTCGTCTACGCCCGCGTCAACGGCAAGGAATTGGGTTTCATGAGCTGGGCGAGCCTCGGGCTCGTCATCGTGCTTGGCGCCGCCACGATCCTCACCCACGATCCCCGCTTCGTGCTGGCCAAGCCTGCGATCGCGCATTTCGCGATCGGCGCGATCATGCTCAAGCGGGGCTGGATGCTGCGCTACGTGCCCGCAATCGCCGTCGAGACCATTCCGGAATACGTCACGATCGCGGGCTACGCCTGGGCCGCGCTGATGTTCGCACTCGGTGCGGGCACCATCGCGGTTGCGCTGACCGGCGACCTCAAGCTGTGGGCCTTCTACGTCTCGTTCGTTGCGATCGGCGCCAAGATCGCCGCCTTCGCGATCCAGTATGTCGCCTTTCAATTCCTCATCACGAATCGCGTCCGCGCGGGCCGTGCCGCCGCCGGCACCTGAGACCGTTTCTCACGCGACCAAGTGTTACTGGTTTGCAAGGCAGCATTGGCTATACGACCGCGGCGCTCGGCGTTCACAACCACAACGGCAGCGTGTTAAAAACGCGGATGAGGAGAATTTGGACGGCCGTCGACGGACACTGGTCACTCAATGCGAATACGCCGATGGGCGAGCTCACTCATACAGTGAGTTTCAAGAGCGCCGGCGGCAGGCTGACCGGCACGGTTAGCGCGACAAGAACTTCGGCCCAGATTGTCGATGACAGCTTAAGCGGCAACCACTTCGCCGGGAAAGCCTCGATCACCCATCCGATTCCGCTGTCGGTGAGCTGCACCGGCACAGCGTCCGGCAACAACATCTCCAGGCAAATTCAAGCCGGCAACTTTGGCAGCTTTCCCTTCACGGGAACGCGGGCCTGAGCCTTCGCACCTTCATAACGCGGGCGTAGCGCAAAGCTGCGCCCGCTCGCCTTCCGCCTTCTCATCACGAGCTGTCCGCACTCGGTCCGCGCCGCCGCCGGTATCTGAGACGACTGCACGCAACAAAGCCATTTTGGTTTGCGCGATAACATGGGCTATACCAGCGTCGCGCTCAGTGATCATATCCATAGTGGCTTGTGCCGACCTGCGAACGAGGAGAATTTGAATGGCCGTCGACGGAAACTGGAATCTCACCATGACGACGCCGATGGGTGAGCGCAACGCGACGCTTAAT
>CAWAXO010000013.1:0-69151 GCA_963786015.1 uncultured Alphaproteobacteria bacterium | reverse complement strand
CCGCCCGCCTGCCTAAGCTTCGCAGTCGGGCAGATTTTCGGGATTTGTAACCGGCTGGATTCTGAAATGCCAAAAGGGCCCCTGGTGGACCCCCACGAGAACGGATCGCGCTCAAAATTGGCAACCGACTGACAACGGGCGGTTTGTTGGAAACCGCTCGCATCGTCTAGGAATTGATACTATTTAGGAAAATGGTCGGAGCGAGAGGATTTGAACCTCCGACCCCTAGTCTCCCAGACTAGTGCGCTAACCGGGCTGCGCCACGCTCCGATGCCGTTCCATTAGCCGTGATCCCACCGTCGCGCAAGGCGCGGATTGAGGTGGACGGGCCGGGGGAGGATACCCACCATCCAATGGCAAATGTGGCCGACGCCGGCTAGCCGTCCTTCAAGACCCGATCGAGCATCTGCCGGCATTCCACGAGCTCCTTCAGCACGCCCTGAAGGCGCTGCCGGTCGAGCGGATCCCGTTCGGACGTCTTGACGGCAATTGCAGGCTGGCCACGGAACGTATCGAGGATTTCGTCCTCCGCCTCGACGAAGCGGAAATCGATCCCGTCGTCCGACGCCCCCTCGAACTCGTCGTCATCATCCTCGTGCTCGACGACCGAGTCCTCGCGCTCGGGCTCCATCATGGCCTGGCCAAGCGTCTCCTCGATCGCGCCGAACGCGACCGCGGCGGAACTGTCCGCCAGGCCCTGGACCGATTTGATGCCGTGCTCCTTCAGGATGCGCTGCACCCCGCGGATCGTATAGCCCTCGCCGTAGAGAAGCCTGCGAATGCCCTTGAGCAGATCGACGTCGTCAGGGCGGTAGTAGCGGCGTCCGCCGCTCCGCTTCATCGGCTTGATCTGGGCGAAGCGCGTCTCCCAAAACCTCAGCACATGCTGGGGAATGTCGAGTTCTTCGGCGACTTCGCTGATGGTTCGGAATGCATCCGGCGCTTTGTCCAAATGCCCGCTTCCCTTAGCCTTAGACGCGATTGCACTTACTCGTCATTTTCGCCGGCACCATTGACCGGGACAGGATGACCATTGATACGCTGCTTCAAGATCGCCGACGGCTTGAACACCATCACACGACGCGGCGAGATCGGCACTTCCGTTCCCGTCTTCGGGTTACGTCCGATACGCTGACCTTTATGGCGCACCATGAACGACCCAAACGACGACAACTTCACGGTCTCGCCCTTCTCCAGGCAGTCCGTGATCTCTTTCAGCACCAACTCGACAAATGCCGAGGATTCCGTCCGTGAAAGGCCCACCTTCTGGTAGACGGCCTCGCATAGATCGACACGTGTAACTGTTTTTCCGCTTCCGCTCATCGTCTGCCCCAACAACTCACGACGAACAATTTCCATCTGAAATTAAGAGGTTACGCCACGGTGGTCAACAGCGCCGTGGAGACAATAAACATCTAATGTGCAGCAAAATGCATAAGGATTTCGATCAGCATTCACCAGCGCACCAGCGCTGAGCCCCAGGTAAAGCCTCCGCCCATCGCTTCCAGCAGAACGACATCCCCTCGCTTGACCCGGCCGTCCTTCACGGCCACCGACAGCGCCAGCGGGATCGACGCGGCGGACGTATTGCCATGGAGATCGACCGTCAGCACGACTTTTTGCGGTGCAATATGAAGCTTGTGGGCGGACGCATCGATGATGCGCTTGTTTGCCTGGTGCGGCACGAACCAATCGATGTCCTCGGCGCTCAGGCCCGTCGCGTCGAAGGCGTCGACGATGACGTCCGTGATCATGCCGACCGCGTGCTTGAAGACCTCGCGGCCCTCCATCCTGAGATGGCCGACGGTCCCAGTCGAGGACGGTCCACCATCGACATAGAGTTTCGACTTGTGCCGGCCGTCCGAACGCAAATGGGTCGTCAGCACGCCGCGATCGGCGGATGTACCGGGCTGCTCCTGTGCCTCGAGCACGATCGCGCCGCCGCCGTCGCCGAACAGCACACAGGTCCCACGATCGCTCCAGTCCAGGATGCGCGAGAACGTCTCGGCGCCGATCACGAGCGCACGTTTGTAGCTGCCCGCGCGCAGGAAATTGTCGGCGGTGGCGAGCGCGAACACGAAGCCGGAGCAGACCGCCTGCAGATCGAAGGCCGCGCCGTGATAGATGCCAAGCTCCTGCTGCACCGACACCGCGGTCGCAGGAAACGTATTGTCCGGCGTCGATGTCGCGAGCACGATCAGGTCGATCGACTGCGCATCGATGCCGGCATTGGCGAGTGCGGCACGTGCGGCGTTGGTCGCGAGATGCGAGGTGAACTCGCCATCGGCCGCGATGTGGCGCTGCCTGATGCCGGTCCGCTGCACGATCCACTCGTCGGATGTATCGATCCGCCGCGCCAGTTCGGCGTTGGTCAATATCTGCTGCGGCAGATAGGAACCGCAGCCGAGCACCACCGAACGTAATGTCACGAGACAGGCTCCTGCGTGGTCGCCGCCGAAAGCGGGCGATTGAGCATCTGATTGATCTTGGTCAGGAGATCGTAATGGACCATCTCATAGCCAACATCGACCGCATAGGCAAAGCCCTCGGCGCTGATTCCGCCGTGGCTCTTGACGACCACGCCATTCAGGCCGAGCAGCACGCCGCCGTTCGACTTGTTCGGATCCAGCTTGTCGCGCAATTCCTTGAAGGCGTTCCGGGCAAAGAGATAGCCGATCTTCGAACGCCAGGTCCGCGTCATCGCCGTGCGCAGCAAATCGCTCATCTGCCGCGCGGTCCCCTCGGCCGCCTTGAGCGCGATGTTGCCGGAAAAGCCCTCGGTGACGATGACGTCGGCCGCGCCCGTGCCGATGCCGTCGCCTTCGACAAAGCCGATATAGTCGAGTTGCGGAAGATTCATCGCCCGCAGCAATTCGGCCGCCTCGCGAATTTCCTCATGGCCCTTGATCTCCTCGACCCCGATGTTGAGCAGCCCGACGGTCGGCCGCTTGCGGTCGAACAGAACGCTCGCCATGGCGCCGCCCATCACCGCCAGCGCGACCAGATGGTGGGCATCGCCGCCGATCGTGGCGCCGAGATCGAGCACCACGGAATCGCCGCGCAGGGTCGGCCAGACCGCCGCGATCGCGGGACGATCAATGCCCGGCAACGTGCGCAAATTGAACCGCGCCATCGCCATCAGCGCGCCGGTGTTGCCGGCGGACACCGCGACATCGGCTTCACCTTTTTTGACCGAATCGATCGCAAGCCACATCGAAGAGGACTTGCGGCCGCGCCGCAGCGCCTGGCTCGGCTTCTCCTTCATTGCTGACGACGACGTCGGTGTGAATCACACGCGAAGCCGCCTGCCATCGCCGGATGCCTTGCCAATTGCGCCTCGATCTGCGCCCGGTCGCCGAACAACAGAAATTCCGTGCCGGGATGCCGGGACAATGAAATCGCCGCGCCGGGAATGACGACCGATGCGCCGACATCGCCACCCATGGCGTCAAGCGCGATTCGAACCTTTTGAGGCATGGACGTCCCGGAAACCACTCAAGATCGCCACGGAAGCCGGCGAAAGGCCCTGACACAACGCCTGCGTCCCGACCGGGGCGCGACAATAGCGCCTCCTCGCCCCGACACAACCTCTTGGTCCCAGCCTTCCGCCATCACCCGCATGGGCAGCGTGAACGACAGCACTATTCAGATAAATCTACTTATTTCAATCCCTTAACAGGGATTTTTGACCCTTGATCCGCGCCGCGCGAATCAGATGCTCAGGGGCCGGCCTGACACGCAAAATGACCGGGAATCACTTTCCCTTGGGCTTTTTCGCGCCGCGCTTCTCCGAATCCGGCTGCAATGCCTTCAACGCAGCAAAAGGATGATCATCGGGATCGGTGGCCGCGACCTGCGGTTCGAACACCGCGCCTGCCTTGCGCGGATAGGGATCGATCGCAAGATACAGCATGTCGGTCGCGAGCCGTCCGAGATCGATGATGCCGTTCTCGATGGGCTCCGGCGGATCGGCGGTTTCGGCATCGCTGTCCGGAATGTCGTCGGCCGCACCGATGAATTCCGAAAGTTGCTCCGACGGAGCGAACATCAGATCGACCTCCTCGTCGATCTCGTTCTCGATCGGATCCAGCGTCACCACGCAGGTCTGGCCGATGCGCGCCTGAATCCGACCAGTGACATGCACACGGCCTCCGCTTTGCAACGCAAGATCGAACGATGCACGGACCGACGAAATCTCGCGCAGACCGGCCGTCTCCGCCATGGCATTGCGCGCGGCCTGATCGGCTTCGATGTCCCGATGCAATCCGTTGTCGGAAATTTGCGCGACCGTCACCAGGGCACGCCAGGGACCGCGCTTCTCTGTCTCGCCGGCGGGCCGGGTCATGGTTGCACAGCCTCTCGCTGCGGCGAGGGAAACGTCCACGCACCGGCCAGGACGACAGGATCGCCTTGCGCCGAGAGGCTGGTCACGACTGCTTCGACGTAAGCCGCCAGCCGCCGCGCGTTCTCTGCTTGCGCGCCGTTGAAAACATTCTTGCACAGCGCCTGCGATAGTTGTTCCGCGCCTTGTGTCAGCGCGAGATCATAGGCTGCCGCGCGGCCATAGAAAGCCTCGCCAAAGGCCTGCATCCGTTTGGGAACCGCGAGATCGCCGACGCCCATTTCACGAAGGTTTGCGTCCATGTCTTCACAGAATCGGTCAAACAGCGCCTGGGCGAGTTCTACTCCACCCTCCATCGGACGTAGCCGGCGCAGCACCATCCACAGATGCAGAATTAACAGGTCAAAACGGCCGTTAACCGTATCGGATACGGCCAAGTCCCGATAAAATAAGGGTTCTCGCGCCTGCGTCACGATCATGCCATAGATGGTCTCAATGGTGCCGCGCGGGGACAGCCGGGGTTTCCTGAAGTGATTGAACGGCCAAGGCATTTTTGGGTTCCACGAGTGCGCCCCTCACGTCCGGGCGCGCCGTTGCTGGTGTGTGCCCGCTGTCCCGTTGCCCCAACAGCCGGCCTCGCCGGTTCTAAGAGGACAGGACCCGTTTCGCAATGATCGAGCCGACCCAATCGCGCGCGAACTCGTCGCGCCGCTCGTCCGTGCCTTGGCCTTTGCCTTGGCGCCGTCTGCGCATCGCCGCAGCCGCGGCTCTCTGCATCGCGCTCGGAGCCTGCACCGGCGAACAGTTCCAGAAGGGTTACATCATGCCGACCGGCGCGCTGGAGCAGATTCCGATCGGCGCGAGCCAGGACCAGGTGCTGATCGTGTTGGGCACGCCGTCGACGGTCGCAACACTCGACGGTGAAGTCTTCTACTACATCTCGCAACGGACCGAGCGTCCGGTCATGTTCATGAACCAGAAGGTCGTCGACCAGCGCGTCATCGCGGTCTATTTCGACAAGAACCGCCAGGTTCGCCGTCTCGCCAATTACGGTCTGAAAGACGGCAAGATCTTCGACTTCATCAGCCGGACCACGACAACCTCGGGCCAGGAGCTCAGCTACCTGACACCGCTGTTCAAGCTGCTCAGCTTCAACTGAACCGGACCCTTTTCCGGATCATGCTCGCGACAAGATGCATCAGGCTGTCGGCTTGCCCGCCGACGGACCGTTCCCTACGCTTCCTGCAAAAGAATATTCAAAGCAGGGAGTGACGTGTGACCCAAGGTTTGTTGTCCCGCCGCCGCGTGTTGTCCGGGGCCGCGGCACTGTCGGCAGCGGCGATCGTGCCGCGCACGAGCCTCGCCGACTGGCGGCCCACGGAGAACGTTCGGATCATCGTACCCGCCGCGGCGGGAGGCAGCACCGACGTGATGGGCCGATTGCTGGCCGCGCATCTGCAGAGTGCCTGGGGGCAATCCGCGGTCGTCGAAAACCGCTCCGGCGGCGGCGGCACGATCGGCACCGTCGAAGTGACCCGCAGCAAGGGTGATGGCCATACCGTGCTGATCGGCAACCCCGGTCCGAATGCGATCGCCTACAGCATCTTCCGCAACCTGACCTACAAGGCAGACCAGCTTCAGGCGGTCTCCAACATGATACGGATTCCGAACATCGTCTCAGCGCATCCTACGACCGGCATCAAATCCATCAGCGAGTTGATCGCCGCACTGAAGGCCAATCCGGACAAGTTCAACTACGGCTCCTCGGGCGTCGGCCAGAGCCCTCACCTCACCGGCGCCTGGTTCCTGCAGTTGACTGGACAGAAGATGGTCCACATCCCCTTCCGCGGCGCCGGTCCCGCGCTGCAGGCCGCACTTGCCGGCGACATCCAGATCCTGTTCGACAATCTCTACCCCTCGCTGCCGCAGGTGCTGGAGCGCAAGCTCATCGGGCTGGCAGTGACCACG
The DNA here is from genome assembly GCA_963786015.1 of uncultured Alphaproteobacteria bacterium. GTDB lineage: Bacteria > Pseudomonadota > Alphaproteobacteria > Rhizobiales > Xanthobacteraceae > Bradyrhizobium. The sequence continues at coordinate 62,841 of CAWAXO010000013.1, read as the reverse complement.
ACCGAGCGCAGCGCCGCGGCGCCGGAGCTGCCGATCATGCGCGAATGCGCGCCGGAGCTCGCAAAATTCGATGTCTCGTCGTGGTTCGGCGTATTCCTGCCGAAAGCCTGCCCGCCCGAGGTCGTCAACGCGCTCAATCTGCAGGTCAAGGCCATGCTCGAACGCGACGACATCAAAAAGAACATCGCCGCCATGGGCGCGCGCGCCGACTACGGCACGCCGCAGCAGTTCTCCGATTTCGTGCAGGCGGAGACCGTGAAGTTCGCCGGCATCATCGAGAAGGAAGGGCTGCAGATGGAGGTGAAATGACGCGGAGAGAGACCAAACAAAAAACCCCGCGGTTCATGAGCCGCGGGGTTCGTCATTTCAACAGCGGCGCTCTGCCTCAGTGCGCCAGAATCGCCAGCAGCAACAACGCCACGATGTTGGTGATCTTGATCATCGGGTTCACCGCAGGGCCTGCCGTGTCCTTGTAGGGATCGCCGACGGTATCGCCGGTCACCGCCGATTTGTGCGCGTCAGAGCCCTTGCCGCCGTAGTGGCCGTCCTCGATGTACTTCTTGGCGTTGTCCCACGCGCCGCCGCCCGAGGTCATCGAGATCGCGACGAACAGGCCGGTGACGATCACGCCGAGCAGCATCGCGCCGACCGCCGAGAAGGCCGCCGACTTGCCGGCCGCGCCGCCACCGGCAATCAGATAGATGAAGAAATAGACGACGATCGGCGACAGCACCGGCAGCAGCGACGGGATGATCATTTCCTTGATCGCCGCCTTGGTCAGGAGGTCGACGGCCTTGCCGTAGTCAGGCTTGTCTGTGCCCTGCATGATGCCTGGCTTCTCGCGGAACTGACGGCGCACTTCCTCGACGATCGCGCTGGCCGCGCGACCGACCGCGGTCATGCCCATCGCACCGAACAGATAGGGCAGCAGGCCGCCGAACAGCAGGCCGACGACCACGTACGGATTGTTCAGCGAGAAGTCGGGATTGACGCCCTTGAAGTAGGCGTGGTTCGCGGAATCGCCAATGAAGAACTTGAGGTCCTGATTATAGGCCGCGAACAGCACCAGCGCACCGAGACCGGCCGAGCCGATTGCATAGCCCTTGGTGACCGCCTTGGTGGTGTTGCCGACCGCATCAAGCGCGTCGGTCGATTTGCGGACTTCCTTCGGAAGGCCCGCCATTTCGGCGATGCCGCCGGCGTTGTCGGTCACCGGACCGAAAGCGTCGAGGGCGACGACCATGCCGGCCAGTGACAGCATCGTGGTCGTGGCAATCGCGATGCCGAACAGGCCCGCAAGGCTATAGGTGACCAGGATGCCGGCGATGATGACGAGCGCGGGCAGCGCGGTCGCTTCCATCGAGATCGCCAGTCCCTGGATCACGTTGGTACCGTGGCCGGTGACGGAGGCGGCGGCGATCGACTTCACGGGGCGGAAGTCGGTGCCGGTATAGTATTCCGTGATCCAGATGATCAGGGCAGTCACGACCAGACCGGCGATGCCGCATTCGAACAGCGCCATGCCAGTGTATTCGACACCGTCGAGCTTGCCGAAACCGATCAGCGAGTTGATGACAACGGCAATGCCGACCAGCGACAGGATGCCGGTCGCGATCAGGCCCTTGTAGAGCGCGCCCATGATCGACTGGCTGGAGCCGAGCTTGACGAAGAACGTGCCGATGATCGAGGTGATGATGCAGATGCCGCCGATCGCGAGCGGCAGCGTCATCATGTCGGTGAGGATCGGCGTCTTGGCGAAGAAGATCGCGGCCAGAACCATGGTGGCGACAGCCGTCACCGCGTAGGTCTCGAACAGGTCGGCGGCCATGCCGGCGCAGTCGCCGACATTGTCGCCGACATTGTCGGCGATGGTTGCCGGATTGCGCGGATCGTCCTCGGGGATGCCGGCTTCGACCTTGCCGACGAGGTCACCGCCGACATCGGCGCCCTTGGTGAAGATGCCGCCGCCGAGACGCGCGAAGATCGAGATCAGCGAAGCGCCGAAGCCGAGCGCGACCATCGCGTCGACGACCGTGCGGCTATCGGCCGCGAGACCCAGCGAATGGGTCAGGAAGCCGAAATAGAGGGTGACGCCGAGCAGCGCGAGACCCGCGACCAGAAGTCCGGTGATGGCGCCGGCCTTGAAAGCGAGCTCAAGCCCGCCTGCGAGCGACGTGGTCGCCGCCTGCGCGGTGCGGACGTTGGCGCGCACCGAGACGTTCATGCCGATGAAGCCGGTGGCGCCCGACAGGATCGCGCCGATCGCAAAGCCGACCGCGACGAGGATACCGAGGAAGTAAGCGAGCAGCAGGAAGATGACGACGCCGACGATGGCGATGGTCGTATACTGGCGCCGTAGATAGGCCTGCGCGCCCTCGCGCACGGCTGCGGCGATTTCCTGCATCCGCGGACTGCCGGCATCTGCCTTCAGCACCGACGAGGTCGCCCAGATGGCGTAAACAATCGCAAGCGCCCCGCAGAGCACGATCAACCATAAAGCTGTCATTTAGTTTCCTCAGATGTCTTTCTGTTTTTTAGCCCCGCACGCCTCGGCCGCCTGTGGCGACTGACGCACAGAAAGGAGGCCTTCCCTGCCCAAAAGGACGGCTTCAAATCGGCGAGGACCATGCCAAAAAGGCCCCCCTGGCGCAACGCTACCAAGGGCAGAAATCGTCGAATTTCGGCAGGTTTTTGTGGGCTACGAACCGCGTTTAAATCCGGCTAGAAGTGGCTGTAGGACAGGCGGTTGAGCGGAAGCTCCCTGCCCTGGCCGTCCAGGAAGCAAAGCCGTTCGGTCGCGGCGACCACCGTCCCGATCGATGTCAACGCGACGCCAGCCCGGTGAGCCTCCTCGACCAGAGCGGCGCGCGCCGGCTCGGGAACCGTACACAGAACCTCGTAATCGTCGCCGCCGGCAATCAGGTCTCCCAGGGTGACGATGCCGCGCGTCAGCAAGTCTTTCGCCGCGTTCGATACGGGAATGCTCGGCGCGTCGATTACGGCCGATACGCCAGATGCGGCGCAGAGTTTCGCAAGATCACCGGCGAGGCCATCGGATACGTCCATGGCGGCGCTGGCGTGCTTGCGGATCGCCTCGGCCAGGTCGTTGCGCGGCTCGGGGACCCGGTAGCGGCCGACCAGGCTCTCGCTTGCCGCGGCATCGCCGGACAGAGCCGCGGCGGCCGCGCCGCCCTTCAGGATGCTGAGGCCGATCGCGGCATCGCCGATCGTGCCGGTCACCATCACGCGGTCACCGGGCTGCGCGCCACTGCGACGAATCATGCCGCCCGCGGGCACGCGGCCGAACGCCGTGATCGAGATCGTCAACGGTCCAGGCGTCGACACCGTATCGCCGCCAAGCAGCGGGCATGCGTAGTGCCGCGCATCCTCGCCGAGACTGTGCGCGAACGCCGTCAGCCAGTTTTCATCCACAGCCCGCAGCGCCAAGGTCAGCACAAAACCTGCCGGCGTCGCGCCCTTTGCCGCAAGGTCGGACAGGTTCACCCGCAGCGCCTTGCGCGCCAGCGTTTCCGGTGGATCGTCGGGCAGGAAATGCACACCTTCGACCACGGCGTCCGTCGTCACGACGATGTCATCGCCGCTGGCTGTGAGAATTGCGGCGTCGTCCTGCAGACCGAACGCGCCGGGATCGGTCGCAATCGGCTTGAAATAGCGCGCGATCAGCGAGTCCTCGCCGCTAGCGGTATCGTGGGTCATCGGCTGATCCACACATCAGGATCGTCGTCGCCCGGCTTGACCGGGCGATCCAGTACCCGGCAGCCTCGCCGTATCTCTCGAGCGTCTCTGGAATACTGGATCACCCGCTTTCGCGGGTGATGACGACCTGAGCAAACAAATGATCGACAATGTCGAACCAATCCGCGACGGATGAGGTCGAGATGCGAACATCTAGCCTCGCGAAAACTCGTCGGCGCGAAACTGCCGGGCGATCTGATCGAGCACGGCATTCACCATGCCGGTCTCCTCACCGTCGACGAAGGCGTGTGCGACGTCGACATATTCGGACACCACGACACGCGCGGGCACATCCTTGCGGTGATCGAGCTCGTATGCGCCTGCCCGCAGCACCGCGCGCAGGATGGCGTCGATCCGCTTCAACGGCCATCCCCGTGACAGCGCATCGTCGATGACGGGATCGAGCTTCGCCTGATCGCGCACGACGCCCGAAACGACATCACGGAAGAACGCGGCTTCCGCCGGCAGATATTTGTCGCCCTCGACCTCGCCGCCGAGCCAATGGCTTTCGAACTCGGCGAAGATATCGTTGATGCCGGCACCCGCAATATCCATCTGGTAGAGCGCCTGCACGGCGGCAAGCCGCGCTGCGCCGCGCCGGTTGGCTTTCTTGTCCAACGCTCTGGCGAATTTCGGCTTGCTCTCGACCATGATCACGCCTTCGCCAGCCGTCGTTTGATCCGCAGCATCGCGAGCGCAGCGCGCGCGGCATCGCCGCCCTTGTTGAGCTCCGAGGCGCGCGCCCGCGCCCAGGCCTGCGCTTCCGTATTGACGGTCAGGATGCCGTTGCCCAGCGGAAATTTTCGCGCGACGGCAAGATCCATCAACGCGCGCGAGGACTCCATCGACACGATCTCGAAATGGATAGTGTCGCCCCGGATCACGCAGCCAAGCGCGATCGCGGCGTCGTAGGGCTTTCCGTTCCGCTCCGCGGCATCGAGCGCGATCGCAATCGCCGCGGGAATTTCCAGTGAGCCAGGGACGGTGATGACGTCATGGGTGACGCCCGCGGCCTTCAATTCGGCAAGCGCGCCCTCGAGCAGCGCGTCCTGGATATCGTCATAGAAGCGCGCCTCCACGATCAGCGCCCGCGCGCCGGAGATGTCGGTCTGGTCCTTCAACGGGGCACGCCGCGCGTCTGCCATCAACTCTTTCCACTCTTGGGTGTCGACAATCAACACCAATGCGAACTGTCAACATTTGTAGTCGTCACAGCTATGCTAGCCAAGTGCGAATGCAAGCTGTTGATGTCAGTCACGGCCAAGCTCGTCCCGGCCGTCCGCAGTTTCTTTGGTTATTCGCGACCAATGAACGCCAGGCGCGTGACCGGGCGTGACGACTTTATTTCATCTCGGACAGCCGCGCCGCATAGCGCGCCATCAGGTCGACCTCGATATTCACTTCACTGCCCGCGCGCCAGCTCGAAAGCGTCGTCACATTGAGGGTATGCGGAATGATCAGCACCGAAAATGCGACATCGTGTACGGTATTCACGGTCAGCGACACGCCGTCGAGCGTCACCGACCCCTTGGGCGCGACGAAGCGCGCCAGCTCGCGCGTGGTGGAGAGCTCGAACCGCGCCATGTCAGGCAGATCGTCGCGGCTCAAGATGGTTGCAATCCCGTCGGCGTGACCGGCAACGATATGCCCGCCGAGTTCGTCGCCGATCTTCAGAGCGCGCTCCAGATTGAGTCTGGTGCCGACAGCCCAGTGCCTGGCCGTGGTCAGCGCGAGCGTCTCGGCCGCGGCATCGACGTCGAACCAGGTCTTTCCGGCCTCGACGCCTGATGCGACCACCGTCAGGCAGACGCCATTGCAGGCGATCGACGCGCCGTCGGCGATCGTTGCCGGTCATATCGGCAGGCGATGCGCAGGCGATGCAACTGGCCCTGCGCGGTCGGCGAGAGACCGACGATTTCGCCGATATCGGTGACAATGCCGGTGAACATTAAACGCGCTCGTACACGGTGAGACTATCCTGACCAAGTGTCTCGCTAGCACGAACGCGAAAGCCAGGCGACTGTGTGATTGCCGTGAGCGGCAATGCGTCGAGCGCAGCGATGCCGTCGGCGCCGATCGCATTCGGCCCGCGCAGCAGCCAGATTTCGTCGACGAGCCCGGCCGCGACAAAGGACGACGCGACCCGGCTGCCGCCTTCGACCAGAAGCCGGGTGATCCCCCGCTCGGACAGCGCGTGCAGCACGGCCGGCAGATCAAGCCCCGGCGTATCGGTTGGCGCGATCCGGATCACCTGCGCGCCGGCTGCGCCGAGTTTGGTCGCGGCCGGCGCATCGGCAAGCTCGGACGCCACGACCCACAACGGCGTCTGGCGCGCCGAATGAACCAGCCGGCTGTCGCCGGGACTGCGTAGCGCCCGGTCCAGCACGACGCGCACCGGCGAGCGGGCCGCCATGCCCGGCAGGCGAGAGGTCAACAGCGGATCGTCGGCGAGCACGGTGCCGATCCCGACCAGGATGGCGTCGCACTGCGCGCGCAACAGATGCACGCGCGTCATTGCGGCCTCGCCGGTGATCGCGACGGGCTTGTGGCCGCCGGCGGCAATCTTGTCGTCCGAGGACACTGCGAGCTTGAGGATGACATGCGGGCGCTTGTCGCGGACGCGTCGGAAGTGCCCGGCGTGATCATGCGCAGCTTCCGCGCCGCAGAGCCCGACATCGACGGCGATCCCTGCCGCGCGCAGCTTCGCATGCCCCTGCCCGGCCACCAGCGGGTTGGGGTCCTCGATCGCCGCCACGACGCGGGAAATACCGGCGGCAATGACGGCGTCGGCGCAGGGCGGCGATCTGCCGAAATGCGAGCACGGCTCCAGCGTCACGTAGAGCGTGGCACCGTACGCGGCCTCGCCCGCGCGCCGCAGCGCCTCCGGCTCGGCATGCGGACGCCCGCCAGGCTGCGTCCAGCCACGGCCGACGATCACGCCGTCCTTGACCACGACGGCGCCGACGGCGGGATTGGGCCAGGTGCGGCCGAGCCCGCGCCGGCCCAGCGTCAGCGCAAGCTGCATGAAGCGCCGGTCGGCTTCCTTCGACGCCTGCGATTTCTGCTTCAACTGATCTTCCAGGATGCGGAAGATCATTTGCGTATCGTGGCGAGCCGCGTTTCTTCCTCGCCGGAGAGTTCGCCGAGCACCGTCTCGAAGTCCTTGGCCTCGCGGAAATTGCGGTAGACGGAGGCAAAGCGCACATAGGCGACGTCGTCGAGCGTGCGCAGATGCTCCATCACGATCTCGCCGATTGCCTCCGAGGAAATCTCGGACTCGCCTGCGCTCTCGAGCTCGCGCACGATCGCCGAGACCATCCTCTCGACCCGCTCCGGATCGACCGGCCGCTTGCGCAGCGAGATCTGCACCGATCGCACCAGCTTGTCGCGATCGAACGGCACCCGGCGGCCGTTGCGCTTGATCACGGTGAGTTCGCGGAGCTGCACGCGCTCGAAGGTGGTGAAGCGGAAATTGCAGGCAACGCACACGCGCCGCCGCCGGATCACCGAGGAATCCTCGGTGGGCCGGGAGTCCTTCACCTGCGTATCGAGACTGTTGCAGCTCGGACAGCGCATCCGCGGAACGCCTTACTGATAGATCGGGAAACGATCGGTGAGTGCCTTGACCCGCTCCTTGATCGCAGCCTCGACCAGCGGCGCCTTGCCGTCCGGCGACTGCGCGAGCGCATTCAGCACTTCGGCGATCATGCCGGCGACCTGCTTGAACTCGGCGACGCCGAACCCGCGCGTGGTCGTGGCCGGCGTGCCCAGCCGCAGGCCGGAGGTCACGAACGGGGTCTCGGGGTCGAACGGGATGCCATTCTTGTTGCAGGTGATGCCGGCGCGGACCAGAGCCTTCTCGGAGACGTTGCCCTTCAAGCCCTTGGGCCGGAGATCGACCAGCATCAGGTGGTTGTCGGTGCCGCCGGAGACGATGTCGAGACCGTGGACGCGCAGCGCCTCGGCCAGCGCCTTCGCGTTCTCGACCACGTTCTTGGCGTAGGTCTTGAAGTCCGGGCGCAGCGCTTCGCCGAACGCCACCGCCTTCGCTGCGATCACATGCATCAAGGGACCGCCCTGCAGGCCCGGAAAGATCGCCGAGTTGAACTTCTTGGTCAGCGCCTCGTCGTTCCACAGGATCAGGCCGCCGCGCGGACCGCGCAGCGATTTATGCGTGGTCGTGGTGGTGACGTGAGCGTAAGGGATCGGCGAGGCATGCACGCCGCCGGCCACCAGACCGGCGAAATGCGCCATGTCGACCATGAAATAGGCCCCGACGCTGTCGGCGATCTCGCGGAAGCGCTTGAAGTCCCAGGCGCGCGAATAGGCCGAACCGCCGCCGATGATCAGCTTCGGCTTGACCTGTTCGGCAAGCTTGGCGACCGCGTCCATGTCGATGATCTGGTCCTCGCGCCGCACCGTGTAATGCGCGGCCTTGAACCACTTGCCGGACATGTTGACCGGCGAGCCGTGAGTCAGGTGACCGCCGGCGGCGAGGTCAAGGCCCATGAAGGTGTCGCCGGGCTGCAAGCAGCGCCAGGAACACGGCCTGATTCATCTGGCTGCCGGAGTTCGGCTGCACGTTGGCGAAATTGGCGCCGAACAGCTTCTTGGCGCGGTCGATCGCGAGCGTCTCGGCGACGTCGACCCATTCGCAGCCGCCATAATAGCGCGCACCCGGATAACCTTCCGCGTATTTGTTGGTCATCACCGAGCCCTGCGCTTCCAGCACGGCCCGGCTGACGATGTTCTCGGAGGCGATCAGCTCGATCTCGTGCCGCTGCCGGCCGAGTTCGCCCTGGATCGCGGCAGCGATTTCCGGATCGGCCTGGGCGAGCGAGGCGGTAAAAAAGGAATCGGGCACTGAATCGGTTTTGGCGCTGGTTGAAGCGGTCATCGCGAATATCCCCGCCGCCGCAACCTGTTAGGCGGGCTGCGGTCGGCCTCAATGTGGCGGTTCGGAAGCAGATGGCTGCCGATTAGCACATTGCTCGGCGGCGGCCAAGCGGTTGCGGTATCCGTCTGATTTTTATGCAAGATATGGTGGCGACGCCCGTTGCCGGCCTTGGGAATTGGCCGGTTTGGAACATCCCTTCGCGGGGAGCCGGCTCGCCGATACCGTTGGTCGGCCTGCAGGCCTCCAAGACCGGTCGTCCAAAAAGAGCGTGCCCCGCTCGAGGCGAGGCACGGCATTTATTCGAAATGGGATGAGGGAGACCGCGCCTTACAACCCGGTATAGCCCGCCTTCACGGGATCATTGGTGCCGTCGAGCTCGCGCAGATAGGTGAGCCCGCACACCGTCAACCGATGCATGTCCTTCTCGCCCGCTTCGAACAGCGTGTTCAAATAGTCCGTCACCTTGGCACGCGCTTCCGCGCTGGCTGCGGCGGAGCGGTTCATCAGGAGATCGTAGGTCTGCATGATGCGATCGATGGCGGCTTCCATGGCTTCCTCTGGATTGGCGTCGGACAATTGCGCGACTTCGGACTTTACGCGGTTTCGAATTTGGCGATCGCCATGTTGGCGAGCCTGATCTTGTTGGATTCACCGCGGTGATACATGCGCACGATGATCTCCAGCAGCCGGTCATTGGTGACGAAATCGTCGGGGATCACGCCGCAGCGACGAAGGTAGTTGGCGGCGATGGCATAGGCGTCGCCGACCACCCCGACATTCATCACCTGCACGCCACGCTCGACCAGCATGATCCAACATTCTCCGGTTCCGGGGATAAGCGCGGAAAGGGGAACAAGTTCCATATTGTCGGCGCGATTTTTCGCAACCGCGAAAAACAAAACGCACCGGCCGGAAACCGGCCGATGCGTCAGGGGAAATCTTTGAGTGATGGCTTGCCGGTCTTCTCGAGATCGCCGGCTTGACCTCACTCGGATCGAGAATATCAGAGCCGATACAGGATCTGGTCGGTCCAGAACCGCTCGAGGCGGTGCAGCGACTTGTTCAGCGTCGCGAACTCTTCGTTCGAGATGCCACCGACCTGCTCCACCGTCTTGACGTGCTTCTGATAGAGCGCGTCGACGATGCGGCGGACTTCCTGGCCCTGCGGGGTCAGGCGAATGCGGACCGAGCGGCGATCGACACGCGAGCGCTGATGATCGAGGAAGCCGAGTTCGACCAGCTTCTTCAGATTGTAGGAGACGTTGGAGCCGAGATAATAGCCGCGCGTACGCAGCTCGCCCGCGGTCAATTCCTTGTCGCCGATGTTGTAGAGCAAGAGAGCCTGCACCGAATTGATGTCGGAGCGGCCGCGGCGATCGAATTCGTCCTTGATGACGTCAAGCAGACGGCGGTGCAGCCGCTCGACCAACGTCAACGCTTCCAGATAGAGCGGCTGAACCGGCTGGCCGGCAGCGCGCTCAGCGGTTTCCACCGCCGTCGCAACGGCTTTCATCATGACACTTCCCCTGTTGTCGTTTTTAGTCGACTTATTCGACGAAACTTTAGTCCCGCCTGATAGCTTCAACTTAAGGGGTGCCTTTGAAGATCCGCTTAAATAAGACAATAAAGAGAGAATGAATTTAAGACAGTGAATCCCGCATTAACCCCTTGAATAAAGGGCTTTTCTCAACTTTCCATTGACGCTGCTGCAGCGCCTTGTTCACGCTTCGTCTGCGGCCCTGTCGCATTCCAAAACAGACCGTCCGGAATTGGAAATATTCGCGTAACGGGTGTGGCCGGATGAAGGTTTGCGCAGCAACTTTTCGTAAAGTGTAAAACGCGCGGACCTATGGTGGGCGTTCGCGCGCCGCCATCCACGCCAAAGCCAGATAAGCCGCGAGCATCAGCGCCTCACCGCCGACCACGAACAGGCTGCCGCCATAGATTCCCGGAAACATCAGTTCGATCACCGCCATCGACACCACGGTGGTCAGCCACACCACCGCGCCCCATGGCGTGGCAAGCCACAAGCCGACGGCCGCGACGAGCTCGATGACCGCGAAATAGACGGTAGCGGCCTGCCAGGCGGTCGGCTGGTTCTCGAACGCCTCTTCCTCGCCGCCGACAAAGCCTGTCACCTGCGCCCAGTGATAGAGACCCTTGAGGATCGAGACCACGGCCATGATGCGAAGGAAAAGCACGAGCCGGCGCGTCCAGACATTCTCGTCGGGCTCGATTCGTTCGGACGACATCGCCGCCGATATGATGCCGTCGCGCGGCGCGGTTTCAGACATGCGATCGGTTCATGGCCGGCAAATGACTTCCCGAGGCTCGGCTTGAGCAGCCAGCCTTTCGCCTTTCTTGGGCCCGCAGCCGGGCAAAATCAATCCTTACTGCCCTGCAAACTGTGCCTCGTGCAACTGCGCATCGGAGCCTTGCGGCAGGTTACTTGCGGCAGGTTACTTGCGGCAGGTCAAGTGACGCCGTGGCGCCGAAGTGCTAGAACTGGAAAAATTCAATTCGGCGGTTCAGGAAAGGACCCCCTCATGGCGATCAAATTCGGGCGTCCGATCGAAATGCGCGATGTTCCGCGGCAACCGGCCACCGCCGCCCCTGCCCTCGATCTGATTGCCCGCCCCCGCCGCAACCGCAAGGCGGAATGGGCGCGACGCCTGGTCCGGGAGAACGTGCTCACGACGGACGACCTGATCTGGCCGCTCTTCGTCGTGGAGGGACATAACAAGCGCGCGGGCGTGGCCTCGATGCCCGGCGTCGAACGGCTGACGGTCGACCAGATTGTGCGCGAGGCCGAGCGCGCAGCGAAATTGAACATCCCCTGCATCGCCCTGTTCCCCTATACCGAACCATCTTTGCGCGACGAGCACGGTTCGGAAGCGATCAATCCGGAAAATCTGGTCTGCCAGTCGGTGCGGGCGATCAAGAAGGAGTTTCCCGAGCTCGGTGTGCTCTGCGACGTCGCGCTCGATCCCTACACGAGCCACGGTCACGATGGACTCCTCGACGGCGGCAAGATCCTCAACGACGAAACGGTCGCGGTATTGGTGCGGCAGGCGCTGGTGCAGGCCGAAGCAGGCTGCGACATCATTGCGCCCTCGGACATGATGGACGGCCGCGTCGGCGCGATCCGCGAAGCGCTCGACCGGGCGGGCTTCCTTGACGTGCAGATCATGGCCTATGCCGCCAAGTATGCCTCCGCCTTCTATGGCCCGTTTCGTGACGCCGTCGGCTCGGCCAAGACGCTGACCGGCGACAAGCGCACCTACCAGATGGACAGCGCCAATTCGGACGAGGCCTTGCGCGAGGTCGAACTCGACATCGCGGAAGGCGCCGACATGGTGATGGTCAAGCCCGGCATGCCCTATCTCGATGTGCTGCGGCGGGTCAAAGACACCTTCGGCATGCCGACCTTCGCCTATCAGGTATCGGGCGAATACGCGATGATCGCCGCCGCCGCCAACAATGGCTGGATCGATGGCGAGCGGGCGATGATGGAAAGCCTGTTGGCATTCAAGCGCGCCGGCGCCGACGGCGTCCTGACCTATTTTGCACCGCAGGCGGCCGAGAAGCTGAAGGCTCAGTCCTAAGCCCGCGGCAAAATCTCCTCCACCACGGAATCGCCGGAATATTGCCGTTCGCTCGGCTTGCAAGACCTTGCAGGCGGCCGGGCCGTTCCCATGTGAGCGACGAGACCATCTGAGCGACGAGGCTTGGACTGTTTTGCTGGCGGTCTCGGAGGACTGATCATGTCATATGCCGGTTCGGGTGGCACAGGTGGCGGCTGGCGCGATGGCGGCGGCCCGAATGTGCAACCCCATGCGTTTGACCCCTATTTGCAGCCGGACTTGTTTCGCGGTGTCCTGACGCGGCGCGCAATTGCTTTCCTGATCGACCTGATCGTGCTGTCGATCCCGATCGTCCTCGCAGTTCTTTTCATTGCCGTTTTCGGCCTCGTCACGCTTGGCCTCGGCTGGGCGCTGTACTGGCTGGTCTCGCCGGCCTCCGTGATCTGGGCGCTCGTCTATTATGGCGCCTCGCTTGGCGGGCCGCATTCGGCCACGATCGGCATGCGGGTCATGGACCTCGAGATGCGCACCTGGTACGGCGCACCGAGCTATTTCCTGCTCGGCGCCATGCATGCCGTGCTGTTCTGGATCTCGGTGTCGGTGCTGTCGCCGTTCGTGCTGTTAATCGGATTTTTCAACGGACGCCGTAGACTGCTGCACGACATGGTGCTTGGAACCGTTGTCGTTAACACTTCCGTGCGTTCCGCGGTGGGGCAACCCGCGCGAACATATTAGTCGATTGACCGTTTGCATCCGGGGCGCGATGCTGCTGCCCCGCTCGTCCCCGGAGTTCGAAGAAGTCCTTGACCCAGCACTCGCGTGACACTCCGCAGTTCTACCTGACTGCGCCCTCGCCCTGCCCCTATCTGCCGGGCCGGCACGAGCGCAAGGTGTTCACGCATCTGGTCGGCGACAAGGCCGGCGACCTCAACGACCTCCTCACCCATGGCGGCTTCCGGCGCAGCCAGTCGATCGCCTATCGTCCGGCTTGCGACCAATGCCGGGCCTGCGTGTCCGTGCGCGTGGTCGCCAACGAGTTTCGGCCGTCGCGTAATTTCCGCAAGGTTCTGGCCCGCAATGCCGACATCATCGGCGAACAGCGCAGCGCGGTGCCGACCTCGGAACAATATTCGATCTTCCGCGGCTATCTCGACTCCCGTCATCGCCATGGCGGCATGGCCGACATGACCGTGCTCGATTACGCGATGATGGTCGAGGACAGCCATGTCGAAACCCGCATCATCGAATATCGCAGGCGCGGCATCGACAGCGGCATCAGTGGCCGCGGCGAGGAACTGCTGGCGGTCGCATTGACGGACGTGCTCAGTGACGGGCTGTCGATGGTCTATTCATTCTTCGATCCGTCCGAGGTCAGCCGTTCGCTCGGAACCTTCATGATCCTTGATCATATCGCGCGCGCCAGACGGCAGGGCCTGCCTTACGTCTATCTCGGCTATTGGATCGAGGGCTCCAAGAAGATGGACTACAAGGGCCGCTTCCTGCCGCAACAGCGGCTTGCTCCCTCCGGCTGGCTTCGCATCGATGCCTTCGGCAACGTCGCCTCCGAACCGCAGGATTGAGAGAGGCGAATAGCGAATAGGGAGTGGCGAATAGCGATCGGAGACAGCAACGACGACTATTCGCTACTCCCTATTCGCCATTCGCTCCCGTCGCCTATCCCGTCATAAAATCCCACACCAGCTTCGCGTTCAGCGCGATGATCAGCGCGGCCGTGAGCGCGGCGAGCGCGGTGAGCCAGCGCGGCGCGACGAACGGGCCCATCTTGGCGCGGCTGGCCGTGAACATCACGAGCGGCACCACCGCGAACGGCAATTGCAGGCTGAGTATCACCTGGCTCAGGATCAGAAGCTGCCCGGTCGCCTTCTCGCCTGCCCAGATCGTCACGACAACAGCCGGAACGATTGCGATCATCCGCGTCACCAGCCGCCTGAGCCAGGGCGCGATGCGAAAGTTGAGAAAACCCTCCATCACGATCTGGCCGGACAGCGTCGCGGTGATCGTCGAGTTCAACCCGCAGCAGAGCAGCGCGACCGCGAACAGCGTCGGCGCCAGCGTCGAGCCGAGCAGCGGCGCCAGGAACGAATGCGCCTGGTCGAGCTCGGCGACGTCGGTCTTGCCTGCGTGGTGAAACGTCGCGGCGGCGAGGATCAGGATCGAGGCGTTGATGACGAAGGCAAAGCACAGCGCGAGCGTGGAATCGATCGTGGCAAGCGTGATCGCCTCATGCTTTTCGGCTTGCGAAGGGCCATAGCCGCGGGTCTGCACCAGGCCGGAATGCAAATAGAGATTATGCGGCATCACGGTCGCGCCGAGAATGCCGAGCGCCAAATACAGCATCTCGCGGTTGGCGAAGAGGTCGGTGTGCGGCACGAAGCCGCGGATCACCGCGCCCCAGTCGGGATCGGCGAGCGCGATCTGCACCGCGAAACAGGATGCGATCACGCCCAGCATCGCCACCACGAAGGCTTCGATGTAGCGGAAGCCGAAGGCCTGCAGCGCCAGGATCAGAAACACGTCGAGCGCCGTGATGACGACGCCGATCGCAAGCGGAATCTGGAACAGCAGGTTGAGACCGATCGCAGTGCCGATCACCTCTGCAAGGTCGGTCGCGGTGATCGCGATTTCGGCGGACAGCCACAGCGGCAACGCGGCCCAGCGCGGATAGGAATCGCGGCACGCCTGCGCGAGGTCGCGCCCCGCCCCGACGCCAAGCCGCGTGCAGAGCGACTGCAGCACGATCGCCATCAGGTTGGAGAGCAGCGCGACCGTGAGCAGCGCGTAGCCGAACTTGGAACCGCCGGCGAGCGAGGTCGCCCAGTTGCCGGGGTCCATGTAGCCGACCGCCACCAGATAGCCGGGGCCGAGAAACGCGAGCAGCTTGCGCCAGAACGAACCTCGTCCCGCCGTCCGCACCGTGGCGAACATGTCGGCCAGCGAGGGCTCACCGCGCTCGCTGCGCCAGCCCGATGCAGGCAGCACCGCCGCCGAAGATATTTCGGCGGCGGATTTCGGGCCTAGACTGGGTGATCGGGCGTCCATTTCCGCAGGATGGCTCAATTCCGTTTTTATTGCAACTCGTTTGCAACTGCATCTAGCCGACAGCGTGACTGACGCCTTACCGACGCACCGCTCGTTAACCGAAAATTATCCATAATCTCGCCCTGATGGCGCGCGGCGTTCCCTGCCTGACTCGCCGCCACGGTCCGCGTGAGGCGGCGAGAGCGACCGGCCTGCAATGGCTCGGACGCTGTTTTCGGGATGATGACAGTGTCTCCAGCGCAATTGGGCCTCAGGCCGGTCTCCACGACGTCCCTGTCATGCAAGATCTGTGACGGCCCGGCGAACCTCTATGGCGTCGTCGACATGCATCGCCCTTGCGAAATCCCGAACGGCTGCCGGCCCCCGCTGTCAGGCGTGCCGATCTATTATCGGCGCTGCGCGGCCTGCGGCTTTCTGTTTACCGAAGCTTTCGACGACTGGAGCGTGGAGCAGTTCAAGACGCACATCTACAACGACGGCTACATCGCCTTCGATCCCGACTATCAGGTCAAGCGACCGAGCGGCAACGCAGGCGCGGTGGCGGGCATGTGGGCCGCTCACAAAACCAACATGCGCGTGCTCGATTTCGGCGGCGGCAACGACGTGTTTTGCGCGGCGCTGCGCGCCAGCGGTTTTTCGGAAGCCGTCACCTACGACCCGATGGTGCCCGAACATGCCAGCCGGCCCGACGGCAAGTTCGATCTCGTGACGTGCTTCGAAACGCTCGAGCATCTGCCGAACCCGCTCGACGGCATCGCCAAGATCGTCGAATGCGTCGCCGAGCCCGGCGCGGTGTTCTATTCGACGCTGACGCAGCCTGACGATTTCGACAACCACGGCGTCTCCTGGTGGTATGTCGGGCCGCGTAACGGTCACATCTCGATCTTCACCAAGCAGGCTCTGGCGAGAGCCTGGGCCCGTTACGGCTTCCAAACGGCCGCGCTCAATGCGGGCATACACCTCGCTTTCCGGACACTCCCTCCGAGCTGGGGCCTGACGGTCCAGCCAAGCTAGAGCGTTTTCGAGCGAAGTGGACACCGGTTCGCGTGAAGAAAATGCGCCAAGCAAGAATCTAGAGCTTCGGTTCTGATGCAATCAGAACCGAAAATACTCTAGGCGTTCGCGCTCATCGCAGGCCGAGAAACATTTCTTCGTCCCGGGCCTGCGATGAAATCCTTCGACAATCCCGATCGGGAAGCGGGTGGGTTTTGTCGCCGCGCGATCGGATCATGGCGCGAGATCCTCGATTTGGGAGTTTCGCCATGTCCGCTCACGACAGTCCCGGCCTGCCCGCAACCTTCAACCGGCTCGCCTGGTCCAACCTCGCCGCGCAATCCGCCGAACAGATTGCGCTGGCCGCAGCACCCATCGTCGCCGTGCTGCTGCTCGGTGTCGGCGAAGGCCAGACCGGGCTGCTGCAGACCGCGCTGACGCTGCCGTTCATCCTGTTCGCGATTCCGGCCGGGCTGCTGACCGACCGCATCTCCCGCCGCATGCTGATGGCCGGCTCGGAAGCGCTGCGCGCGGCGGCGCTGTTTGCGATCCTCGCCGCGATCGCGCTCGGCGGGCTTACGCTGCCCCTGCTCTCGTTGCTGGGCTTCATCGCGGTGTGCGGCACGGTCGCCTATAGCGTCGCCGCTCCGGCCCTGGTTCCTTCGCTGGTCGCGCCCGCTCTGCTGCCTGCGGCGAATGCGCGGATCGAACTCGCCCGCACCATAGCGTTTGCCTCCGGTCCCGCGCTCGGCGGCGTGCTGGTCGGCTGGATCGGTGCTGCGCCGGCCTTCGGATTTGCGGCGGCGTTATCTGTTATCGCGGTGGTGCTGCTCGCGGGGATTTACGAGCCCGCACGCGAGATCACGCCGCAGCGTCATCCGCTGCACGAGATCAAGGAAGGTGCGTCCTTCGTGTTCCATCACGCGCTGCTGCGGCCGGTCTTCGTCACCCAGTTCATCTTCAACACCGGCTCGTTCCTGGTGCTTGCCGTGTTCGTGCCCTATGCCGTGCGCCGGCTCGGCCTGTCGGCGACCGGCGTCGGCACGACGCTCGCGATGTATGGTGTCGGCATGGTGGTCGGCGCGCTGCTCGCCACGCGCGTGATGAAGCGGCTTGCCTTCGGCACCGTCATCGGGCTCGGGCCGGTCACCGGCCTAGTTGCTGCCGCGGTGATGGCGCTGACGACTTTCATTCCGGTGGCGCCGCTCGCAGGCCTCAGCTTCTTCCTGCTCGGCGTCGGACCGATCCTGTGGGTGATCTCGACCACCACCTTGCGGCAATCGGTCACGCCGCCGCGTCTGCTCGGCCGCGTGTCGGCGATCAACATCCTGAGCTATGGCGCGCGTCCGCTCGGCTCGGCGCTGGGCGCCATTGTCGGCGGCTTCTACAGCGCGGAAGCCTGTCTGTATCTTGCGGTGGCGATCTTCGGGGCCCAGGCGCTGGTGATCACCATGTCGCCCGCCGTGTCACTTTCGCGTCAGCCGGAAATGATCGGCGAATGTTCCGCCGCTGGTGCATGATATCGGGATCATCATCCCATCATTTCAGGCGGTCTTATCATGAGGCGTAGCATTCTATCTTTCGTATCGTTGTTGTTTATCCTTGCGGGCACGGCGGCGCGAGCCGAGCCGCAATGGATGACCCTGCCGCCAACGCCGAGCCTGCCAAGCTCGGCGCAAAGCGGATATGCGGAGGTCAATGGCGTCAAGATCTGGTATGCCGTGTTCGGAAAAGGGCAGCCCGTCATTCTGCTTCACGGCGGTCTCGCCAATTCCAACTATTGGGGCAGTCTGGTCCCGGCATTGTCCGGCGACTATCAGGTCATCGTCATGGACAGCCGCGGCCATGGCCGCAGCACCCGCAACAGCGAGCCGATCGGCTACGACCTGATGGCGTCGGACGTGCTGGCGCTGATGGATTTCCTGAAGGTCGAGAAAGCCGCTCTCGTCGGCTGGAGCGACGGCGCGATCATCGGCCTCGACATCGCCATTCATCATCCGGAGCGGCTGACAAGGCTGTTTGCCTTCGCCGCGAACTCCGATCCGGATGCCGTTGCAGACATTTCAAATAGTCCGGTCTTCAACACTTACATGGATCGGGCGAAGGCCGAGTATAAAAGTCTCTCACCGACGCCAAACGACTATGATGCGTTCATGGCGCAAGTCATCAAGATGTGGGAGACGCAGCCGCACTTCTCTGCCGATGATCTTAAGAGCATCCGCACGCCCACCTGGATCGTGGACGGGGACCATGACGAAGCGATCAAGCGCACCAACACGCTCTACATGGCCGATCAGATCCCGGGCAGCGGCCTCCTGATCCAGCCGAAGGCCAGCCACTTCTCGTTCCTGCAGGACGCCGCGCAGTTCAACGCGGACGTGCTGCGCTTCCTGAAACAGGCGCCTTAAGCTTTCAAATAACGCTCGTAGCCGCCGGCGATCGCCTCGTCGGCGGCAACGTCCGGATCGAGCGTGTAGAGATCCTGTGCGCGGCCGACGCCGCGCAGGGCATAACGGCCGGTCGAGACGAGGTAGCGCCGACCGGTCGCATCCAGCCCGGCGCGAAACTCCGACGACGCCAGGAATTCGCGATCGATCGAATTGCACATGGAAGCGATACGGCTGACCTCGTTCACCGACGGTCCCACCACGGTGAAATCGAGCCGGTCCTCGCTGCCGATATTGCCGTAGAAGACCTCACCGACATGCAGGCCGACATAGGCCGTCGTGACCGGCCGCCCCTGCTCGGAGCGGCGGGCGTTGAGCTCGTTCATGTTGAGGCGGAAGTGATGCTCGGCGCGTAGCGCGGCGCGCCGGACCGCGGTCATGTCGTCGCCGGTGAACATCGCGAGCACGCCGTCGCCGATCAGCTTCAGCACGTCGCCCCCGGCCTCGTGGATGGCGTCGATCGAGGCCTGCGCATAATCGTTGAGGAACGGGATGATCTCGTCGGGCCCGATCCCTTCCGCGATCTTGGTCGAGCCGCGCAGGTCGGAGAACCATAGGGCCGCAGTGAGGCGTTCGGTGACACCGCGGGAAATGTGTCCGCGCAGCACCTGCTCCGACGCATCGCGTCCAAGGTAAACTCGTCCCAAGGTGCGGGCGATGTCGACCTGCTGCGCCGACTTGATCGTAAGCCCCAGCAACGGCACCAGGTCGCGCAGCGCCACGAGTTCCCCCTCGGTGAAACCTTCATCGCGCCGGGTCGCCCAATAGGAATAGAAGCAATCCATTTGGCCAAGCGTCCCCGCGTCACCAAAGCGGTGAACGAAGGCCAAAAGATGCCGATGGCCTTTTTCGCCAAGGCCGCCGATCATAGAAAAATTGGGCGTGGCGCTGTCGGCAAGGTCGATGACGAACTCATCATGGCCGTTTTCGAGCATGTGGTGGAATGCCGAGCGGCGCCAGTTCTTGGCAGCGTCGCCCTCGCTGCTCGACATGTATTCGAACGTGTCGCTCTCGTTGGTCTCCCGATCGTTCCAGCGGAAACCGCGTCCCTCATAGATCGGGTGCAGCGTGTCGATGAAGACCAGCCCGCGCGACAGCGGCAAGCCGCCATCGCGGCAGCGCTCGCAGAAGCCGCGGATCAGATCGGTTTCGGGAAGGCCTGTGAGACCCTGGCTGACCAGCCAGTTCATCAGGTCCAGGCGGGACGAAAGTTCCATACCCTATTATGCCGCGCATTCGTCATTGACGAAAGCGTGAAGCCCCTGGCGAGCCGCCGAATATTGCGCTTCCCTTCGCGCGCCATTTCCCGCAAGACGACGCTATGGACAACGAGACTGGCCCAGGCAACGAAACAGGCCAACAGCCCAGGGATTTCTGGAGCTGGGCGACCACGCCACCGCAATCCTATGCGGTCTATCTGGTCTGCCTGGTCCTGGTGTTTGTGCTGTCGTTTTATGCGGGCACGATGAAGCCGAAGAAGGCGGAAGGTCTCGGTCCACCGCCTTCACTGGTGCCACCGCGTTAGAGTCGCCGGTCAGCGCTTCCTCAATCATAGAGCTCCGGCGCCATCTTCAGCGTGTCGCTTGCGGACATCGCTCCACCTCGACGGTCACGTGGCTCAATCCCTTCAGATCCCGCAGTCGATCCTTGTAGACGGCGGGCAGCAGCGGCTCATGGGTCACCAGCGAGATCACGGCCGCGCAATGGCCCGGCCCGACCTGCCAGAGATGCAAGTCGGTGACGCGGTCGTCGCCGGCCTCGAGCCGTGCGCGGATCGTTGCCTGAAGCGACTTGTCGAAACTGACATCGAGAAGCACCGCGCCGGCGTCGCGGATCAGCCCGTAGGCCCAGCTTGCGATCACGAGGCTGCCGACAATGCCGACCGCCGGATCGGCCCACACCCATCCCGACATCATCGCGACCGCAAGCGCTGCAATCGCGAGCACCGAGGTCGCCGCATCCGCCAGCACGTGGACATAGGCCGCGCGCAGATTGTTGTCGGTGGTGATGGTGGTGATGATCGTGATGATCGTGATCGTGGTCATGGGTGCGCGTGACCATGTCCGTGGTGATGATCATGGCTGTCGCGCAGCATCCAGGCGCTGGCGAGATTGACGCAAAGGCCGAGGGCGGCGACCGCGATGGCTTCGCCATAGGAGATCGGGACCGGGTGGATCAGCCGGAGCACGCTCTCATAGGCAATCTGAACGGCGATCATCCCCAGGATGATCGCGCTGGAAAATGCCGCGAGATCGCCGAACTTGCCGGTCCCGAAAGCGAAGCGCGCGTTGCGCGCCTGCCTGCGCGCGAACAGATAGGCCGCACCGGCAATGCCGAGCGCTGCGGCGTGGGTCGCCATATGCCAGCCGTCCGCCAGCAGCGCCATCGAACCGAACAGAGAGCCGGCTGCGATTTCACCCACCATCATCACGAAGGTCAGCGCAACGACGAACCAGGTGCGGCGCTCGTTCCGCTCATGCGCATCGCCCAGGAAGACATGCTCATGTGTCCACTGATCGAGGGAATGCGTGTGCATCGGCCGTTCTCCGCGAGAGCGTTGTTGGATACCGCAGGACATGCGTAGGCCGGAAAGTCGGCGCCGGCACGTCCGCGCCGTCAGCCTCACTCGAGAGTGAATACTATCACGATGGCGCACCCGATCCGACCGCATTGACAGCGCGGCTTGCTTTGGATGTAATGCGGCCATGGGGGTTCTGCGATCTCCCCACGAGGCGACATGCCCAAGTATCGCGTCCCGTTGATCTTGCGAGGACGCAGCTATGTCATCTTACACCACAATCTCTCCTGAAAAACTGTCACGGCTGATCGGCACGGCGAATACACCTGCCCTGATCGATGTGCGCACCGACGAGGATTTCGCCGACGACCCGCGGCTGATTCCGGGGGCCATCCGGCACAAGGCAGACGAGGCCCCGCATTGGGGTGCGGATTATCTGGAACGGCCGGCCGTGGTCATCTGCCTGCGCGGCCAGAAGCTCGCCCAGGGCACGGCCGCGTGGCTCAGACACGCCAACGTGGCGGCCGAGACGCTGGAAGGCGGCTTCGAAGCCTGGAAAGCCGCCAAGCTTCCACTCGTGCCGACCGCGAAACTGCCGGAACGCGATCAGCACGGCCGCACCATCTGGGTCACCCGCGCACGGCCGAAGATCGACCGCATCGCCTGTCCCTGGCTGATCCGGCGCTTCGTCGATCCCCACGCGGTGTTTCTGTTCGTCGCACCGTCCGAAGTGCCCGCCGTCGGCGAGCATTTCAACGCCGCGCCGTTCGACATCGAGAACACCTTCTGGAGCCACCGCGGCCAGCTCTGCACCTTCGACGTCATGATCGAGGAATTCGGCCTGGCGACGCCGCCCTTGCTGCGGCTTGCGACCATGGTGCGGGCGGCCGACACCGCGCGGCTCGACCTCTGTCCGGAAGCGCCGGGCCTGCTTGCGGCGTCGCTCGGCCTCTCGCGCATGTATGACGACGACCTCGAACAGCTCGAGGCCGGCATCGCGCTCTATGACGCCTTCTATCGCTGGTGCCGCGATGCGACCGGCGAGACGCACAACTGGCCGACCAACAAGGTGAAGCCGTAGATGGACGCGACTGCGAATACTGAAGCTGACGCCGGTCACGGCGTCAGCTTCAGCGAGGCATTCCGGGTCTGGCTGCGGGTCGCCGTGCTGAGTTTCGGCGGCCCGGCCGGACAGATCGCGGTGATGCACCGCATCCTGGTCGATGAGAAGCGCTGGGTGTCCGAGAGCCGTTTCCTGCATGCGCTCAATTATTGCATGCTGCTGCCCGGCCCCGAGGCCCAGCAGCTCGCGACCTATATCGGCTGGCTGATGCATCGCACCGCCGGCGGCCTGATGGCCGGCGGCCTGTTCGTGCTGCCGGGCATCATCGCCATCATGGGCCTGAGCTACATTTATGCGGCGTATGGCAGTGTCTGGTACGTCGAGGCGCTGTTCTTCGGGCTGAAGGCTGCGGTGCTTGCGATCGTGCTGCAGGCCCTGGTGCGCGTCGGCAAGCGTGCGCTGCGCAACAATATCATGCTGTCGCTCGCCGCGATCGCCTTCGTCGCGATCTTCTTTTTCGCGGTGCCCTTCCCGATCATCATCATCGCGGCCGGCGTGATCGGCTATCTCGGCGCGAGAGGCGGCCGGCCGGAATTCGCGGCTGTCGGGCACGGCGGCTCGGCCGGCAGCGACAGCGCGCTCGGCGAGGACGTGCCCGAGCATGCCCGTCCCAACGGACCGCGCGCGCTCCGCACCGGCCTGTTGTGGTGTTCGCTGTGGCTTGCGCCGGTCGCGGCGCTGTTGATCGCGTTCGGCCCGGCCAGCACGTTCAGCCAGATCGCGCTGTTCTTCAGCAAGATGGCGCTGGTGACGTTCGGCGGCGCCTATGCCGTGCTCGCCTATGTCGCGCAGCAGGCGGTCGAGCATTATCACTGGCTCAAGCCGCG
The DNA here is from genome assembly GCA_963786015.1 of uncultured Alphaproteobacteria bacterium. Classification (GTDB taxonomy): domain Bacteria; phylum Pseudomonadota; class Alphaproteobacteria; order Rhizobiales; family Xanthobacteraceae; genus Bradyrhizobium. The sequence continues at coordinate 39,636 of CAWAXO010000013.1, read as the reverse complement.
CGAGATGCTGGACGGCCTCGGCATGGCCGAGACCACGCCGGGCCCGCTGATCATGGTGCTGCAGTTCGTCGGCTTCATGGCCGCCTATCGCGATCCCATGGGCCTGCCGCCGATGCTGGCGGCGACCTTCGGCGGCCTGCTCGCGACCTGGGTGACGTTCACGCCCTGCTTCCTCTGGATCTTCGTCGGCGCGCCCTACATCGAGACCCTGCGCGGCAACAAGGGACTGGCCGGCGCGCTGACCGCGATCACGGCGGCCGTTGTCGGCGTGATCCTCAATCTGTCGATCTGGTTTGCGCTGCACACGCTGTTCCGGGAAACCACGCCGGTCCATTCCTTCGGCCTGTCGTTCGATAGCCCGGTTTTTTCCAGCGTCGACATCGCGGCGCTGGTGCTGTCCATCGCGGCGGCGATCGCGATCTTCCGGTTCGATCTGAACATGCTGACCGTGCTCGGCGGCGCCTGCATCGCCGGCATCGCGCTCAGGCTGGCCGGACTGGTCTGACAAGGCCGTCACACCATCTCAGTCGGCGCGAGCCTGCAGGCGTCGCCGTTGATTTCCACCTGCAACGTCGCATGGTGGATGCTGAAGCGGTGCGACAGCCCCTCGCACACGAGATGCAGGAACGCGTCGTCGTGACCGCCCGGACGCACGAGATGCGCGGTCAGCGCGGTCTCGTTGGTGCTCATGGCCCAGATGTGCAGGTCATGCACCTCCACGACGCCCTCCAGCGCGACGAGATAGTCCCGGACTTGGGGCAGATCGACACCCCTCGGTACGCCGTCCATCGCGAGATTGAGACTATCGCGCGCCAGCTCCCAGCCGCTGAAGAGCACGACGGCCGCGATGCACAGGCTGATCGCGGGATCGAGCCAAAGCCATCCCGTCATCATGATCAAGAGCGCCGCGACGACCACGCCGAGCGAGACGCCGGCGTCGGCCGCCATATGGAGATAGGCGCCGCGCACATTGAGATCGCCGTGCCGACCACGCGCGAACATCAGCGCCGTGCCGCCATTGATGAGAATGCCGAGCGCCGCGACCCACACCACCGTCCAGCCCGCCACCGCCGAGGGCTCGCGCAGGCGGTTGACGGCTTCGACCGCGATGCCGCCCACCGCGATCAGCAACAGGCCGGCATTGAACAATGCGGCGAGGATCGAGGCGCGCCGATAGCCGTAAGTATGCGTCTCCGTCGGCCGCTTGCCGGCAAGCCACGCCCCGCACCAGGCCAGGAGCAGCGCGATCACGTCGGAGAAATTGTGGACGGCGTCGGAGATCAGCGCCAGCGAATTGGCGGCGTAGCCGAACACCAGCTCGGCCACGACGAAGGCCGCATTGAGCGACGCGCCGATCGCGAACGACGTATCGAAACGATCCGGCACGTGGCTATGCCCGGCATGGCCGTGCCCGTGAGCATGATCATGCCCATGGGAGTGATCGCGGTCGTGATCGTGGTCGTGATGATGATGGGCCATTCCAGATCATAGATGTCGCGAGCAGAGCGATTTGCGCGCGACAGTTATAACTCCCGCTCAAACGAATACTATTACAGCTAGTCGACCGGCCGGTTGAACTTGTTCGACTTCGGCAGGCCATGAGCGAGCCGGCCGGCATCAGCCCGGTTGCCGCGCCAATCGGCGAGTTCCTTCCAGCTCATGCCCTGGTCACGCCCGGCGGAGTCCTTCCAGGCGAGACCGTCGGCGGAGGCGAAGGTCGCGATGTCCGAGAGCTTGGCGCCGCTGTATTTCTGCAGCCGCACGCCGCGGCCGCGCGCCATCTCCGGCACCTGATCGAGCGGGAAGACCACCATCTTGTGGTTCGAGCCGATGACGGCGACCTGGTCGCCCGCCACCGTGGTGATCGCGCAGGCCTCGACCGGCGCGGTGACGTTCAGCACCTGCTTGCCCTTGCGGGTGTTGCCGACGCAGTCGTCTTCCTTGACGATGAAGCCCTGCCCTTCGCTGCTGGCGACCAGGAATTTGCGCTCGCCCTTGTTGACGAACACGGAGACGACCGACGCGTCCTGATCGAGATCGATGAACATGCGGATCGGCTCGCCATGGCCGCGTCCGCCCGGCAGTTTCGCGACATCGAGCGAATAGAATTTTCCGTTGGTCGCAAACAGCAGCAGCTTCGAGGTGCTCTCGGCGAAGAACGCCTGGCCGAGCTGGTCGTCGGTCTTGAAGGTCAGTCCCGAGAGATCGGCGACATGGCCCTTCATGGTGCGTACCCAGCCCTTCTCAGAGACGACCACCGTCACCGGCTCGCGCTCGACGAAGGCTTCCTCGATCGCGGCAAGGTCATGCTCGGGCGCGTCGGCGAAGTTGGTGCGGCGCTTGCCGAGCGGCGTCTTGGGCCCGAACATGTCGCGGACGGTCTTGACCTGCTCGCCCACCTTCGACCACTGCTCGGTTTCCGAGCCGAGCAGCGAGTTGATGCCCTTCAGCTCGCCCCGAAGGTTCTTGTCCTCGGTGCGGATCTCCATTTCCTCGAGCTTGCGCAAGGAGCGCAGGCGCATGTTGAGGATGGCTTCGGCCTGCACGTCGGTGAGCTTGAAGGTCTTCATCAGAACGGGCTTGGGCTCGTCCTCGGTGCGGATGATCTTGATCACCTTGTCGATGTTCAGATAGGCGATCAGATAGCCGCCCAGGATTTCCAAGCCGGTGCTCGATCTGGCCCTTGCGGTAGCGCGAACGGCGCAGCAGCACGTCGCGCAGATGGTCGAGCCATTCGCGCAGGCATTCGGCAAGTCCCAGCACCTTGGGGATCTTGCCCTTCACCAGCACGTTGAGGTTCAGCGGAATCTTGCTTTCCAGCTCGGTCAGCCGGAACAGCAACTCCATCATCAGTTCCGGATCGACCGCGCGCGACTTCGGCTCGATCACGAGCCGGACGTCCTCGGCGGATTCGTCGCGGACATCGCCGACCAGCGGCAGCTTCTTCTCGTTGAGCAGCTCGGCGATCTTCTCGACCAGCCGCGACTTCTGCACCAGCCAGGGAATCTCGGTGATGACCACGACCCAGGTGCCGCGCGAGCCCTCTTCCTGCTTCCACTTGGCGCGGACGCGGAACGAGCCGCGGCCGGTGGTGTAGGCTTCGGCGATCGCTTCCTTGGAATCGACGACGATGCCGCCGGTCGGGAAATCCGGTCCCTTCACCCAGCGCAAAAGCGCGCGCGACTTCGCCTGCGGCTTCTCGATCAGATGCAGCGCGGCGTCGCACAGCTCGGCGGCATTGTGCGGCGGGATCGAGGTCGCCATGCCGACCGCGATGCCCTGCGCGCCGTTGGCGAGCAGGTTCGGGAAGCCGCCCGGCAGAACCACCGGCTCTTTCGACTGGCCGTCATAGTTCGGCCTGAACTCGACGCCGTCCTCGTCGATGCCTTCGAGCAGCAGCCGCGCGACATCGGTCATGCGCGCTTCGGTGTAGCGGTAGGCGGCGGCGTTATCGCCGTCGATATTGCCGAAATTGCCCTGGCCGTCGACCAGCGGGTAGCGCGAGGAAAAATCCTGCGCCAGCCGCACCATCGCGTCGTAGATCGCCTGGTCGCCATGCGGATGGAACGAGCCCATCACGTCGCCGACGATCTTGGCGGATTTCTTGAACGCCGTGCCGGGATCGAGGCGCAGCAGCCGCATGCCGTAGAGGATGCGCCGATGCACCGGCTTGAGGCCGTCGCGCGCGTCCGGCAGCGCCCGGTGCATGATGGTCGACAACGCGTAGGCGAGATAGCGCTCTTCCAGCGCATCGCGCAGCGTCACTTCATGGATGTCGGCCGGTTCAGGCGGAACGAGTGTCTTACCCATTATCCGTTTGCTTTCAGTGCTTTCCCGCGATGACTTGAGACCGCCGGGTGAGCCAATTGATCTGTTGGGAACGCTTTAGGCGATCACCTGTCCCCGCGCAATAATGCGCGATACCGCTTTCCGCAGTCTTCAGACCGGAACGCGACGGCCACGGCGTACCGGACGACGACGCGGTCAGGACAGGCAATTTTTTCAACGGGATGAGGACGATAGCAGGCGGTGTCAACGCAGCTTGCGACCTCGTGCCGCGAAATCAGGCGGCGGCTCATGATCGACCACAAAAGAAGTGCGGCCAAGCGAGCGCTGCCGGTTCCGCAGCTCGACGAACGAATCAGCACATTGCGCGTCTTCTCCATGAGTGCCTGGTGCTGTGCCCCATTCTCTCCGTCGTCATCGCCCGCTTCACCCGCCTCCGCTAAAGCTTCGGCGCGCCCCTGTTTGCGGCCGCGTCGAAGCCTTGGCGTAGACGGGAGCGGGCGATCCGGTATTCCAGAAGCGGCTGTCCTTGAGCCGAGAGGCCGCGGCGTACTGGATGCCCGCAGGAGCCTGTCATCCGGCCGGCCAAGGGCCGGACCGGGTGGCGGGCATGACGAGTGAGAGGATGTGAGTTCACGTTCTCGCGGCGCATGGCGTCCGAGTTTTTCCAATTCAATGTCCCTCCTCGATACAGAGGGCGCAGGGAAGACCGGGCGCCGGCTGGCACCCATGGTCCGCGTGCAACAAAAAAGCACGCGGCAGAACCACAGGCTCAGCCGAAAACGTCCGGCCTTCCCTGCGCAATGGTGTTACGGCTTATACGTGCTCTCCCCGGTGACCAGGCTTTGTTGTCACCGTCGCCTGCGTGATGCGAAGCATCATCGCAAACTTAACGCCAGCCCAGGGGCGCCAGGACCACACGACTTCGCCGTCCGCGATCATGCTGTTCGTCTCACAGCACATCGCGTCCATCGCATCCCGCGTCCAACGTCCGTGACGATCGCGAAGCGCCCCTCTTGTGGGCAGCGAGACGCGCGAATGATCGTTGTGATTTGCCCGACAACGCAAGGGAAAATGTGCACGACGGGCAGTTTGCGCATGGGGCTATGCGTACAAGTCTCTCCACGTCATTGCGAGCCACCGGGTCCGCGCGTAGCGCGGCCCGATGACAGGCTCCGCGAAGCAATCCAGAACTCTCTCCGCGGACACAGCCTGGATTGCTTCGTCGCTCACGCTCCTCGCAATGACGGCGGAGATAGTCTGTAGGATGGGCAAAGCGAAAGCGTGCCCACCACCTCGTCCATGCATGCCGATAGACGGTGGGCACCGCGCTTCGCGCCTTTGCCCACCCTACGCATGACTCACTGGCGCCGCGCGTCATTACTCGGCCGCCTGCGCGCGCCGCTCGTCGAGCGACACCAGCTCGGCCGAGGCCGGCTGCTGCTTCTTGTGCACCAGGCTGAAGACAACCGGGACGAACATCAACGTTGCAATCGTGGAGAACATCAGGCCGCCGATCACGGCGCGCCCCAGTGGGGCGTTCTGCTCGCCGCCTTCGCCGAGGCCGAGCGCCATCGGCAGCATGCCGATGATCATCGCGAGCGCCGTCATCAGCACGGGGCGGATTCGGACGAAGCCGGCTTCCAGCGCGGCTGCGCGGGGATCGCCGAGGGCCTCATAGCGCTCGCGGGCGAAGCTGATCACGAGCACGCTGTTGGCGGTGGCGACGCCCATGCACATGATGGCGCCGGTCAGCGCCGGCACCGACAGCGTGGTTTGCGTCGTGAACAACATCCAGATGATGCCGGCCAGCGCGGCCGGCAGCGCCGTGATGATCACGAAGGGATCCGACCACGACTGGAAGTTCACGACGATCAGCAGATAGATCAGCACGACGGCGCCGAGCAGTCCGAACAGCAGGCCGGAGAACGAGCTCTCCATGGTCTGCACCTGACCGACCAGCGAGACCGTGCTGCCTTTGGGCAGGTCCTTGGCGGTCTCCGCCAGCACCTTGCGGATATCGGTAGCGACCGCGCCGAGGTCGCGTCCCTGCGGCGTGGCGTAGATCTGCACCATCGACTGGATATCGTATTGCGACACCACCGCGTTCGACGTCGACCGCGTGATGTTCGCGATACCGCCGAGCAGCACCGGCTCCCGCACCCCCGGAGCCGTCATCGGCAGGGTTTCCAGCGACTCGATCGAGTCGAGCTGATATTGCGGCGTCTGCATCACGATCGAATAGGACACGCCGTTGCTCGGATCGAGAAAATAGGTCGGCGCGACCTGGGAGCTGCCCGCGAGATTCACCACCATGCTGTTGGCGACGTCGCGTTCGGTCACGCCGACATATTGCGCGCGGGTGCGGTCGACATCGACATTGAAGGTCGGACTGCGCGCGGATTGCTGAATGCGCGCGTCGGCGACGCCGGGAACATGGCGAAGCCTTTCGAGCACGTTGTTGGCGTAAGCGTAATTGCCGGCCAGATTGGCGCCGCGAATTTCGAGGTCGATCGGCGCCGGCGCACCGAAATTGAGAATCTGGTTGACGATGTCGGCCGGCAGGAACGCGAAGGTGACGCCAGGGAATAGTCTCGGCAATTCCTCCCGCAACGCCTTGATATAGGTATCGGTCGGCCGATGACCTTCCCTGAGCTTGATCTGGATGTCGCCGTCCTGCGAACCGATCACGCCGGTGTTGTTATAGGTCATGTTGATGCCGCTGATCGGCACGCCGATATTGTCGGTCATGGTCTCGATCGTCTCGGGCGGGATCACCGTGCGAATGGCTTTCTGGATCTGGGCGAACTGCGCGGCCAACTCTTCGACACGGGTGCCGACCTGGGTCCGCACATGCATCAGAATCTGGCCGGCATCGACCGAGGGGAAGAAGTTGCGGCCGAGATACGGCACGAGCAGAAACGACAGCGCGATGAAGCCCATGAAGCCGATGACGAAAGTCGGCCTGTGATCGAGCGCGAACGCGAGAATGTCGCGATAGCCGGCGCGGAGGCGTTCGAATCCGGCTTCGAAACCGCGCTGAAACCGCACCAGCGGGTTGCGCGAGGGCGGCGCGTCACCGTGGCCATGGTGCTCATGCGGATGCAGCAGGTATTTCGCCATGGTCGGCACCAGCGTGCGCGACAGGATGAACGACCACACCATCGCGAACATCACCGCTTCGGCCATCGGCACGAACAGGAAGCGTGCCACGCCCTGCAGAAAGAACATCGGCACGAACACGATGCAGATGCAGAGCAGCGAGACAAAGGCCGGCACCACGATCTGGTTGGCGCCGTCCAGGATCGCGCGCTCGACCTGCTTGCCCTGTTCGAGATGGTAGTTGATGTTCTCGATGGTGACGGTGGCTTCGTCGACGAGAATGCCGACAGCGAGCGCAAGTCCGCCCAGCGTCATGATGTTGAGGGTTTCGCCGATCATCGACAGCATGATGATCGAGCCGAGCACGGCCAGCGGGATCGAGGTGGCGATGATGATGGTCGAGCGCCAGCTCCCCAGGAACAGCAGGATCATCACACTGGTCAGCAGCGCGGCGATGATGCCTTCGCGGGCGACGCCGGTGATGGCGCCGCTGACGAAGATCGACTGATCGCCGACGAAGTCGATCTTCAATGCGGCCGGCAGCGACGATTTGTACTCCTCGACCTTCTTCTTGATGCCGGCGATGATATCGAGCGTCGAGATCGAACCCGCCTTCAGCACCATCATCAGCACCGAGCGGTAACCGTTGACATGCACGATGTTGGTCTGCGGCGGATTGCCGTCGCGGATAGTGGCGACATCTCGCACATAGACCATGGCGCCGTTGACGGTCTTGATCGGCAGATCGCCAAGCTCATCGATCTTCAGCGGCGAGTTGTTGAGCTGCACGGTATATTCGAACGAGCCGATTTTTTCCGTGCCGACCGGCGTGATCAGGTTCTGCGCGGCCAGCGTATTGGCGACGTCCTGGCCGGACAGGCCAAGCGCCTGCAGCGCGGTCGGATTGAGGTCGATCTGGATCTGCCGCTGCTTGCCGCCATAGGGATAGGGGATCGCCGCGCCGGGGACCGTGACCAGCGGCGTGCGCAACTGGTTGATGCCGATATCGGCGAGGTTCTGCTCGGTCAGGCCTTCGCCCGACAGCGCGAGCTGGATGATCGGGACCGTGGAGGCGTTGTAGTTCAGGATCAGCGGCGGGGTGGCACCGGGCGGAAGCTGCTTGAGCAGCGTCTGCGAAATCGCCGTGACCTGGGCGTTTGCCGTCCGGATATCGACATTGGGCTGGAAGAAGATCTTGACGATGCCGATGCCGTTATAGGAGTTCGCGACGATATGCTCGATGTCGTTGACCGTGGTGGTCAGGGTGCGCTCGAACGGCGTGGTGATGCGGCCGGCCATCTGATCCGACGGCAGGCCGGTGTATTGCCAGACCACGCCGATCACGGGGATGCGGATTTCCGGGAAGATGTCGGTCGGCGTGCGCAACGCAGCCAGCGGCCCGATGATCAGGATCAGCAGCGCCAGCACCACGAAGGTGTACGGCCGGCCCAGAGCAATTCTGACGATCTCATTCACGCGTGCACTTCTCGATCAATCGCTAGCCGGCGGTCGCTTTGCAAAACCCACGCCATGCAGTTTGTGGCATCGGCCGCGACAGATTTTCCAATCACTAGTTCTCACCGATTTCTGAGATTACTTTTCGGTAATACAGCCGCAGTCAAAGAGCGAATGTCGGCGAACGCCGGTCGCTGCAGAGATATCAGAAACCTCCCAAGCTCAATTCATTTGCTCAGCCGCAGTCAGTCGTTGCGAAGCCTATTGGTGCAACTCGAATGATCCTCCTGTCGTTGTTTCACCTGCTGAAAAGCGATTGCCCAGCACACACGCGCCTGTCGGAGCGAACCGCCGACGGGACGGCGAGACCACGGCCTATGTGACAAAGGCGAGTTGGCACATGCCCATTGCCTCTCCGAACCCCGGGATGATTGGTGGGCACGCTGCCGCTTTGCGCACCCTGCGCCCCCCGTCATGGCCCTGCTCTGCCAAGCGGCATCAACGTTTCGTTTCGATCAAAACCGCTCCGGAGCAATTCGTAAGTGAGGTGTGTGACACCGGAATAGGATCACAATCCCCTTCGATCCCGGCCCTGAGAAATAAGTTGCAAATGGCCTCGTTATTCGGCGGAAAGGCACTACATACAGTAGATCACCGCGCGCTTTCCGGCTGTTATCGGTGACTGAGAGCATTGCGCTCCCGCCGCAAACCAAAGGCGGCCGGTATGTCCAATATCTCCAAATTCAGTGTTCGCGAGTGGCTCGTACCGCCGGTATTGCTGCCGATCTTTTTTGCGCTGCTGATCGTCGCCGCGATGCTCGTCCAATGGTAGTCCGTCTCGGCGGAGCGACGCAATCGGCTCAGGGGCAAACGGCTCGCTCATCACGACGAAACTCGTCGGCCAAGGAGTTGGACGCCGGAGCGGTGGCCGCCGTGGTCGCTCGCGGACTGCCGCAGGAGGCGACGAACAAGGCGATGATCCTGCAGAATGCCATCGAAATTCATGAGTATTTCCTCGGTAAAAGCGGCGCGCCGGCCCAATAATAGCCGTTCAGCGCTCACCCTTTTCCGGTCTCCGCCAAGACAAGTGCAGCAAGACAAATAAGGCAAGTGCAAGACGTATGGTGATAGGATCAGCGATGTTCGAGGTCCATCTGCGTAAGAGCCAGCATGCCGGCAGCGACGCAGGACCCCACCAGAGCCTTCTGGCGGCAGAGAATGTCAGCTTGCGGCTTCTCCTCGCGCAGGCCGAGATCAATACCCGCAATCTGCTTGCAAAGGCCGGCATCGAGGCTCGTGAGCGCGAGGCATCCGACAAGCTGCAGAAGCTGATCCTTGAAGAGTTGCACCACCGCATCAAGAATACGCTCGCGACCATGGGGGCCATCGTCTCCCAGAGCCTGCATAATCTGCAAGGGGCTGAACCCGCGCAGCACGCTATCGAAGGCCGGCTAATGGCGCTCAGCCGGGCGCATGATCTGCTTCTGCAGGCAAGATGGAGCAGCGCCGATCTTGGCACGGTCGTCCGCGGCGCCCTCGAAGCCTTCGACAAGGCCGATGAGCCGAGATTTTCAATCTCGGGACCCGGCATCCGGATAACGTCAGGCGCCGTGATCGCCGTCGCGATGACGCTCAACGAACTCTGCACCAACGCCACGAAGTTTGGCGCCCTGTCGATCCCACAGGGGTCCGTCGACCTTGTCTGGACGGTTGATCAGCAGACGCAGCGCGTTCACCTCACCTGGACCGAGAAGAACGGTCCGGTGGTCCACCCTCCCGAAAAGCACAGCTTCGGGACACGGCTCGTCGAGACGCTCGGCGAGCAACTGGGAGGTCACGTGAAGCTAACCTATGAGTCGACCGGTTTTAAATACGCACTCGACCTGCCAATGGCCTCTCTGACGTTGGCGGCGTAAAGCGCCACCGCGCCGCACGGCGCCCTCGCCACTCGATAGGCCGCTTTGCGTGCGCTCTTCGTGGCATCTTATTTGCGCCTGGGGCTCGCTATTCGGACCATTCGTCCCCATGTCCTGTATGCCGGTCAACCGTCGAGATTGATCGGAATGGGCAGAGACTTCCAAACGAAAGGGCTCTGCATGTTCAAGCCGCAGCAATATCGCGCGAAAGCAAGCGAATATGGCGAACTCCTCAAGGGTTCAATTGACGCTGCGGAAAGCCGCAAATTTCAAGCCATGGAAGACCGCTTCGTCTCGTTAGCGAATAACGAGCAAGGCCTCGCGGATGTTTATCACGACGCGGTGCATAGTGACGAGCACGAGGAGACGCGCGGCGCGGCCCTTGTGGCCGAAGAAGAGCTCGTTTTGCGCTGCCTTGGGGCAGCGGTCATCATGCAATGGAACACCCTACCGACGTCGCTGCAACGGGAGATGTTCGATACCGCCGGGTCCGTGGGCAGATTGTTGGAGACAGCAGCGCTCCGCGGGCAGATCGCCCGATTTCTGCACAAGCACAAGAACGAAGCCGGTCACGGCAAACTACCGTCGACCGGGAACGCGGCCAGCGACGGGATATTCAGCGCAGCGGCCTTGTCCCGGTGGGACAACGAAGGAGGCGCATGAGCGACGCGAACGTCAATGCGAATAATGCCGACAACAGGAGGATTCCCGATGTCCCTTACACAATTCAGCGTCGATGACGGGCTGCATAGCATGGACGGGCTACGGCTTTCCGCTCGGGATGGAGCTGAACCGATCGAGGCGTTTGTCAGTCGTAAGGTCATGGATGTCTGGGCCGATTCTATCGAACACCACGGAGGACGACAAAGCCTGTCTCGCGATCAATACAACGCGCTTGGCAAGCTGAATCTTGCTGCGCTTAAGCGGATTGTGAGCGCAAAATATCAGCGAGGCGCAGGGTTCAACCGCCAGCATCCGTTCGTCGAAGTTCTGTTCTCGGACATCACGGAAAGCGGCGAGGTTCTAAATCTCGGTGAACTCGTGCGCGAGTTTTTGCCCCCGACATTTCACAAGCCCATGTGACGCACAGGCCCGAGTGAGACGATTTGCTGACAACGACCAAAGAATGGCGCCGCGGTTTCGCCGAGGTGCTTTCTGCTGGTATCCTGCGCGGCGCTATCGCGCAGGTATATTCGAGAAGAGCGCGCCGAGCGCCTCGGCCATCGTCGGGTGCGCGATGATCGCATCGCGCAAGCCTGTGTAAGGCATGCCTGCCAGCATTGCGGTCTGGACTACCGTCACGACTTCCCCAGCCTCCGCGCCGATCATGGTGAAACCGAGAATGCGGTCGCCGGCCGCCTCGACCAGCGCCTTCATGAAGCCGCGCGTCTCCGATATCGTCTGCGCGCGCAATATGGCAGCGCTGGGCAGCTTGGCTGTGCGAACGGCAATGCCCTGGCGCTGGGCCTCGGCTTCGCTCAGGCCGACGCGCGCAAGCTGCGGGTCGGTGAACATGCAGTACGGGACCAGCCGGCCACGCTTGGTGCGGTTGCCGCCATTCAGATTGGCCGAGATGATACGGAAATCGTCGAACGAGACATGAGTGAACTGTGCGCTGCCGGCGGCCTCGCCGTGCGGTGTCCTGACTTGGCCATGTGCCAGGTGAGATATTTGCCGCCTTCGCCACTGCCGATGATGAGCATTTCAAAGTGTTCCGGCTGGGACATTTTTCAACTCCTCTTCGAGAGGCGCCACGCTGACAAACAGCCTGATCCGCAGCAATTGATGCGCACGTCACAACGACGCGATTTACCTATGGCGGATCGTTGCTCCATTTGGGTCAGAATGGCTGACATGTCGCTCTCGCGTTTTGGATGTATACTGTGAGCGAGAACCATCACCTGTCGTGGCGTAAACGTGTAACGGGGTGCGTGTGGTCAATACGGCGAAATCGTCGCGTGCGGCCGAACTGGTTCTGTTTCCGCAACAGCCAGCGTTGCGGCTCATCTACGACACCGCGCCGATCGGACTTGCCTGTCTCTCTCCGGATTGCCGCTACCTGCAAATCAATCAGCGGCTCACCGAAATATGCGGCATCTCGGTCGAGGATCACCTTGGGCGCTTTGTAAAGGATTGTGTGCCGGCGCTGGCGGATTCGGTTGAGACAATCGTGCGTTCGATCATGGAGACAGGCGAGCCGGTGATCGGCATCGAGGTCGCAGGCCAGCGGGCCGATCAGGCCGAGGAGCGTTTCTGGATCACCTATTGGCATCCCCTTCGCGCCCCGGGCGGCGAGATCGTCGCAGTCAACGTTGCCGCAGAAGAGATCACCGAGCGCAAGCGCGCCGAGCACGACATCCGCAACGCCAAGGATGCCGCCGAGACCGCGCTACGCCATTTGCGCGAAACCCAGGATTCTCTCGTCGAAGCCGAAAAGCTTGCGGCACTTGGCCAGCTTGTCGCCGGCGTCGCTCACGAGGTCAACACGCCGGTCGGCACCAGCCTGATGATTGCATCGACACTGCAGCGCAAGACCGAGGAATTTGCCGCGAAGATCGCGCGCGGCGATCTGCGGCGATCAAGCTTCAACGAATTCATCGATCTGATCGGCGATGCGTCCAGCCAATTGGTGACAAACCTGGGCCGCGCCGCCGAACTGGTGCAATCGTTCAAGCAGGTCGCCGCCGACCGGCAGCAATTCAAGCGGCGGACGTTTGATCCCGGCGAACTCGCCGAACAGGTTCTCTCGCATCTGCGCCGCGAGTTGCGGGAGCGCGATATCGCGCTCCATTTGGAGCGCGAGCCGGATCTCGCGATGGATAGTTACCCCGGGCCTCTCGGCCAGGCCCTCACCAATCTCGCCTTTAATGCTCTGACCCACGGCTTTCCCGGCGATCGCAAGGGAATGATCATGATCAAGGTGGCCGCAGCCGGGAACGGCCACATAGAGTTGATCCTCTCCGACGATGGATGCGGCATGGCGCCCGAGGTCAAACGTCAAGCTTTTGATCCATTCTTCACCACCCGCCGTCACCATGGCGCCACCGGCCTCGGCCTGCTCATCGCGCATAGCATCGTAACCGAGCGTTTGGGCGGCCACCTCAAGCTCGACAGCGAGCCGGGCGTCGGCACGACAGTGCATTTGTCTCTTCCACGGACGGCGCCGTCAGTCTGAAAGACGCAGCCGCCGCTTCGTCACCGCGTTGATGAAGCCGTCGCGCGCATCGGAATGCCCCTGCCCGCGCGGTTCCAGCACGTGGCGCAGCAGGAAGCGGCCGGTGATCTGAAAACCGTCCAGAAGATCCTGATCCGACCGGTTTGCGCCGTGATCATCATCCTCGCGCAGGAAGGACGGCAGGCGCAGAAGCTTGTCACGCCAGGGCTCGCCCGCCGTGCGCGACACTGCGCCACCGGATTTCGGCGACACATAGATCAGGTCGGTGGTCTCGCCGGTCGCGGCGCAATTGTCGAGATCGAGCCCGAAGCCAAGCTCCGCAAGCATCGCAAGCTCGAATTTGACGACATGCACGGCCGCGCCGCCCGCATCGTCGAAATCGTCCAGCGTGCGCGCGAGCATCTCATAGATCTCTTGATGCGGATCGCGCTCCGGCAGGAGCCGCGCCAGCGCGGCAAGATGGGTCACGCCGTAGGCCGCGTGAGAGACCGCGAGCAGCGTGGCCGCGCGCAGCCGCATGCCCTCGATCGCATAGCTGCCGAGATGCTCGTCGAGCCGCGCCCGCCAGACTGCGCGCACGCCGTTGCCCGGCTGCAGCAGCGGCCGCATCCGCGTGCTGGCGCCGCCGCGCACCAGGCCAAGATGCCGGCCGTGCTCGCGCGTCAGCAGTTCGACGATGGCGGAGGATTCGCCATGCCGCCGCACCCCCAGCACAATGCCGTCGTCGGTCCATTCCATGGGCGTAAGTCTAGCATGCCGAAGGCTATGCGTTGAACCAGCCTTGCGCGTCGCCGATATAGGAGAAATACAGCCCGGCCGCCGTGAGCGCGCAGGACACGATCTCGATGCCGCTGTCGAGTTCGACGCCCCTTCCGCCGATGACCTGAAACAGCGAGATCACCGACAGCACCAGTGCCGCGGCCAGCACCCAGCGCGGCCAGTTCTTGCGACGGCGCGCGGCGAGCCAGACGAAATAGAGCAGCAGGATGATGACGAAGCCGGACAGCACGGACTCCGTCATGATCATGGACTCCGTCATGTCCTCGCGCGGCGTGCGATCCCCGAATGCGACCGAGAGCGCGTCAAGCATCAGTGACGCATAAAGCAGAATTTCGAACCGCAGCACGTTTCGGGGCAAAGTCATTCCAGTCTCGGCTCTGACGCTTTGGACGGCCTCTGGAGCATATTCGGTTCTGACCGAATCAGAACCGAATATGCTCCAGCTTCTTGTTTTGATGCGTTTTCTTCACGCGAACCGGCGTCCACCCCGTATCAAGTACGGGGCAGGCTTTCGCTCGAAAACGCTCCTCTGGATAGACCGAAGTGAATGGCAAATCCATCGCTTGAGGCTATTCTTTTGGAAATTCGAGTCCCATTTCACGGTAGCGGTCCGGGTCGTCGCCCCAGTTCTCGCGGACTTTCACGAACAGGAACAAATGCACCGGCACGCCCGTGATCTCGGCGATCTCCTTGCGCGCCTCCGCACCGATCGACTTGATGGTCGCACCGCCCTTGCCGAGCACGATCTTGCGCTGGCTTTCGCGCTCGACGAATATCGTCTGCTCGATGCGGATCGAGTTGTCCTTTCGCTCGGTCCAACTGTCGGTCTCGACCGTGGACTGATATGGCAACTCCTGATGCAGTTGCCGATAGATTTTCTCCCGGGTGATCTCGGCCGCCAAATGCCGCATCGGCGCGTCCGACATCTGGTCTTCGGGATAGAGGAACGGGACCGGCCGGCACCATGCTCGCGAGCGCATGGCGCAGATCGTCGACACCATCGCCCGACAGCGCGGAAATCATGAAGGTCTGCGCCAGGGCCAGGCGGTCATTGGCCGCTTTCGCCAGCGCGAGCAGCTTTTCGCGCGGCACGAGATCGATCTTGTTCAGGACCAGGATCTTCTCGTGATGGACCGTCTCGACCTTTTTCAGGATCGCGTCGGCCTCGTCGTCGATGCCGGATTTGGCATCGAGCAGCACGCAGACGAGATCGGCGTCATGCGCGCCGCTCCAGGCCGTCGACACCATGGCGCGGTCGAGCCGACGCTTCGGCGAGAAGATGCCGGGGGTGTCGACCAGAATGATCTGCGCGTTGTCCTCGATCACGATGCCGCGGATCAATGCGCGGGTCGTCTGCACCTTGCGCGACACGATGGTGACCTTGGAGCCGACCAGCGCATTGACGAGCGTGGACTTGCCGACATTGGGGGCGCCGATCAGCGCGACGAAGCCGCAGCGCGTGGCCGCAGGCGCGGCATCGGCGCGAGGGCTATCCGTCATGACTGCCGCCGCTGACGCCTTCGCGCTCGATCATCACGGAGGCGGCGACCTTCTCCGCGGCGCGCTTGCTGCCGCCGACGCCTTCCGCCGGCGCGAGTCCCGGCAGGTCGACGGCAACACGGAATTGCGGATCGTGGTGCGGACCGGTGCGCTCGACCTCGCGATAGACCGGCGTCGGCAGGCCCTTGCCCTGCGCCCACTCCTGCAACACGGTCTTGGGATCGCGCAGCGGCCGGCGCGGCTTCTGCATGCGCTCGGTCCAGTTGCGCGTGACGAACTCGGCTGCGGCCGCATAACCGCCGTCGAGAAACACCGCGCCGATCACCGCCTCGCAGATGTCGCCGAGCACGGATTTGCGCAGGCGCGCGCCGGCGCCGACGCCGACCGCGCCAAGCTTGATGTCGTCGATCAGCCCGAGCGACTTGGCGACATCCGCGCAGCTCTCCTTGCGGACGAGATCCGCAAGCCGCTTCGACAGTTCGCCCTCGTCGGCGCCCGGGAAGGTGCGATAGAGCATGTCGGACACGATCAGCCCCAGCACATGGTCGCCGAGGAACTCCAGCCGCTGATAGCTTTCGCCGCGCTTGCGTGTCGGCTTGAGCGCCGACACATGCGTCATGGCCGTGATCAGCAGATTGGGATCGGCAAACTTGTGGCCGATGCGCGCCTCGGTCGCGGCCGCCGCCGATCTGTCGGCCGGCTTGGCAGCGGGCTTGGACGCGCCTTTGGAGCCGCCCTTGGCGCCGCTCCTGCTGCGTTTCTTCTTTGCCGGATTGCCGTCGCGACCGGATTGAGGCTCGTGGCTTGGCTCGCCTGCTATCGCTGCAATCCGGATGTCAGGGGTGTCGTCGTTCATCGGACGATTTTGAACAAGCAATTCCAGCGTACCGCCGTCGGCCAGCGCCAGAACATCCAGACGTGCTCGCCTTCGGCAATTGAAAAGAAGATCATCTGGGCCCGGCCGACCATATTCTCTAGCGGCACGTAGCCGACCGCCGACAGCACCCGGCTGTCGGTCGAATTGTCCCGGTTGTCGCCCATCATGAAGAAATGGCCGGGCGGCACCGTGTAGACATTGGTGTTGTCGTAGAAGCCGTTGTCGACGCAATCGAGCGTTTCGTAGGAGACCCCGTTCGGCAACGTCTCGCGCCAGCGCTTCACCCGCGCGGTCGCGTCCGCGCCGCAGGGGTCTTCGCCGACGAAATCGCTCAGCCGCTCGCGCTGCACCGGCTGATCATTGATGTGAAGCAACCCGTCCCGCATCTGGATGCGGTCACCGGGCAGGCCGATCACGCGTTTGATGTAGTCGGTCGTGTCGTCCTTTGGCAGGCGAAACACGACGACATCGCCGCGATTGGGCTCCGATCCGAAAACGCGGCCGGAGAAGATCGGCGGCGACAGCGGGATCGAGTAGTGGCTGTAGCCATAGGAATATTTCGACACGAAGAGGTAGTCGCCGACCAGCAGCGTGGCCTTCATCGACCCCGACGGGATGTTGAAGGGCTGAAACAGGAAGGTACGAATCACGAGCGCGATCAGTAGCGCGTGGACGACGACACGGATGGTCTCACCTGAGCCGCTTTCGAATTTGGTGCCGGATGTCACGCTCATGGTCTTCCCAATTCCCCCGTCGCAACCGCCGCGCGGTGGCAGACACGATCCTCACGCGAGTAGCGCTTCGCTTCGCGGCCTGAGGAATCGGTCCCGATTCTGATAGTGCGAGCCAATTCCGGCGCAAACCCGAATTTGCCCATGCTAGATGAAGTTTCGCGCGAGTTTTAGACGTTTGTTCGCAGTGGTGCAATGAAAGGCCGCATCAAAACTTTCTAAAGTGTTGATATCAATCATATTTTTTGTTTACGCGCGTTTCGGGCGCCGCAGCTTCAGGATTTGCCGGGACTGATCGCCGAAATTATGACGAAGGCCTGCGCGAGCGGCCAGTCGTCGGTGATGGAAAGGTCGATCCGCGCCTCAAGGCCTTCCGGCGTCAGCGCTTTCAACCGTTCGAGCGCCCCGCCCGTCAGTTGCATTGTCGGCCGGCCGCCCGGGAGGTTGACGACCCCCATGTCGCGCCACCAGACGCCGCGCCTGATTCCCGTGCCGAGCGCCTTGGAACAGGCCTCCTTGGCCGCGAATTGCTTGGCGTAGGTCGCAACCACCATTTTCTCGCTCTTGGCCCGCCGGGCGGCACGTCCCCGCTCCGCCTCGGTGAAGATACGGTCCAGGAAGCGGTCGCCGTGCCGCTCGATCACCTTGGCGACACGGCGGATGTCGATCAGGTCGGAACCAATGCCGATGATCATGCCCTGCTCCGGCCCCGGTCCATGGCGGCCCGCATGGCGCGAACCGACTCGGCGAGGCCGACGAAAATGGCTTCGCCGATCATGTAATAGCCGATGTTGAGCTCGGCGAGCTCGGGCAGCGTCGCGATCCTTTCGGCGGTCTCGTAGTCGAGGCCATGGCCGGCGTGGACCTCGAGACCGGCCGACCGCGCCAGCGCGACCCCTGCGACAATCCGCTGCCATTCGGCATCCGCCGCCGCCGTGCGCCGCTCGACGACGGCGTCGCACCAGGCGCCGGTATGGATTTCGACGACCGGGGCGCGCAGTTTCGCGGCCATCTCGATCTGGCGCGGGTCTGCGGCGATAAACAGCGACACCCTGATGCCGGCGTCGTTCAACCGCGCGATGACCGGCGCCAGCGCGTTGTGCTGGCCTGCGACGTCGAGCCCGCCCTCGGTGGTCAGTTCCTCGCGCCGCTCGGGCACCAGGCACACCGCGTGCGGCCTGGTCGCAAGCGCGATCCGCAGCATGTCCGCGGTCGCGGCCATTTCGAAGTTCAGCGGCTTGGAGATTTCCGCCTTCAGGCGCGCCATGTCCTCATCGCGGATATGCCGGCGGTCCTCGCGCAGATGGGCGGTGATGCCGTCGGCGCCGGCCTCGATCGCCGCGCGCGCGGCGCGGACCGGATCGGGCCTGTCCCCTCCCCGCGCATTGCGCACGGTGGCGACGTGGTCGATATTAACGCCGAGACGCAGCGGAGGAATGTTCTGCATTGCGGGACTCGCTGGAAGCTATTGCCGGCCCAAGGACGGCCGCCTGTGGCGCCCGCCTGTTCGGGTCCGACCATATATGACGCGCTGCAACTAGCCTATCCATTCACCCGCTCGACGCGGGCGACGACGGCCTTGGCGCGCAACTGGTTGATGATGGCGCTGAGATGCTTGAGGTCATAGACCTCGAGGTCGACGATCAGTTCCGTGAAATCGGGCGAGCGGCGCGACATGCTGATATTGTCGATATTGCCGTCGTGCTCGGCGATCACGGTCGCGACCTGGGCGAGACTGCCCGGCTCGTTGACGTTGTCGACCTTGATGCGGGCCGGGAAGCGCTGCGGCGTGGTCTCGTCGACATCCCAGCGGACGTCGAGCCAGCGCTCCGGCTCCTCCTCGAAATCCTTCAGCGCCGGCGACTGGATCGGATAGATCGTGATCCCCTCGCCCGGGGACACGATGCCGACGATGCGGTCGCCCGGCACCGCGCCGCCATTCGGCGCGAACTTGACCGGAAGGCCCGAATTGATGCCGCTGATCGGAATAGCCAGCGTGCTGCGCGGCGGTTCCGGCTCGGCTTTCAGCTTGAGCTTCACCGCGAGGCTCTTCCTCGGACCGTAGCGCGCGACCCGCTCCTCCTTGTAGTCAGGGTACATGGCCCGAGCGACATCGGAGGCCTTGATCTCGCCACGCCCGACTGCGGCCATAACATCGTCGATCGATGTCCGCGCAAGCCGCGGCAGCGCACCTTTAAGCTTGTCGTCGGCATAATCGAGCTTCGTGCGGTCGAACAGGCGATCGACCAGCCGGCGGCCGAGCCCCGCATATTGATCCCGCACCGCGGTGCGGGTCGCACGCCGGATCGCCGCGCGCGCCTTGCCGGTGACGGCAAGCGACTCCCAGGCCGCCGGCGGCGCCGATTGCGCTTCGGAGGTCAGCACCTCGACCTCATCGCCGTTCTGCAGCTCGGACGACAGCGGCGCAAACTTGCCGTTGACCTTGCAACCGACCGCGCTGTTGCCGACGTCGGTGTGCACGGCGTAGGCAAAGTCGATCACATTGGCGTGGCGCGGCAGCGCAATGAGCTTGCCTTTCGGCGTGAAGCAGAACACCTGATCGTGGAATAGTTCGAGCTTGGTATGTTCAAGAAACTCTTCCGGATTGGCGCTCTCCGACAGCATGTTGACCGTGCGGCGCAGCCACGCGAACGCATTGGACTCGCGCTTGAGGAGTTCGGTCGGCGAGCCGACACCGTCCTTGTAGAAGGCGTGCGCTGCGATGCCGAATTCGGCGATCTGATGCATCTCAACGGTGCGGATCTGCAGTTCGACGCGCTGGTTGCCGGGCCCGATCACCGTGGTGTGAATCGAGCGATAGTCGTTCTGCTTCGGCGTCGAGATGTAATCCTTGAAACGGCCGGGCACCACCGGCCAGGTCGTATGGACGACGCCGAGCGCGCGGTAGCAGGATTCGAGGTCGATCATCACGACGCGGAAGGCGAAGATGTCGGAGAGTTGTTCGAAGCCGACCGATTTGCGCTCCATCTTGGTCCAGATCGAGAACGGCTGCTTGCGCCGGCCATAGACCCGCGCGGTCAAGCCGTTTTTACGAAGATTTGTCGAAAGTTGATTTTCGATCTCGCCGATCAGATTGCGATTGCGTTCGGCGAGCGCATCCAGCCGATGCGTGACGACCGAATAGGCTTCCGGATCGAGCATGCGGAACGACAGATCCTCCAGTTCCTCCCGCATCTCCTGCATGCCCATGCGGCCGGCGAGCGGCGCATAGATGTCGAGCGTCTCCTCGGCAATGCGCTGGCGCGACGCCGGCGGAACGAATTCCAGGGTGCGCATGTTGTGCAGGCGATCGGCAAGCTTGACCAGAAGGACGCGGACATCGTCGGCGATCGCAAGCAGAAGCTTGCGCAGGTTCTCGGCCTGCTTGGCCTCGCGCGAAACCAGTTCCAGCCGTTTCAGCTTGGTCAGGCCCTCGACCAGCGCGCCGATCTCATGACCGAAAACCTGGTCGATTTCCGCTCGCGTCGCCTCGGTGTCCTCGATGGTGTCGTGCAGCAAAGCCGCGACGATGGTGGCGTCGTCGAGCTTGAGGTCGGTCAGGATCGCGGCGACTTCGAGCGGATGAGAGAAATAGGGGTCGCCCGAGGCGCGCGTCTGCGAGCCGTGCGCCTTCATCGCGTACACATAGGCGCGATTGAGCAGGTCCTCATTGGTGTGCGGGTTATACGAGCGGACCCGCTCGACCAGATCATATTGCCGCATCATGCGCGAGCGCGGCCTGGTGGACTTGACCGGCGCGGACGCCGCCAAGGCGGGCTCAGCGGCCGCCTGCATCTGGGGAGGACTTTGGCGCCAAACCGCCATTTCGAATCACTGCCTTCGCCTTTTGGGGCCTACGCTGGCCCCGATCGCTTAACGCATAGTTTAACGCCAATCCGGCCGCCGTCCGATCAAATCCTGGACGGCCGGCTCGGTTTGCGTCGGCACTCTGCGGAGGCGTCAGGTAACCACGAAACATCGGGCAAAAGCAAAGGCCCGCCGGCAAAAGCAAAAGGCCCGGAGCGTCGTCCGGGCCTTGGATATCGGCAGGCTTTGCAAGATGCAGTCAGCCGGGCAGTCGACCGGGAACGAGCCTACTCGTCCTCTTCCGGCTGCTCCTCGGGAGGCGCCAGACCTTCCAGGCCCTTCAGCAGCTCCTCCTCGGTCATGCGTTCCACGGCGACCTCGGTATCGTCGGCATCGACGCTCGCGCCGGCCGATCCGATCAGAGGCACGGTATCGGGTTCAGGCTCGTCGACCTCGACGAACTTCTGCAGGGAGTGCACCAGTTCTTCGCGCAGATCCTCAGGAGAAACCGTCAACTCCGCAATCTCCCGGAGCGACACAACCGGGTTCTTGTCGTTATCTCGGTCAATCGTAAGTTGTGATCCGGACGAGATCATACGGGCGCGATGTGCCGCCAGCAGGACCAGATCGAACCGGTTGTCGACCTTATCAATGCAGTCTTCTACGGTAACGCGCGCCATCCAATGTCGCTCCGTCCATTAGGGTTATGAGGGCTTGGTATGCTAATATTTCGAGCTAGTTATAGAGGGGACGGTGTTTGCGCAAGGTCAATTTGCGATCCCGGCCCGGCGAATACCGTCCCGCCTCGGCGGACAGCGGCATCAAAGCCACAAGTTGCGGCTTTTGGACAAGAAAACGCTTTATTGCGCCACCAAAGATATACCTTTGTTGCCCCGACCTCCCCAAATTTGCGGTAGCGTGTAGCAGACTGATCTACCGCGGGGCCTTAGGCAGGACTCCAAGCTTCAAGAAAGTGCGCGTCCCTGCCGCCGCGCCAAGAAAACAGTTACCAACGACGAATGCGAGAAACTGATGTCACCTTCCTCCAACAAAATTGCGCTCTTCATCGATGGAGCGAACCTTTATGCGACGGCCAAGACGCTCGGTTTCGACATCGATTACAAACGCCTGCTAAAGGAATTTCAAGGCCGTGGAACGCTATTGCGTGCGTTCTACTACACCGCGATCATTGAGGATCAGGAATACTCCTCGATCCGTCCCTTGATCGACTGGCTCGATTACAACGGCTACACCGTCGTCACCAAGGCAACCAAAGAGTTCATCGACGCCAGCGGCCGACGCAAAGTCAAAGGCAACATGGACATCGAGCTTGCCGTCGACGCCATGGAGCTCGCCGAGCACATTGACCAGATGATCCTGTTTTCCGGCGACGGCGACTTCCGCTCGCTGGTGGAGGCGGTGCAACGGCGTGGCGTTCGGGTCACCGTGATCTCGACCATCGCAAGCCAGCCGCCGATGATTGCCGACGAGTTGCGGCGGCAGGCCGACGTCTTCACCGACCTCGTGGAGTTGCAATCCAAGCTCGGGCGCGATCCGTCCGAGCGGCCGGCGCCTCGCGAACCGCGTCATCACGCACCGCAATTCCTGCAGCGTGCGACGACGACTGTGGCTCCGCGTGGTGGCGATGACGACGATTTCGACGATTAAGAGCGATCCGGCTGTCCGCGACAGCCGGCCGCTAACCGAACCCGATCGTGATTGCCCGCTCTGCCCGCGGCTTGTCGAGTTTCGGCAGGCTGCGCGCGAGCGGCAGCCGGACTGGTTCAATGCGCCGGTGCCGCCGTTCGGTGATCCTGACGGCAGGCTCCTGATCGTCGGGCTCGCGCCGGGAATGCAAGGCGCCAACCGGACCGGCAGGCCGTTCACCGGTGACTACGCCGGCGATCTGCTCTATGCGACGCTGCTCGAATATGGCTTTGCAGAGGGCAGCTACGAGGCGCGTCCCGACGATGGGCTGAAGCTGGTCGATTGCCGCATCGGCAATGCGGTGCACTGCGTGCCGCCGCAGAACAAGCCGCTGCCCGCCGAGATCAACACCTGCCGGCGGTTTCTGATCGCCACGATCGAGAGCATGCCGCGCTTGCGCGCGATCCTTGCGCTTGGCCGCGTGGCGCATGACTCGGTCGTGAGGTCTTTGAAACTTCGCGGCTCGGCGACGCCGTTCACGCAC
The DNA here is from genome assembly GCA_963786015.1 of uncultured Alphaproteobacteria bacterium. Classification (GTDB taxonomy): domain Bacteria; phylum Pseudomonadota; class Alphaproteobacteria; order Rhizobiales; family Xanthobacteraceae; genus Bradyrhizobium. The sequence continues at coordinate 16,316 of CAWAXO010000013.1, read as the reverse complement.
GGCGCGGTGCACCGGGCAGGCGCGGTGAAGCTCTATGACAGCTATCACTGCTCGCGCTACAACACGAACACGGGCGTGCTGACGCCGGACATGTTCCGCCGGGTGTTCGCGCGCGTCAAAGCGGATTTGTGTTAACTAGGCCCGATTTTCCTTCAGCCAGGCCAGCACGTCGCCGGCGTTCCGGTCCGGCGGAAACACCGGATAGAACACATGCGTGATGCGCGCATTGTCGATGATCAGCGCCAGCCGCTTGATCAAGGTGAGATCCGCGACCTCCATGGTCGGCAGATCGAGCGCGCGCGTCAGCAGAAGCTTCTCGTCCGACAGCACCGGAAATGGCAAATGAAGCCTTGAGGCCATCTCGGTCTGATAGGCATTGCTCTGGGTCGACAGCCCGAACACCTGCGCCGCGCCCGCGGCCTTGAGCTCGGCGAACAGGTCGCGGAAGGCGCAGGTCTGCGGCGTGCAGCCTCGCGCGCCCGGGATCATGTCCCAATCGTCCACCAGGGCGATCTTGCCGGGCTCGCCGGTCCGCGGATAGCCGAACACCACGGTCCGGCCCGGCAATGCCGACAGCGTGACCAGCGTATCATCGGTCGCGACGAGACCGATCGGTGGGACCGTCATGCCCTTCAAATGCGCCGCCGCGCCGTCATCGGCCGGCGCCGGGATCTGGCTCCAGTCAACCTCGAGAAGATTTTTCTGGTTCATCCGAACGTCCTCATGGGCTTGCATCCGCCTGTCAAATGGGGAGGCTGGCGCAAACGGCTACCCCCTCGCCCGCATCAGGCGGCCCTTCTCGCGGCCCCAATCGCGCTTCTTCTCGGTCTCGCGCTTGTCGTGCAGCTTCTTGCCCTTGGCGACTGCGAGCAAGAGCTTGGCGCGGCCGCGCTCGTTGAAATAGAGCTTGAGCGGGATCAGCGTCATGCCCTCGCGATCGACCGCGCCCATCAACTTGTTGATCTGCTTTCGATGCAGCAACAGCTTGCGCGGCCGCTTGGGCTCGTGATTGAAGCGGTTGGCCTGCAGATATTCGGGAATGTTGGCGTTGATCAGCCAGATCTCGCCGTCTTTCGAATCGGCATAAGATTCCGCGATCGTCGTCTTTCCATTGCGGATCGACTTGACCTCGGTGCCGGTCAGCGCGATGCCCGCTTCGATCGTATCCTCGATCGCGTAGTTGAAGCGGGCCTTGCGATTTTCCGCGACGACCTTGATCGCGCGTTCGTTCTTCTCCGCCACGTCAGGCCTTCTTCAGGAGATCGCGAATTTCGGTGAGAAGCTCCACCTCGGCTGTCGGCTTCGGCGGAGCGGCGGGCGCTGCTTCCTGGTGCCGCTTCAACTGGTTCATGAGCCGGATCACGATGAACAGCACGAAGGCGATGATCATGAAGTTCAGCGTCAGCGTGAGGAAATTGCCCCAAGCCAAGACCGCGCCCTGCTTTTTCGCGTCCGCAAGATTGCCGGCCGTGACCGCCTTCGACAGCGGCGTGTAGTAGTTCGAGAAGTCGAGACCGCCGGTGGCCGCTCCGATGATCGGCATGATGATATCGCCGACCAGCGAGGTGACGATGGCGCCGAACGCGGCACCGATGATGACGCCGACCGCGAGGTCGACGACATTGCCCTTCATTGCGAATTCGCGAAATTCCTTCAACATTGATTCACCCCCATTCAGGTCACATCAAATAATCTCAGTAACGCGACCAGCGATGAAGTTTCAAAGCGGCGAAATTCAGTTGATCAGGCCGGCATGCACCATCGCGCTGCGAACCGCGGCGCGAGTGGATTCCGCGACCGGGACCATCGGCAGACGCAGCTTCTCGTCGATCTTGCCGAGCAGCGACAATGCATATTTTACCGGCGAGGGATTGAACTCGATGAACAGATTCATGTGCAGCGGCATCAGCTTGTCGTGAATTTTCAAAGCGGCCGCCACGTCGCCCTTCTGCCAGGCCGCGTGGAATTCCGAACACAGGCGCGGCGCGACATTGGAGGTCACGGAGATGCAGCCTTGGCCGCCATGCGCCATGTAGCCCAGCACGGTCGCATCCTCGCCCGACAACTGGTTGAAGTCCTCGCCCATCGCCGCGCGCTGCTGCGACACCCGCACCATGCTCGCGGTCGCATCCTTGACGCCCGCGATATTCTTCAATTCGAACAGACGCTTCATGGTGTCGACGGACATGTCGATCACCGAGCGCGGCGGGATGTTGTAGATGATGATCGGGATCGAGATCGCGTCGTTGACCGCCTTGAAGTGCTGGTAGAGGCCTTCCTGCGTCGGCTTGTTGTAGTAAGGCGTCACCACCAGCACCGCGTCGGCGCCGGCCTTCTCGGCGTGCTGGGAGAGCTCGACCGCTTCCTTGGTGGAATTGGAACCGGCGCCCGCGATCACGGGCACACGGCCCTTGGCCTCCTCGATGCACCATTCGACCACGCGCTTGTGCTCGTCATGGCTCAAGGTCGGGCTCTCGCCGGTCGTGCCGACCGGGACGAGCCCATGGGTCCCTTCGGCGATCTGCCAGCCCACGAGCCCACGAAAGGCCGCCTCGTCCACCGAGCCGTTCTTGAACGGCGTCACCAAGGCGGTGAAGGAACCCCGAAAACGCGTCTTGGCTGCCATGAACTCCTCCCGAACGCTGGTTGCGGCGTCGTCTTTAGCGTAAAAGTTAACTCATAACGGGTCTGGCAGCCGTGCGAAAGGGCGCAGGGTCTGGTGTTCCACCCCGAGTTTGCCGGCCTGGTTACCCCGATTAGCCGCGATTTTGCCGCGGTGGCGGCGCAAAACATGGTCGGGCGATGTGCATTTTGTTTAATATATCGGCGTATTCAGTCAGATACCGCTAACCCTCACCGGCCGAGATGATTTGCCGCGAAGGAATGCCGTGACCCCTTTTTCCCGAGCAGCTGCATTGCGATCGACGGCCCTGACGGTTGCCTTGACGACTGCCCTGTCGATCAGCCTGGCGCTCGCGCCCGGCGTGCCCGCTTTCTCGGCGGATGGCCAATCCAAATCCGGCGACCACGACAAATCCAAGGTTGCGCAGTCCAAGCCGCCGCTGCCGAAGGTCCCGCTACCGAAGTCGCGGCCGTCGGCGCGCAATCCCGCAGCGCCGATGACGCCCGCAGCGACTGCGGCGGCGAAAGAACTCGCGCCGGTCGCGCTGACGCCTTCCGTCGCGGCACCGGCCGCTCCCGCGCGCCAGCGCGTCGCTGCACCGACGCCTGCGCGCAAGCCGGTGCTGCCCGCCGCGATCGCTGCGACCAATTCGACCTCGCGAGCAGACCTGGATGCGCTCGAGAACGTCATCGAGCAGATCCGTAAGCATAGCCCTGATGATGCGACCCAGACGGAAGCTACGATCTCCGATCCCGTCGCAAGGAAGCTCGCGGAATGGATCATCCTGCGCAGTGACAACAATAACGCGACCGTCGAGCGCTATCGCGCCTTCATCACGGCCAATCCAAGCTGGCCATCCCAAACCTTCCTGCGCAGACGGCTGGAAGCCGCGCTGTGGGATGACCACCGCGAGGACGCGATCGTGTCGTCGTGGTTCGAGAACGAATCGCCGGTTTCAGCCAAGGGCCGCTTCTCGCTCGCCAAGGTCATGCTTGCCCGCGGTGACCGCGCCAATGCGGAACGGCTGGTGCGCGACGCCTGGCGCAACGATCCAATCTCGGAGGATACCGAGAACACCGCACTCGAGACGTTCGGCGCGCTGCTCAGCGCGGGCGATCAGAAGGCGCGGATGGACAAGCTGCTCTACACCACCGAGAACGAAGCAGCAGCGATGCGCGCAGCGAAACGGCTCGGCGCGGGCTACGTGGCGCTTGCCAAGGCCCGTCTCGCGGCGGTGAAGAAAGCGGAAAATACCAAGGCGCTGCTCGATGCCGTGCCGCACGAATTGCATGGCGACGCCGGCTATCTCTTCAGCAAGATCCAGCTCCTGCGCCGCGACGAGAAGTTCACTGACGCCGCCCAGCTCATGCTTGGCGCGCCGAAGGATGCGGCCCGGCTCTACAATCTCGACGAATGGTGGGTCGAGCGTCGGCTGTTGGCGCGCAAGATGATCGACGCCGGCGAATACCGCTCCGCCTATCTGATCGCGCGAGACGCCGCGCTGCCGACGCGCGACATCTACAAGACCGAGCAGGAATTCACGGCGGGCTGGATCGCGCTGCGTTTCCTCAACGATCCGCAGACGGCCGCGCAGCATTTTGCGCGGATCGGCGTCGGCAGCGTCAATCCGACCACGCTGGCGCGTGCCGGTTACTGGCAGGGCCGCGCCGCCGAAGCTGCCGGACGCACCCAGGACGCGCGTGCGGCCTACACGGCCGCGGCCGCGCAGTCGACGAGCTATTACGGCCAATTGGCGCGCGCCAAGCTCGGACTGCCGAGGCTCGAACTCAGCGAAGCGCCGGCGGGCAGATCGCGCGGCGCCGAGAGGCTCGAGATCGTCCGCGCGGTGCAGCTGCTGTTCGAGCTCGACGAGCGCGAGATCGCAATTCCGATTTTCGCCGACGCCGGCGAGAACGGCGACCCCGATGCGCTGGCGGGCCTGGGCGAATTGACATCACGCTATGGCTACGCGCGCGGCATGCTGCTCGTGGGCAAGGCCGCGCTCAATCGCGGATTGCCGTTCGATTTCTACGCCTATCCGGTCACGGGCATTCCGCCATTCAGCCCGATCGGGCCGGACATCGAGAAGAGCGTCGTGTTCGCGATTGCCCGGCAGGAGAGCGCGTTCAATCCCGGCGACGTCTCGCCGGCGCAGGCTTATGGGCTGATGCAGGTGACGCCCGACGCCGGACGCTACGTCTGCAAGCGGGCCGGCGTCACCTTCGACCTCAACCGGCTGAAGACCGACTCGGCCTACAACGCAGCGGTCGGCGCAGCCGAGCTCGGCGGGCTGCTCGAGGACTATCGCGGCTCCTACATCATGACGTTCGCGGCCTACAATGCAGGTCGCGGCAGCCTCAAGAAGTGGATCGACCGCTACGGCGATCCGCGCGATCCCAAGGTCGATGCGGTCGACTGGGTCGAACTGATTCCGTTCTCCGAGACGCGCAACTATGTGCAGCGGGTGATGGAGAACCTTCAGGTGTACCGCGCCCGATTCGGCGGCGGGACGCGGCTGCAGATCGAGGCCGACCTGCGTCGCGGCGGCAGCGTCGAATAGCGCCGCGAATGCGCTGATTGGTCAATCGCGCTCCACATTGATCGGAATGGCCGGAGAGCGGTCGTCGTCTCGCTCTCATCATATCCGCCGCTGATGTCAGCCCTGGCCATTCGCGAACTGTCCAGCTTATAAGTCGTATGCAAGGAGTGCGCGCTGATGACCAATGTTGTTATGAAAATCCCCGTATCTGCAATTCTCGCGCTGGGTGCGCTGGTGGCGGCGTCACTGCCGGCATCGGCTCAGACGTACAGTCCCGGCTATCCGGTTTGCATCCACGTCTATGGTGAGCAACTCGGTGACCGAATGGACTGCATTTTTACCTCACTCGCGCAATGTGCGGCTGCGGCAAGTGGTCTACCCGCGACCTGTCTGATCAATCCTTACGCCCAAGTCAGGCAACCTCAACCGGCGTCCCATCCCCCGCGTTGAGCTTTTCAACTGGCTAGACTAGCTCAGCTCCGGCAATCAGCCGGAGCACGGCGATGAAGGTGAATACCGAAGCGCGAATAGTGATCCCGCCTCGTCATCAAGCTGATCGGGCAACTGACCGCAGTAACCCACAAAAGAAAAACCCCGGCAGTTTCCTGCCGGGGTTCTGTTAGGTCGTTAGACCGAGCTCAGAAGTTGCGTTGAGCGCGGGCCAGGAAGCCGACGGTGTCCTGGTCCTTCAGCTCGTACGAAACACCACCCGGCTTGCCAAGCGACAGAGAGGCGGCGCCAGGCGTGACCGTGCCCGTGAACTTCTGGTCGAGGTGGGTCCAGGTGACTTCGCCCGAGAACGTCAGGTTCTTCACCGGGGTCCAGCGGGTGATCAAGCCCAACTGAGCGATGTTGAAGTCCGGGTTACAGCCGCCGACGGCCAACGCGATGCCAGGAGTGGCCGCGATTTGGGCGCAGACGAGAGCCGTACCACCGTTGCCGTAGTGCAGCTGGGCGTACGCACCGTAGATCGCAGTGTTCCAGTACGCATCCCAGTTGTGGGTGTAGGCACCGCGCATACCCCAGGTCTGAACCGTGGAGATGCCAGTTCCGGTGCCGAACACACCGTCAGCCGCGGCCGCAAGACCGATGCTCTGGTACGAGGTTCCGCTGCCTCCGAAGATCGAGTAGTTCTGGGCAGCAAGGCTCTGGAAGTTGTACCGGGTCGCGCCGTCGGTGTAGACCGCCTGCACGTTGATGGTGTCACCCGGGCCAGTCGGAATGTTCTTGATCGACAAGGCCGCCTGCGCTGCCCAGCCCCACTTGTCCTCCGGATGACCTGCCAGTTCAGTACCAGCAACAGCCACGCCACCGATCGTGCCGGGGGTAGCATAGTATCCGGCGTGGTTGTTATGCGCCGCCGCCGAGAACTGGAACAGGCCCCAGGCTTGGTCGACACGAACCATACCGATGATATCGGGAGCCCGCGTACCGCCGAAGTCGTTGCTGCCGAAGGATGCGCCAGTGAAGGTTGCGCCTGAAATCGGAACACCCAGATTGAACAGGTTGCTCTGACCGTAGGCGGTCGGATCCTGCGCCGAGATCGTGGCCGAGATGCCCTGACCGAAGTCAGCGGTGTAGCTCAACTGGTTCACACCAGTGACCGTGCCGCCGCCGCCGACCAGACCGTCGAAGTTGTTGCCCGGGTAGTTCTGCCAGGGAGCGTCGAACTGGGACACCGCCTTACCCATTGTGAAGCCGGCGAACTGGATGAAGGCGTAGTACACGCCGACAGTACCGCCAGCGATCGCGCCCGCGTTGGCATTGTTCGGCGCGCCAACACCGGTGCTGCCAAGCTGCGAGTAGACCGTGGCGCCAGCAGAGCCGCCCGTATAGACGTCAGTCGTCCACGAGAAGGTCGCATCGAAGAAGGTGCGGACCACGCCATATTCGGTCGCGGTGCGCGTATCGATGTTGAGGTCTTCACGAGAACGGGTGAAGTAGTCATTTTGGAAACGGGACCCAGTGGCGCCTTGAACGCCGCTGTAGTTTCCGTTGTACAATCCGTTCGCGTTGAACGACGTTTCGACGCGCAGATAACCACCCAGCTTGATGCAGGTGTCGGTGCCAGGGATGTACCAGAATCCAGCACCATACAGGGAGCAAACCCTCACATACTCGACCGCTTTGGCCTTGATGGGAAGGTCAGCAGCCTGTGCTCCGCCCGTGGCCAGCAGACCCGCCACTGAACAGAGCATAAGGCTCTTAGCCAACTTCATGTTAAACCTCCAGGTTGTCTATCAGGGAAGGTTCCGGATCCGCTGGGTGCTGACACCCTAAGGCTGGTCCCCTTTGTCCCCGTTCGGGCCCGCGCAAAAAATCCATCGCGCCTTCGGACACACCCGCTGAACGCGAGGGACTTAAGCGATGACTTCGAACACGGGACGACTTCGGGATGCCCCCCTCCGTCGCGTCATCACAATTACCGAAGGACCTTTCACACGCAACAATGGAACCACCTAGAACGGTAGAGCGTGGCTCGTTTTTGGACGGGTGTTGCACAAAGAACACGCGGCCGTGATTGAGCCGTGAACGCAAGTCTTTGTTTATTAGAGAGATTCCGGAGAGTCCCGTACCGGCCCGGAACCGCCCACTGGAGTCCCCTTGCCGCGTCTCTCACACGCAATGCGCACGTGCGGGCATCGAATCGGGCTGATGAATTGGCCGAATCCAGCGCGCTCAGTCCGCAGTTGACCTCGGGCCCAACCGATTCACTCCGCAGACAGCCTTGACTCGGTCCGCAAGTCTGCAAAACAAATCTTATTTTAAGTTGCGGGCTCTGGATATTCAACCGTTTCTTGCATGGGGCACCGGCCAACGGACCGATTCTCCCCTCTTCGGACGCATCCCGCACGGAACCGAGATCCCCGCGGGACGGCAGCCTTGGTTGGTCGAAGCCCGCGCGAGCCGGGAGGGTCGGCTGCATCCCCGTCCAGTGCAGCGTCGTAAGCTGAAAAAGCATACAATCTGCCGCTTGCGGCTCAGCGCTGCGTCGGGCATATCGGCCGTACAGGAGACGTGGCCGAGTGGCTGAAGGCGGCGGTTTGCTAAACCGTTATAGGGTTGTAAAGCCCTATCGAGGGTTCGAATCCCTCCGTCTCCGCCAAGCCCTCCGCTCAGCCATTGAAATTCAGCCATTGAATAAAGTCGGGGGTTTTGCCGTGCTCTATCCGGCGCCCTGCCCCACAGCGGCGCTTTCCCTCGCGGTCTGCAGACGAACATAAAGATAAAGGCTGGTCTCAGCCGGCGATTCTGCGGCGACCGATCTCCGACAAGCGATCAGCTAAACACGCGACCAACGAACAGGTCTCCGGCGCACACTCGATGCACCATCGCGAAGACAGTAGGACTACGGTCTCGCCTTTGATTCATCAAACCTTGGCATATGCCGTGCACGGTGAGGCTGCCGGGATTTAAAGACCAGGCCATGGAATGCCAACGCCGCGCTGAGCGATCATATTCTGCTCAGGCGGCGTTGTTTTTTGCACGCGGGATTTCAGGCCTCGCTCGGCGCGGATCACCGACGGAGGCTACTCCGGCTGACGCGAAATCGAAGCCAACATCCGGTCGACATATTTGATGAGGTCTTTGCCGATGCCAAGCCTGGTCATTCGATCAACGATCGGCACCGCGCGAGAAGGCGGTAGCCCTCTCCACTTCTCCAACCGTCCCAAGGACAGTTCGAACGTCTCGATCTCACGAAGTGTGTCCTTGAGCCGACGGCTGAGATTCCTGATCTCGGCAAAATTCAATTCAGCTTCGCACGTCCGCTGTGTTGCCATGCCCGGCTCTCCGGATCAGAACGACGTGGCCGCACACTGGCATGGCAGCCTTACAAGCACCTTACGGTGTATGGGACGCGGCCGATTTGGAAGCTATCAAAGCAAGGGAGCAAAACAGTGCGAGCAATGAGTCGGCGCAACGTCCTCACTGATATCCTGCCTGTCTCCATCCTTGCAGCCGCCGGTTTTTCAATGATCGGCTGGAGTATGGCGCCGGGAGCAGCGGAGGCGACACAGACGGCGCAAGCGGTGATGGTTCGTCCGCATCGCCACATGCGCAGCCGTCACCGTCGTTGGGGATGCTGGTGGGAGAGGGACAGCCGCTGGTGGCACTGGGGTCATCGCGTCTGCGGCTGGCGCTAGCCAGAGCACGATGCGATTAGATTGAAGCGTCATCGCGCGATGACGCTTCAATCTGATTGATCTCATCGCGCTTCAGGTGTGTGGCTCAGGCGCTCTTGCGCTCCAGCGGCCGCCACCAACTGCCGATCATCTTCAGCCGGGTCGCGGAATGCCCGGGCGGCCTGTGCTTCTCCGGAATTGCCAGTTCGAGCCGCTCGACCGCGCGGGCCACGGCGATCGCATGGTCCTCGCCACCGAAACGCAGCAGCTCGATGCCGCGGTCGTTCGGCATCATCTTCTTGAAGCCGAGATGGGCGAGCGCGGCGATGTCCTGTAATTCCGCGACCGAGAGATCGAGGCGAATCCTGTCGGGACGCGGCGACAGTTTTTGCTGGCAGGTCTCATAGCCCTTGCGCCAGCAGGCGCCCCCGACGGCATCACCGAAAGTCCACAGCCGCGCCTGGTAGCGCTGAATGCTCTTCTCGGCCGTCCTGCAGCGTGCGAACGAGTTGACCGCCTCGACGGCCTTCGAGACGTGGTCCGGGAGATCCTGCCCCGCCACGTCGAAATGGGAGCGGACGCCGCGAATGATTTCACGCGTCGCCTCCTCCATGCCGGCAAGCCGGCCCTTGGCAAAGTAGGAACGTGCGGACGACCAGGTCGCAGCCAACCAAAGGAATAGCAGAGCAACGATAACAGCCAGGATATCCATCTCAGGCAACCCCCAACAGAGACCAACCCTGACGCCCGGCCTGAACATCAACCGCACTCGTCAGGCGTTACCGATCCCCGTCGGTCGCCTTGTGTCTATCCGTTGAGTGTCGGTTCCCCACGCCACAAAGATGACACAACAAGGTTACCCGCTCGTATATGTGCTGTTTCCGTAGCAGTACGGAAAGCGCGGAAGCATCCCGCCTTTGACAGGATGCCCGCCTCCGTCGTGCTCACCTCGATGACGACGTCGCTTGAGCGGCGACGTCTCCATGGCGACATCCCGAGAGCTAGTGCGTGGTCATCCAGGCACGGGCCTCGCGCTGAGCCGCAGCGATCTCGCCGTCACTCATCAGTTCGGCGACTTCGCGCCGCATGCCGATCGCATCGACATGTCCCTTGAGGGCGGCAAGATTGAACCATTTATGCGCGGCGACCAGATTGACGACGCCGGAACGTCCGCTCGCCCAATACATGCCCCGCTCGAACAGCGCGTCCGGGATCGCGGTGGCATGCACCGGGATCGCCGCGTCCTGATCGATCATCCCCTGAAACATCTTCCGTCTCCGTTTCTTCTTGTTGCCCGCCTGTCAGAGCGCGGCCCCCATCCACTCGTTCAAACGCCCACGCCGTTTGCCGGCTTGTTGACGCCGCCACCATGACCGACGGGGTTTGAGCGGCGGTTAAGGTTCGCGATGAACGGGATGTAAACGCGGAAACACCGCGATTGTGGCGAAATCGGAAAACGCTTGATCAATCAGCATAATTTCGATCTGCGCTGAAATCGATTTACCCTTCGGTTTGGCGAACCGCTAACCATCGCTTCAAGCCTGTGCAGGTAGGTCGGCTCGAGGGCAGTCGGGCAGCGCACCGTCGTCCCTGCGAACGCACTTGGCATGCATATATCTCCGGGATGACCGCACTCTCTCCGCCGTCATTCCGGGATGCGCCGAAAGGCGCAGGCCCGGAATCCATAACCACAGCCTGGGGTTATGGATTCCGGGCTCGACGCTTGCGCGTCGCCCCGGAATGACGGCGGAGAGAATGGTCATCCCGGAGATGTGTGCATCCCTGGTGCGTTCGCAGGGAAGACAGTGAAGGGAGTTTGCGCGGGACGACAGCAGGGCTGGCTCGCAGCAACCGGCCACTTCGGCGGCGGCTCAACGCCGCGTGCGATCAAAACAGCGATGTCTGGGGAAAATAGCCCTGGAGAAAATAGGAGACGCCCTGCGCCTCGGGGGTAACGAGGGCGTCGGCGAACACGTCAGGACCAGATTTCACCGTGGGCAGAAAGCCTCTGGTGAAACTGCGGACCTTCGAGAAGGATCCGCACCGAACGAAGAAAGCTTGTTTCTTCTGCCGGACCGTCCTGGAAGACGCGGGCGCCTTCCGAAATACGATCCAGCCGTTTGACCTGATGTCTCGCCGACACCCTCTTTCGTCGATCAGAGCTTTCGGGACCGAACTTGACTTCAGGGAAGCAAGTCGAGCCTGGCGCTCCAATGACGCGCCGGCATCGAACTGCCGGCTACGCAAGTCAGGCGAGACTTACTTCTTCTTCTTGGCGACCTTGCGGGTCTTCTTCGCAGTCTTCTTCACTGCGCTCTTCGCCTTCTTTGCCTTCTTCGCTTTCTTAGCCATGTTGCCCTCCGATGTTAGTGAGATGGCTTAGTCAGTTGCGTGCACTCGGGAATTGAAATGCACTCCCTTTCGAATACACCAACGCGAAGAAAAAAACAGCTTCCCACTTAAAGAAGTGTTGACAGCGCAAAGCGTCTGCGCGCGCTTCGCGCATCGCGACAACATCGCGCCGCGATCGAAAGACAACGCGCAAAATGTTCGAGTTGTCGACGCAGTCGATCGTCGAGAGTGAAGAAAACACTTTTACTGAAGTGCTTTTTGCAAATCGCACAATGCACGCACGATGTGCGCGCACGATCATCGCAAGTCTCGTGCACGCGCTGAAAGTGCGATGCCGGGACTCTGAGTCGGCATTTTTGGCAATGAAAAAATTTTCATGCTTAACGTCGTCTGGGCTCGCCAACGCGCGTCAAAGGGGATCGTTGTTGCGAATCACGATCACCGATTCGCAACAACGCGTTGCCTGATCAGATGACGAATGCGGCGCGTGATGGGCAGTCGAGGCGCTCTTGCGATGCCGCGATCCCCACAAAACGAACGCGTCGCTCGCGCGATGCTCGCTTCTCAGATGCCGAGCTTGGACTTGAGCAGGTCGTTGACGGCCTGCGGGTTGGCCTTGCCGCCCGAAGACTTCATCACCTGGCCGACGAACCAGCCGACGAGCTGCGGCTTGGCCCTGGCCTGCGTCACCTTGTCCGGATTGGCGGTGATGATGTCGTCGACCACCTTCTCGATCGCGCCGAGGTCGGTGACCTGCTTCATGCCGCGCGTCTCCACGAGCTCGCGCGGATCGCCGCCCTCCTGCCAGACGATCTCGAACAGATCCTTGGCGATCTTGCCGGAGATCGTACCCTCGCCGATCAGATCGACGATGGCGCCGAGCTGTTCCGCCGTCACCGGCGACGACGAAATGTCGCGGCCTTCCTTGTTGAGACGCCCGAACAGCTCGTTGATCACCCAATTGGCGGCCAGCTTGCCGTCGCGGGTGCCGTTGGCGAGCTTCGACAGCACCGTTTCGTAGAAATCGGCGCTCTCGCGCTCGGCAACGAGCACGGTCGCATCATACGGTGACAGTCCGAAACCGGCGATGAAGCGCGTCTTTTTTTGATCAGGCAGCTCCGGCAGCTTTGCCTTCAGCTCCTCGACGAAGGCTTGCGTGAACTCGAGCGGCAAAAGATCGGGGTCGGGGAAGTAACGATAGTCGTGCGCCTCCTCCTTGGAGCGCATCGAGCGCGTTTCGCCCTTGTTGGGATCGAACAGCCGGGTCTCCTGGTCGATCGCGCCGCCGTCCTCCAGGATTTCGATCTGCCGCCGCGCCTCATACTCGATCGCCTGGCCGATGAAGTTGATCGAGTTCATGTTCTTGATCTCGCAGCGGGTGCCGAGCGGGCCGCCGACCTTTCGCACGGAGACGTTGACGTCAGCGCGCAGGCTGCCCTTCTCCATGTCACCGTCGCAGGTTCCGAGATAACGCAGGATCGAGCGCACCTTGGTCACATAGGCCTTGGCCTGCTCGGCGTCGCGGATGTCCGGCTTTGATACAATTTCCATCAGCGCGACGCCGGAGCGGTTGAGGTCGACATAGGACATCGTCGGCGACTGGTCGTGCAACGACTTGCCGGCGTCCTGCTCCAGATGCAGCCGCTCGATGCCGATGGTCGCGGTCTTGCCGCCGTCGAGCTCGACCGTGACCTCGCCCTCGCCGACGATCGGCGACTTGTACTGACTGATCTGGTAGCCCTGCGGCAGATCCGGATAGAAATAGTTCTTGCGGTCGAACACCGAGCGCAGGTTGATCTGCGCATTCAAGCCGAGGCCGGTGCGCACCGCCTGCCGCACGCATTCCTCGTTGATGACGGGCAGCATGCCCGGCATCGCCGCATCGACCAGCGAGACATGGCTGTTCGGCTCGCCGCCGAACGCGGTGGATGCGCCGGAGAACAATTTGGCGTTGGAGGTCACTTGGGCATGGACCTCCAGGCCGATCACGACCTCCCAGTCGCCGGTCGCGCCCTTGATCAGCTTGCCGCTCGTCGCCGTCATGATTCCTTACCCCCAAGCAGCGCGGAGGCGATCCGCTCCCACTCGACTTCAAGCGCGTCCTTCGCTACCGGCTGGCCGGCCTGCCGGTACCAGTAGCCGGCGTTGGAAAGATCGCCTTCGACTCGATGCAGATAGGCATGCACCCAGGCCGCCTCATGCGTGCTCTCGTCCTGAACGATCCTGTGCGCGGCGTCCCAGTCACCCTTCGCAGCCCACCACAGCGCGGCAAGCGGAGGCGCGAGCGCCGGCGCCGGTGCGGCGCCGGAAAGGCTTGCCCTGAATTCGGCGATATTCACCACCACCTCGCGGGCGTGAAACGGCCGGCGGCCTGCTCGATGACCTCGCCGAGCGAGAACAGCGTTTCCTCATCGAAGGGACGGCCGATCAGTTGCAGGCCAAGCGGCAAGCCCTGCGCGTCCTTGCCGGCGGGCACGCCGATCCCGGGCAAACCGGCCATGTTCACGGTCACCGTGAAGATGTCGTTCAGATACATCTCGATCGGATCGGCGCCGCCCTTCTCGCCGAGGCCGAAGGCCGCCGATGGTGTTGCCGGCGTCAGGATCGCGTGCACGCCCTTGGCGAAGCAATCCTCGAAATCCTTCTTGATGAGGGTGCGGACCTTCTGCGCGCGCAGGTAATACGCGTCGTAATAGCCGGCCGACAGCACATAGGTGCCGATCATGACCCGGCGGCGGACCTCGCCGCCGAAACCGTCCGCGCGGGTCTTCTCATACATCTCGCCGATCGAGCGGCCGGGCACGCGCAAACCGTAGCGCACGCCGTCGTAGCGCGCCAAGTTCGACGAGGCTTCCGCCGGCGCAACGATGTAATAGGCCGGCAGCGCGTATTTGGTGTGCGGCAGCGACACGTCGACGAGTTCGGCACCGGCCGCCTTCAGCCATGCTGCACCGTCGCTCCACAGCTTCTCGATCTCCGCAGGCATGCCGTCGAGACGATACTCCTTCGGGATGCCGATCTTCATGCCCTTCACGGATTTGCCAATCGCGGCCTCATAATCCGGCACCGGCCGATCGACCGAGGTCGTGTCCTTGGGATCATGTCCGGCCATCGAGCGCAGCAGGATCGCAGCATCGCGCACCGTGCGGCCGATCGGTCCGGCCTGATCGAGCGAGGACGCAAAGGCCACGATGCCCCAGCGCGAGCAGCGGCCATAGGTCGGCTTGATGCCGACGGTCGCCGTGAACGCGGCCGGCTGGCGGATCGAACCACCGGTGTCGGTCGCGGTCGCGCCCATGCAGAGCAGCGCCGCCACCGCCGAGGCAGATCCGCCGGATGAGCCGCCGGGCACCAGCGTGGTGTTGGAGCCTTCGCGCCGCCAGGGATTGGCGACCGGCCCGAAGCAGGAGGTCTCGTTCGACGAGCCCATCGCGAACTCGTCATTGTTGAGCTTGCCCAGCATCACGGCGCCGTCGCGCCAGAGCTGTGACGTCACGGTGGATTCGTAAGTCGGCACGAAATTGCCGAGGATCTTCGAACAGGCCGTGGTGCGCACGCCCTTGGTCGCAAACAGATCCTTGATGCCCAGAGGAATGCCCGCGAGCGGTCCGCCCTCGCCCTTGGCGATACGGCCGTCACGCTCGCGCGCCATGTCGCGCGCCTGCTCCGGCGTCTCCAGCACGAAGGCGTTGAGCGCACGCGCGGCTTCGATCGCCTTGAGATGCGCGTCCGTCAGCTCCAGCGACGTGAAGGATTTGCCCGCGAGGCCATCACGGGCCTCGGCGAGCGTCAGCGAAGTCAAATCGGTCATTTATTGATCGGGCTGCAGAAGAAGGGAGAGAGGGTTTTGTCGTTGGCAGGATCATCCTGCTTCGCGCGCGATTTGGCTTCAGTCTTGGCTTCGATCTTGGCCAAAGCCTCCAACTGATCGAGCACGGCGTCGACCGCCTTGTCGGCATCGGCGGCCTTGCCCTGCCGCTCCATCGCGTCGAGATAGTTCATATAGGCCTGATAGGCCTTTTCGTCGTCGCAGAGCAGACACATCGGACGATCGTCCCAAATTCGAGAGCTTGGTCTTCCAGCGTTATTCAACCACCTTCGGCACCAGGAAGAAATGGTTCATGGCGTCGGGTGCGTTCCTGACGATGTCGTCGGCGATCTCGCCGTCATCGACCACGTCCTGCCGCTTCTTCATTTCCATCGGCATCACCGATGTCATCGGCTCGACGCCTTCGATATCGACCTCCGACAACTGCTCGACAAAGGCCAGCATTGCGTTCAGCTCGCCCTGCAGGTGCGGAACCTCGGCCTCGGTGACCGCAATCCGGGCCAGATGGGCGATCCGGCGAACGGTATCGGCATCGACTGACATTATATATATGGCTCCCGGTACAGAAAAGCAGCCCGCCGTATAGCAGAGCGGCCTTTCGCGCCGCAACCGGCAGCCGCCCGGCCCGGCCATTTCAGCGCGCGAGCTGACCGAACCGCTCCTGCGCATCGGCCGCCAGTGCCCGCGTTAACTCGGCGGCCGGCAAGTCGCGCCCGATCCGGACCGCCTGCCCGGCCCAGAGGTTGGTGAAATCGACCTTGCCGAGTTTTTCGGCAGCCGCCTTCAACGGCGCGAGGCAGGTCGCCGGCATGTGGGAAGACCGGCGCATCCGGGCAGATCGGGCCGACC
>CAWAXO010000012.1:0-79488 GCA_963786015.1 uncultured Alphaproteobacteria bacterium | reverse complement strand
CGGAAAGCCAGCGCACGCTCGCGCGGTCGCTGAAGTCGGCCAGATACCGTCGCCTGATCGTGCGCATATCAAGCTGGATCGAAAGTGGCCGGTGGGCCACGACAAAAAACAGGCAGGCCGCAAGGCGGCGCGCCGCTCCCATCGGCGCCTATAGCGCGGACAGGCTGACGGAATGGAAAGACCAACTGATCGGAAAGTCGCGCAAACTGCGCAAGATGGGCGCCCGGAAACGACACAGGCTGCGGCTTCTGAACAAGAAACTCAACTACGCAATCGAGTCGGTCGAGGATTTGTTCGGAGATAAACGGCTGTCCAGGCAAAAGGCCGCGTTGAAGCAGCTGCGCCGGGCGCAAAAATCGCTCGGCCGATTGAACGATGATGTCAATGGACGGACCCTGGCGCGCGAGCTGCGCCGGCAAGGCATCGAGGTGCCGGTCCACGCCATCGGCGAAAAGCAGGAAAAACGCCTGCTGCGAAGCACGGAGGCGGCCTACCGCAAGCTGGCTGCATTGAAGCTCTCGAGAGGCATCCAGAGCGCGGCGACATCAGATTGAATCGCGATCGTGCTTTAGGGTGGCAGGCGCGGTCGCTGAATTGCCACCAACGAGAAACGGCGCTGTTACCAGCGCCGTTCTGGTGCACCTAACGCGTGGAATCGGCCCACTTCGACTGGCACTGACGGGAGCGACCCGCTCTGGCTCTGCTGGCGTGGGAGACCTGATCGCGATCCGCTGACGAGCGTACGCCGCATCCTATCGGAGTCAACCGGAACGATGATTTAGATTTTGGGTCACTGCCTATCGCGACATTGCAGCGGGATTTATCTGCCGCGCGTGCCACTCTCGATGGAGCGCAGGACCCAGGCCAAACTGCTCCGTCACGCCAACATGCGTCAACGCAGAGCGCAGCAGCAGCGCAGCTGATGATTCAAAGCATCAACGCCAACGCCAATAGCCCGACCGGTGCCATGCCGCCCGTGACGACTGCCGTCTCGTAAATCAGCTTTCTCACGCGTCTTCTCATGGGACTTCTCCCATCCGCAAGCATACGTCCGCAGGGCGCAACCAGGCCAGCGATTATTTGAATGCCGAAAGGCAATTGTGCGCCGCAAACTGGGACAGTCCGGCTGACACTCGCAACGCATCGAAGTACAACGAACCCGTGATACTTCAAGCGAGCGGCCTGCCGAGTCTGACAATCCGCGCGACGGATGAACGCGCGACAGCCAAGCGAAGAGTGAGAAACAGCGATGCAGTTACGGGTTTTTGGGCGTACGGGACTAAAACTCTCGGTGCTGGGCTTCGGCTGCGGCGCGGTTGGCGGATTGATGGTGCGCGGCGATCCTGCCGATCAGGAGCGGACCATCGCACGAGCGATCGAAGCCGGCGTGAACTACTTCGACACCGCGGTCCAATACGGCAACGGCGAGTCGGAAAAGAACCTTGGCCGCGTTCTGCAAAAGCTGAAACCGGCCGGCGTCACGGTCGGCACCAAGGTCCGCCTGGCGCCCGACGATTTCGGCCGCATTGCCGACGCCGTGACGACGTCACTCGAAGGCAGCCTGGCGCGATTGCGTCTTGATCAGGCCGACATTTTCCATCTGCACAATCCGATCACCGAGACCGAAGCCGGATCGGCGCTGAGCATCCGGCAGGTGCTCGGCGATGTGGTGCCCGCGTTCGAACGCCTGCGTCAGCAGGGGAAGGTTCGCTTCCTCGGCATTACGGCAGTGGGCGACACGGCGGCGCTGCGTCAAGTAATCGACTCACGCGCCTTCGACAGCGCTCAGGTCGTCTTCAACATGCTCAACCCATCGGCCGCCGAGGAATTGCCGGCGAATTATCCGGCGCAGGATTACGGACGATTGTTCGATCACACCAAGGCAGCCGGCGTTGGCGTCGTGGGCATCCGCGTGCTGGCAGGCGGCGCATTGTCGGGCTCGGCCGAGCGTCACCCGATTGCGAGTCCGGCGCCCGAGCCGATCGGATCGGCCCTGAATTATGATGCCGATATCGATCGCGCGCGCCGTCTGATGCCGCTGGTCAAGGAGGGGTTCGCCGCCAGCCTGTCCGAGGCCGCCACGCGGTTTGCGTTGTCTGATCCGGCGATGGGCACCATCCTGGTCGGCATGGCGACGCCGCAACAATTCGAAGACGCGCTCGCCGCTGTCCAAAAAGGACCGCTCGCGAGTGCTGCGCTGGAGCGGCTGTCCGCGCTGCGGCAGGCCTTCTCCGGCGAACCACGATGACCGCGGCGCGTTGCGCCGTCAGCGTCTAACCGCAATTCCAGATGGGCCCGATGGGCGTTTGAGTCCAGCACGGACCAAAGCTGCCGCCATTGTAGCGTCCGCGGTAAAACCCGGGGCGACCGTAATAGTACCAGTCGCCATTGTACCAATACTGCGGCGTGTAGTCCGGGGTGCCGCTGAACGATCTCCGCGAACCATAAACCGGAATGGTTTCGTTCGGAGGCTGATGATAGCCAGGCAGGAAGCCGTAGCCATGCCAGCGATGCAGCGGCCGTTTGTGAACGGGGGCTGCAACCGTAATGGCCGGCAGCAGCCACAGGAGAATTGCGATCGAGACGGATATGATGCGCGACATGGGCGCAACATAGACGTCCCGCCGTTCAAACGCGATACAATTTCGAAGACGATTCCATTCTGTCCGGATGGCGATGGAGGTCGCGAAGATCGCCGGGCGCACTTGGCTGAGATGCCCTCTCGCAGCTACATCAGCGTCTCACGTGAAAAAAGACCGGTGCATTGGCCACGCGATAAAGCCGAGAGAAAGCGCTGTTGCCTTCATGCGCCCCCTGTCCGTCGGCTTAACTCGGCGCGAAGAACTCGGAATAGTGAGTCCACGGCCTAACACAGGATGCGGTGCTGGTTATTGATGACACCGCGATCCCGAAGAAGGGCGAACGCTCGGTTGGTGTTGCAGCTCAATATGCGTCGGCTCTCGGCAAAACGGCAAATTGCCAAACGCTGGTGTCTTTGACGCTTGCGCGCGGCGAAGTGCCGGTAATGGTCGCGTTGCGTCTCTTTCTGCCTGACAGCTGGACTAGCAACCTGTCTCGTCTAAAGCGCGCTCGCGTGCCGGTCGAACACCGAACGGCACGGTCCAAGCCGGAAATTGCTTTGGCCGAGATTGACCGCGCGATGGCAGCCAACGTGCGCTTTGGATGTGTGCTGGCGGATGCAGGATACGGGCTCAGCGCACCGTTTCGACAAGGGCTAACGGCACGCGGGCTGGCCTGGGCCGTCGGCATCCCTCGGCATCTCAAGGTGTATCCGGTCAATGTGAAGCTCATTTGGCCGATTACCAAAGTCCGCGGGAAACCCCGGAAGCACCACGTACCAGATATCTTGTCGATTGCGGCAGAACAAATGCTGGCCGGCGCCAAATGGAAAACCGTGAGTTGGCGCAGTGGGACGAAAGGTCGGCTGAAAGCCCAATTCGCTGCTTTCCGTGTCCGCACCGCCGACGGCCCTCCGCAGCGGATTTGGGATAAAGGTCAGCAGCATCTCCCAGGCGACGAAGCTTGGCTCATTGGTGAGCAACGCGCCTCGGGGGAGAAGAAATACTATCTCGCCAATCTCCCGGCGGCGACGGATCTGCGCACACTGGCCGCCACCATTAAGGCAAGATGGGTTTGTGAGCAGGCGCATCAGCAGTTGAAGGAGGAGCTTGGACTTGATCACTTCGAAGGGCGATCATGGCAGGGTCTTCATCGCCACGCCCTGATGACAATGATTGCCTACGCCTTCCTGCAACATCGCCGCCTCGCATACGCGGGGCGGAAAAAGAAAATCAACGGGCCTCCGCCTCAGCCAACCATGCCCGCCGTACGTCACGCCATCGTCGATCTCATCCTTCGGCCACCGTCTCAACGGTGTCCATACTGCCGAAAACAATCCTTGAAAAACCGTGGCGCAAACAGATTCTGCCAAAGTAGTGCTAAAGCGAAGACCGAAAGAATGCAGTGTCATCACCCGCTTGGGCCTGAATCGGTTGCCCGGCTTTGACAAAGCGTCGCCAACAATGACGCAATAGCCAGCGCAGCGGTGAGGGTCCGCGCGTAAAAAAGGCCGAGCAAAGCAGCAATCTGCCGGAAGCGCATCGCGACGGTGTTCTAAACTTTCAAGCCAAACATGCACACCGTAGTGGCTCGGCCAGATGATTAAAAGGCAAAAACGACGGGCGTTCTTACCAGCCGGACTGCGAAATGGTTGAAGTCTGTCATCGGTCATTCGCGTCGTTTTGACCGTGCGCCGATGACCTCCGGTCTTCCTTCAATCAAAAAGCAGACGTTCTCAGGGGGCCGCTGGCATGTCTCAAAAGTACCAGAAGCGGCCATGTCAGCATTTGGTAACGACCTGACCATAGGCGTTGGTTACTTGCACGCAACCCGGCGTGGCCGCATAGGCACCGGCTGCTGCGGCGGCGGCCGCAGTGCCATAGACGGCGCGGCGCGTCGTCCTGCGGGCAACGCCGGCATAGCTCATCGGCGTCAGGGGTCGCCCGACCCGTGCCTCCGAGGCGGAAACTAACCCTTGTTCGACATCGCCCTTGCCGTTCCAGAGCAACGCGCTCGTGAAGGTGATGGCGGCGGCGACGAGCAGAAGTGTCCTGCGAAGCGAGATGGTCATTTGTTGGCTCCAGCGGTTGTGCCCGCAGGCACTTCGTCAAATTCGATCATGACGTCGGAATCGAGGCCGACCTTCGTCGCGCCCTCGGGCGGCTTGAAAGCGAAGGCGTCCGTATCGGCGATCGCGTCGGTCTTCCAGTCCTTGATCCGTAGCGTGTATTGCGGCGAGCCAGCAACGGTCTTGCTGGTGATCACATATTTGCGCGGGATAGGTTGCGCGCCGGTCTGAATCCAGATCTGCCAATCCGTATCATGTCCGCGAAACGCAAGATGCTCGCACTCAACGCCATCCACCACGCCCTGCCCGACGTGATGGCCTTCGATGACGTCGGACGTCAACACGTCGAAGGAATTGGACAGCAGCAGATCGATACCCGGCAGCGCCGCGCCCGTCTTGGCCTGGATAGCGTCGACGAGCTGGTCAATCGTGCCGGGCGCGTCCGCCTGCACATAGGCCTTGGCATTATTGCCGTAGAGGGAGACGGTCTTCCCATCATAGACCAGATCGACATCGGTATAGCCACCGGTGCGCTTGATGCGTATTTTATCGGGTCGCGTCATTTTCAATTGTCCGGAGCTGGCGAACTGTATCTTCTGCAGTTCCGGCGTGATGACCTCGATGTCGCTGTCGAACGTCGCCGTGATCGATTTCTGTGCCGCGGTATAGTCCGCCATGGACTTCAGCAGGCTTGCGGAATCGTCGGCGCACGCGCCGTGGCTGGTCGCTGCCGCAAGTATGGCAACCGAGACGGTCGTTGCCGATATGCGGATCAATTCGCGAAGACTTGTCGTATTCATGTCGATCCTCCATGGCCCGCAACCATCGTGAGATGCGCAGTGCAATCGAGGCTTGACCTGGATCAAGGCCCCCCAATCCGAGCGATCGGGGAGGCCTGCCCGTTCCGAGGCGGCTTCTTTCAGCGCACCCGCATCTTAACGCCCAGTGCCCGCTCAGTGGCAGACATGACCGTTGCCTGTGGACTCGTCTGGCAGAAATCCTTCACTGTCTTTGCGGCCTGTGCGAATTGGTAGAGGTCGATGACAGTGTTGTGCAGGTTCGCATTATAATAGCCGCTCAGCCACATGGTGATGCCGGCAAAGTCCTGAAAATCGAGCTTGGTCAGCTCGCGGCAGGTCATCTTGCTCATGTCGACAACCATTTTGTCCTCGGCCGCCGCGGGCGCACCCAACGACAATAGGATCGAGATACCGACCGCCAATTTACGCATGCTTTCCTTCGGTTTTTGTGCGCATCGGGCAGGTCGCCAGATGCTCTGCGTACATGGTGTCGCGGGCAAGCTTGATAGTTTTGACCTAAATCAAGGGATGGCTCCCAATAAGGATAAGGAGTGCAGAAAAAAGTTCGCGACCAGCAGCATGATCGAGAGAGCCACAGATCCTGACCTTGAGCTGAAATTGGATCTCGTCTGAGGCCCGAACCAATCCTGCTTGCCGCTATATCCAGCCAAATACGAGTGCATGGCCTACGTGCCGCCACACACCGCTTGGCCACGAGCGTCTGCACGACGGGCAATTTTTGCATGCGGGCCATGCGCGTATCGGCGGTTGCGCCGTCGGGCAAATCAAAACGATGATCTGCGCGTCCCGCCTCCACAAGAGGGGCGCTTCGCGATCGTCACGGACGTTGGGAGCGGGATGCGATGGACGCGATACTTCACGAGACGAATGAGATATCGCGGACGGCGAAGTCGTATGGTCCTGGCGCCCCAAGGCTGGCGCTAAGTCGGCAGAACGATCTGCCGACGACGGTGGCAAGAAAGCCTGGTCACCGGGGAGAGTACGTATAAGCCGTAAAACCATTGCGCAGGGAAGGCCGGTTGTTCCGGCTCGTACCTGTGGTTCTGCCGCGTGCTTTTTTCTGCACGCGGACCATGGGTGCGACGGGCACCCGGCCTTCCCTGCGCCCTCTTTATTCGAGAGGGACATTGCTGCCGCAAAGCTCGGGCGATCCTCGCCGCGAGAATGCGAACACTTACCCTCTTCTGCTCTTTGACAATTGAATCCGAAGCAAGCGGCACTCTGCCGATCGCCCGCATCGGAAGCGATCTCGCCTGCTCCAGCCCAGCGTGAGACCCGGGAGATCGCGACGAGAGGTCAGAGACGATGCTGACCCTGAAACAACGCTGCCGCCCTCTCGGCGACCCGCTCGCCGTGCTTGAATAGCCGCTCCAACTCGCGTCGCATGAAATCGATTTGATGCTGGCCGCATTCCGCCCATAGCGTCCGGACGTTCTTGACCGAATGGGCACCTGCCAGCTTGGACACGAATTCGGTGAAGAGATGCATCTCGGTTATCGTTCGATCCAGCATTTCATTGCTGACGAACAGCAGTTCGTCGAGCACCAGACGCTGCGCGCCAAACAGAATGTCCGCGGTGCGTTCATTGGCTTTGGCCAGTTTCTCCGTGGCATCGGCGACCGGCTGTTCAATCGTCTTGAGACGCACTTGCGAAAGCTCAGTCATGGCACCCTCCCGATAGCTTCCGATATGGCGCTCCCGTCTCCGAGTTGTCGTGCTGTTCCGGAGCGTCTCCCTGAGCTGCATCAAGCCTGAGAAAGCGCGGCCGGCGCTTGACCTGGGTCAAGTTGCGCCACGCCAGGATAGTTAGCTTGTCCGGCAAGTTTTCAATTTCCAATGTGCGGAGCTTCCCATGCGTGCCCACCAGATCATGACCCGCTCGGTCGTCACCGTCGCTCCCGACACGTCGATTGTCGACGCAGCGAACCTCATGCTGCAGCAGCATGTCAGCGGCCTTCCGGTCGTGGACGCCACCGGCAAACTCGTCGGCATCGTCTCGGAAGGCGACTTCATTCGACGCAGCGAAATCGGCACCCAGCGCCATCGAGGTCGCTGGCTGAAGTTCATCCTCGGGCCGGGCAAGGCGGCCTCCGACTTCGTTCATGAACATGGCCGCCGGGTCGAGGAAGTCATGACGCGGAATCCGCTCACCATCACCGAGGACACGGCGCTGGCCGAGATCGTCGACCTGATGGAGAAGAACAACGTCAAACGTCTTCCGGTCATCCGCGCCGACAGGATCGTCGGCATCGTCTCGCGCGCCAACCTGTTGCAGGCGGTCGCGAGCCTCGCCCGCCAGGTCCCCGACCCGACCGCGGACGATGACCACATCCGCAACCGCGTGATGGACGCGCTGGAAAAGAACGAATGGTGCCCGTTCGGGCTCAGCGTCATGGTCCGCGACGGCACCGTTCATTTGAGCGGCGTCATTACCGAGGAACGGGCGCGGCAGGCCGCGGTCGTCGCCGCGGAGAATGTCGAGGGCGTGAAGAAGGTTCACGACCATCTCTGCTGGGTCGACACCGTATCCGGCGTCTACATCAACTCACCGGAAGACGAGGACATGGCGAAGGCGAGCTGACGCATGATCGGGAAAGCGTGTAGCGGCATTCCAAAAGATCGTGCGCGTTCAATCGAAGCCTACAGAAGCTTTCCGTCCGCGCTGAAGAAAGGGTACGGCCCATCGAACGCGCCGATCGGCACCTGGTGAGTGACGACGTTGCCGAACCCCTCGTCGGGATACCAGGTGTGAAGATGGAACGCCGGCGGCTCGATCTTGAATGACGGCACCCGCAGTTCGTCGAGGTCGAGATCGACCGCATGGTTGGGCGCCGGGCAGATCGTGCAGGCGGCGCCGGCGAACATGGTCAGCGCCGCGCGGTGGACGTGGCCGGTCGCGACGAGCTGCACGCGCGGGTGGCGCCTGACGATCTCAGCCAGGTCGCCGGCATTGTGCAGGTTCTGGCGATCCATGTGCCAGATGCCGGCAATGAACGGCGGATGGTGCAGGAACAGCAGCGCTGGCCGGCTCGCGGACGCCGCGAGTGTTGCGTCGAGCCATTGCAGCGTCGCCGCCTCGAGCTCGCCATGCGGCTGACCGGGCACATGCGAATCCAAAAGGATGAGATCGAGGTCGCCAAGTGCGATCGTCTGGTTGAGGGCACCCGCCGGGAATGCATAAGCGGCCTGCGGGAACGCCGCGCGCATCATCTCGCGTCCGTCGTGATTGCCGGGAATGCCTGCGAACGGCAGCTTGAGCGGCGCCAGCAGGCGCTTCAGATGGTCGTACTCCTCGATCGTCGGCGTATCCACGAGGTCGCCGGAGATCACCACGAAATCCGGCGCCGGCGCGAACTCGTTCAGCGCCGCGACGCAACGCTCCAGCGCCCTTGCCGTGTCGACGCGGCCGTAGGCCAACTGTCCCGGCTGCTTGATATGCAGGTCGGAAATCTGCGCGATACGGAGCGGCTTGTTCGACATCTTGCGTCCTCAATGGTCGGGCGGCAGCAGGCGAACGGCGTCAGGTGGGATCGACAGCCCTACCCGCTCGCCGGCCTTGGCCTGAATCGTGTTCGGCGCATCGACTGTCAGCGGCTTATCGGACACGCCGCTGACGATCACACGCTGCCGGTCGCCGATGAAGCTGACGCTGTCGATCGTGCCGGACACGGGTGAATGTCCGGCTTCGACGATGGCGATGGTTTCGGGACGGATCATGGCGAGCGCGGCCGGCTGGTCGTCACTGCCGCCGATCGGTTGCCGTCCGCCCGGCAGCACGAGGTGGCCATTGTCGAGCGGCGCCTCGATGATGTTCGCCGCGCCGATGAACTCGGCCACGAAACGGTTCTGCGGCGTGAAATAGATGTCGCGCGGCGACCCGATCTGGGCAATCGCGCCCTTGCGCATGACGACGATGCGATCGCCAAGCTCCATCGCTTCGGCCTGGTCGTGCGTGACGTAGATCGTGGTGATGCCGAGCGCGCGGAGCAGGCGGTTGAGCTCGCCGCGCAGCCGGTCGCGCAGCGCTGCATCGAGCGCGGTCAGGGGCTCGTCGAGCAGCAGCACGCCCGGCCGGATCGCGACCGCCCGCGCCAGCGCCACCCGCTGACGCTGGCCGCCGGAGAGCTGATCGATGCGGCGGTTCTCGAGGCCGGAAATGTTGGTCAGCGCGACCAGCTCGGCGACGCGTTTGGCGCGCTCCTGCCTCGGCACCCCGCGGATCTTCAGGCCGTAGCCGATATTGTCCGCCACGCTCATGTTGGGAAACAGTGCATAGGACTGAAACACCATGCCGACATTGCGCCGCTCGATCGGCACCGACGT
Source organism: uncultured Alphaproteobacteria bacterium (assembly GCA_963786015.1). Classification (GTDB taxonomy): domain Bacteria; phylum Pseudomonadota; class Alphaproteobacteria; order Rhizobiales; family Xanthobacteraceae; genus Bradyrhizobium. The sequence continues at coordinate 69,696 of CAWAXO010000012.1, read as the reverse complement.
CATGTCCTTGCCGTCGAACAGCACCTTGCCGCCGGCGTCGGGCAGTTCGAGGCCGGCGATGATGCGCAGCATCGTGGTCTTGCCGCAGCCGGAGGGACCAAGCAGCACCAGCGTCTCGCCGCGCGCGATATCAAGGCTTGCGGGGTCGAGCGCGAGCGTGCCGTCGGCAAAGGTCTTGCCGCAGGCCTCGATGCGTAACGAGACGCCATGTCCCGTCGTGCTCATCGTGCCTGTCCCTTGTCGGCGAACATCTGCATGGCGACCAGAAGCGGAATGATCATGATGAAGAAAATCAGCGTATAGGCGGACGCCACCTCGAGCCGCATCGAGGCGTAGCTGTCGGCAAGGCCGATCGGCAGCGTCTTGGTCAGCGGCGTGTGCAGCATCCAGGTCAGGTTGAACTCGCCGAGCGACAGCGTCACCACCATCAGCGATCCCGCCAGGATGCCCGGCATCGCGTTGGGCACGATCACGTCGGCGAACCGCCGCCACGGCGAGGCGCCGAGCGAGGCGGCTCCCTCGTCGAGCGTCTTGATGTCGACGGTCGAGAACACCGCCATCACCGAGCGCACCATGAACGGCATCGTGAAGATGACATGCCCGACCAGGATGAACAGCCAGGAGCGCCGAAATCCCGAAAAGCCGCCATAGGTCAAGAGCAGCGCCAGCGCGATTGCGAGGCCCGGAATCGCAAGCGGCAGCGTGATCAATTCCTCGACCACGCGGGACAGCCGCCCGCCCCGCACATGCAACGCGTAAGCTGCGGGAACGCCGGCGAGCAGCGTCACGGCAAGCGTTGCGAACGCGATCAGGAACGACAGCGCGATCGTGTCGGCATAGAGATCCCAGACCTGGACGACCCATTGCAGCGTGACGCCGGACTGGATGCCGCGAAAATAGTTCACGGTGACGCCCGCCGCGATCGACAGCGCCGCCGGCACGACGAGGAACGCCGCGACAAGGAGCGTGAACAGAAGCTGGCCGGTGAAGATCAGGCGGTCGCGCATGCCCGTCATCCGGCCGCCGCCACCGCGCCGCCGGTAAACGAGCGGGCAAGCGCCAGCATGAACCAGGTGATGACGCCGAGCCCGACCGAGAGCGCGGCGGACGTCGCGAAATTCGCGGCCAGCGTGAACTCCGTGTAGATCAGCATCGGCAGCACGTCGATGTTGGTCGCAAGCGTGAACGCGGTGCCGAACGCGCCCATCGCGGTCGCAAAGGCGATCGCGCCGGACGCGACGAAGGCCGGCGCCAGCGCCGGCAGCACCACGTCGCGCTGCACGGCCGAAGGGACTGGCGCCGAGCGAGCGCGCGGCTTCCTCCAGTCCCCTGTCGAGCTTCTGCACCGCGGCCATGATGGTGAGGATGACGCGCGGAATCGAGAAATAGAGATAGCCCAGGAACAGCCCGTAGATCGAATAGGCGAACACGATCTTGTCGCCGAGCAGGCGGTTGGATACGTCGCCGATCAGCCCCTGCCGCCCCGCGAGCAGGATGATCATGAAGCCGACGACCACGCCGGGAAAGGCGAGCGGAAAGGTCAGCATCGCGACGAGCACGGCGCGGCCGGGGAAACGATGCCGCTGCAGGAACATTCCGGCGATGGTCGCGATCACCAGCGTCGCCACGGTCGTCGCCGCCGCCAACAGGACCGTGTTGATCAGCGTCGCGCGGTAACGCGGCTCGACCAGGATCGCGAGATAACCGGCCAGCCCGTGCGGTCCCTCCGCGCCGGTGAGCAGGAGCCGCACCATCGGGAGCAAGAAAAACGCGGCCGTCACCACTGCAAGCGGCAGCAGGCAGAGCCAGACGAAGGTTCGATGCGACATCACGCGATGGTGCCCCTGCCCCTCAGACGGGGGCACCATACTGCATCAGTGGACCTCGGCGAGATAGCGGTCGACGAAGCCTTTCTGCACGGTTTCCATCTCGCCCCAGTCGACGCTCTTGGCGCGTGCATAGTCGGAGTCGGGCAAGAACTTGCTCTTCACCGCCTCGGGGAGTTCGATCGGGCGTGCAGGGCGCAGATAAGCGTTGGTCCAGATCGCCTGTCCCTTGTCGGAGAGCAGGTAGTCCATCACCTTCTTGGCCTTGTCCTTGTCGGGCGCATTCTTCACGAGCCCGACGACATAAGGAAACACCACCGAGCCCTCGCAGGGGATGACGAATTCGAAATTGCCCTTCTCCGAATATTTTGCGCGATAGGCGTTGAAGTCATAGTCGAACAGGATCGGCATCTCGCCGGAGACGACGCGGGCGTAAGACGTCTGCTTGGGGACGATCGGATCGTTCTTCTTCAACTCCTTGAAAAAGCTGATCGCCGGATCGAAGTTGGAAGCCGAGCCGCCGAGCGCGAGATTCACCGCGACCGCGCCGACATAGCCGACCGCTGCGGAAGACGGATCGAGATAGCCGACCATGCCTTTATAGTCGGGCTTCAACAGATCCTTCCAGCACGCCGGCACCGGCTTGCCGCCGAGCGCGTCCTTGTTGACGAACAGGCCGAGCGTGCCGGAATGGATGGTGGTCCAGTAGCCGTCCGGATCCTTCAGGCCCGCGGGCACCTGATCCCAATGCTCGGGCTTGTAGGGCTCGAGCGCGTCCTGCGTCTTGGCCTTCATGCCGAAGGTGACGCCGAAATAGCCGATGTCGCCGACCGGATTGTTCTTCTCGGCCAGGATCTGCGCCAGCGCCTGGCCGGAGTTTTTGTTGTCATGCGGAATATCGTAATGGAGGTCGGCCTTGATCGCCTTGAGCATCGAAGCCCAGTCCGCCCATTCCGGCGGGCAGTTGTAGCAGATGACGTCGGCCGCTTTGGCGGTCTGCCAGGGCGCGAGCGCGCAAAGCGCCAGCAACAACAGGGCAAAACGGACGGTTTTCATCGAAAGGGCTCCGGCTTTGTGATCAGGGCAACAATGGGGCTCCCAGTATAGGCCGCGCATGAAGGATTTGCGACGGAGCCCCTGGCCGTGCAACAAAGCTGGGGAGCCATCCTGTTTCAGCGGCTTGCGGCGCAACCAGCGCTACACTTATCCTGGCGGCCTGCCGCTCAGGCTGCGGCAGAGGCCATAAAACACGAGAAGAAGCTCTCACGGAGAACGTCCGATGAATCCGCCCGTCAATGCGCCCGCGATCAAGATCGTCAAATCGGTCCGCGAACAGGTGAGCGCCGAGGAATGGCAAGCCCGCGTCGATCTCGCCGCCTGCTATCGTCTCACCGCGATGCACGGCATGACCGAGATGATCGCCAACCACATCTCGTGCCGCGTTCCGGGCGAACCCCACAATTTCCTGATCAACCCCTACGGGATGCTCTACGAGGAAATCGACGCATCGAGCCTGATCAAGGTCGATCATGACGGCAACACCGTCTTCAACGCCTCGGACTATGGCGTCAACGCCGCGGGCTTCGTCATTCACAGCGCCATTCACATGGCCCGCCACGATGTCGACTGCGTCGCGCACACCCACACGCCGGCCGGCATGGCGGTCTCGGCGATGGAATGCGGCCTGCTGCCGCTGGCGCAGACCTCGATGCGGTTCGTGCACCTCGCCTATCATGACTTCGAAGGCATCGCCGACGATGTCGGTGAACGCGAGCGGCTGGTCGCCGATCTCGGCGAACACGAAGCGATGATCCTGCGCAATCACGGACTGCTGGTGGTTGGACGCACCATTGCCTCGGCGTTCAACGCGCTGTTCCGCCTGGAGCGGGCCTGTCAGGTTCAGGTGATGGCGCTGTCCTGCAACACCAAGCTCATCATGCCCTCGACCGAGATCCTCGAGGCGACCTTCGACAAGATGCGACCGCGCGCGGACAAGCCCAACCGCAATGGCGATCTCGCCTGGCCCGCGCTGCTGCGCAAGCTCGACCGCGTCGATCCATCGTATCGAAACTAATCGCCGATGGCTTGGTGCCGCTCAGCGCGGCACCACCGCGGTCGCCTCGATCTCGACCCGCGCGGCCTTCTCGACCAGACGCACCACCTGCACCAGCGCCATCGCCGGATAAGTGCGTGCCGAAAATCTCGCGATAGATCTGGCCGAGCTCTCTCAGGCTCGCGAGATATTCGTCCATATCGACGACATACCAGGTCAGCCGCACCAGATGCTCGGGCCGAGCATCGCCCTCCGCGAGGATCGCCGAGATATTGCTGAGCGCCTGACGAACCTGCGCGACAAAGCCGTCCGCCAGCCGTTCCTCGTTGTCCCAGCCGATCACGCCGCCGGTCACAACGATGCGGCCATCGGCAGCGATGCCGTTGGCATAACCCTTCGGCGCTGGCCAGCCGCTCGGCTGCAGAATCTGCACGGCTTGCGAGGTTCGCCTTTCGAACCGGGCAGCACCGTCAGCGTGGGCCCCTTTGGCGCATTCACGAGCAATTCTCCCTTGTCGGCTTTTTATTCCGCGGCCATGCCGGCTGAAGCCGCGCCAGCCTGCGCCATCCGCCGCAACGCGAAGCGTTGCAGCTTGCCGGTTTCCGTCTTCGGCAATTGCGCGACGAACTCGATGGCGCGCGGATATTTGTAAGGCGCGATCTCGCGCTTGACATGATCCTGTAGCGCGGTCGCCAGCGCATCGTCGGCGGTCGCGCCGGCCGCGAGCACGACATAGGCCTTCACGATCATGCCGCGCGCTTCGTCAGGCGCCCCGACGACGCCGCATTCGGCGACCGCCGGATGTGACAACAGCGCCGCCTCGACCTCGGGTCCCGCGATGTTGTAACCGGAGGAAATGATCATGTCGTCGGCACGCGCGATGAAAGAGAAGCGGCCGTTCGCATCGCGAACGAACGCATCGCCCGTCAAATTCCAGCCATCGCGCACATAGTTCGTCTGCCTGGTGTCGGCGAGATAGCGGCACCCGGTCGGCCCCCGCACCGCAAGCTTGCCGACGGTCCCGGCGGGCAGTTCGTTCATTTCGGCATCCACGATCTTGGCTTCATATCCCGTCACCGGGCTGCCCGTCGCTCCGGCAACGGCGTCGCCGATCCGGTTGGTGATGAAGATGTGCAGCATCTCCGTGCTGCCGATGCCGTCGAGGATCGGCTTGCCGGTCTTGCGGGTCCAGCTCTCGAACACCGGCGCCGGCAAGGTCTCGCCGGCCGATACCGCCAGACGCAGCGACGACAGATCGGCGCCCTTGTCCATCGCGGTCATCATTGCGCGATAGGCCGTCGGCGATGTGAAGCAGATCGTGGCCTTGTAGGTCTCGATGATCTTGACCATCTCGCCTGGTGCTGCGTTTTCCAGCAGCGTCGCGGTGGCGCCGAACCGCAAGGGAAAGATCGCGAGACCGCCGAGTCCGAACGTGAACGCGAGTGGCGGAGATCCGACGAACACGTCGTCGGGCGTGACGCCGAGCACTTCCCTGGCGTAACCATCCGCGATCATCAGGAGATCGCGGTGAAAATGCATCGTTGCCTTGGGCTCGCCGGTGGTGCCCGACGTAAATCCCAGAAGCGCGACATCGTCGCGACCTGTCTTCACCGCCTCGAACTTGACGGGCTTGTTCAGCGCGACACGATCGAACTCGGCATCGTGGTTTGACGTGCCGTCGAAATTCACGACCTGCTTGAGGAAGCGACTGGTCTTCGCGCAGGCGACCAGCTCGTCGGCGATGCGGCTATCAGTGAGTGCGAGCGCGACCTCAGCCTTGTCCACGATCTTGGACAACTCGCTCGCGCGGAGCAGCGGCATGGTGTTGACGACGACCGCTCCCGCCTTGGTCGCAGCGAGCCACGCGGCGACCAGCGCCGGATTGTTGCCGGAGCGGATCAGCACGCGGTTGCCGGGCTTGACGCCATAATTCTCGACCAGCGCATGCGCGAGGCGGTTCGACCAGTCCGCCAATTCCTTGTAGGTGCGCTGACGGCCATTTCCAATCAGCGCGACGCGATCGCCAAGCCCCTGCTCGACCAGCCGGTCGGTCAGTTCGACACCGGCGTTGAGATAATCAGGGTATTGAAACTCCGGCCGGTCCAACAGCAACTCCGGCCATTGCTCGAACGGCGGAAGATTGCGGCGCGCGAAGTCATCGACGTGGCCCGACGGGCCAAGCTCGTGCGATCTACCCGACATTTCCATCGCCCCTCGCTTTCCCTGTGAAAGGCTTGAGCCAATTCGTGGACGCCCGGCAGCGTTTTAGTCCTAAACATTTTAGACTTAAAATAATTGGACGCAATAGCGGAAATCCGTACCATTCGGGGCTATTGGGACAGCCCGCGTCCCTTCAGCGACCCGCCAGCTCCTTCAAGCGCGCAACCATCGGCGAATCCGGATCGGCGAGCGGCGCAATCGCGGTGAAATGGTTGGCGCCTGGCACCGTGCCGAACCGGGTAACGACACCCGCCTCGCCCCATTGCGCGACGATGGTCTGGCTCTGCCGATGATATTCCGCGCTCTCATCGCCGCCGACGACGGCATCGAGCCTTCCGCCAGTGGGCGGCGGCCAGAACAACGGGCTCGCGGCCTTCGCCGCCGTCTTGTCGAGACCCAGCGCGTTGTTGATCGAGGTGCCGATCAGCGGCACGAGATCGAAAAGCCCGGAGATGGCGTAAGCCGCAACGACAACGTCTTTCGGCAGCGAGGCATCATAGTCCGGCCAATCGGTCGCGAGCATGCAGGCGGCGAGATGACCACCGGCGGAATGACCGCTGATCACGAGCGGCCGGCCGAGCCGCGCAAGCTCCCGCGTTGCCGCGCGCATTTCCTGAATGATCATGTCGATCGTGGCCTGCGGGCACAGATGATATGTCGGCACGGCGACGCTGATGCCGTGGGCGTTCAGCCCGCGCGCGCAGTGGCTGAACGAGGCGCCATCCAGCGCCTGCCAATAGCCGCCATGGATAAACACGACGATCGGCGCATCGGCCTCGCCGGCAAAGAGATCGATCGTGTTGCGCTTGCCCGGCCCATAGACGATGGAGCGCGGGCTGTGCTGCGCGCGATAGGCCGCGGCATCCCGTGCCCAGCCTGCCATCAATGCCGGATTCTCCGGCACCCGAGCCCGATTGTTGTATTCGACCTCGTAGTCGATGCCGGCCACGACTAAGGCGCCCGCCGGCTTGCGGCCCTTTGCGCCGAGCCCTTGGTCTTCGCCAGCAGGCGCATCAACTCGCGAACGTCTTTCGGATTGAGATCGGAAAAGATGTCGGCGATCCAGCTCTCATGCTCGGCCGCCATCTTGCGGAACTCGGCGCGGCCGATCTTGGTCAGGCGGATCACCTGCACGCGCCGGTCGGAATCCGAGGTGCGGCGATCGAGATGGCCGGATTCGACGAGGCGCTCGACGAGCCCGGTGACATTGCCGTTCGACACCATCATGCGCTTGGAAACATCAGACAGCGTCATCCCCTCCGGCGCGCGGTCGAGCTGCGCCATCAGGTCGAAACGCGGCAAGGTAACATCGAAGCGCTCTCGCAGCCGGCTGCGCACGGCCCCCTCGATCAGGGTCGCGCAGGTCAACAACCGCAGCCAGAGCCGAAGCTCATCGGCGTGATCCTCGGGCAGTTCGACGGCCTTGGTCTCGGAATCAAGCATTGTGGTGCAATCGTAACTGATCGGAGCCATCCGGCCATGCCACCTGCCGGCTCAGCCGATGCTTTGACCTTCAAATAATTTGGAGCCCGTCGCAAGTCAAAATGACTTTGACCGGTGCAGAATTTCTTTAGGCTTCAAATAATTGGCGCGAGGCTTGCATGCAGGCTGCGCCGAAGTGCAGCCGACTCACCTGCCTTGCTTGCGGCTGCGGCCTTCGTCGGAATAAGCTTGCGGTCGAGGACAGACTGAGCGTCATGCTGGGCCTTAGCCGGCCGATCAGGGGGAGTTGCGTTGTGATGAAGCAGTGGAAGTTGGCTGGACTGGCGGTTCTGTGGAGTGTGGCGGTCCAACCCGCGCTTGCGCAGGACAAGATCAAGGTCGGCGTGATCGTGACCTTGTCGGGTCCCGCGGCGGTGCTCGGTCAGCAGGCGCGCGACGGCTTTGCGCTCGCGGTGAAGGATCTTGGCGGCAAGATGAGCGGCAAGGATGTCGAGGTCACCGTGGTCGACGACGAGCTCAAGCCCGATGCGGCGGTGACCAAGGTCAAGGGCCTGCTCGAGCGCGACAAGGTCGATTTCGTGGTCGGTCCGATCTTCTCCAACATCCTGCAGGCGATCCATCGGCCGGTCGTCGACAACAAGACCTTCCTGATCAGCCCCAACGCCGGTCCGTCCAGCTACGCCGGCAAGGAATGCAGTCCGTTCTTCTATGTGACCTCCTACCAGAACGATCAGGTGCATGAGATCCTCGGCAAGGTCGCGCAGGATCGCGGCTACAAGCGCGTCTATCTCCTGGTTCCGAACTATCAGGCCGGGCGGGATTCCGCCGCCGGCTTCAAGCTCGACTACAAGGGCGAGGTCGTGGAGGAGTCCTACATTCCGCTGGGTACGCTGGATTTCCAGCCGGAGCTTTCGAAGATCGCTTCGCTCAAGCCGGATGCCGTGTTCACCTTCATGCCCGGCGGCATGGGCGTCAATCTCGTCAAGCAGTACAAGCAGGCGGGACTTGCCGACAGCATCCCGGTGTTGTCCGCCTTCACCGTCGATGAATCGACACTGCCGGCGCAGCAGGATGCCGCGGTCGGCATGTTCGGCGGCGCGAACTGGGCGCCCAATCTCGACAATGCGGCAAACAAGAAATTCGTCGCGAGCTATGAAGCCGCCTATGGCAGCGTGCCCGGCACCTATGCGATGCAGGCCTATGACGCGGCGCTCCTGATCGACAGCGCGGTGAAGGCGGTCAAGGGCGATCTCGGCAACAAGGATGCGGTTGCAGCAGCGCTCAAGAAGGCCGACTTCACCTCGCTGCGCGGCGGATTCAAGTTCAACGCCAACGGCTATCCGATTCAGGATTTCTACCTGACCAAGGTTGCGAAGCGTCCGGACGGAAAATTCCAGACCGAGATCGTGCAGAAAGTGTTCGAGAATTACGGCGACCGCTACGCCAAGGATTGCTCGCAGGGCAAGTGAGACAGCGGCAAATAACCAGTGGGAGGAGTATTGATGAAGACCGAGATCGCAGGCATCACGCGCGCCAACGAGGGCATCCAGGGCATCACCTGGAACATTCTCGGCCAGACCTATGTGCCGAAGAGCCGCACCGAGCATTCGTTCTCATGGCACGCAACGTTCCCGCCCGGCACCTTCGTGCCGCCGCACATCCACCCCGATCAGGACGAGTATCTCTACATTCTGGAAGGCCGGCTCGACTTCATGCTCGACGGCGCCGAGGAATTCGCGACCGCCGGCGACACCGTGCGCCTGCCGATGGGCAAACCGCACGGCATTTTCAACAAGTCTCAGCAGAACGCGAAGACGCTGTTCTGGGTGTCGCCGACCCGCCGGCTCTACGATCTGTTCTGGGCGATCCACAACATGAAGCAGCAGAACCCGGACGAGGTCGTCAAGCTCGCCGCCGAGCACAACATCCACTTCCTGCCGCCACCGCCGCTAGGTGGATGACTCTCGAGAGCGCCCAGCTTTTTCCGATCATGTCAGGAGGCTTGCCGCGTCACCATCCGCGCGGCAAAGCCGGCGCGCGTCGCATAGCCACGCACGATCGCCTCGCGCGCCTCGTAGTTGAGGACGGCCTCGAGATCGCTAAAGCCCTGCGGCGCAAGCTGCTCGACCGCGTCGATCACGCCTTCCGGACCGCCACGGCGGTTGGCGGCGACGATCTCGGCGGTCATCGGCAAACGCTTCTGCTCATAGGCAGCAAGGGCCTGCCGCGGATGCTCAGAGTCGCGCCAACGCGTCGGCGAGCGCCCGCGCATCGAGAATGGCCTGCGAAGCGCCGTTCGAGCCGACCGGATACATCGGATGCGCGGCGTCGCCGAGCAGGGTGACCCGGCCGCTCGACCAGTAAGGCAGCGGATCACGGTCGCAGCAGGGATATTCCCAGAACTCCGGCGTGGCGCGCACCAGACTCGCGAAGTCGACCTGCGGGATCGAGAAGCCCGCGACATGCGGCATCAGTTCGTCCGGCCGGCCAAGCCGTGACCAGTCCTCCCGGCGCGGCGGCGGTACGTTGCCGTCGCCGATCCGTACCAGCACCGCCCAATTGGTCAGGCGGCTCGCCGGGCTCGAGCCCTCGGCGATCGGATAGACCACCGCCTTGGCGTTCAGGCCTCCGGCGATGACCATCGACCGCCCTGTCAGGAAGGCCGGCCAATCGGTCGCGCCGCGCCACAGCATCAGCCCGTTCCAGCAGGGCGGTCCCTCCTCCGGAAACAGCGTCTCGCGGATCTTGGAATGGATGCCGTCTGCACCGATCAGGATGTCGCCGCGCACGCTATGCACGTGCGAACCGCTGCGATCGAAGAAATAGGCGGTCACCCCGCCCTCGTCCTGGGTGAAAGAGCCGAGCCGGCAGCCGGTGCGGATGGCCTCCGGCCCCAACCGCTCGACCACGGCCTGATGGATCACGCTCTGCAGACGGCCGCGATGAATGGAGAATTGCGGCACCTCATGGCCGGCATCGAGCCCGCGCTTCTCGTACCAGACCTCCTGGCCGTGGCGGGTCAGGTAGAACAGCTCATAGGTCTGGACGCCGACCTCATCGAGGCGATCGAGCAGGCCGAGCTGCGCAAGCTCCCGGATCGCATGCGGCAGAGTGTTGATGCCGACGCCAAGCTCGCGGATCGCGTCCGCCTGCTCGTAGATCTCGCAATCGATGCCGCGGGCTCGCAGCATGAGCGCGGTGGTCAAGCCGCCGATCCCGCCACCGACAATAATCGCCTTCATCGCCCGTACTCCACTCGATGCCAGACGCCCACAAGCCTCGCACGGCCCGTCATTCCGCCGCAAGCGGCTTTGTCGCCTCCGCTTTCAGCTCCGCCCGGGTCTTCGGCTTAGCCTTAATTTTGAGGTCCTCGAAGTCCTGCCGGTCGCGCACGCTGTTACGGAAAATCTGTTCTTTTCCGGGCAGATATTGCGGCGGACAGAACACATCCGCGCCATACCAGGCGGCAGCCTTCATCGTGAAGGTGGGATCGACCAGATGCGGACGGCCGAGCGCGACGAGATCGGCCCGGCCGGCGGCCAGGATCGTGTTCACCTGATCGGCGGTCGTGATGTTGCCGACGCACATGGTGGCGACGCGCGCCTCGTTGCGGACCTGATCGGAGAATGGCGTCTGGAACATACGGCCATAGATCGGCTGCGCGTCGCGTACGGTCTGGCCGGTCGAGACGTCGACGAGGTCAACCCCGGCATCGGCAAAGGCGCGGGAGATCCGGACGGCGTCATCGCCCGTGATGCCACCCTCGGCCCAGTCGGTCGCTGAGATGCGCACCGACATCGGCTTGTGCGCCGGCCAGGCGGCGCGCATCGCCGCGAATACCTCCAGCGGAAAGCGCAGGCGGTTTTCAAGCGAGCCGCCATAGTCATCCGTGCGCGTGTTGATCAGCGGCGAGATGAAGCTCGCAAGCAGATAGCCATGGGCGCAATGCAGCTCGAGCATGTCGAAACCGCAGCGTTCGCCGCGCTCGGCGGCAGACACGAAGGCCATCCTGACCTTGTCCATCGCGGCGCGATCCAATTCGCGCGGCACCTGGCTATCGGGAAAATAGGGAATGGACGATGCCGATACGATGTCCCAGCCGCCTTCCTCCAGCGGACGATCCATGCCGTCCCACATCAGCTTGGTCGCGCCCTTGCGGCCGGCGTGGCCGAGCTGGAGCGCGAATTTGGCGGCCGAATTGGCATGAACGAAATCGACGATGCGCCGCCAGGCCGCTTCCTGCTCGTCGTTCCACGAGCCGGCGCAGCCCGGCGTGATGCGGGCGTCGCGGCCGACGCAGACCATCTCGGTGAAGATCAAGCCCGCGCCGCCGATCGCGCGCGAGCCGTAATGCACGAGATGAAAATCGGTCGGCATGCCTTCCTTCGCCGAATACATGCACATCGGCGAGACCACCGCGCGATTGGCAAGCACCATCTCGCGCAGCCGCAAGCGGCTGGAACATCGGTGCGGCCGGCTTGTCGACATCGACGTCGAAGCCCTTGGCGCGGACCTGCCGCGCGAAGGCCTTGTCGACGTCGGCAACGAAGTCCGGCGCGCGCAGGGTCAGATTGTCATAGGTGATCGCCTTCGAGCGCGTCATCACGCCGAATGCGAATTGCACGGGATCGAACTCCCAGAAGCGGTCGACATGCTCGAACCAGACCAGCGAGACGTCGGCGGCATGCTGGGTCTTCTCGACCTCCTCGCGTCGTCCGTGCTCGTATTTGTCGAGTGCAGCCGCAACGGTCGGCGCGCGCTGCATCGCGTCGGCAAGCGCGATCGCATCCTCCATCGCGAGCTTGGTGCCGGAGCCGATCGAGAAATGCGCGGTCGCCTTGGCGTCGCCGAGCAGCACCATGTTGTCCTTGACCCAGCGCTTGCTGCGGATCATCGGGAAATTGCGCCACATCGAACGGTTGGTGAGGAGCGGATGGTCGCCGAGGAACCAGCCGAAAATCTCCGCCATGCGGTCGGCTGATTGCCTCTCGTCCAGCCCCTTCAGTCCGGCGCGCTCGAATGTCAGGGGATCGGTCTCGAAAATCCAGGTCGAGCGGCCTGTCTCGTATTGATAGGCGTGCGCGATGAACGGACCCCACTCGGTCTCCTGGAAGATGAAGGTGAAGGCGTCGAGCGGCCTGGTCGAGCCCATCCAGGCGAACATGTTGGCGCGGACATCGACCTCCGGCTCGAAGTGATCGAGATATTTCTCGCGGAAGCGGCTGTTGATGCCGTCGGCGAGGATGACGAGATCGGCGTCGGCGAAACGCGCCTCATTGTCGATCTCGGTCTCGAAGTGCAGCGTCGACGCCGAGTTCGCGTGCCCGCTCCTGCAGGATCAGCAGCAGCTTGCGGCGCGAGCAGCCGCAAAAGCCGTTACCGCCGACCCGATGGACGGTGCCGCGAAAGTGCACGGCGATATCGTCCCAATAGGCGAATTCCTGGGTGATGCGGCGATAGCTCGGCGGATCGTATGTCTCGAAATTGTCGAGCGTCGCGTCGGAGAACACCACGCCGAAGCCGAACGTATCGTCGGCGCGGTTGCGCTCATAGACCGCGATCTCGGCGTTCGGCCGCTGCTTTTTCAGCAGGATCGCAGCATAGAGGCCGGCCGGTCCACCGCCGATGATCGCGATCTTCATGAGGGCCTCCGGGCAAGGGCCAAGGAAGACAGGTAGAGCAAGACAGGTTCAGGCAAATTATTTTAAATATAAAATATCTTCTGACAAGTCCCCTCGGACAGACGTTGTCCGGCGCCTCAATTCCCCTGGAAGGCCGGCTTGACCTTGTTCGCGAAGGCCTCGAATGCGCGCTCGAAATCGGCCGTGGTCATGCATAGCGCCTGCGCCACGGCCTCCGCCTCGATCGCCTCCTCCACCGACATCGCCCATTCCATCGCCAGCATCCGCTTGGTCATGGTGTTGGCGAATGCGGGCCCAAGAGCAATCTCGCGGGCCAGCGATTGCGCCTGCGACAAGACCGCTTGCGGCGTGACGATCCGGCTGAAGAAGCCCCAGCGCTCGCCCTCCTCCGCCGTCATGAAACGGCCGGTATAGAGCAGCTCCGACGCTCGCGATTGCCCGATGATGCGCGGCAGGATCGCGCAGGCGCCCATGTCGCAGCCGGCGAGCCCGACCTTGTTGAACAGGAAGGCGACCTTGGCGCCGGTTGCGGCGAGCCGCATGTCGGACGCCATCGCAACGATCGCGCCCGCGCCGGCGCAGATGCCCTCGACCGCGGCCACGATCGGCTGCGGGCAGGCCCGCATCGCCTTGACGAGATCGCCGGTCATCCGGGTGAAGGCGGTCAGCCCCTTGGTATCCATCTTGACCAGCGGACCGATGATTTCGAATACGTCGCCGCCTGACGAGAAGTTACCGCCGGCGCCGGTCACCACGATGGCCTTGACTGCATCGTCGAAGGCGCAGGCGCGGAAGAAATCCGTCAGTTCGCGGTAGCTGTCGAATGTCAGCGGGTTTTTGCGCTCGGGGCGATTCAAGGTCACCGTCGCGACGCCGTCCCCAACGGATAGCAGAAAGTGCGACGGCGAATAGTCGGCCAGCGGCACCGTGACGGGATTGACGGGTCTGCTCATGATATCTCCCTTCGACGATTCGCTTGTTGTTTTCCGAGATGCTCATATCTCGCCGCCGGCCACCGCGATGGCCTGTCCGGTGATCGCGCCGGCGCCCTCACCGCACAACCAGAGAACGGTATCGGCGACCTCCGCCGGCGTCACCAGCCGGCCTTGCGGATTGTGCTTGGCGAGTTCGGCCACCGCCTGCTCGTGGCTTCGGCCGGTCTTTTTCATGATGGTGTCGATGCTGCCGGCAACGAGATCGGTATCGGTGAAACCGGGACAGACGGCGTTCACGGTGATCGGCGTGCTCGCAAGCTCGAGGGCCAGCGAGCGAACGAGCCCAACGACGGCGTGTTTCGCGGCGCTATAGGCGCTGACATAAGCGTAACCCTTGAGGCCTGCGGTCGATGCAACCGCGACAATACGGCCATAGGGCCTGCCCTTCATCGACGGCAGCGCCGCTTGAATCGCATGTACGACGCCCATGAAGTTGACATCCATCATGCGACGGAACAGCGCGATATCGGATTTCGCGAATGGCGCGGACTCGGCGATACCGGCATTGGCAATCAGAATGTCGATCGGCTTTCGCGCTGCAGCCTCAGTGATTGCGGCACTGATCGCGACCTGATCGGCGACATCGGCAACACCGGCGAAATGCGCAGCACCTGCGGCAATCGCATCGTCGAGCCTCGCGCGATCCCGCCCCAGCACCGTGACCGTCGCGCCTGCACGCGCCAGAGCCGATGCAATCTCGCGGCCGATGCCGCGGCCCCCGCCGGTAATCAGCGCATGCGGGGAATGCGGCAGTCCGGACATGCTCAGGCCCTCCCCGATGCAAATTCTAACGCGTCAGGATTTTGCGTATATTTTATACTTCAAACTTTTGCAAGAAACCGGCTAGGCTGTTAGCATCCGAGGGACGAGGGACGGAAACGATAGCTGTACGCATGACGAAACCCGCGAAAACCGGAGATGGTCGCTTCACCTTTGAAGCAGCCGGCGATGCCGGCAAGACACCGCTCGTGTTCCTGCACGGCATCGGCGGCGCGGCGCGGGGCTGGCGCGCTCAGCTCGACCATTTCAGCGATCGCTATCGCGCGATCGCGTGGGACATGCCGGGCTATGGCGGATCGGCGCCGCTTGCAACCGTCAGCGTCACGACGCTTGCGGACGCTTTGCAGGATTTCCTGGGACAGATCGGCGCAACCAAGCCCATCCTCGTCGGTCATTCGATCGGCGGCATGATCGTGCAGCAATGGCTGGTCAAGCATCCGACCACAGCCAAAGCCGTCGTTCTCGCCCAGACCAGCCCAGCCTTCGGCAGCGCCGACGGTGACTGGCAGAAATCTTTCATCGATGCGCGGCTCGGGCCGCTGGATCGCGGCGAGACGATGGTGTCGCTGGCACCCACACTCGTGGGCGATCTGGTCGGCGACGATCCGGATGCCTCGGGCATGGCGCTTGCCCGCGACTGCATGGCGAGCGTTCCGGAAGCCACGTATCGCGCCATCATGCTCGCGCTCCTGGGGTTCGACCAGCGCGCGGCTTTGAAGAGCATCAAGGTGCCGACGCTGGCGCTCTCGGGCTCGAAGGACAAGAACGCACCGGCGCCTATGATGGCGAAGATGGCGAGCTTCATTCCATCGGCAAGCTATGTCGAGCTCGACGGCGTCGGCCATCTCGTCAACCTGGAACGTCCCGCGGCCTTCAACGCGACTCTCGACCAGTTCCTGGAAACGCTTTAGGTGACGGAACAGATGACGGTTCAAGTCAGCAAGAATGCATCCACCAGCGGCAACGTCGCGCTTGACGCGCCGATCTTCGATCCCACGGCCTTCCGCCTGAGCGACGACCGGGCGGCAATCATCGCGCGCGCGCGTGAACTTGGTCAGACCGTCTTCGCGGGCCGCGCGGCCGCCTACGATCGCGACGCGACGTTTCCGACCGAAAACTATCGCGATCTACACCGCGCAGGCCTGCTCGGCGTCTGCATCCCCACGAAACATGGCGGCCTCGGCGCGGACTATCAGACCTATGCACTCGCGGCCGCCGAGATCGGCCGCTATTGCGGTGCGACGGCGCTGACCTGGAACATGCATGTCTGCTCGACCTTGTGGTCGGGCCCCCTCGCCGACGATCTCGACATGGATGCCGCGACCCGCGCCGAGCACGAACGCCGTCGCGCGATCCACTACAAGCGCATCGTGGATGACGGCGCGATCTATTCGCAGCCCTTCTCGGAGGGCGGCGCGGCGGCTGCCGGAGGTGTCGCCTTCGGCACCGAAGCGAAGCCGGTCAAAGGCGGCTGGCTCATCAACGGCAAGAAGATTTTTGCATCGCTGTCCGGGCACGCGGACTATTACGGCGTGCTCTGCACCGAAATCGCCGAGGGCGAAAAGGCGTCGCGCCGCAATACGCTCTACCTCGCCATCCCCGCAAGGACCGAAGGCGTTTCCGTGGTCGGCGACTGGGACCCGCTCGGCATGCGCGGCACGGTCTCGCGCACGCTGTTGTTCAAGGACGTGTTCGTAGACGAGGAAGCGGCGCTGATGCCGCGCGGCGTCTATTTCCAGGCGGCGATGCGCTGGCCCCACATGTTCCTGACACTGTCACCGACCTATATGGGTCTCGCTCAGGCAGCCTACGACTTCACCGTGCGCTATCTGCGCGGCGAGATGCCGGGCACGCCGCCGGTCAAGCGGCGGATGTATCCGACCAAGCAGATCGCAGTGGCGCAGATGCAGATCAAGCTCGAGCAGATCAAGGCGATCTGGTTCCAGGCGGTCACCGAAGCGCGCGCCAATCCGAGCAAGGAACAGGTGCTGCGCGCCTATGCCGCGCAATATTCGGTCATGGAAGGCGCCAATGAGCTCGCGACACTCGCGATCCGCACCTGCGGCGGCCAGGCGATGCTGAAATCGCTGCCGCTGGAGCGCATCTATCGCGACAGCCGCTGCGGCTCGCTGATGCTGCCCTGGACCGCCGAGCTCTGCCTCGACCGCATCGGCCGCGAGGCGCTCTACGAGGCCGGCGAAACGGACGACTGACGGTGGACCTTTGCAGTCTGATCGAGCGCAATGCGGCTTTCTCTCCGGACAAGCCCGCCATCCGATTTGACGGGACAACACTCGAGCTATTCCGCGTTCAACGCGCGCATCGAACAGACAGCGCGGGCGCTCAAATCAGAATTGGGTGTCGGCCGCGGCGATCGCGTCGCAATATTGAGCCTGAACCGGCCCGACTATCTGGTCCTGCTCTATGCCTGCGCCCGCCTCGGCGCAATCCTGGTGCCGCTGAACTGGCGCCTCGCCGTCGCCGAGCAAATGTTCATCTTATCCGACGCGGCGGCGAAGGTTCTCGTGCTGGAGCAGGCCTTCGCTGCCATTCTGTCGCCGCTTGAGAAGAAGCTGCCCGAGACAAGCGTTATTGGGCTCGATTTCTCGCCTCCGACCGGAAGCACATTCGATACGCTGTTGACGCAAGCGCGCGGCGACGGTCGCAATCCGCACACCGATCTCTCCTGTCCGCTGCTGATCGTCTACACATCGGGCACGACAGGCCGGCCGAAAGGCGCCGTGCTGCGCCAGGACGCCCTGCTATGGAATGGCGTCATGAGCCAGCACATGCACGGCCTCACCTCGGACGACCACGTGTTGACCGTGCTGCCGTTCTTCCATGTCGGCGGACTTAACATCCAAACCACTCCGGCATTGCATCATGGCGCAACCGTCACGATCCATTCGCGCTTCACGCCGGATGCGGCGCTTGCCGCTTTCGAGCGCGATCGCCCCACGTTGACGGTGCTGGTGCCCGCGACAATTCAGGCCGTGTCCGACCATCCAGCCTGGCCAACGACCGACCTCTCGTCGCTGAAAGCGGTCTCGACCGGATCGACGATCGTCCCGCAACATCTGATCGATCGTTTTGTCGCACGCGGCATCCCGGTGCTGCAGGTTTACGGCTCGACCGAGACTTGCCCGATCGCGGTCTATACGCGGCTTGGCGGCGATCTGTCGCGTGAAGGGCTCGACCGGCCTGCCCGGCCTGTGCTGCGAGGCAGCGATCATAGACGATACCGGCAAGGAGCTGCCTCCGGAGATATCAGGCGAGATCGCGGTGCGCGGCCCCAACGTGTTCTACGAATATTGGGGCAATGAGGAAGCGACGCGCGAAGCTCTGCATGACGGCTGGTATCGCAGCGGCGATCTCGGCCGCCGCGACGCGGACGGCTATTTCTGGGTCCATGACCGCAAGAAGAACCTGATCATCTCCGGCGGCGAGAACATCTACCCGGCGGAAGTCGAGCGTGTGCTCTCGGAACATCCCGATGTCGGCGAATGCGCCGTGATCGGGCGTCCCGATCCGCGCTGGGACGAGGTGCCGGTCGCCTATGTGATCAGGCGTGCGGGCTGCGCGGTCGACGCGGATCATCTAAAAGCGCATGTCGAAACACAGCTCGCCCGCTTCAAGGTTCCACGCGAAATCATCTTTGTCGACGATCTGCCACGAACCGCATTGGGCAAGGTACAACATTTCATGTTGAAACAACTCGACACGCGCTCTGCGCAGGGAGGCGCGGCTTGAAGATCGCGGTGCTGGGCGGCGGTAACGGCTCATTCGCGGCCGCAGGCGACTTCGCGCTGCAGGGCCACGAGGTCCGGCTGTGGCGGCGTGATGCCGATCAAGCCGCAGCCCACCGCGCCGCCGGCTCGCGCATCCTGGTCAAGGACGTCAACGGCCAGCACGACGTCCAGCTCGCGCTGGTCACCACCGATATTGCCGAGGCGGCCCGCGATGCCGAGCTGATCCTTTGCCCGACACCAGCCTTCGCACAAGCCGATATCGCCAAGGAATTGGCGCCGCATTTGCGCGACGGCCAAGTCGTGTTCGTGCCACCGGCGACATTCGGCTCGATGATCTTCGCGGCCGCCGCGCGCGACGACAGGCAATCGCGCCGAGGTAAGCTTCGCGGAAACCGGCACGCTGCCCTGGCTGACGCGCAAGCACGGACCGATTCGAAATCGCGATCACCATCCGCGCCAAGCGGCTTCCCGTCGGGGTGTTTCCGCTGCGCACGGCAGATCATGCGCTTGATATCATCGGGCGAGCGTTTCTCGGCGTGATCGAGCCGTGCGGCGACGCGCTTTCCGGCGCGCTCATGAACGCCGGACCGATCATCCACCCACCGTTGATCGTCATGAACGCCGGGCCGATCGAACATTTCGAGCGCTGGGACATTCACAAGGAAGGCACGCAGGCCCCGATACGGCTTGTCACCGACGCGCTCGACGCCGAGCGTATCGCCGTGCGCGAAGCACTTGGCTACGGGGCGCCGCACTTTCCGTTGGCGCATCATTATGCGGCCGAAGGCGAAATCTGGATGTATGGCCGCGGCTCGCATGACCGCCTCACCGACTCCGGCGACTGGCGCGAGCGGATCGCGCTCACCGAGCATCGCTATATGCGGGAGGATTTGCAGCTCGGCTTGTCGTTCCTGGTCTCGGTCGCCGAACTCGCTGGCGTCGCAACGCCGTTGGCGAGAGCCTTTCTCGCTATCGGTGGATCGATCTGCGGCGAAGATTTCACGAAGACTGGACGCACACTGGCAAGCCTCGGCCTTGGCAAGCTTCATCGCGCCGAATTGCAAACCCTGCTCCGCGAAGGTTTTGGCCCATGACCGCTGCCCGTCCCGCCATCGTCTGTCTCGGCGCCGGCCGCATGGGCCGCGGTATCGCCGTCGCGTTTGCCTATGCCGGCCACACGGTCACGATGATCGACGTAAAGACCCGTTCGGCCGGGCAATTCGCCAAGCTGGAGGCTGACGCGCTCGATGAAGTCAGAAAGACACTGGCGAGCCTCGCGCGGTTCGGACTGATGAAGGATCAAGAGGCCGACGCGTTGATGTCGCGGGTCAGGGTCGTGCCTACCGAGCAAAGCGCTGAAGCGCTCGCGGAGGCCGGTCTCGTCTTTGAAGGTGTGCCCGAGGTCGTCGCACTGAAGCGCGAAGTGCTCGCGGCGGCTTCGAAATCGGTCGCGCCTGATGTCATCATTGCCTCGACCACCTCGACGATCCTGGTGGATGACCTCTCCGACGCCGTCGAACATCCCGAGCGCTTCCTCAACGCACATTGGCTCAATCCCGCTTATCTGATCCCCTTGGTCGAAATCTCTCCCGGCAAAGCCACCGATTCCGCAGTCGTTACGCAAGTCAAGGCGCTGCTTGAAGGCATCGGCAAGGTTCCAGTGGTCTGTGCCGCGACACCTGGATTCATCGTGCCCCGCATTCAGGCGCTCGCCATGAACGAAGCGGCTCGGATGGTCGGAGAAGGCGTCGCCAGCGCGGAGGAGATCGACAAGGCGATCCGTTACGGCTTCGGCTTTCGCTACGCTGTGCTGGGATTATTGGAATTCATCGACTGGGGCGGCGGCGACATTCTTTACTATGCAAGCCGCTATCTCGAAGGCGCGCTAGGCAGCGAACGCTATCGGGCGCCTGAGGTGATCTCGCGCAATATGGAGGAAGGCCGCATCGGCCTGCGCACCGGCGCCGGCTTCCTCGATTATTCCGGCCTCGACATCGACGCCTATCGCGACAAGCGCCTCGCAGCGCTGGTCGACATGCTCCGGCATTTCGGGTTGGCCCGACCGCCGGTGCTTTGACGGCTCACCCGAACACGTCCTGAAGCACGCCGTCGCGCACGACGGCGATGCCGTCGAGTTCGATCGTCGTTCCCATCATCGGCAGGTCGAAATGGCCGGCCGTGTAACGGCCGGCAAATTCATTTGCTCCGGTCGAGAACAGGAAGTTTCCGGACACGGCGCGAAGCTCGGTGCCGTTGGTGTCGCGCTGGTCATACATCGACAGCGCCTCATAGCGCGCGCCGGGATTCATGCCGAAGCCGACATGCGACACCGCGTAGGCCTCCCGGTCGCCCCAGGCGGCGAGATAGGCGCGCATCATCGCGGCATCCGCGCCGTCACCTTCCAGATCGGTCACGTAGTCGTCCTTCAACGTCATTTTGACGGGAGAGGCCAGATAGCGCTTGAAGGTGAGATTGATGTCGCCGGCCGCCATCACAAGCGTGCCATTGACCGTACCGCTCTTTGGAAAGCTCACCACGATACCGCCCGGCCAGTGCGCCAGCGTGCCGGGCTTGTCGGTCCAGCCCCATACGCCGACCGTCGCGGCACCGACCATGTCGACGTCGAGATTGGTTCCGGCCTTGGACGTCACACGCATGCGCTTCGTGCCGCGCAGCATCTTTGCCGCGGCACGCACGCGCTTCTCCAGCGCCGTATCGGGCACCATGCGCTCCAAAGCCTCCGGATGCTCGTTGGAGATCACGAGGATGCGTGCGCCTGCCTTCAAAATCTCCGGCGTCTCAGGCGCGTGCATCAGCCCTTCGATGGTGCAATCGACGACAAAGCCTGCCTGCTGCAAGGCAGTGATGACGGGCGCGAGACGCTGGATCGCTTCGCTTGCCCCAGTCGAGCGGATCGGCACGATCTGGCGATTGCGCGGCGTCGGCACGATCACGTGAAATGGCCGCGCACCGATCCGGAGCAGCGCAAGCTCGGCCAGATGCACATTGAGCGCACGGGACTGCGTTTCCGACAGGATAGCGGCGGTGTCGCCGGGCTTGACCGCGCAGCGCTCGAAAATCTCGCAGAACGCGTCGATCCATTTCGCTTCGATCCGGTCGGCCAGCATGTCTCTCTCCTTCGAGCGTATTCCTAGACGTCCGGAAATCCGCGCAAAAGATAGGACCGCAGTCCCTCCAGCGCGCCATTGAGGATCAATCCCAGCAATGAAATCGTGATCAAGGGTACGAACATGTCGACCGCCTGGAACGTGCGCGCCGCGGTCACCAGGACATGACCGAGACCATCAGTCGAGGTGATCATCTCCGCCAGAAACACCACGATGCAGGAAATCACGAGGCCGATCCGGCATCCGGTCAGGATCGACGGCGCGGCCGCCGGCAGCACCACCTTGAACATGATTTCGCGATGTGATGTTCCCGCAGCCATCGCCGACCAGATCAACTTCTGCTCCACGGTCGAAGCGCCGTAATAGGTCGACAACAGAATCGGAAACAGTGCGTCCGCGGCAACCAGCACGATCTTGGATTCATGGTTGAAGCCGAGCAGCAGGAGCA
Source organism: uncultured Alphaproteobacteria bacterium (assembly GCA_963786015.1). Lineage (GTDB taxonomy): Bacteria > Pseudomonadota > Alphaproteobacteria > Rhizobiales > Xanthobacteraceae > Bradyrhizobium. The sequence goes on along the minus strand of CAWAXO010000012.1, from coordinate 47,412 downwards.
AAGCCGGATAAAGCGCGACCTTCGGCAACGGCGCCAAGACCCGGACGATCGGCCGCACGACTGCATTGATCGCGGGGTTGGCCGCTGCGGCCAGCCCGATGGCAACGCCGAAGACGACGGCGATCGCAAATCCCGCGAACAACCGGATCAGCGTCGCCACGATATCCTGCTGGAACGTCGGGTCGAGGATCTGCTGGACCATGCGCCCGAAGACCTGTCCGGGCGGTGGCAGCAGCGTCACCGGCGCATAGCCGAACGACACCAGCGCCTGCCATCCGGCGATCAGGAGAGCGATCGGCAGCAAGCCCAGCAAGACGTCGGTCGTGACAGCACGTGCGTTCATGAAAAGCTCAAGGGTATGTCGAACTGCGGTTCGGACCACCGCACCAGCCGCGCGCGGACACGCTCGAACAAGGCATCAAGCCCGATCCCCATCGCTCCGACGATGATGATCATGGCGAACACGGTGTCGTATTCCCCCATGTCGAGCGCGTTGAAGAGAATGTTTCCGGCGCCGGACTGGCGCGCGATCATCTCGCTCGTGATCATCGTGATCAGTGCCAGCACCAGCCCGGTGCGGCAGCCTGTGAGGATCTCCGGCAAGGCGGCCGGCAGCACGATGCGAACCAGGCGCTCTGCAGCCGAGAGGCCCATCGCTGCACCCGACCAGAGCATCTTCTCTTCGACGGCCTTGGCGCCCGCGAAGCTGTGATAGATCACCGGCAGGCTGACGCCGAGAAAGATGACGAGCGTTTTCGAGAGATCGCCGACGCCGAGCCAGAGCATGATGATCGGCATCAGCGCGGCCTTCGGCACCGGATAGATCACCATCAACAAGGGATTGAAGAACGACGCAACGGCGCGGCTGCGGCCCATCAGCAGGCCGAGCGGGATGGACACGGTGACGGCTACGCCAAAACCGATCGCCATGCGTTGGAGCGAAGCCAGAATGTTGATCAAGGCTTCCTTGTCGCCGAGAATCGAGGGAACGGCCTCGATCGCCTGCAGCGCGGTCGGAAAGCTATCATTGTTGAGCGCAAGTGATGCCGCCTGCCAGATCGCGAGCAGGCCGAGGCACGCAAGCAACGGTGCCAACCGCGCGAAGACATCCCGGCCTGCGCTCATCGCCGGATCTCGTTTTCGGCGCTGTCGTCGAACATCCGCTCGATGTCGACGACATATTTCTGATAGCGGGGATCGAGCAGCAACTCGCTGCGGCGCCGCGGTCGCGGCAGGTCGATGTCGATGACCTGCCTGATGCGCCCAGGCGAGTGGCTCATCATCACCACCTTGTCCGAGAGAAAGACCGCCTCCTCGACCGAGTGGGTCACGAACAGCACCGTCTTGCGGTCGCGTTCCCAGATGTTGAGCAGATCGTTTTGCAGCCGCGTCCGCGTATGCGCGTCGAGCGCGCCGAATGGCTCATCCATCAGGAGCACTTCGGGATGATAGGCCAATGTTCGCGCCAGCGCGACGCGCTGCTTCATCCCGCCCGACAGTTCCTTGGGGTAGAAATTTTCAAAGCCCTTCAGCCCGACCATCTCGAGCAGTGCGCAGGCTTGCGCCTCAGCTTCGCCATGCTTCACGCCCTGCTGTCGCGGGCCGTACATCACATTGCCAAGCACGCTCTTCCAGGGGAACAGCGCAAACTCCTGAAACACCGGGCCGCGATCCGGCCCGGGGCCAGTGATCGCCTTACCCTTCATCCGGGCTGATCCTTTCGTCGGCCGGACGAATCCGCCGACGATATAAAGCAGCGTCGACTTACCGCAGCCGGAGGGACCGAGGATCGAGACGAAGGCACCATCATCGATCGTCAGAGAGATATCCGACAACGCCAGATGGTCCTGGCGGGTTGAGGTCTGAAACACCTGCGAGACATGATCGATCTCGATCATGGCGGTCGCCGGCCTTTGCGCAGTTGCTGCGGCGGCCAGTGGCGCACCCGATCGCGACGGCGCGGTTTTCATCCAGACTTCTCTTGCCAAGTGTCTTGCCAAGTGTCTTGCCGAGTATCTTGCCAACCGTGGAACATCGCGTCCTGCTATCTGTCTCGTTTGGTCAGGTCAAACCGCAGCATAGCGAAAAAGCGCAGGCATGGGCATGCCACATCCACCACACCCGTCGCGCATCAGTCGAACCATGGCCATTCCGCCGGCCCGTCATGGGTCACCGCCCCTCGCGGCGCCTGGCCGACCAGTCGTGCATATTTTGCCAGCGCGCCTGCCCGATGTCGTGGCGGACTCGGCCGCCATGCCTCGCGTCGCCCCAACATTTCACGATCGTCGATCAAAAGATCCATGCGGCGCGCGGCCGCATCGATCCGGATTCGGTCGCCGTCACGCACCAGCGCCAGCGGACCACCGATAAAGGCTTCCGGCGAGACATAGCCGATGCACATGCCGCGCGTCGCGCCGGAAAAACGTCCGTCGGTGACGAGGGCGACCTTTTCGCCCATCCCCTGCCCATAGATCAACGCGGTAACGCCCAGCATCTCGCGCATCCCGGGACCGCCGACCGGGCCTTCGTTGCGGATCACCAGAACCTCGCCCGCCGCGTAGCTCCGGTTGCGGACTGCATCGACGCATGCCTCCTCGTCCTCGAACACGCGCGCCGTGCCTTCGAACGCGAGATTTTTCAAGCCGGCGACTTTGATGACCGCGCCATCGGGACAGAGATTGCCTTTGAGAACAGCCACGCCACCGTCCGGCATGATCGGCGCGCGCACCGGATAGATGACCTCGCCGTCCGGCGCATTCGCACCGGCATATTGCTCCGCGATGGTCTTGCCAGTGATCGTCAGACACGTGCCGTCAATGTGACCACTCTCGACGAGCGCGCGGATCACGACCGCGGTCCCACCGATGTCGTAGACGTCTTTCGCCGTATATTTCCCGCCCGGCCGCAAATTTCCGATCAACGGCGTGCGCGCGAAAACCTCGCCGACATCGTCGATGGTAAAGGCAATGCCGGCTTCGTTGGCCATCGCGGGCAGATGCAGCGCGGCGTTGGTCGAGCCGCCGGTGGCGGCGACGATGGCCGCACCGTTCTCCAGCGCCTTGCGCGTGACGATCTCGCGCGGCAACGGGCCACCTTGTTCCAGCATCTGCATCACCAGCCGTCCGGCCTGGCGCGCGATCCGCGCCCGCTCCGGATAGACGCCAGGCACCATCGAGACATTGGGCATGGTCAGACCCATCGCCTCGGACACCATCGCCATCGTGTTGGCGGTGAACTGTCCGGCGCAGGCGCCGATGGTTGGCAGGCACGTGCGCTCGATCCCGGTGAGCGTTGCCTGGTCGATGTCGCCCGTCATGAAACTGCCGATCGCTTCGTAGGAATCGAGCACCGTCAGCGTCTTGCCCTCGAACCGGCCCGGCAGCGCGCTGCCGCCATAGATGAAGATCGACGGCACATTGCAGCGGATCATGCCCATCATCACGCCGGGCAGCGTCTTGTCGCAGCCGCCGAAGCCGATCAGGGCGTCATAGGCAAGCCCCTGGACGACGGCCTCGATCGAGTCGGCGATCAGTTCGCGCGAGAACAGCGAGAACTTCATGCCCTCGTGATTCATGCTGATGCCGTCGGAGACCGAAACCGTCGTGAACTCGCGCGGCGTGCCGCCAGCTTCGGCGATGCCCGCCTTGGCCGCCTCGACCTGGAAGTCGTGGGTCATGTTGCAGGGCGTCTGCTCGCCCTTCATGCTGACCACACCGATCATCGGCTGTGCCAGCGCGGCATCGTCCAGACCCATCGCGCGCATGAAGGCACGATGCGGCGCCCGATCGAGGCCATCGGTCGTCACGCGGGATCGCCACTGCTTTTTGGACATTGCCTCTCCGCGGCGCGTTCGAGCTCGGACCGGATGTGTCATGCTCCGTCTGGAGCGAGAGCCTCCCAGATGCTCCTATTCCAGCGGCGCCACGATGCTCGGATGCTTGAATTGCGCGACATCCAGTTTCGGCAGCATTCCCGTCTCGGTGTAGATGTCGAGCATCTTCTGGATCGCCATGAAGTTGGGTGCGGCGCCCGGATCCCGGCCGAAATCATTGTCCTTGAGCAGATAGGTGTCGAGCACGGGGATCGGCGCCTTCAGCACTTCAGATACGACTTTCAAAGTCTCTTCGCGATTGGCCAGCGCCTTCTTCATGCCGGCGGTAATATCGCGAACGTAAGCCTTTGCTATGTCTGGATTTTTGTCGACAAACTCGGCGCGGCAGGCTTCCAGGATGTGGACGATGTTGGGCATGGCCTCGGACAGCGAGAACAGCTTGCGAGTACCTCCCTTGGCCTCCGCGCGGGCCGCAAACGGCTGGTTCATGTTGACGGCGTCGACGCGGCCCTGACGCAGCGCGTCTTCGGAGACCGCAAAGCCAACCTCGACCAGCTTGATGTCCTTTGCCGGGTCGACCCCGGACTGCTTCAGAAGCATGTTGAACGGACCCTGAGTGCCGCCCCCGATCACCGAGATTCCGACCGTCTTGCCCTTGAGATCGGCGACGGTCTTGATCGGTGAGTCATCCTTGACCGCCCAGTAGACCGAGAAACCGCCCGGCTTCTCGAACACGTGCTGCGCGACGATGTAGGCTTTCAGATTACCGCCAACCACCCCGTTGGCGAGCGAGAGCGGCGCCTGCGTCGCGCAATCAAGCGCACCGGCGGCCAGTGCCTGGGTCATTGGCGCAGTGCCCTGGAATTGCGTCCATTCGATCTTGTAGGTCTTGCCGAGGTCAGGAAATTCCTGTGGCCGGCGCATCATCCAATATTTCGATTCCTCGGCTGGAATGGTCCAGCCGACGCGGATCGTCTGCTGCGCCTGTGACGGGGCGACGCTTGCAAGTATGGAAGCCGCCGCGCCCAACGTCAGAATCCATTTCGAAACCATCCGCATTCGCCCACTCCACTCTATATCGGCACCAGCCCGGACTGGCCTGCAGCCAAATCTTTCATGGTTCAAATAATTAGGCAAGTCATTGGAAGCGCGTACGGATTTGCCGATCTGGCGGCCTTCTGTGGTAAAGGCGGATACAGTCCGAGCGTTCTAGGACGGACTTGGGAATGGGAGAGCGACGATGACGGGAGCACATCAACCGCAAGCTGAAAAGCTTGGCTATCTTGGCCTCGGACTGATGGGACTTCCGATGTCCCGGCGCCTCCTCAATGCAGGTCATGATGTGGCGGTCTGGAATCGGTCGGCGGCCAAGGCGGCACCCCTTGTCGAGGCAGGCGCAAGGCTTGCGAACAGCCCGCGCGACGTCGCCGCCACTGCGAGCATCATCTTCATGTGCGTGACCGACGCACATGCGGTCGAAGATGTGGTCTTCGGCAAGGACGGCTTTGCGGCGGCACCCGGCGGCGGCAAGCTGGTGGTCGATTTCTCGTCGATCCACCCCGATGCGGCGCGCGCCATCGCCGCGCGGCTCAAGACAGCCAACGGCATGGCGTGGATCGACGCGCCGGTCTCGGGTGGCACTAAAGGCGCCGAGGAAGGCACGCTCGCGGTGATGGCGGGAGGTGACGCCGCGGACATTGAGCGCGTGCGGCCCTATGTGCTGGCGATGGCGCGCCGGCTGACGCATATGGGCCCGACCGGCGCCGGACAGACCGCGAAACTCTGCAACCAGGTGATTGTGGGATGCGCGATGGCCGTGCTCGCAGAGGCGACACGGCTGGCAACCAATGCCGGGATCGACGCCGGCCGGCTGCCGGAAGCACTCGCCGGCGGCTTCGCCGATTCCATCCCGCTGCAACTGTTCGTGCCGCGCATGGTGCAAGGCATCCACTCGCCGCCGCTGGGCACCATTGCAACGATATTAAAGGATCTGGACACGATCACCGACGTCGCGCGGGATACGTCGAGCCCCGTGCCGATGGCCTCACTCGCCGCGCAATTGTTCAGGATGGCCAAATCGGTGCGGGGTGCGGAAGCCGATGCGCTCGAGATCTACAAGCTGTCCGCTTTGAAAGAAGGATGAGGCGCAACTTTCCGCAATGACAGAATTGATTTGCGATCGTCATTGCCGGCGCTAAAGTCCCAAAAAACTTCGGGAAACGTGCCATGTACAGTCCTGCCGGCGTGACGACATCAGCTGACTTTCCGATCCCCGAACAGATGAAGGCCTGGGTTCTCGGCGGACCCGACGAACTTTTCTCTGCGGAATAAACCGACGCCGGTTCCGGCACGCGCCGAAGTCCTGGTCCGGATCGATGCGGTTGCGATCTGCGCCACCGACCTCGAAATCATCCATTCGGGCTCACCTGCCCGCATTCAGGGCGGCCTTCCCTTCAACAAGAACTTCACGCCGGGCCACGAATATATGGGCACGGTCGTGGCGCTCGGGCCCGATGTCGACGAGTTCGAGATCGGCCAGCGGGTCAGTGTGGAGATCCATGCCGGCTGCGGCCAATGCAAACGCTGCCGTCAGGGCATGTACACCTCATGCCTGAACTACGGCAGGCCAGAGAAAGGCCATCGCGCCAACGGCTTTACGACCGATGGCGGCTTTACCGAATACGCGGTCAACCACATCAACACGCTGGTCCACGTGCCGGACAGCATGAGCGATGCAGAAGCAACGCTGGTCGTGACGGCTGGCACCTCCATGTATGGCTTGACCGAGCTCGGCGGCCTCGTTGCCGGCGAGAGCGTGGTCGTGATCGGCCCCGGCCCGATCGGACTGCTCGCGGTCGCCGTCGCCAAGGCCCTGGGCGCGAGCCCGGTCATCCTGACTGGTACGCGCCCGAGACGGCTGGCGATCGGCAAGGAGCTGGGCGCAGACCGCGTCATCAATATCAAGCGAGGAAGATCCGGTCGAAATCGTGAAACAACTCACAGGCGGAATCGGTGCGGACTATGTGATCGAGTGCGCCGGCACCGAGGAGACCGTCGATCAGGCCATTCACATGACCAATCGCGGTGGCAGGATCTGTCTTGCCGCCTTTCCTCACGAGCCGGTGACAACCGATCTCGCACATCTCGTGCGAAACAACATCTACGTCTTTGGCATCCGCGGCGAAGGCCGCAGCGCCACGCATAGCGCGATGGAACTGATGGCTGAGAAGCGCTTCGACGCGACGCGAATCCACACACACACCTTCGCGCTCGAGGATTTACCAACGGCACTGCGCTATGCGCGGGAGCGGGTTGAGGACGCAATCAAGGTTGTCGTGAGCAACCGGCAATCGACCGCGCTGACCAGTTCCGCCGCCGAGTGAACGGGTTGCTCATACCGAGCAGTAGCGTTCCTTGATGTCGTTGTCGGCAAGCAGCGCTTGCGCGGACGCCTGATGGACCACTTCGCCCTGGTCCATCACATAGGCGCGGTCGGCGATATCGAGCGCGAGCTCGACATTCTGCTCGACCAGAAGAATCGTGGTTCCCTGCGCTTTCATGGTGCGGAACAGCTCGAACATCTCGTCGACCAGCACCGGCATGATGCCTTCCGAAGGCTCATCCAGCATGATCAAGTCGGGCTTGGCGATCATCGCGCGCGCGATCGCGAGCATCTGCTGCTCGCCGCCTGACATCGTGACGGCCTCCTGATCGAGCCGCTCGGCCAATCGCGGAAAGATCTTGGCAATGCCGTCGATCAGCTCCCCTTCGCGCTGTTTCTCTGGCGAGGCGACGAGGCCAAGCCGGAGGTTTTCCCGAACCGACAGTCCCTGCACGATGCGCCGCTCTTCCGGCACATAGGCCAAGCCCATTGCGAACCGGATATGCGCCGGCTGGCCCAGCAATTCCCGGCCCTTGAAGCTGACCGACCCGCGTGTGCGGTCCATCAGGCCCATGATCGACTTCAAGGTCGTGGTCTTGCCGGCGCCATTGCGGCCGATCAGGCAGACGATTTCACCCTTTGCCACCTCGATGCTGACGTCCTGCAGCGCGTGGCTTGCGCCGTACCACGCATTCAGCTTGCTGATCCCTAGCATCCGCTCAATGCTCCCGCTGGCCCAGATAGACGCGCTTCACGGCCTCGTTCTGCCGCACCTCCTGCGGCGTCCCTTCGGCCAGCAACTCACCGTGATGAAGAACCAGGATGCGGTCGCTGATCCCGAGCACGAGCTTCATCTTGTGCTCGACCAGGATGACCGTCCGCTCGCGCGCGAGCTTGACGATCAGCTCCATCATGGTGCGGGTCTCTTCCGGACTCATTCCCGCCGTCGGCTCATCCAGCAGCAACAGCCGCGGCCGGCTCGCCAGCGCCATCCCGATTTCGAGCGCGCGTTGCTCGCCATGCGCCAGTGTCTTGGCGGTTCGCTCGCGGGCTTCCCAAAGCCCGACCAGGGCAAGCAGCTCATCGGCCTGCTCGGCCAGTTCGCGGAGCCGGGCGCGCGGACGCCAGAGATCGTAGCGCGACACCAGCGCCTGCAGCCCGATGCGGATATTTTCGCGCGTCGAAAGCTGCGGAAACACATTGGTGATCTGAAAGGACTTCGCGATCCCCATATGGGCGAAGCGATGCTGCGGGAGGCCGGTGACGTCCCTGCCCTCGAATTCAACCGTCCCGCTTGATGGTGCCAGCGCGCCCGACAGGAGATTGAAGTAGGTGCTCTTGCCCGCCCCGTTAGGACCGATGATCGAGGTGATTGCACCTTGCGAGAATTCAGCCGAAATATCTTTCAGGGCGACAAATTTGCCGAACATCCTGCCGACACCCCTGGTGCGCAGGATGACCGGCTGCGGCTGCACCTGGTCGGTCATCGCGGCTTCCCTCGCGCGACCAACGTGCCCCAGATCCCGGCGGGAAAGAACAGCACGCAAATCATGAAAGTGGCGCCGACGACGAGTTGCCAATGCACGGTCCAGACCGAGACGAGATTTTCGAGGAGCAGAAACACCGCAGCCCCGATCATCGGCCCGAAGAACGTGCCCATGCCGCCAAGCAATGCGATCATCACCACAATGCCGGATGTGTCGTAGTGAAGAATTTCGATCGGCACGATGGAGAGGTGCAGCGCCTGGAGTGCGCCCGCGAGGCCGCAGAAGCCTCCCGACAGCACGAACGTGATGAGGCGCGTCAGTGTCACGTCGTAGCCGGAGGCTCTTGCACGGGTTTCGTTTTCGCGCACCGCTTCGATTACCGCGCCGAAGGGCGACGCCAGAATCCGCGACAGGGCAAAGAACGCCGCGATGACGAACGCCGCGATCACATAGTACCGGATCAGTGGATTGATGAAGTCGAGCTTGAGGCCGAGAATATCGATGCTGCGGACATTGATGCCGCGCAGGCCGTTCTCGCCGCCGGTCCAGTCGACCGCCTGGTAGAACAAGTAGTAGACGCACTGCGACAGCGCCATCGTGACCATCGCGAAATAGATGCCGCGCGTACGGATCGCGAGCACTCCAATCAACGCCGCCATCAGCAGACCGGCGATAACGCCGATCACGATCGCCACGTACCAGGGCAGCGCGAAATGAACGATGGCGATGCCACAGAGATAGGCGCCGGTTCCGAAGAGCGCGGCATGGCCGAACGACAACAGTCCGAGATAACCGTAGACCAGATTAAAACCAAGCGCATAGAGACCGTAGATCAGAATGTTCACCGCAAGCGCGGTGAAAGGCATAACAAGGGGAAATATGAGCACAACGAGGCTCGCGATGCTGGCGCGATGCCGGGTCGCGAATTCGAACCACCCGACTGGAGCGGCCGGAGATTGCTGCAAGGTTTGGCTCATCTCATCCATGGCCGAAGCTCATCTTCAGCTCATCAATCCGGCCCGGCCGAAGAAGCCCTGCGGCCGAACGATCAGGACCACGGCCATCAGCGCGAAGATCGAGACCTTCGCCATTTCGGGCGCGAACAGCGAGGTCATGCTGACGACGACGCCGACGAGGAGCCCGGCGAGCACGGCGCCACCAATCGATCCCATTCCACCTACGACCGTAACGACAAACGCCTCTGCGAGGATCGTGCCTCCCATTTCGGGAATGACGCCTTGAAGCGGCGCCGCGAGCAGCCCCGCAAATCCCGCGATCGCCGTACCGATCCCGAACACGATCAGCCAGACTTTCGAAACATCGACGCCGAGCACCCGAACGATCTGCGGATCGCGCGCGCCGGCGCGGATGATCAGGCCGAAGCTGGTCTTCTCGAGGAACAGCCAGAGCCCAAGCAATACGACGGCAGTCGCGCCGATCACGAACAGGCGATAGAGTGGGAAATAGCCAACGCCTATGTCGACCGCGCCTTGTAGAATTTCAGGCGTGTCGAAGGGATAGCCGGTCTTGCCGAAGACAATGCGGACGAGCTCGACCATCACATAGCTTAAACCGAAGGTCAAAAGCAGTGGATAGTCGATGCCGCGCCCATAGAGCGGCCTGATCAAGACACGTTCCACGGCAACGCCGAACAGGCCGACAATCAACGGCACTGCGATCAGGCAAAGCCAGAAATTGCCTCCCAGCATCACCAGGTAAAGCCCGACATAGGCGCCGACCATGTAGAACGCGCCATGGGCGAAATTGACGACGGTCAGCATGCCAAAGATCAGGGAAAGACCGATCGCGAACAGCACGTAGATCGCACCCAGCGCGAGACCGGCGAAGAGCTGCAATGCAATGAGATCGAAGCTTAGGCCGGCCATGCATTCCCCCATGTAGGCAGTGCGCGAATTGTCCAACGCGCGCAACGGCCTTTAAGTCCGTCAGGCTTTATGTCCAAGCTCGGCGCAGGTCCGCAGGTTCGCCTCATTCGGCTCATCGGTCGAGATGACCTCGAACACGTCGGCGTCGTTCTTCATGTTCGTCGATTTCGACTTGATGACGAGAACGGACTGCACCGACTGATGATCGCATTTCCGATAATATTGCGGACCCTTGTAGTAGTCGTATTTCAGAGCCTCCATCGCGACGATCACCTTGTCGGTGTCAACGCTGCCCGCATTCTTGACGGCCTCCAGAACGGTACGGACCCCGCCATAGCCGAGCGCGCCGTAGTCGGTCGGAAGCTTGCCGTCATACATCTTGCTGAAAGCCTGATTGAACGCCTTCGTCGAGGCGTATTTGTCCTCGATGCCCCAATAGAAGGAGCAGCCGCCGATCACGCCCTCAAAGGCTTGTGGGCCCGCTGCGACGCGGCTCGCATGCGACAGCAGAGGCGCGATGATCTGTGTCGTCTTCTTGACACCGAAATCGGTCGCCTGCTTCAGAACGATCTGCTGATCACGCCCGAAATTGCTGATGCAGAGAATATCAGGCTTGAGCGCCTGAATGCGCGGCAACAATGTCGAGAAGTCGGACGTCCCGAGCGGATGACGGATGTCGCCAAGATTTTCGATGTTGAAGGCCTTTCCGACCTCGAGGAAACCGCGGACCATTTCATGGCCATAGGCGTAGTCCGCGGTCAAGAATGCGACCTTCTTGCCAAATTTCGAGAACGCGTAACGACCGACGGCGCCCGACGTCAGATGTGGATTGAGAGCCTCGTGGAAGGTGAAGCGGCTGAAATCCGCGGCTTCGTTGATGGCATCGGACTGGCTGATCGAATTGAAGATGACACCGCGTTCCTTGGTGACATTATTGATCGCCAGCTGTACGGCGGCCGAAAGGCTACCAACGACGAAATTCACTTTTTCCTTCTCTACCAGCTCCAGTGTCCGCGTCGCGGCTTCACCGGGATTGAGCTTGTCATCGCGGACGACGAGCTCAGCCTTGCGCCCGTTCAGACCGCCTGCATCGTTGAACTGCGCGATCGCGAGCTGCCCGGCCCGCACCTGGTCCTGCGCTTCGGCGCCATAGGGGCCCGTCAGCGGGACGGGAAAGCCGATCTTGATGTTGGGCTCGTCCGCGCGAACGAGATTGATGCGAAACGGCGACGCCGCAAGAACCGCGCCTGCGCCTGCCGTCGTCAGCAGGTGGCGGCGGGACAGCGATCCCGGTTTAATGGTTGTCCTGGTCATGAACTCTTTCCTCCCCTCGCAATTCTCTTTTGTACTTTGCTGCGGCGCCCTCTGTCAGATTCGCCCCAGGGCCGTCAGGATAACCTGCGGCGTCAATGGAATCTCCGTAATTATTGCCCCGAATGGCCGGAGCGCGTCATTGACCGCATTCGCCACCGCAGCAGCCGCCCCCGCCGTGCCGGCCTCGCCGGCCCCTTTGGCACCTAGTTCGCTCTCGAGCGTAGGCGACACCACGTGCCCTATATCGATATCGGGCATCTCGCCGGACATCGGAACCAGATAGTCGGCCATACTGGCGTTGGTGAGCTGTCCGCGCTCATCATAGATGCATTTCTCGAACAGCGCCGCGCCCAGACCCTGCACCACGCCACCCCTGATCTGCTCGTCGACAAGCTGCGGGTTGATGATCGTGCCGCAGTCCTCGACCACCCAATGCTTGAGCAACCTGATAAAGCCGGTGTCCGTGTCCACCTCCAGCCAGGAGGCCTGGATACCGTTGGTAAAGGCGAAGGGATATTCGCGCGGCACGTAATGCCGCGTTGCCATCAATTCGGGCTGAATCCCCGGCGGAAGCGTGTCGGGGCGAAAGTAGACGATGCGCGCCAATTCTTGCAGCTCGATGCGCGATGCACCGTCACCGGCATTGACGATCGTATCGTTCGCGATGTCGAGTTCGGCGGGTGTCGACTGCAGGATCGCGGCCGCGACATCCAGGATGTTCTTGCGCAGGGCTTTCGCGGCCTGCAGCGCCGCCTCGCCGCCGATGCCGGCGCCGCGCGAGGCCCAGGTCCCGCCGCCATAGGGCGTATTGTCGGTATCACCGAGAACGACGCGGACACGTTCCATCGAGACACCGAGCATGCTGGCGACGATCTGGGCGGTGATCGATTCCGATCCCTGCCCCTGCTCGGTAATGCTGGTATGGCAAATGACCGCGCCCTGCGCATCCAGCCGCACCGCAACTCCATCCTGCGAGGAAATCTTCGCGCCACCCACTCCGTAAAATGCCGCGCTCGGGTTGGTTACCTCAATGAAACTCGCAATACCGACGCCGCGGTAGATGTTCCTGCCGCGTAATTCGGCCTGCTCCGCGCGAAGGGCGTCATAGTTCATCATGCCGCGCAACTTGCCGAGCGAAGCATGGTGTGACAGCTTTTCGAACTTCAGGCCCGACGGCGACCCACAGGGATAGGCATCGTCGGCAATAAGGTTGCGGGAGCGGATCTCCACCGGGTCCATGCCGATCCTCGCTGCCGCCAGATCGACCAGTCCTTCCGTCACGGAGCACGCGATCGGATGGCCGACCGCGCGATACTGGCATGTCACGTTCTTGTTCTGGAACACGACACGAGCGCGCGCGCGATAGTTCTTCGCGACATACGGGCCGCCCACCAGATTGACGACCTGATTTGCCTCGATGGCGCTGGTGCGCGGATACATCGAGTAAGGACCGATCCCGGTCAGATCGTCGATCTCGAAGACCGTGATCATGCCGTCGCGCTTGACGCCGATACGGCCCTTGCAGATGTGATCCCGCGCATGAATGTCCGTGTTGAAGCTCTCCACGCGATCCGCGACAAACTTGATGGGACGACGCAGGAGTTTCGACAACGCGTAGGTCGCCATCTCGTCGGCATAGATGTGGACCTTGATGCCGAAAGAGCCGCCGACGTCCTTGCAGACCACCCTGACCTGGGCCTCCTGCAGCCCCAAATGCAGCGCAGCAATGTTCTGCACCATGTGTGGCGCCTGCGTGCCCTGATAGATCGTCAGCCGCGCTTCGGCGGCGTTCCAATCGGCAACCACCGCACGCGGCTCCAGTGTCACGCCGGTATGGCGGCCGAACACGAACTCCGCCTCCACGACCTCATCAGAGCTGGCGAAGGCCTCATCGACGTGGCCGGCATCGAGGACACGCTCGAAGGCAAGATTATCCCCAAGCGAGGCGTGAATGATGGGAGTTTGCAGATCGAGCGCCGTGCGCATGTCCGTGATCGCATCGAGTTCCTCGTACTCGATTTCGATAGCCTCTGCCGCGTCCTCGGCCAGCGCCCGGCCAGTCGCGACCACAGCCACGACGGCTTCGCCCTGCCAACAGGCGCGGTCGACCGCTATCGCGTGCTGCGGCGCAGACTTCAGCCCTTTCAGATGCGAGAGCACGCCGACCCAGGGCGTGATGACGGGGACAAGATCCTTTCCCGTGACGACGGCAATCACGCCGGGCATACGCTTTGCAGCCGCAACGTCGATCGCGGCAATTTTTGCATGAGCGTACGGCGAACGCAGGAAGACGACATGCGCCATCCGCGGCAGTTCGAGATCGCTGACATAGAGCCCGCGCCCCTGCATCAGCCTGTCGAGATTCGGCCGCGGCACGGCTTTTCCGATGTAGGAATTCGGCCGGTCGAGCATCGACAGCGTGCCGGTTCTGATCGGCATGACCGTCATGCCACCTGCCCTGCACGCAAGCGTGCCGTGGCCTCCACGGCATCGACGATGGCCTGATAGCCCGTGCAACGGCAATAGTTGCCGGACAGATGCTCGCGTATGCGTTCACGGGTTGGCTCGGGCTCCTGCTTCAGTAGATCCTGCGCGGCCAGCAGCATTGCCGGCGTGCAGTAGCCACATTGCAGCGCATTGCGGTCGCGAAAGGCTGCCTGCAGATCGGCGATTTCTCCGTCGTCGGAAAGGCCTTCGATGGTCTCAACAATCGCACCATCGGTTTGCACCGCGAGCATCAGGCAGGCGCGAACGATTTCGCCATTCACCCGCACCGTGCAGGCGCCGCACACGCCATGCTCACAGCCGACATGTGTTCCCGTCAGATGCAGGTGCTCGCGTAAGAAGTCTGCGAGATTGAGCCGGGGCAACACATGTGTATCGACCCGCTCACCGTTGACATGAAGTGAGATTGGCAAGGGAGACGTCACGCGGCCCTTCCGTTCGCGCTTAGCTCCGGACGCGCCAGCAGCGTGGACACGCAGCGTGCAAGCAATACGCCAGCAAAATGCTTGCGCATCGTCGCAGTCGCTTGCTGATCGGTGTGGGGATCGAGTTCTTTAGCGAGCACAGCCAACGCCTCGGATAGACGCGTCGGCGTAACCGGGACACCAACCAGCGTATTCGCAGCCTTGGCCAAGACAGGGCGATCACCCACGGCAAAGAAAGCCAGCCGGAGATCCAAGCAGGATGCCGTCCTTGATCAGGGCCTGCGCGGCAAGCCCGGCCAATGCGTAGTCGCCGTGTCGGCGCGAAAACTCGTGAAAGAAATACGCGGATTGTTTTTGTGCAGCCGGCAGTTCGACGGCGACCAGCAATTCGTCCGCGGTAAGCGCCGTCTGGAAAATGCCCTGAAAGAAGTCCGCGGCCGCAATCCGTCGCTCGCCATCGCGGCCGCGCGCGATGATGGTTGCATCGAGCGCCAGCATGCAGGCCGGCAGTTCGGCCGCCGGGTCGGCGTGCGCCAGGCTGCCGCCAACCGTTCCCCTGTTCCTGATTGCAGGATGGGCAACATGGGCAACCGCCTCCGTCAGAAGCGGCGCATGCGTGGCGATTTCGCGAGAATTGAGCACATCGATATGGCGGGCCAGCGCGCCGATCCGGATAACGTCATCGCTGACGGTGATGCCGCGCAATTCGGCAAGGGCGCCGACGTCGACAACGAGGTCGGGAGAAATGAGCCGGAGATTCATCGCCGGCATCAGGCTCTGGCCACCCGAAAGCACCTTGGCCCTATCGCCATGTGTCGCAAGCAATCCTAGAACGTCAGCGACGCTGGTCGGACGTACGTAAGAGAAAGCCGAGGCTTTCATGAACATGACCTCCCCGGCCGGACTTTATGCATTTTTTTGGATTAGAAGGCCGCGACCGTCAAAGGTCAAGTTCTGTTTATCGAGCGATTATTTCGAGGAATGCGACTTTTGGACTTGTCTTGAGAAGCCCGACAACGCACGCTGGATTCCAAAAGATGCCCTCGGGGCAGGAGCAGGTGATGAATTTCAGGATTCTTTACGATGCCGATCCATCCCCTCGACAAGGATTGGCGGACCTCGCTGCAGGAAGACCGCGAGTCGTTCCTGCTGGCGGATGAACTCGGATTTAACGAAGCTTATGTCGGTGAGCACGTCACCGATCGAGCCGAAAACATCACGTCTTGCGCGGCATTCCTCGCCTGGATCGGCGCCGCGACCAAACGGATCAGGCTTGGCACCGGCACCGTCAACATGCCGAACACCCATCCGGCCACCGTGGCGGCAACGATCGCGATGCTGGACCACATGCTCGACGGACGGTTGATTTTCGGGATCAGCCCCGGTGGCCTTTTGTCGGATGCAGAGATGTTCGGCAATCTCAATGCCGACCGTAACGCGATGTTCCTCGAAGCGATCAATCAGGTGCTGCAGATCTGGGCGAGCGAGCCGCCCTACGATATCGCGGGAAAGTACTGGAACATTTCGACCCAGAAGACCCTGATGACCGATATCGGCCAGGGCTATATCGCTCGCCCTTTACAGCGTCCCCATCCGCCGATCGTCGTGACCGCCGTTGCGCCTTTCTCCAAGGGAGTGACGGAGGCAGCCGCGCGCGGCTGGGATCCGATTTCAGCGAATTTTCTAATGCCCGCCTGGGTCAGGAGCCACTGGCCGAAATATGTAGAAGGTTGCAAACGCGCCGGCCGAGCGGCCGATCCCGCCAATTGGCGGATCGCAAAGAGCGTCTTTGTGGCTTGCGACATGGCGACGGCAAAAGCCTACGCGACCGACCCGGACAGCCCTTACGTCTACTATTACCGAGCGCTGTTCACGAAGTTGAGCAGGAACGGCCGTATCGAACTGTTCAAGACGCGGCTCGATCAGCCAGACGATGAGGTGACGCTGGAATCAATCTGCGAAAAACTGATCATCTGGGGAACGCCCGAGAGTGTCGCAGACCAACTGCTTGCCTTCCAGGAAGAGGTTGGCGAATTCGGCACGCTGCTCTATGCCGGCAAGGACTGGAAGGACCGGGAGTTAGCGCGACAATCCATGATCCTGATGGCCGAGCAAGTCATCCCGCGGGTGAACTGCCGGGACGTCCGGTCGATCCAAGGCTGCAGAATAGTCGATAGTCAGCATCCCTGCGCGCAGATGACGCCAATCATCCGACTGCCTTGATCACCGGGCGCCTGATGTCAACCGGTGGTTTCCCAAAGACCCTCTCATAGCCGGCAATGAAGGCATCCACTGCATCACGAATCATCCGTTCCTTGTCTTCGAGCACAGGGGATTCGTAGATATATTTGCGAACGCCGTAGTAAAAGATCCCGCTATGGAACACCCACGCCATTTCCAATTCCGGCGCCGTTGGTTTGCCCTGCGGGTCGATCCCGGATTGATGCCGGCATTCCCTGACGACTGGGGTCAGAATCTTCTCGCGCACCACGCCGACGTACCACCGGTTGATGTCGAGTCCTTTCAAGCCTGAATAGAGATAGATCCGCAGCCATTTGCGTGTGAAGATCACGCCGGTATAGCTGCGATAAAATTCCTGCAAGCGATCGCGTAGCGGACGCGCGCGGTCGGTCAGGAGCGCCTCCCAACCGGTGTCGAGCGGTTCAAGATAGACCGTGCGATAGACCTCCTTAATCAAATCGTCCTTGCTCGGGAAATAGCGATACAATAGGGGCTGCGTGACCCCCAATCGACGCGCCAGGTCGCGCGTACCGCCTCCGAACCCCTCCTCCGAGAAAAACTCCGTCGCCTTGGCTACGAATTCCTTGCGGCGATCATCGAAAGAAAGCCGCCTCTGCTTGGACTGTGGCCGCTTGGGCGGAGCTTTTTTTCTCATGACGGCTCATCGGCGGTGGTAAACCGGCCAAAGCCGCCACGCGCGAACAGCAGCGGTTCGCTGCGGTTGTATGAATAGGCTTCAACAGCGCCTAAGAAAATGACGTGGTCACCGCCGTAGTACCGATTGGCCGCGCGGCACTGGAAATTCGCGACGCAGTCGGCAAGCAGCGGTGACTCGCCGAGGCCGGGCGTCCACGCAACACCGGCAAACTTGTCTTCCGATGACTTCGCGAATTTGCTGGCGAGCGACTGCTGCGATGCTCCCAGCACGTTGATCGCAAAGTAGCTGGCGTTCTGGAACACACTGAGACTCGACGAATAGAGCCCCAGACTCCAGAGCACCAGAGGCGGATTGAGCGATACCGACGCAAAGGAATTGCAGGTCAGGCCGTAAGGTTTGCCGTCAGACGCGACGGCTGTAATGATGGTCACCCCGGTCGCGAAAGTGCCCAGCGCACTGCGAAAGTCCCGCGGATCGATCGGCGAATGGTCGCTGGCCAATTCGTTGGCTGGGTCCGGGCTGACCGGATGCTTAGGCGCATCGTTCATTCGCTGGGCCTCAAAGCGTCAGGTTTTCGGACGGCAGGCCAAGTGCTACACGACCGTAATTCGTGCCGGCGGCGTCGAAATTGAATGCGATATGCGAATTGATCGCGTGCGCATCGCGGAATTGCCGCTGCAGCACGCCGGTCGTGAACAAGCCCCGCGCGCCGCTCGCGGAAAACAGCAGCGATACCGCCTCGGTGCAAAGGTTGACGGAATAGGCGCCATCACGCCGCAATCTGGTCTTCGCGGCCATGTCTGGTACGTCACCACGCCTTGCGTCAGCCATCGCCTCGATGCAGTTCGAACGCATGATGAGGCGGGCAGCGTCGATCTTGGCTGAGGCTTCGGCGATCTTGATCTGCGTGCTCTGCATGTCGCCAAGTTTGGTGCGATTGTAGGTCGAGCTGCGATCCCGAGCGAGATGGATATAGTCGTCAAGGCAAGCCTGCGCATTGCCGAGGGCGACGCCCGACAACACGTATGGGAACAGCGAGAACACCGGTAACGCATAGAGCGGATTTGGATTGACCGCACTGCCCGGTGTCGGACCGCCCGCAAGGTCATTGACCGCAACCGTGAGCGCTTCCGGGACGAAAGCATCCCTGACCTCGACATCGTTGGAGCCGGTCCCGCGCAACCCGGCCGCATTCCAGGTATCGAGAATGCGATAATCGTTCTTGTGCACCAGGAAGATCCGGTACTCGATCCCGTCAGCTTCGTCATCGGATGAGACTACGCTGGCAAGCATGTTCCAGTCGCATGACGCCACCCCCGACGAGAAAGGCCAGCTACCGCGCAGCCTGTATCCCCCGTCCGCCTTTCGAGCGCGACCGGCCGGAAAGATGAAGGAAGAGGCGATCAGCACATTGACGTCCTTGTCCCAGACCAGATCCTGCGCGCGCCTGTCGAACATGCCCAGCATCCAATGATGGCTCGCAAGGTTACCTAAATTCCATGCCACGGACGCATCCGCGCGGCCGAGTATTTCAGCACAATCGACCAGAGCAACATAATCGAGCTCGGAGCCTCCTACCCGCTCGGGCTGCAGTATCCTGAATAAGCCCGCTTCATGCAAATCGCGCTCGGTTTCAGACGGCAGCCTGCGTAACTCCTCCGTGCGCGCCGCGCGTTCGCGAAGCCGCGGAAGCAGGGCCTCCGCGCGATCGGCCATGGCCTTGAAGGCCTGGTCCGCGCCGGGCCTCGTGGACTGGCCTGTGCCTGGTTTTCGACCAACACCCGCCATGACGTTCCTCGCTATCTCCCGACCGCAGGGTTTCGGCGTTCGAACCGCTCAACACGAAATCGCCATCGCATGTCCGGCGCCTCGAACTTCGCTTGACCGCCCGACATGACTTGGCGATTGTTTATCGCCCGATAAAGCAATTAAGGCGCGGCTAAGATAGCCAGTCAATCGAAAATAAACGGGTGGGAACGGATCGAAATGAGCAAGACCGTTGGACTTGTCGGGCTTGGAATCATGGGAGGCGCGATCGCACGCAATCTGATCGATCGCGGATGGGATGTGGTCGGGTTCGACATCGATCCGGTACGCTGCTCAGAGCTGGCACAAGCCACTGTCAGAATCGCAAGCGACGTCGTCCAACTCACGCGCGACACCCCGATCATCATGACCAGCCTGCCGACCGCGGCTGCGGTCGAGACTGTCGCCCTTGCCATTGCTAATTCCGGGACCGCCACCGCGAATTGTGGTCGAACTCAGCACGCTCGGCCTCGCCGACAAGATCCGCTTCGAAACAATCCTCGGTCAAGTCGGCCATATCCCATTGGATTGTCCGCTCAGCGGAACCGGCGCGCAGGCGAAGATTCGCGATCTCGTCGTCTACGCCAGCGGCGACAGCCAGGCGATCGCGACATGCATGCCCCTATTCGCCGATTTCGCCAAGCAGAGCGCAGACCTCGGCAGGTTCGGCAACGGCAGCCGTATGAAATTCGTCGCCAACCATCTGGTCGCGATCCATAATGTCGCGACCGCTGAAGCAATGATATTGGCCGAACGCGCAGGACTCGATCCGAAAATGGTGGTCGAGATGGTCGGCCCGGGCGCCGGAGGCTCCCGAATGTTCCAGATGCGGGCACCAATGATGGTCAAAGGCGTCTATGAACCGGCGACCATGAAGGTCTCGGCCTGGAAGAAAGACATGGCGATCATCGCCGAGTTCGCCGATGACGTCGGATGCGGAACTCCGCTGTTTACACTGACGCAGCCGGTCTACACGGAAGCCATGGCGATGGGACTGGGCGATCAGGATACGGCATCAGTGTTTGAGGTTCTGAA
The DNA here is from genome assembly GCA_963786015.1 of uncultured Alphaproteobacteria bacterium. Lineage (GTDB taxonomy): Bacteria > Pseudomonadota > Alphaproteobacteria > Rhizobiales > Xanthobacteraceae > Bradyrhizobium. Next base: position 26,841 of record CAWAXO010000012.1, on the reverse strand, counting down.
GAAGTCGATTGTCAAGCCGGCCCGCTAGATCCCGCGTCCGCACCTTCTCCATTCAAAGGCAGGTTCACATTCATGATCGATCGCAAGAACCGCTACGGCCGCACGGCCGCGCGCATTCATGACGCCGATGGCCTCGCACGTCGTCCTTCGTCCCCGACGATCGACATTCACGCCCACATCGTGGTTCCCCAAGCGGCCGCAGTTGCGCAGCCCCATGTCGATGTCAGCCGTCTGCCCCTCGCCTATTTTTCCGACGACATCAGCAAGGACATCAACGCACAGCAGGAGAAGGACGTCCGCGAAGTGATGACGACGATCGATCGCCGCCTCCGCGATCTCGATCGCATGGGCATCGATGTCCAGGTCGTGGCACCCGCGCCCGGCCAATGCTATTACACGGTCGATCCCAAAGTCGGCGAAGCCGCGCACCGGCTTGCAAATGATGGCGTCGCGGAATATTGCGCGCGCAAGTCCGACCGGTTTGTCGGGCTTGGCGTCGTGACACTGCAGGAGCCCGAGCTTGCCATTCGAGAGCTCGATTATGTCATGGGTACCCTGAAACTGAGGGGCGTGGAGATCCTGACCAATGTCGATGGCCAGGAGCTGTCCGATCCGAAGTTCCGGTCTTTCTTCGCCAGGGCCGAAGAGCTGGGCGCCTTCATCATGATGCATCCGAACGGTTTCACTCACGGGCAGCGCCTGACACACTATTATTTCAACAACGTGCTCGGAAATCCGCTCGATACGACGCTTGCGCTTCACAATCTGATCTTTTCCGGAACGCTCGCGCGTTTTCCCGAGCTGAAACTGATGGCGGTGCATGGCGGCGGGTATCTGCCGAGCTATTCCGGCCGGATCGATCACGCTTGGGGCGCGCGGCGAGATTCGCACGCCGACCTGCCACTGCCGCCGACGACTTATCTACGTCAGGTCTATCTCGACACCGTTGTCTTCACTTATCACCAGCTCGCCTATCTGATCGATGTGTTCGGTCCGGATCGTATCGTGATGGGGACCGACTATCCCTTCGACATGGCCGAATACAATCCGATTGGTCATGTCGCCGGTGTTGAAGGAATGGACGAAATCACGCTGGCGCAGATCGCGGGAGGAAATGCCGCGCGCGTGCTCGGTCTTGATCTCTGACGGCAAGTTCCTTCAATGGACGGCCGCTCGCCGCTTTGTATCCCGGCTGTTCGAATGGATGCGAGGTCACGAAAGCCGGAAGCGCAAAGCAGCGTTCGGCGAGCTTCGCAACGATCGGAAACGTGCTTAGATCGAGCTTAAGAAATTGCGCCCCTACGACCTGGCCCGCAATGCAAATGTCCGCAAGTCCTGGCTCGGCACCCAGCGCGAACGGTGTCGGCGGGCGACGTTCGAGAAGCCGCTCGTAGGTCGCAAGCCCCTCGTTCGTCCAATGCTTGCCCCAGTTCTCGATGGCATGAGCATCGGCACCGAAGGCCTTTGCAAGGTGATTGCGGACGCGCGGTGTGACGAGCGGATGCGCATCGGCAACCGTCATTAGCGCTAATGAACGCGCATAGGCGCGTTCGCGCGGATCCTGCGGCATCAGCCGGGGTTCGGGCTGGATGTCCTCCAGATATTCAATGATCGCCAGCGACTGAAATACGGAATGTCCGCTCGTGGATGAATGTCGGAACCACGCGCTCCGCGTTCACGGCCTCGTAGTCCGCCCGAAACTGCTCGCCCGAGAGGATATCGATCGGCGTTTCCTCGAACGTCAAACCCTTGAGCCTGAGCGCCACCCTGACCCGGAATGACGCGATCGACCGCCAAAATCCGTAGATCTGAATACTCATCGCAACACCTATGACGTGAACAGGCGGACCGCGCCGCCTACTCCGACATATTGTGCTGCCGCCAACGCAAAAGATAGGTCTGCAATCTTCGAATGAGGCTGGAAAGCGCGACACCCACAAACATCAACACGATGACCGCCACCATCATGCCCGAGGCTTCGCCACGCGCCTCGGACTCGATGATCAGCCGGCCAATGCCGCGTTCGGCGCCGATGAACTCGCCGACGATGACGCCGATCAAGGCAAATGAAATGGCAGGGGACAGCGAGGCAAAAACCCAAGCCATTGTCGAGGGTATCACGACCGTGCGCGTAATCTGCCATTCGCTGGCTCCAAGCAATCGCGCAACATTGATGAAGCCCTCGTCGATCGAACGCGCGCCCTCGAACGTGTTGAAGAACACCAGAAATACGACCACGATCCACGAGGTGACGACCTTCGATACGTCGCCGATGCCGAAGGCGAGCACGATGATGGGTGCCAGCGCAATCCGCGGGATCGAGTTCACGGCCGTGATGAAGGGCTGGAATATGGCGCTCAGCCGGTCAGAGCGGCCGAGGACAAGACCGGCCACAAATCCGCTGGCAACGCCCGTGACGAATTCAAAGAACGTATTCTTCAGCGTGATGCCGGTAGCGACCCAAAGATTGTTTTCGTTGCGTGCCAGGCACTTGGCGAAGTCGCCATTCAACCAGCCATTGAATGTCCCGAGCTTCGACTTGATGCAACTCAGGATCAGGAAATTGTCGAGGATATCGGACGGTTTCGACACGAAATAGGGATCAAGCAAATCAGGCACGAGCCAAGGCAGCCTGCCGTGCAAATCATATCCCCACTGCCACACAATAAGGACGGTCGGCGCAGATCGCGGCCTGCCAGATCAGGACACTGCCCGTCCCTTTCCGCGCTGTCATGTCCGGCGGCCCTTGACGAATTCCTCGCCGAGCGAATGCCAGATGTGCTGAAACAACTCCGCATAACGCGGTGTCTCACGGACCTTCACCGCATCGCGGGGACGGGCAAAATCCACCTCGAACACGTCCTTGATCCGGCCCGGTCGAGCGGAGAACAGGATGATGCGATCCGCCAGCGTCAGCGCCTCCCCGAGGTCGTGGGTGACGAACAGAACTGTTTGCTGCTCGCGCTCCCAGATTCGAAGTAACACCTCGTGCATGTCGATCTTGGTGTGGGTATCGAGCGCCCCGAACGGCTCGTCCATCAGCAGGATTTGGGGTTCGACGACCAGCGTTCGCATCAGCGCCGCACGCTGCCGCATTCCCCCCGACAGCGTCGACGGATATGCCTGCTCGAACCCTTTCAGACCGGCCTGGGTGACACAAGCTGCAACGCGCTCGTTGATCTCCGCATCCGGCACGCCGGCGATCTGCAGGCCGTAACCGATATTGTCAGCGACCGTACGCCAGGGAAACAGCGTATCGCGCTGAAAGACATACCCGACACCAGGCGTCGCTTTGCCAGTGACTACAGGCCGTCCATCAATCAGGATCTCACCGCCGCTCGGCCTGATCAGCGTCGCAATCATGTTGAGGACGGTGCTCTTGCCCGAGCCGGATGGCCCGAGCAACGCCACGAACTCGCCACGCCGCACGCTGAACGATACGTCGCGCACCGCCTCGATCGCCGTTCCCGCGAGCTGAAACGTTTTGCTCAGCCCCTTGACGTCGATGCGGTAGACGTCAGACGATCGAGACGACGTCGTCGCGGTCGAATTCTGTACGTTCAACCCGGATGCGCCTTTCGTGCCGCCTCGATGAAGCTGGGACTGACAACGTCAGCGATGGTAAGCGGCTTGATGCCGGTCATCTCCCTGAACCAGACCTTCGCACCGCGAGAAAAGTCAGCCGCATCGATCGTGGCATCATAATCCGCGACCTTTTGCAGCGCGGTAATCTCCAGGAGATTGGCGGCGCGAGACGTGCTGCCGACATAGGGTTCGATCGCATCATAGATCTGGTCGGGCGTGTGGGTCTTGATCCACTGCGTCGCCCGCCAAAGCGCCGTGACGAAGGCCTGCATCTTGGCCGGATCCTTGTCGATCGTTGCCTGCAGCGTGAAATGTGACGTCACCGGCACCTTGCCGCCGATATATTTGTTCCAGATCGCCTCATCGGTGCCGTCGAACAGAAGCTCTCCCCACCCCTGTTCCTTCGATTCGTTGAGGAGCGACAGCGAGCTCACGAGCACATCGACCTGTTTGGATTTCAGCGAGCCCAGCATGGTGTCGACGTTCCCGGTCCCGATCCAGGTGACCTTCTGATCGAGACCCATGGTCTCCATGTAGTATGAGGCCCAGACGTGATTGGTGCCGCCGAGCGAGGACACGGAGATGATCGGCTTGCGCCCGTCGGGACGCTTCCATTCCGTGAGGGCTTCCAGCGTGTTGATGCCCTGGTCCTTGAGATCCTTGCGGATAATGAACATCACGGAGCTCGACCGGGTATCGACCGGCATCAGCACGCGGCCGGCGCGCCCGTGGTTGCTGAGCTGCATCGGATGCGTGATGTCGCCGATGCCGATATCGCCCTGCGATGAGGCGATGATCTCACGCGTCTTCACGCCGCTGCCGCCCTGGATCAGCTTGCAATCAAGCCCGGCCTCTTTGAAAAACCCAATCCGGTCCGCGACGAATTGCGTCTGATAGACCGGTACCGCGACCGGATAGATCACCCGGCCGGCACTGTCTGCCGCCTGTGCTCGGCGGCCGGCGGCCATCGCGACGCCGCCGCTGGCGACGATCGTCAACACGGAGCGTCTTGTGATATTGGTCATCAAGCGGGCTCCTTTGCCGCGACCTTGTCGAGGGCATTCAGCACGGCGTCACCCATCTCGACCGTCGACAATCTCGTCGCGCCCGCCTCGGCGATATCAGCGGTTCGCGCCCCGGCGGCTAATGCGGCCGCCACCGCCTTCTCGAGCAAATCCGCGTCGTCGGGCCTGTTGAGCGTCATGCGCAGCATCATTGCCACACTGAGGATAGAACCGAGAGGATTGGCAATGCCCTTGCCCGCGATATCAGGCGCGCTGCCGTGCACAGGCTCGTAAAGCGCCTTGCGGCGGCCGAACTTGTCGACTGGTCCCAACGACGCAGATGGCAACATCCCGAGTGAACCTGACGCCATCGCCGCGCAATCGGACAGGATGTCGCCAAAGATATTGCCGGTCACCATCACGTCGAACTGCCGCGGCTCTCGCACGATCTGCATGGCTGCGTTGTCGACATAGAGATGGGTCAGCTCGACATCGGAGAACTCTTGCCTGTGAAGTGCGATCACTTCCTCGCGCCATACCACGCTCGCTTCCAACACATTGGCTTTGTCGACCGAACAGACCTTGCCTTTCCGCGTCCGCGCCAGTTCAAAGGCGGCGCGTGCGACACGACGAATTTGATTGGTGCTATATTGCTCCGTGTTGAAGCCTCGCCGCTGGCCATCCGGCAGCGTCTCGATGCCGCGCGGCTCGCCGAAATAGATGCCGCTGGTGAGCTCGCGGATGATGACGAAATCGACGCCTCTCAGCACCTCGGGTTTGAGTGGCGCCGACATCGGCCAATGCCGGACTGGCAACGATCGGCCTCAGATTCGCATAGAGATCGTATTTGCTCCGCAAAGAGAGCAAGCTCCCGGCCTTGCGGGCCGCCGCCGGCACTTCCTTCGTTTCTGGTCCGCCCGTTGCTCCCCAGAGGATCGCGTCGGCTTCCTCCATTGCCTCGACCGTATCTTCCGGCAGCACCTTGCCGGTCGCGAGATAGGGAATGAGGCCATATTGCGCCTCGCGTAGCGTCATCGGCACGCCGCGTTTTGTCGCAAACCAGTTGAGAACGCGTTGCGACTGCGCTGTGACCTCCGGCCCGATGCCCTCGCCGCCGACGACTGCGACCTTGATCATGTTGGAGAGATTGCTCATGCGGACTTCCTTGCGAAATGGATCCAGGGCCGCGCCTGCCGGTCGGCGGCCTGAAAGCTGCGAATTTCCTCGTCGCGCTGCAATGTCAGCGCGACTTCGTCGAGCCCCTGCAAGAGGCCCTCGCGGCGACGCGGATCGATCTCGAACCAGTGCTGCTTCCCAGAAGGCGACATGATCGTCTGCGCTTCGAGATCGACACTGATCCGCCCCGCGCCTTGGGTCGCTTCGATCTCAGCCGCAAGGCCATCGACGACGTCCTTGTCCACGACAATGGGCAAAATGCCGTTTTGAAAACAGTTGGCGAAGAAGATATCGCCGAACCCTGAACCGATGATCGCCCGGATGCCCATTTCCTGCAGCGACCACACCGCCCCCTCGCGCGAGGAGCCGCAGCCGAAATTCGGGCCGGTGACCAGGATCTCGGCCTGCCGGTAAGGCTCGCGATTGAGGATGAACCCGGGATTTTCCGAGCCGTCCGGCAGGTAGCGCAGCGAGCCGAATGCCCATTTGCCAAGCGTGCCGCGAATATTGTTACCGACCAGACGTTCGATCCGGATGATGACATCCGTATCGATATTGCTGCGCATGATCGGCGCGGCGATCGCCGCGAGTGTGTTGAATGGCTTTGGCATGTTCAGCGCTCCATCGCCCGCACATCGGTGATGGCGCCTGCGATTGCGGCCGCCGCCGCGCTTGCCGGGCTCGCCAGATGGGTACGCGCTTGCGGTCCCTGCCGGCCGACAAAGTTGCGATTGGATGTCGAGACAGACCGCTGGCCAGGCGCAACCGTCTCGCCATTGGCTGCGAGACACATCGAGCAGCCGGGCTCGCGCCACTCGAAACCGGCGTCCGTAAAGAGCCGGTCGAGCCCCTCTGCGACCGCTTCGCGCTTGACCGTCTCTGAACCGGGTACCACCCAAGCCCGCACGCCAGCTGCAACCTTGCGGCCGCGGGCGATTTCCGCTGCGGCGCGCAGATCACTGAGGCGGCTGTTCGTGCAGGAGCCGATGAAGACCCAATCCACCGGCGTTCCCGCGATCGGCGCGCCAGGTTTCAGTCCCATGTAGTCGAGCGCGGTCTCGATCGCCGCGCGCCGTGCCGGATCGTCGATCGCGTTGGGATCCGGAACGCGACCATCGACCCCGACGACATGCTCCGGACTGATCCCCCACGTTACCTGCGGAATGATCCTTTCGACATCGATGACGACTTCCCTGTCGAAGACTGCATCCGGATCGCTCGGAAGTTGGCGCCATGCGTCGACCGCCTGCTCCCACAGCCCACCTTGCGGCGCATAGGGACGCCCGCGCAAATATTCGAAGGTTTTCTCGTCGGGCGCCACCATGCCCATCTTGGCGCCCAGCTCGATCGAGAGATTGCAGATCGTCAGGCGCCCCTCAATCGGCATGCCGCGGATTGCGCTGCCGGCATACTCGACAGCATAGCCAGTGCCTCCGGCGGCGCCGACGTGCCCGATCAATGCGAGGATCAGATCCTTGGCGACCACACCGAGCGGAATCCTGCCCTCAAACCTCACGCGCATGGTTTTTGGCCGACGCTGAATCAGCGCCTGTGTCGCAAGCACATGCGTCAGCTCGCTCGACCCGATGCCGAACGCAAGCGCCCCGAGACCGCCATGGGTGCAGGTGTGACTATCGCCGCAGACGATCAGGCAGCCAGGCAGGCTCAGACCGAGTTCGGGCCCGATGACATGGACGATCCCCTGGCCCGGCTCGTCGATGTCGAACATCTGGATGCCACTGGCCGACGTCTCGACCCGCAGCGCGGCCAACAGCTCCTGTCCGATCTTGATTGTTCCGGCACGCCCGGGCGCCGTCGAAATGGCATGGTCCGGCGTCGCGAATGTCAGCTCCGGATTATGGACCTTGAGACCCCGGCTCTTGAGATCGAGCAGCCCGCGCGAGCCGCCGAGATCGTGCAACAGGTGTCGATCGACATGCAGGAGATCGGTGTCTTCGCTCATTCGGGCGATGACATGCTGGTCCCATATCTTGGCCAGCAGCGTACGGCCGGGCATTCCCAAATCGTCCTCCCTTTGTGGCTTCTGAGGCCGGCGGCGTTAGCCGCTAACCGCCGCTTTACGCGGCTTCTACTGAGGTAGCAGCCTCCATCAAAGCACGAACTGCCTCTCTGGGGCTAGTGCCGATGCGAACGGATCGAGGCTTGACCAGGCTCCCCTATATGCTCAACGGCAAGTGAGTGATCTAGCTCGCTTCACGTGAGACCAAGGCTTTCGTCAGCCGGCGTCTTCCGCCTTGCCAAACGCTCCCGCTTCAGTGAGCGCGGCAATCCGACGATCATCATAGCCCAGCGCCTTATGCAGTACCTCCTTGGTGTGTTCGCCAAGCAACGGCGCGGCTACCGGATTGACACAAGGCGTCACTCCCATTGTCAGGGGCGTTTCAATGTTGGGAACCGAGCCCGCGGTCGGATGCGGGATCCGGCTCAAACGATGGCGTTCGCGTGCTTCCGGCGCGTTGAACCCCTGCTCAACCGTGCGAAGATAACCAACGGGAATATTGGCCTTCTTCATCTTGGCCATCCAGTTTTCGAGCGTGTCGCCGGCAAAAACGCCGGCGATCGCGGCGCGCAGCTTCTCTCTGTTGGCCGTCCGCGCCTTGCGCGACGCAAACTGCGGATCAGAAATTAGATCGGGTCGCTCGAGCACTTCGGTCACGAGCCGACGGTACAATCGATCGTTAGCGCAGGCCATGTAGAGAGGGCCGTCCGCTGCCTCATAGAGACCGACGGTTGGAGAACCGTTGGGCGAATTACCGAACCGGCCGGGATTTGTGCCATTGATCAGGTAGGCCATGCCGTAAAAGCCCGTCATCGACATCGCAATGTCGAACAAGGCGACCTCGACATGCTGACCGCGTCCAAGCCGATCACGTGCGATGAGCGCAAGGAGGATCGCGTTGCAGGCCGACATGCCCGTCGCCATGTCGACGATCGGCGGCCCGGTCCTGACCGGAGGCCCGTCGGCAAAGCCGTTCAGCGACATGAAACCGCTTTCGGCCTGCGTGATCGGATCGAAACCCGGGCGCATCGCGAACGGTCCCTTGCGGCCGTAAGCGGAAATCGAACAATAGACAAGGCGTGGATTTTCCGGCGAGACAGATTCATAGTCGAGGCCGAATTTCTTCATGACACCGCTCGAGAAATTCTCGACGACGACGTCGGCCTTGTTGATGAGCTCGCGCGCCACATCGCGTGCCGCAGGTATCGTCAAATCAAGCGCAATGCCGCGCTTGTTGCGATTCAGGCTGATATAGGCGGCGCTTTCACCACCAATCTCTGCATGCTCATAGGCCCGCGTATCGTCACCACCTTCCGGGTTCTCGATCTTGATCACCTCGGCGCCGAAATCCGCCAAAGTCTGCGTGCAGGCCGGCCCGGCGACGACGCGTGTGAAGTCTACGACCAGCAGACCGTCGAGGGCGGTCGGCGCGCCCTCCGCGCGCGGCAGGCGATCCGGCAGTGGCGGTCTGTCAGTCATGGGCCAGGCGTTCCTCTCGTCGTTCTATTATTGGCAATGTTGTTGATCGCCACAGACTTTAGGGTTGATCTGCTATGGACGACAAGAGCGTCCAGCGCACAGCTCCCTGCCCCAACCATTCGTATCGCGCTTGGCAGCAACCCGCCGTTCCGCGCTCCGACGATTGAACCAAACTGCATAAAACGCAAAAAAAGCCCGGTGGCGAATGCCACCGGGCTAAATAGGTAGTCATGAAGCGCGATCACGCGGAGAACACAACTTGAACGGTTGGGACACCGCCGAGCGTCCAACGGTGGGCAAACATCAACCTCCTTCGCGCGAAATCCGTTTCCGCCAGTACAAGGTGTGAGACCAGCCCCAAGGATGTTGAGGCTGATACAGCCGATAGCCATGCGCACGCAGCCAGTTGGTGTGGAAAGCGAGCACTTGGCCGACGAACTCATAGTAATCCAGGACCCGAATTTCGTTTCCCGCCCATTGAACAATCCAGATCGTGAAAGCGTCGGCCAATCCGCCCGCGCCGCCGATGTCGATGAAGGCGCGTAACGGCAGCAGTGGATCGGCGGAGACTTTGCTGATGCGCCCATCCCGCTTCGCCTGTGCGAGCACGTCGGCGAAATACGCGCCGTCAAATGCTCTCACGTAATCGCCTTCCCAGATGTGATCGTAGCGATCCGGATAGAGCGCGAGATCGAGATTCCGTTCCTCATCCAGGACAGCCGGAAACCAGGGATTGTCACGCCAGTTCGCATTGATGACGACCGCCCCCTCGGGTTTCCGTGTCCGCAGGAAATCGTCGATCGCGTCCGACTTTCGGCGCGGATTCCAGCTCGCCCAGAGTTCGGACCCCGGCGCGCGGATCGTCGGCCGCAACAGCGCCAGGCTTCGCGCGCTCAGAGTTTGGGCTTCGTCAATCCAGGCGATCCGAAAGCCTTCCAAAGATTTGATCGAATTGGCCGTATAATCTCTCATCCCTCGGAAGATAATGAGACCGTCGCCCGGGGTCTCGATCTTGTCGCTGAAGAGCTTGAAGCCGTGACCAAGGCCGAGCGACGCGATCTTGCTTTCGATCAGCCGCTTGGAGGACTGTGCCAGCGTCCGCTGGGCCTCACGGATGCAGACCGCGAGCGTCCCGCGCTCAGACTGGCATGTCTCGACCAAAAGCTCGCCGAAGAAATGCGACTTACCCGAACCGCGGCCGCCATACAAGCCCTTGTAGCGCGAGGATGTCAACAGCGGCTGGAACTATGATGCAGACCCAGCGTCACGCTCTGCCTGGCAAGCCTCGACCAAAAGCTCGCCAAAGAAATGCGACTTACCCGAGCCGCGGCCGCCATGCAAGCCCTTGTAGCGCGAAGATGTCAACAGCGGCTCAAATACCCTCGCGGTCGGAATTCTAAGAATGGACAATGACGCGCTCATTCCGGACAAGCCAAGCTGCGGTTGTTGGCACGGCGATCAGATTGGTCCCCTCGCGCAACGCGCCGACAAGGAAAGGTCGATTGGATCGGACCGAACGCGGCAGGTGGGCTGGAAAAGCTACAAGCACGCCAAAAGCCTCACCCTTCTTTGCTCTCTGAATTCTCCGGATGCACAATGACCCTCTCGATGCGATGGATCAGTTCGAACGCACCATCCTCGCCATTTTCGAGTGCCTGTGGTGGCTTGCCCCATCCTCGGTCGAGAAGGGCATTGGCGGCGGACACGCGTGCGGCGTGCGTTGCTTTTCTCGAGCGCATCACGCCAACGAGGGCATTGATCGCTGTCCTGGTGTGGCTGCGCGCGAGCGAGCGAATTTCGACGAGAGTTTTTGACATGTCTGCTTCTGGCATGGTCGCGGCGACAGAGAATATCTAACGACGGGCGGACGGCTCTCAGGAGAGCGCGTCATCGATCGTGATGACGATCAGGCCAGCGACGGCGATCGAAATCAGATAAACAGCCATCGGGCCTTCTCCTTCACAAAGAAACAAAAGCGCGGCAGATCGCGGTCGGCGCGATCGTTTCAGGCGCGAACCCTATCCCTGGAATGCCAAGGGGCCGCAGCGACGGTGGCGAACTTCGCCACGCGCCGCAGACCGGCCCGTTCGCGCGGACCGGCAAGATTGCCACGTATCTGAGACGCGATGCGCGGATGAAGGACCGGACGACGACGCGCTTGGAACGACGCGTGTGCGAGGGTGAGGCGTCCTGACGTGCGGGCCGCCGTCCGATTGCGGAAAAGCAAAAAGCCCGCCGCCGTTTCCGGCGCGGGCTTCAGCTTTTTGCGATGATGTCACTATGCCGGTGATTTGCCCGACATGTCAAACTTTACGGAAATTGATGTCACATCGTTTCAGCGGCCGTAACCAGCATTGCAACTTTCAGCCGTGGAAAACAAAAAGCCCGCTGCCAGCTTGGCGGCGCGGGCCATATAATCTTCGACGGTATTAACTTGCGCCTGATTTGCCCGACGTGTCAAGACGCAATTCGCCGCGCAGATGACGAACAACCAAACGGCTATTTCCATGAAGTATGTTGCCGGCACCCTCCTTGTCCTTTCCGGGTTGTTTTACGCCGCGGGCAATCATGAAATCGGCCCCATCGGCGCGGCAGATGTGCGAATATGGCAGCATGTTCTGCGATCATCCATCTTATGTGCTGGTCGCCGCCGCCCTTGCTGCGGCCTGGGGCACGTTCGTCAGCGTGCGCTAGTCACGTCACACCCCTCGTAAACTCGCACCGACAAGCGGCCCCTCGCCTCATTCTTGTTCGAACCGCCTCGACTGCGCGACAGATAGCCGAGCGAGCAGCCGGCAAAACATGCCCGTGTCCCGCCGCGCTGCGTGGAACGCGTGACATAGCCAGCTCAATAATCAGTCTCGAACGCTGGACATAGCCTTTCCTCGGGCTCAACATCTGATCGTAGCTCGTGGGGAGACGACGATAGATGGACGTCAGGACTTGGCTGGGTAACCTCGGCCTGGACCAGTACGAAGCCATATTTCGGGAACACCGGATCGAAACCGATGTGCTGGCGGAGCTGACCGATCAGCACCTCAGGGACCTGGGTGTGCCGCTCGGACACCGGCTGAGGATCTTGCGGGCGGTCCGACAGCTCACAGGCGAGATGCCGGCCGCCACGCCGACCGGCCCCGCGCCTCGCGATGGCGCCGAGCGCCGTCATATGACGGTCATGTTCTGCGACCTCGTGGGACTGAGCGCGCTGTCCGCGCAATTCGATCCGGAGGACATGGCCGATCTGATCCGCGCATTTCAGAACGCCGTCACCACTGCGGTTCTGCGCGTTGAGGGGCACGTCGCGCGATGGGTCGGCGATGGTGCTACAATCTATTTCGGCTATCCCCGCGCGCATGAGGACGACGCCGAGCGCGCCGCGCGCGCTGCCGTGGCTCTGGTCGAGTCCGTCAGGGAGCTGCGACGCGAACATGGCGCTGCGATCGAACTGCGGATCGGCATCTCCTCGGGCCTCGTTGTCGTGGGCGAACTGATTGGCGAAGGCGAAGCGCGCGAGCGAGGGGTCGTAGGCGATACGGCAAATCTCGCCGCGCGGCTACGTTCCATCGCCGAAGCCGGGACAATTCTGGTTTCAGATTCGACGCGCCGACTGCTCGGCGGCAAATTCGAGTTGAAGGCGCTGGCACCGCAGGCGCTCAAGGGCTTCAACCTGCCCGTGGCCGCCTGGGAGATCATGCGCGAACGGACAAACGTCAGCCGGTTCGAGGCCGCGCGTTCGGGAGCGCTTACGCCGTTCATCGGACGAGAGCACGAGATTGCGCTGCTGATCGAATGCTGGGACCACGCGGTTAGGGGCGAAGGCCAGGTTGCCCTCCTGTCAGGAGAGGCCGGTATCGGCAAGTCGCGCATCCTCGCCATGTTACGTGAAAGGATCGGCGAGCAGCAATGCTGGATGCTGCGCTATCAGTGCTCGCCCCACCATATCAACGATGCTTTCTATCCAGTGATCGGCCAGATCTGGCATGCTGCGGACTTTGTCGGCGGCGAGTCCGCTGCCGCCCGGCTTGCGAAACTCGAGCAGATGATCGAGCCCACCGGATTGGATCGGAATGAGATCGTTCCTTATCTGGCCTCGCTGCTGGCGATCCCGACCGGGGAGCGCTATTTCGACTCGAATCTCGAACCGACCGAGCTGAAAGAACGGACCATTGCCGCGATGCTCGCCACGATCGCGAGCGCAGCACAGAAAGCGCCATTGCTGATCGTCGCCGAAGACGTGCATTGGCTCGATCCGACGTCGCTCGATCTCACCAATAGGCTGATCGAGCAAATGAGACATTTGCCGATCTTGCTGGTGATGACGTTCCGCCCGGAATTCGCCGCGCCCTGGATCGGTCACGACAATGCAACCGTCCTGCCCCTCAACCGGCTCGACCGGGATCAGGCGGTAACGATGATTGAAGGCATGACGTCCGGAAAGAAGCTGCCGGCCGATGTCCTCGACCAGATTGTGGCGAAGACCGACGGTGTCCCGCTCTTCATGGAAGAACTCACCAAGAGCGTCCTGGAATCCGGACTGCTGCGTGAAGAAAATGAGGCCTATGTACTCGCCTCCACACTGACGCCGCTTGCGATCCCATCGACCCTGCACGATTCGCTCACCGCGCGGCTGGATCGTCTTTCACCCGTCAAGGAGACCGCCCAGATCGGCGCAGCAATCGGCCGCGAGTTCTCCCACACCATGCTGGAAGCTGTCTCGCCGCTCAAGGGTGCCCGCCTCAATGCCGCTTTGCGCCAATTGATGGATGCCGAGTTGATCCACGCACGTGGAACGCCGCCCAAGGCGAGCTATGTCTTCAAGCACGCGCTGGTCCAGGAGGCGGCCCATGCGTCACTCCTGCGCAGTCGGCGCCAACGCATCCACGCCGACATCGCACAAGCCCTGCAGCACCGTGTCAGCGAGGATGAGTATTCTCCCGCAACAGTTGCACATCACTATTTCGAGGCGGGACTTGCCGAGCAGGCGGCGCAGAGCTGGCTTGCCGCGGCCGAACTCGCATTGTCGCAATCGGCTCCGGCCGAAGCCGAGCGTCACGCCAGCGCTGGCCTCGCACTGATCCCGAACATCGAACCACGGTCGGAACGCGACTCTCTCGAACTTACTCTCCGGGTCGCGCGCGCCGACGCGCTCGCGCTTTTGAAAAGCATCTCCGCCCCCCGAGACAATCGCGGCAATGACCAAGGCAAAGCGACCGCACGAATTGCGCGCGACGACCGACCTTGCCCTGCGGCGCGAAACCCGCCCGGACAGTGATGTCTTCGCGATGCTGCAGCCTATGCTTTCAGCGATCAAAGGCGGCGAGAACGCGCCGGACGTACGCAACGCGCACAGATTGGTTATCGGTGAAGCCTAGACGAATCAAAGCCCGCAATTAGCATCGCATGACTCAATCCCAAATTGCACAGTCGGAAATATCTTTGCCTCGCTCTCTGCGAGAACAGCGCTCAAGACGATTCGTTGTCGCTTCACCTGAGCCGGTCAGATGCATAAGGCGTTCGTGTCATGGAACTTTTCGTGCTGCCCTGATTTGATCGCAGGCCTCAAATCTGCGTGACTTCCCCTCCTCTCACAAGGCTGCCGATGACCGGATCCAAACGCATAGCGCACAAGACCACGCTCAAGACCCTGCTCCGATCGCTCGGCCCGGGCCTGGTCACCGGGGCGGCGGACGATGACCCCTCAGGCATTGCGACCTATTCGCAGGCCGGGGCGCAATTCGGCTACGGCCTGTTATGGACGGTGTTTCTGACCACGCCATTCATGATCGCGATTCAATTGGTGAGCGCGTATATCGGGAGGGTGACTGGCAAGGGCCTTGCCGCCAACGTGAAGGAGATTGCGCCGCGCTGGTCCGTTCTGTTGCTGGTCTTTCTTCTGGTCGCCGCCAATACATTCAACATCGCCGCCGATATCGCAGCGATGGGAGAGGCTCTTTCGCTGGTCATCGGCGGCCTCGACCACGAACATGCGCTGATTTTTGCGGCGACATCGACCTTGCTTCAGATCTTCGTCCCTTACCGCCGATATGCCCCGGTGCTCAAATTCCTGACTTTCGCGCTGTTCGCCTACGTCGCGACCGCCTTCACCGTGAAAGTGCCCTGGAGCCAAGCCATGCTCGAAGCTGTCTGGCCGCGCCCGACGATCAACACCGACTATCTCCTGATGGTCGTGGCCGTGCTTGGCACCACCATCAGTCCCTATCTGTTTTTCTGGCAGGCTTCGCAGGAAGTCGAAGAGATGAACCAGGGCCGGGTTGACCGGCCATTGCGAGAGCTCCGCAAAGGCGGCGATCCCGAGCTGACCAGGATCAAGATCGACACGACGATCGGGATGATGTTCTCCAACGTCATCGCTTTCTTCGTCATCGTGACCACAGCTTCGGTCTTGCATGCCCATGGCGTCACCAACATCAATTCGGCGACCGAGGCGGCTGAAGCGCTGCGCCCGCTTGCCGGCAACTTTACTTTCTTTCTCTTTGCGCTGGGCATCATCGGGACCGGCCTGCTGGCGATCCCGGTGCTCGCCGGGTCTGCCGCCTATGGCGTCGCCGAAGCATTCGGATGGCGCGCGACGCTCGAGGCCAAGGCGCCGGATGCGGTCGGATTTTACACCATCATCGCAGCCGCGACCGTGATCGGATTCGGACTGGGATTCACCGGAATCTCCGCCATTCACATGCTCGTGTGGAGTGCCGTGCTCAACGGCATTGTTGCAGTGCCCATCATGGCGATGATGATGGTGATCGTGTCGAACTCGCGGGCGATGGGCCGGTTCAAGGCAAGATCGTGGCTGATCGCGCTGGGCTGGATCGGTACCGCGCTGATGGGCGTGGCCGTGGCAGCCTTGTTGGGCTCGTTCGCCATCACCTAGCGCAAACGCGTTGCAACAGATTTCCTTGCCCGTATCAATGCACGCTGGCCGTCCCAAGTCTCGCGCTTCAGAGCGTCCAAGCGTGGATAGAAGGATTACGCGGACACGGTTGTATTGGTGCGCTGCGGCATTAGTTTTGTGTGCTAGTCTTGACGCCTTGCATCTGTTCCTTCAATGGCAGAGGCACAGAGAATAAATTCCGTTTTGGGGAAACGTCGTGAGCAAACCAGACCGCATCAGCGCACGTCCGGCGCCTTATTCGCCTGCACCAGAGACACCATCACCGCGTGGCCTCGCATTGTTGCGCGACCCTCTGCTCAACAAAGGCACCGCCTTCACCGAGCAGGAGCGCGACGCGATGGGATTGCGCGGCTTCTTGCCCGCAACGGTGCTGTCGATGCAGGCCCAGGTCGAACGCGTGCTGACCAATCTGCGCGGCCTGCCCAGCGA
This sequence comes from uncultured Alphaproteobacteria bacterium, assembly GCA_963786015.1. Lineage (GTDB taxonomy): Bacteria > Pseudomonadota > Alphaproteobacteria > Rhizobiales > Xanthobacteraceae > Bradyrhizobium. The sequence goes on along the minus strand of CAWAXO010000012.1, from coordinate 10,238 downwards.
TCTCGAAAAATACATCGCGCTGAACGCGCTGCACGACCGCAACGAGGCGCTGTTCTTTCGTGTCGTCTGCGATCATATCGACGAGATCCAGCCCCTGATCTACACGCCCACTGTTGGGCTTGCCTGTCAAAGATATGGATTGATCTTCCAGCGGCCACGCGGCCTGTTCATTTCGGCCAATGACCGCGGCAATATCGCGGAAATCCTCGGCAATTGGCCGTATCCTGCCAAGCTCATCGTCGTGACCGACGGCGAACGAATCCTCGGTCTCGGTGACCTCGGCGCCAACGGCATGGGCATTCCAGTAGGCAAGCTCTCGCTCTATTCCGCTTGCGCCGGCATTCACCCGGAGCTCTGCCTGCCGGTCATGCTCGACGTCGGCACCAACAATGAGGAGTTTCTGAGCGACCCGTATTATATCGGCCTGCGTCAGCGACGGATCACCGGCCCGGCCTATGATGCCTTTGTCGATGAATTTGTCACAGCGGCGCGCAAGGCTTTCCCCGGCGTGCTGATCCAGTTTGAGGATTTCGCCAACCATTCGGCCTTCCGTCTGCTGCATAAATATCGCGATGATGCCTGTGTCTTCAATGACGACATTCAGGGGACCGCCGCCGTGGCGCTTGCCGGGCTGTTCTCCGCATTGCGAGCGACCGGTGGCAAGCTGAAGGACCAGACGCTTCTGTTCCTGGGCGCGGGCGAAGCGGCGACCGGCATTGCCGAGCTCGTCGTATCGGCCATGATGGCCGAGGGCCTGTCCGAGGCCGAAGCGCTTCAGCGCAACTGGCTGGTGGATTCGCGCGGCCTGGTGGTGAAGAACCGGACTGGTCTCGGCGGACACAAGCTCCGCTTCGCGCACGAGCAAGCGCCGATCGATGATTTCCTGACGGCGATCCAGACACTCAGGCCCACCGCGATCATCGGCGTCGCCGCGGCCGGCGGCGCGTTCACACCCGACGTGCTCCAGACCATGGCCCGGATCAACGAGCGCCCGATCGTGTTCGCGCTATCCAATCCGACATCGAAATCCGAGTGTTCGGCTGAGCAGGCCTATTTCCACACCGAGGGCCGTGCGTTGTTCGCCTGTGGCAGTCCCTACGATCCCGTCAAGCTCAACGGGAGCACGTTCGTGCCGCGCCAGGGCAACAACTCCTACATTTTCCCCGGCGTCGGCCTGGGTGCGATCGCGAGCGGCTCACGGCTCGTGACGGACGAGATGTTCATGGCGGCCGCCCACACGCTCGCCAATTCGGTCAGCGAGCACGATCTCAAGCAGGGCAGCCTTTATCCGGCCTTGCCACGCATCCGGGAAGTATCCGCACAGATCGGCGCCGCCGTCGCCGATGTCGCCTACCAGCGCGGACTTGCCGACGGTCCGCCGCCGAACGACCTGATCGGATACATCCAGTCGCAGATGTACGAGCCACACTATTAGAGCGTTTTTGAGCGAAGTGGATACCGGTTCGCGTGAAGAAAACGCGTCAAAACAAAAAGCCATAGCTTCGGCTCTGCTTCAATCAGAACCGAATATGCCAGACATCGAAGGGATCAGCCGCGTTGAAGCAGCCGCCGCAGGCTGCGAACCTCGGCGACTTTCTCGATATCGAAGACGGTCTCGATCAGTCGCGTCGAGGTATCACGCCCGAGCACCGGCACGGTCAGGTCGCGCGCCTTCGCGATCACCTCGTCGCGAGTCATCGGATTACGCGGGGTTCCGCGAACGGCCGAGACGCGCTCGGACAGCTTGGCACCGTCTTCCAGTTCGATTTCGACGACGGCTTCGCGCACCGGCAGGCGCTTCGCAAGCTCGTCGTCGCGCACCAGATTGACCTTCGCGCGTTGCTTCAGCACGGCGGGATCCTGCATGCGCGGCTTGTCATGCGCGGCGTGAAAAGACACCGTCTTGTCGATCAGCATCACCGCAACCATGTGCTGCAGGCAGATGTCCGGAATGTCGCGATTGTCGACGACGTTGGCGACCGAAGGCGCCAGCCGCACGGTGATTTTTTTTACCTGCTCGGCCCCGAAGGATTGCTTGCCGCGAATGGCTTCGATGGCATCAAGCGGACCCTGGATCGGCGAACCGACGGGCCATTTCTTGATATCGGTCTGAGTAATCTCGTAGCGCTCGCCGAGTCTGTCGATCAGACGGTCAGGCTGCGCCTTGGGCGCGTAGGCGGCGAAGAAATTGTCCGGCCCCGAGAAAATGTCGTCGACGCCGTTCCAGCCCGATTTGACAAGCAGCGCTGCGGTCACGCCGTTGCGCGCCGGCATGCCGGCGAACACGAAGGCTTTTTCGATATGATCGGTGTCACGCCGCCAAGCGGTGATGCCTGAGGATTCCTGCGCGGTATAGTCAAGCGCCCAACGCATCTGGCGGGCGTCGAGCCCTGCGGCGCAGGCCGCAGCCGCCGCCGCGCCAAAGGTCCCGGCGATGCTGTGCGTCGCAAGGCTGCTCTCGTAGCTGAAAGCCGCACCACCCATCGCCATCACCACGCGCGTCCCGATGTCATAACCAAGCGTGACCGAACGAAGCAGCACGGTTCCATCGATCCCATAGGCCTCGCCCGTCGCGAGTGTAGCCGGCACCACCGAGCAGCCGGGATGCGACCGGGACTCGTTATGAGAGTCATCGGTCTCGTCGGCATGCGACATGACGCCATTCGCCAGCGCGGCATCGATCGGAGGAGCGGTCAACATGGAGCCCGCGACGGTTACTGTCCCGCCGCCGCCACTGTGTTCCCTGACATAGCGCTGCGCGGCCTGCCCCGGCGGCAATTCCGAACCTGACACCATCGCGGCCAAGCTATCGAGCAGATGAAGCTTGGCTTGTTCGATGACCTCTTCCGGCAGCGCGCGGTTTCTTGCGGCGGCCATATAAGTGCTGAGCGTGCCCATCACGCGACCTGGACCTGCACTCGATCCTGCGCCCTCGCCTTGCGCAAGAGCGCGCAGAGGCGAAAAGCCTAGCGACGCCGTGGCTGCCGTCATGGTTATGAAGCTACGCCGTGACGGCGTCGCCGTTCGGCTCTGGGACGTTTCCAAGATAGATTTTTGTCGCATTGGGGGCTCGCTCGATCGCTGCCGGGCCGCAGCGATATCAGCTGAGCGCGATTTTGCAACCATCGGACCTGCCGCAAAACAGTATCCAGCCAAGCTCAAATCGCAATCTGGCGCCCGATCTCGACGACCTGGTCGGTCGGCAGGTTGAAGAAATCGCTGACGTGCTCGGAATTGCGTTCCATCACCGCAAAGATCCGCTCCTGCCAGCCGGGCAAGCCCGTGCCGTCTTCGCGCCGCACCACGGTTTCGTGGCCGACATAATAAGTGACGTCGGCAAGGTCGACGGTGCAGCCCAGCGATTTGCTGGAGGTCAGAAGTCCCGGAATATGCGGACGTTCCATGAAGCCGAAACGCGCTTCGGCCCGCCAGAAATTCGGGACCACTTCCTGGATCGAGAGCCTGTTGTCGGCAGCAACCCAAGGCACGGAGAGGATCTCGACCCGCAGGACGAAAAGATGTTCGTGCAGCGCGCGGTTATGCTTGACGTGCCAGATCATCACCGGCGGCGTATCCCGCATCGTGCGGGTCAGGAACACCGCCGTACCGGGAACCCGTGGCACGTTCTTCGCCGCAATTTTCGCGATGAAATCGGGGACTGGTGTCAATGCTTCGTGCATGCGCATCGAAACCGCCGCGGCACCGCGATGCCAGATCCACATCACGCCATAGACGGTCGTTGCCAGCAGCAGCGGCACGTATCCACCCTCGGCGATCTTGGTCAAATTGGCGAGGAAGAAGGCGCCGTCCACGGTCAGGAAGAAGGCCGCAACCGCGCCCGCAGCCAAAAGGCTCCAGCCCCAGATCTCGCGCATGGCGATGAAAAGCAGTGCGGACGTCATCAACATGGTGAGCGATACCGCGATGCCATAGGCGGATGCCAGATTGTCGGACTTGCCAAAGCCGACGGTCAGTCCAAGCGTCACGATCATCAAGAGCCAGTTGACCGCGCCGACATAGATCTGCCCATAGCCCTCCGATGAGGTCTGCTTGATCTGCAGCCGCGGCAACCAGCCGAGCTGAATCGCCTGCCGTGTCATCGAAAACGCACCTGTAATGATCGATTGGCTGGCAATGATCGTGGCGACGGTCGCGAGCAGGATCAGCGGTAGCAGCAGCATTCCGGGACAAAGCCTGAAGAAGATATTGCCGTCGGTCGGTGCTCCTTCGACCACAAGCGCGGCCTGTCCGGCATAATTGATGATCAAGCTTGGAAACACGACCGCGAACCAGGCGAGCTTGATCGGCCTGCTGCCGAAATGCCCCATATCGGCATAAAGCGCTTCCGCGCCGGTGACGCAGAGAAAAACCGCGCCCAGCACAAGGAAGCCGGTGGCACCATTGGAGAGCAAGAACGACAGGCCGTAAGCCGGATTGAGCGCAGCAAACACCGAAGGATGCTTGACGATACCGAGCATTCCCAGAATGGCGATCGTCACGAACCAGGCAAGCATGACGGGTCCGAACCATTGGCCGATTGTCGCAGTTCCCCGCGATTGGATCGCAAACAACACAAGCAGGATCGCGACCGCTGCCGGAACGACAAAGGGCTGCATGGCCGGCGTTGCCATATTGAGTCCCTCGAGCGCGGACAACACCGAGATCGCGGGCGTGATCGCACCGTCGCCATAGATCAATGCCGCGCCGAACAAACCGACCGCGATAATGGTCGGCCGATGGTGCTTCTTCACGCCAAGCAGCGCCATCAGCGCCAGAATGCCGCCCTCGCCGTCATTGTCGACGCGCATCGCGAACAGCACATATTTGACCGTCGTGATGATGAACAGCGTCCACAGGACGAGCGAGAGCGAGCCGAGCACCGCCGTCGCATCGGGAGACTTTGCGGTGGCGCCGAGAATGGTCTTGAAGGTGTAAAGCGGGCTCGTCCCGATATCTCCGAACACGATGCCGAGCGCCGACAGCGCAAGAACAGGCAACCTGCCCTGCGGCGGCTGCCGCGTCGTACTCGCTCTCCGATGGCTGGGTCTCACTCACGGCAATATCCAAGCTCTTTCCACGAATCGGCCGGCACTCGCCGATTTCCGGCACAGACGTCCTTACGGGATGCCCGTCATTTTTCATACAAACTATCGCCTTCGATTGCGACAGCGAAACGACCGGCTCGCGCCCGTTCCGATCATTGCCGAACAACCGCCCTTGCCCTAAGCTTCCTTCAAACAAAAAGACGGGAGGAACTGTTGATGGACGTCATTCCATTGGGTCCCTGGATTCGGAGCCGAGCTTCGCGGCGTCACGCTATCCGAGGTTGCATCCGACGATACCGCTTACGCAACTGTCCGCGCGGCGTTCGAGGAGCATTCGGTTATCGTGCTGCGCGGACAGGACGTGACCGACGACATCCAGCTTGCGTTCTCGCGACGCTTCGGGCCGCCGGAAGTGACCAAGGTCGGCTCACAGGGCACCGGTTCGCATTTCGTGATCTTGAGCACCATCGGCCAGGACGGCAAGGTAGTGCCGGCCGATCACCGCATGCAAATGCGGGCGAAGGCCAATCAGCTCTGGCATACGAATTCTTCGTTCAAGCACACGCCTGCGCTGGCCTCGATCTTGTCGGCGCGGATCATCCCCGAACATGGTGGTGAAACGGAGTTTGCCTCGACGCGCCTCGCCTTCGAGAAGCTCGACGCAGATTTGCGCAACAAGCTCGACAATTCGTTCGCCTGGCACGACTACGCGCATTCGCGCGGCCAGATCGCCGACGGGCTCGCCACCGCCGAAGAGCGTGCGGCGCTCCCGCCGCAATGCTGGCGCATGGTTTGGCGCAACCCAGTCAATGGCCGAGGCGCGCTCTACATCGCCTCCCATGCTTACGCAGTCGAAGGCATGGAGGCCGCGGCAGGCAAGAAGCTGATCGATGATCTGACTGCGGCCGCGACCGCGACCGGGACAACCTATCTGCATGAGTGGCGCAAGGGCGACGTCGTGATGTGGGACAACCGCGCCACCATGCATCGCGGACGGCCATGGCCATCGCACGAGGCGCGGCTGATGATCCGCACGACGATTTCCGCAACCGAAGCCGACGGCATCGCCACCATGCGCCCGCCTTCGTGGCAGGCGGCGGAATAACGCCGTCGACGAGACGACTCTCGAAGATCATTGACGACAGCGATCCGACCAGGCGTCAGGGTCGTGGAATAAACCTGCGCCTTCCTTGATCATCATCGGGAGGTAAGCGCGCACTGCCGGGCGGAATACCGTTCGAGTGCGGTGTTTTGCGTGTGTAAGGACAACGTCGGTTAAACTCGAAATGCGCTTTTCCCTGAGCAACCAACGACGTCGTCGTCCTCCATCCCGCAGAAATATTTTTCCGGCTTTCCTGATCGCAACCAGCGTCATCTTCGCCGCGGGTCAGGCCTGGGCGGATAGCTGCCCGACCGCCAAGGACGACATCGATACCGACCGGCCCGACGTCACCAATTCCGCTGTGGTCGTGCCGCCCGGCAGTCTGCAGTTCGAGAACGGCGTGAATCTCAGCGCACGCGACGGCGGTCGAAGCGTCGACGGCACCAACACGCGCGCACGGCTGGGCATAGTCCCCTGCTTCGAGTTGCTGGTCGATTTGCCGAGCTACGTTGGCAACGTCCGCGCGCCCGGAAATTCCGGCTTCACGGATGTCGCGCCGGGCTTCAAATGGCAGATCAGTCCGATACCGGGAAAGTTCGATCTGTCGTTTGCATCGGGCGTCGCGCTCCCGACCGGCGCGTTAGACATCGCCGGCCGGGGCGCGCAGCCCTATGTGCAGTTTCCCTGGGCCGTGGAATTGCACGACGGCTGGGGCATCAGCGGCATGTTGACCGAGTTCTTCCGCCCATCGGATCCGATCTCCAAGCGCATCACCGAGACGACTTTCGTCCTGGAAAAGAGCCTGACCGAGAAGTTCAAGCTGTTCACCGAATATGTCGGCGACTATCCCGACGGCGCCGTTCCAACCCAGCTTTGGAATTCAGGCGGGCTCTACCGGCTCACCCCGACCCAACAGGTCGACTTCCACATCGCGTTCGGCCTCAACCACAACTCGCCGACCTATATCGTCGGCGTGGGCTATTCGTTCCGGTTCGACCACCTGTTCGCGGGAATGCGAAATTAGCGAGAGCAATCAAGCTGAGCTCCTGTCATCGTCATCCCTGTCAGCGGACAGCGGCATATTCCGCTGCAGGCATGCGCCTCCCGCACATCTCCGCGCCGGAGAATTGTCCGGATAAAGGATAGTAGGTTATCCATCAACCGCATCGAAATCGCACTCAGATTGCAGTGCGGGATTTATGTGCGATGCACCAAGGGAAATGCTTAGGGGACGCGCATGAACAATAAATCAAAGGTCACAAGCGTCGACATCCTCGCCTGCGACGCCGGCTGGAGAAACTATCACTTTGTCAAAGTGACGACCGAAGACGGCGTGATCGGCTGGAGCGAATATGACGAGGGTTTCGGCTCACCCGGCGTCGGCGCCGCGATCCAGCGCCTCGCAACGAGGGTGGTGGGACAAAACGCGTTCCAGCACGAGCGCATCTATGCGGAGCTGTTTTCTGCCACCCGCCCTGCCGCCGGCGGCGTGGTCGCGCAGGCGCTCGGCGCGATCGAAAACGCACTGCTCGACGCCAAGGCCAAGCTGCTTGGCGTTCCCTGCTACGAGCTGCTCGGCGGCAAGCTGCGCGACCGCATTCGCATCTACTGGTCACATTGCGCGACCTGGCGCATCAATCACCCGAGCTGGTACAAGCCGCCGATCGAAAGCCTCGATGGCGTGAAGGCGATCGGCCGCGAAGTGCGCGAGAAGAAGTTCACCGCACTCAAGACCAACATCTTCACCTATGACGACGGCAAGCCCACGGGCTGGCGGCCCGGCTTCGGGTCGCCATTCCTTCCCGAGATCAATGTCGACCGCAAGGTCCTGCGCGATCTGCGCATGCATCTCGAGGCGATCCGCGACGGCGCCGGTCCCGACGTCGACATCCTGCTCGACCTCAACTTCAACGCCAAGACCGAGGGCTATCTGAAGATCCTGCGCGCGATCGAGGACCTCGACATGTTCTGGATCGAGATCGACAGTTTCAGCCCGGAAGCGCTCGGTTATATCAGGCGGCAGAGCCCGCACCCGATTTCGTCCTGCGAGACGCTGCTGGGCCTGCGCGAGTTCCTGCCCTATTTCCGGGAACAGGCGATGGATGTCGCAATCATCGATACCCCATGGAACGGCGTCTGGCAGTCGATGAAGATTGCTTCTGCGGCAGACGCCTGCGAGGTCAACGTCGCCCCGCATAATTTCTACGGCCATCTCTGCTCGATGATGAATGCGCATTTCAGCGCGGCGGTGCCAAACCTGCGCATCATGGAGATCGACATCGATCGCCTCGCCTGGGATCATGAGCTGTTCACCCACCTGCCCGACATTCAGGACGGCTATCTCGTCATTTCTGACCGGCCCGGCTGGGGCACCGAGCCGAACGAGGAAGGGCTTCGCGCGCATCCGCCCAAATCGACCGGCGGGCTTTTGAACTACGGCCGGAAAACCTCGTAACCCCGATCTCGTCACGCGCCGGACCGCGCTCGCAAATCTTGCCGGCGCGGCTTGCGGCCTTCCGCTCGGCCATCGCGCATGGAGGAGCCAGAGTCTTCAACACCCGTTCATGCAGGCCGGGTTCTTGACGTCGGGCCTGGGATCGCCAACGAACTTGTCGCGATTGGGCATCTTGATCGCGGCCAGCGACCTGGCGTCGAGCGTGGCGTCGTCAGGCAGCAGGCCATTCAAGTTGAGAATGTAGGCGGACACCGCATAGACATCCTCATTGCTCAGCGACTGCGGAGCAGTCTGAGGCATGGCGCGACGGATGTAGTCGAACAAGGTCGGCGCATAGGGCCAGAAACTGCCGACGGTGCGCACCGGCTTCGCCGTCGCAATCGTGCCTTGTCCCCCGACCAGCTTGTCGCCGACCGCGCCCTCGCCTTTCTCGCCGTGACAGGCCGCGCATTGCTGCGCGAACACCTCGCGGCCCTGGCTGACCGTGCCGCTTCCCGGTGGAAGTCCGCTGCCGTCACGACCGATGTCGATATTCCAGCCGGCGATCTCCGCTGGCGTGGCGATCCGTCCAATCCCATAAGGACTTTGCGCCTGCGCAGCCACCACACCCGCCAAGGCGGCGAACGCCGCGGCGACGATCCGAACATCAAGCCGCGGCATTGGTCACCTCGCCATCGGCAGCAATCCGCCAGGGCCAGATCGCGTTGTTATGGTAGAACGAGTTCTCGCCCCGGACCGAGAGCAGTTCGGAAAGCGTCGGCTGCACGTAGCCGGTTTCGTCGGTTGCCCGGCTCTGGATGACGGCCGGCTGGCCGTCCCAATGCCACGGCAAGCGAAAACGAGTCAGCGCCCGTGTCAGCACCGGCTCCTGCAGTTTCGCTTCCTGCCAGGTCTTGCCGTCATCGACTGAAACGTCGACGCGTTTGATCTTGCCGTGGCCGCTCCAGGCAATGCCGGTGATCTCGTGGAAGCCCTTCGCGGTCAGCTTCTGACCGCCGGAGGGACGAGTGATGATGGATTTCGCCTCCATGTAGAAGGTGAATTCGCGTGCGGTGCCGTCGGGCATCAGGTCGGTATATTTCGAGGTTTCCTCGCGTGAATAGGCCGGCTCCGCCGTGACGTGCAAGCGGCGCAGCCATTTCACGTTCATGTTGCCTTCAAAGCCCGGCAGCAGCAGCCGCACGGGATAGCCCTGCTGCGGACGCAGCCGCTCGCCATTCTGGCTGTAGACGAGCATGGCGTCGTCGAGACACTTCTCGATCGGAATGCTTCGCGTCAGCGCTGCTGCATCGGCCCCCTCCGCCACGATCCATTTCGCCTCCGGCTTGAGCCCCGCCTCCTGCAAGACGAGCTTCAAGCTCACGCCGGTCCATTCAGCGCAGCTCAGGAGGCCGACAAGATCGGACGCCGTCTTGCCGAACGGCTTTGTGTAAGTCGGATTACCGGAGCATTCGAGAAAATGGATGCGCGATTCCGACGGAAAGCGTCGCAAATCCTCCATCGTGAAAATCATCGGCCGCTCGACCAGGCCATGCAGCATCAACCGGTGCTGGGCCGGATCGATCGTCGGCACGCCGCCATGATGGCGCTCATAAAACAGCCCGTTCGGCGTGATGATACCGTCGAGATCCTGCAG
>CAWAXO010000011.1:0-36551 GCA_963786015.1 uncultured Alphaproteobacteria bacterium | reverse complement strand
CGCCCCAGTCCAGTGCCGCCTCGACCGGGGTGATCTCTGGGGTGAGGTCGGCGAGCAGGCGGAGCGCGGGGAGCTAATCGGTGTGCTGTTCCTCGCCGAGACGTTCGCCGGCGACACGGTCCAACGAAGCTTCCACCTGGAAGGCTCGCGCCCCGCGAAGCTCCTCGGCGAGATCGATATCTTCAAAGCGCGACTCATCGCCAGCGAGATCGACCGAAGGGATCGTCTATGACCCTGAGCTACGCCCTCCTCGGTGTCGCCCTGGCGCTCGCGGCCTGCGACGCCTTCACCGGCCCCGCCAACCCCGCCGTGACCCGCTGCGGCGGTCACTGCGACTGCGGGGCGGCGGGGTGCTGCGATGTGGCGCAGATCGATTGCGCGGGGGTGGAGTGTCTCCCCGCCGGCGCCCTCAGCGAAAACGGCAAGCCCGGGGCGCGTGCGAGGTCACCGGCGACGGGATCGGGCCGGCCGACGAAAACACGACGCGGATCGGATCGAAGCAGGACGCCGGAGCCGACGGCGACTGATGGCCCGGACCGGCGTCTGCACTATCTGCGGTCCGGGGATCGCGGGGTGGATGCTGATGCAGGTGCGGCCCGGGACGCCGCTTCTCTTCGACGACGAGGTCACGGCGAAGGCGATCGCCGAGGACCTCCAGCGCGAGCGCCCGCACCACGTCGTGCGCGCCCGCCTACACCGACGGCGACGAGGGGCGCGGCTGCTACGCGGCGCACCCGGACAACTTTCCATGACGAGACCGGAGATCGAAAGCGTGAAGGCCGGGAGCATCGCGGAGGTCCGCGCCTTCGCGAGGGAGGCCCGCGCGCTCGCGGACTGGAAGGAGCACTTCCCGGCCGCGGCGCGAAAGCTCGCCGAATCGCCCCGCGCTACAACACCGGCGCTCGCCGCGGCGGCCGAGACGGTAAAGGCCGCGCGCGTGAGCTGCGGCCCTTCGAACTCTACTCGTTCACGGCGCGCCCCGACTGGGAGCTCTTCTCGGCGCGCATCGGTCGCACGGACTTCGTTCGCTTCGGTGGCGAGATCACCACGAAGGAGACCTTCTCTTTCAATCTGAAGCGCTTCGAGGGGATCGTCCTTCGCCGAGAAGCTCCCCGAGGAGCTCGTGGGCCTGGTCGTTCAGTACACGCCGAACTTCCACAAGCCGGACCCTCTCTCGCTTCCGTGACTGCCAACGCCGCGACGACGCCCGCGCAGCCGCCGCGCCCCCTCGTCCCGGAGGCCTGCAAGGGCCCGCTCGAAGGCGATGCGAGGGTCTGCGTCGCCTTCCCCGCCGGCCGCGGCCACGCCTTCGCGCACCGGGCGGTCACAACGTCGTCTTCCAGCTCGCCCGCGAGGGCTTCGCGGTGACCGGTTTCACGCTCCAGCGCTCCGGCGTGGCGTTGGCGATCGCCTACCACGCCGATGGCGAGGCCTCGAAGGACACGCAGCGGGCGCTGATGTTTTCGCGCGCCTTCGCGCTCTTCGACGCCGCCACGAAGGAGCTCGGCCTGTGATCACCCCAGAAGAGTTTGATCGCCACTTCGACGAGGTGCTCGGCATGACGGTCAACGAGGCCGTCGCCTCGCTCGCGCGCGCGGCCTGCCGCAGCATCGGCTCCAACGCCCAGGCGCAGGAGCGCCGCGCCGAGCGCCTCGCGCGCAGGCGGGCGATCGCCGCTGCGAATGCTGCCGAGATCGCCGCCTACAACGATCGCCTGCGCGACGAAGCGGCGCGACTCCGCGCGGAGACGATGGCCGCATGACCGCCCGACGAAGAGCCTCCAACGTCACCGACGTGCACCGGCCGCTCCCGCGGGAGTGCTGCGCGTGCCACGCCTCTGTGGGCGAGGGCACGGACACGCTCCCCATGAAGCGTGACCGAGGACAACGGCGGCGGCGAGGGGAAGCTCGAGCGCTGGTGCCCGGCGTGTTTCGTGGCGATCCGCGCGCACAGAACACGCGCTGGGCGCCGGCGGTCAGGCTCGGCCAGCTCGCGGCGATCCGGTGCCTCGGGTGCCGGAAGACGATGCTCTTCGTGGGCGACACGCGCCGGATCCAGTGCGGGCGGTGCGGGAGCCGGAGCGTCATGATGCTCTCGCCCAAGGGCACGGTGCTTCGGGCCGGGACGCTCCGGGCGTTCGGGCTGGCGTGAGATGCGTCTCCACCGCTGCAAGCTCGGCGAGCTCCAGGGGCTCCTCCTCGAAGACTTCGCGCGGCTCGACGGCCACATCAAGGGCGCGCTCGTCGCCGGCGGGATCGACGGCGCCCACGCAATCGAGGGCCACCTTCCCATCGCCTTCGGGATGCTCCGCGGTTCGCTCCACGTGGACGCGACGGTGGCCGCGCGCGGCAAGGTCCGGGTGGTCCTGGACGCGCCGCACGCCGCGGGCGATCGAGCGCGGGAGCCGTCCGCATACGCCACCGCTCGCGCCGCTCTTTCGGAGACAAACATCTGCGAGGACTTTGCGGTCGGTCATCAAATTGAAGGCATAGACCGCATCGTCGTAGCGATGGAGGAGCGACGTGGGAAGCTGCCAGTTGACCTACTGTTGTCGATGAAGAATCGCGGAGTGCAAGTTCAGGATGGAAACGATGTCTACGAGTCAATTACTGGAAAAGTTCCTATCGAATCCATGCGATTGAGCTGGCTGCTCTTTTCGCCTGGCTACTATGCCTCGCGCCTCTCCTTGATTTACAAGCGGTTCGCCTCCGTGGTGATTTCGATTGTCGGATTGATGCTTAGTCTGCCGCTGCTTCCATTTATCGTTCTTGCGATCAAGGCTGAGCTCGCCGGGGCGAGTTTTGTACTCGCAGAGCCGCGTGGGACGCGATGGTGTGGCTTTTCGCTGCTACAAATTCCGCACGATGCAATCGGACGCCGAGGCGGATACAGGGCCAACCTGGGCCGTGGACGACGATCCGCGAATCACGCGGGTAGGCAGATTTCTTCGCATGACGCGCATGGATGAAATTCCGCAGTTATTGAACGTATTGCGGGGCGACATGAGCCTCGTGGGTCCGCGTCCTGAACGGCCTGAGTTTGTCGCAGCGCTGAAGGAAAAGATTCCCTACTACCACTTGCGGCACTCGGTTCGTCCAGGAATTACGGGCTGGGCCCAAATCCTCTATCGGTACGGAAGCTCGGTCGAGGACGCCAAGGAAAAACTCCGTTACGACCTCTATTACATCAAGAATACGTCCGCGGGGCTGGATCTACTGATCATCTTGAACACGATCAAGATCGTGCTTCTCGGACGTGGCGCCAAATGAGCGCTCCACTCTCCATCATCTCGATAGTCGTACCAATTTTCTTCAGGCTGGGATTTCGCAAGTCATGCGTTCGGTTTGGCAAGCAAGAGCAGTCCGATTATAGCTGCCTGCACAATCATGGGATTTGCACTCACCGTACTTTACATCGTCGTTACGATCATCTCTCCGGAGCAGTTCGGAAAAGAATGGGCCAGCTATCATGCATTGACGTACCTCGCCGGGATGACTGTTTTAGCTTCGTTGCCCAGCATGACGGCCTACAAGTATTGGAAGTCGTCGGTACAGACATTTCTGTTGCTGGGGTTCATCGTCGCAATTGCTTTGTCGGAAGTGGCCAACGGATGGCTTGGCGGGGTCCTGGAAAGTTTGCGTATGTTCCTGCCGAGTGCGGCGGTCTTTTTTTTCATCGTCGTAAACGTGACAACAGTTCGAAGACTAAAGATTGTGACTCTGGCTGCTGTCGCATCTTGTCTGATCGTTACGGTGGAGGCACTCTGCGGTTATTACGCGGGCTTTCAAGGCCAGCTGTTTATCTTACAAACTAATATCTCCTCTCCGCAGGACGACGTGATTGGGCAATTGACGCGGATACGCGGGGCTGGTTTCTTAAGCGATCCGAATGATCTTGCTCAAATTCTCTTGATCGCTCTCCCGCTCGTCTTTATCGCGTGGAGGCGGGGCCGCCAGGTTGCGAATTTCTTTGTCGTGCTTGTTGCCTGCCGCTTTGCTCTTGTGGACAACCTATCTGACACATTCCCGCGGTGGATTGATCGCACTGGCCGCCGTCGCGCTTATGGCAGCCCGTAAAAAACTAGGAACAACCGCCTCCCTGGTTCTGGCCGCATGTTTCATTTTTGGCTTGCTCGCTCTTGATTTCACTGGGGGCCGAGGAATTTCGGCGGTTGATGGCGCCGACCGCCTGGAAGCCTGGGCCAATGGATTGGAAATGTTCAAGAGCGCCCCGCTGTTCGGAATCGGATTCAATGGCTTCACGGATTTGTATGAGATCACCGCGCACAATTCTTTCGTCCTCTGTCTTGCCGAGCTTGGACTATTGGGAAGCACATTGTGGCTGGCGTTACTCGTTACAACGACAATAGGCCTGAATCGAAGCATCGGAGTGCAAAAGAAATGGCAGCGGATTCAATTTTTCGGACTGCTGCGCCTTTTTGAAACGAGTTCCCTCAACATCGCCGGTGCACTCCAAAGGAATCTCACACCTTCAGCAGGGACCATGACTTTGAACTACCCGTGTGCCAGCGAAATGTTGCCCGCAATGGTCACCGCGAATGCTGCTGAGATCTGAACCAAGAATCGAGCCGTGCACTCGCCGAGTGTGCCACAGCAGTGGATCGTGGCGATGCGCCTGGCATTGGTTGCGTTCATGACCACCAGCTGGTTCCTATCGCGCAGCTACACCACAACGATGTACCTGGTTCTGGGACTGGCCACCGCCGCGATTGCGCTTCAAGGAAACGACGAGCGAATCGCATAATCGCGGCCACTGGGTATTCTCCACCCTGGTTCTCGAGGTGATGATCATCGCCTTGATTTATTGCCTAGTTCGCCTTCGACACTGAGTCTCGCAACCCGATATAACACGTCCGCACCGACTCCCGTGAAGTCGCCAGTAACGCAGTTCATTTCATTAAGTGCGCCGACATTCAAGGCCAAGCAGTCCATCTCCAGGATCCGCGCTGTTCTGCGGCTATGCGCGCTGCCAACACAAGGAGGAACAGATGAGTGGTTTGCACGTTCATGCGTTTGCCTTCTGGTTTGCAGCGTGCATCATGCTCTACACTTACGCCGGATATCCCCTGTGGATCTACTTACGTAGCCGCTGGCATCCCCGGCCACAGAAGCAAGGGGCCATCCTTCCCACGGTCAGCATCATCCTTGCAGTGCACAATGGTGCGGCGCTCTTGCGGCAGAAAGTCGCTCATCTACTGTCATTGGATTATCCGCAAGACCGAATGGAAATCGAGATTGTTTCCGACGGATCAACAGACGGCACGGACGATATTCTTAAGGAGTTCCAAGACCCGCATATTAAGTGCACACGATGTTCTGAACACTCTGGCAAAGCAGCGGCGTTGAACATAGGGATGCAGAGTGCAACCGGCGAAATCCTCCTCTTTTTATTGCGATTTCCACCAGTCTTCCACTTCCCAACATTGACGAACAGGGTCATTTGCATCAGGCCCTAGCGATACCTGCTTTCTCGCCGCGTCCTCCTCCAGCTGTATAACTCCTCGCACACCAGGCCGCCACTGGCGGTCTAAGTTCCACGAAACATGCGCCAAGCACGGCGACTTGAGCTTACTCACACCTTCATCCAGCCCCACGTCGATGGCAGGAGGGCTAAATGTCGATGAAACGTAAATGGCTAAAGGTGCTCATGCTGTTGATGATGGGGGGAGCAACCTTTGTAGGCGCTAGGATGAATCCTAAGGAAATCGAGGACGTTCTGCACATCATGAACGAAACGAAGGTGGAATTCACGATCCCGAACTTAAGACGACAAGGGCGACAGAAATCTTCCGCAGATGGAAATCCATCCCCCCGAAAAGAGCGCAGGTACTTCCCAAGTCCTTCGAAAACAGGCGTTATCGGTAACTGGGAATCAGCCACACTATTTGTTCGGCGGCAAACGCAACAAATTTATTCCTGCAGCGTGCCGGTCGTGTTTCGCTTGGGCACGAATCCCACCGGGATGCGCGCCACTTCCTTCATCGACTTGATGTCGATTGCGGAAACGTCATTGGTCACGGCGTTGGCCACATACGCCGTCTTGCCATCTGGAGTAAGCGTGATCCACGATGCGCCCATGCCGCCCAGTTCCGCCGAGCCCACGCATTTCAGGTCCGGCAGCGAGTACGCATAGAGCATGTTGTTCAGCCGGCTGTTCACCATCAGCAGTTTGCCGTCCGGAGTAACCGCCATGCCGTGCGAGGGATCGGCGCCCTGGGGCACTTCCTTCTTCCCCGGCGGCAGAGTCCGGATTCTTGATGCGCTTGATTTCCTCGTGCGAGGCGAAATCGATCACCGCAAATCCGTTGAAATCGCTCATCTGAACGAAAAGATACTTGGTCGATCCGTCTGGATTGGTCGACATGGCCATCGGGCGAATGCCTCGGTCCATTGAATAACCCAGGCGACTTCGTTGGTCGTCGTATCGATCACGTTCACGGCTCTTGCCGGCGATCGAGCCGGCCACCGCGTACTTGCCGTCCGGCGTGACGTACGGATTGTGGATGGTGCCCTTGGTCGCGGATCGTCTTGACGTTCGCCAGCGAGGCCGGTATCGATCACGTCGACGCCGCCGGGCACCTGCGCGATGGCGACATAGACCGTCCGCCCATTCGGAGTTACGCAATGTTGTTGGGATGCCCGCTCAGCGGGATCTCGCTTGATCACCGCCAGCGTCTTGGCATCGGCCACGTCCAGCGTGCTGGCCGCTTCGTCACTGATGTAGATCCGTGTGCCGTCCGGGGCCACGGCAACGCCATGGTTCACTTCAATCCCCTTGATTTCTCCCACCACTTTGTTGGTCACCGGATCGATGATGTCGACGTTGTCACCGGCGGAGTTGGTTTGAATAATCCGTGACCACCTTGTTTGGCGCGGCCTTCAAGGACACCAGGCACAGAGCCATCCCCGCCAGAATGATGAGACCTCCGCGAAACATATGTTTCTTCGTCATCTTCGTCAACGCTCCTTTTCAATCGCTTGACCCTTGGTCTGCCCCGCGCTACTCCGCCTTCTTCCCTTGAATAAACGCCTTTAATGTAAGCCACTCCGGATCGTTCTTCGAGTCGAAATGCTTGCCCCCACTATGAAAGAAATCGCCTCCGGCCGATTCGGCCAGCGGATGAATGAGCAAGGGGCTTTCCAGATCGCCGGCCGTGGCCACCCGCTTGACCAATTCAAAGTTCTTGCGTGATTCCTCTTCGCTCCAATTCGTCTCTCCGGGGGCCAGCGGCACAACTCGCAACGGCGCATTATTCGACGCGTGGCACGCAACGCACCGCGCGCGGCCGGGACGCTTCTTCAGAAAGACGGGTTCCACCTGCGTCTTGAAATATTCGTAATCCAGGGAGGTAGCGGAAGAAGCAGCAGACCGGCTCTCCTGCGGCTGCCTGGCGGCGAGCAACCCGGACGCCGTCAAAAGCAAACATGTTCCTGCGAGCAGAAGATAAGAGCGCATACCCTATCTTAAGTCCTTTCAGCCGGGAACTCTCTTTGGACCTTCCGGATGAACTCCGTTATACACCCCCCGGTACTTCCGAATGAACTAAATTGTTATTGGATCACAGGGCGCCTCTGAACGTCTGGTCTTCTGGTCTTCGAAGATTCCCTACTCGATCCTGCGCGCGACCCAGTTCTTCGAGTTCGTCGGTGGGATCGTCGATTCCTCCGCCGTGCGGCGGATCGTCAGACTGTCACCCGCCTTGTTTCAGCCCGTCGCTTCCGACGACGTCGCCGCTGCGCTTGCTGACGTCACGCTCGGTGCTCCGGTCAACGGCATGGTTGAGCTGGCCGGCCCCGAACGGCTCAGCCTCGATGAATTTGGCCGAAGAATACCTGGCCGCCACAAAGGACCCGCGCAAGGTCGTCCCCGACATCCATGCCCGCTATTTCGGAACAGAGCTCGACGACCAGTCGTTGACGCCGGCAATAATCCCCGATCGCTCG
Source organism: uncultured Alphaproteobacteria bacterium (assembly GCA_963786015.1). Classification (GTDB taxonomy): domain Bacteria; phylum Pseudomonadota; class Alphaproteobacteria; order Rhizobiales; family Xanthobacteraceae; genus Bradyrhizobium. The sequence goes on along the minus strand of CAWAXO010000011.1, from coordinate 28,587 downwards.
GTCGTTTCGAGGAGCTGGTTGGCTACAACGCGGTGCGCGCGACGCGTCAGGCGTCGTGACGGCCGCTCGCTCATCAACGACAGGAGACCGATATGTTCGGCAGGTTCGTTTGCGTTACCATTCTGGCTGGCCTTTTCTTGACAAACAGCGCCGCCGGCGAGGACGCCCGTGACAAATCGAAGGTGACGGTCGTCTTCGATCATGCGCTTCCCAACGTACCCGGCAAGAGCATGGAAGGGGTGCTGGTCGAATATCAACCGGGCGGTGCATCGCCGGCGCACAGGCATCCGCCTTCCGCTTTCATCTACGCCACGGTTCTGGAGGGCGAGATACGCAGCAAGGTCAATGACGGCCCGGAGAAGGTCTACAAGGCCGGCGAGAGCTTCGCGGAAATGCCGGGCGACCGTCACGGCGTCAGTGCAAATGCGAGCGACACGAAACCTGCGCGTCTGCTTGCGGTGTTTGTCGTGGACAGCAACGAAGAAAATCTGACCATTCCGGATCATCAGCACTAAAGGGGCACGCAGGCCGGGAGGGCGGACCACATACGACACGGTTTCCCATACGAGGGAAAATTCCGTCCCTTCCGGTCATCCGGTCCGCGGGCCGATCGAAGCGCTGCTAAAGCGTTTCGGGCGCGAAAGCGGATTATATCATTTTTTTGTATAAACCGGAGCGCATTGCGCAGGCGAGCCTCCGCCCTCTAGCCTTCCCGGGCTCGGCTCCAACGCCGCGCCACGATCGAAAAACGGGATTGGCTGGGAGGGCGGCCTTTATTTCGTCGCCGGGCCGCTCTTGATGTCGGCCGTTCTCACCTTCTTGCTGTCGCGTTCGCAACATGCGAAGCCTGCGGCGGCTTCCGTCCAATCGCACTGAATTTTTTCTTCATCGGAGGACCTCCCATGCGCACTCATTCCATCGCGGCGATTCCCGCCGACGGCATCGGCCCGGAAGTCATTTCGGCCGGCGTCCGCGTGCTCGAGGCACTGGCCAAACGGGCCGGCGATCTCGCTTTCAATGTCGAGACCTTCGATTGGGATCGGACTATTACAAGAAGCACGGCGTCATGATGCCGGCGAACGGGCTCGAACAGCTCAAGAAGTTCGACGCGATCTATTTCGGCGCGGTCGGTGCGCCCGACGTGCCCGATCACATCACGCTCTGGGGCCTGCGCCTGCCGATCTGCCAGGGTTTTGACCAATATGCCAATGTGCGTCCGACCAAGATCCTGCCGGGCGTCGCATCGCCCTTGCGCAATGTCGGCATCGGCGATCTCGACTGGGTGATCGTGCGCGAGAATTCGGAAGGCGAATATTCCGGCGCGGGCGGCCGTGTGCATAGGGGTCTGCCGGAAGAGGTCGCGACCGAAGTGTCGATCTTCACCCGCGTCGGCGTCACCCGGATCATGCGTTACGCTTTCGCCTTGGCGCGATCGCGGCCGCGCAAATTCCTCACCGTCGTGACCAAGTCGAACGCACAGCGCCACGGCATGGTGATGTGGGATGAGATCGCCACCGAAGTCGCGAAGGAATTTCCGACGTGACCTGGGACAAGATGCTGGTCGACGCGATGACCGTGCGCATGACGCTGCATCCGAAGAGTCTCGACACGATCGTCGCGACCAACCTGCATGCCGACGTGCTGTCGGACCTTGCCGGTGCGCTCGCCGGCAGCATCGGTGTTGCGCCGACCGCCAATATCGACCCCGAACGCCGCTTCCCCTCGATGTTCGAGCCCATTCATGGCTCGGCCTTCGACATCACCGGCAAAGGCATCGCCAATCCCGTGGCGACCTTCTGGACCGGCGTCCAGATGCTCGAACACCTGCGCGAAAAGGACGCCGCCGACCGGCTGATGGCCGCGGTCGAAAAGGTTTGTGCGGCCGGCGTGCTGACGCCCGACGTCGGCGGCAAGGCCACGACAAAGGAAGTCACGGATGCCGTGATCGATGCGATTCACGGCTCGAACGTCTGAGCGAGGGAAGGGCGGACATCTCATTCCCGTTTTAATGGACGGCCTGAGTTCCAGAGTCTGGGCGCTCTGTCGCTCAACAAACTTCGCGGCTGCACAGCCGGGTTGAGGCGTGTCGAACGTGTCTCATCCCGGGATTTTTTGCAGTGCCCACAATGGAAGTAATTTTATACTGCTATATAAGATATCATTATAAATTATTGCCTCGCGTGCGCAACACGCAGGTTCCCATGTGTCGACCGGGTTGTCGCTCGGTGGACAACCAGAGCCACCCATTCTAGCCTGAACGGAAAGGGAACGATGATTCGGCCAGACATGGCCTGCTGCCGGCTCGGGTGAGCCGCATCCGCTCGGAGAGCCGGCATTGCTCTTTCGATACCTTCATGACGACGCGTTCCTGGCGTTTTCGCGGGAGCACAAGCATCTCTATGCGGCGTGCCTGCTCGACCTGCACGAGCGCTTCTTCACCGGCGCTCCTGCCTTTCCGACGCCGCAGGAGGTCGACGCATGCGATCTACGACGTCATGCGGGCCAATCCGTCGCTCTGGAACGAGAACGACGATTTCGGCGAGCCGCTGCCGGAGGTGATTTCGGCCGGCCGCCGGCGCATCAAGCGCGACCGCCGCACAGACACGACGGAAGAGGCCGACAAGGCGCTTCTGATCGCGCGCCAGATCTATGGGCGGCTGCTCGGCTGGGGCTGGCTCGAGGAGGAGGAGTACGGCCTGCGCGTCACCGTCGACATGTCGATGGGGCCGCTGCTGGTGATTCAGCGGCTGGCGAGCCTGAACAAGGACGTCTCGCAGCGGTTCGGCGGCCTGATCGTCACCATCCGCCTCAATCTCGAAGCCGTCGAAAAGCTCAACCCGCAGATCGTCGACCGCAAGCAGCGCGAGGTGGCGCTGGCGCTGCGCGAAGCGCGCAACCAGGTCGACCAGTTCACCAGGAGCCTGCGCGCCATCCTGTCCGATCTCAAGCGCATCCGCCGCACCGTCATGGACTCCAAGACGGTCGGAGATCGGCTCGAGGCGTTCTTCGAGGAGTTCGTCGAACAGCTGCTGCTGAAGGATTTCGAATCGATCCTGACCTTCAACCATCCCTACCGCTTTCGCGACGCCATCGTCGATCTGGCGCGGCGCATCGCGCATTCGCCCGCCGACCATGCAGGTGCTGTCGGAGGAATACGTCGCGGCCAGCATTTCGCCGTCGATGCGGGAGGCCGCGCTCGACGTCGAAGGCGATCTGCTCGCGATCGAAAGCACGTTCGGCCAGATCGGCGAGATGTTCGAGCGGATCGAATTGTTCCGCCGTCAGCTCGAAGCGCGGGTCCGCAACACGATCAGATATGCCGAGCGCGGCGCGCAGGGCTGGTCGGGCGCGCCGGCGATCTGGTGCGCCGGCTCGACCGGCTGATCAGTCGCGGGGTCGGCATCCGAATGCGACGATCGAATGGAGCCTCGAGCCGCTGCGATCGCCCTGGTCGGAATTCCATCATGCGCCGAGCCGCGAGCCGCGCAAGCCGGTCGGAGCCGCAGGCCGCTGGGCGAGCGTCCGACCGATCCGCTCTACGAGATCCGCAAGCAGCTTCGCCTGCAGTACATCTCCCGGATCGCGCCGGGCCCGGCGCAGGTGCGGCGCTTCCTCGAACGGCAGGTGCCGACCGCCGGCACGCGGGAGGCGCGGTTCATCATCCTCGCAGACGGTCGACGATTTTCTCGCCTTCGATGCCGCACGCCGGTTTCGCGTTGACGCGAGGAGGTGCCCGTCCGAGATCGCGCGCATCCTTCGAGCTCGAATTCGCGCCGCGATCTGCCGCCGCACGACAGCGAGTGGCTGCGCTGCGCCAATTTCATCGTGACGAGGCAGCCGGCCAGCCGCGAGAGGCGCCTGCATGCTCAGTGAATTCGAAGCCATCGAGCGCAGCGGTACGGCGCCGAGAAGGCCGGCGACCTGCAGCAAGGCGCTGCATTTCCTGCTGCGGCGGCAGTTCGTCTTCGCCGGCGATGCGCGCACGGCGACGGTCTACAACATCATCATGGACAGCCGCTTCAGGTCGGTGATCGACGACTTCTTCGATAGCTGCGGCTACCGTGTCCACCGCGACGCCGAGGCGCAGTGGGCGGGCATCACGGCGCTCGGCGAGGACGTGCCGCTGCCGCGGATGAAGCTCGACGAGACCATCGTGATCCTGGTGCTGGCCGCGCACTGGCAGGACGAGGTCAATGTCGGCGCGGTCGAGGATCGGGCCATCGTCGTCACCACGCTGAACACGCTGTTCGACCGCTACAAGGAAATGGTCCAGGGTAGCGAGACCGAGCGCGATATCGCTGCCGCAGGTTCCGCGACATCCTGCAAGAAGCCGACGCAGCGCGGCCTCGTCGATGTCGGCGAATTCGAGCCGGACGCGCAGGACGTCGAGGTCGCGATCCGCCCGATGATCAAGCTGATCAGCGGCGCCGACGCCTTGCTGCGGATCGAGCGCTATCGTGCGTTCGCAGGAGGTCGGTCTGGCCGTGCCAAGTGACGCATCAAGTGAAGTGCTGAGTGGAGCGGACGAATGATGGAACTTCGCCACATCGCGATGGTCAACTGGCACCTGTTCGATGTCGAGGACGTCGAGATCACCGGGCATGCCGGCGTGTTCGGCGAGAACCGCTCCGGCAAATCGACCATCCTCGACATGGCGCAGGTCGTGCTGACCGGCGGCAACCGCAATGTCCAGCGGCTGAACGCGGTGGCCGGCGACAAGGGCAAGAGCCGCGGCGCGTCGAAGCGAAGCGTCGTCGGATTATTGCCTGGGAACACTGGGTGAGGACCAGCGCAAGCGCGAGCAGGCACGCACCTACATCTGTCTCGGCTTTGCGGACAGGAGGGAAGCGTCCGCCCGTGACCATCGGCATGGCGATCGAGGCGCGGCGCTCGGAGAGCAACGAGACGGTGCTGGGGCGTTTCGTGGTGACCGGAAAAATCCTGACTACGGACGATTTCATCGCAACGCGCGACGGCAAGAAGTTCCCGGCCGAGTGGGACGAGGTGCGCAACCGGATCGCCGCCGCGGTCGGGCAGGGCAATTTCGTCAATCATCGCGACAAGGCGATCGATTACGTCCGCGAATATATGCGCAAGCTCGTGCCCCATGCATCCGTCGTGGGCGAGCAGAACGCCAACTCGCTGCAGAAGGCGGTCGTCAACGCGATGACGCTCGACCACGACCAGACCGCCACCGAGTTCGTCCGCAATTATATCCTCGAAAAGAACAACATGAGGGTCGGCGAGCTGCGCGAGTCGATCCGCACCTATCGCAGCATCAACGACACCATCAAGACGATGCGCGAGAAGCTCGAGGCGCTGCTCGCGCTGAGGGCGATGATCGGCGAGCTTGCCGCCGCGTATGAGCGCAAAGCCTGCGAGCAATGGGTATCCAGGCGCGGCAACTTCCTCGCGGCGCGCGCGATGTATGATCTGCTCGCCGCAAAATTTGCAGATGAGACCGCCAAGCTCAAGGCGGCCCAGGCCGAGTTGGAGTTTCTCGACGAGGATCTCGCCGCCATCGATGCCGAAATCCTGAGGCTCGAACGGGCGATCGCCGAGCAGGATGCGAGGAGCGGCCGGAACGCACTGACGCAGGCGCTCGACACGGCAGCCAAGGAGGCACAGCGCGCGGTCGGTGCCTTCGAGCGCCGGCTCGCCGCGGTTCGCGCGCTCGAGCCGCTTTGCGCGATGACCGGTTTCGGCTTCGAAGACTTTATCCCTGCGATTGCGCAGCTGACCAGGACCGGACGCGACGCAATGATCGACCGTTCGGCCGCGCTGCTGGATGCCGAAGCAAAGTTGCTGTCGGTCCGATCGCAGCTTGCTTGAAAAGGTCGACGAGGCACGCCGGCGCCTGATCCGCGAGGCCGGCGACGAGCGGGCGAGAGCGCAACAGCTCCGGGATCGTCTGCATCAGCACGCGAGCGGGGGTGGGGCCGCGCATCTCACCGAGGTGACGCTGCATTTGTGCCGGAAGCTGAGACAGGCCGGCATGTCGCCGCGGGTGCTCTGCGATCTCGTGGAGGTTTCCGACCCCGCCTGGACGGCTGCCGCTGAAGGTCTGCTGGGCCGCGACCGCGAGGCCATTTTCGTCGACCGGCCCGATATCGCGCGCGCGACCGCGCTGTTCAAGGACGGCCGCCGCGAATTTCGCGGCGCTTCGCTCGTCAGCCTGAACAAGCTCGATGCCCTCAAGGGACCGCTGCAGACGGGCATGTTTCCGTCACTGTTCAGGTCCGACGATGCCGATGCGCTCGCTTTCATCGTCCGGCGTCACGGATCGGTGCGGCTGGCCGACACGCTCGACCAGTTCAACGAGCCGGGCAGAGCGATCATGCGCGACGGCCTCTACGACGACGGCCTCGTCCGGGCCCATCGCGCCGTCGAGCCTTCAAACTTCAAGATCGGAAAGACCGTGCAGTCGCAATTGCTGCGCGACATGGCCGAGGAGGCGGAGCGGCTCTCCGACGGCCATGCAAAGGTCGAGCGCACGATGAAGCTGGCCGATACGGCCTATGTCGAGCTTCATCGCTTCCTCGACGAGCGAGCGCCGACGTTCAAGTCGATGATCGAGGAGTTTACAACGGCCGCGCAGGCCAAGAGCGAGGCTGAGCAGCGCATCGCCGCGCTCGACGGCGAAAGCGACGGCGGCCTGCGCTACAAGCAGAGGGCGCAGCGCAAGCTGCGCGGCGACCGCAGCGAGCAGCGCAAAGTGCAGCAGGGTGAGCACAGCAAGCATTTCGCGGAAGCCGAGAAGGCCAGGAGCACGATCGAGGCGGGTGACGGCGTCCCCGGCTCGAAGCTCAGCGTGCGGCAGGCATGGTCCTTGTATCTGAAGGTGCTGCCGCTCTATGACAGGACCTCGGGTCGCGCGGCCTATCGAAGCCGGTTCGACGCCGCGTCCAAAAAATCCGGTGCCGAGCGGCACCGCGCCGTGGCGGACGCCGCCTCGGACGCGGCCTCGCGTGCGGAGACCGATCGCATCGGGATCGAGCGACAGGTTCGCCAGGCGCTGGGTGACTATTTCGACAAGTTCGGCGTCGTCGCGCAAGTCGGCACCGAAAGCGAGCCGCTGCGCGAGGTCAAGCCGTGGATGGATGCGCTGATCCACGAGATGGAGACCAGCGAGCTGCGCCGCTATGAACGGCAGGCGCGCGAGGCGGCCGAGAAGGCTGCGACATTGCTGCGCGGCCAGTTCATCAACGCGCTGACCTCGCGCATCAGCAAGATGGAGCGCGAGCTGACCGCGATGAACCGCGGTCTCGCCGACCATCCCTTTCACAACGAGAAATACTCGTTCCATCACACGCGGCTGGTGGAGTTTCAGCCGATCCTGAAGATCATCGAGATCGGCAAGACTTCGCCGGACGCGCTCGACATGCTGTTCAAGGGCGACGAGATCCCCGCCGATTTCCCGCATCGGGATACGCTGCGCGACATCGAGGCCCTGCTCGAAGACCCGGAAAAGGATTTCACGGAGTTCGAGGATTATCGCAATTTCTTCACCTTCGAAATCCACATGCAGGATATCGTCACCGGCCGCACCACGCGCTGGGAGACACGTCGCGGCACCGGCTCCGGCGCCGAGCAGCAGGTGCCGATCTATGTCGCGATCGGCGCCTCGCTTGCCTCCGTCTATGGCAGCGGCAGCGCGCAGAGCGGACGGGCCACGGGAATGGGGCTTGCGATCTTCGACGAGGCGTTTTCCAAGATGGACGGCAAGAACCAGCGCCAGATGATGAGCTTCTACAAGCAGCTCGGCCTGCAGATCATCATCGCAGCTCCAAACGAGAAGCGCGTCGCCGTGCTCGAACATATCGACACCGTCGTCGAAGTCGACCGCATCGGCGAGAGCGGCCGCGCGACAACCGTTCAATTGAAGGAACGCGCCCGCGCCGGACTTCGGGCGATGGACCCGGACCTGATGTCGGACGACGAGTTGAAGAAGCTGGCGGCCGAGTGACATGCCGCGCCGCTTTACGGACGCGCGCGCGTTGCTCGGCGATCTACTGGATCGATACGAGGCGGGAACGCCAAGTCCGATCGCCTATCCCGACGAAACAAGCTTCGCCGACGTCTCGGCGATGGACCGGTTCATCAATGAGCTTGCCGAGGTGGAGACGGCGGGCGCGATCCATATCGCGAGGGGGCGAGGCCGCGACAGCGATCATGTCCGGCACGTCAGGCTTGAATCCGCTACGCGATTGCATGAGTTGCTCGGCCGCCAGCCGGTTGGCGAGCTCGCCGCCGAGGCGAGCCGGCGCCTGCTCGAGGGGCTGGAGCTGCCGGAGGCATTCGATGCGTCCATCGCGGCCATTCGCGCGGCCTGGAATCGCGCGGGAGCTTGGCAGGGTCTCGCGGCGGCCGACGTCGATCGCCTCAGGACGGCGCTGATCCTGGCCAACGCGATCCTGGAAGGCAAGCATCGCGGCGTCGACTATCGGACGTTTTCCCGAAGGATCGCCGGCAACAGCAAGGCCCTCGACAAGGTCGAGGGCGCGGTGGTCAAACTCCTGAGCGCGGCGATCGACCTGCCGCCCGCGGGCCGTCCAAAGGACGCCCTTCGCACATTGGGCCTGGAGAAATTTGCGCCGCCGTTGCTCCTGTCGGGCCGGATCGATTTCGCATCCGCTGAGCTGTCGTGCGCGCCTCCAGCCTATTTCGGCATTCCGCCCGGCGAAGCGCATCGCCTGCGGCTAAAGGACCCGCTACGGTACGTTCTGACCATCGAGAATTTCGCGAGCTTCAACCGTCACGTCAACGAAGCAGATCCCGAACGCGCCGGCCTGACCATTTATGTCGGCGGCTATCCATCCTTGGCGACGCAGGATGCGCTGAGACATCTGGCGGGCATCGTTCCCGTGAGTGTGCCGTTCTTTCACTGGTCGGACATCGATCCTGACGGCACCTGGATCTTTCGAACCATCGAGCGGGCCGTCGCGCGTTCGGTGACGCCCCATCTGATGTCTGCCGATCTCGCTGAACGATTTGGCCACGCTCCCGAACAAAACGTCCGTCCGCCGAGACAGACCGACAGTTCGACGATTTCTCCGCTGGTGACTTATCTGCAAGCCGAAGGCGCCAAATGGTTGGAGCAGGAGGAGCTTGATCCGGTCATTCCTTCGGTATGACTCTCAGTCGGTAGCGAGTTATCGCCACGCATTCCGTCATTCCGGGCTCGATGCTTGCCGTATCGCCCCGGAATGACGGTCCCAAATGCACAGCTATCTCGGCGCCTCTCTCCGGCGCCGGCCTTCGCCGAACAGCTCGAACGTGATCGCGCGAAGCCAGCGATGGGCAGCATCGCGATGGAAGCGTTCGTGCCAGTATTGCGCGATCTCGATGCGCGGCAGCGCAAGTGGCGTCTTGAACGCGACAAGGCCGAGCGGCGCGGCGACGCTTGCGGCGAGATTTTCCGGCAGCGTGACGATGCCGTCGGTCTGCGAGGCGACGATGGCGCCGGCCAGGAAGCTCGGCACACGCAGCAGAATGTTCGACGCTGAGATCTTCGCAGACATCGCGCGCTCGGCCTGGCTGTGCGCGGCATGGCCGATCTCCGATGCCGTGACCACGATGTGCCGCTGCGCGCCGAACCCGGTCGCCGAACGCATCTCGCGCAATCGCGGGTGATCCTTGCGGACCACGCTGACATAGCCGTCGGAATAGAGCTTCTGCCGGCGCAAATGCGACGCCGCCCGCGGAAACGCGCCCAGCGCCAGATCTGCTTCGCCGCTTTCGAGCTTGGATTCGATCTGCCACGACCCGAGCGGCACGGCGCGCAGCCGCACCCGAGGTGCCACATCGGCCATATGTTCGAGCAACGACGGCAGGAAACGCACCATGCCGACATCGCTCGTCAGCAAGCCGAACAGGCGATCGGACGTTGCGGCGTCGAAGACCTGGGTATCGGCCTGCAAGGTATCGGCGGTGTCGAGCAGCTTCTTCACCTGCGGCGCGATGTCCAGGGCCTTGGCCGTCGGCTGCATCGCGTGTCCGTTGCGAACCAGCAACTGGTCGCCGAACTGGCTGCGGAGATAGGCCAGCCTCTTGCTGACATCGGGCTGCGACGCCTCCAGCACCTCCGCCGCGCGCGTGATGCTGCATTCCCGCAGCAGCACATGCAGCATGCGGAGGTCTTTCAGGCTCAGTTCGTCAAATGCCAAATCAGCCATAGCATTCATTCCAGTTTCGGAATGGCGTTATTTCGGCCAGATGATACCTTCATGTCAATCGGCAATCGGTTGTCGACTAAGGAGGCTGTCATGGGCAAGTTCATCATCGAGGCGCATTTCAGGCTGCAGGAATGGGTCGCGGAGGAGAAGGGCTATTTTCGCCACGAAGGCCTCGACTACGAATTTCGCGAGCTGATCAAATCGACCGGCGGCCAGCATCACAACAAAGTCAATGAGGGCGCTTTCCAGAGCATCGAAAAGGGCCGCGAGGCCAATCTGAGCTGCGCTTGCCACTGGACCGTGAATGTTGCCGCGTCCAGCGGCCACACCAAGCTCTATTCGGACGCCTATTCGGTCGCGCCATCGGGAATTTTCGTCGCGGCGGATTCTCCGATCAAAAGCCCCGAAGATCTCGCCGATGTGCCGATCGCCGTCGGCTTCCAGTCAGGCAGCCACTATTCCGCGATCCAGGCGCTCGAACAGTATCTTCCGGCGGAGAAGATCAAGCTGACCTTCGAGGACGGCATGCTGTTTCACCGCATCGAGATGCTGCTCGACGGCAAGAGCCAGGCGACCTCGCTGTTCAATGGGCCGTATTATCTCGCCGAGCAGCTTGGCTTCCGCAAGATCATCGACACCACTTTCATGATCGCGACGATGATCAAGGGAACGCCGGAGCCGGAGGACGTGCGGCGTTATTTCCGCGCGCTGAAGAAAGCGCAGCGCGATATCGATCTGCGCCCGGAACTCTACACGCACTACTACAAGAACGAATTCCCGGAGCGCTTCCACGCCTTGATGGATACGCGACGCTGGGGTCCCGGCGAACGCATCGTGTTCGAGCCTTACACGCGCGAGGTCTACGAGCAGTCATTCGAATGGATCGAGCGGCACAACATCTTCCCGGAAGGGAAGATGGGAGCCGGAGACTACGATCGCTCGACGATCTCTTTCGCCACGACGGCTTGACGGCGTGAGGGAGCTTTGGCCTCCAGTGTGCGTCTTCCGAGATCATCGATGCTGACCGCGTGCGTCTCGCGCGCGGTCGCAGCGGCCGCGGCGGAGACGACACAGCAGCCGGCGACGAACATCGCGACGGGGATCCAGCCATTGGGCCCGTCGCCGAGCAGGCTCTGGCTGATGACCGGCGTAAATCCCGCGCCGAGGAAGCCGAGCTGCGTTCCGATCGCGGTGCCGGAATAGCGCACGCGGGTCTCGAACATCTCGGCGTAGAATGACGGCCAGATCGCGTTGGGCGCAGTGTAGATCAGGCCCGACAATACGATCGATGCGGCAATGATGATCGCCGCATTGCCCGTGGTGATGGCGATGAAATAGGGAAACAGCATTACCGCGCAGCCGAGCACGCCGCCGATGAACACGGGCTTGCGGCCGATGCGGTCGGCGAGCATGGCCCAGAGCGGCTGGGTGACGAGCGCGGTCGCATTGGCGAGCGCGCCGGCCCACAGCATGGTGGTGCGGGAGACCCCGAACTTGCTGGTGGCGTAGCCGAGCGCGAACACGGCGGTCACGGTGCTGACAGTCGCAATCAGCGCGCAGACGATCACCCGGAGCACGTCGGGCCAATAATCGCGCAGCAGCGCCAGCACGGGGAACCGCGCCAGTTCGCGCCGCTGCTTGATGTCGGAGAAGGCCGGCGTCTCCGGCATGGTGCGCCGGACCAGATAGGCGACGACGAGCACGACGAAGCTCAGCAGGAATGGAATCCGCCAGCCCCAGCTCAGGAGCTGCTCCTCGGGCAGGGACGCCACGGGAATGAAAATCAGCGTCGCCAGGATCGCGCCGGCCTGCGTGCCCGTCAGCGTCCAGCTCGTGAAGAAGGCGCGCCGGCCGCCGGCCGAATGTTCCAGCGTCAGCGAGTTGGAGCCGCTCTGCTCGCCGGCAGCCGACAGGCCCTGCAACAGGCGTAGCAGCGTGAGCAGGATTGGCGCGGCGCTGCCGATCGTCTTCGCATCAGGCAACAGCCCGATCGCGAGCGTCGAGCCGCCCATCAGGATGAGGGTGAAGACCAGCACCGTCTTGCGCCCGATGCGGTCGCCGAAATGGCCGAGGATGACCGCGCCCACGGGGCGCGCGATGTAGCCGATGCCGAAGCTCAAGAGCGCGAGCAGCGTCCCAGTCGCGGGGTCGACGTTGACGAAGAAGACTTTCGGGAAGATGAGGGCGGCGGCGGTGCCGTAGATGAAGAAGTCGTAGTATTCGAGCATGCTGCCGACGAAGCTGACCAGCGCGGCGCGATGCTGCAGGCGGTCCTTGTCCAGTGTCCAGAAACTCATGATCCCCCCGATTTTTGATTTCTTGATTGTTTCGCCGTTCGGCAGGCCGCATGACCGAAAGGCTCGGCCTGACCCCGGCTTGCCGGTAGCATGCCAATAATGTACGAACTGGTTCGTTCTTAGCAAGCGGGAAGTTGTTCCTCGGCAACCCGCGACCTCGGCACGAGAGCATGATCCGGAAAAGTGGAAGCCGGTTTTCCGAAAAGATCATGCTCAAACAACGAGCTAGAGCGCGATGACGTTTCAGTCTACTCGCATCGTGCTCTGAAGCGTTTTCGAGCGAAAGCCTGCTCCGCACTTGGATAGCGGGGTGAAACCGGTTCGCGTGAAGAAAACGCATCAAACAAGAATCTAGAGCTTCGGTTCTGATTCAATCAGAACCGAAAAAGCTCTAGACTGGGCAATCTTCCGGGAAACACCATGTTGCAGCGCACAGGTCGATCGCCAAAGCCGGATAAGGGGCCGAAACCGAAAAAGCGGAAGAACGATCCGGAGCGGACCAAGCGCGACATCATCGATGTCGCGACAGTGGAGTTTGCCGCCGAAGGCTATTCCGGCGCCCGCGTCGACACCATCGCCGCGAAGACCCGCACCTCGAAGCGGATGATCTATTATTATTTCGGCGGCAAGGAGCAGCTTTATCTGGCGGTGCTGGAGGAGGCCTACCGTTCGATCCGGACGCTGGAAAGCTCGCTCGACAGCGAAAAGGTTGGCGCGGTGGAGGCGCTGCGGCGGCTGGTGGAGGCGACCTTCGACCATGACGAGCGCAACCCGAATTTCATCCGTCTCGTCAGCATCGAAAACATCCATCGCGGCCGGCATTTGAAGCGCAGTTCGCAACTGCGCGATCTGAACGCCTCGATCATCGAGACGCTCAAACGCATCCTGGAGCGCGGCCGCACGGAGGGCGTGTTCAAGCGCGAGATCGATCCGATCGACCTGCATCTCGCGATCAGCTCCTACTGTTTTTTCAGGGTGGCCAATCGCCATACCTTTGGCACGCTGTTCGACCGTGACCTCAGCAATGCGCGGATGAGGAACCGCAACAAGCAGCAGATCGGCGACATGGTGCTGGCCTATCTTGCGGGTGAGGCCGAGCCGAAGCCGGCCGCCGCGGCGCCGCGCAAGATATCGGGACGCAGGAAATTCCTCACCGGCCTGATCGGCTACCCGATTGCACATTCGGCGTCACCCGCGATGCATGAGGAGGCGGCGGCCGCGCTCGGCCTTGCCTGCCACTATCAGCTCATCGAGATCGCCGGCGCCGGACGCACACAGTTGCAGGAGTTGCTGGACGGCGTGCGCCGTCTCGGCTTTGCCGGTGTCAACGTGACCTATCCCTACAAGGAGGCGGTCGTCGATCTGCTCGACGAGCTCGCGCCCGAGGCAGCCGCGATGGGCGCGGTCAACGCGGTGGTGGTTCGCGACGGGCGACTGATCGGCCACAACACCGACACCACCGGCTTTGCGCGCGCCGCCGGGAGCCTCGTTGCCGAATCCGGACACGGCGAGGTCGCCGTGATCGGCGCCGGCGGTGTCGGCAAGGCGATCGCGTTCGCACTGGCAGGCCTCGGCGTCGCCGGCATCCGCATCTTCGATGCCGACCGGGCGCGTGCTCAGCAACTCGCGACGCTCCTACGCGCGCATGAGAATTTGCGCGCGCATGAGAATACTGTCGTCGCGGGCAGCGTCGCCGAGGCGGTGAGCGGCGCGGCCGGCGTCGTCAACGGCACGCCGGTCGGCATGCTGCCGAACCGCGATACGCCGGTGCCGCCGGAGCTTTTGCACGAGCGGCTGTGGGTCGCCGACGCCGTCTATTCGCCGCTGTGGACGCCGCTCCTGACGGTCGCGAAGAAAAAGGGCGCGCGGGTGATGACCGGGCGCGAGCTTGCGATCCACCAGGCGGCGGACGGGTTCAAGCTGTTCACGGGCCACGTGCCCTCGATCGACGTCATGGGCGATGCCTTCGATGGCGTGATGGCCGCGAAAGCCGCCAAAGATACCTGACAGGCGCGGGCCGATCGGTTCGCGAGGAAGGAGAGGCCGGCATGACCACACGTTCGATCGCCACCGTCTCATTGAGCGGCGCGCTTGACGAGAAGCTGCGCGCCATCGCCGCCGCAGGCTTCGAGGCCGTCGAGATCTTTGAGAACGATCTGTTGTCGTTTGGCATGCGCGCGCGTGAGATCGGCCGCCTCTGCGCCGATCTCGGTTTGAAGATTTGTGCCTATCAGCCGTTTCGCGATTTCGAGGGCATGCCGGAGCCGCAGCGCTCCCGCTGTTTTTCGCGCGCGGAGCATAAGTTCGACCTGATGCAGCAGCTTGGAACCGATTTGCTGCTGGTCTGCAGCAACGTCTCTCCGGCCGCGCTCGGCGGCATCGACCGTGCGGCCGATGATTTCCGCGAGCTTGGCGAGCGCGCCGCCCAGCGTGGCCTGCGCGTCGGCTTCGAGGCGCTCGCCTGGGGGCGGCATGTCCACGACTATCGAGACGCCTGGGAGGTCGTGCGTCGTGCCGACCATCCGGCGATCGGCATCATTCTCGACAGTTTCCACGCGCTGGCGCCGCAGTTCCCGGCCAACGCGATCCGCGCAATCCCGGCGGACAGGATATTCCTGGTCCAGCTTGCCGACGCGCCGACACTCGACCTCGACGTGCTGTCCTGGAGCCGCCATTTCCGCAGTTTTCCAGGGCAGGGCGACCTGCCGCTGATCGATTTCATGCAGGCGATCGCCGCGACCGGCTATGCCGGTCCGCTCTCACTCGAGATTTTCAATGATCAGTTCCGCGCAGGCTCAGTGAGCCGTACCGCAACCGACGGCTTGCGGTCGTTGATCCTGTTGCAGGAGCGCGTCGCTGCGATAGTCCCGGACGCGTCAAATGAGGCCCTGACGCCGCGGGCCCACAGCCGCGGCGTGTCATTTATCGAATTCGCGGTCAACGACACCAAGGCAAGTACGCTCGCCACGATGTTCAGCCAGCTCGGATTCCGCAAGACCGGCCAGCATCGCAGCAAGGCGGTTGAGCGCTGGTCGCAAGGGCGGGTCGAACTCGTCATCAATTGCGAACCTGCCGGCTTTGCCCATTCGCACTACGTCACCCACGGCCCCGGCGTCTGCGCGATCGGGCTCGATGTCGACGACGCAGGCCGGGTGATGACGCGGGCCGAAGCGTTGCGGGCGAAGGCCTTCCATCAGCCGGTCGGTCCGGGCGAGCTGGAAATTCCGGCGATCCACGGCGTTGGCGGCAGCCTGCTGTATTTCCTCGATATGCAGGGCAAGAACTGGGACACCGATTTCGATGGGGTCGAGGGCAGCGCGACCGGCGACCGCTTGCGCGCGGTCGACCATATCTCGCAGTCGATGCCGTACGACGAGATGCTGTCCTGGCTCCTGTTTTACACCGGCATTCTCGATCTCAAGCGCCTGCCGCAGATGGAAATCGCCGATCCGCGCGGCCTGGTGCAGAGCCAGGCTCTGATCAATGCGGCGCAGGACCATGCCTCTCAGGAGGCTACTTCTCAGGATTTGCGCTTCGTGCTGAACGGTTCGGCCGCGATGCGGACGCTGTCGGCGCGCTTCATCTCGGAATTCTTCGGCTCCGGCGTGCAGCACATCGCCTTCACCTGCGATGACATCTTCGCCACCGTCGCCGACATGCGCGCGCGCGGCGCGGACTTTCTGGACATACCGGATAATTACTACGACGACATCGAGGCCAAGTACGAGCTTGATCCCAAGACGATGGCGGCTTTGCGCGCCAACGAGATCCTCTACGATCGCGAGGGCGATGGGGAGTTCTTCCAGGTCTACACCCACATCTTCGACGAGCGTTTCTTCTTCGAAATCGTCGAGCGGCGCAACTATCAGGGTTTCGGCGCCGCCAATGCCGCAATCAGGCTCGCAGCCCAAGCCCGCGAGGTGCGGCCGATCACGATCCCGAGGGTGTGAGTTGGCGGCGGGGTCATAGGGTGTATGGAAGAAGGCCTGTCCGGCCAGTTTTCGCGTGGCCCATCCTTCGAGACGCCCGCCTGTGGCGGACTCCTCAAGGATGAGATCGTCATTCGTGGCACGAGGCGTGGAGTGCTGTCCCAGATCCTCATGGCGAGGTCCGAGACCCTCATGGTGAGGAGGCGCATAAGCGCCGTCTCGAACCATGAGGCCCGACTGGATCAACGCAGGGCACATACGCGAAGGCCCTACCGCAGTATCGGCGAGCGCACGCCACCGGCAGATGACGCGTCAGGCGGGATGGCGGCATGCGAGGCGCGCAGTGCACGGCGGCTGAAAATGGTGTATCGGCTGGATTCATCCGCTGCCTGCGGCGCTGCCCGCCGGCCAAAAGACAAGCTCAGGGGTTCCGGAGGAAGGTTTCATGTCGGCGCTGCCGCTCTCAGGCATCAAGATTCTCGATCTCACCCGCGTGCTCGCAGGGCCCTTGTCTGCGCAGATGCTGGGCGATCTCGGCGCCGACGTGATCAAGATCGAGCGGCCCGGCACCGGCGACGACGCGCGCGCGTTCGGGCCGCCTTATCTCGTGGATCCCGAGGGCAAGGAGAACAACAACAACTCCTTCTATCTCTGCGCCAACCGCAACAAGCGATCGGTCACCGTCAATATCGCCAAGCCCGAGGGGCAGGAGATCATCCGTCAGCTCGCGAAAGACTGCGATGTCTTCATGGAGAACTACAAGGTCGGCGATCTCCAGCGTTATGGCCTCGACTACGAGGCGATCCGCGCCGTCAATCCCAACATCATCTATTGCTCGGTGACGGGCTTCGGCCAGACCGGGCCTTACGCGCCGCGCGCAGGTTACGACGCGATCTTCCAGGCGATGGGCGGCTTGATGAGCGTCACCGGCCACATGGATGGCGAGCCGGGCGCAGGTCCAATGAAGGTCGGTCCGTCCATCGTCGACTACATGACCGGCATGAACACCTCGATCGCGATCCTGTCCGCGCTCTATCACCGCAAGGCCAATGGCGGCGAGGGCCAGCATCTCGACGTCTGCCTGCTCGACACCGTGATCGCCTCGCTGTCGCACTACGTGCAGATCTATCTCGTCAACGGCAAGTCGCCGCCGCGCCGCGGCACCTGGGGCAATGGCGGCATGCCGGCCGGCGTGTTCCGCTGTGCCGACGGCGAAATCATGCTGGTGGTCGGCAATGACGGCCAGTACGCGCGCACCTGCGAGGTGCTCGGCGCGCCGGAACTCGCGAAGGATCCGAAATTCCTCAAGAACAACGACCGCGTCGTCAACGGCAAGGAGATCATGGCGATCTTCGCCGGGCATTTCCTGAAGAAACCGGTGGCCCATTGGCTGGAGGAGCTGGAGAAGGCCGGCGTGCCGTCCGGCCCCGTCAACGATTTCGCCCATGTTTTCGCCGATCCGCATGTCCGCTCACGTGGCATGGAGATCAAGGTCGACCATCCCTTCGAGCACGCGCTCTCGCTGGTCCGCAACCCGCTGACCTTCTCGGGCACGCCCGTGACGGAGTACCGCGCCCCGCCGCGCCTCGGCGAGCACACGCGCGACATTCTCTCGTCGAAGCTCGGCTATGACGAGGCGAAGATCGAGGCGCTGAAGAAGCAGGGGGTTATTTAGTCGATAGCGCGTGGCGCGCGGTGCGCGTCTTGCCTGCGCCGCGCGTCCGGTCAGGCCCATCACCGCGACCGACACCACGCGCTCGATGACGTCATCGACGTCGTCGACGTCGCATTTGCCTTCCGACAGTTTGGTCAGCCGCTCGCTGTCGCGGACGGTCTGTTGCGCCATCGCGAGCGCGAAATGCAGGCCCCAATAGAGCTCGGCCTCGCCGAGGCCGGGCAGCGAGCGGCGCATCGCGGCGACGAATTTGCGCAAATGATCGATCTCGCGATTGCGGATGCGGCGGATCGGCGGCACCGATTCGATCGAGACGCGGATCATGAACTGCGCCGCCGTCGCGCGCTGGTTCTCCGGGCCGAGACAGCCGCGCAGCGACGGGCCGACCAGCGCGCGCAGGATGTCGGCGACGTCGGCGCGACCGCTCGCCCTTCTCCTCCGCCGCGCGCAATTCGCGCAGGCGCTCGCGATTGAGCGCGAGGCTGCGCGTCACGAACAGCTCCGCGATCAGCTCGTCCTTGGAGCCGAAATGATAGTTCACCGCAGCGAGATTGACGTTCGCTTCGGCAACGATGTCGCGCAGCGTCACGTCGGAAAAGCCGCGTTCGGCATAGAGCCGTTCGGCGGCGGCGAGGATGGCGGTCCGGGTCTGATCGCTCGGCATGGGTTTCGTCCGTCATTCCGGGGCGCGCAAAAGTCGCGGAGTGCGGAATCTCGTTCCATCATCTCGAGATTCCGGGTTCGACACTGGCGTGTCGCCCCGGAATGACGGAGAGGGCCGGGATTGCATTTCAAACACTTGTATGAAACTATCGTTTGATGACCGGATAATGTCAATCCGCCGATTTTCGCGTGACGGCATTTGAAGGCGGCCGGAGCCATCACCCGCGACATGCCGACGCGAGAAATCATCTTGCGGCGAGGTCGCCGCGGGCAGAGAGTTGCGGCCCAACGATCGGTTTGTCTTCGAGAAGCAGGCGAGGAGCGTCCCATGGATTTCACGATGTCGCAGAGGCAGAAGGAATGGCTCGACCGGGTGCGGGATTTCATGGCCAAGCACGTCCGCCCGGCGGTGCCGATCTACAAGCAGCAGGACGCCGAGGGCGAGCGCTGGAAGGTGATCCCGATCCTCGAAGAGCTGAAGAAGAAGGCGCGAGCCGAAGGCCTCTGGAACATGTTCATGCCGCCGTCCTCGCATGAGGACGACGAGTTCCGCGGCGCGGGATTGACCAATCTCGAATATGCGCCGCTCGCCGAGGAGATGGGCCACATCGGCTGGGCCTCGGAGGTGTTCAACTGCTCCGCGCCGGATACCGGCAACATGGAGGTCTTCATCCGCTACGCCACCAAGGAGCAGAAGCGCAAATGGCTGCGCCCCCTGATGGACGGCGAGATCCGCTCCGCCTTCCTGATGACGGAGCCGGCGGTTGCCTCCTCGGATGCCACCAACATCGAGACCCGCATCGAGCGCGACGGCGATCATTACGTGATCAACGGCCGCAAATGGTGGTCGTCCGGCGTCGGCGATCCCCGCTGCAAGATCGCGATCCTGATGGGCAAGACCGATCCGTCCGCAGCCAAGCATCAGCAGCAGTCGCAGATCCTGGTGCCGCTCGACACGCCCGGCATCAAGGTCGAGAAGATGCTGCCGGTGTTCGGCTTCGACGACGCGCCGCACGGCCATGCGCAGGTGCTGCTGGAGAATGTCCGCGTGCCCGCAAGCAACATCCTGCTCGGCGAGGGCCGCGGCTTCGAGATCGCGCAGGGCCGTCTCGGTCCGGGCCGCATCCATCACTGCATGCGCACCATCGGCAAAGCCGAAGAGGCGCTCGAGAAAATGGTGAAGCGGCTGTCGTCGCGCACTGCGTTCGGCCGCAAGATCATCGAATTTTCGATCTGGGAGCAGCGCATCGCCGAAGCCCGCACCGATATCGAGATGAACCGTCTGTTGTGCCTCAAGGCGGCCGACATGATGGACAAGGTCGGCAACAAGTCCGCGCAGCTCGAAATCGCCATGATCAAGGTCGCAGCCCCCAACATGGCGCTGAAGATCATCGATCAGGCGATACAGGCCTATGGCGGCGCCGGCGTGTCCGACGATGCCGGGCTTGCGCGCGACTACGCCTCGATGCGCACCATGCGGCTCGCCGACGGTCCGGACGAGGTGCATAACCGCGCCATTGCCAGACTTGAACTTCGGAAGTATGCAAACTGAAAGGGAGCAGCCGCTGGCTCTCTCCTCACATCGTCATTCCGGGGCATCGCGCAGCGATGAACCCGGAATCTCGAGATTCCGGGTTCGATGCTGACGCATCGCCCCGGAATGACCGATGATAAAGCCAGGGAGCGTCAGACGTGGCCGACGGTGTCAGGAGAGACGAAGAGTTTTCGGGCACCAAGCCGGTCGAGGAGCGGCATCGGATCGATGAGGTCAACCTCGACCGCTGGATGCAGGGAAACGTCGAAGGCTATCAGGGACCGCTGACCGTCCTGCAATTCAGGGGCGGTCAGTCCAATCCGACCTACCGGCTCGATACGCCCGGCCGCTCCTATGTGATGCGGCGCAAGCCGTTCGGCAAATTGCTGCCGTCGGCGCACGCGGTCGATCGCGAGTTTCGCGTCATCTCGGCGCTCGGCAAGCAGGGCTTTCCGGTCGCCAAGGCTTATGCATTGTGCACGGACGACGGCGTGATCGGCTCGGCCTTCTACATCATGTCGATGGAGGAGGGCCGCGTGTTCTGGGATCCGACGCTGCCGCACGCGGCACCCGGAGACCGCCGCAAGATCTTCGCCAGCAAGATCGAGACGCTGGCGAAACTGCACATGTACGATCCCACCGCGATCGGCCTTTCCGAGTTCGGCAAGCCCGGGAATTATTTCGCGCGTCAGGTCGATCGCTGGACCAAGCAGTATCGCGCCTCCGAGACGCAGCACATTCCGGAGATGGAGCGGCTGATCGAATGGCTGCCGCGCACGCTGCCCGATGCAGGAGCGCGTCTCCATCGTGCATGGCGATTATCGCCTCGACAACATGATCTTCCATCCGACCGAGCCGCGCGTGCTCGCGGTGCTCGACTGGGAGCTGTCGACGCTCGGCGATCCCATGGCCGATTTCACTTATCTCTTGATGCAATGGACAATGCCGGGTCTTGCCGGAGCGGACCTCAAGGCGCTCGACCTCCCCACCATGGAAGAGGCCGCGCAGATCTATTGCAGCTTCACGGGTGTCAAGATTCCCGACCTGAACTGGTATTTCTCCTACAACCTGTTCCGCCTCGCCGGCATCACGCAGGGTATTGCGGGACGGATCCGCGACGGCACCGCCGCCAATGCAAAGGCGATCGAATCCGCCAAGCGCACCGTGCCGCTGTCGAAGGCATCATGGGAGTACGCGCAGAAGGCGGGAGCGGTTTAAGTCGCCGCTGGCGAGACGACGATGGCGCGGCATCACAACGATGTCGCGCCTTTCGTTATTTCGTGACGCGCTGTTGCCCCATTCTCCGCCGTCATTCCGGGACGCGCGTCAGCGCGGGCCCGGAATCCATCGGGCCTCGAAGGCTCTGGTGAAATAGATTCCGGGCTCGCGACTTTGTCGCGCCCCGGAATGACGGGCGGAGCGAGCAGGGCCGTCATTGCGACGACCGCGAAGGACACCTACGTCACCTCCAGCCCGCCCTGGAAGAAGTGACGGTATGCGCAGGACAGGAAGCCAATGCCGATCGGCACGATCAGGAGATAGACCACGAAGAAGATCGTGCTCATGAGCGCCACGGCCAGCGCGATTGAGGTATCGAGCGGCTGCCCGGGCGCGACGTGATATCCCATCGCGCCGAACACGATGAGTGAAACGACCTCGAGCAGGAGCGCCGGCGGCAGCGTGCAGGCAACGGAGCCCCAGAACAACCGCCACGTATTGCCGCGCGTCCGATGCCACACCTCCCTGAAGGTCAGGCCGAAATTGCCAATGGCGCGTGCGGGCGCGATCAAGCTGAGCCGAAGCACAACGGCGATCGCTGCAAGACCGAGCAGGAGCCCGAGGACTGCTCCGATCGATGGCGATGCGTATGCGGCCGCCAGCACCACGACGAAGGCGGGCGGCAGCGTCGTGATGAGCACGATGAGAATGCCGACGCCGATGTAGCGCCACAGCTCTGCTGTGACGATGTTGCTGCCGCTCAGGCCCGGCTGCTCGCCAAGGATGATGCGCCGGTGCCACGCGACAGCGATGCTGACGCTGGCGATCAACGGCAGCAGGCCTGCGATGTTGCCCAGGATCAGAAGTTCGATCGGGCGTGACGGTTCGAACGTTGCTCGCTGAGGCAGTCCGCCCGTGTCAGCGCCCAGCACGTCGGCCATCCACGTCCATTGCATCCAGCTCGAAACGCCGACCAAAGCCGCGCAGATCAGCAGCCACAGCCATGAGATGCGCAGCAGGTCGGGAAACTTCTGGAAAAACCACGCGTAGGAGAGGCTGATCGCCTCCTGTAACGGCAGCTTCGGTAAAGGAGGCGCGATATCAATGTCGCTCATTGCGTCGTCCGGCTCATCATACCGGAGACGGTATTATGTGAGGGTCAGGTAAAACGCAACCTCGACGCGAGCCAACGCGGGGAAAAAGGCGGCGTGCCTTTCACTCCTCCGGTCGCCGCACATCGCCCAGCCCGCCGCCACCGGCGCAATGCGCGATCAGGCGTTCGATGAAGCCGGCGCAGCTCTCCAGCTCCGAGAGCGCGACGAACTCATCCGGCTTGTGCGCCTGCGCGATCGCGCCAGGCCCGACGACCACGCTCGGGATGTCGGCCATGCTGACGAACAATCCGGCCTCGGTGCCGAAGGCGACCTTACCGTGGCTGTTGCGGCCCGCGATCTGCTTGGCGAGCGTGACCAGCGCGTGATCGGGCCGCATGTCGAGCGCGGGATAGTCGACGATCTCCTCGAAATCGATACCGCAATCCTGATGCGATGCCCGCATCCTGGGTTCGAGCTCCGCCTTGGCCCAGGCGACGATCGCATCCGTTACCTCCCTGGATTCGCTGATGCCGAGCCCGCGCGCCTCGAACTCCAGCACGCAGCAATCCGGCACGATGTTGAGCGCCGTTCCGCCCTGCACGATGCTGGTGAGCAGCGTCGCGTGCGGAACATCATAAAGCGCGTCGCGCTGGCCATCCGTTGCCAGCCGCTCGGCGCGGCGACGGATCTCGGAGATCAACTCGGCGGCATATTCCACGGCGTTCACGCCGGCCGGCGCCAGCGAGGAGTGCGCGGCGAGCCCGCGAAACGTGACGCGTAGCGCGTGCTTGCCCTTGTGGCCGATCGCGACCTGCATCTCGGTGGGCTCACCGACGAAGCAGCCGAGCGGCTTCACCGGCAGGCGGTTGATCTCGCGCAGCATCGGCCGCACGCCGACGCAGCCGATTTCCTCGTCATAGGAGATGGCGAGATGGATCGGTGTTGCGAGCCTTGCCCGCTGCATGTCCGGCACCATCGCCAGGCACACCGCCACAAAACCCTTCATGTCGGCGGTGCCGCGGCCGAACATCCGGCCATCGCGTTCGACAACCGCGAACGGATCGTTGCTCCAGTTCTGTCCCGTGACAGGCACGACGTCGGTATGGCCGGACAGTACGAAACCGGGCTTGTCTTCCGGCCCGATCGTCACCCACAGCGACGCCTTCTGTCCGGTCTCCTCGGTGATCCGGCGCGCGGTTATTCCCAGCGACGCGAGATAGCGCTCGATATAGTCGATCAGCGGCAGGTTCGAGCGATCGCTGACGGTGTCGAAGGCGACGAGGTCGACAAGCAGCTTGCGAATGCGGTCGGTTCTCTGGCTTGGCATCATTCTTTCGGCCAGGAAATCGCGCCGTTGCGCTCCGGCAGGCGTCCTTTTCTGTTCAGTCTTTGCATGGGTCTTTCCGAATGAAGCAAATGCTTGCATACACGGGAGCGGCAGGCAAGCCTCGCCGCGCCCGACAGCTCAGTCTGAATTGACCTTGGCGCAATGCGACGGATCGCGGTTGGCCGGTCAAAAAAATCAGCGCATTCGCCGGAGTTTTTCGCTATCCTGACTCTCCCTGTGAAACCATCGCGCCACGTCTATTCGTCGACTGAAGCCAATGTCCCAACGGTCGAACCTGCTCAGCAACTATCCAGGGTTCAGCTCCCGGAATCCGGAGTATGTGCGCGGCCGCATGTCCAGGCTGTTCGGCACGACGCGTTTCGATATCGCGCCAAGCGGCCATGAGTGCACGGCGCATTACCTGCGGCTGAACGACGTCACCTTGATCCACGCCCGCTATCCGCAGCGGCATTCGCTCGGCTTTGCCGAAGCCTCCTTTGTCCGCCAGTATTTCACGCTTGGCGGCGCAGGGCGGTTCTCGACGGGCGCGCGCCTCGGCGAGTTGTCGATCGCAAGCCCGAGCCCGATCATTCCCGCCTACACGCCGGTGGATCTCGATTTCGAGCGATCCGATCTGCTCGTGCTGCGGATCGAATACAGCGCCCTGAAGCGCTGTCTGGCCGTGCTGATCGGCCGGGAGATCGACCGCGACATCGTCTTTCATGACGACACTGTCATAAATCCCGCGGTCGGCAGCCTCAGGCGTGGCGCGTTTCACTTTGCGTCCGACTACAATGCGCGTGGCCAGAACCTGTCGGATCTGGTGGTCGTCGAAACCGAACGCATCCTGATCATGAAGTTCCTGATGAGCAACTGGCATAATCATACGCTCGAGTTGCTGCGCAAGCCTCCGCAGGCGTCGAACTCGGCGATCAGGAAGGTCAAGGAGTTCATCGAAGCCAACTGGGACAAGCCGATCGACATCGAGGGCATGGTGGCGGTCGCGAATGTCAGCGCGCGAAGCCTGTTCCGGCAGTTCAAGAAGGATTGCGGCTGTTCGCCCGCGGAGTTCGCCAAGCAGATCAGGCTCAGCCGCGCCAAGGAGATGCTGGAGCGGGGCGGCGCGGAGGCCACGGTCGTCGATATCGCCTTTAGCTGCGGCTTTCAGAACGCCGGCCACTTCGCCCGCGATTTCAAGCTCGCCTTCGGCGAGTTGCCGTCCGAAGCGCTGAAGCGCGCTGACGCGCAGAGGGACTGAAGGCGTCTGTGCGCAACAGGTGTCGTCGCCCGGCTTGCCGCCTTCGCTAAAGCTTCGGCGCGCCCTTGAGTACGCGGCCTCGTCGAAGCCTTGGCGTAGACGGGACCGGGCGATCCAGTATTCCAGAGGCGCCAGTGCTTGAACTGAGACGCCGCGGCGTACTGGATGCCCCGCATGCGCGGGGCATGACGAGCATAGAATTTGTGGGAAGAGTTCGCAAGCAGCGCAGCCGCTCACGCTCCCGATACGCTCTTCTCGCAATCCTGCTCGCCAAAATCTTGTCGATGCGGCGGCCGTCGAGGTCGACGACCTCGATGCGCCAGCCTTCGAGATCGAAAACGTTCCCGACCTGCGGCAGCGTGCCGAAATGCTGCAACACCAGTCCCGCCACCGTATGATAGCCGCGATGCGGGGGGACCGTGACCGACAGCAGATCGCCGAATTCGTCGACCGGCATCCAGCCCGCGATCAGCAGCGAGCCGTCGGCGCGCGCGACATACGCGGGCTCGGGCGGGCCTTCTTCGGAATGGAAGGCGCCCACGATCGCCTCCAGGATATCGGCCGCCGAGACGACGCCCTCGAACGCGCCGTACTCGTCATGCACAAGGCCGACATGCACGGGTGCTGCCTTCAGGATCGCAAGCACGTCGCGGGCGTCGGCGGAAGACGGAATGATCGGCGCCTCGCGGACCAGGCTCCTGAGGTCGGGCGATTTCTCGTGCATGTAGGCGATCAGGAGATCCTTGGCCTGCAGGATGCCGATCGGGCGATTGCGGTCGCCATCTGTCACCGGCAGGCGCGAACGCGGGCTGTTCGCGAACTTGGCGCGGATCGTCTCGGGATCGTCGTTGAGGTCGACCTCGTCGACCTCGGTGCGTGGCGTCATGACCGCACCGACGGGGCGGTCGCCCAGCCGCATCACGCCTGCGATCATCTCCTTCTCCCCGGGCTCGAGCACGCCGGCACTCTCGGCCTCCCTGACCATATGATGGATCTCGTCCTCGGAGATTCCCTCGGCCTCGGCGCGCTTGCCCAGGAGTGACAGGATGAGCTTTCCCGAGACATCGAGCAGGACGACCAGGGGCAGCGAGATCGTCGCCAGAACGTCCATTGCGGGGGCGACCCTGGTTGCGATCGCCTCGGGATTGCGTAGCGCCACCTGCTTCGGCACCAATTCGCCGACGATCAACGTCGCATAGGTGATGACCGTCACGACCAGGCCGACGCCCAGGATGTCCGCGATCGAGCGTGACATCCCAAGCTCGACGAACAGTCCGGTGAGGCGCTGGCCGAGCGTGGCGCCGGAAAACGCCCCCGACAGCACGCCCACCAGCGTGATCCCGATCTGCACCGTGGAGAGGAATTTTCCGGGGTTCGACGCGAGGACCAGCGCGCGGCTCGCGCCGCGAACGTGCTTTTGCGCGAGGATTTCGAGCCGGGCCGGACGCGAGGAGACGATGGCCAGTTCGGACATGGACAACAGGCCGTTGATGACGATCAGGACGGCGACAATCGCGAGTTCGAGTGACAACATGTCTCCACCGGTTTCCGCGGCCGGTGGCCGCGCAGTTCCCACCATATAAGACGTGCTGCGGGGATTTCCGCACGACGACACAACAAATTGGCGCAGCCGCAGCAAATGGGTTGTGCGGAACCGGACTGCAATTTTTCAAGGCGGCGCGAGCACTCGGTGCCTGCCCGCTCAATACGCGCTGCGCCGCAGCGCATGTGATGTATTACGCGGTTGCGAGATGCATCGCCGATTAGTCGCGTTCGCCACCGAGGCAATGCGTGATCTCACGGCAACAAGCTTCAATCGTTCTTGCACATGCCACGTCCGGCCGTTCGCAATCGGCTTGAATGAGGCGCATGCCGCATGCAGCATGGTATGTTGCAACGGAAGAGGAAACGATCATGAGCACCAGCACGGTTCACGGCGGTGAAGCGCCTTCATATGGCGCGTCGGATCATCGCGCGCTGATCCGCGCGGGGTTGATGGGCGGCCTGCTCAGCGGCGTGATCATCTGGATTTATGAAGCGATCGTCTGGGTCGGCGTGCAGCATCTGCTGCCGCTGGCCGGCATTCCGCGGAATGCGACCGGGCTGGTGTTCGGCAAAGGCGTGCAGGAAGCGCTGGGCGGAATGGCCTATCTGCTGGGCACGGCCATTCACTTCGGTTTTGCACTCGCCTGGGGCGTGCTGTTCGCCTATCTGTGGCCGAGCCTGCATCGGCGCGGCTATGAAGCGACGCTCGTCGCGCTCTTTTATGCAGTCATCATCTGGATCGTCATGCACGCGGCCATCATGATCGCCACCAACGACCATCCCAATTATTTCGATCCGAACGTCGTGATCGGCGGTTTCATGTCCCATCTCTTCTATGCGGTGCCGCTCGCGCTGTTCGTCAAGCACCGCCTGACGCCAAACGGCATCGCGGCGTAGGCTAGCTCGAGGCCGCCGAAGCGGACTTCCGCCTTTGATCCCGGACACGCGGGCCCCCACTGCAGCCGCGCCGGCTCTGTTGATCTAAGTCAATCTGAGACGGGTCAACAAGCTGAACCGTGCGCTTGCTGTCTTGCGCTGTCGCGCTGCCAAGGGAGGATAGCCATGTTGCGTCTGATAACAGCGGCGACCGTTCTAGGTCTCGTTCTTTGTACCGCGGGCGTCGCCAATGCTGCCAAGTATTGCGCCAAGTACGTAGGCGGCCAGGAGCGCGTGGCTTCAGGCGCACGGAGCCAATGCGATTTCGCGACGCTGGATGAGTGCCGCGCAAGCGTCAGGGATAGGGGCGGCGGAAAGTGTTATAAGATGGCACACCCTTCCGAGCCCGGGCGGCTGCGTTAGGGCGTCATTGCGAGGAGCAACGCGACGAAGCATTCCAGACTGGTGTGCCGCGGAGAGAGTTTGGATTGCTTTGCTTGCGCTCGCAATGACGTGGAGAGAGCGTCGGCCTGCATTCCCGCTATGCGCAAACTGCCCGTCGTGCACATTTCCTCTTGCGTTGTCGGGCAAATCACAACGATGCTTCCGCGCGTCCCGTCTCCGATAAGAGGGGCGCTTCGCGATCGTCACGGACGTTGGAAGCGGGATGCGATGGACGCGGTGTGCTGTGAGACGAACAGCATGACGCGGACGGCGAAGTCGTGTGGTCCTGGCGCCCCAAGGCTGGCGCTACGCCTTGCGAGATGACGCAAAGCAACGGTGACAACAAAGCCTGGTCACCGGGGAGAGCACGTATAAGCCGTAAAACCATTGCGCAGGGAAGGCCGGTTGTTCCGGCTCGTACCTGTGGTTCTGCCGCGTGCTTTTTTCTGCACGCGGACCATGGGTGCGACGGGCACCCGGCCTTCCCTGCGCCCTCTGTTTTCGATGAGGGTGGATTGGTGGAAAAAACTCGGACGCCATGCGCCGCGAGAA
>CAWAXO010000010.1:0-11271 GCA_963786015.1 uncultured Alphaproteobacteria bacterium | reverse complement strand
CGTGCTCATCAGCGCCACGGCCAGCGCGATCGAGGTATCGAGCGGGCCGCCCGGGCGCGAAACGTGATATCCCATCGCGCCGAACACGATGAGTGAAACGGCTTCGAGCAGGAGCGTCGGCGGTAACGTGCAGGCGACGGTGCCCCAGAACAGCCGCCACGTATTGCCGCGCGTCCGATGCCACACCTCCCTGAAGGTCAGGCCGAAATTGCCGATGGCCGGTCCGGCGCGATCAAGCTGAGCCGAAGCATAACGGCGATCGCAGCAAGACCGACGAAGTCCGAGGACTGCTCCGATCGATGGCGATGCGTATGCGGCCGCCAGCACCACGACGAAGGCGGGCGGCAGCGTCGTGATGAGCACGATGAGAATGCCGACGCCGATGTAGCGCCACAGCTCTGCTGTGACGATGTTGCTGCCGCTCAGGCCCGGCTGCTCGCCAAGGATGATGCGCCGGTGCCACGCGACAGCGATGCTGACGCTGGCGATGACGTGCAGCAGGCCTGCGATGTCGCCCAGGATCAGAAGTTCGATCGGGCGTGACGGTTCGACGTTGCTCGCTGAGGCAGTCCGCCCGTGTCAGCGCCCAGCACGTCGGCCATCCACGTCCATTGCATCCAGCTCGAAACGCCGACCAAAGCCGCGCAGATCAGCAGCCACAGCCATGAGATGCGCAGCAGGTCGGGAAACTTCTGGAAAAACCACGCGTAGGAGAGGCTGATCGCCTCCGCCAGCGGCAGCTTCGGTAAAGGAGGCGCGATATCAATGTCGCTCATTGCGTCGTCCGGCTCATCATACCGGAGACGGTATTATGTGAGGGTCAGGTAAAACGCAACCTCGACGCGAGCCAACGTGGAAAAAAGCGGGCGTGCCTTTCACTCCTCCGGTCGCCGCACATCGCCCAGCCCGCCGCCACCGGCGCAATGCGCGATCAGCCGTTCGATGAAGCCGGCGCAGTTCTCCAGCTCCGACAGCGCGACAAACTCGTCCGGCTTGTGCGCCTGCGCGATCGAGCCGGGCCCGACGACCACGCTCGGGATGTCGGCCATGCTGACGAACAATCCGGCCTCGGTGCCGAAGGCGACCTTGCCGTGGCTGTTGCGGCCCGCGATCTGCTTGGCGAGCGTGACCAGCGCGTGATCGGGCCGCATGTCGAGCGCGGGATAGTCGACGATCTCCTCGAAATCGATGCCGCAATCCGGATCGCGATGCCTGCATGCGAGGTTCGAGCTCGGCCTTGGCCCAGGCGACGATCGCATCCGTGACCTCCCCGGACTTGGTGACGCCGAGCCCGCGCGCCTCGAACTCCAGCACGCAGCAATCCGGCACGATGTTGAGCGCCGTTCCGCCCTGCACGATGCTGGTGAGCAGCGTCGCGTGCGGAACATCATAGAGCGCGTCGCGCTGGCCATCCGTCGCCAGCCGCTCGGCGCGGCGACGGATTTCGGAGATCAGCTCGGCGGCATATTCCACGGCGTTGACGCCGGCCGGCGCCAGCGAGGAGTGCGCGGCGAGCCCGTGAAACGTCACGCGCAGCGCGTGCTTGCCCTTGTGGCCGATCGCGACCTGCATCTCCGTGGGCTCGCCGACGAAGCAGCCGAGCGGCTTGACCGGCCAGGCGGTTGATCTCGGCGCAGCATCGGCCGCACGCCGACGCAGCCGATCTCCTCGTCATAGGAGATGGCGAGATGGATCGGTGTTGCGAGCTTCGCCCGCTGCATCTCCGGCACCATCGCCAGGCACACCGCGACAAAACCCTTCATGTCGGTGGTGCCGCGGCCGAACATCCGGCCATCGCGTTCGACGACCGCGAACGGGTCGTTGCTCCAGTTCTGTCCCGTGACAGGCACGACGTCGGTATGGCCGGACAGCACGAAGCCGGGCTTGTCCTGCGGCCCGATCGTCACCCACAGCGACGCCTTCTGTCCGGTCTCCTCGGTGATCCGGCGCCCGGCTATTCCCAGCGAGGCGAGATAGCGCTCGATATAGTCGATCAGCGGCAGGTTCGAGCGATCGCTGACGGTGTCGAAGGCGACGAGGTCGACAAGCAGCTTGCGAATGCGGTCGGTTCTCTGGCTTGGCATCATTCTTTCGGCCAGGAAATCGCGCCGTTGCGCTCCGGCAAGCGTCCTTTTCTGTTCGGTCTTTGCATGGGTCTTTCCGAATGAA
The DNA here is from genome assembly GCA_963786015.1 of uncultured Alphaproteobacteria bacterium. Lineage (GTDB taxonomy): Bacteria > Pseudomonadota > Alphaproteobacteria > Rhizobiales > Xanthobacteraceae > Bradyrhizobium. The sequence goes on along the minus strand of CAWAXO010000010.1, from coordinate 9,102 downwards.
GCAAATGCTTGCATACACGGAACCAGCAGGCAAGCCTTGCCGCGCGCGACAGGTCAGTCTGAATTCATCTTGGCGCAATGCGACCGATCGCGGTTGGCCGGTCAAAAAAATCAGCGCATCCGCCAAAATTTTTCGCTATCCTGACTCTCCCTGTGAAACCATCGCGCCACGTCTATTCGTCGACTGAAGCCAATGTCCCAACGGTCGAACCTGCTCAGCAACTATCCAGGGTTCAGCTCCCGGAATCCGGAGTATGTGCGCGGCCGCATGTCCAGGCTGTTCGGCACGACGCGTTTCGATATCGCGCCAAGCGGCCATGAGTGCACGGCGCATTACCTGCGGCTGAACGACGTCACCTTGATCCACGCCCGCTATCCGCAGCGACATTCGCTCGGCTTTGCCGAAGCCTCCTTTGTCCGCCAGTATTTCACGCTTGGTGGCGCAGGCCGGTTCGACGGGCGCTCGCCTCGGCGAGTTGTCGATCGCAAGCCCGAGCCCGATCATCCCCGCCTATACGCCGGTCGATCTCGATTTCGAGCGATCCGATCTGCTCGTGCTGCGGATCGAATACAGCGCGCTGAAGCGCTATCTGGCCGTGCTGATCGGCCGGGAGATCGATCGCGAGATCGTCTTTCATGACGACACGGTGATGAATTCCCGCGGTCAGCAGCCTCAGGCGTGGCGCGTTTCACTTCGCGTCCGATTACAATGCGCGCGGCCAGAACCTGTCGGATCTGGTGGTCGTGGAAACCGAACGCATCCTGATCATGAAGTTCCTGATGAGCAACTGGCACAATCACACGCTCGAATTGCTGCGCAAGCCGCCGCAGGCGTCGAACTCGGCGATCAGGAAGGTCAAGGAGTTCATCGAAGCCAATTGGGACAAGCCGATCGACATCGAGGGCATGGTGGCGGTCGCGAATGTCAGCGCGCGAAGCCTGTTCCGGCAATTCAAGAAGGATTGCGGCTGCTCGCCGGCGGAGTTCGCCAAGCAGATCAGGCTCAGCCGCGCCAAGGAGATGCTGGAGCGGGGCGGCGCGGAGGCCACGGTCGTCGATATCGCCTTTAGCTGCGGCTTTCAGAACGCCGGCCACTTCGCCCGCGATTTCAAGCTCGCCTTCGGCGAGTTGCCGTCCGAAGCGCTGAAGCGCGCTGACGCGCAAAGGGACTGAAGGCGTCGTGGGCAACTCCGCCGTCATTCCGGGGCGACGCGAAGCGGCGAGCCCGGAATTCATCGCGCCATCGTGACCGACGCCCGATGGATTTCGGGCCCGCGCTCACGCGCGTCCCGGAATGACGGGCGAGAGGGGAATCCCCGCTCACGCGTCGGGTCCGCTCTGTTGCGCGATTCTCTCCGTCGCCAAGAATCTTGTCGATGCGGCGGCCGTCGAGGTCGACGACCTCGATGCGCCAGCCTTCGAGATCGAACACGTTCCCGACCTCCGGCAGCGTGCCGAAATGCTGCAGCACCAGTCCGGCCACCGTATGATAGCCGCGATGCGGGGGGACCGTGACCGACAGCAGATCGCCGAACTCGTCGACCGGCATCCAGCCCGCGATCAGCAGCGAGCCGTCGGCGCGCGCGACATAGGCCGGCTCGGGCGGGCCTTCTTCGGAATGAAAGGCGCCGACGATCGCCTCCAGGATATCCGCCGCCGAGACGACGCCCTCGAACGCGCCGTACTCGTCATGCACCAGGCCGACATGCACCGGTGCTGCCTTCAGGATCGCAAGCACGTCGCGGGCGTCGGCGGAAGACGGAATGATCGGCGCATCGCGGACCAGGCTCCTGAGGTCGGGCGATTTCTCGTGCATGTAGGCGATCAGCAGATCCTTGGCCTGCAGGATGCCGATCGGACGATTGCGGTCGCCATCCGTCACCGGCAGGCGCGAACGCGGGCTGTTCGCGAACTTTGCGCGGATCGTGTCGGGATCGTCGTTGAGGTCGACCTCGTCGACCTCGGTGCGTGGCGTCATGACCGCACCGACGGGGCGGTCGCCCAGCCGCATCACGCCCGCGATCATCTCCTTCTCCCCGGGCTCGAGCACGCCGGCACTCTCGGCCTCCCTGACCATATGATGGATCTCGTCCTCGGAGATTCCCTCGGCCTCGGCGCGCTTGCCCAGGAGTGACAGGATGAGCTTTCCCGAGACATCGAGCAGGACGACCAGGGGCAGCGAGATCGTCGCCAGAACGTCCATTGCGGGGGCGACCCTGGTTGCGATCGCCTCGGGATTACGCAGCGCCACCTGCTTCGGCACCAGCTCGCCGACGATCAACGTCGCATAGGTGATGACCGTCACGACCAGGCCGACGCCCAGGATGTCCGCGATCGAGCGTGACATCCCAAGCTCGACGAACAGTCCGGTGAGGCGCTGGCCGAGCGTGGCGCCGGAAAACGCGCCCGACAGCACGCCCACCAGCGTGATCCCGATCTGCACCGTGGAGAGGAATTTTCCGGGGTTCGACGCGAGAACCAGCGCGCGGCTCGCGCCGCGAACGTGCTTTTGCGCGAGGATTTCGAGCCGGGCCGGACGCGAGGAGACGATGGCCAGTTCGGACATGGACAACAGGCCGTTGATGACGATCAGGACGGCGACAATCGCGAGTTCGAGTGACAACATGTCTCCACCGGTTTCCGCGGCCGGTGGCCGCGCAGTTCCCACCATATAAGACGTGCTGCGGGGATTTCCGCACGACGACACAACAAATTGGCGCAGCCGCAGCAAATGGGTTGTGCGGAACCGGACTGCAATTTTTTAAGGCGGCGCGAGCACTCGGTGCCTGCCCGCTCAATACGCGCTGCGCCGCAGCGCATGTGATGTATTGCGCGGTTGCGAGATGCATCGCCGATTAGTCGCGTCCGCCACAGGGCAATGCGTGATCTCACGGCAACAAGCTTCAATCGTTCTTGCACATGCCACGTCCGGCCGTTCGCAATCGGCTTGAATGAGGCGCATGCCGCATGCAGCATGGTATGTTGCAACGGGAGGGGAAACGATCATGAGCACCAGCACGGTTCACGGCGGTGAAGCGCCATCATATGGCGCGTCGGATCATCGCGCGCTGATCCGCGCGGGGTTGATGGGCGGCCTGCTCGGCGGCGTGATCATCTGGATTTATGAAGCGATCGTCTGGGTCGGCGTGCAGCATCTGCTGCCGCTGGCCGGCATTCCGCGGAATGCGACCGGGCTGGTGTTCGGCAAAGGCGTGCAGGAAGCGCTGGGCGGAATGGCCTATCTGCTGGGCACGGCCATTCACTTCGGTTTTGCACTCGCCTGGGGCGTGCTGTTCGCCTATCTGTGGCCGAGCCTGCATCGGCGCGGCTATGAAGCGACGCTCGTCGCGCTCTTTTATGCAGTCATCATCTGGATCGTCATGCACGCGGCCATCATGATCGCCACCAACGACCATCCCAATTATTTCGATCCGAACGTCGTGATCGGCGGTTTCATGTCCCATCTCTTCTATGCGGTGCCGCTCGCGCTGTTCGTCAAGCACCGCCTGACGCCAAACGGCATCGCGGCGTAGGCTAGCTCGAGGCCGCCGAAGCGGACTTCCGCCTTTGATCCCGGACACGCGGGCCCCCACTGCAGCCGCGCCGGCTCTGTTGATCTAAGTCAATCTGAGACGGGTCAACAAGCTGAACCGTGCGCTTGCTGTCTTGCGCTGTCGCGCTGCCAAGGGAGGATAGCCATGTTGCGTCTGATAACAGCGGCGACCGTTCTAGGTCTCGTTCTTTGTACCGCGGGCGTCGCCAATGCTGCCAAGTATTGCGCCAAGTACGTAGGCGGCCAGGAGCGCGTGGCTTCAGGCGCACGGAGCCAATGCGATTTCGCGACGCTGGATGAGTGCCGCGCAAGCGTCAGGGATAGGGGCGGCGGAAAGTGTTATAAGATGGCACACCCTTCCGAGCCCGGGCGGCTGCGTTAGGGCGTCATTGCGAGGAGCAACGCGACGAAGCTCAGACTGATTTGCCGCGCAGGCGTCTGCGCGGGTAGTTCGCATTCCGCAGACCTGGTGGCCCGGAATCTGGATTGCTTTGCTTGCGCTCGCAAGGAGCGTGGAGAGAGCGTCGGCCTGCATTCCCGCTATGCGCAAACTGCCCGTCGTGCACATTTCCTCTTGCGTTGTCGGGCAAATCACAACGATGCTTCCGCGCGTCCCGTCTCCGATAAGAGGGGCGCTTCGCGATCGTCACGGACGTTGGAAGCGGGATGCGATGGACGCGGTGTGCTGTGAGACGAACAGCATGACGCGGACGGCGAAGTCGTGTGGTCCTGGCGCCCCAAGGCTGGCGCTACGCCTTGCGAGATGACGCAAAGCAACGGTGACAACAAAGCCTGGTCACCGGGGAGAGCACGTATAAGCCGTAAAACCATTGCGCAGGGAAGGCCGGTTGTTCCGGCTCGTACCTGTGGTTCTGCCGCGTGCTTTTTTCTGCACGCGGACCATGGGTGCGACGGGCACCCGGCCTTCCCTGCGCCCTCTGTTTTCGATGAGGGTGGATTGGTGGAAAAAACTCGGACGCCATGCGCCGCGAGAATGCGCAGATGTGTCAGCAGTCCCTTCGCGGACCATCCTTCGAGACGCCGCTACGCGGCTCCTCAGGATGAGGTCGTTATGCGCGGCGCGCTACCAAACCCTCATGGTGAGGAGGCGCAAGCGCCGTCTCGAACCATGCCGGCCCAGCTCTCTCCATGTCGTCCCTGCGCACGCAGGGACCCATACCGCGTGATATTTGTTGTTGGAAAGAAAGCCGTCCCGCCGTTGCTGCCGCAAACTCCGACCTGTGGTTATGGGTCCCTGCGTTCGCAGGGACGACGGAGAGAGTCATCATGACGTCTGACGCGCGCGGTGACCGGCCTTTGCGTTCGCGAGGACGACAACCGACGTCAAACCGGCTTGCCCGCATACGGCATCGACGCCGTCAGTCCGCCATCGACCGGGAAGGCTTGCCCATTCACATACGACGCCTCGTCGCTCGCCAGGAACAATCCCATCGCGGCGATCTCGTGCGGCTGGCCGGCGCGCTTCAGCGGGTTGAGCTGGCCGATCTTGTCGGAGGTGCCGCGCTCCTTGGCGCGGTCGAACACGGGTTTGGTCATGCCGGTCTCGATCAGGCCGGGGCACACCGCGTTGATGCGCACGCCGGTGCCGGAGAGCGAATAGGCCGTGGTCTGCACCAGGCTGATGACGCCGGCCTTGCTGGCGCCATAGGGATGACCGCTGGCGCCGGATTTCAGGCCTGCAACCGACGCCGTGCAGACGATCGCGCCGGACTGCTGCTTGATCATGTGCGGCATGGAATATTTGATCGCGAGAAACGGTCCGATCAGATTGATGCGCAGGATCTCTTGCCAATGCTCGACGGTTTGGTCTGCGAGCGGCACCAGCCCGCCGGAGACGCCGGCATTGGCCCAGATCGCATCGAGCCTACCGTGAGCGGAGAGTGCCTTGTCGATGAAGGCAATGACGTCCTTCTCCGAACCGGCATCCGCCATCACCGCTTCCGCGGTGCCGCCGGCCTTCTTCACCTGCGCGACGGTCTCTTTCACACCCTCGGTGCGGTCGACCGCGATCAGCTTGGCGCCTTCTTTCGTGAACAGGAGCGACGCCGCGCGGCCGATGCCGCTGCCGGCGCCGGTGATGATGACGGATTTGCCTTCGAGGCGGCCCATGGATGTCCTCCAGCGCATTTTCCTGCGGCAGCCACATGTTTGCCGTTCCGCGGAATTTCAAACAGAGTTTCAAACGCCGACGCACTTGAGACGGCGCGTGCGCTGACGTACAGCGACGTCAAACGATATTGAAGGGTGCTTGCGATGTCCAATCCCGAAAAGCCGAAAGTCGTCGCCACCCGGTGGTGGTGGGTGCGTCACGCGCCGGTGCGCAGCGACGGCGGCAACATCTATGGCCAGTCGGACATCGAGTGCGACACCAGCGATCGCGAGGTGTTCGAAGCCGTCGCAAAGATCCTGCCGCGCGACGCGGTCTGGTATTCGAGCAACCTGATGCGCACGCACCAGACCGCGGAGGCGATCTGGGATGCGGGTTTTCCAAGGCCGTCGACCATGATCAAGGAGGCGGCCTTCGCCGAGCAGAATCTCGGGCAATGGCAGGGCATGAACCGCGCCGCGTTCCTCGCGAGCCGTCCGGTCGGCAGCGATTGGTTCGCCAAGATCGACGAGCCGGCGCCGGGCGGCGAGAGTTTCATGGATCTCTACAATCGGGTCTGGGCCGCGATCGCGCGGGTTACCACGGCGGAAGCGGGCAGGGACGTGATCGCCGTCGGCCATGGCGGAACGATCAAGGCTGCGGTGGGCTTGGCGCTCGGCGGCCTGCCCGACAGGGGCCTCACCTTCGACATCGACAATTGCTCGGTGACGCGGCTCGACCATTTCGCAACCGCGGGGCAAGGTCATTGGCGGCTGCCGATGGTCAATCAGCAGCCCTGGATCGCCGATCCCAGGCATAATGCGATGCACCAGCCCGCCGGGCCGGAAGTGAGGAGTAAGCTTGCGTAAGTTCAGGCCGTCATTCCGGGGCAGCCCGTCAGGGCTGAACCCGGAATCTCGAGCGAGTGGCACGGTTCTTTTCCCTTACCTCGAGATTCCGGGCTCGGTCCTTCGGACGCCCCGGAATGACGGCAAGAACGGAAACAGCAAGAACGGAAACCGGCGCCGCCGGATAAAATTGGGAGAGAAAAAAATGACCCTGTTCGATCTATCCGGAAAAGTCGCCGTCATCACCGGCTCCTCGCGCGGCATCGGCCGCGCCATCGCCGAGCGGATGGCCGAGCATGGCGCCAAGGTCGTGATCTCCTCGCGCAAGAAGCAGGCCTGCGACGAGGTTGCGAAAGCGATCAACGACAAGGCGGGCAAAGAGGTCGCGCTCGCGGTGCCGGCGAACATCTCGACCAAGGATGATCTGAAGAATCTGGTCGAGGAGACCAACCGCGCCTTCGGCAGGATCGACACGCTGGTCTGCAACGCCGCGTCCAATCCCTATTATGGGCCGCAGGCCGGCATCTCCGACGATCAGTTCCGCAAGATTTTGGATAACAACATCGTCGCCAATACCTGGCTGATCGGCCTCGCGGTGCCGCAAATGATCGAGCGCAAGGACGGTACGATCACGATCATCTCCTCGATCGGCGGATTGAAAGGGTCGACCGTGCTCGGTGCCTACGCGATCTCGAAGGCCGCCGACATGCAGCTCGCGCGCAATCTCGCTTGCGAATACGGCAAGCACAATGTCCGCGTGAACTGCATCGCGCCGGGCCTGATCAAGACCGATTTCGCGAAAGCGCTCTGGGATAATCCGGAGACACTGAAGACCTCCACCGCGCGCTCGCCGCTGCTTCGCATCGGCGAGCCCGACGAGATCGCGGGTGCTGCGGTGTTTCTGGCCTCGAAGGCAGGCAGCTTCACGACGGGGCAGACCCTGGTGATCGATGGCGGCGCGACGATCAGTTGAGGGAGCCTCCCGTCATGCCGGCGATTTAGGCTGTCATTCCGGGGCGATGCGACAGCATCGAACCCGGAATCTCGCGCCGCAATCTGAGGCCGAATCTCGTGCTGCAATCTCTAAATTCCGGGTTCGCGCTTTGCGCGCCCCGGAATGACGTCAGTAGGTGGGACGACGGGTCACTCCAAAGCCGCATACACCATCGTCCGCATCAGCGAGCGGAAATACTCACGCTGGCCGGGCCCTTGACACATGAACACGGCGAACAGATCCTCGCTCGGATCGATCCAGAAGAACGTGCCGGCCACGCCGCTCCAGTAGAACTGGCCGGGCGAGCCAGCATAGGGCGCCATGCCTTGCTGCAGGCGCACGGCGAAGCCGAGGCCGAAGCTGTGGCCGGGCGGCAGCATCGCGCCCTGGACCTTGACGCTAGGCGCGAGGTGATCGGAGGCCATCAACGCCAGCGTCTTGCGGCCGATGATCCTGTTGCCGTCGAGCCTGCCGCCGTTGAGCAGCATCTGGCAGAAGCGGGCATAGTCCATCGTGGTCGAGACCAGCCCGCCGCCGCCGGATTCCATCGCCGGCTTCTCCAGCATGTTGAAAAGCTGCACCTTGTCGCCGTTCCAAGGATCGGCCGCGAAGGGCTCGGCGAGCCGGCCGGCATTCTCTTCGCCGGTGTGGAACGCGGTTTCGGTCATCTGCAGCGGGGCGAGGATGCGCTCGGTGAGGAACGCGCCCAGCGTCTTGCCGCTGACGACCTCGATGGTGCGGCCAAGGATGTCGGTGGATCGGCTGTAATTCCATTCGGCGCCGGGCTGGCAGATTAAAGGCAGGCCCGCGACCATCGCGGCGTGCTCCGCATTGGTGATCTTGCGGCTGCGCAGCCGCGACTGCTGATAGAGCTGCTGCACCAGGCCGTTGCCGGTGTGGTCGTAGGTGATGCCCGAGGTGTGGCGGAGCAGATCCTGGATCGTCATCGGCCGCTGCACCGGCACGAGCTCAAGCTTGCCGTTGTGCTCGACGCCGACCTTCTGCTCGGCGAATTCGGGAATGAACTTGGCGACGGGGTCGGCCAGCAGGAACCGGCCTTCCTCCAAAAGCATCATGATCCCCACCGAGACGATCGGCTTGGTCATGGAGAAGATGCGGAAGATCAAGTCTTTCGTCATCGGCGCGTCTGCGGCCGGGCTTTGCCGCCCGATCGCGTCGAACCAGCCAATCTGGCCCTTGCGCGCGACCATCACGGTGACGCCCGGGATGGTTCCCTTGTCGACCTCGCGCCTGAAGGCATCCGACATCACCTGCAGCCGGGCGGCCGAGAGTCCCAGGATTTCGGGCTTGGCGTGCGGCAAAGGCGGCGTCTGCGGGGCCGTGGCGTGTTTGGCGGCAGGCTGGGCGTTCATGGTTTCTCCCATTGTTCTTGTAGGTCCGGTGTTGGACGAAGTCTGGCGCATAAGACGCGGCTTGAACAGGACGATTTGCCGCTTCGGCCTTGCATTGGAGGCGCAGCTTATGCTTCAAACGGCGCGGATCGGGCGGCGACGCTTCGGTCCCGTAGGAGTGTAGCTCAATTGGTAGAGCACCGGTCTCCAAAACCGGGGGTCGTAGGTTCGAGCCCTACCACTCCTGCC
>CAWAXO010000009.1:0-152916 GCA_963786015.1 uncultured Alphaproteobacteria bacterium | reverse complement strand
GCCAGATGCGCGGCCTGCGCCTTGTGCGACATCTCGACCACCCTGCCGAGAGCTTCGCGGCCTGGGCCTTCAGGGCGGCGGCATCGGGGGCGCGGCCGTGCTCCGGACCGCGACGTTCATCGTGCCCTCCAGTCGCGCTCCGCAGGAAGCGCAGAGCCGTCAAAGTGGGTCGTCAGGGTCATGGTCGGACCGGTCGGCAACCTGGCGATGCCGCGCTGAACCGCCTGCCCAGGCGATAACGTCGTCGATGCCTTGTTCGAAGAGAACGTGTCGCGCCAACCGAGCTCGGCGCGCAGCTCGAAACTGTCGAGCGTATACGCGGTATCCTTGCCCGGCCGCTCGGGCCCGATCTCGACGCAGTCCTCGAACGACTCGCCGAGGCGGGCGAGGACGATCCGACCAAAGCGCGGATCGAAACCAGCTCATAGCCGGAGACGTGACAGGTCTCGCCGAGCGCGCCCTTGCGTCCGATCTCGACCCCGTCGCATCCGACACGTCGGTCATGTGGATGAAAACGCGCACCGACTTGCCGCCGCCATCAAGGCGAAGTTTCTGTCCGGTCATCGCCGCGACGATGGTGCGCGGCACGATGCGATAGAGCTGCTGGCCGGGCCCATAGACGTTCGCGGCGCGGGTGAACACCACCGGGAATTGATACTCGCGAAATAGGTCCGCAGGCTCATGTCGCCGGCCGCGCGCGACACCGCGTAGGGCGTCGACGGATTGAACGGCGTGTCCTCGCGCACCCACCCCTCGGTCGAGCCATAGACCTCAGGCGTCGTGACGTGGACGTAACGCTCGAGCCCGTCATAGTTGCGCAGCAGGTCGTGCAGCCGCACCGCGGAGACGACGTTGGTCATCATCCAGTGGTCGGGATAGAGCCAGCTCTCGCCGACCATGCTTTGGGCCGCGAAATTCACCACATGGGTCGGGCGCTCAGCCGCAAGCAGGGCCTTCAGCGCCTCGAGATCGTGGTTGAGATCGATCCGCTTGAATCGGACGCTGCCCGGGCGCTTCTGCCACTTGTAGGGCAGGAAGGCGTCGTGCGGCTCGTCCGAGCGGCTGGTCGCGATCACGTCATGGCCGGCCGCCGCCAGAAAATCGACAAAGGTCGCCCCCGAAAACGAGTTCGAGCCAAGGATCAGATACTTTTCGTGCGCCGCCATCGTTGCCCGTCAGCCCTCGCGGTTCGGCGTGATGTCGCCGCGTTGCGCGTACAGCCACTGCATGATCATGTGACCGATCACCATCTGCGCATCCTCGGCGATCTGCATGTCGTCGAGCGCGAAATGGATCGGCACGTCGGCGAGCGCCTTGGCCTTGCCGCCGGAGAAGCCGAGCACGGCATAGCTGGTCATGCCGATCGCCCTGGCTTCTTCGAGCGCCTTGAGGATGTTCGGCGAGTTGCCGGAGCCCGAGAAAGTGATCAGCACGTCGCCCTTGCGTGCCAGCACCGCAAGTTGCAGCGAGAACACCTGGTCGTAGCCTTCGTCATTGGCGAGGCAGGTGATGACGGACGGATTGGCCGACAGCGAATGCACGCGCATGCCGGAGCCGCGCGTCTTCGACAGCGCATAGAGGAAATCGTTGGCCAGATGGTTGGCGTTGCCGCCGCTGCCGCCATTGCCGCAGAAGAACACCTGCCGGCCGGTCTGCCAGCAGTCGCGCAGCTCATAGGCGAGGCGCTCGACCGGGCTCCAGTCGAAGCCCTGCAGCGCCGCGCTGAGGCGGTTGGAATAGTCGCTGAAAAGCTTGCCCGGTGTCTGGAAAGCGAGCGCGTTCATTTCACGACTTCCTTTTCCATCCATTTCAGATTGTACCAGCGGTCTTCGTTCTTGAGCTGGCCTTGCGAGTACATCCCGATGATTTCCTTGATCGCGTCTTCCACGGTCTTCTTCGGCCGGAAGCCGGTCGCGAGCAGCCGGTCGGAATTGACCCGGTAGCTGCGCGGATCGTTGGACGGCGTGACCACGAGCTCGGCCTGGACGTGTTTGGTGACCATCTTCGCGATGTCGAGGATCGAGATGTTCTCGAAGCCGGCGTTGAAGATGCCGGTGTGCTCGGGGTGGTCGAGCAGGAACAGATAGAGGTCGGTGATGTCGTCGATGTGAATGTTGGGCCGGGTCTGGTCGCCGCCGAACACGGTGATGCGGCCGTTCATCAGCGCCTGCATGGTCAGCATGTTGACGGAGACGTCGAGCCGCTGCCGCGGCGAGTAGCCGCACACGGTGGCGGGGCGCACGATCTGCACGACCATGTCGTCCTTGTAGGACAGCACGATGCGCTCGCCGCACATCTTGGTCTTGTTGTATTCGGAGATCGGCAGCAGTTCGAGATCCTCGGTGACCTGCTCCTCCTCCTTCACGCCATACACGCTGCCCGATGACGCGTAGATGAACCGCTTGATGCCGTGACGGTAGGCACGGTCGGCGAGTTGCATGGTCGCGAGGCAGGAGATTTCCCAGGTCAGCTTCGGATCGAGATCGCCGCAGGGATCGTTCGCGACGCTCGACAGATGAATGATCGCGTCGATGCCGGTCAGGTCGATCTCGTCGGGGTTGCGGACGTCGCCCTGGACGACGGTGAGGTCCGGATGCGGATCGAGGAAATTGCCGAACCACATGATATCGAACGCGACGACCTTGTGGCCGGCCTTCAGCAGTTTCGGCACCAGGACGCTTCCCTTGTACCCGCATGCACCGGTCACGAAAATCTTCATCTGTCGCTTCCTAATAGCTAGTCGCTGCCCGACAAGTCCGATTCGACGTCGCGCTCATGATGTCGAGGATGGCGGGAATCCATGCTCAAACAGACGACTACAACTGCCCCTCGACGGCCCCACCCGGGCGCGGCTTGTGCTTAAACTCAGAATGCGCCCTGCGCAAGCTTTCCGGGTTCCCGATGTCCCTGTGATAACCGTTGGTTTCAACGCATAAAATTCGGCCCAAATAGCTTGGGATAACTTCCGTCGAGAGGTCGACCACCGCCTTCCCAAGCCTGGCGATGTCGTCGATGACTTCCGGCTCGAAGATGTAGACGGCGCCGTTGGCGAGGTTCCCGGGCGGGTTTTTGACCTTCTCGTGGAAGGCGATCACGCTGTCTCGTTCATCCAGCTCGAGGATGCCGCAGGAACTGGGATCATCGGTTCGAAATCCCAGCATGGTCATCACATGGCCCGCCGGACGATTGCGATGGGCCGCAATGAAGGCACGGACGTCGAAATCGGTCAGATTATCGGCATGAGCCACGAGGAAGGCCTCACCTGCGAACCACTCGCGGTTGGCAAGCACCGTTCCTCCCGTTCCGAGCAGTTCGTCCTCATGGACGAGATCGATGCGCGAATGCCAGGGCGAGTCGGCAGCATGGCTGCGGACCTTGTCCGCAAGGTAGTGCGTGTTGAGAAGCGCGCGCTCGATGCCGCCTTCGAAGACCAGATCGAGCCAGTAGTCGAGCAGCGGACGTCCATGGACCGGCACCAGGCATTTGGGGATCGTGTCGGTCAACGGGCGCAGCCGGCTACCGAATCCGGCGGCCAGCAGAAGCGCGCGCATGGCCTGGCTCCTCATTCGTGGCTGACGCGGGTCTCGTCGATCTCCTCGACGAGTTCGGCCGTGGTCAGCGGCAGGTTGCCGACCCGCGAGACCTGGAGTGCTGCCGCGAGCGAGCCGAGATAGGAGGCCTCCCAGATCTCGGTGCCGGCCCGCAGCGCCATCGAGGACGCCATGAAGAAGCTGTCGCCGGCGCCGGACACGTCCTTCGGCGAGGGATTGAAGGCCGGCAGACGGTCGGATTGATGCTGGCCGTCGGCCATGGTGTTGACCAGCGCGCCTTCTGCGCCGAGCGTGATCACGAGATGTTTCGTGCGCGCACGTTCGATCAGCCGCTCGCTGATCACCGCAAGGCCCGATATGAAGTCGTTGAGGGCGACGCGCGCTTCCCGCTCGGTCGGCGTCAGCAGCGTCATGCTCTTGAAGCGCGAGACATCGCCGTTCTGCGATGAGACCTGGCTATCGGCCGCCATCATCACGCCCTTTGCGCGGGCCTGATCAGCGATGGCGTCGACCAGATCCTGCGGCAGGCAGCCATAGTTGAAGCAGGAGAACAGCAGAAGGTCGCTGCTCTTGAGCGCCCGCTCGACGGAGGCCAGCATTTGCCGCTGCAATTCGGCGTCGGCGGCGTGCTGGCGCAGATGATTGACCCGCAGCAGCGTCTTGTTCAGCGCCCGGAAACGCTGCTTGCGTGTCGTCGGCCGGGTGGAATCGGCGAAAGGATTGAAATTCACGCCATGCTGCTCGAGCGTGCCGCGCGCAAAGCTTGCGGCCTCGTCGTCGCCAACGAGCGTGAAGAACTTGACGTCAGCGCCAAGGCCGTGCGCGTGAGCAGCGACCGCTCCCGCCCCGCCGACGAAGGTGCGCGTCATCAAGGGAGTGACGACGATGGTCGGGATCTTCCTGCGACATGCCGACGGCATCGCACGTGACATATTCATCGACGATCAGGTCGCCGATGACGGCGACGCGCATGCCCGACAGCTTGCCGAGCAGCTTCTTGAGGCCCGATATTTCGAATCCATGACGCTTGGGAAATTCGATTGGCTTGCGAACCGTCGGAAATGTCGATATTCGCGTCGCGCTCCAGCAGCGAGAGCGACGCGAAGCGCAGTTCGCCGGAGGAGAAGATCAGGCGCCCGCCATAGGCGTCGACTGCCTCCTGCTCGGGATTCACGCGATCCTCGAACTCCTTGCCCTTGACGACGATCGTCGGCTGCAGCTCGCGAGATGAACGACGTCGCGGAATCGATCCAAACGTACGGCGTGATGCACAAAGGAGATCGAGCGGACATTGTCCAGCCGCATGTCCTGCGCCAGCGTCACGCCGGGCGTCGTGTCGGGATTGACGCCGACGACGAGAATGTCGGCCTGTTCGGCCGCGAATTTCAGCAGCCGCAGATGGCCGGGATGAACGACGTTGAAATTGCCCGAGACAAACGCGATCGTCTGGCCGGGATCGCATGAGCCACGGATCGTCAGACAGATCTGATCCGAGCGCGGCATATCGATCAAGTGGTCCAAGAATGAAGCCTCCGGCTCACCTTTTTCGACGCACAATAGGGCGACAACACGCGCACTATCAGTTCGCGTCGAATCATTGACGAAGCGGGACCGTTAGCCTAACAAACGGTCTCGGAGAAGCGTGTTGATTGTTTGTCCCATGTTCATTCCCTGATTTAGCTATGCCATTGAAAGTCAAGAACTTTCCGCGGTCGTTGATCTGCACGTAAGGTTCCGCGTGTTGTCCGTCGGCTGGTTACTAGCAGAAGTTGAAGGCGGTATAAATATGCTCCTATGGCAATCATCGTGCCTTTTCCATTATGAGCGGTATCGGTCGGAGCGAGACAGCCGGCGGACTGTCATGGCAACCGACATGCCACGCGCCAGATTGAGGGCAGGACAGGGTGCAGGACAGGGATCAAGACAGACCTTTCATCGATTCGCTGACGGGTCTGCGATATGTCGCCGCTGTCACGGTTGTGATCGGGCATGGAGCTCGCTCGCTTCGGCAGGACTGGCTCGGGGAACTTGTGGCGCAGATCAGCAGCATCGGCATGACACTGTTTTTCGTGCTGAGCGGTTTTGTCCTTTGGCTGAACTATGCGCGGAGCTTTCAGGTCCGGCCACTTTCGTCAGCCTTGCGCGAATTTGCGATCGCAAGATTTGCGCGGCTTTATCCGATGTATATCGTCGTCGTGCTGGGCATTGTCGGATGGTTGATGGTCCGGCGCGGTATCAGCGCGCCGTCGCTCGGCTTCATCCTCACCATGACACAGGCGTGGTTTCCGGTGCTCGACGGCACCATGCTGGTTGCGGTGGTTCCATCGCTCGAGCATCTCTGGTCGATCAGCGTCGAACTATTCTTCTATCTGCTGTTTCCATTTGTCTGCCTGCTGCTGCTTGGCGTAAACGCGGCTGCAAACCATGGTGCTGCTCGCACTGCTCAATTTCGCCGTCTTTGCGGTCGCGATCTCGGCGTTCTTCGGCTTCGGCGAACCGTTGCTGAAGGCCGCCGTTCCGTCCTTGAGCGGCAATGCAATGCAATGGCTGACCTACTATTCGCCCTATCTGCACCTGTCGCAGTTTCTGGCCGGCTGCATCGTTGCGATGATCTACGAAAAGCTCGCATCTGCGCCGATCGGCGATAGTGAGAGGAGGGGTGCCACAGCCCTGTTCTGGCTGTCGGTCGCGGGCCTCGCGGATCGCGCCTTTTGCGCTGTTCCTGCAGCCGCGTATGCCGACATCCTATTTCTGGGTCGAACTCGGCGTGCGGCTCGATGAGGTCGTGTCCTTTTCGGTGATCCTGATCGCCGCGAGCCGCTACGGCCTTGCGCGCTTTCTGTCCTCGCGCGCGATGGTCTTCGGCGGTGAGTGCAGCTATTCCGTCTATCTGCTCCATCCGTTCCTGGTCCGCCTGGCCATGATCGGCAAATCGGAGTTGCCGTCGCTCCCTGAATTCCTGTTCCGGCTTGGCCTGTTCGTCGACTATTGCGACGGCCGTCGCGGCAGTGACCTATGCTGTTATCGAGGCGCCGTCGCGGGCCTGGATCAGGCGAGCATTCGGTACACGGGCGCCGCGGGAGGTCCTGCGCGCGACATGAATGCCGGCCGAAGAGGTCGCGCCTTTGAGTTGGTCGGCTGGCACCTGTATCCGTGTTGACAAAGCCTGGCCTCCTTGTCCGGGCGCCTCCTCGGAATACGAGACCACGTTCATGTCGACTCTTGACCGAGACCGCACTCGAAACTCTGCCAAGCGCTCGGGCGCATCCGCCGCTACCTGCTGGTTCTCGTCTGGCTCGCGGTCTTGCCGCCGTGCTGGTCTTCCTATTCGCGCTGTTGTCATTGTCGGCCTCATGACAACGGTGCGACGCCCGACTACTTTTCTGCGATCGCACGGGACGGCGACCCAAACTGGTATCGGAATTTCGGCGGTCGCCACATTCCGCAAATTCAGGACCAGGACATCTTCTATAGCAATGTCGGGTCTTCGGTCGCCGCGGCCGAGAGCGCCGATATCGTCTTTCTGGGACCGTCTTTCGTCAGCTACGCCGTCGATCGGGACACGCTGCGTACGTCACCGCTGCTCGATCGGCTCAAGATCTACAACATGGCATTCGTCGGCATTCGCGGCGGAGAGTTCTCCCGCCGGGTGATCGCGCGCTGGAACATCCGGGCCCCGCTCTGGGTCATCAATGTCGACGATCAGTTCGTGCATTTCTTCAGCTGCGGACCTGAACGTCACCTTGGGACCGCAGAAGATGCCGATCGAGGCGGTCCGGCGCAACCGGATCAGGGGATATCTGACCGTCGTTGGGCGTGAATTGCGGTGGCGCATCGAAGACATGATCGCGACGTTTCGGGACGGGCAGTTTTCGCAAACCGGCATGTACCGGAATGTCGCCGATGGCGACATGGCCGTGGAAGTCGAATCCTGCCTATCTCGCCGACGACAACAAGCCGATGCGCTCTGCGCGCGACCAGGGATGTCACACCAGTCCCGAGGTGATCGACTATGCCCGGACTTTCTTGAAAGAGATTGGAGGCCACGTTGTCCTCACGCTGGTCCCGCACAGCCAGTCATGTTTGGGCCAAGCGGCTGAGTTGGCCAAGGCGCTAAACGTTGACCTGATCGCGCCGCCGTTCGACGGCCTCACGACCGTCGACGGTGGTGGTCATCTCGACAAGAAGGGGGCGGAGAAATTCACGAGCTACCTGGCGGCCGAACTCGTCAAGACGAAGGCGTTCAAGCAGGCTTTTGCCACCAAGCTCGGCGACGCGAAGTGAGGCCGAACCACATAACGTGGCCGTAGGAGAGCCGCCGCGAGGGACGGCATGGCGCCGGCTGTCCATGTGGAGCGTGGCGATCTCCATCTGATCTCAGTGGTACAGATCGAACTGCTGCGCCCGGCGAGAGCGCGAGGTCGCCTTCTAGCCGCTGTCGGCTCAATTGCGGAAACAGCTCATTGAACTCCTTCCGGTCCATCAGGCTGATGATTGTTCGTAATATTCCTCGCTCCGACGGGTGGGCCGGGTCGAAGAAATTGTTCGGGTCCGCGGCGGACGGATCACGGCTCATGTCGAAGAACCTCACACCTAGATCAGCAAACCGCTTGGCGGTCTGATCACTTCTCAATTCGCGCCAAATCCCGGCGTACGGCCAATAGGCCCGGTCGGTATCGAGAAAGTCCGTGGCGCTTTTGAAAAACGGAAATTGAATGGCGACCACGGTGAAGCCGCGCACCTTGGCGAACTGCAGAAAGCCGGACGATCTGCTTGAACTGGACTTCACTCATATGCGGCGCGCCGGGAAAAGACGAGGTCACATACTGGACCGCGTGTGCTAAGTTGTCGGCAGCTGTCTGACGGTATCCCGGAAAGACGAAAATCGAACCGTCGTCGCGAAAGCCGAACTGGCCACGAATTGCTTCAGTTCCGATCAGGCGATTGTTGTCGATCGGTTCGAACTGAGCGTGGGTAAGGGCCGCCTTAGTGGCGTCAAAATTCGAATTGTCGCGCATGACGAAATCGAAGACATCATGCAGCTTTCGGCGGTGTGAATCGATGCCCTGGATGTAGTCCATAGTGCGTTCCTTCCGCCAGGCACCAGCAAGCCAATCGCCGAACAGGAAGTAGTCGAGCGCCACGATCACGATGCGCGGCCTGCTTTCTCTGGTCGCCCGGTCAATGAAATCAACCACGTGGTCCAGAGGCCATGCCGTGAGGCAAGCGTTATAGGTCTTGTAGGGACGGAAGACCTGCTCACGTGCCTGTCCACAACGCGAGCTTCCGACCACAAGAACTTCAGGCTGGACGACTTTGAGCCGCTCAAGCTTATAGGGGGCGTAATCCTTGAAACCGCCGAGCCAGAGCAGCTTGTGATTCTCCTGCTGCTCACGCGCAATAGTCGAGAGCGGAACGGTCGCTCCGAGTTGCCAGCCAGCCCATTCGATCCCGCAAAAAACGGGCGCAAAGATCGCTGCGGCCAAAGCCAAGACGAAAGCCAAGTAGCGCGACAAGGCGAGTTTTCACTTCCGGGCTAGAGAGCAGGAAAACTCAATTTGTTCCTCCAGATTGATCTTTCGACAATCCGGAAGAAGCCGGGCGTGTCAGGTGAGTAATCGCGAATACGGGGCCAGTCAAAGGCAATCCTACGGTTGGCAGCCGCTGGGCGGTCCGGTAGTATAGGACCTGCAGGGGCGAGTATGAAGTGCGTAAGAGTTTTGGCGCTGGCCGTTGCCAGTCGCGTCGTTAATGGTGGCTTTGATCTACGGAATGTTCTTGCTGCGGCAGCATGGTGCAGAGGGAGCCTGTGGAACAAATGGCGGAAGCCGGATGGTGGGGACGCTATCGAGATCGGCGGCTGTTGGTGAGGTCGTGCAGTACTTCGCTGTCACCGTGCGCGCATGTCGACGTACGTCTAGGCGAGTGGTGGCAGGCGTGATGATGAAACCAGCGGGAATCCGTTGTCAGTGGTAGAGATCGAAAGCCTGTCCCGGCGACAGATTGAGGTCGTTTTGCAGTTCGTGCTTGTCGATATTTGGAAACAGATCACTAAAATTCTTGTGGTCCAAGAGGCTGATGATCGTTCTTAGAATTCCCGCGCTCGGTCGGGTGGATGGGATCGGAGAAATTTGTCGAATCCACTGCTACCGGATCTCGGCTCATGTCGAAGAACCTGATCCCTAGCCTTGCAAATCGTTCCGCCGTCTGACTGCTGCCAAGCTCATGCCAAGGGCCCGCGTTCGGGCGATAATATTCGTCGGTGTCGAGGAAGTCAGCGGCGCTCTTCAGGATCGGAAATTGAATGCCCACCACCGTGAAGCCGCGCTCCTTGGCGAGCCGAGAAAGCCTCACGACTTCCTTGAATTGTGTTTCGCTCAAATGCGGTGCGCCGTAAAACGACCGCATCAATCCGGAAACATTTGCCAATGCGGCGGCGGAGCTGTCACGGTAAGCAGGCGCGATCAGCATTGAGCCATCCGCACGAAAACCAAATCGGCCGCGAATGGCTTCGGTCCCGATTAGCCTGCTATTGTCGATGGGCTCGTACTGGGCACGGGTGAGCGCCGCCGCCAAGACTTCATAGGACCAATTCTCGCGCCTGGCGAAATCGGCAACTTCGTGCAGCTTTCTCGTGTGCGAGCCGATGCCTTGCCAATAGTCCATTGTGCGCTCTGCGCGCCACATATTGGCCAACCGGTCGCCAAAGAGGAAATAGTCGAGCGCAACAATCACGACGCGCGGCCTGCTTACGATCGTCGCGCGATCGATGAAATCGACCACATGGTCCAGCGGCCATGCGGTGAGACAGGCGTTGTAGGTCTTGTAAGGCCGGAAGAGCTGCTCTCGCGCCTGTCCACAACGTGAGCTCCCGACCAGTAAAACCTCAGGCTGGACAAGCTTGATTCTTTCGAGCTTGTAAGGAGCGTAGTCCTTGAAGCCACCGAGCCAGAGCAGCTTGTGATCGTCCTGCTGCTCGCGCGCGATCGTCGAAAGTGGAACGGTCGCTCCGAGACGCCAGCCGGCCCATTCAAACCCGCCGAGGAGCGGAACAAAGATCGATATGAACAGCGCGGCGACGATCGTCAGATATCGCCACAGCAAGCGAGCGCTTATGGTGGTCGGCGCGCCGTCGCGCATTGCGGCATCACGGCCTCTCGTGCCGTCTTGGAAGCTTCCATGCTCGTTTTGGCTGCTGCCACCGGCGGGACGGCCGGCTAGAACTGAAAGTAGAGAAACTGCGACGTGTCGCCTGCGATCAGGTTCATCAGCAGCGCGGCAACGAGACCGAGCGATGTGCCGACGGCCCACACGACGGAGGGGCGCCAATCCAGATTCATAATGCTCCACGGACGCGGGTTGTGGTAGGTCTCAAGCCCGACCTTCCAGCGCGCGAACATCGCGTTCACATTGGGCAATGCCAGGCACGCGACATAGCCGGCCAGCATCATCCAAAGCTCATTGGCTGAGATGAGGCGTGTCGGGTTCATCTTGTCCGGATTGGACAGGCCGATCATGCCTTTCACGACCCGAATGGCAGCGTTTGGATCGTCGGCGCGAAAGAACACCCAGGCCAGAACGACGGCGAACTGCGTGAGACAGAGCGCTGCTGCCGGATACCAGAATGACGAGGTCATCTTCGCCAGCGCGGGATGCTTCTGCGTCAGCGCAGTCCAGCGATGATTGATGCCCAGGAACAGGCCATGCAGCGCTCCCCAGATGAGGAAGGTGAAGCCGGCTCCATGCCACAAGCCGCCGAGGATCATGGTCAAGGCAAGATTGATGTTGCGGCGGTGGTCGCCGCGCCGGTTTCCACCCAAGGGGATGTAGAGATAGTCGCGCAGGAAGCGCGACAGCGAGATGTGCCAGCGACGCCAGAATTCGATGATGCTCTGCGACTTGTAAGGTGAGTCGAAATTGAACGGCAGTTTGATGCCGAACATGCGTCGAGATGCCGATCGCCATGTCCGAATAGCCGGAGAAGTCGAAATAGATCTGCAGCGAGTAGGCCAGAGCGCCGCCCCACGCATCCATGGCGTGAAGGTGGTTCGATTTGGCGGCCAGGAATACGGGATTGGCGATCAGACCGAAACTATCGGCAATGAAGGATTTCTTGAACAGGCCGATCGTGAGGATGGTGAGACCGATCGCAATGTTCTCGACCGAAATCTTCCGGCTCTCCTTCGAGCCGAATTGAGGCATCATCTCGCGGTGATGAAGAATCGGGCCCGCGATCAAATGCGGGAAATAGGTGACGAACAGGCCGTATTTCACGAAGCTCCGCTCATGCGGATAGCCGCCATAGACGTCGGCGAGATAGGCGATCTGGGTGAAAGTGAAGAAAGAAATGCCGAGCGGCAGCACGATCGCGAGCGATGGGTAGCCCGCGTGAGTCACGGAGTTGAGAATCTGAATGCCGAAATTGGTGTATTTATAGAAGCCAAGCGCGACGAGATTGGCGGTGATGGCAAGCGCGAATAGCCAGCCTCGCGTCTTGGGATTGGTTTGTCTTGCGATCAACAGCCCCATCACATAGTTGACGATGATGGAGACCAGGATGATCGGCACGAAATGCACATCCCAGTAGCTGTAGAAGACCAGCGAGGCGAGCGGCGAGCCAGCTCAAGCGCGCGACCGGCGCATCGATGAAATGCGCGATAAGGAAATACCCCGCAAACGTCAGCGGCAAGAACAGAGAACAGAAACTCAAACTGCGTGAACAGCATCTGATGCGTTCTTCGTATCGGCCGACGGGAGCTAGGGCGCTTTAGCAAGGTTTGTCGCGGCTGCCAAGCCTGAAGTCTGCAGGCACGTTCGGCGATAAGTGTGCACGTCCCGTCTATTTGCCGGCGACACTTCAGTGGCATGCGTAACACTTCGACCTATGATCAATGGCGTCGTACGTGGGCCGAGTATTCGTCCGATATTCCCGAGCAGATGCACTGTGGCATCTGTTGCGTGATCGTGGAACGAAGCAAGGTTAGCACGAGCATCACGAGCTTTCGCTTGGGATGCATTGCTCTATCGACGGATCAATCCGCAGACCCGCTGGTGCATCAGTCGCTCGCTCAGGCCAAAGCGGATCCCAGCAAGTCTCTGCCCAAGACGTACATCTAGAACCGTGCTGACGAGTACTCAGATGGAAATTTACTCCTTCACATTTGCGACAGATCAATGGCGTCGTCGAGCTTCAGCATGAAGTGACATCTTCCTATGCCACCGTGCCCGTTGCCGTCTGGCCTCAATCTTGCAATCCGCTCGCGATTGCGGGTCTTTCAATAGGAAGTTCATGGTGAGTGCGGTGGCGGAATGCCTCGGGGTACGGCAAGTTTCGTCGATTGGATGCTGCCGTACGTGCCTTTTGCAAGCAAGTCGTGCCCGAACGTGCTGTCCCGCCGCATCGAGGGACAAGATTGCTTGGTCTTTGCTCTCTCGCTTCGCGCTTGACATTTTCGTACGTCCACGTCGGTATAAGAGCGAGGTTCTCGCTTGTGCGCAGGATATCGGTCGATTCGGGCTTCTTTGATGTGATACCGAGCCGCGCGGTTCGTCCCTGCGTTTGATGCAATGCAGATGATGATGAAACCGCAAAGGCTGACGGGCGCTCGCTATCGAGGCGCTTTGATCTATCGTCGCTTTCCTGACGATGGGTGCAGCTGCTCAATCTCTTGCCGCGTCGGGTCGTGTTCTTCCTGCTCGTGGTCTGCGACGTCATGCAGGCTTCCGGGACGACGCCGTCTCAATGCTGCCTATTTTCCTTACGCAACCTCCTCTCTGGTCGAACAGCCATCCTTGCGTTTTGCCGGACGCTGGAGCCGGAGGCTTCCGCTATCCGTGGCTCGCGTGCTTTTCGGCATCGGAGCCTATCGCGAAGCCAGCGACTGGATCCGCGCCAATGGCCTGCGCGATCCTCTCGAGGGACGTGATACGGATCATCTCGCCGGCTCTGTTTGAACTCGGCGAATTTGAAGCGGCGCGAACCACGGTTGCGGCCCGCACGTCGATCGTGGACCTTGAGAAGGATCCGATCTGGCTTTCCAAAAGGGCATGCTCGATGCGATCGCGGGCGACAACTGCGCGGCGATCGAAAACATGTCCAGGGCATGCCGCGGAAGCCCCCGTCTGATGCGTCCCCATCAGAACCTCGCGTCACGTCCGATGCGACAATACGTTCCCAATTATCCTCGATCAGCTCGCCGGTCCTCGGGACGACTGTTCGACTTGTGCAATTTTGCTGGTCAGCGCGTCACCCATGTCGGTCGTGGTGAGATCGGTGTACGGTCTGTTTGAAAGGGCCCTCGACGCGCAATCGGAGTTGCGGGTATCGGCGCCGCCCGTTTTATCGATGGAGCTGAAACAGCCTGCTTGAGGAGATGGATGTTTCCTTCGACGAGTTGCGGATCATCCCGGAGGAATGGACGACCCAGATCGGGCATCTTGGGATGCTGGATATCCTGTTCCGGATGCGCGAACTTGGGTGGTGGTCAGGGAAGGCGGTTCTGGTAGTGCGTCCTAACCTGATCGCCAACATGACCTTCTTCCGGCTGTTCGAGAGCTTCGGCAAGGTCGTGGTCGTCGGCGAAACCGCCTCCGAAAGGATCTGCGAGGAGCTTCTTTCGCTTCAGCGCTGGTGCGGCATGAACTTCAACGTGTTCCGCTTGCCGAGCGGGCAGGTGGTGCCGTGGCAGGAAGCGGGCGCGCTGGCCATCGAACACTGGGAGAAGGAAGGCCGCGGACATCCTTTGCGCGATGCCTACGACCGGATTGTCGGTCCGTCGGACTTCGTCGACGAAGGTTTCGAACATATTCGTGAGACAATGGGGGATGAAGCCGGACGACTGGTATGTGTGTTTGCACATCCGCGATGCCGCTCACTATTTCGAATTCAAGGGGACGGGGCAGACGCACCGCAACTCGCCGATCGAAAGCTACCTTGATGCAATCCGATTCATCACCGGCAAGGGCGGATGGGTCATCAAGCTCGGAGGGCCGAATTCGCCGAAACTGCCGCAGATCGATCGTGCCGTCGACTACGCGCTGAGCGGCGTCAGATCCGACCTGCTGGACATCCACCTGGTCCGGCACGCCCGCGCCTTCATCGGCACCACCTCGGGGCTGACGAATGTGGCGGTCAGCTTCGGGATTCCGAGTGCGATCGTCAACGGCATCACGACTGACGCCCAGTTGTGGAACAAGAACGTTCGCTTCGCGCTCAAGCCGGTGCGTCTGGCGGACAGAAGCATGCTGACACAGCGGCAACTGACGTCCTCGCCATGGCGTTGGCGGGTCTTTGACGCAGCCGTTCTCGGCCGCAACGGCGGCCGTCCGGAGATCAATTCCGCCGACGAAGTTCTTCAGGCCGTCAAGGAAGTCCTTGCCCTGGCGAGCGGTTGTGCGGCCGAATTCGAGTCGGAGTATGATGCCGAAGCGCTCTTGTCACGCTGGCAAGACCAGCTCTCGCTGCCCCACTACTATGGTACAAGTCGCCCGAGTCTCTATTATCTGAAGAAGTATGAGAAAGAGTTCCTGGCGAAATCCGCCGGACGGGAGCTGACAAAACCATGTGCCTCGCTCGCAGCCGCGCTCGTCGGTGCAAAGCCATGTGCGGCATAGCAG
This sequence comes from uncultured Alphaproteobacteria bacterium, assembly GCA_963786015.1. Classification (GTDB taxonomy): domain Bacteria; phylum Pseudomonadota; class Alphaproteobacteria; order Rhizobiales; family Xanthobacteraceae; genus Bradyrhizobium. The sequence goes on along the minus strand of CAWAXO010000009.1, from coordinate 137,749 downwards.
GCCTGTTCCGGCCCGGCGGCGGCGATGGCGGGCTGCTCGCCGGCATGACCAACCGCATGACGGAGGCGCTTGCGCATCGCGGGCCGGATGCGAGCGGGATCTGGACCGATCCATCCGCGGGCGTCGCGTTCGGGCATCGCCGGTTGTCCATTCTCGATCTGTCGGAGGCTGGCGCGCAGCCGATGCGCAGCGAGTGCGGGCGGTTTGCGGTCACCTTCAACGGCGAGATCTACAACCATCTCGACATTCGCGCCGAGCTCGAAGCGGCGAATGCGGCGCCGAACTGGCGGGGACATTCGGACACGGAAACGCTGCTCTATGCCGTCAGGCAATGGGGCGTGGCGGCGGCCCTGCAGCGCTTTTCCGGCATGTTCGCGTTCGCGCTATGGGACGAGCGCGATCGAACGTTGACGCTGGCGCGCGACCGGTTCGGCGAGAAGCCGCTGTTCTATGGCTGGTCCGGCCGCGATCTCGTCTTCGCATCCGAACTGAAGGCGCTCGCGGCGCATCCGGATTGGGCGCCGTCGCTCGATCGCGCGGCGCTGACCGCGTTCATGCGCTATAGCTATGTGCCGGCGCCGGCCACGATCTGGAACGGCATCAGGAAGCTGCCGTCTGCGTCCTTTGTCACCTTTGCCGCTGACGCAGAGCGCGGCACCATGCCTGCGCCGCAACCTTACTGGTCGCTGCGGGAGCGGGTCGTTGCCGCACAGGCGGCGCGCATTTCCGACGAGAACGAAGCGATTGCGGAATTGCAGCGGCTGCTGTCGATTGCGGTCAAGCGCCAGTGCCTGTCGGACGTGCCGCTCGGAGCGTTCCTGTCCGGCGGAATCAATTCCTCGACCATCGTGGCGCTGATGCAGGCGCAGGCAAGCCAACCGGTGCGCACCTTCTCCATCGGTTTTCGCGAAGCCGCCTATGACGAGGCCGCTGACGCGAGCAGGGTGGCCGCGCATCTCGGCACATCGCATACCGAGCTCTATGTCAATTCGAAGACCGCGATGGATGTCATTCCGCGGCTGCCCTTCATGTATGACGAGCCGTTTGCGGACTCCTCGCAGATCCCGACGCATCTGGTCGCCACGCTGGCGCGCAAGCATGTCACCGTGGCGTTGTCCGGCGATGCCGGCGACGAGCTGTTCGGCGGCTATAATCGCCATGTCTGGGGCGGCGATCTGCAGGCGCGGCTTGGCAAGGCGCCGGCTCCGCTGAGAAGGATATTGAGCAGGCTGCTCGCCGCCATCTCGCCGGAGCCGGCGGACACCCTCGCGCGTCTGGCGCGGCCGCTTCTGCCCGCGCGCCTGCATGTCCGCCGTGCGGGCGATCAGGTCGCCAAGCTCGCCCGCATCGTCGGCGCGGAAACGCTCGATGAACTCTACCGGCTGCTCTGCTCGATCGACGACGAGCCGTCGCAGACGGTGCTGCAGGGCGAGGAGAGGGCGAGCTGGTCGAACGATGAGATGGCGAAGCTCACGGTCCCACTCGATCCGCTCGACCGCATGACGTTGGCCAATTCGCTCAGCTATCTGACCGACGATATCCTGCAGAAGGTCGACCGCGCCGCCATGGCCGTCGGCCTGGAAACGCGGGTGCCTTTCCTCGACAAGGACGTCGTTGAGCTCGCGGCCAGGATTCCGCCCAGCATGAAAGTGCGCGCGGGGCGCGGCAAATGGCTGGTCCGGCAGGTGCTGTACCGGCACGTGCCGCAAGATCTGGTCGACCGGCCGAAGATCGGCTTCAGCGTTCCCCTCGATGACTGGCTGCGCGGGCCGCTGAAATCATGGACCTGCGATCTGCTGTCGCCGGCGCGGCTGCAACCGCAGAACCTGTTCAATGCCGGGCTCGTGGCGGGCAGGGTGCAGGAGCACATGAGCGGTGAGCGCAACCACGGCCATTGGCTTTGGAACGTGCTGATGGCCCAGGCTTGGCACGATGCCTGGTGCGCCGGGCGCTGAAGCTTCGCTGCCAAGCGGCACCCTGTTTGCACGCAAAGTGGCCCTGTTTATTTCAGAAGCTGGGGCGCCTGCTTTTGCGCCCTTCTCAGTTTGCCGCTCGCTTGAACCAGGACGGTCGCGTCACTCGGGCGAGAACATGTTGACGAAGGCACGGATCGTGCCAGCCACTTTCTCTTCGGAGACATGCCAGGCGGCGCCGTCGTCCGCCGCATAATAATTGCTGGCATTTGAGCCTGCCCATCTGAACACCTCGAACGATGGCCAGTACAGGATGTCTTGGATGTTCGAATTGTTCACGACTTCATGCGCGACCAGCCGCATCGTGCTTTTGGACAGGCAGTCAGCCTGCACGGCCAACTCATATTCGAACGAAGCCAAGAGCGGTACCGGAGAAACGGTGACGACGATCCTGATCCCGGGCGAAATGCTTCGGACGAACGCGATCAGATGCAAAACGTTGTCAACGTTTTCTTTGACGCTAGTAGTCCGAGACAGATATTTCTCCGCAAGCGCCCTGGAGTTCAGCGCGCTCGGCCGCGGCAGGACGAACGCGCCGGTTGTCCTGTCGAAAAAAGCCGCGGCGACGCCGAGGGTCAGAATGAAGACGTCACTGTTTCTGATGACCTGAAGGGTGTTCTCCTTACTCGCGCCAGGCGGCAACAGCTCAACGATCCTGTCGCGCGCCACGTCATCGACATCGGCGTCGCTGAGCCAATCGACGAAGACCCTGTTTGCGAACGTTGTATTGATGTATTCGGAGATTTCCATGTGATGGCTGACATAGCCGCTGTCGTTCAGGCTCTTCGCTAGATTTCGCGCGAAGCACGAGCCCATCGTGAAAAATCTGGTCGTCTTGTTCAGGAACTTGGGCTCGCGGTTCAGATTGACGGCGATATGGTCCCGGATCAGCTTCTGGAAATCGCCCAGGAAATCTTGCGTTTCTGGATAGCGGCCGACCTTCTTCTTGCCGTCTGTCGCCTTGGACATCGGCCGGCTCAAGCGCGATCTTGCGACGTCCAGGGTCTCCCGATGGGCCTGCGTGTCAAATCTCGCAGGGTCGATTGCGATTGCCTTTTCGAGACTTGCAATCGCTTCTTCGAAGAAATTGCCCTGCGTGAGGATTTCACTGAGCTTGAAATAGTCGCTGGCGTTGTTTGACGCCTGCGCCAGCTTGCGGAAGAGCTCGATTGCCTTCGCGAACGGCCCGACATGGCTGCACCGTTCCGCCGCGCTTCGGATCAGAAGCAGATTTCCATCGGTCGGATTGTCGAGGATGTCCGGGTGCTCGTCCAAAATCGACAACATCAGGTCACGCGCCTCAGCGCGCTTCTTGTGCGTGCCGTCGTCGATCAGCTGTGCGTAGACGAACCGCGCGTTGATATCCTTGGCGTCCAGCTCGAGCAGCTTCTTGAAAGCGAGCTGCGCGCTGACGAAGTCCTTGTCCTCGATGTACTTGTAGCCAAGCCCTCTGATCTGACCGAGCAGTGACTGAAACTCGGCGTGCGAATCAAGCTGAGTGGTCATGTTTAGATGCGCGCTTCCCGAAAGATGTTCGCCCGACTCTCTCCCCGCAGTGGCGCAGCTTCCCGCGTGCATCGATCGCCCGCGAACCGACGCGTCATCAAGAGGGTCACTAAATCGATGGGGTTACTAAATACCAAGCCGCTACTGGCCAGCCCGGCAATGGACGCACGGCGCGCGAGCCACATGCTCGCGCTGATTCGATCCGTGACGGACGTTAGCTCGGATTCTCGGTCGGGGCCAGAAGCTGCTTGGCTTGCGAAAGATTGATGGCGTCAGTCGGATCAACACCATTCCCAAGATTGACGCCCTTGAACCCGCCAAAATCCAGGTCGCCTGGCGGTGATCGGGAGAATGAAATTTCCCGACCCGCTATCGCCGGCAGTAGAGCGCGGCGAAGCGGCTAAGCCTAATCCTCCATGGCGTGCGCCACCTCAATTCCGCCTGCCGCCTTCTCCGCGCTGAAGATCCAGACCAGCCCGCCCAAGCGCGCCGACGATGAAGTAGACCGCGCCGAACAGGATCGAGACCACCGTTCCGTCCGCCTGGCGCCAGCCCGGCATAGCCGAACGCCACCATCATCGTCGCCTCGCGCACGCCCCAGCCGGCGATCGAGATCGGCACCATGGTGATCAGCATGATCGGCGGTGTCAGCATGAACAGCTGCTCGAAATCGGCGGGTGCCGCGATCGAACGCACGGCGCACCACGCGATCACCACTGCCAGCACATGAATGGACAGCGACAGCGCCGCGATCTTCGGTCCGCTGCGTTCGGTTGAAGATCACCTGGTTGGCGATGACGGAGCAGGCGTGGACGTGCCTGGTCGGCCACCAGTGCTTCAGCCATGGCCAGGGCAGATGGCCGAGCAGCGAGAAAGCCCAGTCCGCCCGCACAGCGCGGCGAAGTCGACGAACACCAGCGCGAGACGGCCATTGCCGTCGGCGATCATGCCGTAGCTCCATGGCAGGCTGCCGACGATGATGAGCGCAAGCGCGATCAGCCCGACCGCGCGATCGGTCAGGATCGAATAGGTCGCCGCGCGCCAGCCGGCGCCGGTGCGGTTGACGAGCCACAGCCGCATCGCGTCGCCGCCGATCGACGAGGGCAGCGTCTGATTGAAGAATGCGCCGATCATGTTGTAGCGAAATGCCTGCAGATCGGTCAGCGGCGCATGGCACAGAATCGAAATCTCGCGCCAGCGCAACGCGCCGAGCAAGATCTGGAAGATCGCGACAAGCACGCGCCAAGCCGATCCAGCAACAACTTGATCTGGCTCAGGCGGGACTGGATGCGCCGCGAAATTGATGCCGCGAAGCGCGAGGTAAAGCAGCGCCAGCGACACCAGGATTCGGGTTGTGAAGATCAAAAAGCCGCGCATTTCGGGCCGGGTTCGCTCATGTTTCAGATGACCCAAGACGAGCGCGCTTACACCAATTCCCGGCTTGGCATGTCCCTGGAGACCGTCCGCAGCATTAACCCTGGCGGACGACGGGTGTCCACCCCTTGCGATCTCCGCGGTACGGTGGCTAAACAGTCGGCGCGGTGGCGTCAATGGCGTCTCGAAAGCCTGGAATATTATTTTATGTCACACGGCCGGAAGATTGCGGTCATTGGTCTTGGTTATGTCGGATTGCCTGTCGCGGCGGCCTTTGCGCGCGACGGAAGCACCGGTCATTGGCTTTGACATCGATGCGGGCGCGTGTCGCGGAGTTGAGGGCGGGGCGGGACCGGACCCGCGAGGTCGAGCCGTCCGATCTGAGGCGTGCGTCGCTGAGCTTTGCCAGCGAGCCTGCCGAGCTCCGGAGTGCCGATTTTTTCATCGTCACCGTACCGACCCCGATCGACGACGCGCGGCGGCCCGATCTGGGCGCCATGATTGCAGGCCTCGCATCTGGTCGGCGCGGCGCTCAAGAAGGGCGACATCGTCGTCTACGAATCGACCGTCTATCCCGGCGCGGTCGAAGAAGAATGCGTGCCGATCCTGGAGCGCGCTTCCGGCCTGAAGGCGGGTGACGGGTTTCAATGTCGGCTATTCGCCGGAGCGCATCAATCCCGGCGACAAGCAGCATCGGTTCGAGATCCATCACCAAGGTGGTCTCCGCGCAGAATGCAGAGACGCTCGACATCGTCGCCAAGGTTTATGGCTCGGTGGTGACCGCCGGCATTCATCGGGCGCCCTCGATCAAGGTGGCCGAGGCCGCGAAGGTGATCGAGAACACCCAGCGCGACCTCAACATCGCCTTCATGAACGAGCTGTCGCTGATCTTCCAGGCGCTCGAGATCGACACCGGCGACGTGCTGGCGGCGGCCGCGCACCAAATGGAACTTCCTGCCGTTCCAGCCGGGCCTCGTCGGCGGCCACTGCATCGGCGTCGATCCGTATTATCTGACCTATCGTGCCGAGAAGGCCGGCTATCATCCCGAAGTCATTCTCGCGGGCCGCCGCATCAACGACGAGCATGGGCCAGCGCATCGCGCGCGAATGCGTTCGCGGCCTGTTGCGCCGCGGGGACAGGCGGCACGGTGACCATGCTTGTGACGATCCTCGGGCTGACCTTCAAGGAGGATGTGCCCGACACCGCAACTCGCGGGTCATCGACATCGTGCGTGAACTGCAGTCGTTCGGCATCAACGGTTCAGATCGCCGATCCGCTCGCCGATGCCGCTGCCGTCGAGCATGAGTATGGCCTGACGCTGACGGAGCTGGACGCGCTGCAGCCGGCCGACGCCGTCATCCTGGCGGTGGCGCACGAGCGCTATGTCGAGGGCGGCTGGCCGCTGATCCAGCGGTTGCTCCGCGAGCGCAGCGGGCTCGTGCTCGACGTCAAGATGAAGCTCGATCGCAGCCGCAAGCCTGCCGGCATCGAACTGTGGCGACCTCTGACCGTCGGAGCGACCATGTCTGACAATACCGTCCTTGTGACCGGTGCGGCCGGCTTCATCGGCTTTCATGTCGCGCAGCGGCTGCTCGCCGAAGGGCGCGCAGGTGGTCGGCCTCGACAGCGTGAACAACTACTATGATCCGCAAGTTGAAAGAGGCGCGGCTCGACATCCTGAAGCGCCAGCCCAACTTCACCTTCGTGAAGCTCGATCTCGCCGATCGCGCGGCGATCGAAGGCGCTGTTCGCGCAGCACCGCTTTCCCGGTCGTCGTCCATCTCGCGGCGCAAGCCGGCGTGCGCTATTCGCTCGAACATCCGCACGCCTATGTCGATGCCAATCTCGAGGGCTTCATCAACGTGCTGGAGGGCTGCCGGCACAATGGCTGCAGACATCTCCTGTTTGCCTCATCCTCGTCGGTCTATGGCGCCAACACCAAGCTGCCGTTCTCGGTGCAGGACAATGTCGATCATCCGATCAGCCTCTATGCCGCGTCGAAGAAGGCCAACGAGCTGATGGCGCATGCCTACAGCCATCTTTACCGCTTGCCGGCCACGGGGCTTCGCTTCTTCACGGTCTATGGTCCCTGGGGCCGCCCGGACATGGCGATGTTCATCTTCGCCAAGGCCATCCTGGCCGGGCAGCCGATCAGGCTCTTTAACCATGGCAAGATGCGGCGCGATTTCACCTTTATCGACGACGTGAGTCCAGGCGGTGGTCCGCCTGATCGATCGGCCGCCGCAGGGCAGGCCCGATTGGGACGGAAACCGGCCCGATCCCGGTTCCAGCCGCGGCGCCGTGGAAGATTTACAATATTGGCAACAATCACCCCGAAGACCTGACCCACGTGGTATCTCTGCTGGAAAAGGAGTTCGGCCGGACTGCGATCAAGGAGATGCTGCCGATGCAGCCCGGCGATGTGGAGGCGACCTACGCCGATGTTGCCGATCTCGAGCGCGACATCGGTTTTCGGCCGGCGACGTCGATCGAAGATGGCATTGCACGTTTTGCGAAATGGTATCGTGATTATCACGGCATCTAACGGCGGATTGCATGATGACCAAACGAATTATTCCCCTGATCATGTGCGGCGGCGCCGGCACGCGGCTGTGGCCGGCGTCGCGCGAGGTGCGTCCCGAAGCAGTTCCTGCCGTTGTTCGGGACGCGTTCGACATTCCAGGACACGCTGCTGCGCGTCTCGGACGCGGCGTTGTTCGAGCGGCCGATCATCATCACCAACGCGGCCTATCGCTTCATGGTGCTGGAGCAGCTCGCGGAGATCGGGATCGAGGCCGACGTGCTGCTGGAGCCGATGCGGCGGGATTCCGGTCCTGCGATCGTGGCCGGTGCGGCCTTTGCGCAGGCGCGCGACGGCGAAGCGGTCGTGCTGGCGCTCGCGGCCGATCACGTCGTGCGCGATACTGCGGCCTTCCTCGCCGCCTGTCGCGAGGGGTTGGCGGCTGCGGAAAGCGGACGCATCGTGACCTTCGGCGTCACGCCCGAACGCGCGGCAACCGAATATGGCTACATCAACCCGGGCGAGGCGGTGTCCGGCGCGGTTCGCGCGTGTTGCGAAATTCGTCGAGAAGCCGGACCAGCCGACCGCGGAGCAATATGTCAAGGCCGGCTATCTCTGGAACAGCGGCAACTTCATGTTCCGCGCGGCCGTTCTGCTCGATGAATACAGCAAGTTCGACGCGGCGAGCGTGAAGACGGTCTCTGAGTCCGTCGCCAAGGCCGGACGCGATCTCGGCTTCATCACGCTCGACCGCGATGGCTTCGCCGACGGCAAAGCCGATCTCGATCGACTATGCGGTCATGGAGAAGACCGCGCGGGCTGCGGTGGTGCCGGTTTCCTGCGGCTGGTCCGATGTCGGCTCCTGGCATGCGGTCTGGGAGCTGTCGGACAAGGACGCGCAGGGCAATGCGTCGCGCGGCCAGGCGGTATTCGAGGATTCCCGCAACTGCAACGTCGTGACCGACAACGCGCTGGTGGCGCTGGAAGGCGTTGACGACGTGGTCGTGGTGGCGACGCAGGATGCCGTGCTGGTGTCGCGACAGAAGGATGCCAACGGGCTGAAGCGGCTGGTTGCCAAGCTGAAGACAGTGGCGCCGCAGGTCACCGAGGCTCACATCAAGGTGCATCGCCCCTGGGGAAGCTATCAGTCGGTCGACAATGGCGACCGCCATCAGGTCAAGCGCATCATCGTGAAGCCGGGCCAGCGCCTCTCGCTGCAGAAGCACCATCATCGTTCCGAGCACTGGATCGTGGTGCGCGGCGCGGCGCGCGTGACCATCAACGAGGACGTCAAGACGGTGCACGAGAACGAGTCGATCTACATCCCGATGGGCGCCGTGCACCGGCTGGATAACCCCGGCAAGATCCTGCTCGAGCTGATCGAGGTGCAGACCGGCAGCTATCTCGGCGAGGACGACATCATCCGCATCGAGGACGATTATCGGCGGAGCTGAGCGCGCTCGCGATCGACGATCGCTATCGCGATATGCCGGAGCCTGCTGTCTGAACGGCGTCAGGGATCCTTCCGCAGGTTTCTGCACATGATCGCTGCTTGAATCGCCGGAGCATTGAACGGCGATCACCATGATCGATGCAAAGGCCTTACGCGATCGCCTGGCGCTCATCGTTTCTGGCTGATGCTGCGTATTCCAGGCTCGTTGCCGCGGATCGTCGGTATTCTTCTCTTGGTCTGCGGCTTGGTCGCGTCCCTTGGCAAGGTGATGCTCTATGGCGACGGCGCGTATTTCGTCTTCTCCATCGCGGCCGGAAATCCCTGGGACTTGAAATGGAAGGAGATTGCCGCGCGCTCGACCGTTTACCTGCTCACGGTCGTCCCGACATCGTGGCTCCATGCGCTTTTTCATTTCGAGCCGGCCGGCCTCGCGATCGTCAACGGCATCTTCTATTTTCTTCTGCCTGTCCTGCAATACGCTGTGGCATGCGCGCTTGTCTGGCGCATTCGCCCTGAGCTTCTCAGTTTTCTTGCGCTGCAATTCGCGCTGGTTCTTTGCCTGTCATTTGGATTTCCGACCGAGATCTACCTCGCGCCCGGCTTCCTGTGGATCTGCCTGTTCCTGATCGCAACGAACAGGTCCAGCGGCTTGCTGTTCTACTGCAGCTATGTCGCCTTGATATTCTGTCATGAGCTGACGATTTTCAGCGCGGTGCTGGTCGCGTGGCTCGGCTTTCGATCCACCGCAAAAGCAAGCAGGTTTGTGCGCGCCGCTCATGTTGCGTTGATGGCGGCGCCGATCGGAGTCCTCTTGACCGTTATTGCGCTGGGCGGCTCGGAGGGCTCGCAAGGCAATCTCATCTATACGTTCGATCCACGCCGTCTGTTCAGCAATCTCATGCTGTGGATGTGTATCGTCGCCTCTCTCGTCCTTGTTCTTGTTCCCGGCCTCTCCGCGCGCAGGTCGCGGCTGTTTCTGCTCGTTGCCGCCGCTGCGCTTGCGCCGGCGCTGCTCTGGCTGCTGTTCGACGCGAATTTCGGCGATGGGCGATATGCCGCGCGCTCCTGGGTCGCAGGCCTGATGGTACTTTTGGCCGCGATATTTGCGCTCGCATCCAAAGAGAAAGACAGTGCTTCACGGCTCGCGAGGCGTTCGTCCTTCGCGCTTGATCTTGCTCTGATCGCGGCTGCGACCGGAGCCAGCGCTTTTACGCTGTTCGCAGTCGATTTCTGGAAGGCCGAGCGCGAATTGATTGCGGTCGTCGCGCCGGGCGAACAGCCCGCTCCGCCGCGCTACGTGCAGTACGCGCACCTGCATGATGCAACTCGCCGCGGGTGCGCTGCGTGCCAACGACAAGATCGAGTTCAAATGGCCGCTTCCGTTTCATGCTCTGATCCTGAGCGGGAGTCTGTTTCCCAAGGTGCTGCCTTACGATGAGTTTACCGATTACGGTCCACTCTGTCGGAAGCTTGGCGCTGCCAGTCCGGCAAGCGACACCATTCCGCTGTCCTCGCGCGATGCGCTGCGGAATTTTGCCTGCAACCAGGTGCCGGAGCAGAGGCCGCCGACGCTGTCCCGCCGGCTGCTCGATTTTCTGAAAAGCCTGCTTTGACTTGGGCCGACGCAAGGCGTGGCCTTCGCGGGGATACGAATCATGCGATTTCCGCTAAGGTGATTCGAGGCAAACCTCGGAGAACCGAATTTGTCAGGCGGTGTCGGCTCGCGCGCCTTCAAGAACGCAAGGCTGCAAAAGCAATTCAGGAAGCAGGCCGAGGTGTTGTTGTCGGCGGCGGCGACCGCCTATCGCGAGCGCAGGCATGCGGATGCGCAGGCGCTGTGCGGCCAGATTCTCAAGGACATCCCGGATCATTTCGACGCGCTGCACCTGCTTGGCGTGTCCGCGCTCGATTCCGGCAAGCTCAAGGAAGCCGAAGCAGCGTTGACGCGCGCGGTCGACGCCGATCCACGCTCGGCCGAGGCATCGGCCAATCTCGGCTTGGCGCTGTTCCATCTGAAACGCTATGAAGAGGCGCGCAAACGCCAGGAGAGGGCGGTTGCGCTGAAGCCGAATTTTGCCGCGGCGTTCACCAGTCTCGGCAACACGCTGATGCGCATGGGGCTGTTCGAGCAGGCCGTCGAGGCGCATGACCGCGCCATCGGCATCAAGCCCGATTACGCCGATGCCTACTGCAACCGGGGCATGGCGCAGCTTCTGTCCGGCCGAGCTCAAGAAGCCAACGACAGCTTCGATCGCGCGCTGTCCTTCAATCCGCGCCATCTGCAGGCGACCTTCGGCAAGGGGCTCGTGGGCATCAACCTCCGGCACTTCGATAGTGCGCTGGCTGCGTTCAATGCGGCGCTCGCGATGAAGCCGGACGGCGCTGCGATCATCGCCCAGCGCGGCCGGCTGCATCTGCAGATGGGGCAGTTCGACAAGGCCGAAGCCGACTTCGACGCGGCGCTCGCCCTGGAGCCGTCGCTGGAGGCGGCGCTTTGCGGCCGGGCGCATGTCTGCGTGCTCACCGGCAACGTCGCGCGGGCGATGTCCGATTGCCGGAAAGTGCTGGAGCAGAATCCGTCCTCGGAAGTCGCGCTGGCTGGCTCGGCGCGTGCTTCGCCAATCAGGGGGAGACCGAGGCCGCGATCCGGCATTTCGACCGGGCGCTGGAGATCAAGCCGGACTACGAGGATGCGATCACGAAGAAGATCTTCGCGCTCGATTTCCTCCCCGAGGCCGACTTCGCCATGCATCAGGCGGCGCGGCGCGAGTGGTGGGACAGGATCGGCGTCAGGATACCGCGACGTCAGTTGCAGCGCCAGAACCCGGACCCGGAGAGGCGGATCGTCGTCGGCTACGTCTCCTCCGATTTCAGGAATCACTCCGCCGCGCTGACCTTCCTGCCGGTGCTTGCGCAATCATGATCGCCGGGCGTTTGCGGTCGTGTGCTATTCCTGCTCGCCGCTGCGCGACGCTGTGACCGAGCAATGCCGCTCACTGGCCGAGACCTGGGTCGAGGCCTGGCAGCTTTCGGACGATGAACTCGCGGACCGGATTCAATCCGACAATGTCGATATTCTGGTCGACCTGTCGGGCCATTCGGCCGGCCATCGGCTGGCGGTGTTCGCGCGCAAGCCGGCGCCGATCCAGGTCAGCGCCTGGGGCAATCGCGACCGGCACGGGCCTGCCGACCATCGATTACTTCCTTGCCGACCCGGTTACCGTGCCGGAAGCGGCGCGGCCGCTGTTTGCGGAGACGGATCTACGATCTGCCGTCCCTGATCACGACCGATCCGGCGCCGCGACCTGCGGCCGGCGCCGCCGCCGATGCTTCGCAAGGGCCACGTCACATTCGGTGTGTTCAACCGCATCGACAAGATATCCGACCCGCGCTGGCCCTCTGGTCGAGGCTGTTGCAGGAGATGTCCGAATGCGAAGATCGTGATCAAGAACGGCGCGCTCGACGATCCTTCTTGCGCGACGGCCTGATCGCGCGCTTCGTGGCGCACGGGTGTGCCGCAGGATCGCGTCAGGTGTCTGGGCTCGTCGATGCGGCAGGAGCATATCGCCGCGTTCGCAGAGCGTCGACATTTCGCTCGACCCATTCCCGCAAAATGGCGGTGTCAGCACCTGGGAATCGCTGCAGGCCGGCGTGCCCGTCATTGCGAAGCTTGGCGCGAGTTCGGCGTCGCGCGCTGCAGCCGCGATCGTCAAGGCGGTCGGCCTCGACGATTGGGTGGCAGAAGACGATGATGGCTACATCGCGATCGCGTACAAATTCGTTGCCCAGCCCGCGTTGCTGGCGCGGCTGCGGGCCGAGCTGCCGCAGACGGCTTGCGACCTCCGCCGCCGGCAACGGCGAGCTCTACACGCGGAAGGTCGAGGAAGGCTATCGCGCGTTCTGGCGCCGCTACTGCGCCGCCAACGGCTGACGGCACGCGGGCAGAGTGCTCGTCACTGCTCTCGAATCAAGCGAGCCCGTGCTAGATTCGCAAGCGATGCTCTCTCGGAGAACTGTCCTTGCAAAGCACGATCGGTTCGCGCGCGTTCCAGAACGCGCGGCTGCAGAAGAAGAACCGCAAGCAGGCGGACGGGCTGGTGCCCGCGGCTGTTGCTGCCTATCGTGCAGGCAAGCACGCCGAAGCGCAAACGATCTGCGGGCAGATCCTGGGGCTCGTGTCCGACCATTTTCATGCGCTGCACCTGCTTGGCGTGTCGGCGCTCGACAGCGGCCGGCTGGATCTCGCCGAGCAGGCCCTGACTCAGGCGATCGCGGCCGAGCCGCGCAACGTCGAGGCGCTCGCCAATCTCGGTCTCGCGCTGTTCAAGCAGAAGCGCTATGAGGAGGCGCGGAAAGTCCAGGAGAGCGCCATTGCGCTCAAGCCGAATTTCGCGACAGCCCTCACCAGCCTCGGCAACACCCTGATGCGCCTGCTCGAGCTGGAGCAGGCGATCGCGGTTCACGACCGGGCGATCGCTGTTGAAGCCCGACTACGCCGACGCCTATTGCAATCGCGGCATGGCGCAGCTTCTTCTCAACCGGAACGCCGACGCGAAGCAGAGCTTCGATCGCGCGCTATCCTTCAATCCGCGCCACATGGAGGCCATGTTCGGCAAGGGATTGGCCGGCATCAATCTGCGCCATTTCGACGACGCGCTCGCCGCGTTCAATGCCGCGCTCGCGATCAAGCCAGGGACCGCCTTGGTCATGGCCCAGCGCGGAAGGCTGCATCAGCAGGCCGGGCGGTTCGACCAGGCCGAGGCGGATTTCGACGCGGCGCTGGCGATCGACCCGCTGCTGGAGGTGGCGTTGCTGGGTAAAGCCCAACTCGGTGTGATCAAGGACAATATTGCGCCGGCGATGGAAGCCTGCCGCAAGGTGCTCGAGCAGAATCCGGCCTCCGAGGTCGCCTGGACGTGGCTCGGCGCCTGCTTTGTCAAGCAGGGCGAGGTCGCCACAGCGCTGCAGCATTTCGACCGTGCGCTCGAGATCAAGCCCGATTACGGGGATGCGATCACCGCGAAGATCTTCGCGCTCGAATTCATGCCCGGCGCTGACTTCGCCCAGCACCAGGCGGCGCGGCGAGAATGGTGGAACAGGATCGGCGCCCAGCTTCCGCAACGGCAATTGCCATCGCGGGACCTTGATCCGGAGCGGCGCATCACCATCGGCTACATCTCCGTCCGACTTCAGGGGGCATTCCGCCGCGTTGACTTTTCTGCCAGTGCTGCGGCATCGCGACCGTCAGCAGTTCAAGGTCGCCTGCTATTCCTGCTCGCCGTTGCGGGATGCGATGACTGCAGAATGCCGGTCCGCCGCCGACGTCTGGGTCGATGCCTGGCAGATGTCCGACGACGAACTGACGGCTCGCATCGAGGCCGATCAGGTTGACATCCTGGTCGATCTGTCTGGCCATTCGGCCGGCAACCGGCTCACGGTGTTTGCGCGCAAGCCGGCGCCCATTCAGGTCACCGCATGGGGCAGCGGGACCGGCACCGGCCTGCCGACCATCGACTATTTCTTCGCCGATCCGGTCACGGTGCCGTCGTCCGTGCGCCACCTCTTCGCCGAGCAGGTCTACGACCTGCCCGCGGTCATCACCACCGATCCGCTGCAGGGCGCCCAGCCGACGCCGCTGCCGATGCTGCGCACGGGACACGTGACCTTCGGCGTGTTCAACAGGATCGACAAGATCTCCGACCCGGCTCTGGTGGTCTGGTCACGGTTGATGCAAGAGCTGCCGGGCGCCACGATCGTGATCAAGAACGGTGCGCTCGACGATCCCTTCCTGCGTGATCGGCTCGTCGGCCGATTCGTGGCGCATGGCGTGGCGCAGGAGCGCATCAGCTGTCTCGGTTCGTCATTGCGCGAACAGCACATCGCCGAGTTCGCCAATGTCGACATTTCGCTCGACCCATTTCCGCAGAATGGCGGCGTCAGCACCTGGGAATCGCTGCAGGCCGGCGTTCCCGTTATCGCGAAGCTCGGCGCAAGCGCGGCGTCGCGTGCCGCGGCCGCGATCGTCACGGCGGTAGGCCTCGGCGACTGGGCGGCGGAGGACGACGACGGCTACATCGCGATCGCGTGCCGATATGCCGCCGAGCCGACGGCGCTGGCGAAGCTTCGCTCCGAGCTGCCGCGGATGGTGGCGAACTCCGCCGCCGGCAACGTCGAGCTCTACACGCGCAAGGTCGAGGAGGGCTACCGCACGTTCTGGCGCCGTTACTGCGCACTGGAGTGAGTTGGTTCAGCCGAGGGACGCGAACCGCTGCGCTGTTTTACCCGCCGCCAAGCCGCGCCGCGCCTACGATGCGGCCGTCTGGCGCTTCCAGGATCACCGCGGCTTCCTGACCCTCGGGAAACGCCTCGCTGATCGTGAGCGGCGCGCCGCTCCAGTCGCCGACGGCGCGGATCGAGCGTACGACATTGGCTTCGTCCAGCGTGCGGCCGCCATTTTCGCCGCGATGGATTGCGGTCTGATGTGCGCGATCGAAACCGATCAGCAGGATCTTGCCATGGCCCGAGCCGCTGCCGACGCCGATCTGCAGGCGGCCGCCATCGTTCCTGATGTCGAGCGACGCCGCCGTCTCGCTGCGCTGCCTGGCGCCTGCGATCGCGTTTCCCGACCTCGTCGCGATAGGAGCCGACATGGCTCGATGAAGCCGTCGACCACGATCTCCGGTGTGTAGGACCCATCGCCAAAACGCGCGCCATAGCGGGCCTGGCGATCCGTGGCCGCGGTAAGCGAGAACGGGTCCTTCCAGCCGAGCCGGTCCCAATAGGTGACGTGGAATGCCAGCGGCAGCAGGTCGCGCCGCTCGCGCGCCAGCTCGTTGAGATAGGCATTCGCCGGCGGGCAGGACGAGCAGCCCTGCGAGGTGAAGAGCTCGACGACGACCGGACGATCGGCAGCCTGCGCGGCAATCGGCGTGAGGGCGGCGGCAACGGCAAACGGAATCAGCAAGCGAGACAACATCGGATGCTCCTGCAATCTGGTCCACATCCGTCTTCGGCAAGCCACTCCGATCCGTTACGCGTCCGGCCGCACACGGTTTCGTGAGCGGCGCAACCGGCGTGCGTGCCGCTTAGACATCGATCTCCGCGATCGCATCATAAACCGCCGCGATCTCATCTTCCGTGCTGCAATAGGGCGGCATCAGGTAGATCGTGTTGCCGAGCGGCCGGACCAGGAAATTGCGCGTGAGGAAATGCCGGTAGAGGCGGGGGCCGATATCGGCGAGATAGCCGGCGTCTCCCACCACGAGATCGAGCGCCGCGATGGTGCCGAGCTGGCGGACATTCGCAAAGCGCCGGTCGTCGTTGAAACGGTCCAGCGCCTTGGCATGAACCGCCGCGAGCGCCGCGACCCGCTCCAGCACGGGCTCGGTCTGCCACACCTCGAGATTGGCCAGCGCGGCGGCGCAGGCGATCGGGTTCGCGGTGTAGGATGAGGAGTGAAAGAACGTCTTGCGCCGGTCTTCCGCGTAATGCGCATCGAAGATCGCGCGGCGGCATAGCGTCACCGCGAGCGGCAGCACGCCGCCGGTGAGGCCCTTGGAGTAGCAGGCGATGTCGGGAACGATGCCGGCCTGTTCGCAGGCGAAGCGCGTTCCGGTTCGTCCCCATCCGGTCATCACCTCGTCGGCGATCAGCAGCACGCCATGGCGCTTGCAGATGCGCGCCATCTCGGCGAGCACGGACGGCGCGTAGATCTGCATGCCGCCGGCGCCGAGGATCAGCGGCTCGACGATCAGGGCCGCGACGGGTCGTTGGCGGCAGGCAGTCTCCAGCGCGTCCAGCGTCTCCTGTTCGCGGCCCCTGCGCGGGAACGGCAGGCGGTCGACATCGAACAGCAGCGGCTCATAGGGCGCGTTGAAGACGCCGCGTTCGCCGACCGACATGCCGCCGATCGTGTCGCCGTGATAGGCGCCTTCGAGCGCAAGGATGTGCCTGCGGTCCTCGCCGGAATGCAGCCAGAAGCCGAGCGCCATCTTCAGCGCGACCTCGACCGAGGTCGATCCGCTGTCGGAGAAGAACACGTGTGTCAGCTCAGGCGGCGTGATCGCGATGAGCTGCCGCGCCAGCGCTTCCGCGGGCGGATGCGTGAAGCCGGCGAAGATCACCTGGTCGAGCCGTTCGGTCTCGGACCTGATTGCCTCCATGATCGGCTCGTAGCGATGGCCATGGGTGACCACCCACCAGGACGAGATCGCGTCGAAGATCCTTCGCCCGTCCGCGGCTTCGAGCCAGCGCCCTCGGTCCGGACGATGGCCGGGATCTCGCCATGCACCGCGTGCTGGGTGAAAGGATGCCAGACCGGCGATGTCGGTGTCATGCGGCGCCTTCCAGGAAATTTTTCGCGTCGAAATGCGCAGCAAAGGCTGCGCGCAGCGCGTCGGCGTCGAGCTGCGGCAGATGCGGCAGCCGGCCGAGCCGGCGCGTCCGGCCCATATCGACGATGGTCCGTTCGGTGTCCGTATTCGCCTCGCCGATGAAGGCGATGCCGAGCAGCGTCAGGCCGCGCGCGCGGATCGCCTCGATCGACAGCAGCGAGTGGTTGATGGTGCCGAGCGTGGTGCGCGCGCAGAGCACGAGCGGCGCGTGCCAGCGGGCGAACACGTCGAGATAGGTCACCTCACGCGTCAGCGGCACCATGAGCCCGCCGGCGCCCTCGATGACGAGCGGCGCCGGCGTCGCGGGAAAATCCAGCCCGCCGGCGTCGATCGCAACGCCATCGAGGTGGGCTGCGAGATGCGGCGAAACCGGCGCGTTCAGGCGATACCGTTCGGGCAGCACCCGTTCCGGGGCGAGGCCGGACAGGCGACGCACGGCATCGGAATCGGTTTCGTCTTCGACGCCGGACTGCACGGGCTTCCAGTAATAGCCGTCGAGCGCGCCGCAGAGGCCCGCCGAGAACACCGTCTTGCCGATGCCGGTGTCGGTGCCGGTGATGATGATCTGCCGCGTCACGCGCCCTGCCTCAACCCGACCGCCATCGCGTCGAACAGGTCGGCGATCACCGCTTCGCTCAGATTGGCCGACAGCGCGATGCGCAGCCGTGCGGTGCCCTCGGGCACCGTCGGCGGACGGATCGCGCGCACGTCGAAGCCGCGCTCCTGCAGTGCGTTCGCGAGGGCCACGGCCTTGCCGTCAGCGCCGACGATGACCGGCAGGATATGCGACCGCGACGAGGTGAGACCGCAGCGCGCCTCCAGTTCGCGCGCGGCGTAGGCGACGAGCTGCGCGAGCCGCTCGCGGCGCGCCGGCCGCTCCCGCGAGATCTCGAGCGCGCTGCGCGTCACGGCCGCGATCAGCGGCGAGGGAGCGGTTGCGAAGATGAAGGGCCGCGCGCGGTTGACCAGGAAGTCGCGCACGATCCTGGGGGCCAGCACGAAGCCGCCGGATGTGCCGAGCGCCTTGCCGCAAGTGTGCAGCGTGATGATATTGCCGCGGCCTTCGAAGGATGCCGCAAGCCCGCGTCCGTCCGGTCCGAGAACTGCGGTCGCATGCGCCTCGTCGATCACCAGCGTTGCGTCGTGGCGGTCGGCGACGGCAACCAGAGCGGCGAGATCGGGACTGTCGCCATCCATGCTGTAGACGCTCTCGACCGCGATCCAGGGCCGCCCGCGTCCCCCCGCCTTGCGCCATTGGCTCACGCGCGTGTCGAAGGCGTCGGCATCGTTATGGGGGACGCTCTGGCGCTCCGCGCGCCCGTGCCGGAGGCCCTCGTGGACGCTGGCGTGCACCAGCTCGTCATGGAACACCATGTCGCCGCGCTGGGGCAGGGTCGAGAAGATCGCGACATTGGCGGAATAGCCGGCGCCGAAATACAGCGCGGTCTCGGCGCCGAAGCAGGCCGCCGCCTCGACCTCGAGCGCCTCGTGCTCGCTGTGATTGCCCCGCAACAGCCGGGAGCCGCCGGCGCCCACCGGTACGCCGCGGGCGATGGCCTCAGTTGCGGCCTGCCGCAGTTCCTCCGATTCGGCGAGGCCGAGATAGTCGTTCGAGGTGAAATCGACGCCTGTGCGTTGGCGCAGACTGCGGAACCGGCCCCGCTCCCTCAGCTCACGAAGGTTGGTCTCGAACTCATCGTAAGCCATCGAACCGCTCAAAACCGCCAGACATTTGCGTGGCTTGATCGCCGATTGCCCCCTGCATTGCAACCGCCAATCCCCTAAAATTACGGTGTAATCATTTGAATCAAAACGTGTTTAAGTGGGTCGCCGGGATATTCGCCACATCTGGGGCGGCGTGCTAGAGAGCCCGCGGGCGCTGGGTACACGGATTTGATCGGGGGTTGATGAGAATGAGTTCCATGGGGGCCGGAGAAGGTCTGCAGATCGCACCGAAAGCGGCGCTTCGCGTCGGTGTCATCGGCGCAGGCGTCATGGGCAGCAATCACGCACGCGTGTTGGCCGGTCTTCCCGACGTCAGCCTCGTCGGCGTGGTCGATCCGCTGCCGGCGCATCGCAAGCGCGCCACCGAGCTTGTGAATTGCCGCACCTTCGACAGCTTCGACGAACTGATCGCCGAAGGCGTCGACGCCGTGACCATCGCAGCCCCCACGCATCTGCATCACGAGATCTCGCTCGCCTGCATCGCGCGCAAGATCCATGTGCTGGTCGAAAAGCCGATTGCCTCGACCGTCGAGGAGGGACGTGAGATCGTCAGCGCCGCCGAGCGCGCCGGCATCACCCTGATGGTCGGGCATGTCGAGCGTTTCAACCCGGCGGTCGCGGCCGTCAAGCAGGCGCTGGCGGGCGAAGATATTTTGTCGATCGCGATCACCCGCGTCGGCCCGTTCCCGCCGCGGATGTCGAATGTCGGCGTGGTCATCGATCTCGCGGTCCATGACATCGACCTGATCCGCTGGTTCACCGAGTCCGACATCACCGAGGTGCAGCCGCAGCTCTCGAGCGCGGTGGCCGAGCGCGAGGACATCGCGCTGCTGCAGTTCCGCACGGCTTCCGGCGTGCTCGCCCACATCAACACCAACTGGCTCACGCCCTTCAAGGCGCGCAACGTCACCGTCGCGACGCGCGACAAATACATCACGGGCGATCTGTTGACCCGCCAGGTCACCGAATGTTTCGGATTCAAGCCGGACGGCAGCTATTCGATGCGGCATCTGCCGGTCGGCCACGACGAGCCGCTGCGTGCCGAGCTGGTCGCATTCCTCAAGGCGGTGCGTACCGGCGCCGCGCCGGCCGTGACGGGCGACGAGGGCGTCGCCAGCCTCGAGATCGCGACCCGCTGCCTTGAAACCTCGTCGCATCGCGTCGCCACGGCCGCCGCCCGCAAGGGGCCGCGCCGCGTCGTGGGCTGACGGACCTCTCGATGCCTGTTTCTCAAACCCTGCAAGACAATCTGCAAGACAACCTGCGAAAAACCCCGCAAGACACCATGAATCAACAACTGCGTTCTCAACCCATTCCCTTCATCGACGTCGCCACACAGCGCCAGCGGCTCCGCGCTGCGATCGATCAGGCGGTGTCGCGCGTGCTCGATCACTGCCAGTTCATCAACGGTCCGGAGGTGACGCAACTCGAGGCTGATCTCGCGGCCTTCACCGGCGCGAAGCATGTCATCGGCGTCGCCAGCGGCACTGATGCGCTGCTGATGGTGCTGATGGCGAAAGGCCTTGGCCCGGGCGATGCCGTGCTGTGCCCGTCCTTCACCTTCTGCGCGACAGGCGAGACCGTGGCGCTGGCCGGCGCGACGCCCGTGTTCGTCGATGTCGACGAGGCCACGTTCAACATCGATGCCGCCTCGCTGAAGCGCGGCATCGCGGCGGCGAAGCGGCTCGGTCTCAAACCCAAGGCGGTGATGCCGGTCGACCTGTTCGGGCAGAGCGCCGACCACGATGCGATTGCATCGGTCGCGGCGGCGGAGGGCCTGTTCGTGCTCGATGACGCAGCCCAGGGTTTTGGCGCGAGCTACAAGGGCCGACGGATCGGCACGTTTGGCCTTGCGACCGCCACCAGCTTCTTTCCCGCAAAGCCGCTCGGCTGCTTCGGCGACGGCGGCGCGATCCTGACCGACGACGCCGGCCTCGCCGAGACGCTGCGCAGCATCCGCGTCCACGGCCAGGGCAGCGACAAATACGACAATGTCCGGCTCGGCCTGACCGCGCGGCTCGACACCATGCAGGCCGCGATCCTGATCGAGAAGCTGAAGATCTTCGATGACGAGATCGCCGCGCGCAACAAGGTCGCCGATCGCTATGCCAGGGGCCTCGCCGATGTCGTGACCGTGCCGAAGCTCGCGGACGGCTGCACCTCGGTCTGGGCGCAGTACACCATCCGCCTGCCAAAAGGCACCGACCGCGACGGCTTTGCCGGCGCCTTGAAGGCGCAGGGCGTTCCGACGGCGATCTATTATCCGAAGTCGATGCATCAGCAGACCGCCTATCGCAACTACCCGGTCGCCGATGGCGGGCTGCCGGTCAGCGAACGCCTGTCCGACCGACGTGATCAGCCTGCCGATGCATGCCTACCTGGACGAGCCGACCCAGGACCGGGTCATCGCGGCTGTGCGCGGCGCGGTTTCAGCCTGATTTCGCCGTTTTGTGGCGCCGCCTGATAAGCTAGAAGCGGCGCATGCTCGGACGCATCTTTACCGTCGGCGGTTACACGCTGCTCTCGCGGCTCACGGGGTTCGCCCGCGACATCATGCTCGCGGCGATCCTTGGTGCGGGACCGGTGGCGGACGCGTTCTTCGTCGCGTTCCGCCTGCCCAATCATTTCCGGGCGATCTTTGCCGAGGGCGCGTTCAACGCCGCCTTCGTGCCGGCCTATGCTCATGTCCATGGCGAGAAGGGTGGTGCGTCCGCGAAACTGTTCGCCGACCGCATCTTCACACTGCTGTTCCTGTCGCAGGTCGTGCTGCTCGCGCTGGCCTGGCTGTTCATGCCGCAGGCGATGCGCATTCTCGCGCCGGGCTTCGGCGATGATGCCGCCCAGCGCGCGCTTGCGATCGACCTGACGCGGATCACCTTTCCCTATCTGCTGCTGATCACGCTGGTGACGCTCTATGGCGGCATGCTGAATGTGATGCAGCGGTTTGCCAGCGCCGCGGCGGCCTCGATCTTCCTCAACATCGCGATGATGGCGACGCTCGCGCTCGCGGCCTTCTTTCCGACCGCGGGCCATGCCGCGGCCTGGGGCGTCCTGATCTCCGGCTTCCTGCAATATTTCCTGCTGGCCGGCGATCTCGCCACCCATGGCGGGCTGCCGCGTTTCGCGCCGCTTCATCTCGACGAGGACATCCGCGCGTTCTTCCGCGCGCTCGGCCCGGCGACCCTCGGTTCGATGGGCACGCAGGTTGCGATGTTCGCCGATACGATCATCGCAACCTTTCTGCCCGCGGGCGCGCTGTCGGCGCTCTATTATGCCGACCGGCTCAACCAGTTGCCGATCGGCGTGATCGGCATTGCGATCGGCACCGTGCTGCTGCCTGAGATGTCGCGGCGGCTGACCGCGGGCGATCATGCCGGCGCAATGGAGCAGCAGCGCCGCGCCTTCGATTTCACGCTGTTGTTCTCGGTGCCGTTCGTCGCCGCGTTCCTGGCGGTGCCCGACGTCATCACCCGCGCGTTGTTTGCCCGCGGCGCCTTTACGCGCGGCGACGCCGCGGCGGCCGGCGCAACGCTTGCCGCCTATGCCGTCGGCCTCATTCCCTTCGTCTTGATCCGCAGCGCGGTCTCGACCTTCTATGCGCGCAAGGACACCGCGACGCCGGTGAAGGCCTCGCTGACCGGCCTTGCCGTCAACGTGCTGCTGAAGGTGCTGCTGATGGGATCGCTGGCGCAGGTCGGGCTTGCGCTTGCGACCGCCGTCGGCGCCTGGATCAATCTGTTGCTGGTGCTCGGATTCGCCGTGCGGGCCGGCTATCTCGAGCTGAACCGGCCGCTCGTGCGGTCGGTTCTGAAGTTCGCGGCCGTGGGCGTGGTGCTGGCCGGGATATTGTGGGCCACCGCCAGTTTTGCTGCGGCGCATTTCAGCGGTCCGCTACGCGACGAGGCCACGCTGCTGCTTTTGATCGCCGTCGGAGCGGTAGTCTATGGCGGAGCAATCGTCGCCCTTTTTGGATTGGGCTGGCTGCGGTCACTGGTCCGCGGCTAAACCCTTTGCGCCGCCGCGCGATCCGCTGCAGTATGCCGCCCAAAATATTGCAATAACGAAACGGAGATAGGATGGCAGCTCCCATCAAGTTCGGTGTCGGTCAGAGCGTCCTGCGCAAGGAGGATGACGCGCTGATTCGCGGCAAGGGCCGCTATACCGACGACGTGGCCCCGCAGGCCTCGCTGCACGCGCTGATGCTGCGCTCGCCGCATGCCCATGCAAAATTCACCATCGACGCAAGCCGTGCGCGGACGCTGCCAGGCGTCGCGGCCGTGCTGACGGCCGACGACGTCGCGGATCTCGGCGACCTGCCATGCCTGTTCAATCTCGAAACTGATCCGTTCACCGGCCCGCCATATCCGATCCTCGCGAAAGACGAGGTGCGCCATGTCGGCGATGCCGTTGCCTTCGTCGTCGCCGAGACGCTGGACAAGGCGCGCGACGCAATCGAGGCGATCGAGGTCAACTGGTCGGCGCTGCCCGCGGTCACCGGCGTCGTCAACGCGGTCAAGCCGGGCGCGCCTCAGGTCTGGCCCGATCATCCCGGCAACGTGCTGTTCGACGTTCCGATCGGCGACAAGAAGGCGACGGACGAAGCGTTCGCCAAGGCGCATGCGGTCGCCGAGATCAGGATCGTCAACCCGCGCGTGGTCGCGAGCTTCATGGAGACGCGCGCCGCGGTCTGCGAATACGACCCCAAGCGCGATCATCTGACCATGACGATCGGCAGTCAGGGCAGTCACCGGCTGCGCGACATCCTGTGCCAGAACGTGCTCAAGATTCCCGTCGAGAAGATGCGGGTGATCTGCCCGGATGTCGGCGGCGGCTTCGGCACCAAGCTATTTCCGTATCGCGAATATGCGCTGCTCGCTTTCGCCTCGCGCAAGCTGAAGAAGACGATCCGCTGGGCCGCCGACCGCGCCGAGCATTTCATGGGCGATGCGCAGGGCCGCGACAATGTCACGCATGCGCGGATGGCGCTGGCCGAGGACGGCAAGTTCCTCGCGATGGATGTCGATTTGATGGGCGACATGGGCGGCTATCTCTCGACCTTCGGTCCCTACATTCCGCATGGCGGCGCCGGCATGTTGCCGGGCCTCTACGACATCCAGACCTTCCATTGCCGCGTCCGCACCGTCTTCACCCACACCGTGCCGGTCGATGCCTATCGCGGCGCGGGCCGCCCCGAGGCGGCCTATGTCATCGAAAGGCTGGTCGACGCCTGCGCGCGGAAACTCGACATGACGCCGGACGCGATCCGGAAGAAGAACTTCATTCCGCCGCGCGCCATGCCCTACAAGACCGCGACCGGCAAGGTCTACGATTCCGGCGACTTCACCGCGCATATGAAGCGGGCGATGGAGGTGGCGGACTGGAAGGAATTTGCCAAGCGCGCCAAGGCCGCGAAGAAGCAGGGCCTGGTGCGCGGCATCGGCATGGCGAGCTATGTCGAGGTCTGCGGCACCATGGGCGAGGAGACCGCGAACGTTCGTCTCGATCCCAACGGCGATGTGACCGTCCTGATCGGCACGCAGTCGAGCGGGCAGGGGCATCAGACCGCCTATGCGCAGCTCGTGTCGGAGCAGTTCGGCATTCCGCTCGAGCGCATCCATATCCGCCAGGGCGACACCGACGAGATCGCGACAGGGCTTGGGCACGGGGGGCTCGGCCTCGATCCCCTCCGGCGGCGTCAGCGTGCAGCGCGCCACCCACGAGCTCGGCAACAAGCTGAAGGAGATTGCGGCGCAGGCGCTGGAAGCCGGTGTGGGCGATCTCGAGATCAGCAATGGCGTCGTGCGGATCGCCGGCACCGACCGCTCGATTGCCTTCGCCGATCTCGCCAAGCGGCCGGACGCCGACCCGGACAAGCTCAAGGGCAGCGCCACGTTTGCGAGCGCCGACGGCACCTATCCGAACGGCACGCACATCGCGGAGGTCGAGATCGATCCGGCGACGGGCATCGTCAGGATCGTCAACTACGTCATCGTCGATGATTTCGGCATGACGCTCAATCCGCTGCTGCTGGCCGGCCAGGTGCATGGCGGCGCGATGCAGGGCATCGGCCAGGCCTTGATGGAGCAGGTGGTTTACAGTCCGTCCGACGGCCAGCTCGTCACCGGCACCTTCATGGACTACGCGCTGCCGCGCGCCGCGGACGGCCCGTCATTCGTATTCGAGACCCACAACGTGCCCTGCAAGACCAACCCGCTGGGCGTCAAGGGCGCGGGCGAAGCCGGCGCGATCGGCTCGTGCCCGGCGGTCGTCAACGCGATCGTCGAGGGATTGTGGCGCGAGTATAAGATCGACCATATCGACATGCCGGCGACCGCCGAGCGGGTCTGGATTGCGATCCGGGAGCATCAGCGCCGTCATAGCCTCTGATATCCGCCCCAATTCTGGAATAAGTCTAAACCCATGGGGTTGGATTGGGGACGGCTTCAGCCTGCCCCGGCAGGCTGAAGTTTTTTGTGGAGATTAAGGGAGCGAACGGATGAAGCGGATTATTCTGGTTGCGGGCGCGTTGTTGCTCAGCCTCGGTGCCGTGATGGCCGAGCCGGACCAGGTCAAGGATACCCAGGCCATGATGAAGGGTAACGGAAAGAACGCCGGCGCGCTGGCCGCGATGGTGAAGGGCGAAAAGCCCTACGATCAGGCGACGGTGGACGCAGCGCTCGCGCAGTTCGATGATACCGCCAAGAAGCTGCCGACCCTGTTTCCCGCGAGCATCAAGGGCAAGCCGTTCGAAGGCGATTACAGCCCCTCGTCCAAGATCTGGGAGGACAGTGCGGGCTTCAAGGAGCACATCGCAGGCTTTGCGAAAGCGGTCGGCGATGCCAAGGGCAAGATCAAGGATGCCGACTCGCTGAAGGCTGAGCTCGGCGTGATCGGCAAGCAATGCGGCGGCTGCCACGAGACCTTCCGCGTCAAGAAGTCCTGATGCGCCATTTGCCGAGATCATGATGCGATTTGATAGAATCGCATCATGATCTCATCTCTTTATTTGAGCATGATCTCTTTCGGAAAACCGGTTTCCACTTTTCCGGATCATGCTCTAGCGCGATTGCGATTGGCCGAAATGAAGAAGGGCGGATGTGATGCATCCGCCCTTGCGATTCAATCAAACGGCAAGATTACCCGGCAAACCTAAAGGTCGCCTACTTTGTCACCTGACCGCGGATTTCGCCGCCCGGGTTGGCCGCGGTGTGGATGTTGACGTAGTACTTGCCGGCCTCGAGATCGGCGGCCTGGGCGTCGGTCAGCGTAGCGCTGCCTTCGACCGGGCTCGAAGCCGCATTCGGGATCGCGACCGCAACGCCGGCGTTCTTGCCGGACTCCGCTGGCCCATGGAAATGCGCGGCCGTCGCAGGACCGCTGAGGCCGGAATAGGTGACTTTCCAGCTCAGCTTCTTGGAGGCGGCGTCATAGTCGAGATCGGCGCTTCCGGTCCCGGCGCTGGTGTTGGCGGGCACTTCGGACTTGCCATCCAACGTCGCCTTGAACTTCTGCGCGCAGGCAGGGCCCGCGAAGGCGATGGCGGCTCCGAGTGCAAGTGGTACAAACAAAATCCTGGTCATTGGGTCCTCTCTCCCTTGAATAGAGCACATCTCACAACAATGAGATGACGGATTTATTCCCGAAACCGCCGCCAACGCCGCAAAATTTCATGTCAGCGTCCGACTGGAGCGGCTACCGGGTGCGACGTAAAACGATACGGTGGGATCTGGTTGTTCCAACGCGGGCGGCCTCAAACAATATCATGTAAAATCCATTCGACCATGACGGACCGGTGATGCTGCGACGTTTTGTGCTTTCAGTTCTGTTCCTGTGTGTCGCGGCCTTCGCTGTTTATTGGTGGCTCAGTACGCCGGCATCGCCATGGGTTGCGGCAGCCCATACGCCTGACGTCGCCAATGGCGAAACCATCTTCAATGCCGGCGGATGCTCGTCCTGCCACGCGGTGCCCGAGCAGCCCGATCGCACGAGGCTCGGCGGCGGCCTTGCGATCCGCTCGCCTTTCGGCACCTTCTATGCGCCGAACATCTCGCCCGATCCGGCCGACGGCATCGGCCGCTGGAGCGAGGCCGACTTCGTCACCGCTGTCATGAAAGGCGTCTCGCCCGAGCATACGCATTATTTCCCGGCCTTTCCCTACACGTCCTATGCGCATGCCAAGGTCGAGGATGTCCGCGATCTCTTCGCCTATCTGAAGACGCTGCCCGCCGTGTCCGGCAAGGTACGCGATCACGACCTGCCGTTTCCATTCAACATCCGCCGCAACGTCGGGATCTGGAAATTGCTGTTCATGGACGACAAGCCGTTCACGCCTGACCCGGCGCATTCCGACAAATGGAATCGCGGCGCCTATCTCGCGAACAGTTTCGGTCATTGCGCCGAGTGCCATAGCCCGCGCAACCTGCTCGGCGGCATTATCGCCGCGCAACGCTTCGCCGGCGGCCCCGATCCCGACGGCGAGGGCTTCGTCCCCAACATCACCCAGAAGGGAATCTCCGACTGGAGCGACAAGGACATCGCCTATTTGCTCGAGACCGGACAGACGCCGGACGGCGACAGCGCGGGCGGCTCGATGGTGCGCGTGATCCGCAACACCTCAAAACTGTCCGAGCAGGACCGCGACGCGATCGCCGACTACATCAAGTCGCTGCCGCCGGTCGAGGGACCGCCGAAGCCGAAGAAGAAAGAGCAGAAGGACGGCTAGCCGAGGCGTACCCTGTCCTGATCGCACGCTGACTTCGCTGCAGTCGCTGTGACAACGGATGACCGGACGTCACGAATGCGGAGCGCAGCGATCCCCATTCATGAATCAGGGTCGTGCGCCTCAGCGATCAACCCGCGGGCGCTCCGTACGCCACGCGGACAAACGCCGAAGCGGGCGCGGAATAGCCGGTTGAAATGCGAAATATCCGAAAAGCCGACCTCTAGCGCGATGTCGGAAATCCGCCGCGCGGCGCCCTGAGGCTCGTTCAACAATGCGAACGCCCGTTGCAACCGCAACTCATTCACGCGCTCCGTGAACGACGTTCCCGATGATGTCATCAGTTGCTGCAGGTAACGAGGAGAGATGCCCTGACAACGAGCTACCACTTCAAGGCTGAGCTCCGGGTCTTGAAAATGCGCGGCGATGTGGTCGAGTGCGACGCTGTGGCGCGCAGCCACGACGGCGCTTGTGCTGCTCTCGCCCAAGGGAGCGCATTCGCTAATTGCGAGCGCCACGAGATCGTGGATGTGAGTCACGACTACGTCGCGCAGCTTCGGGGAAATCAGAACGTCCTCTTTCAATGCCCACTTCAAATAAGTCATGAGAAGCCGGAGCGGTTCGGTTCGGCGAGAAATTGGCCGCATGGCAAGGTTGTCGAGGTTCGTCACGCGCGACGTCAGCGCATCACGCGGCACGGACAGACCAAATTGCAATCCTTCTGTGTAGGTGACAATCGCGGGTTCGGAATGCAGGAGCGCGACTGCATCGCCAGCGCGAAACTCGATCTCTCGGCCACGCTGCGATAGCTGACTCCTGCTGGGAGAGCTGACGACGATGCCGATCGAGTCATCACCATCAACGATGTCCGCTCGTGAACGCTTGAAACGCATGGCTGAACCCTGCCATGCGAGCGTGCGCAAGCCCGGAAGTGCTTGTAGCGTTGCTTCGGCTTGAAACGGAAGGTCCGATGAAGGCTCGATATCGACGTGGACGATGCGTCGCCCAAACTCCTCGCGCCACATCGGGATGCGCATCCGCTCGGGAAGCCCACGCGTCGAGAATCGAAGCGATCTAAAATCGGCTGCATCTTGCGGCATGGGGAGTCTCCCAGCCTTGACAAATCAGTCGGTCAAAATATTCCGACACGCTATTATCGATCTCGGTAATTTGCAATTCGCGCACCGCGCTTCCGTCGCGTGGTGCGCAGAAGTCCAAGAAGCGACTGCGTTCGCCTGTTAGTCTCGCTCATCGTAATCGACGCTGCATGTGAATTGGCTCACCTGACGATTGGAAAACTTGAGTTAATCTCATTGCGAAAGTGATGGTGCAAAAATCTCTTTTAAGACGAGATAGCCATGATGAAGCTATTTCTAGTTGTTACCATCGCCTCCGTTTTCGACGAAAACTCGCTGCTCCAGCGGTGCAAGCGTAGTGGCCAGCTTTACTCGTTGATCGCGGCTGATCGAAATCAACGATCCCCGGTGCGGTCGACCTGCAGCACTTGGATGTCTGATCCTTTGACAACGACGTCGCTCCGTACGGTTGGTACGAGACCGTAATCGTCAGCAACATATTCCCCGGCACCTTCATTTTTTGCCGCGGGAAAATGGCTGGAACGATCGCGTGGATGTGGTGATCAAGCGAGGGTTCGATCATGTCCGCCATACTCGACCTGCTTTACCGTGAATATTGCGCTGCGCGGCTTGCCGAAATGCGAAAGCAGCTTCTGCTCTCGGTGGCCAACGACGAAATCTCGGTCGCGAATTGGGATGCCAGCGCGGATGATCAGAGTCGCGGCTTAGGCGACGACATCTCGACGAAGAAGCAGAACTCGATCCGGTAACCGGGTCTTCTAACCACGTCGCCTCGGTCGGGGGTCCGTTCGGTAACCACGCACTTCCGGAGCGTCACGGGCGACGTGAAAAGCAAAGGCGTTCCCCATGCGAGGCACATCGGCCTGTTTCCGGCCGAGCGCGTCCTCACACGCTGGACGGAGCAACCAGATGCATGGCCGATTCGACATCTCGAAGCCACTGATCGGCGAGCCGCCGCCGGATGAGTGTGGCCGCGACCTGCGCATCGATGCTTGCCGTGGTATCGCGCTATGGTGGATCTTTCTCGATCATGTCCCCAACAACGTCGGATGCTGGCTGACACTGCGAAACTATGGCTTCAGCGACGCCGCCGAACTATTCATGTTCATCTCGGGCATGACCTGCGCGCTGGCCTATGGCAGGGCACGTCGGTGCGAGGGCTGGAGTGGCGTGACCAGGCGTTCGCTGCGCCGAGCATGGGATATTTATGCCGCGTTTCTGCTGCTCACGCTTGCTTGCGCCATCATGGTTTACCTTGTAGGCAGCGACCATCTTGCCGACGAGACCAATACGCGCATTCTGTTGGAGCATCCGGGCGCGGCGCTCGCGCATGCTGCGATCCTGCAATACCGCCCCGTGAACACGGACATCCTGCCGATGTTCGTGCTTTATCACGCGTTGTTCGCGCCGCTTCTGTGGTTGCTGCTGCGAGCGCCGAACGTAACGCTTGGCGCCTCGCTGCTACTTTATGTGCTGGTGCACGCCTTGGGCTGGACCGTGCCTGCCTGGCCGAACAATGTCTGGTTCTTCAATCCTCTGGCCTGGCAGCTTCTCATGGTGCTGGGCGCGTGGTGGGTGATCGAGGGAAAGAGACTGCGGCCGTGGCTGACCTCGCGCATCGCACTGGTGCTTGCCGTTTCTCTATCTCGCGTTAAGTCTCACCATCACATTGGGTTGGAGCATTAAGCCGTTCGAACCGCTGGTCCCGCAAACCCTGACGAATTTGGTTTTCCCATTGGACAAGTCGAATTCTCAGTCCGTTGCGTCTGCTGCATTTTCTTGCTCTTGCGGTTCTGGCGGCATCGTTCTTGCCCCAGAGTTGGCGAGGGCTGGAGACGCCGATGATGCGCGGTGCGATGTGCTGCGGCAAGAACTCGCTCCCGATCTTTTGCTTCGGCGTTCTCCTGGTGGTCGCTAGCCACGTGGCGCTACTCGACATCTCGGATGGGCTTCCGATGCAGATCGCGGTCAGTCTTGGTGGAATCCTGATAATGATCGTCGCCGCGATGCTGCTGAACTCGATGTGGATCAAACCCAAGCGACAGCCCCCTCACGATGAGGCTCTAGCTCATGGTGATGTTAGGTTGGTGCGCAGCCTGAATTTTTGAAGTTCAGTTAGCGCATTCGTCGGACGCGAAAACTCGCAGAGCGACGTCCGACGAACGAACTGTTCATCCACTGGAAAACCAGGCCAAGCCTCTCACGTCGAACAGCGGGACATGCAGTCCCGAGTCAGGGAGAGCGGAGACCTGCCGGGTCGATCAATTGGTTTGAGATGATGTAGTCGATCTCGCCACGGGCGATACCGATGTCCATCAACTCGTCGTCCGTCAGCCGGCGCAGCTCATTTCGAAGCCTCTCGCGTTTCCGCCACTCCCAGAATATGTCCCAATATGCTTCGAGCGGACTATAGTATTGCCGCTTTGCGGTTGCCGGTCCAAGCTCAGTCGTTCCGTTGATGATGCTCATTGGCATGTGTCCAGGCCGGGCTGCTCCATCAGGCGAGATTGCCAGCATGCGCGTGGGCGCGCTTAACAGCCGGCTTACATTTTCCTCACCGGCAGCTTATTCTTCGTCTTGCAGGGGTAATGCAGCGGTGCCCCCGATAATCCAACCTATCGTATATATCGAGGCTTGCGCCTGGCTGGCGTGGCCGAGTGCTAATGTCGGCTCAGGGTCAACCCGCCGGCTGACCGGAGCCGACTAGGTTGAGAACGAATTCTGGTTTAAGCTGACGGCTGCAGCGCGATTTTCAAAAGCCGAGGGCAAATCGGCAAGTGCGAGTGAGCAGCGGAGGGTATTCATGCGATCGTTGCAAAGTGTTTCAGTGAGTATTGCAGTCTCGGTGCTGATGGCGGCGGGCGTGACCTGCGCGGCCGCCGAAGACGAGCCGCTCGGCGTTCGCTTGGTCAACCAGATGAATGCGCTTTACGGCGCGCATCCGGGCGTTCGCGCAAACCACGCGAAGGGCGCGGTGTTCGAAGGCACGTTCACCCCGGCGCAGGGCGCAGATGCGCTCAGCTCGGCTGCCTTTCTCAAAGGGGCGCCAACGCCGCTGGTCATTCGTTTTTCCAATGCGGGCGGGGTGCCGGACGCGCCTGACACCCACCCTTCGACCGATCGTATCCGCGGCATGGCGATCAAGTTTCGTCTCGCTGATGGAAGCGAAGCCGACATGATCTGCATATCGGCAAACGGGTTTCCGGTCGCAACCGGCGAGGATTTTCTGGCACTGCTGCAAGCGGCCGGCGCCAGCGGTCCCGACGTGCCGAAGCCGACACCCGTCGAGAAATTCCTGTCAACCCATCCCGCCGCACTCGCTTTTGTCACGACGCCGCGGCCTGTGGCGGTCAGTTATGGCACGCAGCCGTTCTTTGGCGTCAATGCGTTCAAGTTCACCAATGCGCAAGGCGTGAGCAAGTTCGGCCGCTACCGCATCGTGCCGGAGAGTGGCCCTGCCTTTGTGAGTGACGAGGAGGCGGCCAAACGTCCGCCGAATGCGCTTGCCGACAATCTGCGGGCATCGCTGGAAAAAGCACCGGTCAAGTTCCGCCTCCTGGTCCAGGTTGCCGACGCTGATGATCCGACCACCGATGCCACGAAGGTCTGGCCGGACAGCCGGCCAACGGTAGAGCTCGGCGAAATCGCCGTCATCAAGGCGTTGGATACGAAGAAAGTAGAAAACGAGCTGCTGTTCCTGCCGACCAACGTGACGACTGGAATCGAGGCCTCGGACGACCCGATCCTCAACACCCGCACCGAGGCCTACGCGGAGTCGTTCAGCCGGCGCACCAAATAGGCCGGCGACGGGACGCTGTCAGGTCGCGCCGAACGCCTTGAAGGTGATGATGGTGTGGGTGTCCTGGATGCCGGGAATGACCTGCACCTTCTCGTTGACGAAGTGGCCGATGTCGGTGTCGTTGTCGACATAGAACTTGACCAGCAGGTCGTAATGGCCCGCGGTCGAGTAGATCTCGGAGGCGATCTCGGCCTCCGCAAGCGCATTGGCCACGATATAGGACTGGCCGAGCTTGCATTTGATCTGGACGAAGAAGGGAACCATCGCGGTCGTCTCCCGGGGGCGTTCACGTCCAATAGCCAAATTTGCCACGGCAAGGCAAGCCGGCTTGCTGGCCCGGACGGGCGGGGTTAGGAATGGCCATGGTTTTGACCCTCACAGCCGCGGGAGTGCGTCCGTGACGACCCCGGTCGCCCTGACGATCGCGGGCTCGGATTCCTCCGGCGGCGCCGGCATCCAGGCCGACCTGAAGACCTTCGCCGCGCTCGGCGTTTATGGGGCGTCCGCGATCACGGCGCTGACCGCGCAGAACACCAGGGGCGTGACCGGCATCCATCGCGTGCCGCCGGATTTCGTCACCGCGCAGATCGATGCGGTGTTCGCCGATCTCGACGTGAAGGCGGTCAAGATCGGCATGGTGGCAGAGCTTGGGATCGTAGAGGCCATAGCCGCGGCCCTGGAGCGCTGGCGGCCCGTCCATGTCGTGCTCGACCCCGTAATGGTCGCGACCTCCGGCGACCGGCTGCTGTCCCCCGATGCCATCGCAGCGCTGCGTGACCGCTTGATCCCGCGCGCGGGGCTGATCACGCCGAACTTGCCGGAAGCCGCCGCGCTGCTCGACGAGCCCGTCGCGACGGACGAAGCCGCGATTGCCGGGCAGGGCCGGCGCCTGCTCGCGATGGGCTGCCCCGCCGTGCTGATCAAGGGCGGTCACGGGGAGGGGGCCGAGAGCATCGACTATCTCGTCGATCGCGGCAGCGTCACGCCGCTGCCGGCGCCCCGCATCGCAACGGCGAATACCCATGGCACCGGCTGCTCGCTGTCATCGGCCATTGCCGCAGGCCTCGCCAAGGGCGAAGACATGGCAAGCGCGGTGCGCAACGCCAAGGCCTTCATCAGCGCCGCGATCGCCGCCGCCGACCGTTTCAGCGTCGGCCACGGCCACGGGCCCGTGCATCACTTCCATCGGTTTTACTAGGGCGTGATGGGAAAGCACGCGATTTTCGCCCGCGGCTAGGGCGCAGACACCTCGCCGACCGTGTCCGATTCCTACAATCCGCGCGCGGTCTCGATCGTTAGCGTTAGACTCAACGATGGCGATGCGACCGCAAGGTGTATCGCCGGATTGCACGGCCGCGGCGAACCGCGCGCCATATCAGTCATTGTGAGGTTCGAGATGTCCTATCCCATCGATCATGCCGAACTCCGTCGTTCGCCCCCTCTGCGCGGCACGCATGCATCGCAGCCAGAGCCGGTGGGCGACGCGGAAATCGCTTCGCTATGCGCAAGCCTCGTTGCGAGCCTGCTTGCCAGTCTCGCCGCAAGCCTTGCCCTGGCCGCGTTGATGGCCGCCGCGATGGCCGTGACGTGGCACCGCACTGCGATCGCCGCGCTGGTGTTTGCCTTCACCTTCTGCATTGCGCTCGGTCATGCCACGCTGTTCGGCCTGCCGCTGTTCCTGATCGGCAAGTCGCGCGAATGGATCAGCCTCAGCCTCCTGCATCGTCGCCGGCGGTGCCGTCGGCGCGTTGCCGATCGGCGTGCTGACCTGGCCCGCGGACGCGGGGTTCGCGGTCGATGGGTGGAGCGCCTATCTCCAGCCGCTGCTGTATTTCGGCCTGTTCGGCGCGCTCGGCGGATTGGGGGTCTGGGCGATCCTGATCCGTGTCTCACCACATCAGGATCGGGCGCGGCTCTGACGGGCCGCGCAGCGGCGCCCGCGCGGCCGTCAGGACCTGCTCGGGCGGCGCGCCGACGATGTCGCGGAAGTCGTTTATCATGTGAGCCTGGTCGGCAAAGCCGCTGGCACAGGCAAGTCCGGCCCAGCTCCGCTCGGACGCCCGCGCCGCGAGCAGCTTCTCGAAACGCGCCATGCGCGCGAAGTGCTTGGGGCTCGTGCCGAAGGCCAACCGGAAGCGGCGCGACAGATGCCGCTCGCTCACGCTGGCATCATCCGCCAGTTGCCGAATGCGCGCGAGCGGATTGCGCCGCAGACGCTGTGCGACGTGGGCGGAGAGCGCGTCCGGCGCCTCGTCGCGGGCATGGGCGCGCAGAAACCGCATCATGATTTCGAACCGCGCGACACTGGTCGGCGCCTCGGACACCATATCCTCCAGCAGGTCCACGGCGTTCGGACTGATCAGATCGCCGAGGGCGATCTTGGCGTCCATGAACGCCGCCATGCGGTCGCCGAGCAGGCGCGCCGCCATTTCCGGTCTCAGGCGCGCGATGACCAGGCCGATCGGGCCGGGGGCCTGCACCGTGACGATGCCGCTGTGAAGCTTGGTCGCGACATGCCGGTATCGCGGATGAGTTCGGCCGGCGCCGCCATATTCGCGATACGAAGAGGTGGACGTGCGATATTGCAGGACGATGTAGGGCGCAACGCCAGGCAGCAGCGTGATCGAAAACCGCCGCGCCGCATCGTCATCGGGAATGTCGAGGTCGGCCATAGCCTCAACCAGGTCCTGCTGCAGCAGCGCGGTCGCGCTGACATCGCGGGACGCGAAGGCGCCGATCGTCCGGCACGTGCCCAGGGGCATGCTATCAAGCGAGTCCAGCCGAGACATTGTTCCGTCCTCGTCAGCTGCAAAGGTTCTTCCAACGTGCTGTTTCGCGCGGATGTGTTACGCCATGATTGCTGGGGCCGGCTCGTCAATTACAGGTGTAATAGTGTAAGGCTGGGCGCGACCGCCCGCGGATTTGAGCCAAAAACCATGTTTCGGAAGTCCATCAAGCAGAAGATCATAGGTATCGCCGCCGGGCTGATCGTCCTTGCGGTGATCACGTCCATCCTCTCGATGGTGCTGGCCGGCAAGGTCGGTCATCTCCTGGACGAGCTGACCAACAAATACATCCCGGCCTATGGGCATCTGGCGCGGGTCAACGTCCGGTCGCTCGAACGTTCGCTCGCGCTTCGCCGGATGATGGGCGCCCGGATGATGCAGACGACGCCGGATCCGGCGGCCTATGCAGAGCAGTTGAAGAGATTCCAGGACCTCGACGCCGCCGTCGAGCAGGAGGCCGCAGCGGCGCGCAAGCTCATCAATGCCATCATCGATGACACCAGCACGCCGTCGGACAACGCCGCGCTGGGCCGGCTCGACGACCGGATCGAGACCACGATGAGCGATCTGCGCCGTCGCCTGAACGACGAGAGCAACCGGGTGCTCGAGCAGGTCGACGCGCATAATTTTCCCGAAGCCGCCCGCATGATGACGAACGTCGACGCACTCAGGGACGAGTTCAATGACAGGATCGACAGCATCCGCGCCGACATGCTGCACCAGGTCGAAGCGAGCGCGGCCACTGTCATCGGTGAGCAGCATCAGGCGATCGTGATCTCGGCGGTCGTGACGGCGATCGCGTCCGTGCTCGGATTTGTCTTCGCGATGCTGGTCGGCAGCGGCATCACCAAGCCGGTCATGCGGCTGCTGGAGGGGACGCGGGAGGTCGAGGCAGGCCGCCTCGATGGCGCGATCAACATCACGACGGGAGACGAGATCGGCGAGCTCTCGGCCGCCTTCAACCGCATGATCGAAAGGCTGCGCCAGAACCAGCGGATCAGGGAAACGTTCGGCAGATATATCGACCCGAGGGTCGCCGAAGGACTGCTCGATCAGCCGGCGCTCGCCGCCGCCGACGGTCAGCGCCGCATCATGACCGTGATGTTCTGCGACATGAAAGGGTTCACCTCGCTCAGCGAAGGCGTGACGCCGCAGGGGCTGGTCAAGATCATGAACCTCTATCTGTCGACCATGTCGGAGCCGATCCATGCGCACCACGGCATCATCGACAAATATATCGGCGATGCGATCATGGCCTATTGGGGACCGCCCTTCATCGAGGAGGCGGAGCAGGCGCATGTCGCGTGCCTTGCGGCCGTCGACATGATGGGACGCGTCGCGGGCTTGCGCAGGGAGCTGCCCGAGCTCCTTGGCGTGCGCGCGATCCCCTCCGATTGCGACATCCGGATCGGGGTTGCGACCGGCGAGGCGCTGGTCGGCAGCATCGGCTCGGAGTTCATGATGAGCTACACGGTGATGGGGGACACCGTGAATCTCGGCCTCGCGCCTCGAAGGCGCCAACAAGATCTATGGCAGCCGCTGCCTGATCTCGGAGGCCACCGCGGCCGCCTGCGAGGCGACGATCGAGGTCCGGGAGATCGACAGGGTGGTCGTGGTCGGCCAGACGCAAGCCCAGACCGTCTTCGAGATCATGGGCCCGAAAGGGGAGTTGACGCCTGAGCAAGTGAGATTGCGAGACCTTTATTCGGAGGGACTTGCAGCCTATCGGGCGCAAAACTGGGACGACGCACTTCGCGCCTTCGCCGCATGCGAAGCCGGCGCCACGGATGGTCCGTCAAGAGCATTCATGACGCGCATCGAAGACCTGAAACGAAATCCGCCGCCGGCCGATTGGGACGGTTCATGGCGTCTGGAGCGCAAATAATCGCAAGCGCGCGGGTTTGGCAGTCCTGACCCGGATTCGCGGGGTACCTTGCCTCGCGGCGCCATTTGGTTCCATCGACACGCGCGGATTGACAGTCTGCACGGCAAGAGGTTTATTTGGGGCTTCGGGGGCAGCGATCCCCCCGTGAGGCGACATGCCAAAGCATCGCGTCCTGATGTTCACAGAGGGCGCAGCATGTCATGTTTTCATTCGATTTCCATCCGCAAGCCATACCGCTTCATCGGCGCCGCCGCGCTCGCGCTCGGGGTCGCATTGCAGTCTACCGCGGTCACGAATGCCGCCGAGGCTGCCTCCGGCAACAAGACGATCGTATTCGTCTGTCTCCATGGCTCCGTAAAGAGTCAGATCGCCGCAGCGCATTTCAACAGGATCGCAGGCGAGCGCGGGCTCCCGTACACCGCCATCTCACGCGGCATCCAGGTCGACAGTTCGATCCCCGCGCGCATCAGAGATAGCCTGGGCATGGATGGGCTTGCGCCGACGGACGCCGTTCCCAGGCAGTTGACTGCCGCCGAAGCGGACGGTGCGGTCAGCATCATCGCGTTCGATTCGGTGCCGGATGATGAGAGAGGAAGCGCCGTAGTGAACTACTGGTCCGACGTTCCGCCGGCTTCCAAGGACTACGCCGCGGTCCGGGACGTGATCGTGCGGCACATCGACGATCTCGTTCCCGCGTTGGCGGCGCGGGCGCGACCTCGGGAGACGCTGAGGGGCGTCGTCACGGCCGTGGATGAGCGGAATGACCGTATCATGCTGCGCTCGACGCCAGACGTCACTTCAGACCTCAAGGTCCAGGACGGCTTGATCTTCAACTCCGTTCACGATGGCGATCGGGTCGAAGTCGAAGTGGATAACGTCGGTGGCGTGAAGACCGTCGTCGGTCTCAAGAAGCAATAGGTCCCGCCAGTCGCTCTGGGTCCGCTTGGCGTACTCCAAAGGCAAAGCAAATGCGGCAAAGGGCATGACAACGACGTTGGACGAGATCTCGCGACAGGTCGAGGTCAAAAGCCAGAACGTCGCTGACACGAAAGCCATCGCCGGCCTATCGAAAGAATAGATCGAGGCGTGGCTTTCCTTGCTGCGGACGGGGGGCGGAAATCCCGAAAACAGGCTCAAGGAGCACGACAATGCGAAACACAATCTGGGCGTTGATTGGCATCGGCGCCTGTCTCTTCGCTCCGGGCACAAACGCCCAGAAAATCGACTGGCGGGTGTTCACAGAGCCTTTCATGTCCACGGCCCACGCCCAGGACGTTGATTGGCAAAAGGTCGATGAAACGCTCGGCAGGAAGCCGGCCGTCACGGGTGACGTCCACCGCTATGGCTTTGCGCGAACCGATCTCACCGTGAACCTCGGCGGGGTGACCATCAAACCGGCGCTTGCGCTCGGCGGCTGGGTCGCATTCAAGCCTGCCCACGGCGGCGTCATGGCCATGGGTGACCTGGTGCTGCTCGAATTGGAAATCAATCCAGTCATGATGAAGATGATCGCGAACGGGTTGGAGATAACGGCCGTGCACAACCATCTGCTCGGGGCGAGCCCTGCGACGTTCTACATGCATGTCGCCGGGCACGGCGACCCGATAAAGATTGCTGCCGCGCTCCGCGATGCGCTCGCCGAGAGCAAGACGCCGCTGACCGTCGCTGCTTCGACAACGCCTCCACCGAGCGTCGATCTCGACACGGCTCAACTGGACCAGATCATCGGCGTCAAAGGTCAAGCCAATGGCGGCGTCTACCAATTCAACGTTCCCCGCCGCGATCCGATAGCCGAGGAGGGCGTGGAATTGAGCCCGGTCGGGCCGATGGGCGTCGCCATCGGAATTAACTTCCAGCCGACCGGCGGGGGCCAGGCGGCCATCACCGGGGATTTCGTGCTGACCAGCGATGAGGTCAATCCGGTCATCATGGCGCTGCGGACGCATGGCATCGACGTGACGGCGCTCCACAGTCACATGCTGGACGAACAGCCCCGCCTGTTCTTCATGCATTTCTGGGCCAATGACGATGCGATCAAGCTAGCCAAAGGCTTGCGCGCCGCGCTCGATAAGACCGCCAGTAGGAAAAGCTGACGTTGTTCGAGGGGGATATCCGTCACGCAAGCTCACGGTAGACCGTAATGCAGAGGGGGCGGAACGATGACGTTGGATCGCATGCGTTCGGTTCTGGCGCTTGCGGCTGTCGCCGTGGCTGTCTGCTGCGGCGATGCCGTCGGCAAGGCTGAGGAGGTATCGTCATTGCAATTGGAAACAAGAATTCCGCTTGGCGATGTCAAGGGCCGGATCGACCACATGGCTGTCGACTTGGCGCGGCACCGGCTGTTCGTTGCGGCGCTTGGCAACGGTAGCCTTGAAGTCGTCGACCTCGAAGCGAAGCGCGTTGACCACCACGTTGCGGGGCTCCGCGAGCCGCAGGGCGTTGGTTATGACGCGTCCAACGATACCATATTTGTCGCGAGCGCGGGCGACGGCTCGCTCAGGCTTTTCAACGGTTCTGATCTCAAGCCAAAGGGGCGCATCGATCTCGGCAGTGATGCGGACAACATCCGCGTCGATGCCAAGGCAGGGCGCGTCTTCGTCGGCCATGGCGATGGCGCATTGGCGATCATCGATACTGCGACCCACGACAAGATCGCGAGCGTGCCGCTGAATGCGCATCCGGAAAGCTTTCAGCTC
The DNA here is from genome assembly GCA_963786015.1 of uncultured Alphaproteobacteria bacterium. GTDB lineage: Bacteria > Pseudomonadota > Alphaproteobacteria > Rhizobiales > Xanthobacteraceae > Bradyrhizobium. The sequence continues at coordinate 97,821 of CAWAXO010000009.1, read as the reverse complement.
GACGCGGCCACGGATCGAATTTTTGTCAACGTGCCGAACGTGCAAGCAATCGATGTGATCGACCGCGTCGGAGCCAAGAAGATCGGGTCCTGGTCCACGGCGGGTCGGAGCGCGAACTTCGCCATGGCGCTGGATCAGGGACGGCAACGTCTCCTTGTGGCGTTCCGGCGTCCTGCGGAACTGGGTATCTACGCGCTCGACGACGGCAAGCCCGTCGCGTGGGTCCCGACCTGCGGCGATATCGATGACCTGTTTGTCGATCCCAAACGCAGCCGCGTTTATGTCAGTTGCGGGGAAGGCTTTCTCGACGTGCTGACGGCAGAAGGCAATTCCTATCGGCGGATTTCTCACATCGCCACGGCCGCGGGCGCGAGGACCTCGCTTTTCGTGCCGGATCTCGATCGGCTGCTGCTCGCGGTTCCGGCAAGAGAGGAAACTCCCGCAGCGATCTGGGTCTTTCGCCCGACGCCGTGAACGGCAGCTCGAAGAGGTGTCAACATGGTCGTGGGTGACACTATTCTCGTTCGATACCTCGCTTCGATATTGGTCGGCCTCGGCGTGGCGTTGTCGTCCAGTTCTGCATTGGCCTATCGTCCATTCGACGGGACGGATGCGGCGGTGGCCGATCCTGGAGAGGTCGAGATTGAATTGCAGCCGGCAGGGCTTGAGCACGAAGGCAAATCGCAAACGCTGATCGCGCCGTGGACGGTCCTGAATTTCGGTTTGAAGGAGGGATGGGAGGCAGTGTTCGAAGGGCGGGGCGAAACGCCGCTATCACCTTCGGGTGCCACTAATCTGATGGCGGCCGGCGCATTCCTCAAGCACGTGGTCGTCCCGGGCAGCCTTCAAGGCAAGGATGGGCCGAGCATCGCAACCGAATTCGGTGTCTTGTTGCCGGACAGCACCGGCGATAGCGGGGTCGGTGCGAGCTTCGCTAGCATCGTTTCGCAGCGCTGGGAATGGGGGACGATCCACTTCAACACCGAGGCGCTGCTGACGCGGGACCATCACGCCGATGTCTTCGTCGGCACGATTCTGGAGGGTCCCGTGAAATGGAAGGTGCGGCCGGTCGCGGAATTCTTCTATGAACGGGAGTTCGGTGAGGAGGAGACGATATCCGGACTCGTCGGCCTGATCTGGCAAGCCAGCGACAAGCTCTCCTTCGATGTCGCCTTCCGACACGCGCTCACGAATCGTCACGCAGTCAACGAAGTCCGCGCCGGGGCTGACCTTCGGCTTCCCGCTTCGCTTTTTCGAAGCCGTTCACGGCAGATGATGGATCGCGCTCGGGCCGAGCCATCCGGTGCTTGGAGGGGCACCAGGAAACTTTTGTCCTTCGCTCGAAGGATGCGGCTTCCGCCGATGGGGGCTACAATAGGGGCGATCGGGCTATTGTTGGAATGTCACTCTTGTTAGGCGGACGGGCGGAACGACGCAAATGGAGCGCAGGCCACTATCCGACCGGCTCGCTGCCTTTCCGCGCCTGGGTCTGGCCGATCTGCCGACGCCGCTCGAGCCGATGAAGCGACTGACGGCCCATCTCGGCGGACCGCGGCTGTGGGTCAAGCGCGAAGATGCGACCGGGCTCGGTTTTGGCGGCAACAAGTTGCGCAAGCTCGACTACGTCCTGCACGAGGCACTTTCGAGCGGCGCCGACACGATCGTCTCGGGCGGTGTCGTGCAATCGAACAGCCAGCGGCAGGTTGCGGCGGCTGCGGCAAAGCTCGGCCTTGCGTGCCATCTTGCAGTCTATCACGGCCGGCTCGAACCGCCGACGCCGGAATACAAGACCTCGGGCAACGCGTTTCTCAATCGGCTGTTCGGCGCGCACCTCCATGACGTGCCTTGGACCGGTGACCGCAATGCAGCCATTCGCGCGCTCGTCGGCGATCTCGAGGCGAAGGGCCACAAACCGTATTTCGTGCCATACGGGGTCTCCAATGCCCTGGGCGCGGTCGCCTATGCCACGACGATTTCCGAGATCGCACCGCAGGCGGCGCGATTGGGCTTCGTGCCTGCCGCCATCGTGCACTGTACCGGAAGCGCCGGCACGCAGGCCGGTCTCGTCGCCGGTGCGGCCGTGGCAATGCCGGACACGCGGATCATCGGGATTGATATCGACGCGGAGCCAGCGCGGGTGCGGGCCGATGTCGTGGCGTTTGCGCGAGAGGCGTCCGATCTGCTCGATGTTTCGTTCGACGACGCAACGGTGGAAGTCGTCGCGGGGCATGCGGGACCGGCCTACGGGGTCCCGCACGAAGCCACGATCGAAGCGATCCGTCTTGCAGGCCGGCTCGAGGTGCTTCCACTTGATCCGGTCTATTCGGGCAAGGGTCTCGCGGGCCTGATCGCCCTGATCCGCCAGGGGCGATGGCGCAAGGACGAGGATGTCGTGTTCTTGCACACGGGCGGCGCGCCCGCGCTTTTCGCCTACCAGAGCGCACTCGGCATCTGAGCTCGCATGTGCGAGTCCCGATCAACCGATTGGTTTGTTGACGCGCGCCAAACGAAGTTGTGAGCCGCCGCTGATCTGTCGGCCACAAATTCAGTTGCCTACGCCGAAACTTCGGGTAGGATTTTAGGGTAGGTTCACGACGGATCGTCGGCCGGCCAATAAGCTCCGTCGCGGTCATTTTTCAGTAGTTAAGGAGATCCCATGGGCGGTACCATTGAGGGAAAGTTTCGAGTTCTTCATACGGTCAAAGACCAAAAGAAGCTTAGTGCGGTCGCAGGTCGGCTCGGGATCAAGACAGCCGACAAGAAGGCTCGGTTGAAGGAGGCGTCGCGCAAAACCTTCATCGTCGAGGAAATCAGGGGCCAGAAGCCCAAGAAAAATCGTCGCGAAGAGCCCTGAGGAACAGCCCGAACTCGCGCGACAGATAATGAGAACCTTCGCTGCCGACCTCAAGAGGACATCGGTTCTTCGACGGCTGCCGGCGCTGAAAAAGGTTCGATGCGCGGAAGCGCACGGTCACGAGGGTGACGTCTGCGCGTTCGAATTGGCGGCGGAGGCGTCGCCAATTGCGGTTGAGGCGGTGACCGGGCGGGCAATGATGTTGGCGCCCGGTGACGTTTTTCTTGGAACGACCGGATATCGGGAGTCGACCCGCTGGGTGGTGGGCCGAGTGCCCGATGGCGGGCTGGTGCCGGGCAGCACATACTGGGTTCTGTCAGAGGGCGGCGTCGTAGGCGATCTCGTCGGTGATTCCCCGAGGGCCAAGAGCCATCTTGGGCAAGTCAAATACCTGGGAATCGTAAGCGGCGAGGACGGACAAGCCCCTGAACATCCGGCAGTTCGCCAAAACCGCCCCGGCCGGCGTCACCGATCATGGTGCGCCTGTATTCCTCATCGTCGGCACGTCGGCAGAGGTCGGCAAGACGACCGCGGGCATCGCTGTGCTGCGCGCATTGCGACTGAAGGGACAATCGACCGCCATTGCGCTGAAGGCGACCGGCACGTCGTCCTTCACCGAGCTTGCCGCTTATCTGGATTTCGGGGCGACGCAGGCTTTTGACTGCGTTGATTTCGGCCTGCCCACCACCTATCCATCCGGCCGTGACGACATAGCTCCCACCTTCGAGAGGGGGCTTGAAGCCTGTCTTTCGATCGACACCGGCGCCGTCATAGTTGAATGCGGCGGAGACATGCTCGGCGCCAACGTGCCGATCTTCCTTGATTGCCTGAAGCGGCGGCGACCGGATGCAAAGGTCATTCTCGTGGCCGCCGACGCGCCTGGCGCGCTGGGTGGACAACGCCTGCTGCAGGATATGGGGCTATCGCCGACCTTGATTGCCGGTCCGTGCACGGACACTCCGACGCTGCAGCAACGAACCGAGGCCGTCTGCGGCGTGCCGGCCATCAATCTGTCCAGAGACGTAGACCACGACGGATTGGTCTGACGCGCGCCACGTGTTGGCGTAGCGTTACCGCGCGCGATTGCGTGCGCTCAAAGCCCAATAGTGGTGCAGCCGCATGATTTGGATATCGTCCCCGAATTGCGCGAAGCTGGCTTTCAGCTCGTCGTCGGTCGGGTAGTTCTTGACGATTTCGTAGGTCGCGCCATTTTGAAGCGTCCGCAGCTCATATCGATTGTCCCATTCGTCATGTCTGGACACGACGGGACAGATGCCTTCGACATAGATCTGATCAATCATCAGAACCAGCGCATCCGGTTCAAGGCATCTCATGAACTCGGACAGAAAGGCCTGCTGTCGCTGCTTCTCAACGTGTGACCACCAGAAATGCGCCATGCCGGTATCGAACGTGGTGGCGAAATGGGGCAGGGCGTATGCGTCCGCCGTGAGCAATTCGACATTTGAGCCCAACTGACGCGTCGCGGCGACGGCCAGTGTCTCGCTGACAGGATCGGTCGCGACAATCGCCTTGCAAACCGGCGCTGCCACTTCCGTCCAGTAGCCGGTGCCGGCGGCGACTTCGAGAATAGTCCGGCCTCGGACGTGGTCGGTCAGCCACGCTCTCAATTGGGCCAGATCGTCCTGACGCACCGGGTTTTGATAGAACCGGTCATATTCGAGGGCACGCGAGCGGTAATAGTCTTCAAGTAATGTACCCAATCCTCAGCCTCCAAAAATCCTGCTCTGTACATTGCGGGATTCGAACCGCCCCGTTGCTTCCTGCTGCAGGGTCACAATCAGACCCGCCGTACGGCTACCAAGTTTCGATCCGCCGAACCCGGCATCCTGATGTAGCCGTGTACTTCAATCGGCCGCCCCTCGGCTGAGCGGTCAAGCAAGACCGACATGGCTTTCCTCGTGCTCTTTTCCGAATGCTTGACGCGCCAGTCTATCAGCACGTCGATCTCGTTGATCCTCTTCATCGTCCCGTCGGTCCACTTGATCTCTTCCGTGGTTATATCCAGGCGAAGCCCGTCGCGTGTGGATTCGACATGAACGGTTAATGCGGAGAACAGACTGCAAGCATATCCGATGAGATCGGCGTTTTCCTCGATCAGATCCCTATGTGTCATCTGATAAGGAACATCAGGCGTGACGCCGAAATCCTCGACTTCGGCCCCGGCGTGCAGGCCTACCCGGACCGACCGGCGAAGGGCAATCGTCATTCCGGCCTGGTTGGGCAGCGCCTTCTTGAGCGGGGAGTCGCGCGACTTCTCAAAAAACTTGCGGAGCGTATCGTAATCCTTGACATGAGCTCCAGCCGCCCCGGTCGCACTGTCCGACGCCAAGGATCGTTCCGATGCGGTGGTCCTGGAAGCCCGCCGCGAAGAATTCGGCCGCGCTGTAGCTAAGCGCATTTGTCACCAGAACCACCGGGCCACGGTATACCTGCTCGAGATCGTTGCAGTAGTCAGCTTCGGAGCTGATCGGAAAGCTCGCCGAGAACGTCGCGCCCGTTTCCATTGCGCGGGCAATCGACGGAATCCATGAAAACAGATCGTAGCCCTGTGCCTGCAATTCGCACAACTCAAGTGTGCGTGGTGTATTTACGAAGTATAGCCGTTCAGGCTCGATGGGACGACGCGAAGTCAGCAGCTGCAAAAGCCGCTCGGCCGCCACGATCTTCCCTCCTGGGTTGTCGCGCACATCGATGATCAAGCCGTTCGCGGGAAGGCAACTCAAAAGCCTCTTGAATTCCTCGACGAAGGCTTCCGGCTCCTCCATCGAGAATTTGAAGATTCTGATGTATCCGTAATCGGCTTTTCCTTTCCCGCTCTTGACGATTTTGGCCTTGAAATCATCCACCAGCACGGTGTCGGTTTTGCTTTCCAGGAGCCGCTTTTTGTCGGCCGCTTCTGGCCAGCCTGGTACTCATCGTCACGATGTGCGGCGCAGAAACAAGCTTGCGAATTTGCCGATGTTGATCAACCTCATGGGCAAGACTGACCGTTGTGGTTTTTGAAGCAGGCCGGCCGGGTTGGCTTCCGTTCTCCGGCGGAAGGGTCGGAAAAACCCTCCATTCCATTCGAACCTCGTCGTCCTTTCCCCTCGATGTCCGGTATCCGACGATGACCCATTCCTCGTCCGGTGGCGCTGATGTGTCCAGTGAACGCTTCGTCAAACGCATCAAGCCGTTGGCGCGTCGCGCGGCCGGATTGGCACCGCTGCTCTGACTAGCGGCGATCTCGACGGCGCGTGCGATCGGAACGCCATTCCATGACAAGACCTCGACCCCGGACTGGAAAGTGGCTTTGGGGGAGGCGCACCACTCGGCGAAATGAGTTGCCACAAACTTGCGCTCGTCTCGGTCGAAATAGGTTTCAACGTCGAAATGGAAGATATGCGCCCGCGCTCTGAAAGGGGGCCGGCAGAAAGTATCTGGTGTGCATGTCGCGGACCGACGTGAAGATGTCCGTCATCTTGGGCATGGAAGGAGAGATCGGCTTCGATCGAGGATTTTGCACCGGATTGCGGAAGACGATGACGCAGCAGCCTCAATCGTCGCACCGGGTCCACGGCGTACATGGCGGATTTCAACGGAAGATGAGCATAGAAGCTCTCCAGGAGCGTGATCGCCTGGTCCACGATGACGGCATGCTGCCTGGGGTTCAGAGCTGTGACACCGTCAAGAAATTGTCGCAGGGGCGTTGCCGCCTTCTGGAACTGCTCAACCGTCTTGAAGGTGGTTTTCTTCGGGTCCGATCGCATCTTGGCATGCTCCCATGAAATGCAAACTAAAAACCTCGCGAGCAGCGCAAGGGGCCGCTCGGTAAACCGTGATCACACATTGGTCATTGCCAGCGGGAGGCGTTTCCGAATCCAGCAAAGAGCCCTTTTTTGGCGCGGCAAAAGCCATGTCGGATGCAACAATAATCCTTGATTTCACGAACGCTGCATCATTTAGTCTTCGACAATAGAAACAAATGTCATTTGGTTAGAGCTGGGATAGTCGCGCTGACAGCGCCTATCATATGGAGAGCAGGTCCGCGCAATGATTTGCCAACGGTGCGGGTCGAATGTCGACGGTGGAAAATTCTGTGGAGACTGTGGATCGCCGCTTCCTTGGGAATGTGGCAGCTGCGGAAGCGAGAATCCGCCGGGTAAAAGGTTTTGCCGCGACTGCGGTGCCAGCGCAACCACTGCGCTGACCACCTCGCAGCGCCGCGAGACCAACGCCCCCCGGGCGGAGCATCGCCAGCTCACCATCATGTTCGCCGACATGGTCGGGTCCACGGCCCTTGGAACGCGGCTCGATCGCGAGGACGTGCGCGAGATAGAGGCGAAGTTTCGCGACTGCATCGTGGTTGACCGGTTTGACGGCTTCGTCGCCCGTTATATGGGCGACGGGGCGCTGGTCTATTTCGGCTACCCTTATGCACATGAGGCCGATGCGGAGCGGGCGATACGGGCTGGCCTCGCCATAGCCGAGGCCGTCGGACAACTCGACACCATCGCGGGACCTCCGGGAACGCTCAGCGCCCGCATCGGCATTGCGACCGGCCTTGCGCTGGTCGGCGACCTCATTGGCTCGGGAGCGTCGCTGGAATGGGCGGTGGTGGGAGAGGCGGCCAACCTCGCCAACCGCCTGCAGCAATACGTCGCCAAATCAGGGATGGTTGTGGTTGACGATGTGACCCGCCGTCTCGTCGGCGGCCTGTTCGAGTTCCACGACCTCGGCTCGCAAGCGTTGCGGGGCTTCAGCTCGCCGGTGCGGGCCTGGGCGGTGTTGGCCGAAGGCGTCGTCGACAGTCGATACGAGGCATTGCGCGCCATCGAAATTCCGCTGGTCGGCCGAACCGAGGAGCTGGAGCTGCTGCTGCGCCGCTGGGAGCAGGTCAAGGCCGGCGAGGGGCGTGCCGTGCTGCTGTTGGGCGAGGCCGGGGTGGGAAAGTCCCGTCTAGTGGCGGCTCTGGAGGAAAAGATCCGCGGGACGCCGCACGCGGTCGTCCATTGGCTTTGCTCGCCGCTCTTTCAGGATACCGCCTTATACCCCGTCATTCGCCAGATCGAGCGCACCGCGAAGATCCTTCGCGACGATCCCTCGGCGGTGAAGCTCGACAAGCTCCGGACCTGGCTTGCGACGGGCGACCGACCGGAAACGGACGTCGAAGCCGACGTCGGCATCATTGCCTATCTGCTGTCGATTCCTCGTATGACCGAGGACGTTATTCGGCACGCTCGCCCCGCAACGAAGAAAAGAGATGATCTTTACGGCCATCCTTCGTTGGCTCGAATGCGAAGCGCGAAAGACGCCGCTGCTGTTGAAGCTCGAGGACATCCATTGGGCCGATCCCACCACGACGGAGCTGCTGAGCCTGCTCATCGAATGGGTGGAGCGGCTGCCGATCATGTTCGTCGCCACCAGGCGCCCGAATGTGCAACCGTCCTGGACGGCGCGTCCGCAGGTCACGGTGCAGTTCTTGCCCGCATTCAACCAGCGGGAAGGCGCGTCCCTCATCAAGGAGGTCGTCGGTAGTCGGGTTTTGCCGAAGAACGTGATCGACCGTATCCTCGTGCATGCCGACGGGGTGCCGCTCTTCATCGAGGAGCTCACCAAAGCGGTCCTGGAGAAGGGACTGTCGCAGGAGGGAGACGGTGATCTCTCGCCATTCGAGCCGCTCTCACCGGACGCTGTTCCGACGTCGCTGCAAGCCTCGCTCATGGCCCGTCTCGATGCGGTACCGGCGGCCAAGGAAGTCGCCCAGATCGGCTCGGTCATTGGTCGTGAATTTTCTTTCGAACTGATACAGGCGCTGTCGGGTATCGAGGCGGAGCGATTGGAGCAGACGCTCGGCGAACTGGTGCAGACCGGTCTCCTCGTTGCGCGCGGAGGGTCAAAAGCAACCTACACATTCAAGCACGCGCTCGTGCAGGATGCCGCCTACGCCTCGCTGCTGCGCGACGAACGCCGCAAACTCCATTTGGCCGTCGCCGAGACGCTGGAGGAGGGCACGGCGGATGCACCGGCAACCGAGCCCGAGTTGCTCGCCAGGCATTTCGCGGAGGCCGGCGCACCGGACAAGGCAATCGACTACTATTTGAAAGCCGCCGGGCGGACGACTGGCCGCTTTGCCTTTGCCGAAATGGTCAATCAGCTGCACAAAGGCCTTCGGCAACTCGAGTACCTTTCAAAATCAGTGGAAAGGCAACAGCGCGAGCTGGCGTTGCAGGTCGCGCTGGGGCGCGCGCTCATCGACCATCAAGGTTCAGGCAGCGAGGCGGTTCGCGAGGCCTTTGAGCGCGCACACGAGCTTTGTCTCGCGCTCGGCGACATGCGACAATTGCTGTCGGTCTTCGATGGGCTGGTGCTGAATTATCATTTTGCCCATTCAGAACCCCGGAAGATGCTGAGCTACGCCGCCGAGATATTCGAGCTTGGTCAGAAAATCGAAGACGCGCCGCTTTTGCTCTGGGCAAGGCGGTCGCGGAGTTCGGCGAATTTGCTGCTGGGCCGCTTCGCGGAGGCGCGCGACGAGATGCGCCTTGTCATCGCCACCTATGGCGAAATGCAGTCGATGCCGGAAGACCAGCGGATGGCGCGGGATCCGAGGGTCTCCACCTGCACGCTGCTTGGAATCTGCCTGACGGCGATCGGGTATCTCGACGCCGGCACGGCCATGAGCCTGGAGGGCGTGAGGCACGCCGAAACCGTGGATCACGGCGTCAGTCTCATCGTCGGACTACGACGCGCTTGCGTCCAATGCGTGATGCAGCGGAACGTAACCAGCGTCTTCGAACTCTCGAGACGGCTTCTTGCGGTGAACGCGAAGTACGAGACATATCTGGGGACGCGTGAGGGCACGATCTTTTACGGCTGGGCCCAGTTGAAGGTGCAATACAACGCCACGCTCGCCCGCAATGTCGAAAACTGTCTTGACCAGTTGGAGGCTGCCAAGCACTGGGTCTCTGCTGCCATTCCTCATGGCGTCCATGGCCGAGATCAAGGGCGATCATGGCGATACCGAGGGGGCGGTCGCCTTGCTCGACCGCGCCGCCAAACTGGTCGAATTCGGCGGCGAGCAATGGTGCGAGGCCGAGATCATCCGCCTGCGAGCCCGTTTCGGCGCGCGCGACCCCGACGATGCGACCAGGCTGCTGCAGGCCAGTCTGGCAAAAGCGCAGGAGCAGGGCGCGAAGCTTTGGGAATTGCGGACCGCGACCAGCCTGGCCGAACTCTGGCGCAACCAGGACAGGCACGGCGCCGCACGCGACATGCTGGCGCCCATCTACGCCTGGTTCACCGAGGGCTTTCGACACCCCGGACCTGGTCGCGGCGCGAACCTTGCTCGGCGAGATTGACCTGCACCTTGTCTGATCAGGACGAAACTTCATGTCACTGCGTCAGGCTTCGCCTGCTTTCCTTCACGCTTCCCGATCGACAGCCGGTCAAGCTTCGGACGATCGGCTCACCATCAAAAGGATGCCGCCGATCTGCGGCAGCAACGCCAGCAGAGACGAGACGAAGCATGGCGAAGTCATCGTCTGATGGACGTAGTGCGCCATGGCTAAGCCATGCGACAATTCGGATTGCGGCTTGCGTCTGTGGGTCGGCTGTCCGCTCCACCGATCGCATCGCGCTGTCGAGGGCCTGCCGCCGTTCGTTGACCGCGGCTTCCCGCTCGCGGCAGAACTTGCCGACACCGCCCTTGCACTCCCGATCCCGCGCCGCCATCGCATCCGTCAGCGCCCCCTGGGCAGCTTGAACGGCCGGCGTGACGCGTGATGCGCGCGCCGTTGTCACGTCCGTGATGTTGGTGCTTGCGAAGCCGACGCCGGCCGTGACGGCAAAGGCGAACGTCATCAGCCACACGGCCCACGCGGCAAGCGACGTGGCCCGCTGACGGCGCTGCCAAAGCCTGGCGGCACAGGACGGCATGACCAGCGCGACCAGATCGGCGGTCACGCCGATTGCGAGGAAAAGCCAACCGGCGATGTCGCTGGACCCGAGCGAGCGGGCGAACCATCCATTCATGGTCATCCCGACGACGGCCAGCGCGAGCGCAGCCGTCGTCAACAGGAACGAGACGACGCTTGCGCGTGCGACACCTGTGCGTGACGGCGCCATAGTGCGTGACATGACGACGGGAGCCGGCGCGCTTTCCGACTGATGCGGTTGCTGCGTTTGATCTACGGGCACCGGAAGTGCGGCACTTTGTGTCGCACTTGGCGCGTCGTCCGCCGACGAAAAATCCAGCGGGATCAGGTGATCGGAGGAGGGCGGCGGCGCGGCATCCGCCGGAGCGGCCTTCTTGCGCTGCCGGTTGGTTTTGGCGCGAGGGGCGTTCTTCTTCGCACGCGACCCGTCATCCGTCCTGTCGGCGATCTTCTCGGCCATCTTCGCAGCGATCTTGTCGGCGGTCCCTGCGCTCGTCTTGGCACTTGTCCTCGCCTTCTTGCTCAGCGGGACTTGATGAAGCGGTATAACAGAGGCAGAAGTCTCGTCAGCCATTGGAACCGTCCTTTTCGGTTGCGATGGTCAGGGGCTGCGGCGCGGTGCAACGCGCCGCTCGCCCCGAAGCACACATGCTGATTCGGAAACGGCAGTTTACCCTCTCATGCAGGGCAACTGTTTGGTCGGCGTTCGAATGTTCGGAGGTGTTGCCAAAACTCAATAAGTCGGTGGTATCCCGCAAGACGCGGTCGCCGATTTGCGGCGCGTTTCGCGAACGAATGGATTGTTGAAAAATTGGGCACCCCGACGGGCCAGCGAAAGTCAGCCGTCTTTAGTCCGCGACCCTGATTGTCGGGCGATCTCGACGATGACGTCGAATGCGACATCGATATCGGCTTCCGTCATATCGAACGCGCCTGCTTGAAACCGTATGACGAATTGCCCGTCGACTTTCGTCTGCGTCAGATAGATGCGCCCATCGTTGTTGATCGCGTTGATCAGTCGAAGGTTGTGTTCATCAAGGTCCGCGACGTTCGGCGGTTCGTGGCGGAACGAAAAGAGCGAGAGCATCGGACCGGTGGTCACGCGAAAACCGGCTGTTTCCGCCAGTCGGCTGGCCAGCTTTTCCGACCAGCGCACATGATTGCGGATCATGTCGCGCAACGCGGTGAGCCCGTAGGCCCGCAACAGAAACCAGATCTTCAGGGCCCGAAAGCGGCGGCCAAGCGGTATGCTCCACTCAGAATAGTTGATGATGCCGTCATGGCCGTGCGTCTTGAGAAATTCGGGGTGAATGGCGAGAGTTCGGACCAGGCTGCTTGGGTCACGCAGAAAATGGGCCGAGCAATCGAACTGCGCGCCGAGCCATTTGTGCGGGTTGAAAACCACCGAGTTAGCCTCTTCGACACCCTTCCATAGATGGCGGAACTCCGGACAGATCATCGCGGACCCGGCCCACGCCGCATCGACATGCACGTAGAGACCATGACGGCGCGCGACGTCGCAGACTTCCGCGACATTGTCGGTTCCTCCGACGCTGGTGCCTCCAACGCTGGCGATGATGCCCGCCGGCACAAAGCCGGCCTGCATGTCCGCGATGATCGCGGCATCCAGCGCCGCGACGTCCAGGCTGCGCAGCGCGCCGGAAACCGGGATGCGCACAAGATTGTCTTCGCCGATGCCCGAAATCCAGATGGCGCGATCGATCGAAGTATGCACCTGATCCGAACAATAGATCCGCAAACGCGGCTGTCCCGACAGGCCGAGCTTGTTGCCTGCCCATTTCAGCGCGCGCTCGCGCATGACAAGAACAGCCGCCAGCGTCGCCGAGGATGCCGAGTCCTGGATGACTCCCTGAAAGCCGTCGGGCAAACCGAGGGCTTGACGCAACCAATCCAGAACACGGCTCTCCAATTCGGTCGCAGCCGGCGAGGTTTGCCAGAGCATGCATTGGGCCGCCATCGCCGACACGAATTGCTCCGCGACAACCGACGCAGGAGCCGCGTTGGCCGGGAAATAGGCGAAGAACCTCGGGTGCTGCCAATGGGTGATGCCGGGCACCACATGTCTCTCGAAGTCAGCAAAAATAGCATCCATCGATTCCGGCGTTTCCGGTGCGCTGGATGGAAGAGCGTTGAAGATCGCTCCGGGTGTTGTTTGAGCCCGCACAGGCAGATTGCGCAGGCCCTGACGATAATCCGCGCCCCAATCAGCGGCCTTGTGGCTCCAAACGCGAAACTCATCGTTGTTCATCTGACATCTCTGTTGGCAGCCCTGGCTGCTCTAGTGACAACTGTTGGCTGCATAAAATTGTCCAATGGGGCGAAAGTGCGAGTCAATCCGACGGCCGCGAGATTCTGCGGGCCCATTGTCCGTTCACAGATCCAACTGGACATCAAGCAGCTTGCTCGTCACTGCGGCGGGGACACCAGCAGCCAGGCGCCCGCGGCCACACATGCAATGCCGGCGGTACGCGCGATCGATCGTCCGGCCGGCGTAAGCTTCTCCAACAGGACAAGCAGTGTCAAAAGTGTAATCCAAAGCACGTTCATCACCCCGCCTACGAACAAGAGCGCCATCAAAACCCAGCAGCAGCCGACACAATAGCCTCCGTGCAGAAGCCCCAGCAGCAGGCAGCCGCGCGGGTCGTCGCGAAAGCCGCCGTGGCGCATCAGGAACAGAAAGGGCGACTGGCATTGGGCGAGACAGACGTCCTTGAGCGGTGTCCATTGATAGACCCCCGCCGCGATCAGCACGATTGCGCCGAGAATATTGCTGGCGATCCCCATCCGGGAATCCAGCAGGGCTGCCCGCTCGATCGCCCATTGGAGAAAGGTTGCCGCCAGCGAAAAGCCGCTCCAGGCGAGGAGATAACCGGCCGCAAACCAGCCGGTCGCAGCGAACGGCTTGCCCTGTGCTTTCCCCTGTCGACCCACGCGGGCGTACATGAGGAGCATGGGCGCCGCCGAGGGCGCCATCATTCCGACCATCATCACCGCCCACATCAGGAACACATACGCGAACTCGATCGCTCGCCATGGCTCGCCAGCCGGCAACATGATTCCGATCCCGGCCGGGATCATGCGGAAGCCGGTCATGTCCATGCCGCCCATGTCCATGTCGTTGGCGAGCCAGAGCACGTAACCCCATGCCAGCGCGACAATGATCCCGATCGCGCCGCCGACGATCCAGCGATCGCGCCGCAGCACGGTTTCCAAGGCGCTGTCGGTCATTTGCGATGCGTGTTGCCGGCCTTGTCGCAGGACCGCATCAGGAGCTGCATCACGCCTGGTTCGACCAGCGGATCGGCGCATAGAGGCCGTTCTTGCCGGAATTATCCCAGCGCATGCCACGATCGCTGAACGTATTGCCGTCGGCGCCGACTGCCATCACCATCCTGTCGGGGCTCACCGGATGGCCGATGTTCGCCCACATTTCCCCGCTCGGATGCATGGTCGGCAACGGATCGACGGACATGTGCAGAATGCCCGGGATTTCTGCGGACCGCGTCTTGCCGTTGATCCGGAATGTGATGGGGACCTTGCTCACGCCCAGGTTCTTGCTGATCAGCGGCGTGAACGCGGCCATAGGACCACCGGCGGCGCCGCTGAAGATCGCAGCCAGGGCCTCGGTCTGCTCATCATCGGCGCGCTGATCGATATAGGTGGCCACCGACCAGTCTCCGTCCGCCATGACCCCAGGTGCGTGGAGGATGACCAGAACATTGAGTCCATCGAGCGCGAGGTCGCCATAGCGGCCACTTTCGACGTGGAAGATCAGCGGCACGTTGCAAAAGCCCTCGGTCGGTCGCGCGGTCAACGGCGCGGCCGCCGACACGAGGCACGGACAGACGATGCTGCAACTGCAATTCTCGAAATAGTCACCGGAAAGGTGCCAAGAGACCTGGTCTGCCATCGCTCTCTCCCGCTAGGCTGAAACCGACATATTGCTTTCGAATGAGCTACGTGTGGGGAAAAGTTACGCCGCGCGGGGAAGAACCGCAAGCATCGGACGTAGCCAAGAGAAGACGCAAGGTCTCCTCTTGGCTGTCAGACGAATTCGTTCTCAGGAGCGGATGAAGGCGAGCAGGTCAGCGTTTATCTGGTCCGCATGCGTGGTGGGCATCCCGTGCGGCAAGCCCGGATAGGATTTAAGCGTTCCGTGCTTCAAGAGCTTGACCGATCGCGCACCGGTCGTCGGGAACGGGCAAATCTGGTCGTCCTCGCCATGCATCACCAGGACCGGCACGTCGATCATCGCCAGATCATCGTAAAACTCGGTCTCGGATAGAACGCGGATGCATTCATATTGTGCCTGGATGCTTCCCATCATCCCCTGCCGCCACCAATTCTCTCGAATCCCTTCGGATATCGTCGCGCCCGGCCGGTTGAATCCATAGAACGGTATGGTGATGTCCTTGTAAAACTGGGATCGATGGTTGGCGGTCCCATCGCGAATGCCATCAACCACTTCCTTGGGAACGCCGTCCGGATTCTTGTCCGTCTTCATGAAGAGTGGAGGGATTGCGCTGATCAGTTCTAACGCGACCCTTGCCGTGTCTGGCAACGTAACGCGTGACCTCGCCGCCGCCCGTTGAGTGGCCGATGTGGACGGCATTCTTGAGATCGAGCTTCTTGACGACCTCGTAGGCATCATCCGCGTAGGTGTCCATATCGTGACCAATAGCGGTCTGGGTCGAGCGACCGTGGCCACGACGATCATGAGCAATCACGCGATAGCCCTTCTGCAGGAAGAACATCAGTTGCGCGTCCCAGTCGTCGGCTGACAGCGGCCATCCATGATGAAAAAAGATCGGCTCTCCCGTGCCCCAGTCCTTATAGAAAATCTCCGTTCCGTCTCTGGTCGTGACGGTGCCCATCGGCATGCTCCTGTGTTGTGAAAGGTCTGACGCGCGTAACGGTGACTTCGGTACCTCGCGGTCTTAACGGCCATCGGCTGACAAGAATAGACGACCCTCGATACGGCCGAATGACAACATCTATCGCGACATGGCTGAGCGTCGGGCCATGTGGCTTTGAGTCATTTGCGTCGGTTGGATCATGCAAGGACGGCCAGTCTACCCCCAGCAAGCAGACGCCAGAGCAAGCGTCGAGGCTGAACGCTATGGGCCGGAGGCCGAAGTCGCGCCCAAGTGCCTCAAGTCCGATAGAATTTCTTGAGGCATCTCTTACCTGCCCGGGCTAGAGATGAATGTTGAGCCCGCCAGAGAGTACGCGCATGTTGAGTGCTGATCTTATATTTTGGCCCGTCATCGTCCTTCTCGCGGCGTGCAATCTTTATTTTGGGCCACGTATCAGAAGCAATCAGATAGCGATGCAGTGGAGATTTGATGGCCAGCCAACGTGGCACGCACCGAGGCGCTTACCGGACAGGTTTCGAAAATCGATGCGGGCGGCCAGAAAACCGTTCTCGCCAAGGACTTGAAGATGCCAGAGGGGATCGGGCTTGCGGCGGATGGCAAACTCATTGTCGCAGAGGTTGGCGCCAAGTGCATCGTCGAGGTCGATCCTGCGGCCGGCGGCGTGACTGAGATAGCGGGCAACCTGCCGATCGGCCTGCCTGGCAACCCATATATGCCGACCGGGGTCGGCGTTGGCGCGTCCGGCACGATCTATTTTTCGTCGGACCTCGAGAACGCCATCTACAAGATCACGAAAAGATAACAGGCAAAGCATCCTCTCCGGACGGAGGGATTTCTTTTGGTCAGCGGGCGGTGCCGTCCACGCGCCGGAAGTAGCTGTGGTTGAGTTCGCCTCGACGGCAGGGATTTAGTCTGAGACTTTGCAGAATGACGGCTTCGGGTCAAAAGCGCCGGTTGGATCTTGCAAGGACGTCCGGTCTACCTCTGGCAGCAGACCTCAAAGCAAGCGTCGAGGCTGGACCCTATTGGCTCAACTGCGGACATCGAACGTTCCGCTTGATCCGGACCACAGGCGCCGATCAAGTGGCCGCGAGTTGGTGCCGCACGTCATGGGCCTATCATTTGGTGTCGTGAGCGGATCGACCGGGACGAATTATGCACTTAACAATGGTAACGTGAACTGAAAAACCGCGCCACCGCCCGCTTTGTTCTTTGCTCCGATCTTTCCGCCAAAGGCCTCAACGATCCCGCGCGACGTGGACAGCCCAAGCCCGGAGCCGCCTCGCTTAGAGGCGAACGGTTCGAAGATGCTTGCAAGCTGCTGAGCTGGAATGCCCGTTCCCGTATCGGAGACAGAAAGCTCCGCCCTAGCTTGACCGACTTGCCGAGTTTCCATCACAATGCAGCGCTGGCCCGAAAAATTGTTCATGGTGGCGTCCATCGCATTCAACGCCAAATTCAACACAACCTGCTGCAGCCAAGTTGGATCAGCGCGCACCGCCAGCATGCTTTGCCAAGGTTGCATTTTCATTTCCACTCCTACTTCAGCCGCGTGTGGTTTCAAAATTTCATGAACGACGCACACAATATCGTTCAAGTCGATTTTTTGTACCTCCGGGTCGTCGCCTCGCAACAGGTTCTGCATGTGACGGATGATTTGCGCGGCACGCAGGTTGTCGCGACGAATATCGGAGAGGATGTCCTTTAGCGCGCCAACGGGAGCAGGAAGTCCTTCGACGTCCAGCTCTGCGGTCTCGAGGTTGCTCAAGATGGCTGCCAAAGGCTGATTCAATTTGTGTGCAAACATCGAGGCTATGGCCGCAGCATCGGCACGTCGCGTCAGCCGAGCGATCTCAATGAGACGACGGCGTAGTTCGCTTTGAATTTCCCTGTGCTCATGGATGTCAGTACAGGAGCCGATATATCCAAGAAAGGAACCGTCCCGGGCATAGCGCGGAATTCCCGTGTCATCGATCCAACGATATGTGCGATCATGGCGACGCAGCCGATATTCCAGTCGGAATTCCTTCCGTGCGTCAAAGTGGCTGATGTAAGTTTCAAGGCAGCGATCGAAATCCTTGGGATGAACGCCCTCTGACCAGCCGCTTCCGAGCTCCTGCTGCATGTCGCGGCCGGTAAAAGCCAACCATGGCCGGTTGAACCAGACGCATTGCCTGTCTAGACCCGACACCCAGATCATCACCGGGGCGGTATCCATGATCTCACAGAATTCGGGGTCGAGCCCGCCCGCAAGTTCGACAGAAAAATTGGTTGAGGTCGTCGTTAGGAATGCCAATTTCGAATGCTGGTCGATGCGCTCGCGGTATCGCACGAGGGCCCGCTCAATGGCCTCGAGCAATGTGGTTTTCGACACCGGTTTGGTTAGGACATCTTCAGCGCCGGCCTTGATCGCCTGCACGCTGGTCTCAACGCTCCCGTGCCCAGTCAAGAATACGATGGGCAGGTTGGAGCCGCTTTCGCTTAACCGCTCCTGCACGTCGAGCCCATCGAGCCCGGGCATGCGCATGTCGAGCAATATACAACCTGTTTCCGTGCCTGGCGGATTGGCCAGAAGCTGCTCGCCCAATTCATAGACGATCACCTGATAACCAATAGCCCGGAGCAACCGGTCAATCGCGACGCGAAAAGATAGGTCGTCGTCGACTACGTAGATGGTTGCCGATGTGATGATCATCCTGGTCATTCAGGGGGAACGGAATACCATCCGCGCCAAACTCTGGTTGCCCACCCAATTGTCAGCTCACAAACAAGAAGAGGAGTTGCGTTGATCTGCGTCAAGCGGCCCGGATCTTGAAAACCGGAATTGACGGCCTGGCATGTCCGCCGAGGGGCACGAACCGTAATACTCGCGGCCAGCAAATCACGCCTGTCTGCGTTCGAAAGGAGCCATGAGCGCGGCCTGCCGATCGACCCGACGGGCAAGTAGCTGGCATCACCCGCCTTGATGGGCATGTCGGTAGGTCCCGGTCGATCCCCTTCAGCGCCGGTCGTTGGCCAGCATCTTTGCTGACTGCCAGTTCACGGGTCGGGCTGTCTTTGCTGACTTGTAAAGCCGATTAAGGACGCGCAGTCTTATCTGCGCGGCCCCCCGGCAGTCGGGGCCTGATGATGCTCTCGATTGCGCGGCATCAAATCATGATTCGGAACGGACTTTATCTAGCTGAGACAAGGTTTCTGGACGGCGTGGACGCCTACAACCGACATGTCATGGTGCTGCGTGATGGCACGATGCGTGGGGGCGGTGGATTTTACTATACCGTCGGAAGCTACACTTGTTCCGGCGGCAAGTGGAAAGGTGAAATGACGAGCCGAGAGCATTCACCTATTTCTGTTACATATCCATGGGCACGAAAGGTTCTTACCATTGGATTTACTGGAACCTATTGGGATGACGGTGCCGAGTTCGAAGCTACGGCACTAGCTGGCAAGCAATCCTTTCGGTTCAAATCTGTCTACCGGTTGCTCTTCGCAGATTGAAAGAGCCGCAACCTAGAGGCCCTAATGGCCGCTCGGGGTCAAAAGCGCCGGTTGGATATTGCCGCAAGGACGTCCGGTCTACCTCTGGCAGCAGACCTCAAAGCAAGCGTCGAGGCCGGACTTTATTGGCGAACGATGGACAATACGCCCGGCAGCTCAAGTGTGAT
The DNA here is from genome assembly GCA_963786015.1 of uncultured Alphaproteobacteria bacterium. Taxonomy (GTDB): domain Bacteria; phylum Pseudomonadota; class Alphaproteobacteria; order Rhizobiales; family Xanthobacteraceae; genus Bradyrhizobium. Next base: position 78,467 of record CAWAXO010000009.1, on the reverse strand, counting down.
AAATTTCCTTATCGATCCCGCAAGGCGTCAGCGCTAATCGACCTTCGTGAAAACGAAGACATCTGCGGCCTCGCTCAAATCGTCGCCTCTATAAGCAGCAAGTGCAAGCAAGCTGGACGTCCTCGCGAGCCAACCCGTGCACTTCAAGCTCTCGCCAGTGCGCATGGTGTTCATCTATCGTACCCAACAAACTAAGCAAATCTTGAGCATCAAACTTGGTAATGTTGCCTGCTTTAGCCCGCCACACGTCAGATATCACCGGGTCATTGTCAGCCGATTGAACAATCCATATGGGGGTCGAGAGATCGAGGGTTCTGAGCCGCTCTCCGAAGTCAGTTCTGAAAATGATACAAACGCGATAGTCGGTCATTGGAAAGCCTTCTTTGGCTGCGGCAGCGATGTCAGCATTCGTCCGCGATTGGCTCGCTATTCGTCACGAGCGCAGTGATTTGCCCGACGAGGCAAAATCGATCAGATTCCAGTCCGATCGCGTCGCATCATAGCTTGTTGAGCAACGAAATCGCCTGCGCGCAAATTCGAATTTCATCAACCGCTTCAAGCTGATTTGGCCTGTCCAGTCCTGCGCGCAAAAAGAATCCGCTTTTCTTTCCGCGTCATTCGCGTTTTCTCTTGTGTTGTCCTGACCCTGCAAGAGGGGCGTTTCGCGATCGTCACGGACGTTGGGTTTGGGATGCGATGGACGCGGGAGCGCGCAGGACGAGCGGCGCTTTTTCGTCTTCGCCAGAGCTGCGACGGGCCGGTACCGGGTTCGTCGCATGGTTTTGGCGAAAGGCGTTCGCGGACGGCGAAGTCGTGTGGTCCTGGCGCCCCAAGGCTGGCGCTAAGGTTGCTGGACTCAATGAGTCCGACGACCGACGGTGACAACAAAGTCTGGTCACCGGGGAGAGCGCGTATAAGCCGTAAAACCATTCGCGCAGGGAAGGCCGGGATGCACCGGCCAAACCTGTGGTTCCTGCCCCGTGCATTTTTTCCGCACGGGGGCCATGGGTGTTGGCCAAGCACCCGGTCTTCCCTGCGCCCTCTCATATCGAGAGGAGATGCCGGATGTAAAACTCGGGTGCCGAGCGCCGCGAGAACGCGCAGGCGTGGTCGAGGAGCAGTGGCGATTAACCATTCTCGCGGTGGCTGGAAGATCGCGGTGATTGCGCGAACCCCGCATCCCCAGGGAGTGCGCCCGATGTCGCCCGGCTGTCGTGCAGCCGAGCTATCGCGGGGATCAGCACAGGCGGACTGATTTGGAAGGCGACGTCAGCCGGCCAGATTGTGTCCGTCATCCCGATGTCACGCGCTTTTGTTAGGTGGTATGCCATGGGAAGTGAATCCGTGAATGACGAAAGCCCGGATCGGCGCTTTCGGACATTGTTTATCTCCGACGTTCATCTCGGGGCCCGCGGCTCTCAGGCACATATGCTGCTCGACTTTCTCCGCAGCCATGACGCCGACACGATCTATCTGGTCGGCGACATCGTCGATGGCTGGGCGCTGAAATCGAACTGGTACTGGCCGCAATCGCACAACGACTTCGTGCAGAAGATGCTGCGCAAGGCGCGCAAAGGCGCCAAGGTCATCTACATCCCCGGCAATCACGACGAGTTTCTGCGCAACTACTACGGCACGCATTTCGGCGGCATCGATGTCGTGGAGAACATCGTGCATACCGGCGCTGACGGTCGGCGTTACCTCGTCATCCACGGCGATATCTTCGACCTCGTGGTGCAGAACGCGCGCTGGCTCGCCCATCTCGGCGACAAGGCCTACGATTTCGCGATCCAGATGAACCGGCTGGTGAACTTCTTCCGGCGCATGTTCGGCGTGCGCTACTGGTCGCTGTCGCAATGGGCCAAGCTGAAGGTGAAGAACGCGGTGAACTATATCGGCGCGTTCGAGACGGCGCTCGCGGCCGAGGCGCGGCGTCACGGCGCCGAGGGCGTGATCTGCGGCCACATCCATTACGCCACCATCCGCGACGAGCAGGGCATCCGCTACATGAACTGCGGCGACTGGGTGGAGAGCTGCACCGCGCTTGCCGAACACGAGGACGGCCAGTTCGAAATCATCACCTGGACCGATCCGGCCCTGCGGCCGGCCGCCGTTCCGCAGGTCGCAGCGCGCGCGGCCTAGGGAACTGCAGGGCGCACGTCGCGGTGACAGCTAGGGAGGGCGCCAAGAGGGCAGCCCGGCACGCAATGGTGACATTTGGCGCAGCGCACCGCTCTTGCCCGTCTGTGCGCCGGCGCGATACAACAGTAACATGACAATAGCCCCCGCAAACCTGCCCATCGGCCCCTCGGATATCGAAGCGGCCGCCCGCGTGGTCGCGCCGTTCGCGGTGCGCACACCGCTGCTGTCGCCGCCCGTTCTCTGCGAGCGCGTCGGCACCAAGGTGTTTCTGAAGCCGGAAATGCTGCAGCGGACCGGCTCGTTCAAGTTCCGCGGCGCCTTCAACAAGCTGTCGTCGATCCCGCAGGCTGAGCGCGGCGGCGGCGTGGTCGCGTTCTCCTCCGGCAATCATGCCCAGGGTGTCGCGGCCGCGGCCAAGATCCTCAACATGCAGGCGACCATCGTGATGCCGGCGGACGCGCCGCTGTCGAAGCGCGAGCGCACCAAGGCCTATGGCGCCGAGGTCGTGCTGTACGATCGCGATCGCGAGGACCGCGAGGCGATCGCGCGCGATATTGCCGCCAAGCGCAGCGCGACGCTGGTGCGCCCCTATGACGATCCCTTCGTGATCGCGGGCCAGGGCACCGCGGGCCGCGAGATCGCCGAGGACATGGCGGCGCTTGGGCTGACGCCCGATATCGTGGTGGCGCCGGCCTCCGGCGGCGGCCTGATCGCGGGCGTCGCCACCGCGGTCAAGGCGCGCTTCCCGCAAGCCGAGATCATCGTGGCCGAGCCCGAGTCGTTCGACGACCACACCCGCTCGCTGCGCGCCGGAAAGCGCGAGGCGCATCACGCCTCGGGCCGCACCATCTGCGACGCGCTGATGGCGCAGATCCCGGGCGAGCTGACATTTGCCATCAACAGCCGGCTGCTGTCGCGCGGCGTCACCGCGTCCGATGACGAAGTCGCAGCAGCAGTCGGCTTCGCCTATCGCGAGTTGAAGCTGGTGGTCGAGCCGGGCGGGGCGGTCGGCCTTGCCGCGCTGCTGTCGGGCCGGATCGACGCCAAGGGCAAGAACGTCGTCATCGTGCTCTCCGGCGGCAATGTCGACGCCGATCTCTACGCCAGGCTCGTGGCCTGATCAGCCATCGAAGCGCGGGCGATTGTGCCGCCCGCGTCGTGACGTCCGGGTTCGATGCGCCTGTCGGGTGGGGCGCGATCAGTGTCGGCCGAATCCGCTATGGCCGCCGCCGCCCATCGCGACATGCGGGCCGAAGCCGCCGCTACGGATGCCGCCACCGCCCATGCGGCGGGGCATGAAGCCCGTCTGGCGGGGACCGCGCGTCGGGGGCGGACTGTTAAGCTTGCGGATGCCGGTGTCGCGTGTCTCGATCGGATGCTCGACGACGCGGTTCGGCAAGCGGTCGCCCTTGCCGACGAGACGATCGCCCTTGCCGGTGAAGCGGTCGCCCTCGAGATCCTGCGTCGGCACGGCCTTGCCCACCGTCTCGCCAGCCACCGTCTCGCCAGCCGCCGTCTTGCCGGCATCAGGCATCGCGTTACGCTGTGCCGGCAGCGTGACGATCTTGGTTGGATTATCGCCGGGCACCGCCGCATGACCCGGTCCCAAAGGTCCGACGGCGCGGACGTTGAGATTGTACTTCGGTGTTCCCGAGACCTTCAGCGCAGGCTCGAGCTGCTGCGGCACGATCAGGTGCGTTGGCTGCAGCAGCGGCGTGACCTTGGGCTGCGACTGCAGCTTCAGCGCCGACAGGGCATAGGGGCTCGACGAGTACTTGTCGTAGAACGACTTGTAGGCCGGCGGCGAGTTCGCCAGCACCGCCTCATGCCACGCCGCTGCCTGCAAGAGCTGTCCGAGCAGGAAGCGGATGCGCTCACACAGCGGATCGCGCGGGAACATCTGGATGAACTCCTGGTAGTAGGCCGGCGAGCCTTCCGACAGGACATAGTCATAGGCCTGCCGCACCGAGCGCATCGGCAGGTTCGACGCCATCTGCACGACCGGGCCGTGCTCCGGCGTCCTCGCCGCAGCAACCGCCGTGTCGCCGAAGAAATAGAACTCGCTGGTCAGCGACGAGCTTTCCCAGGGTGTCTGCACGCCGTCTGTCGTGTGATTGACCTCGAGCCGGATGCGCTTGAAGAGCTGCTCGATCGGCACGTTCCGCTCATGTGCCAGGCGCAGGAAAGCCGACGTATAGGGGCTGTGTCCGTCGCGGCCGTCCTGGGCTTCCGTACCCGGTGCGGTCGAATAGCCGACGATCGAGCCGTTCGGCGCATCGACGATCGCAAGTCCGCGTCCCGCATCGACCACCGAGGGGAACGGATTGTTGCGGCAGGCGTCGAGCATCACGATGCGGACCCGGCTCGGGATCGCTTCCAGCGTCGCCATCACGTCGACGAGACGGAGCGAGTCGCCGACAAGCTCGCGCGGCGAGGCGACCTTGGCGTCGATCGGGATCAGATAGTTCTCGCCCTCGAGCTGCACGCCGTGGCCGGCATAGTAGACCATCGCCACCGTGTTCGGGCCGCGCGTGGCAACCTTGGCCGAGAAATCCTGCACGACGCGGATCATGTCGTTCTGCGTCAGGTTGGTCGCCGAGATCACCTCGAAACCCGCCGAGCTCAGGAACTCCGCCATCGATTGCGCGTCGTTGCCGGGATTGGCGAGCTGGGCTGCGTTCTTGTAGTTCGAATTGCCGATCACCAGCGCCACGCGCTGCTCCGGCCCCTCCGGCGCGCTCTGCGCGTTGTCGTCAGGGCGCGCCGCGGCCGGCTGCACCTGCGCCAGCGCACGCGGCGGCGGGTGAGGGATGGCATCTGTGGTCGCCTGAGCGAATGTCTTGTGATTGGCAAAGCCGAGCAGACCGGCAAGCAGAGCCACGCACAGCAGCGGTGACTTGAGACGGGACATGGCGTCCTCCTTCCACGCATCTCGATGCGAGACTGGTTCGGGAGGCACGTTAGGCGGCCGCAGCGCGGCGGTACGTGATGCCGGTCACGTTCGTGCAGCCCGTCGATCGACAGGCTTCAACAATGCTTGCGGAAGAAGGGCAGACCCCGCGTCTTCAGGAGAAGAACGCGATCTTCTCGGCCTGGCTCATGCGCCGGATCGGTGCCAAGGGATCATTGGCGGGCGGCTTGACCGGCTGCAGCAGGCCATTGGCGATGATCGTCGAACCGAGCGATGCTTCAACGGCCGGCTCGGGAGCGGCTGCGCGCGCAACCACGGGCGATGAGGGCGGAAGCGGGGTGACGACCGACGCAGGTGAGGCTGGGAGCGAAGCCGCCAGCGTCGTGGGCGAGGCAGCAACCGGCACGGCTGCAGGAGGCAGCGAGGCCGCTACGGGCACAGCCTGCGGAAAGGGCTGAACGATCGGTGGCCGCACCGGCATGGGGGTGGGCTCCGGCATCGGCTCGGGCTCCGGCGTCACCGCGGCCGGCTCAGGCGGCCGCATGGTGACGACAATGTCGTCGGCGACCGCATCGGAAAAGTCGTCGATATCGATCGGGTCGGGCGCAGACATCTCGGCCGCGACCGCCTCCAGCACCGCCTCATCATGCGCATCGGCCTGCGCCTGATCGTCCTGCGCAACGGCAGCGGAATTCGGCTCGGCCGATCTCGTGACCGCATCGGTGCCGACGTCCGGCACACCGGAAAAATTCGCAACCACGTCCCCTTCGGGCACATGCTGGCGAACAACATCTTGCTCTGCGGCCACGTCCTGCTTTGCAGGGATGCTCTGCTCTGCAATGGCATCCTGCTTTGCGACGGCGGCCTCTGCTTGATCCATCGCGAGTGCCTGCGGCGGAACTGGCTGCTCCACTTCAATCTGCTCAGCGAGAGTAGCCTTGGCACTGACGGCTTCGTCGTCGGCCGTCTCCGGCTCCGGTCGCGTTACCGGATCGGCTGCCGGCTGTGGCGCGGCCGCGACGGTGTCGTCCGGGGCCGGGCCGGACGCCTCAGCGCTCTCACCGAACTGGTCGATGCTCGACTTGATCAGGTCGAGCGCGTTACCCAGCGCGGCGCGGGGATCGATGCCCGCGATCTGGCGGCAGCCGGCTTCGATGGCGTCGAGCTGAGAATCGATCAGGTCGCAAATCCGCCCGTCCGCGCCGATTTCGCGCCACCGCCAGGAGATTTCCTTGATGATCACGATGCCCTTGCGGATCGGCGCGAGATTGCCGTCCATCGCTGGACCGTCGAATGCCGCACCGGCCGTTTCCTTGGCCCGTTCCAGCGCGCTCCTGATCGCGGCCAGCGCTTCGGGAAGCCTGTTGTCGGGCAGCGGCGCCTGTCGCTGTGTCGCCAGCACTTCCTCGATTCGCGCCACCGCATCGAGCACCATGCTGGTGTCGGCATTGCGGTTGCGCTTGGCATACTCGCCGAGAAACCAGCGACCGCGCGATGTCTCCATGAAGGCATCGCGGATCGCTTCATAGTCCGCCTCGCTCGGCTGGACAGCGCGAGCGGAAATCGGCGAAAGGGCGAATACGTCGTCGGTCATGACAAACTCGTCGCGCAAATCACAGCGCGTTGGGTTAACGATCACCATGATCTTGTCCGAATCGCAATTGAATTGATGGCTTCCGAATCAGAAATCCCCATGACTTCACACGCGGCCTCGCGCCGTTTCGCGGCACGCCTGGGGCTTTTTTACGGGACCCAGTTCGGCCTGTCCGGCACGCATCTGCCGTTTTTTCCGGTTTGGCTGCGTGCGATCGGGCTTGACGCGTCCTGGATCGGCGTCATCAGCGCCGTTCCCGCCGTGACGCGGTTTACCGTTCTGCCCTTCATCACGGGGTTGGCCGAACGCCGCCATGCGCTGCGCGGCGCCTTGATGCTGACGGCGTTCGCCACCGCGCTCGGCTTCGCCGTCGTCGGCACGCAGCATCTGCCGGTTCCGATTTTCCTGCTCTATGTCGCGACCTGCTGCCTGTGGACGCCGATGCTGCCGCTGACCGACGCTTACGCGCTGCGCGGGGTGATGCGCTACGGGCTGAACTACGGGCGGTTGCGGCTGTGGGGCTCGGCGGCGTTCGTCGTCGGCGCGCTCGCCTGCGGACTGCTGATCGACATGATCGCGGCCTCGCGCCTCATCTGGATCATCGTCGGCCTTGGCGCGCTTGGTGCGGCTGTCAGCCTCGCCCTGCAGCCATTGGACGATTCGAGAAAAGCTGCGGCTGCGGATCACGGCGACGGCACATTGCTGCGCCGGCGGAGCTTTCTCGCGATCATCGTAGCGGCGGCGCTGATACAGGGCAGCCATGCCGCCTACTACACGTTCGGCTCCATCACGTGGCAGTCGCAGGGGCTGAGCGGGCTGACCATCGCGGGACTTTGGGCGCTCGGCGTGCTCGCCGAAATCGTGGTGTTCGCGCTGTCGCCGCGCTTCACTCTGTCGCCCGCCGTGATGGTTGTCGTCGGTGGACTGAGCGCCGCGGCGCGCTGGTTCGTGACGGCGCAGGAGCCGGCTTTGGCCGTGCTTGCGGCCGTCCAGCTTGCGCACGGGCTGAGCTTCGGCCTCACCCAGCTGGGGACCATGGGACTGCTGCTGCGCCAGGTGCCGGTCCATGCGATGGCGCGGGGGCAGGGTTATTACGCCGCCTGTTCCGGCATGATCAGCTCAAGCACGTCGATCGTCTCGGGCCTGATCTACGCGCATTACGGGCAGGGCGTTTATTATCTGATGGCGTCGATGGCGGCTTCGGGCGCCGTGCTGATGTGGTGCGCGCGGCCGAGCCTGTCGCATCAGCCCCACAGCGCAGCATCCGGCGGATAGATCATGCTGCCGTCGTAACGCAGCCCGCCGTTGCGATCCCGCGCCAGCAGCAGCGGACCGTCGAGATCGACATAGCGCGCCATCGGCGTGAGCAGCATGGCGGGCGCCATCGCCAGCGAGGTCGCGACCATGCAGCCGACCATGATCTGGAGGTCTTGCGCGCGAGCGGCATCCGCCATCGCCAGCGCCTCCGTCAATCCGCCGGTCTTGTCGAGCTTGATGTTGACGGCGTCATAGCGCTCGCGCAGGCCGTCGAGCGACGCGCGATCATGCACGCTCTCGTCGGCGCAGACCGCGATCGGGCGCTTGATTCGCGCCAGCATCCCGTCTTGGCCCGCGGGGAGCGGCTGCTCGACCAGCGTTACGCCCGCGTCCGCGCATGCCGCAAGGTTCTGCTCGAGATTGGCCGGCGTCCAGGCCTCGTTGGCGTCGACGATCAGTTCGGATGTCGGGGCGGCACGGCGGACGGCGGCAATGCGTTCGACGTCTCCGTCGCCGCCGAGCTTGATCTTCAGAAGCGGCCGGTGCGCGGCCTTTGCTGTCGCCTTCGCCATCGCTTCAGGCGAGCCCAGCGAAATCGTGTAAGCGGTGACGCAAAGCTCCGGCTGCGTACGCTTCAGCAGATTCCAGGCTCGCAAGCCCGTCTGCTTCGCTTCGAGATCGATCAACGCGCAGTCCAATGCGTTGCGGGCGGCACCTGCGGGCATGGCGGCCTGAAGGCCAGCGCGGTCGAGACCCTGCGCGATCGCGTCGCACATTGCCTCAAGCGCCGCAAGTGTGGCCTCGGGCGTCTCGCCATAGCGCGGATAGGGAACGCATTCGCCGCGGCCGGTATGGCCGTCGCGGCTGACTTCGGCGACGACGGTGACTGCCTCGGTCTTGGCGCCGCGGCTGATCGTGAAGGAACCCGCGATCGGCCAGCGTTCGACGCGTGCCACGAAACTGTTCACAGCAAATGTTGGCGTTTTAGCGGAAGTCATTTTAAAATCTGGCGATTTCCTAAACTCCGAGCTTGCCCGGCGCGCCCAACTATGGCTGGCTAAAGGGGTGCTCGACAAGGGCTTGGCGTGGTGCTCGAAAAATCATCTTCAACGGCGCGGGATGCGGCGCGGGGCGCGACCGCGGACTCGACGCGCGCGCCCTCGGATGCGACCGGCAATCCGACCTTGCAACGCGTGGTCCAAGGCAACGTGCTTCTGATCAGCGCCGTGGGGTCCTGGACCTCGCCCTTCGCGCCGCAGCTCGAGCGCATGGTCGCCGATGCCGAACGGCTGGCGGGCACGAGCCCCAGCGTCGTGATCGACGCCTCGCGGGTGTCGAAACTCGACACGTTCGGGGCCTGGCTGATCGAGCGCCTGCGCCGCAGCCTGACTGACGGTCCGATCGAGGCGACTATTGCGGGACTTTCGACCAATTACGCAAGCCTGGTCGACGAAGTGCGGCGGGTAAAGGCAGAGCCCCCGGTCGCAGCGTCGCAGCTCACGATCACGAGCATGCTGGCGCAGCTCGGTCGCACTGTGGCGGGAGTTGGCGACACGTTCGTCGGCCTGATCGACATGCTTGGCGCAGTCCTCGTGGCGAGCGCGCGGGTGTTGTTGCGCCCGAAGAATTTCCGCCTGACCTCGACGGTGCATCATCTCGAACAGGTGTGCTGGCGCGCGGTGCCGATCATCGTGCTGATCACGTTTCTGATCGGCTGCATCATCTCGCAGCAGGGCATCTTCCACTTCCGCAGGTTCGGCGCGGATATCTTCGTCGTCGACATGCTGGGAGTCCTGGTGCTGCGCGAGATCGGCGTGCTGCTGGTCGCGATCATGGTCGCTGGCCGTTCGGGCAGCGCCTACACCGCCGAGCTCGGCTCGATGAAGATGCGCGAGGAGATCGACGCGCTCCGCACCATGGGGTTCGATCCGATCGAGGTGCTGATCCTGCCGCGCATGCTGGCGCTGGTCATCGCGCTCCCGATCCTCGCGTTTCTCGGCGCGATGTCGGCGCTCTATGGCGGCGGCCTGGTGGCGTGGCTCTATGGCGGGGTCGATCCGGAAGCCTTCCTGCTGCGCCTGCGCGACGCGATCTCGATCGATCACTTCATCGTCGGCATCGTCAAGGCACCCGTCATGGCGGCGGTGATCGGCATCGTCGCCTGCGTGGAGGGGCTTGCGGTGCAGGGCAGCGCCGAATCGCTCGGACAGCACACCACGGCCTCGGTGGTGAAGGGGATCTTCTTTGTCATCGTAATGGATGGCGTGTTCGCGATCTTTTTCGCGTCGATCGGAATGTAGTGATGGCGCAGCCTGCCCAAAACGCCAGCACTCGAGACCTCATCACTCAGGACGCCGTCATTCGCGACGCCATCATCAGCGTGCGCGACGTCACCGTGCAGTTCGGCGCAACGCGCGTGCTCGACGGTCTCGACCTCGACGTCAGGCGCGGCGAAATCCTGGGCTTTGTCGGCCCCTCCGGCGCCGGCAAGTCGGTCCTGACGCGCACCATCATCGGCCTGGTGCCGAAAATCAGCGGCCGCATCGAAGTGTTCGGCATCGATCTCGACGCCGCCAATACCGCGACACGCCGTTCCGTCGAGCGGCGCTGGGGAGTTCTGTTCCAACAGGGCGCGCTGTTCTCCTCGCTTACGGTGCGCCAGAACATCCAGTTTCCAGTGCGCGAATATCTCAAGGTATCGCAACGGCTGCTCGACGAGATCATGGTGGCCAAGCTCGGCATGGTCGGGCTGCGGCCTGAAGTCGCGGACCGCTTTCCGTCGGAACTCTCGGGAGGCATGATCAAACGCGTGGCGCTGGCGCGCGCGCTCGCGCTCGATCCGGAACTGGTTTTCCTCGACGAGCCGACCTCGGGCCTCGATCCGATCGGGGCCGGCGATTTCGACGAACTTGTGCGTACCCTGCAGCGCACTTTGGGCCTGACCGTTTTCATGGTAACCCATGATCTCGACAGTCTTTATACTGCCTGCGACCGCATTGCCGTTCTGGGGAGCGGAAAGATCATTGCCGCAGGCACAATGGCCGACATGCAAGCCTCGCAGCATCCCTGGTTGAGGCAATATTTCCACGGCAAGCGCGCCCGCGCGGTCGTGGGCTAGCCTTTGGAGCTCTGAATGGAAACGCGGGCGAATTACGTGCTGATCGGGCTGTTCACCCTGGCGGTGATCGCGTCGGCGTTCGGCTTCGTTCTTTGGTTCCAGAGCCTGCACACCGCGAAGGCGCGCACACCCTTGCGCGTCGTATTCGAAGGTCCGGCAGCGGGCTTGCGCAACGGCGGCAATGTGAACTTCAATGGTATCCGGGTCGGCGAGGTCGTCTCGGTGAAGCTCGATAACCCGCGCCGGGTGGTCGCGCTCGCGATGGTCGAGAACAATGCGCCGATCCGCAAGGACACGCTGGTCGGATTGGAATTCCAGGGACTCACGGGCGTCGCGGCGATCTCGCTGAAGGGCGGCGAGGAGGCGGCGCCTCCGGTGCCGCTGGACGAGGACGGCATCCCGATGCTGACCGCAGATCCGAACAAGCTGCAGGATGTGACCGAGGCGATCCGCGCCACGCTGCAGAACATCAACAAGGTGGTGGCCGACAATCAGGAAGCGGTGAAGAACTCGCTGAAGAATCTGGAGGTCTTTACCACCTCGCTGTCGCGCAATTCCGAACGGATCGACGCCATCATGTCGCGCGTCGACGGCGTGATGGGGAAGGCCGACAGTCTGATGCTCGGCCTCAACACGCTTGCGGGCGGCAAGGACGGTGGTGAACTGCTGCTGACCGTGAAATCGATCCGTGAACTGGCGGAAGATTTCGACAAGCGGTCCGGCGCGTTGATGACCGACGGCCGCAGGACGCTCGGCGACATCAGCCGCGCCGTGAACAATTTCGATCGTAACCCGACCCGGGTCCTGTTCGGTGCCAGCAACAGCAAGCAGCAGCGCTCAAGCCTCGCAGCCGGCGCCGACGCCGCTGCCGCTGCGGCGAATGACAGGAAGCGGCAGTAGGTGAGGCGAATAGCGAATGGAGAGTGGCGAATAGGGCGGCAATACGCTGCTCCTTGAGCGATCCCCTCCATCAGCTGTCTTGCTGAGCTACAAAATAAAACGGAGGCCGTGAGGCCTCCGTTTTTCTGATCGCTATTCGCTACTCGCTATTCCCTGACCCTCACCCCAGCCGTCCGGCGGCGTGCGCGAGCAGGGTGTAGACGAGACCGGTATCGGAGGTGAGGTGGCCGCGGAGCGCCTGCGGTCCGCGATCCTCGCGCGCGACCTCATCCAGCAGCCGTTCGAACTCGTTGATGTAGCGGTCGACCGTCTGCTTGAAGACACGGTCGGAACGATATTTGCGGGCAACCTCGTCGAAGGCCTTCTGACCGCCCGGCGTATAGAGCCGCTTGGAGAATGCCTTGCTCTCGCCGCGCTGATAGCGATCCCACATTTCGGCCGCGAGATTGCGATCCATCAGGCGCGTGATGTCGAGTGACAGCGACTCCAGTGGATTGCCGCTGGCCGGCTGCGGCGTCGGACGGCGCTGCTGCGAGGCATGACCGGGGCCGGGCGCATCGGCCCTGCTCAGGAGATCCGACAGCCAGCCGTCGCGACCCTGATCGGCGCCGCCGACCGGGCCGATCGGGGCTGACCGACGGCGCCTCGGTGCGGCGCGGCGCCGGGCCGCCGCCGAGATCGGGCGCAGGCAGATTGGTGGTGTTGCCGCCGCCATCCCGCATGCGTGGCTCGGCCATCCGTGGCTCTGCCACACGTGGCTCGGCGATGCGAGTCTCAGCCATGCGAGTCTCGGCTATGCGCGTTTCGGCGCGGGGCGCGCCGACCGCGGCCAGCAGCGGTTCTTCCTGGCGCTGCTGCGGCGCGTTGGCACGGCTGGCGGCGACGACATCCAGTCCGCGGCCGTGGTGGGCAACGATCCGGTTCAATTCCGCCAACGCCTCGATCTGGTCGACGATGACCTTGCGCATCTGCGCGGTGCTCTCGGCGGCCTCCTGCGGCATTTCCAGCACGCCGCGGCGCAGCTCGGTGCGGGTGCTTTCGAGCTCGTTGTGCATTTCGGAAGCCATCTGCTTCATGCTGGTCACCAGATTGGTGAACTTGTCCGCGGACTGCTTGAACATCGCATCCGCTTCCTGCGTGGCCTGCTGGTAGATCGCACGCATGGTGTCGGCGGTCACCCGACGCTCTTCCTCGGCGGTTGCGCGAACCGTCTCGAAGTTGCGGCTGATCGCGGCCGAGCCGGCGCCCGCGGTTTCCGCCACCACGCGCGCGATGTCGCGGGCGCGCTCTTCGGCGGCCGCCAGCGATTCATCCAGCAGGTTCGTGAAGCGCGACAGGCGCTGGTCGAGATCGGCGGTTCGCAAATCGATGGTGGTGACCAGCGATTCGAGCGTGGCCTTGCGTTCGGCGACCGAAGCCGAGGTGCTCTGGTTGCTTTGCTCGACCGCGACGGCCGCTTCCGCGAGCGCCTGTCCGTGCGCATCGAACTGGCCGGACAGTGAGTTCAGGTCCTGCAGCGCGCGCGAGGTCTTGTCGTTGAAAATGTTCAACTGGTCTTCCAGCGCCTGGGTGGCGCCACCGTTGCGCACCGTGACGTCGTTCATCGCCGAGACGAAATCGGCGACACGCGTCACCAGCGCCCGCTCCAGCGAGTTGAGGTTGTCGTGGGCGCCGGTGAGGACTTCCTGCAGCAGGATGTTGCCCTCGCGGAGCCGTTCGAACAGGGCCACGGTATCCGTGCGCAAGATCTTGCTGGTTTCCTGCATCTCGGTCACCGCCGCGACCGAGACCTGGCGCGACTGCTCGATCGCCGTCCGCGACGACTGCTCCAGATCCTTCAGCGACTTGTTGATCGCCGTGGTGGCCAATTCGCCGGCCGAGGTGATCGTCCGCGCAACCTCGGAGCTGTTGCTGACCAGCGATTGCGTGAACGTCTGTCCCCTTGTCTCGATCGATTTCAGGGCGTCCGACGTCACGCGCTCGACCTCGACGGTGAGCAGATTGGTCTTGGAGCCGATCGTCTCCACCAGCGTGCCGCGCTTGGCATCGATCATTTGCGACAGCCGCTCGGTCTGCTTTTGCACGTAGACGACGATCTCGTCGGTCTTGCCGGTCATCGTCGCACCGAAGGCATTGGTCGCGGCGAGAACCGAGCGTTCGATGTCCGCCGAGGTCGACTTGACGCGGGTAGAGACCTCGTTGGACGCGGCCACCAGCGAGCTCTGGGCATTGAGGGCGCTGGACTGGATCGTGTCGGTGGTATTCGAGGTCGCGGCCATGAGCGTGCGCTCGATGTCCGTGGAGATCGACTTGATCTGATTGGCGGCGTCGATCGACGTGGCTGCCAGCGAGTTCTGCGCCTCGCGCGCGCTGTTGAGGATCGACGCAGCAGTCTCCGCACCGACTGCCGTCAGCGTGCGCTCCACGTCGGCCGTCAAAGTCTTGACGTGATCGGTTGCGTCCGACGAGGCGGTCATCAGCACGCCATGCGCCTCGCGTGCGCCGGCCGTGATCGATTCCGCAGTCGACGATCCGGCGAGCGAGAGCGCGTGCTGCACGTCGGCGGTGAGGGCCTTGACGTGATCCGCGGCGTCGGAGGATGCGCTGACGAGCGTGCCGTGGGCCTCGCGCACGCTTGCCGCGATCGATTCCGCCGTGGAAGCGCCAGCGAGCGAGAGCGAGCGCTGCATGTCGGCGGCGAGCGACTTGACGTGGCCTGCGGCATCCGAGGATGCGGAGACCAGCGTGGTCTGCGCCTCGCGCGCTCCGGCGAGCACCGAGGCGGCGGTCGCCGAGCCTGCTGACGACAATGTGCGCTCGACATCGGCGGACAGCAGCTTGATCTGGTTGGTGACGTCGGCCGAGGCGGTGATCAGGGTCGACTGGGCTTCGCGCGCACTGGTCAGGATCGAGTTCGCAGCGCCCGTGCCGACGGTGCTCAGCGCGCGCTCGACCTCGGCGGAGGTCTGCTTCAACTGGGTGCCGACATCGGTCGAGACGTTGAGCAGCGACTGCTGCGCGGTGCGTGCGCCGGTTTGAATGGTCTCGCTGGTGTTGACGACAAGCGTGGTCAACGCGCGCTCCGCATCCTCGACATGCGACTTGATACCCGTGGAGAGCATCTCCGCGCGCGCCAGCAGTTCCTCGCTGGCGAGTCGCCCGCTGCTCTCGATCCGGCCGGCCACGGCTTCGACGCGCGAACCGAGCAGATCCTCGAACTGGGACACCCGCGTGTCGATGTCGGTGGCGACCGAGCCGACCCGCGTCTCGATGCCCTGATGGATTTCCTGGAACCGCGCGCTGATCGTGTCGGTGAGTTGGGTGCTGCGGCTGCTGATGGTGTCGGTGACGCCGGCGATGCGGCGGTCGAGTGCCTCGATCGCCTGGGCGGTGCCGTCAGTCAGCGAGGTGGTGAGGTTGCCGAGGCGCGATTCGATCGACTGAATCACCTGCGCCGCGCTGTCGGTCATCGATGTCGAGAACAGCCCAAGCCGGCTCTCGATCGTGTCGGTCACCGACCTCGACTGCGTCTCGAAGCTCTGCTCGATCGATTTGAGCTTGGTGTCGAGCGAGTTGTCCATATTGGCGACGCGCGTCCCGACGATGGTCTCGAACTGCATCAGCCGCTCGTCCATCTTGGCGGTGATCTGGCCGCCATGCGAGGTCAGGCGGGTATCGAAACTGTCGACATAGGTCTTCAGGCTTTCGGCGATGTCCTGGGTGCGCTGGCCCAGGCGCTCGACGATGTCGCCGCCGAAGGTTTTGACGGTGCGGTCGAACTCCGAAATGTGGCGGGTGATCAGCGCGCCGAGCGTGCCGCTGTCGCGCGCGAATTTCTCGGCGAGCTCGCTGCCCTGGGTCTTCATCAACTCGTCGAATGCGTTCATCTGCGTGGAGAGCGTGTCGTGCGCCGATTCGGTCTGGCTCGCGACCTTCGCCACCAGCGTGTTCACGGTGGCGTCGAGCGATTCGCCGGCCTTGTCGCCGCTGGCCAGGACGCTGGAGGCGAGCTTCTGGCCGGCCTCGTCGATCTTGGACACGAGATCCGTGCTGCGCAACTCAAGCTCGAGCAGCAGGGAATCGCCCGAATTCTTGACGGAATCGTGGACCTGCTCGGTGCGCTCGGAGATGCCTTCGACGATCGCCGCCGAGCGCTGCTCGAACTCGGCCGTGATGCGGTCGATCCGCTCGTTCAGCATCTCGTGGACGCGATCGGCGAGGTCGACGAACTCGTCATGGACGTGACCGGTCTTGAAATTGAGGCTGGTGGTGAGGCGCTCGGAAGCGTCGAGCACGGCGCGCGTGGTCTCGGCGCTCGCTTCCTCGAGACGATCGAGGAGGTCGCCGCCGCGCTCGCCGAGCGCGAGGATCATGTTGTCGCCGGCATTGCTCAGCGCGGTCGTGATGTGGCCGCCGCGCTCCTCCAGCGCGCCGGTGATGCTCTTTAGCGACCTCGTCGACTCGCGAGGCGATCGCATCCGAAATCAGCGCGATGTCATGGCGCAGGTCGATCTGCACGCCGGAAATCGCGCTGCGCACCTGCTCGGCCTGTCCGACCAGGTTGTCGCGCTGATGGGCGATGTCCTGCAACAGCGCGCGGATGCGCACTTCGTTGTCGGAATAGGCGCGCTCCAGCGCGGCGACTTCGTTGGCGACCAATGTCTCCAATTCGCCCGCGCGCGCGATGGCGCGTTCGACGCCGTCGCCCATCGCCGCGACCTCGCGCCGGATGGCCTGTCCGATGGTCACCATGGAATTGCTCGCCGCGCCCTCCGGCTCGGA
This sequence comes from uncultured Alphaproteobacteria bacterium, assembly GCA_963786015.1. Classification (GTDB taxonomy): domain Bacteria; phylum Pseudomonadota; class Alphaproteobacteria; order Rhizobiales; family Xanthobacteraceae; genus Bradyrhizobium. The sequence continues at coordinate 61,763 of CAWAXO010000009.1, read as the reverse complement.
GAAGCGCATCGCGACCTGCGCCATCGCCTGCGCGATCATCCGCAATTCCTGTCCGCGCCAGGCGAGATTCGCGAGGAAGTAGAACAGCAGGACCGGCGCGAAGAACAGCGCCACGAGTCCGGCGAGCACGATCACGCCGCCGCCCTGACCGACCACGGCCTGCAGCGACGACAGGAAGCCGATGGTCAGAATTCCGCAGCCGACGAGCCAGACGCCCGCGAACAGGCTCGCGATCGTGTAGACGCTGCGCGCCGGGCGGCCCTTCTGAATCGCCTGCAAAAGCTGGCCGATGGTCTCGCGGTCGTCATTGGCCGGGCGGCGCGCCGGACGCTGATCCTCGAGAAACATCGGACGATCGACGTTCGGACCGGCACTCGGCCGTGCTTCGAAAGGGGGCTCGCCGAAAGAGGGCGGCTCCGAAGAAGGCAGCGGTGGCGCAGTATCGGCGCGGGACGCGGTCCGGCTCGCGTCGGCTGTGGTGTCGTTGATGTTCAGGGCTTCCTGAATGGCGGAAAGTGCAACCTCAGTAGGGTCTTTGACCTTCTTGGGATTGTTAGCCATGTCAGAGCCCTCGTCCTACTTATACGCAGTCTGAAAAAGCCAAGCGCGATCGCCCCTCGCGCAGGCTCCAGAACCGGCGTCATGCCCCATGCGTGCCGAGCCACGGCCAAACGCCGTCTCGTCCGCTCACATCCGGCGAACATCCTATTGGCTGCACATGCCGAATGAAATGGCCGGGATTAACCCATTCTTAATCATCGTTAACAGCACAAAGCGATAACGTGTTAAGACTCTTCGAAATTTCCACTGATCCGACGCCAATTGTGGTGACTATCGGTCATAAACGAGGCTATCGTGCGGTCTTGTTGGGGCCTAAATACCGAAACGTTCTCCGTTCCGTCGTTTTTGTTGGCCTTTGGATACCTCTGAGTCGCCTGAGAAAAGTGGGGATATCCCGCCTCACGCATGTCGCCCGCGCAGGACCCATCGGATGCCGCTCATCCCGACCGCCGAACATCATCCGATCGACCTGCCGATCGACCTGGCGCATCTGCGTCGGATGACGCTTGGTGATGGCGGCCTCGAGCGGGAGGTGCTCGCGATGTTCGTAAAGCAGTCCGACCGTCTGCTTGGCGAACTTGCCGGCTTGCCGCCGGAGGCGAGCGCGCTGGCGCACACGCTGAAAGGTTCGGCGCGCGCGATCGGCGCCTTTCGTGTGGCTGACCAGGCGAGCGCGCTCGATGACGCGATCCGGGACGGCGGCGACACCGCTCAAGCGCTTGCGGCGCTCGATGCCGCCGTCGGCGAGGCCCGCGCCGCGATCGCGGCGGCTCTCGACCGCCCGTAAGCTCCCCGACCGTCCCATTCAACCGCGCCGCGGTGGTTCCGCCGCAGGCGTGCATCTCTAGCGCAGGCCGGATCGACCCGTTATAGGACTGCGGACCTCCTCTATCCGGCAACACGAGCAAACATGGCCAAGATTCACTTTGTCGACCATCGCGGCGAAACCCGCACTGTCGAAGTCGAGAACGGCGCAACCGTCATGGAAGCGGCCATTCGCAACGCCGTTCCCGGCATCGAAGCCGAATGCGGCGGCGCCTGCGCTTGCGCCACCTGTCATGTCTATGTGGACGAGGCCTGGCGCGAGAAGGTCGGCCCGCCGTCGCCGATGGAAGAGGACATGCTGGATTTCGGCTTCGACGTGCGGCCGAACTCGCGTCTCTCGTGCCAGATCAAAGTGACCGATGAGCTCGACGGACTGACCGTGTCGACGCCGGAGCGGCAGGCCTGAGGCGCGACACGTTTGCGCGAAGCGCCATCCCATGCGCCGAACGAAGGCGTGATCGCCGACGCGCCGGAGGATCGCGCGCTGTTTCCTCATCTGCGGTTGCTCGCCTCCGCGCCCGCGAGTGAATTGTCGATCGCATAGATCGCGCAGTCCGGCGCATTGATTCGACAATTGCCGATCGCGCGGCCCTTCGCCGCTTCGAGCGATCGTGTTCCCGACCAGTAACCGAAGGCCCCGCTGGGGGCGACTGCGAAGGCCTTGTGCGGCCCGGCGGTCAGATAATCCGCGAATGACGCGCGGCCCTTGTCGCTCAGCCGGGGCGGAGCAGGGAGAGCGGGAACCGCAGGCGGCGGCAGAACGTCACGCGCGCCGAGCTTCTGTTCGCGCAGGAAGTCGTCGACCATCCTCGGCCACATCGCGGTGCCCGACGAGAACAACTGATGTCCGTCGCTGCCGAAGGCGGGCGCGTCGATCAGCGTCGCGTGACCGCCGCCGGACGTGAACGCGGCGAGCAGGCGGTGCGCGAATTCGGGGCGGAAATAGCTGTCATTCGCGGAATAGATCCACAGCATCGGTATGCGCGAGCCTTCGCCCAGCGTCTTGTACGCGTCGACAAGACCCGCTTCGTCGCTTGCTGTGCGCGCGTCATTGGCCTGGTGTTGCGCCCGGGCGAGGCCGCCTGCGAAACTGATGACGGCGGCAAGGCCGGGCGGCGGGTCCAGTGTCAGTGCGATGCTCGCAAGTCCGCCGCCGGAGACGCCGACCGCGATCATGCCCTGCGTCGTGACATCGTTGCGGCTCCTCATCGCTGCGATCGCCGCGCGCAGATCGTCCGCGCTCTCCTTCGCCGAGCCGAGAAAGGTGCGCGCTTCGCAGCAGCTATGGCCTTCGGCAAAGCTTCCGCCCGAGCTGCCATAGCCGCGCCGCATCACCACGAGGGCCGCGAAGCCGTGGCGGGCGAACTCGATGGCCTGCCGGTAAAATCCGAAAGGCGTCATCTCCGGCCGCTCCAGCGCGTCGCCGGACGCGCCGTGGCTGATCAGGGCCAGCGGATACCGCTGCGGCCGCGCGGGCCGTATCAGCAGCGCTTCAAGGCCGTTCGGTCCTGCCGCGGGCATCGCGATGCGCAAATCCTCGCGATAGAATTCGTCGGCGATCGCCGGCCGCACCGCGAGACTTGCCACGAGACTCGCAACGACGACGCAAAGCGCAGCGACAAGCTTCATCGTCCATCCATTCCCCTGCGCAGCCATGGCTGAAAATTCCTGATGATCTCGTCTGTCAGCGGCGTCGGCTTGCGCGTCGCCTCATCGAGCAGCACGCTGACCGATTGCGCCGAGGCGACGCAGATGCCTTCGGAAAACACCACCTGGTCGAATGACACGGAGGTGCGGCCGAATTTTGTGACCCCGAGCCCCATTTCGATCGTGCCCGGCCAGCGCAGCTCGGCGCGGAAATGGATATCGAGCCGCACCATGATCCAGGCGAGGCCCTCCGGCATCAGCCCGTAGCTGCGATCCTTCATCAAGCTCACGCGGCCGGTCTCGAAATAGGTCGCGTAGACCGCGTTGTTGACGTGATTGTTGGGATCGAGATCGGCAAAGCGCACATTGTCGGTCTGCCGGTAGGGAAAATCTTCCAGGCGCGGGATCGCGTCAGGGCGCGGGGCAGCGTTCACGAGGGGCGGTCTCCGAAGGGATTTGAAGCCGTTACAGCCCAGTTGTGCTGAGAGGGCAAGGTACCGGTCGCGCCTCGCGGCCATACCGGTATATTATGACTTTCCTCGCGCGGCGGCGTTGGCTAGACAGTCTGGCCTGTCCGCGTCCAAGCTGTGCTGGGCGCCGTTTAACGGAAACAGAAGCGATATGAGCGACGCGATCAAAACCGACGTGCTGATTGTTGGCGCGGGTCCTTGCGGACTTTTCGCCGTCTTCGAACTGGGCCTTCTGGATATGAAGGCGCATCTGATCGACATTCTCGACAAGGTCGGCGGCCAGTGCGCCGAACTCTATCCGGAGAAGCCGATCTACGACATTCCCGGCATTCCCTTCGTGACGGGACAGGGCCTCACCGAAGCGCTGATGGAGCAGATCAAGCCGTTCAATCCGACTTTCCATCTCGGCGAGATGGTGGAGAAGGTCGAGAAGATCGGCGATCCCGGCTTTCGTGTCACGACGGACGCCGGCCAGGTGTTCGAATGCAAGGTGATGGTGATCTCGGCGGGCGGCGGCTCGTTCCAGCCGAAGCGTCCGCCGGTGCCGGGCATCGAGGCCTATGAAGGTTCCTCGGTGTTCTACTCCGTGCGCAAGATGGAGCAGTTCCGCGATAAGAACCTTCTGATCGTGGGTGGGGGCGATTCCGCGCTCGACTGGACGCTCAATCTGCATCCGATCGCCAAGCGCGTGACGCTCCTGCACCGGCGTGATGATTTCCGCGCGGCGCCTCACAGCGTCGAGCAGATGCGCGCGCTCGTCGCGTCCGGAAAGATGGACCTGAAGCTCGGCCAGGTGACGGCGCTGCAGGGCGAGGGCGGTAAGCTCGCTGGCGCCACCATCAAGGGCAACGACAACGCGGTGTCGGATGTCGTCTGTGACACCTTGCTGCCGTTCTTCGGGCTCACGATGAAACTCGGGCCTGTCGCGAATTGGGGCATCGAGCTCGAGAACAATCTGGTGCCGGTCGAAACCTCGGCCTTCGAAACCAGTGTGCCCGGAATTTTCGCGATCGGCGACATCAACACCTATCCGGGCAAGCTGAAGCTCATTCTCTGCGGCTTCCACGAGGGATCGCTGATGGCGCAGAAGGCGCATCGTTACGTGTATCCGGATAAGCGGCTGGTGTTCCAGTACACGACTTCGTCATCGAGCCTGCAGAAGAAACTCGGCGTCAATTGAGCGCATCCGAATTGTTTCCGCACGTTTCATGTTCCGCCGGTAAGGCTTGCGGCACTGGAACAATCCCCGAAATGGCCGTAGTCTGTGCTCATTCGAGGATTGGTTAGGTGAGGTGATGATGCTGAACGCGCGCTCGGGACTTCGGCTGATACCACGTGTGTTGAGGATGTGTGGTTTCGCCGCTCTTGCGGTCTGCGTGCTTGGCGCTTGGGCCGCGCGGGCGGAGGAACCGTCCGCCGCGGGCCTGTGGCAGAAGATCGAGGACGGCGAGCCCGTGCTCTACATTCTGGTCGTCGATCACAACGGCGTCTTCGAAGGCGTGATGGCCAAGCTGTTTCCAAAGCCGGGCGATGCCGTCAACTCCACCTGCGCGAAATGCACCGACGATCGCAAGAACGCGCCTTGGCTCGGCATCTCCTTCATCCGCGACATGAAGCGCAATGGATTGAAATATGAGAACGGCAACGTGCTCGATCCGCGCAACGGCAAGATCTACAGCGCCAAGATGACAGTGAGCGCGGACGGCCAGTCGCTCACCTTGCGCGGCTATCTCGGCATCTCGCTACTCGGCAAGGACGAGACCTGGAACCGCTTGCCGGACACTGCGATGGCCCAGATCGATCCCGCGATCATCGCCAAATATCTGCCGGCGCAGGCCGTGGCGGTAAAGCCGCCTGCGCCCGCAGGCAAGAAGGCGGCGCCGGCGCCAGCGCGGTAGAGGCGCGCGCGTTTCGGATTCGAATTTCAAACAGCCAGTTGCTCTGTTGTTGTCCTCGTTCGCGGGGACGACGACTAGAGCATGATGAAATTAGCTTCGATAGCCTGAGTTTTTGAGATAGTTCGCGCTTTGATATCATTCTTCGGGGGTGAAGGCGTTAAGGACCTGGCCGATGGCGGTGCAGACTGCATCGACGGTTCGTGCGGCAGCCTTTCGGAGCAGATGTTTGAGCTTGCGCAAAGACCTTCGACGGGTTCAGGTCGGGTCTGTATGGTTCGAGACGGCGCTCCGCGCCTCCTCGCCACGAGGGTCTGGCATGTCGCCGCTTGCTCCGACCTCGTCCTGAGGAGCGCGCTTGCGCGCGTCTCGAAGGACGGGCCACACAAAGAACGACGACACAACACTTCGTTCTCGCGGCGCATGACGTCCGAGTTTTGCAATCAGCTCACCCTCGAATTTCTAAGAGGGCGCAGGGAATGCCGGGTGCGGGCTGCACCCATGGTCCGCGTGCAACAAAAAGCACGCGGCAGAACCACAGGTTCAGCCGGAGCAGCCAGCATTCCCTGCGCTCCGGCGGAGCTGATGGGCTGACGCACGTGCCTTACTTCGGTGACTGCCGAGATTGTCCATGACGACGATATCGCCAGGACGAAGCGTCGGCAGAAGAACTTTCGCCACATAGGTCCGAAAGCTCTCGCCATCGATCGGTCCCTCGATGAACCATGGCGCATCGATCCGATCATGGCGCAGGGCCGCCAGGAAGGTCATGGTCTTCCAGCGGCCGTGGGGAACCTTGGCGGGAAGTCTGTGCCCGCGCGGCGCCCATCCCCGCAAGGGCGCCATGTCGGTCCTGGTCCAGGTCTCGTCGATGAAGACCAGCCGCTCAGCTTCGACGCGGTCTTGATACTTGGTCCATTGGAGGCGCCGCGCGCCACGTAACGCGACGATCGGTTCGCGAGCCACCACGCTATTTTGAGCCGGTTCGCGCATGGATCGCAAATACCATACCGAAGGTACATCGACCTTCAGGCCGCGCCCGGCAAGTTCGGCAACAAGCCCGCGCAGGGTGAAGTCGTCGCTCTTGATCCGCTGCAACAGCCAGACCGCGTGGTCACCTGAAATTGTCTTCGGCTTGTGACCGCCCATCTGCCCCGGAGCAACGCTGCCGGTCTCATCGACCCGCTGCATCCAACGGCCGTGCTGATCGCGACCCCAAACTTTAGCCGCCTGATTGCGCGAAATCCGCCCTCAATCGCCGCCACTAACGCTTGCGAAGGTGCGAGAGAGTATGGCTTGCCCATCCGTGCTGGCCTCCTCCCCAGCGAGCGGCACGCGACCTGACACGCTGATTTGGGAATCCCAAATCGATTCAACCTAACCCCATCCCGCTCTAGAGAGACGGGCCTGCATGGTTCGAGACGGCGCTTCGCGCCTCCTCACCATGAGGGTCTGGCGTGTCGCCGCTTGCTCCGACCTCGTCCTGAGTGAGCGCGCTTGCGCGCGTCGCTCACCCTCGAATTTCTAAGAGGGCGCAGGGAATGCCGGGTGCGGGCTGCACCCATGGTCCGCGTGCAACAAAACGCACGCGGCAGAACCACAGGCTTCCGCCGGAGCAGCCGGCATTCCCTGCGCAATGGTTTTAACGGCTAACAACCCGCGTCCATCGCATCCCGCTTCCAACGTCACGACGGGCAGTTTGCGCATGGCGGGATGCGTTCGCGCGGCTCTCTCCACTTCATTGCGAGCGGCACGCGAACAACACTTCCCGATAGTCTGGATTGCTTCGTCGCTGTCGCTCCTCGCAATGACGGCGGCGATGGGGATGTCCACATAGTGGACGGAATTTACCGACACTTGAAGCAATATGGACACGCGATGCCATCTGCGTCATAAAATAGACATGACGCGCGCCCTTTCGACCAAACCGGCTTCCTTTGCATTCGCATCCGCAGAAGCGGCGCTGGCGGCGAGTGCCGGAGACGCGGCATTCGCCACCACGCTTGCAAAAGGGCTGGTGGTGCTTGAGGCGTTCGACGCCGGTGCGCCGATGCTCGGCAACATGGAGCTGTCGGCGCGCACCGGAATTCCGCGGCCGACGGTTGCGCGGTTGACGCACACGCTCGCGGAGCTCGGCTATCTCGTCTACCACGAGCGGCTTGCCAAATATCGCCTGGCCCCTCGGGCACTGCGCATGGTTCGGCCGCTTCTCGCCGCCATGCCGTTTCGTCAGGTGGCGCGGCCGATAATGCAGGAGCTTGCGGAGAGCGTCCGCGGGACCGTGTCGATCGGCCTGCTCGACGGCACGTCGATGATCTATGTCGAGACGGCGAGGTCGGGAGATGTCGGGCCGCATGTCCCTGACATCGGCCTGCGGATTCCCGTCGCGATCACCGCGATGGGGCGCGCGGCGAGCGCGATCCTGCCCGCGGCCGATGCCGCTATCCTGGAAGAGCGCATCGAGGCTGACGATGCAAACTCATGGTCCGCACTTCGCGACAAGTACCGCGCTGAAATCGGGCGATGCGCGGAGCGCGGATTCTGCGCCTGCGTCGGCGAGTACATGCCGTCCATCCACGCCGTCGCGGCTCCGTTGTTCTACGTTCCGGCCTTGAAGCAATCGTTTTCCATCAATTGCGGCATCCCTGCCTTTCGACTGCTGACCGGACAGCTCGAGGCCGAGATAGGTCCGCGCATCGCAGCGCTTGCCGTGAATATCCGCGCGCTCATCAGCGAAGCCGACGTACAACAAGGTCATCTAATGAACGCGCCGTAGGGCTCGGCGGTGAACGCCGGCGCAAGCACCGCCAACAGAATTGCGGAGGTGGGCCATGACATGCACGAACATCCCGCGCCGGACTCTGCTCGGCGCCGCCGCAGGTCTCGCCGCCGGCAGGATTGTCCCGGCGCTCGCGCAGGACAACTGGCCGTCGCGTCTGGTGCGGCTGATCTCACCCTACGGTGCGGGCGGAGCCAACGACATCTCGTTGCGGATTCTCGCCGAGCAGTTCGGACACCGTCTGGGCCAGCAATTCATTGTCGAGAACAGGCCGGGCGCCGGTACGCGCCTCGCCAACGAGGCGGTCGCGCATGCAACACCGGACGGCTACACATTCCTCTATGCGGCTGCGCCCTATGCGACCGCCGAGGCGCTGTTCGGGAAATTGAACTACGAGCGCAAGGATCTGCAACCGGTGGCGATGGCGGTCGTTGCGCCGATCTTTCTCATCGTCAGCGCGCAGGCCCCTTTCAAGGACCTGCAGGAGATGATCGCCTACGGCAAGTCACAGAAAGACGGGCTGACCTTTGCATCGCCCGGCGCGGGCTCGCAACCGCATCTGGCGGCGGAACTGCTGTTCAAGGATGCCGGCGTCAAAGGCCTCAACATTCCTTTCCGCGGCAACTCCATGGCCTATACGGAGCTGTTGGCCGGCCGCGTCGACGCCACGCTGACCGCGATCAGCACGGCGTTGCCCTACGTCCAGAGCGGCAAGTTTCGTGTCCTTGGTGTGGCGTCCGCCGAACGCAGTTCGATCTATCCGGAGGCTCCCACCTTGCGCGAGCAGGGATTCCCGAGCGTGGCCGCCGCCGGCTGGTACGGCTTCATGGCGCCGGCCGCGACGCCGCACCCGATCGTCGATCGGATGCAGGATGAGATCACCCGCGCGCTTGGCAATGCCGAGGTGAAGCAGAAGCTGATCGCGCAGGGACTGGAAGTCCGCGGCGGCACGGCGTCCGAGTTCGGCCGGTTCATCGATGACGAGACGCGCAAGTGGAGCGCGTTGATCCGCGAGGCAGGCCTCAAGGGCGAATGAAGATTCGCGCCGTATCGACAAGCAGCGACCGGAAACCGGCAATGACCTCTCCCCGTCATTGCGAGCGCAAGCGAAGCAATCCAGACTGTCGATGCGGAGGCCGCCTGGATTGCTTCGTCGCGCTGCTCCTCGCAATGACGGCGGAGAGATGTTTTCGCGATCTTCTGTAGGGTGGGCAAAGGCGCATCGCGCCGTGCCCACCGTTCCTTCCAGCGTTACGATGGTTGGTGGGCACGCTTCCGTCTACGCTCTTCGAGCTACGCCGGACAAGCCGCTTTGCCCACCCTACGCTTCCCCAACTACTGCGACAGTTTCACGAAGTCCGGGAATTTCAATTTCCCTTCGGCGATCGCCTTTGGCCACACCGTGACCTGCTTGCCGTTCTGCCACTGGAAGACGAGGCCGGTGACCGTGCCGGGGCCCGACTTGATGCCGTGGGTGAACTCGTCGTCCTTGCCGTAGAACTGGATGCGGCCGATCGTGCCCTCGAAGTTGGTCTTCTCCATCTCCGTGACCATCTTGTCGGGATCGGTCGAGCCCGCGCGCTGGATGGCTTCGGCGATGATGTAGACGTCGTCATAGGCGGTGTAGCCGGTATAGGCCGGCGGCGTGCCGAACTTGGCCTTGAAGGCCTGCGCGAACGGCTTGGTCTTCGGCGTCACCGCGACGTCGGGGGTCGCAACCGCGAGCGACGGCACGCCGTCGGCCGCGCCGTTGGTGTCGTTCCAGAAGGTCGGGCTCAGCGCCTGCGCGCTGATGCCGAACATCGGGATCGGCACCTGCTGGTTCTTCCACTGCACGGTCGGCTGCACGCCGACATGCGAAATGCCGGTCACGATCGCGTTCGGCTTCTTGCTCTCGATATTGTTGAAGATCGGCGTGAAGTCGGTGGTGTCGGGCGAGAAGCGCACATGCTCGACGACGTTCATTCCGGTTTTCGGGAAGCAGGACTCGAAACCGACATCGAGCGGCTTGGTCCAAGCGGCGTCCTCGCTCATGATCGCGACGCTCTTGAACTTGAGATTGTCGACCAGGAGCTCCTTGGCCGCGTCGCAGACGAGCTGCGCCTGCGCCGCCGAGGTCAGATAACCGTGGAAGGTGTACTTGTTCTTCTCATAGTCGTTATGGATCGCCTTCGTGATCTCGTTGGAGGCGGCGCCCGGCGTGATCAGCGGCATCTTCAGCCGCGCCGCCCACGGCTCCAGCGCCAGCACGACCTCGCTGATATAGCTGGCGATCACCGCGGAGACCTTGTCCTCGGAGACCGCGCGCTGGAACGCGCGCACCGAGTCGGCCGAGGAGCTCTTGTTGTCGTAGGTGACGATCTCGATCTTGCGGCCGAGGATGCCGCCCTTGGCGTTGATCTCGTCAGCCGCAATCTGCGCGCCGCCCGGTGTCGCAGCGCCCGCGATCGACTGCACTTCGGCGATCACGCCGATCTTGATCGGCTCGCCGGACTGCGCATGCGCAGCAACAGAGCCGGCAACACAGATCGCGGCGGCGGTGGCAAGCAGGCGCGCCCGGCTCGAGCCGGACAGTCGTTGAACCATTGGTATTCTCCCTTCGACGATTTTTGTTTTGTTGTCGCGCAGCCGCTTGCGGCCAGCCGCGTGCGTCGAAGTCTACGCCCCGCCATTGCCGGTTGGGAAGCAGCTCTTTCGGCTCGAAAGGCGGTGTGCGTTTACTGCTGCGGCTGCGGCGCGCCCGGCGGCGCGAGCGGTACGCCGCGGGTCATCCGCGGTTCGGCGGCGTCGAGGCGCAGCACGGCGGCGGCGGCCGGGAGCGCGGCATCCGCCATCACCGCGTGACCTTCGGCAGACGGATGCACCGCGCCACCATAGACGGCGGACAGGACGCCCCATGTCGCGTCGTGAATGTCAGTCGGTTGCATGGCCGCGGGCAGGCCCTGCGGATAGGTCATGGCCGCGAAGTAGCTGTCATTGGCGTCCCTGATCCAGCGCGTGCGCGGCAGATAGGGCCGGTACTCGCTGGCGCTACGGCCGCACAGCATCGGCTGGTTGGAACTCGTGACGATATCGGGATCGAAGCTCTCGCCCTTCGGCGAGAAGCATTCGCGGTCGAATGGCGGGTCGGCTTCGCTGCGTGCGCAGAAGCCGTGACTGGCGAAGGCGACCTGATGGCTGTCGACGAAGGTCATGCGCGTCGGCGGCGGGATCGCGGCACAGCACGCCGCCCTGGCACAGCGCGAGCGCCCGTAGCTGCGGCAGAAACTCGTTCTGCACATAGGACACGACAGTCGAAAGCCGCTGCGGATCGGCGTTGAAGGATGGATGGATGTCGAAGCCCGCCCGCCCGCCGGGGCAGGGCGCGCCGCCGTTTGCGAGCGCGGGATTGGCGTAGGACGTGTAGACGACATGCGAGAGGTCGCCGCCGACCAGCGGCTTCAACGCGTCGCGCAGCTTGGCGAAGCCCTGCGGCAGATCGCGGGTCAGCGCGGAGCGCGAATCGTCCACCGACGCGATGACGCCGATGCGCCGGAATAGCGTGCGCTCCGTGGTGGTGTTGACGATGACGTCGGCGACGAGCCCTGAGAAGTAGATGTCGTTGGCGCCGATCGACAGCAGCACCAGATCGAGCTGTCGGTCCGGTTGCCGGCGTCGCGCCGTGGTGAGGGCCTCGCGCAATTCCTCGATCTGCCCGTTGACACTGACCTGACACGTCGCGTTCTTGCTCGGCGGGCATTCCCGCGCGCGCTGGCCGCCGAACAGGCCGTCGGCGATGGTCGCGCCGGTGCAGGCGAGCGGCAGATAGGTGACCGCGATGTGCGGGTAGCGCACGGCAAGCGCCAGGGCAGTGCGGGTCTGATAGCTGTAGAGCGAGCGGTGGCAGGCAGGGTTGAGCCACAGCGCCGAATAACGCTGCCAGTTCTGCAGCGAGTCCGGCGCTTCACAGGCGCGTCCGCCTTTGTAGCCGGCGCGGCTCGGCCGATAATATTGCCCAGTGGCCCCGCCCAGATAGGAGCGGAAGCAGAAACCTTCCTCGGCAAGGGAGATCGGCCGGTCGGGATTGCCTTCGCCGGCTGCGATGCTGTCGCCGAGGCCGGCAATGAGGATGTCGCGGACCTGGATCTCGGTGGAGACCCGCTGCGGCGCGTCCGCGCTGGAAACATCGACGGTCGTGACCGTCGGGCGGCCATAACGGACGCGCAGGTTGACGGGCTCGGCACAATCGAAGGTCTGTTGCCGCGGCGGGCCTTCGCCATCGTCGAATGACCATGCGCAGGTGGCGCCGACCGGGACCGCGCCGGTCAGGCGAACGACGATCGCATGTTCCGTCGGGGTCAGGTAGCTCTCCTGCACGTTGTCACGCATGCACGGCTCGCTGACATGTCCCTGCGCGTTGATGCAGAGCCGGTTGACCACGTTGCGCGCCCAGCCGCGGCCGTCGCTCTGGATCTCCATCCCCTGTTCGGATGCGAGGATGCTGCGGTCGCGCGCGCTCTCGACATGAAGCAGGAAATCACGTTCCTCGCGGAACAGGCGGAAACGGTTCCGCACCTCCCAGGATATCTGCATCGGCCCATCGGCCGCCTGCGCCGCCGCCGGCCGTTCGGGCAGAGCTGCGAGCAGCGCCGCCGCGAGCAGCGCTGCGGAAACGATGATGCGAGGACGAAGTCGGATCATGGGCCGCGTTTGACGTCACAGTTGAGGCGGAAGTATGGGGCATCGACGGAGGCAAAATCGCGCAGGCCCAAAATCACGTGATCGCGAGCTGCGTCATCCCCGAGCCGTCCTCTTTGACGTTATCCTTGAGCCTTTCGGCGCTGCACCGGCTGCGAAACCGTGGCGGGCGCGGGAGCGGGAGTGGAGGAGGCGCTTGGAGGCGCAGGCCTGCCGTTCGCGCGGCGGCGCTGCTGCCACGGCACCAGCACGCTCATCCAGAACTCGCGGACCCCCATGATCGAGATGGCGAGGGTGAAGGGAATCACGAAATACAGCACGCGGAACACCAGCAACGTCGCGAGCAACTGCTCACGCCCGAACTGCGGCAGCGCCACCAGCATCGCCGCGTCGAACACGCCGAGGCTGCCGGGCGCGTGGCTCGCGAAGCCGAGCAGCGTTGCGAGAATGAACACGACCGCGAGCGACATGAAATCGATCTGCGGCTCCATCGGCATCAACAGATACATCGCGGTTGCGCAGAAACCGAGATCGACCACGCCGATCAGGACCTGCACCAGCGTCAGGCGCGCCGACGGCAGCACCACCTTCCAGCCGTTCTGTCCGAGCTCGCGGCGGTTCTTGCCCATCACCAGCCAGACGAAATAGGCCGCGATGCCGGCCAGACAGCCGAGCGCGATCAGGCGGTTCATGGCGGGTGGCAGCAGGTCCATCGCGGAGGCTGCGTCCGGATGATAGGCCATGCCGACCCCGAGCACGACGAGATTGCCGAGCCAGAAGGTCAGGCCCGAGAGAAAGCAGATCTTGGCGACGTCGATCGCGTTCAGCCCATAGTCGGAATAGATCCGGAAACGGATGGCGCCGCCGGTAAACACGGTGGCGCCGATGTTGTGGCCGATCGAATAGCTGGTGAAGCTCGACATCGCGGCAATGCGATACGGCACGAGCCTCTTGCCGATCGTTCGCAGTGCGAAGAAATCATAGAACGTCAGCGTGCAGAACGCGCACACGACGCAAAGCGCCGCGAGCGCGATGTGGCCCGGCGGGATGTCGGTCAGGGCGGTCAGGATCACTCCGGCATCGACGCCCTTCAGCGTGCGCACCAGCGTCGTGATCGCGAAGGCGATAATGACGAGACTGGCTGCGACGCCGAGCCGTTTCCAGCCGATCCATTTCTTGAAACCACGCCCCAGCGCGGTCAGCAATTCTAGCATTCATCCTCCCGGCGGGGCAGACATCTGGAAGCCCGTCGAAACCATTGGTCAGGCTGCGGTTAATCGCTCCCTATGCGGGAGTTCCTTAAGGCAAAAACGTGTTCTTGTGCAGTCCTTGACAAATCCTGGGTCCAGTCGTCGATAGGTATCCAATCATAACCCGTAGATAGGGGACGGTGTCTAGGATACGAGTCTTGACGTTCTTTTGACGCATAGCTCCGGCCTTTTGACGCATCCGCACGCTTAGCCGCACCCTTGGCTGCGATCCTTGGCCCCGCGCCGAGCACGACTGGGCTGTTCCATCGGTGCCTGCCCGATTGCCAGGAACAACGCTGCAGGCGCCCGGTTAGCCCAACATCGGCAACCGGACATCGAGCGGGCAATCGGGAAGTGAGTCGCTTGGTGGTCCCAACTTTGAGGGAGCTCCATTCATGGGCCTGTTCACTAAAGACATTAAGACGATGAATGACCTGTTCCTGCATCAATTGCAGGACATCTATTATGCGGAGAAACAGCTCGTGAAAGCGCTGCCCAAGATGGCGCAAAAGGCGACCGATACGCAACTGAAGCAGGGTTTTCTGACCCATCTCGAGGAAACGAAAACGCATGTGGAGCGCCTCGAGCAGGTGTTCAAGATGCACGGCGCCGAGGTCAAGGCGGTCGACTGCCCGGCGATCGACGGCATCATCGAGGAGGCCGACGAGGTCACAGGCGAGGTTGCGGACAAAGCCGTGCTCGACGCCGCGTTGATCAACGCAGCGCAGGCCGCCGAACACTACGAGATCGTGCGCTATGGCAGCCTGATCGCATGGGCAAGGCAGCTTGGCCGCAGCGATTGCGCGAGCGTTCTTCAGAAGACGCTTGATGAGGAGAAGATGACCGACAAGAAGCTCACCTCGCTGGCCGAGGGCCAGGTCAATCTCCGTGCCGCGGGCTGATCATCAAGGTTAACGAGGGGTTGAGACAAAACGTCGCGCGGGGGCCGCCCGCGCGACGTTCTCTTTTGGTTCAGGGCGAACGCTTCGCGCGGCGCTTCTCGGCTCGCTGATCGGACGATCCGAGGCATTCATGGCTGGGGCGCATCAATCGCTGTTGATCTCGGCAGTGTTACGACTTGTCGCTGCGATCCGTGATCCGGCGGGCGAGGGCCGCGTCGTGATTCGGGATGGATGATTGGGATGGCTATCGCTACGCCTTGCGCAGTGCGAAATGCGCGCCGCAAAACGCTACGACTGCGCCGAGGCATAGCGCGGCGAGCCCGGCCAGCACGCCCGAAATGCTCGGGGCCGCGCTCGGCGCCGAGGCTTCCTGACCGGCACCGGCGAGCAGCAGCACGCCGACCGCGATCAGGAATTGCCGCATGCGTTGCGGGATCTGTCCCGCGACCGCGCTGTGCATCAGCGACGCGGTGAAATAGCCGCCGGAGAAGCCGACGCTCGCGATCAGCCACCACGCGATCGCAGCGCCCGCCGGCATGAAGTCGCGCGTATCGGAACGCCACAGCCCGCCGAGGTCGAGGCCATAGCGTGCGCCGAGCATGTGTACGGCGAGCGCCAGCAGCACACCGGAGATCATCGCGCCGCCGAGAATCAGCCGGCGCGGAAAAAACATCGTGTCAGCCATGGGTCACTTGTAGGATAAGGCGGCTTCGGATCGCAAGGTGGCGCAATCGGTTGGCAACGGAATTCGAGAACTTGCAGGAGCAGGCGACAGGGCCGGATGAACATGCGCGGCCGACGCATTACGGCTACAAGGCGTCGCTGATCGGCGCCGCGCAGCAGTTCGACCTGATCGACGCCGGACTGTCATGGCGCTTCGCCGGCCGCTCCGGCCTGTGGCGCTATTCGGACATTACCGCGATCCGCTTGTCATACCGCCCGGTGTCGATGCAGGCGCGCCGCTTTCGCGCCGACCTTCGCCATGTCCTCGGCGGACATCTCGTCCTGATCTCGACGTCCTGGCAGACCGCAGCGCTGATGGCGCCGCAGGACCGCGATTATCGCGTCTTCATGACCGAGCTGCATGAGCGGATGGCGAGGGCCGGCAGCGTGGCCGCTTTGACGGGCGGGCTTAAGCGCTGGGTTTATGCGGCGGCCGTTGCGCTGCTGGCGCTGGTCGGGACCGGCATGGCCGTGCTTCTGGTTCGTGCGCTGACGACCGGCCAGTTCGCGGGTGCGGCGTTTCTGGTCGGCTTCGCCGCGCTGTTCTCCTGGCAGGTCGGCGGCTTCGTCACGCGCAACCGGCCCGTGGCCTATTCGTTCGAGCATATTCCCGAAAGGCTGTTGCCGTAACGCGCGACTGCAATCGTGCGCAATGATTTGTGAGTTCGAAAGCCGCGTGGGCGCGCTTCATTGTGCCGCGATGAACCTCGACACGACCGGCTGCCGAGCGCTGCCGAAATCGCCGAGATCAACGCCAAGCATCTCATCGAGACGCCGCTCAAGCCCGCCGATCTGCTGTTCGTGTTCGGCACGCGTCGGGACGAAGCGCTTGCGCGCAGCGGAAGCCTGCCGGCTCTGGCGCGAAGGATTGTTTCGCTGGGCGATCGTCAGCGGCGGCGTGACGCCGGGCTCGCATCTGTCCGAATGCGCGATCATCAAGCCGCTGATGGTGGAGGGTGGCGTTCCCGCCGGTCGCATCCTGGAGGAGCATCGCGCGACCAACACCGGCGAGAACGTGATCTTCTCGCTGCCCGTGATCGACGCCGCGCTCGGGCTCAAGACCATTCGCAGCGTGATCTGTCTCGGCAACACCTGGACCGCGCGGCGCTATCCGATGACCCTGCACCGGCACTGGCCGGAGGTCGAGAAGATGCTGGTCACGGTCGATGCCTTCGAGACACCGCGCGCGCTCTGGCACACACATCCGGAATTGCGCCGCCGCGTGCTCGCCGAATGGGACAAGATCGAGCCGTACAAGGCGAGGGGATTCATCGCGGAGTGGCCGGATCAGTTAGACAACGTAGGTTCGTAGGATGGGTAGAGCGAAGGCGAAACCCATCACGTTGTTCCGATCAAGCGGCTGGATGATGGGTTTCGCGATCGCTCAACCCATCCTACGAAGCGGTCGTGTTTGTCCTTCAATGCCGCACCACCAGCACCGAGCATTTGGCGTAGCGCACGACGTGGCCGGCGTTGGAGCCGAGGAAATAGGTCCGCATCGCGGGGCGGTGCGAGGTCATGACGATCAGGTCGGCCTTCATCGCCTGCGCCTCTTCGAGGATCTCGTGATAGATGCCGCCTTGCCGCACCACGCTGGAAATGCGCGGCGCCTCGATGCCGGATTCGCGTGCGACGATGACGAGCGCTTCTTCCGAGGCCTCGCGCTGCTGGGCATCGAAATCCGCCGGCACATATTCCGCGAGCATCACCGGCGTCATCGGCAGCACGTTGAGCAGGCGCACCGTGGCGTTCCAGGTTTTCGACAGCGTTGCCGCGGTCGCGATCGCGGGTTTGGCAAGATCGGTGTCGGCAAGATCGAGCGGCACCAGGATGGACTTGAACATCTCCGCCTCCTGTTGCCGTCAGTGTACCAGAAACTGTGTTTCTGTCTCAGTCTCCCGACGTCTGCTTCAACAGTTTCGGGCTGACGAAGAGAACGAGCTGCCCTCGACGGAACGCCACGTCGTTCCAGTCGTCGCTTGGGAAGTCGAACACGGCGAGGCCCGAGGTCGGCAGATTGTCGTAGAGCGCCTGACGCGCTGCCGCATCACCGCCACCTGTGAGCGCCAGCGCCAGTTCGTGCAGGCCCGGATTGTGCCCGACCAGCAGCAGCCGTTTCGGATCGGTCGCGGATGCGGTGCGGATGGATTGCAGGAGCTGTGCCGCGTCGGCGCCATAGAGTTCGGGCAGAAAGTCGACCTGCGGCGGCGGCACCTGGTCCTTCATCGCAGCCCAGGCGAGTTCCCAGGTCTGCTTCGCGCGCATCGCGGGCGACACCATGACGTGATCGGGACATGGCGGATGCCGGGCGATCCAGCCGCCGATCTCGGCGGCGTCGCGATGGCCGCGTTCGTCCAGCCTGCGATCCTGGTCGCGGCCTGTGGGGGCGGCGCTTTCGGTCTTGGCGTGACGCAGCAGCAGCAAACGGCGCATGGGCAGTAAATCTCAATTCGGCCACAGGTCCAGCGATTAATCTACATGCTCACGCTCAGGACAAGGTGACAAGCTGACAGAGCCTACGTAAGAAAACGACATGAGCGAGACATCGACAAGCACGACCTGCGCGCCCGACGCCGCAACGTTGCGTCAGCGCATGCGGCTGACCTTCGACCTGGATGTCGACATCTGCATCGTCGGCGCCGGCCTCGCCGGCCTGACGGTCGCGCTGGAAACCGCGCGGCTCGGCGCCAGCGTCGCCGTGCTCGAGGGACGGCATATCGGCTGGAATGCCTCGGGCCATCATCTCGGTACGGTGATGCCGGGCTTTGGCTTGCCGGTCGCGGAGCTGATCGAGCGTGTCGGCTTCGAGGACACGCGCGAGCTCTGGTCGCTGTCGAAGGAGGGCGCCGAGTTCATCAGGGGGCTTGCGACCGAGGAATTGATACCGGGCATCAATGCCAGCGACGGCGCGCTCGAAGTTTCCAATGTCGATGCCGGCGACCGGCTGATCGGCCGGCTGCAGATGCTGAATGAGGATTTCGCAACGGAGGCGGAGGGCTGGCAGGTCGAGCGCGTACGCGACGAGCTGAAGACCGGCCGCTACTTTCACGGCATCCATTATCCGAAGGCGTTCCAGATCGACGGCGACAGATATGTTCACGGCCTCGCCGAACTGGCGCGGCGGGCAGGGGCGCGGATTTTCGAGGATACGCCGGTCGTCAGCATCGATTCCTCCGGCATTCGCAAGCGCATCGTCACGCCGACCGCGCGATTGCGCGCCACCCACATCGTGCTCGCCGGAAACGTCCATCTCGGCGCGCCGCTGCAGCGCCTGTCGGATACGCTGTTGCCGGTATGGCGTTACGCAGGCGTCACCGTGCCGCTCGGCGGCCGGCTCGCCGAGGTTCTCAAGTTCAGGGGATCGGTTGCCGACACCGATGGGATCGATCATTTCCGCATCGTCGATGGCGACCGGCTGATGTGGGCAAGCCCGGAAACCACCTGGGCGATGCGGCCGCGGCATTTTGCCGGCAGTGTCGCGCGCCGCATCCGCACCATCTTCCCGCGGCTCGGCCGGGTCGAGATCGACGAGATGTGGAGCGGGGCGATCGGCCAGACCGTGCATGGCATGCCGCAGATCGGCCAGTTGCGGAAAGGCCTCTGGGTGGCGAGCGGCTTCGGCCGGCAGGGCTTGAATACCTCCGCGATGGCCGGCCAGTTGATCGCCCGCAGCATTCTGTGGGGCGATGAGCGGTGGCGGCTGTTCTCGCCGTTCGAGCTGGTGTGGGCGGGCGGCCCGATCGGCCGGGTCGCCGGTCAGGTGGTAGGCTTGTGGGGGCGGGGCAGTTCCGCCGCCGCCGGCGTGCTCGCCCGGCATCGGGAACACGTGCGGGTCAAGGAGCGCATTCGCGAGGCGCGGATTGCGGAGGCGAACCGGCAGGCCGGGGTTCGGGCTGCCGCGGCGCCGCGCTCGCCGTCGAGCCGGCCGCCGTCCAATCGTCCGGTTTCGGGTCGACCGCGGCCCGTGCGACCGGCGCCGCCGCCTCCGGTCCAGCTCCGCGACGGCGAGCGGCAGGTCGAGCCCATGGACCCTCTGCCTGGGACATTGCCGCAGGCCAAGCCTGGACATGACTTTGTCCGGAACACGGCCGGTGCGATCTCGCAAGAAAGTGAGAAACTTTCGCCGCGGCCGATGTAACTTCGGCAGGCCGGCCTCGTATTTCACAGCGAACAATCCTGAATAGCGCCTCCGGAGACAATCATGATTGACCGCCGTATCGTGCTTTCCACCGTCGCCGCCGTGCTCGGCTTTGCCTGCCTGCGCTGGTTCAAGACTTCGCCGGCCGAGGCGGCGGAGAAATTCGAGATCGAGAAGACCGATGCCGAATGGCGGGCGCAGCTCACGCCGCAGCAATACGAGATCCTGCGCCGGCAGGGCACCGAGCGGCCGGGCACGAGCCCGCTGCTGAAGGAGCATCGCAAGGGCACGTTCGCCTGCGCCGGCTGCGACCTGCCGCTGTTCGCCTCCGAGACCAAGTTCGAGAGCGGCACCGGCTGGCCGAGCTTCTTCAAGCCGCTCGACAACGCGGTCGGCACGACGGAAGACCGCACCTTCGGCATGGCGCGGACCGAAGTGCATTGCCGCCGTTGCGGCGGCCATCTCGGCCACGTCTTCGACGACGGCCCCAAGCCGACCGGCCTGCGCTATTGCATGGACGGTTTTGCGCTGACGTTCCATCCGGCCGCGGCGCAGCCGAGCTGAGCGAACAATCGGAGGCGCGTAGGATGGGTAGAGCGTAGCGAAACCCATCTTCGTTCGGCATGTCAGGTGGCAGCGGCCGATGGGTTTCGCCTTCGGCTCTACCCATCCTACGATACTCCGCGACACACTCCGCTCGTCATCCCCGCGCATGCGGGGTATCCAGTACCCCGCGGCTTCTCAGCAAACCAACGCTGTCTCTGCGATACTGGATCGCCCGCCTTCGCCGGGCGATGACAGTTGTGTGCGCCGAGGGATGGAAGCCCGGCAACGGCCAAGCTCACCCCCGCAAAAACGGTACCGAAATTCGGCAAATATTGCCGACCCCGGCAATTATGCCCCGGTTTTCGGACTTTGGCTTTTTATTCAAGCGATTGATTTTGCATCGCTTTGGCTGCTGGCACAGCGCTTGCGAGTGTCTCCCGCGAGTTGCGGCCGACCAGTCGGCTCGGCCGCCGGATCGAACGTGGAGACAGAGTTATGGGTATCTTCGACGCGCTGAACACTGCGGTGGGCGGCCTGCAGGCGCAATCCTTCGCGCTGCAGAACATTTCCGGCAATATCGCGAATGCCTCGACCACCGGTTACAAGGGCATCGACACCACCTTCGAGGATCTCGTTCCGGACTCCACGACGCCGAGCAAGCAGAACGCCGGCGGCGTGACCGCCCTTGCTCAGGCCACCATCACGACCCAGGGCACCGTGTCGACGACCACCGTCGGCACCAACATGGCCATCAACGGCGACGGCTTCTTCTCGGTGCAGAAGGCGACTTCGGTCGTCGACAACGTGCCGGTCTTCAGCGGCGTCACCGACTATACGCGTCGCGGCGACTTTCAGGTCAACGCCAACGGCAACCTCGTCAACGGCGCCGGCTATTATCTGATGGGCGTCAGCGTCGACGCCAAGACGGGCAATCCGACCGGCAACGTGCCGCAGGTTCTGCAATTCCAGAACAACTTCATTCCGGCGCAGGCGACCACCGCCGTTCAATATGCGGCGAACCTGCCGACACAGCCCAAGACGCCGTCGAGCACCACGGCCGCGACCGGCACCATCACCGCAGCCGGCGGCATCAATCCCGCCGACTTTGCGTCCAATCCGCTGCCGGTCGGCACGCCGGCCGCGCCCTACACCGACAACACCATCACCGGCTCATCCGCCTTCAACCAGGCGGCAACGCCGGCGCCAATCTCGGCGTCCACCGCGCTGTCTGGCACCGCGCCCAGCAACTCGCTGCCCACGGCCTTTGCCGCCGGCAACACCATTACGATCGGCACCACGACATTCACCTTCGTCAACACGGGTTCGACGGCCGGCACGACAGGCACCAACATCGATATCTCCGACACCGTCGGCACGCTGCTTTCCAAGATCCAGGGCGTCACCGGCGTCGCGCCGACCATCAATGCCACCACCGGCGCGATCACGCTGCACTCCGGAACCGCCGCGGACCTCAACATCTCGGTTTCCTCGTCCGGGGCCGCCGCGTTCAACTCACTTGGCTTCACGTCGCCCGTCACCGCCGCGCGCGGCGGCGGCGGCACCGCCGGCACCGGTGTGGTCACCGGCAACGACCTGTCGGCGTTCACCAACGAGTCGATCAGCGGCGGCGCGGTGACGGCCTACAACGCGGCCGGCACGCCCGTGAACCTGCAGATGCGCTGGGCCAAGACCGACAGCGCATCGCTCGGCACGGGCCACCAGGACACCTGGAATCTGTTCTACCAGACCTCTACCACCGCGACCGGCTCGCAGGTCGCATGGGTGAACTCGGGCACCAACTTCACCTTCAGCGCCAACGGCTCGCTGTCCTCGCCGACGGGATCGGCGATTTCAATTCCCGGCGTGGTCGTCGACGGCCAATCGCTCGGCGCGATCACGGTCAACATCAGCTCGGGCGGGCTGACGCAATTCGCAAGCTCGAGCGGTTCGGCGACCATCAACACGATCTCGCAGAACGGCTTCGCCGCGGGCCAGTTGCAGTCGGTCTCGATCAACAATTCCGGCCTCGTGGTCGGCACCTTCTCCAACGGCCAGAACATCAACCTCGCCTCGGTGACGCTGTCGCACTTCAACGGCACCAACTATCTGAAGGCGCTCGACGGCGGCGCCTATGAAGTGACGGATCTTTCGGGTCCTGCGATCATCGGCGCCTCCGGCAAGATCAGCGGCTCGTCCCTGGAAGGCTCCAACACCGACATCGCCGACGAGTTCACCAAGCTGATCGTGACCCAGCAGGCCTATTCGGCGAACACCAAGGTGATCACCACGGCCAACAGCATGGTGCAGGATCTCCTCAACGTGCTGCGCTGATGGTCAGCCGGTCACGAGTTCGGTCATGACGTTATGAAGGCGGGCCATTGAGATGGGTTTGAGTTCAGCCCTAGCCACCGCGATGTCGGGCCTGCGCGCCAACCAGGCATCGTTGTCGATCATTTCGTCGAACGTCGCCAACGCGCAGACGCCTGGTTACGTCGCCCAGAATCCGAACCAGATCGAGGTCGCGAGCGGCACTTACGGCGCGACCGTCTCGACCACCGGCGTCAACCGCCAGCTCGACCTCTTCGTGCAGAGCCAGCTCCGCACCGAGACCGCGGGCGGCGGCTACGCCGACCAGATCTCCAACATCCTGGGGCAGCTGCAGAGCGTCTATGGTACGCCCGGCGGCGACGGCACGCTCGAAAGCACGCTCAACAACTTCACCGCCTCGCTGCAGTCGCTCTCGACCAACCCGGGCAATCAGTCTGCGCAGAGCGTCGCGCTTCAGGCCGCGCAGTCGCTGGCGCAGCAATTGAACACGACGACGCAGGGCATCCAGGCGCTGCGCACCAATGTCAATCAGGACATCGGCACCTCGGCCGATCAGGCCAATACCGCGATGACGCAGATCGCGCAGATCAACACCCAGCTTCAGGGGTTGGCGCCGACCGATCCGCTCGCGGCGACGCTGATGGATCAGCGCGACAACGCCATCAACCAGCTCTCCAAGCTGGTCGACATCAAGGTGACGACGGACTCGGCGAACCAGACCAACATCTTCACGACGTCGGGCATCCAGCTCGTCGGCGCGGGACTGGCCTCGGAATTCAAGTTCTCCTCGCCGGGCTCGCTGACCGCGTCGTCTTTATATAATTCCAACCCGGCGCAAAACGGCGTCGGCTCGTTCAGCATCCGTCTGCCCAACGGCGCCAATATCGATCTCGTGGCCACGAATGCGATCAGCTCCGGGCAGATCGCCGCCGACCTCAAGCTGCGCGATCAGACGCTGGTGCAGGCGCAGACCCAGGTCGACCAGATGGCGGCGACGCTCTCCTCGTCGCTGTCGGACCAGACCACCGCGGGCACGGCGGTCGCTGGGCCGCCGTCCGGCTTCGACGTCAGCGCCGCGAATGTGCAGCCAGGCAATTCGATCAACCTGACCTACACCGACACCGCGACCAACACGCAGCGCCAGATCAGCATCGTCAACGTGACCGCGCCCGGCGCGCTGCCGCTGCAGAACGGCGCCAACGCCAACCCGCTCTATGTCGGTGTCAATTTCTCGCTCGGCATGACGTCGGTGGTGTCGCAGCTCAACACCGCGCTTGCGGCGAACCATCTGCAGTTCTCCAATCCGTCGCCGCCGAGCACGACGCTGCGCATCACCGATGACGGCTCGGGCTCGGTGTCCGTGAACGCGGCCTCGTCGACCACGACGGTGTCCTCGCTCGCAAGCGGCAACCCGCAGCTCCCGTTGTTCACCGACGGCAACTCGCTTTATACGGGCCAGATTACGGCGACCGGGTCGCAGATGACGGGCCTTGCCGGCCGCATCTCGATCAATCCCGCGCTGCTCGCCGATCCCTCGAAGATGAGCGTCTACAGCGCGTCGACGGCGACCGGCGACAACACGCGCTCCGACTTCCTGTTCTCGCAACTGACGTCGCAGACCTTCAGCTATTCGCCGTCGACCGGGCTCGGTTCGGCCTCACAGCCGTTCAAGGGCACGATCGGAAGCTATCTGCAGCAATTCATCAGCCAGCAGGGCAATGCCTCCACGGTCGCGACGCAATTGCAGCAGGGCCAGAGCGTCGTGGTCTCGACGCTGCAACAGAAGTTCGATTCCACGTCGGCGGTCAACATCGACACCGAGATGGCAACACTGATCCAGGTGCAAAATACCTATGCGGCCAATGCTCACGTCATGACGGTCGTCCAGAACATGATGACCAGCCTGCTGCAGGCCCAAACGTAAGGCGTTCGATATGTCGATCAACAGCATCAATTACGCGTCTTCGCTGCTCGGTCAGTCCGTTCGCAACATCAACAACCAATTGTCGAACCTGTCGACGCAGCTTTCGACCGGCGTCAAGTCGACCAACTATGCGGGCATGGGGACCAGCGAGGGTTTTGCCATCGCGGCGCGGTCGCAGCTTGCCAACATCTCGGCGTTCGGCGACACCATGACCAACGTCAACACCATCATCTCGTCGGCCAACACCGCGCTGCAGTCCCTGTCGGAGACCGGCGGGCAGGTGCAGAGCAACGCGGCCGCGTCGCCGCAGAATTTGACCAGCACCGGGCAGACCATCGGTCAGCAGAACGCGCTGTCGGAATTGTCGTCGATCGTCGGCATTCTCAACACCCAGGTCGGCGACCGCTACATCTTCTCCGGCAACGCGATCAGCACGCCGGCCGTGGCGTCCTCCGACGACATCCTCAACGGCACCGGCACCAAGGCCGGGCTGAAGCAGGTGATCGCCGAGCGGCAGCAGGCCGATCTCGGCACCAACGGGACTGGGACGGCTGGTGATCTCGTCGCCGACCACCACGTCCGTGAACATGGCCGAGGACGTCGCGGGCTCGCCGTTCGGCCTGAAGCTCGGCTCGGTGACGTCGTCGCTCACCAACGCGACGGTGACCGGGCCATCCGGTTCACCGCCGTCGGTGTCGGTCGACATGACCGCCGGCAATCCCAATTCCGGTGACCAGATCACCTTCAACTTCAATCTTCCGGACGGCACCAGCGAATCCATCCAGTTGACCGCGTCGAGCGCGACGCCGACGCCGACCGGCAGCTTCGCGATCGGCGCGACCCCCGCGGCGACCATGGCGAACCTCAATTCCGCGCTGAATTCGGCGGTCTCGACGCTCGCCGGCACCAAGCTGGTGGCGGCTTCGGCGGTCGAGGCCGGCGACAATTTCTTCAACACCGACAGCACGGCGACAGGCGGCGTCGTCAACAACAAGCTCGCGACGCCAGCGCCGATCACCGGCGCCACGGCGCTCTCGGGCGCGGCGGGCACGGACTCGCTGTCGGCGAACTTTGCGGCCGGCAACACCATCACGGTCAACGGTCAGACCATCACCTTCGTCGCGTCGGGCGCGACGCGGAAACAACCAGATCAACGTCACCGACAGCGTCCAGACGCTGCTGACGAAGATCGACGCGATCACCGGGACCTCGAAACCCTCGACCGTCAGCGGCGGCGTGGTCACGCTGCGCACCGACGATGCGTCGTCGCTGTCGATCTCGAGCAACAACGCAACCGCGTTCGCAGCGCTCGGCTTCAGCGGCACGGTGACGGCGACCCAGCCGCCGCTACGGGTGAGTGGCTCGCCATTGGGATCGGCGACCAGCCTCGTCAACGGATCGGCCAACACGGTCGCCTGGTACACCGGCAATTCGGGACCGGGTTCTGCGCGAAGCTCCTCCACCGTGCGGGTCGATTCCTCGCAGACCGTGCAGTTCGGCGCACAGGCGAACGAGCAGGCGATCCGGCAGCAGCTGCAATCGATCGCGGTCTATGCCGCGGTGACGTTTCCGCCGAGCAACACCAATTCGACGGCTGCCGTCGCAGCGCTGTCCGAGCGCACCGCGGCCAACCTGACGCCGCAGACCGGCCAGCAGACCATCTCGGACATCCAGACCGATTTCGCCGCCGCGCAAAACGCCATGAAGGATGCGCAGGCGCGCCAGACCCAGACCCAGAGCGCGCTGCAAAGCCTGGTGGACCAGACCGAGGGCATTTCGCAGGACCAGGTCGCGAGCCAGATCCTGGCGCTGCAGAACAGCCTGCAGGCATCCTACCAGACCACCGCCGATGCTCGCGCAATTGAGCCTGACCAAGTTCCTGAGCATACGGGGTGGGGATTAGGTTTTGGTTAACCACGTCTGTTTACGTTTTGTTGAGGAGTGCGGGCCGCGCCCGCCGTTTCGGAGTGTGTCATGACTGATCAGATCCATCTTGTGGTTGCGACGCCTTGCTTCGGAGGCCAGGTGTCGAGCATCTATACGAGCTCGATTTTCGGCCTGCAGCGCGCGCTGCGCTCCATGTCGAATGTCGATTTGAAGGTGCACTTGCGCGACGGCGATGCGCTGATCACGCGGGCGCGCGCCAATCTCGTCACGCTGTTCCTCGATGATCCCCAGGCGACCCATCTTCTGTTCGTGGATGCCGATATCGGATTCAAGCCGGAACAGGTGTTCCGCCTGATCGAATCCGGCGCCGATGTCGTCGCCGGCGTCTATCCGATCAAGCGGGTCAACTGGACCAAGGCGCGGCGGGCGCTCGATGCCAACCGGATGGACCTTCCGGCCGCCTCGCTCGATTACGTGCTCGAAGTCGATAATCCCGACGAGGTCGTGGCCGTCAACGGCTTTACCCGCGTGCGCTACGCCGGCACCGGCTTCCTGATGATCCGGCGCCATGTGCTGGAAAAGATGTGCCGGCATCCGGATTACGCGTCCCTGCAGTTCTTCCGCGAGCATTCGCAGGACGTGCTGGCCGGCAGCGCCAACCGCTTCGCGCTGTTCGAATGCATGATCGATCCTCAGACCGGCACCTATCTCAGCGAGGATTTCGCCTTCTGCAAGCGCTGGACCGATATCGGCGGCGAGATCTGGGCCGATCTCGACAGCCGTCTCGATCATGTCGGACCAGTCGGTGTTTCACGGCGAGGTCGCCTCGCAATTCACAGCCGCGCCGCCGCTCGCGGCAAACGCCGCCTGAGAGAAGGCAGATGATGCGCGCCGTTCGGCGATCACGGGCCTTGGGGCCCTCCTTCGGCCGGGCGGCGGCGAGCGCCCGGATGGCCCGCGCGACCTGTTCGCGCCGCTGGATGATCTGCTCGTGCGCGGTGGCGATCCCCGCGTGACGCTCGACCCGGTGTCTCGCGTCAACGGTTATGGCTGCGGGCCATCGCCCGCGCCCGAGATTGTCGCGTTCGCCTCCAGCACGGCCTCGCCGATCTCGGAACGGGCCTATGCGCGCGTTGCGTTCGCGCGCGAGGAGCTGATGCGCTCGGCCATCGAATCCGGATTCGAGGAGGCTTACGACACGCGTCTCGAGGAGATACGCGAGACGCTGCGCGCGCATTTGCAACTCTCTGCGGCGGAAGTGGATGTCGTGTTTTCGCCGTCGGGAACCGACTCGCAGCTTCAGGCCCTGTTTCTCGCACGCACATTGCTGCGCCAGAGGGTGACGACGATCGTGGTCGGATCGGACCAGACCGGAAGCGGCACCGTCCATACCGCGCGCGGGCGCCATTTCAGCGTGCGGACCGCGAACGGAAAGGCCGTCGACAAGGACGGCGCGGTGGCCGGCCTGCGCGGCGACAGCATCGCGCTGCCGCTGTGCGACGGCACGTCGGATATCAGGTTGCGGACGGATATCGATGCGGCAGTCCTTGCCGCGGTCGAAACCGCGATCAGGGGTGGCGCGGCGGTGCTGCTGCAGGTCATGGATTCCTCGAAGCTCGGCTGGCGCGCGCCGGGAGAGACCTGTCTCGACGAGATCGCGCGGAAGTGGCCGGGCAGGGTGCAGGTCGTCGTCGACGCCTGCCAGATGCGGCTCGGCCGAAGGCGGATGCGGGCCTATCTCGATCGCGGATACATGGTGCTGGTCACCGGCTCGAAATATTTCGGCGGACCGGCGTTCAGCGGCGCGCTGTTGATCCCCTCACGTCTTTCGCGAGCGCTGGATGGCGGCGCGAGGATCGCGCCCGGGCTTTTGGACTATGCCAGCCGCAGCGATTGGCCGAAGGGCTGGACCAGCCTCAGGGCGCGCTTTCCAAGTCGCCTGAATTTCGGCCAGTGGCTGCGCTGGGAAGCCGCGCTGGAGGAGATCGGCGCCTATTACCGTCTGCCCGACGCATTTCGCGCGCGGGCGGTCGGGGAGTTGAGCGCCGGATTGAAGAGCTTGATTGCACTGTCGCCCTCGCTCCGGCTGATCGAACCGGCGACGTCGAGCACGGACGATGACGAATTTGCCGTCCCTACGATCCTTCCGTTCACGGTTCATGGCGGCGGCGGTCCGCTCTCGACGGAAGGCGGCCGCGAGCTTCATCACGCGCTGATGCACGATCTGCGCGAGACCACTGCGGCAAGCGCTGCCGATCGCGATGTCGCGGCATGCCGCTGCCTGATCGGTCAGCCTGTCGCGCTGCAGTCGCAAGGTGGAGCGTCGATCGCGGCGCTGCGGCTCTGCGTCGGCGCGCGTCACGTCATTGATGCATGGTCGGCGGATGCGGCCGTCGCCGAGCGAAATCTGCTGCTGCAATTGGACCGCGCCGCGAACGTGATCGCAAAGATCGAATTGCTGCTTCGTCGCGCGGGTTGAGTGGGACATGGTGCCGAAATGACAGACGGGCTTCTTGATATCGCAGACGATGGCGGCTCCGATTGCCTCGCGCGGATCGGCATGGCCAAGCTCGCCAAGCTCGCATTCGACGGCGGCGATCTCCGCCCGATGTGGGCGGAGCTGAGCGGCAGGCTGCTCGACGGCAAGTCTGACGCGGGTGAAGCGATCGACCTGTCGCTGATCGCGCAGCTTCTCGGCCACAAGGATGCAGGCCTTGCGCTCCAGCACGACGTGCTGCTGTCGCACCGGCTGTTCCGATTGCCCTGTCGCACCGTGAACCCGACGATGCGGGTGCTGGCGCTCGCCGCGTCGACCGACATGGGCAGCAACACGCCGATCGAATTCCTGCTGGAAGAGTTCGAGCATCGAGCTGACGGTGCTTTACGTGATCGGTGAGGCCGAGCTTCCGCCGATGCTGCCCGCACATGACGTCGCGATCGTGATCGCCTCGGATTCGGAAGATTGCCGCGATGCACTGCGGAAGATCGACGCCGTGGCCTCGCGCTGGCCGCGGCCGCTGCTCAATCCGCCGAAACGGATCGGACATCTCGACCGTGACAAGCTGTATCGGCTGCTCGAGGGGATCTGCGGCCTC
Source organism: uncultured Alphaproteobacteria bacterium (assembly GCA_963786015.1). GTDB lineage: Bacteria > Pseudomonadota > Alphaproteobacteria > Rhizobiales > Xanthobacteraceae > Bradyrhizobium. The sequence goes on along the minus strand of CAWAXO010000009.1, from coordinate 32,116 downwards.
GCGATCCCGGCAACGCTGCACGCGACCCGCGCGCAGTTGTCGGAGGCTGCGAAATCGGCCGGTGCGCTGGCGAGGATCGCAAGCGATCTTGTCTTTCCACTGATCATCCGGCCGCGCGGCTCGCATGCCGGCGTCGGGCTTGCCAGGATCGACGACGCGATGGCGCTGCAGCGCTACCTCGATGCCAGCCAGGCGCAGGAATTTTTCGTCGCGCGCTTTGTCGATTATTCCAGCGAGGACGGACTGTTCCGCAAATATCGCATCGTCTTCGTCGATGGCAAACCTTACGCCTGCCACATGGCGATCGCCGATCGCTGGGACATCTGGTACCTGAACGCCGGCATGGCCGGCGATGCGAACAAGCGTCTGGAAGAGGGGACCTTCATGTCGACCTTCGATATCGGCTTCGGCCGCCGCCATCGCACGGCGCTCGCCACGATGGCCGCGCGCGTCGGCCTCGATTATTTCATCGTGGACTGCGCGGAGACAAAGGACGGCTCGCTGCTGATCTTCGAGGCCGACAACACCGCGGTCGTGCACAACATGGATCTGCCTGACATCTTTCCCTACAAGCCGCCGCAGATGCAAAAGATCTTCACGGCTTTCGTTGCGATGCTGGAACGTCGCGTCGCACAGGCGCGGGAGCAGGCGGCATGACCATTCGGTTGCGCGAAACGCCGATGCAGTCCGACGCGGGCACGACGCTCGATCCGCGCGACTGGGACGAGATCCGCGCGCTCGGGCATCGCATGCTCGACGACATGATCGATCATATCGCGACGATCCGCGCGGGTCCGGTCTGGCAGCCGATCCCCGACGCGGTTCGCGCGCAATTTGGCGAGGCATTGCCGCGTCGAGCCGTCCGGGCTCGGCGAGGTCTATCGCGTGTTCAGCGATTGCATCGCGCCATACGCGACCGGAAATGTGCATCCCGGCTTCATGGGCTGGGTCCATGGCGGCGGCTCCGCGGTCGGCATGCTCGCGGAAATGCTGGCGGCCGGGCTCAACGCCAATCTCGGCGGCCGCGATCATATGCCGATCGAGGTCGAGCGGCAGATCGTTGCGTGGACGGCGGAGATGTTCGGCTTTCCCGCCGGCGCCAGCGGAATTTTCGTCACCGGCACCTCGATGGCCAATCTGATGGCGGTCGTGGTGGCGCGGAGATCGGCGCTGGGGCAGGACGTCCGGCAGCATGGCCTCGGCGAGGAAGGCGCGCGGCTGACCGCCTATACGTCGAAGGCTGCGCATGGCTGCATCAGCAAGGCGATGGACATCGCGGGCCTCGGCAGCGATGCGCTGCGATGCATCGCGATCGATCAGGCGCATCGCATCGATGTGGCCGCGCTGCGCGCGCAGATCGCGCGCGATCGCGCGAGCGGGCTGAGGCCGTTCCTGGTGGTCGGCATCGGCCGGGACCGTGGATGTCGGTGCGATCGACGATCTCGCAGCACTTGCCGCGCTGTGCCGGGACGAGCAGCTCTGGTTTCACGTCGACGGCGCCTTCGGCGCGCTCGCAATTCTCTCGGATGTGCTGGCGCCGCGGCTTGCCGGCATCGAGCAGGCGGACTCGATTGCGCTGGATTTCCACAAATGGGGTCAGGTGCCCTACGACGCCGGCTTCCTGCTGGTGCGCGACGGCGAACGGCACCGCGACGCCTTTGCTGCGCCCGCGGCCTATCTTCGGCGGGAGACCCGTGGACTTGCGGCGGGCTCGATCTGGCCGTGCGATCTCGGCCCCGATCTGTCGCGCGGATTCCGCGCGCTCAAGACCTGGTTCACGCTCAAGACCTTCGGCACCGAGAAGCTCGGCGCGGTCATCACGCGCTGCTGCGCGCTGGCGAGCTATCTCGAGGCAGCGGGTCCTGGCCGAGCCAAGGCTCGAGCTGCTGGCGCCGGTCAATCTCAACATCGTCTGCTTCCGCTATCGCGCCGACGATGCCAACACGGTCAACGGCGAGATCGTCATCGACATCCAGGAATCCGGCATTGCCGCACCGTCGACGACGGTTCTGGATGGCCGGCTCGCGATCCGCGCCGCGATCGTCAATCACCGCACGGATGTCTGCGATATCGATGCGCTGGTCGACGCCGTGCTCGAATTCGGTGCGAGGAAAGTGGCCGACGTCGTGGAGATCGAATCGCCGCCGCTGGCGACTTAGAAGGGAGACGTTCCATCACCTCAGTGATTGACACGTTGCCAACGTTGGAATGTCCGTCGGCGGTGCTGTGCGAAACTGGCCTTCTCCATCTGAAGCGCCGGCCGATTGCTCGATGCCCAGGTCTGTTGCCGGCAGGCGCTCGCGATCGATCCGGATTGCGCGGACGCCTGTCACTTGATGGGCCTGCTGTCCCTGCACGTCGCGCAACATGAGCTTGCGGTGGAGTGGCTCGCCCGCGCGATCGCTCAAGCGCCGAAGGCGGAATACGTCTCCTCCTTAGGCACCGCATTACATCGCTCGGGACGACTTGAAGAGGCGTCCAAGGCCTTGGACAAGGCAGTTCAGCTCAGGCCGGACGATGCGGGGCTCTGGACAAATCTTGGTGCCGTACTCGAAGAGTTGAAACGGCCGTCTGGACGCGGTGTTGTGCTTTCAGCACGCGCTCAAGCTCGACCCGCGTCATCTGGAGGCCGCGTGCCGGTGCGCGCTGCTTCTCCAGCGGACGGGGAGACTGGATGAGGCGCTCGTTCACTTCGACCTGTGCGACGAATTGCGGCCGCATCATGCCCCGACATTGGCGGCGCGTTCGCTCGTGTCACGCGGCTTGAAGCGGTTCGAGGACTATCTCGCTGACGGCCGGCGGGCGCATGCGCTTGATCCGAAGGACGCCGAAATATGCCACAACGTCGGTGATGCGCTTTTCCTGCTCGGTCGCTTGGAAGAGGCGCTGGAATGGTTCGATCGCACGCTCGCACTTGCGCCATCTCTCACATTGGCGCTCGAAAGCAGGGCCGTGGTCCTCAGGCGAATGCACCGCTTCGATGAAGCCTATGCAATCTACAATCACCTCATTTCCATCGATCCAACCAACCGCGCCAAGGTCGAACTCGATATAGCGCACGTTGACCTGTTGCTCGGAAATTTCGAAGCCGGCTGGAGCCGGCGCGAAGCCCGCTGGCGAATTCCGGATTTTCCGATTGCCTTCCCGACTGGTCCGGAGCCCGCCTGGCTGGGTGAGGAAAGCATCGAAGGAAAGACCATCCTCATTTACCCGGACGAGGGGCTTGGGGACACGATTCAGTTCATACGCTACGCGCCGATGCTGGCGGCACGCGGCGCTCGCGCCGTTCTCGTCGTTCAGGATTCACTGCATGCTCTTTTGTCGGCATCGCTCGGGTCGTCATGCTGTCTCCCAAGCTCTGCCGCGACGCTGCCTGCCGTGGACGTTCGCTGCCCCGTCATGAGTTTGCCGCTCGCGTTCAGGACGTCGCTCGACACCATTCCGCCGCCGATCCGTCTATCCGCTCCCGCCGAGCGTATAAAGGCCTGGGAAGAGCGCCTTGGTCCGCATGACAAATTGCGCATCGGCCTGGCGTGGTGCGGCAGTCCTGCTCATGCGAACGATCACAACCGGTCGATTCCCTTGCGGCTGCTGACGGGCATTCTGGATGTCGACGCGACTTTCTTGAGTCTACAGAAAGACCCGCGTCCAGATGATGCCGTGGTGCTTGAGCGGACCGATATCGTTGACCTGACCATCCACCTCACTGATTTCAGCGAGACGGCCGCGCTCGTGTCCTGCCTAGATCTGGTCATTACCGTGGACACCAGCATTGCTCACCTCGCCGGGAGCTTGGGATGTCCGACGTGGATCATGCTTGCTCACACGCCGGATTACCGCTGGCTGTTGAATCGTGACGACAGCCCCTGGTATCCGGCGGTGCGGCTGTTCAGGCAGACCAGCGCGGGAGACTTCGCGGGCGTGATCGAACGGGTGCGCTCCGAATTATCTGAATTTTGCACTGGAGCAATCGTCGCCTGACCTGCGGCGGTCGAGGCACACGGTGACTTGTTTCGGCGATGCGAAACGCGCTGTGTCAGGCAGCCGTGCTGACGTCGCGCGTCTTCTGCAGTTCCTCGGCCTGGTCCAGCAGGCCCTTTTCGAAAGCGACCAGTTTCTTGGCTTCCTTGAGCGCCTGATAGAGATCGCCGTTCAGGATGTGGTTGTTGATGGCCTCGATGATCGGCCAGGCGTTCGGCACGGTGGTGACGAGGTCACGGATCAAGTTGAAATAGGTGCCGTGATTGGCGCGCGCGTCCGGCGAGATGTACATCAACTGGACCGCCAGATAGATCAGCTTGGCCGGCAAATCGGCGGTCTCCGGCGTCAGGATGTCCTTTTCACGCAGGATCGGAATGTTGTCGCCGTCGATCAGCAGACGGGCGCGCTGATCGGTGTTGGTGATCACGCAGGAACCGATGATGATCCGCTCATGCGGCTTCAGTTCGACCTTCAGGGCCATATCGTTCTCCGTTGGCGTTGGCGACGCCGGTGATCAATGACAGCGGTTCGAAAGTATCGGTCGGATGAGACGCCGGTGCTTTCTGGCCAATTCGACGCGATCGTTTCCGATCAAGGTTAATGCGCGGTTAACGCGGCCATCGGCTTTTTAATTGTCCAATCGTATCAAGGGCATTGGCGGTGCCGCGCGGCCGGTGAGGATTGCACTCAGGCGCCGTGAGAAGGCCGCACGAGAATCGCGGGTTGAGTCTGCTTCATGTTTTTTTAGACGTTTGGCCGCAGCGTTGCCCGTGTCACTCGACCAAGAAGGTCGGGACGTTGTGTTTGCGTTTCACACCAGAAAGGTATGAATAATGACCGGTATTGTTCTTTCGGCGTCGGTTCGTCAAAACCTGCTCTCGCTGCAGTCCACCGCTTCGCTGCTCGCGACCACCCAGAACGACCTCGCCACCGGTAAGAAGGTCAACTCGGCCCTCGATAATCCGACCAACTTCTTCACCGCGCAGGGCCTCGACAACCGCGCGAGCGACATCTCCAATCTGCTCGATGGTATCGGCAACGGCGTGCAGGTGCTGCAGGCTGCCAACACCGGCATCACGTCGCTGCAGAACCTCGTCTCCAGCGCCCAGTCGATCGCCAACCAGGTGCTGCAGAGCCCGGTCGGCTACTCCACCAAGTCCACGATCACCTCGGCCGTCATCACCGGTGCGACTGCCAACAACCTGCTTGGCACGGGCGGCACCAACGCGACCGTGACCGGCAGCTCCGTCAGCAACGACAACACCACGGCTGCTGCGATCAGCGGCTCGACCCTGCTGTCGGGCACCGGAAGCTCGACCTCGAACGACCTCTGCCAGCGCCATCACCACCGGTGACACGCTGACCGTCGACGGCACGACCTTCACCTTCGTCGCCGGCACCACGAGCTCGGGCACCAATATCGGCATCGGCAACTCGTTGACCCACCTGCTCTCGGCCATCGATACCGTGACCGGTGCCAGCACTGCCTCTTCGATCTCGGGCGGCAAGATCGTGCTCTCCACCGGTACTACGCAGAACCTGGTCCTCGCCGGCACCGCGCTGGCCAAGCTCGGCCTCACGGCTGCCACGACCAATCTCGGGCCGTCCGCGCTGAGTGGCGAGACGCTGACCATCGCTGCGACCGGCGGCGGCACGGCGACCAGCATCACCTTCGGTACCAGCACCGGCCAGATCTCGACGCTGAACGGCCTCAATGCGGCACTGGCGGCAAACAACCTGCAGGCGTTGATCGACTCCACCGGCAAGATCAGCATCACGACATCGAACGATGCTGCCTCGTCGACGATCGGCGCGGTCGCCGGGACGTCCACGGCAAGCGGCCAGGCCTTCACCGGCCTGACCCCTGCGGCGGCTGTTGCGGATCCGACCTCGCAGGCGCAGCGGGCAAGCCTGGTCGCGCAGTACAACAACGTGCTGGCGCAGATCAACACCACGGCGCAGGATGCCTCCTTCAACGGCGTCAACCTGCTCAATGGCGACACGCTGAAGCTCGTGTTCAACGAGACCGGCAAGTCGACCCTGAGCATCACCGGCGTGACGTTCAACGACGCCGGCCTCGGCCTCTCGACGCTGGTGAGCGGAACCGACTTCCTGGACAACTCCTCGGCCAACAAGGCGCTGTCTTCTCTCAACGCCGCGTCGACCACGCTGCGCTCGGAAGCTTCTTCGCTCGGTTCGAACCTCTCGATCGTGCAGATCCGTCAGGACTTCAACAAGAACCTGATCAACGTTCTGCAGACCGGTTCGTCGAACCTGACGCTGGCCGACACCAACGAGGAAGCGGCCAACAGCCAGGCGCTGTCGACCCGCCAGTCGATCGCGGTCTCCGCGCTCGCGCTCGCCAACCAGTCGCAATCGAGCGTGCTGCAGCTCCTGCGCTGATATCGAAAACCTTCAGAACGTGAACTCGAACGGCGGGGGAAACCCCGCCGTTCTCATTTTTTTGGTTCCCGCGACGGGTGCTAAGACCCCGAAAAGTCGCGGTAAAATCAGGTAAGGATTTGTTAATCCAATAATTTAAGCCGACGTTAACTATACTTTAAATGTGTCCGCCTAGAAGATGTGATGGTTAACTAGGAAGGTTCGACACATGTCCGGTATTGTTCTTAGCGCATCAGTTCGCCAGAACCTGCTCGCGCTGCAGTCGACGGCGTCGCTGCTCGCGAAGACACAAAACAATCTGGCCACCGGTAACAAGGTCAACACGGCACTCGATAACCCGACCGAATTCTTCACAGCGCAGTCCCTCAACAACCGCGCAAGTGACATCTCCAACCTTCTTGACGGGATCGGCAACGGTGTCCAGGTGCTGCAGGCGGCCAACACCGGCCTGACCTCGCTTCAGCAGCTGGTGTCCAACGCCCAGTCGATCGCCAACCAGGTGCTGCAAAGCCCGACCGGCTACACCACCAAATCGAACGTCTCTTCGGCGACGATACCGGGTGCAACCGCGCAAAATCTGCTGGGTGCCAACACCAACGCAACCGTGACCGGCACGTCCGGTCAGCAACGACAACACCACGGCTGCCGCGATCAGCGGCTCGACCCTGCTGTCGGGCACCGGCAGCTCCACTTCGAACGACCTCTCGAGCGCCATCACAACCGGTGACACGCTGACGGTGGACGGTGTCACGTTCACCTTCGTTGCCGGCTCGGTCAGCGCCGGCACCAATATCGGCATCGGCGACAGCGTGTCGCACCTCTTGTCTGCAATCGACGCGGTCACGGGCACGACGACGGCCTCTTCGATCAGCGGCGGCAAGATCGTGCTCAACACCGGCACCGCCCAGAATCTGACGATCGCCGGCTCGGCCCTGGCCAAGCTCGGTCTCACTGCCGCCACCACCAATGTCGGTCAACCTCAATTGGCGGGTGAGACGCTCAGCATCGGCGCCACGGGCGGCGGGACGCCGACCAGCATCACCTTCGGCACCGGTCCCGGACAGATTTCGACGCTGAATGCGCTCAACGCGGCGCTGGCCTCGAACAATCTGCAGGCCAGTATCAGCACGACCGGCGTGCTCAACATCATCACGTCGAATGACGCGGCTGCGTCGACGATCGGCGCATTCGGCGGATCGGCGACCCTGACTGGGCAGGCCTTCGCGAGCGTTACCGCACCGCCGCCGGTGGTCGATCCCAATTCACAGGCCACCCGCGCCAACCTGGTCTCGCAGTACAATAACGTGCTGGCGCAGATCAACACCACGGCGCAGGACGCTTCCTTCAACGGCATCAATCTCCTGAACGGCGACACGCTGAAGCTCGTGTTCAACGAGACCGGCCGGTCGACACTGAACATCCAGGGCGTGACCTTCAACGATGCCGGCCTCGGGCTCTCGACGCTGGCCGTGGGCACCGACTTCCTGGACAGCAACTCCGCGAACAAGGTGCTGACCGCGTTGGACTCGGCCTCGACGACGTTGCGCTCGGAAGCCTCGGCGCTCGGCTCCAACCTCTCGATCGTGCAGATCCGCCAGGATTTCTCGAAGAACCTGATCAACGTTCTGCAGACCGGTGCGTCCAACCTGACGCTGGCCGACACCAACGAGGAAGCGGCCAACAGCCAGGCACTGTCGACCCGCCAGTCGATCGCGGTCTCCGCACTCGCGCTTGCCAACCAGTCACAGGCCAGCGTGCTGCAGCTGCTGCGCTGATGCCGCCTTCACGTCGCGACGAAAAAACGGCGGGGGAAACCTCGCCATTTTTTTCGCGATAGAGCGCGATGAATCGTCATCGCGCTTTGGGTCTTTGATTTGAGCATGATCCCGCGTACGCGCGTTGCGCGTTTGTCGCTGAGGGAAAACCGCTGCAGCCGCGTCATGGCGACACGCCCGGCAAATTATTTTCCGTCCGAACAACTACGGGTATAGGCGATAACCTTATCTTAAAGCCAAGCTCTTACAAAAACTAGGCAATTTCGACCGCGTTTTCAGCGTTAAGTCCGGGGTGTTGAATGTCTCATGCCGCTCAAGCCTATGCACGCACGTCGCAAACGACGGCGGCTCCAAGGGAGATCGAAGCACAGGCGCTTCTGAAGGCGGCAAGGCAGCTCCAGGAAGTGCAGGCGAACTGGAACGGCCCCGACAGGAACATGCACAAGGCGTTGCTGTTTAATCGCAGGCTGTGGTCGATCTTCCTGAGCGCGGCCGAGGACAACGGCAATCAGAATTCGCTCGATATCCGTCAGAACATCGCCAACCTCGGCATCTTCGTGATGAAGCAGACGCTCGAGATGCAGATGGATCCCGATCCGAAGAAGCTGACGTCGCTGATCGACATCAACACCAACATCGCCGCCGGCTTGGCGGGCCGTCGCTCGACCGCCAACGCGGACCGGGGCCTAGCGACGCGGTCCGCGTTAGCTCAGGCGACGCGATCCGTTGGCGGCACGCGCGGGGCTTCGTCCTTGCTCATATCCAGCGAGTGGAAATAGGCGCGGCGGCGCAGCACGGCCTCGTCGGGAAATTGCTCCACGACCTGGTCGGTGTTGCTGTCGAGCACCTGATAGACCATCGCGCCCGCTTCGCGGTCGAAGAAAGCTTCGCGGGAGACGAAGTCGTTCGAAAGCTGAATATCATTGCGGACAGCGGCGCTGGTGTCCGCCGCCGTCACGCTCTGACTGGCCGGCAGATCCGTCGGGACCGCGTTGCTGACCGCCTGGCTCGCAGGCTGGGCGGCTGGCGAAGGAGCCGGTGATCCCACCGGCCTGATGCTGTAATCTGTACTCATGGCAGCCTCCTAGTGCCGCTCTGGACTTAAAAACCCAATCCACCTCCGATCGCAACCATAGCCGACAGATTTCAATGTTCTGTTAGGGAATAAGGCAAACAGCGCGCTAACGGGAGCGCGCTGTTGTTAAGAAAGTCTTTAAGGATTGTGAAAGCGCGCGGTCGTCACAGCGACCGGCTGACCGACAGCGGCTTCATGTGGCGTGGCCCGGGGGTCGCACGCTGTCCGCCCGCCGTGTAGGTGCTCGGGATATTGCGGCGCTGCATCTCGGCATTGACGCCGCGCACGATGTTTTCGGACACTGCATGGGCGGTCGCGAGCACGGTGAGGTTGACCTGCAGCATGGCGCGGAATGTGTCGTGATGGCGGTGCAGCGTGGTCAGGAGCTCGGGCGTCGTTTGCTTCATGAATTTCTGGCTGGCTTTCAGATGTCCGACGGCGCCGACATAGCGGCGCGACAGCACGGTCTTCTCGGGCTCGAACGCCATCGCCTCGCGCAGCTTGCCGGCACGGACCAGCGCGGTCTCCCGCTCGATCGTCGCCAGCAGCGCGCTCATGACGTCGATCATGTCCTGGGCGAGCTTGCGCGCCTCGGCGGCCGTGGTGACGGCAGGGTAGGGGGATTGAGCCTCTTGCCGTTGATTGCCTTGCGATTGCGCCTGCATTGTCATTCAAATGTCCCCTTGAATGTTTGCTCGAGTTCAGTGCGCCTGTTTGGCCTGCTGCAGGATCAGCGTGCGGAAGATCTCGTTGGAAATGCCGACGCCGCCCGCCTTGGCGAAGGACTTGGAGTATTGCTCGGTCAGCATCGAGCGCCACACGCCGGTGCCCGGCGTGTCGCCGAACGGACCTTCGCCCTTGAGGCCGCTTGTCATCTGCGAGAACATCGAGTTGAGGAACATTCCCTCGAAATCGGTGGCGGTCGCTTTTGCTTTTGCCTGCGCTGCGGGGGAGACCTTGGTGAGCGCGTCTGCCAGATCGAGATCCGTCCGCGGCGCGGTCGATGCCAGCGGGCTTGGCAAGTTGAGCGGTACGCGACCGGCGAAGCTGTCGATAGTGCTGGCCATCACATCACCTCGATGTCGGCTTCGATCGCGCCGGCGGCTTTGATCGCCTGCAGGATGCCGATCAGGTCACGCGGCCCGATGCCGAGCCCGTTGAGGCCGTCGACGAGCTGCTGCAGCGACACGCCGTCCTTGACCACGGCCAGCTTCTTGCCGTCCTCGGTGACGGAGACGCTGGAGCGCGGCGTCACCACGGTGCGTCCGCGCGACAACGGATTGGGCTGGCTCACCTGCGGGCTTTCCGAAATCGTGACGGTGAGGTTGCCCTGCGCGACCGCGACGGTGGCGACGCGGACGTCGCGGCCCATCACGATGATGCCGGAGCGCTCGTCGATGATGATCTTGGCCGCGAGGTCAGGGTCGACCTGCAACTGCTCGATCTCGGTCAGGAAGGCGACGACGTTGCCCTTGAACTCCGGGGGGATCGAGAGCTGCACGGTCGAGGGATCGATCGGCTCGGCGGTCTTGACGCCGAGGAAATCGTTGATCGCGGCGGCGATCCGCTTGGCGGTGGTGAAGTCTGCGTTGCGCAGCGCCAGCCGCACATTGGGCAGCCGATTGAGCGCGAACTCGATCTCGCGCTCGATGATGGCACCGTTGGCGATCCGGCCGACTGTTGGCACGCCGCGCACGATCTTGGCGGCTTCGCCTTCGGCCTGGAACCCGGAGATCGCGAGCGAGCCCTGCGCGACCGAATAGACATTGCCGTCGGCGCCGAGCAGGGGGGTGACGAGCAGGGTGCCGCCCTGCAGGTTCTTGGCATCGCCAAGCGCAGACACCGTCACGTCCATCCGGGTGCCCTGGGTGGCGAAGGGTGGCAGGTTGCCGGTTACCATGACGGCAGCGACATTGCCGGTGCGGATGGTGGCGCCGCGGATGTTGACGCCCATCCGCTCGAGCATTGCCTGCAGCGATTGCTTGGTGAAGGGGATGTTGTTGAGTGTGTCGCCGGTGCCGTTGAGGCCGACGACGAGGCCATAGCCGATCAGCTGATTCTGGCGCACGCCTTCGATATTGGCGAGATCCTTGATTCGCGAGGTCGCGCCCGCGGGCACGACGAACAGCGCCCACGCCAGCAGCGCGGCGCAGGCCACTCCAAATACGTCTACCGGACGGACGCAGCGCATCCTTCGCTCCCCTTCACTCCAATTCCAGGACCAGCCCGCCACTCCCATGACGGGCGATCCGCAGACCTCTATGCGAGCTCCATGCCACGTCGAATCCGTTGCGCAATGCGTTGAGTTGATTGGGAAAAGTTTGCGTCGGCCGAGAAGGCCGCGCTAACCGGCAAGGGCAAAAAGCGCTGGCTGCGGCAAATTTTGCCGGGCCGTTTACGACGCGTTAACCATAAAAGCGCCAAGGTTACGCCATCTTCCGCCGAGGGCAGACGATGCGCATCTACGGACCGAACGGCACCACGCTTGGCACGCCCGCAAACAGCGCAAGGCGAACCTCATCCGGCGGCTTCTCGCTACCGGAAGACCTCGGCACCGCCTCGGAGAGCCGCGCCACCACGGCCCCGAAGGCGACGGCCAATATCGACGCGCTTCTGGCCCTCCAGGGAATCGAGGAGGATCCGACCGAGCGGCGCCGCCGCTCGGTGCAGCGAGGCAAGGGCGCGCTCGACGTGCTGGATGACCTCAAGCTCAAGCTTCTCGCGGGCAAGCTCGATTCGGCCACCGTGAGCCGGCTGCGCGATGCGGCCGCCAACCTGAAGACGGCCTCCGGCGATCCCGGCCTCGACTCGGTCCTGTCCGAGATCGAGTTGCGGGTGGAGGTCGAATTGGCCAAAGCCGGGCGATTTTAGGGCTCGGACGAGGTAGGTCCGGGCAGGGTCCTCCGGTCCGGAGGCCTTTTGGAGGTTGCGCACAGGTTCCTGGCGACGGTCGCCGGCTACGGCGGGCTCAGTCGCTGCAACCGATATTGTCTGTCACAGGACGCCGCTATATAAGGCCCGCGAAAACGTTAGGTTTTCCGTTCCCCGGGCGCCGCCGGTATTGGCATTTTTTAGTGCAGATGGGCTCACCTTGGAAAAGTTGAAAAACTACAGGCCTTCCGAAAAAGAGCCTTTCATGAATGACCGTCAGCGCGAATATTTCCGCGCAAAACTGCTGGCATGGAAGGACGAGATCCTGCGGGAATCGAAGTTGACGCTGCAGGCCCTCCAGGAGGAAAACGTCAATCATCCCGATCTCGCCGATCGGGCCTCCTCAGAGACCGACCGGGCGATCGAGCTGCGCGCCCGCGACCGCCAGCGCAAGCTGATTTCAAAGATCGACGCTGCGCTCCAGCGCATCGAGGACAATACCTACGGCTATTGCGAGGAGACCGGCGAGCCGATCTCGCTGAAGCGCCTCGAAGCCCGTCCGATCGCGACGCTGTCGGTTGAGGCGCAAGAGCGCCACGAGAAGCGTGAGAAGGTCTATCGCGACGAGTAAGATCGGGAGCCTCAGCTGAGAGGCTTCCGAGATACTGTTCTTCCTAGACCACCGGTGATCGGCCGCCATCGACGTTGATGGCGGTTCCGGTGATGTAAGACCCCTGCTCGGAAGCCAGCAGGCAGGCGAGGTTGGCGAACTCTTCCGCTGTGCCGATGCGGCCGAGCGGCGTGCCCTTGGCAAGACCCTTGGCGAATTCCTCGAAATCCGTGTTGGGCGCCTGCGCCGCGTGCCGCTTCGCCCACTGATCGCTCATGATCAGGCCGACGAGCAGGGCGTTCACGAGGATGTTGTGCTCGCCACCCTCGTTCGCCATCACCTTCGTCAGCGCCATGCCGGCCGCGCGCGACACTGATGTTGGTGCGGAATTGCCGGCCGGCGCCTTCGCAAAGGTGTTGAGCACGTTGATGATTTCGGCCCCATTTGCGCCGCTTCATGCCGTCCCAGACCAACCGGCTGAATCGGATCGCAGCAAACAGCTTCAGATCGAGGTCCTCCTGCCAGGCTTCGTCGCTGATATTTTCGAATGCCATCGTGCGCGCCGTTCCGGCGTTGTTGACGAGCACGTCGATCTTGCCGAAATCGGCAACGATCTGATGATGGGCCTTGGTGATGGCCTCGGCCTTGGATACGTCGCAGACGTAATCGCGCACGACGAGTCCGTCCTTGGCGAGCGTTTCGCGCGCGAGCTTCAGATCGGCTGCTCCGCGTGCGAGGATTGCTACGCTCGCACCTGACTCGGCAAATCGGCGCGCCACCGCGATTCCGATGCCTTTGCTGCCGCCGGTCACGACTGCGACGCGATCCTTCATCGATAGGTTCATTTGTTGCTTCTCCCCGGGCATGACCCGGGATGAACGTATCAAAAGGAAAACCTCATCAACAAGGCTAAGCAGGTCAGATGCGCCATGACGATAGCAGTGAGATGGACCGACGTCGGCAATCTGATCGGCGGTTGTCGAACTGGCGTTCCTTGCTCATCGTCTGGTTTGGGCAGCAGCGGTGGTCGGTGACATTTCATGTAGCGTCGTGCATTAGACTGTCTCCCTACCAAGCTGGAGGGACGCGAACATCAACTACGGCTGCAATCTATCGAAATTGAAAAGGCCGCCGGCATATGTCCAGCGGCCTCCGCTCAACGTCGGCGCGACAACTAAAGATCGATGCCAACGGCGATGTTACGGCCTTCTAGTTGGGCAATCTTCATTCCGTCAGCCTGCACCTGCGCGAATTCCGGGTCCTTCGCTACGGCCTCCTGCACTTTGCCGTAAACTTCCCAACTGGAATAGCGCGTCGTAACCAGCAACTCTCCAGCCCATGGGCCAGTGTGGAAACGGGACAGCCGAAGAAATTCGGCACCGTGTTTTTCAAAAATCCTCTTTGCCCGCCTGACAATCTGGACCATTTCCTCGGCCTTGTCGGTTTTGAAACGAGTAAATTGCACGATCGGCATGGGCTACCTCCATAGTGTGTAAAATATCCAAGAGGCATGCATCGAGCGACGATTGGGTAACGAACCTCACCGCAATCTCGATGGATATTTGTCTTCATCGACCTAAGCTTGGTTCAGACTTCGCAAGCGACAACAAGTCTGCCCTATCTCAGCGGAGCGGTTGAGCGGGCTAAGCGGGTCGTCGAATGAGACTACGCACGCCTGCACAGACGAGGTAACCGGAATGACCGGCACTGGCCCATCGCGTCGAGATTGACCGGCTGCGCTCAGGTCTCCTTTCGAAGGCTCATCTGACCTGGCCGCGAGTATTGCGGCTCGTGACCCCATTGCGGAAATTGCGTGTCCAGTCGCGCGACCTTTCGATCGGCGAGAATGGTTTCAGGCCGGGCGTGCGCCCGTGCGAATGATCGACCCGACATGCTGGCCGCGCAGGGCCGCACTGAGCCGGCCGGGAACTAACCCGTTCACGATCTGCACGTGATCGATGTGTTGTGCGTTCGCCATGACCTCGATGAGCGCACGATCAAATGGCAGCGTACCCTTGAGCTTCGCGAGTTCGGCGACGCTCGTCTCTCGGAGCAACTTGGCCTGTTTCCCGTCGGCCCCATGGGGATCAGTGGTGTACACCCCATCCACGTCCTCCACGATTGTGAGGCCGGCAGCTCCCAGCGCGTCGGCGAGCAGAAATGCGCCGGTGTCGGCCCGGTGGAGCGGGATGCGCGAGGTCGGGAACTCATGATGGTGATATGGAGGAAAAGCGCTCCCCACGACCGCGCGCGTCGCGGAGAGGTGAATGGCGAGTTGGCTCGCGATGGTGGGATGCTCGACATAGGAGACGCCCTCCGGTGCGAGCAAGGACGCGAGGATATGGCCGTTCTGGCCGGCTTCGCTTGCGGCGAGCGGAGCAAGCGACCCGACCGGCAGGCCGAGGTCGAGACCAACGCTGTAGACGTGGCGGGCGCGGACGCCGGCACCGGTCAGAATGAGCAGACGGTGCTCAGGCAGAAGCGTCCGCAATTCGTCCACGAGCGGGAGGATTGCCTCGTGGCCGCGATCCATGATGGAGCGACCGCCGATCTTCACGACCTGCACCCAAGGGAGGAGCCGGATCGGACGTCCACCGGCGACGGGTCGGGTGAGATCGTCGTCGAGGAGAGTTCGGCGTGCGAGCGGCGAGGCGACGTGCTTGATCTGGTTGGTGTCAGCCATGGTGAGTTCTCTCTAGCTCGCGGTAATGATGGTGCCGACATGCTCGCCGGCAAGCGCGCGGGTGAGGTTGCCGGGGACGAGGCCGTTGATGACCTGCACCTCGCGGACGTTGCGTGCCGAGGCGAGCAGATCGAGCACCGGGAATTCGAGGATCGAGTGTCCTGGAGTCCCTTGTCGAAACCACCGCCGCATTTCAATGCGAAAGACCAGCCGGGGCCGAATCCTCCCGTGCCCCGGCAGCATCTCAAGCAGCATGATGAATTATCGAGCTTTGCTGTTGCAGACGCTGTCTTGACTCGGGGAACGCGGGCGGTTCGCGCCGACGATTACGCGATGGTTCCCGCGCACTCGACGATTGGGTTCGCCGTCAGCCACCTGGTCATTAACACGGTGCACGGCACCTTCGATGAGTTCACCGCGCACATCACCTACGACCCGGCCGCCACCCCGCCCGTGAACAGCGCCACGGCGACTATCAAGGCCGCCAGCATCGATACCCGCAACGAGAAACGCGACAACCACCTGCGGTCACCTGACTTCTTCGATGTCGCCAAGAACCCGGAAACTCACTTTCGTGGCGAAGAGCGTCAAGGCCGACGGTAAAAACTGGGTCGCCAACGGCACGCTGACGATCCATGGCGTGGCCAAGGAGATCGCATTGCCGTTCACGCTCAAAGGGCCGATCCAGGATCCGTGGGGCAAAACCCGCTTTGCGATCGACGCCAAGACCACCATCAACCGTAAAGATTTCGGTCTGACGTGGAACAAGGTCCTCGAAGCCGGTGGCGTCATGGTCGGCGACGACGTCGAGCTCGAGATCCAGGGCGAATTCGTGAAGCAGTAGAGCCGCTGTCTGATCAGAACGCGCTCGGAGATCGCGTTCTACCCGGCCGAGGTGGAGCGCGATCTCCGAGCGCGCTCGTCTTTGGCCACCCCCCCTGCATTGACACCACGCCCTGGCCATCCTATGCAGCCTCCGCCGGCATCAGCGAGCAGGGCGAACAACTCCGACGGCAGGATCGCAGCCCCATGACCGAGCGCGAGGTGCGCCGCGGTCTGCGCCTGAACAGTCGCCGGCTCGATGGGCACGGTCTGGGTGGCGACCGTGCTCGGAATCCCGCTGGTGATGATGCTCGAAAGCCTCGGGCGCCAGTGGCGTCCAGATTGGTCTCGCCAGCACCCTCCAGCAACTCGCCACGTTCGTGCAGGTCCCCGCCTCGCTCCTCGCCGAGCAGTTCACCGGCCGCAAACGATTCTGGGCCGTGACCGCGCTCACCCACCGCTCTATGGTTCCGTGCCGGCCTTGCTGCTGCTGGCGCTGCCGGCCCGACCACCGTGGTCGCTCAGCTCGTGTTGGTTGTCCTCGCGCTCAGTTCCGTGTTGTCGCAAGCCGCGACTCCATCCTGGTACAGTTGGATGGCGGACCTGGTGCTCGCGACAAGCAGCGCCCGGTTCCGGCGCCGCGCAAAGCTGGGTGATGGTCGCCTATCTCGCCGCCACGATCGCCGTCGGGTATCTCCTCGACGTGTTTCCCGACCCGCGCGAGCCGGGCGGCTCGATGCACGGCTTCATGGTGATCGTGTTCCTGCGTCGGGCGTCTCGGTGCGGCCAACATCATCACCCACATGGACGTGCCGGAACCACCGGCCGCGCCAGCACCGTCGGCATCCCGGTCTGGGAGCGGCTGGTCGCGCCGTTGCGCATCCCGATTTCCGGTGGCTGACGCTGACCATGGGGGCGTGGTCCTTCGCCATCGGCTTGATCGCCTCCTTCGGCCTGGTCTATCTTGCGCCTGGGGAATTCGGCGTCAGCTACGTCCAACTCTCGGCCATCAGCATCGCCGCCTCCATCGGGGCCATCCTGGCCGGGTTCGAACCCGGCTACGTCATCGACCGGCTCGGCGCACGGGCGTACACCGCCGTGCTGATGCTGACCGCGCCACTGACCGGTCTCGTCTGGTTCATCAATCACACGCTGCTCACCTTTTCGTTCCCCATGGTCGGCCGGTTCGACGTGCCCCAGGCCGTCGTGCTCCAGGTGCTGGCGAGCCTGGCGGCGGTGCGTTACTCTCCAGCCTCGGGCTCTGTCAGCTGCGGCTGCTCACCGCGTTGGCACCGAGTCAGGGCCGGACTATGGCCATGGCGGTACACTGGACCTTGATCGGCGCGATGGCCGCGCTGGG
This sequence comes from uncultured Alphaproteobacteria bacterium, assembly GCA_963786015.1. GTDB lineage: Bacteria > Pseudomonadota > Alphaproteobacteria > Rhizobiales > Xanthobacteraceae > Bradyrhizobium. Next base: position 14,536 of record CAWAXO010000009.1, on the reverse strand, counting down.
CCCGCTGCTGGGCGGTGCCGTGGTGCCGACTGGCTCGAACTCCATCCGCTGGGCTGGACCCTCCCCAACGGTGTCGCCTTTGGGTTCATGCACGTGCTCATGCCCTTGTTCATGTTGTTCGTGTGGCTGGTGTGTGTCCCGCTGACTCTGAAAATCTCCCTCCGCAAAGGCGACCTGCCGGTCGGCGTCGCCCTGCCCCGCCTCTGGCTCGGCAATCCCCTGCGCGCCGTGCGCAACGTCTACAACATCTACGCCATCACCGCCGCCGTCTCGGCCCGCGACCGCGCCGTCGCCGTCCGTGGCCTCGGCGAGTCTCGCGCCGCCCTCGCCGTCTCCGACTTGATCGCCAATCTCGACGATCCCGATTACGAGGTCCGTGAGGAAGCCGCCGCGGCCTTGGGCAACGGTCCACACCCCCAAGCCATCGAAGCCCTGCTCGCCCGACTCGGAGTGGCCGACACCGATCTCGGTCCGCAAATCGCCCGTGCCCTGCGGCACGCCGATCATCCGCGCGCCGTCGAGGTCCTGATCCGCAAACTGGGCGACGACGACCGCGAACTGCGCTGCGAGCTCGCCCGGGCCCTCGGCACAATCCGCGACCCGCGTGCCACCAAACCCCTGCTCGATCTGCTCAACCACACCACGACGCCAAACTACTGGTCGCTCGCGCCGAGGCCCTCGGCCGGTCTCGGCGAACGCGCGGTGATCCCGCGATTACTGAACGAGCTCCGCGCCAGCCACAGCGGCACCGTGAAACGCTCGCTCGAACTGATCCTCGCCGACTTGCTCGGTCGTCGCGGTGAGTTTTACAAGCTCTTGACCCGCGAAGAAAACGCCCGCGGCGGCGAAGTCGAACGGCTCCTCACCGGACTTGCAGACGCAACTCCCGACCGCCACACCCGCCTGACGCTTTGCCGCGCACGTTGGAAGCGGCCTATGAAAACGCCAAATCCCCGCGTGCGCGATGGCCCTCCGCCAACTGGCCGATGCGTTGGCGGGCAACAGCTCCGACCCGGTCTGGCTCAACGTGATCGCCTATCTCGAAGCGTTCCGCCAGCCCTGGGGCATGCAGGGCGAGGATCAGCGCCAGACCGCTGATGTGTTACTGGAAATCTATTGAGTGTGCGCCGCCGCGAGGAAGTGGAGGCGCCGGCGTCCTTCCGGGAGCGGAGCGAGGAGTCTCTCGATGAACGGGCCCTCGAACGACGAATAGCTCGCGGGACGCTCGCCCTCCAGCCGCTTGTCCTGGAGGGCGAGCGTCCCGCGAGCCGCGGACCAAGGGAGGCAGCTACGGCGCCATCTTCACTTCGCTGATCTGGTGATCACCGGCTCAATCGAGGTGTACTTCGAAATGTCGCCCATGATTGCCGCGGCATGGGGAGCAAAGGCACCTGGAACGCTTCCACGAATCGAAGCTGAGGACTGCCACGGCAACAAACGGCGGTGCTCGATCCTGGTCGCCCCCCGGTTCAGGCCCTGCTCGATCGAGAGGCCCTTGAGGGTGTCGCCCAGTTTCCGTTTGACCAGCGGGATATGGCTGCGCAAGTAATAAGCCCAATCGAACTGCGCGCCTGTTTTCCGAGGGTAAAGGACCGTACACCAATCATATAATTCTCCCTAGTTCCGTACCGATTCGCACGCCGCCTGACAGGGAAGATTATGCCAGCTCCCGCCGTTGAGCCAAACCAAAAATCCACCACGAAAACTGCCCAACCCGCTGCGTTCTCGTCAAGACCGACCCGGGTTCACGATCCTAGAACCACCTGCTCAGGTCCGACTCCGGCCCTCTGAGACCTGCACCCCCGCCAGGATCTCCTGCTCGAACTGGGCGTACTTCTCCGCCAGCCCATCATAAACCTTGGCCGCCGCCGCATTCGGTTTCAACTCCGAATCCGGAATCCGGATCGCTGAAACCTTTCACGATTGCGGGCCAGACCGCCTGCTCTCCGCTGTGTTTCAGGAAGCCGTGGGCCGCCCGCAACGCCGCGCCTAAGGCGGCGCTCTTGGCCACCTCAATTCGCAGCACCGGACAGTTCAGCACATCGGCCATGACTTGCAGAATCGCGGGGTTGACCGAGGCCCGCACCGGTGGCGTAGATCCGAGTCGGTTTGACATTCATCCAGTGCGAGTGCAACCGCATCGCGAGCATTTGCGCCTCGAAGATCGCCCGGCAATTCGCCGCCGCATTTTTCTCGTCCAGATCGAAGCGGTGGACAGCCGGGCGGTTCACGCGCGGGACGATCTCCGACTCGAACCACGGTAGCAAAAGCCCGCCATTGTTGCCGGCGGGGTGCTGGCCAAAGCGCGGTTGAACCCAGCCCAATCGAGCCGTACAGGTCGCGCATCTTCTCGCGGGCCAGCGAACCGTTCTTGAAACAGATGAGTGTCATGTAATCGCCCGTCGGCGCACCGAAGACGTGCCCTTCCCCGTGCTGATCGGTCTGGCATTCCTGCATGTACCCGAACAGTGTGTCGCTCGTGCCGAGGCTGATCGCCACCATGCCGGGCTGGATCAAGCCCAGGCCGATCACGCTGCACGGATTGTCGCCCGACCAGACCATCGCCAGCGCTTCGGATTCAGTCCGTAGTTGTGGGTCCGCGTGGCGACACCGCCCCCAGCACCGTCCAGGACTCCGCGAGCGGTGGTAGTTTCCTGGTCAAATCCGGCGCGGTGGCCTCCAGCGCGCCGGCCTGCCATTGCTTGCGCTGGATATCCATCAGGTTCATGCCGGCGCCGTCGCCATGATCGATCGGCGCAATCCGTCCCGCCAGCAGCGCGGCCATGAACGAACTGACCAGCGCGATGTGCCCTGTCGCGGCGTAGCGGGCCGGCTCGGTCTTGCAAATTTCCGGATCTGCGGACCGGTGAACCGCTCGAACGTATCGGAGCCGGTCGCGGCGCGGTGGTCCGAGCCGCCCAGCGCCTGACGAATCTCCGCGCACTCGGCGGTGGTCGAGGAATCCATCCAGATCGGTGACGTCGGCGCGGGAAAACGTGCCATCGGCTTTCAGGTAGACCGAACCGTGCTGCTGGCCAGACCCGGCCACGGCCAAAATCTGGCCGAGCGGGACCTTGTCTTTCTTCATCTGCGCAAACATCAGCGCCAGCGCATCGACCCACATCTGGGGCGGGCTGTGTTTCACGAGCGGATCAGATCGGGAGAACACCTGTTCTGGGTGCCGTAATTCGGCAGCGCGCTGTCGAAATTCAGCGAGTGTTCGTAGACGACCGCGCCGCGCGTCGAGATCGATGACGATGGCGGACAGACTCTGCGTGCTGGAATCGAGGCCAAGAAAGAGGCGTGACATGGTGGCGGAAACAATAAACAGGCGGCTCGGACGGCGCAAGCGCGGAGCGGGTCACCCCGCCGTCTGCAGCACGGTGGCCAACGCCCGGCAATGGGCTTCGGCTCGTTTCGCGAGGGGCACGGTGATTGGCGTTTCGCTCCCGAACACCCGGTCAGTGTGGTGCAGATAGAGTTGATAGGCCATCGGCCAACGCCGGCGCCTACGGATCGAGCGGTCGTCCAGGGGACGCCGGATCAGGCCGACGGCGCTCGCCTCGTTGCCATCGATCAAGCGGTCGCGGTTGATCGGCATCAGACCGCGCACCGAGCGAATCACGGTCTCGCCAATCAATTCGCCGCGGCGCTGGGCTTCATACAATAGTAACCGGACGCGTCCACATCCTCATGAAATTCCATGAGAACCGGAACGTTTACCCGTGATACAGCGCCGGATCAGTTCGGCCTCGGGCGTGTCGTCACGCTGGCCGGAAATGGCGGTTGATATCGCGCCGTTGCGCATTGGTCCGTCGGTTGCGTTCCCAACCGTAGGGATTGATGCAGGGGATGACCAGCCAGTTGACCCGGTACGCCCGCCAGCCGTCGCGTTCCAACCAGCGCAACACACCTTCGAGCCGGGACCTCGCCGTCGAACATCCCGCCGGTCAGGAATACGAGCTGACAGTTGGCCGAGACAACACGGCGAACCGTAAAAATGGGAAAACCCCAGACTTCGCCAACGACCCGGACCTGCCAGTCACGTCGTGGCAGCGCGCGCAGGCGTTGCACCACGGTTTGGTAATCACGGACCCGGGGCATGATTTTGTGTGCGGGAGGGACGGCGTCCACGCCGTCCGCCGTCATTGAACAGATCCGCGAACACGGACCGCGTGGACGCGCTCCCTCCCGGGCGGAGTCGGTGGGCCTAAATCCCCACTGCCTTGAGAAATTCCTTGTTCGTCTTGAACTTCGCCAGGCCGGTGAGAAGTTTCTGAAGTGCCTCGACGGGCGGCGCGCCACTTAGCGCGCGGCGCAGCCGGGTGATCGCTTCCAGGTCCTTCGGCGCCAGCAGCAATTCCTCGCGACGCGTGCCGGAAGCATTAATGTCCACGGCGGGCCAGTAGCGTTGCTCGGCGATCTTGCGGTCGAGCACCAACTCCGATGTTGCCCGTGCCCTTGAACTCCTGGAAAATCAACTCATCCATCCGCGAGCCGGTGTCGATCAGCGCCGTGGCGATGATCGTGAGCGAACCGCCCTCCTCGGTCTTGCGCGCCGAGGCGAAAATCCGGCGCGGCTGTTCCATCGCGCGGGCGTCGAGGCCGCCGGTCATCGTGCGGCCGGTGCGAGCCGATGTAGTTGTTGAAGGCGCGCGCCAGACGCGTGATCGAATCGAGCACCACGAACACGTCCCGGCCGATTTCCACCAGGCGTTTGGCGCGTTCGATGGCCATCTGGGCCGTGCGCACGTGCTCTTCAATGGTCTGGTCGTTGGTCGAGGCGATGACTTCGCCGCCTTGACCGAACGTCGAAAATCCGTCGTCTCCTCCGGCCGCTCGTCAACCAGCAGCACCATCGTGTGCACCTCCGGATGGTTCGTGATGCACCGCGTCGGCGATATGGTGGAGCAGCGTCGTCTTGCCCGTGCGCGGCGCGGCGACAATCAGGCCGCGCGTGCCTTTGCCGATCGGCGCGACGAGGTCGAAGACCCGCGTGGTGTAGCGATCCCGGACCGTTTCCAAAATGAACCGCTCGTTCGGGTTGACTGGTCAGGTCGTCGAACTTCTTGAGGCGCCCACTTCTCGGGCGGCTGGCCGTTGATCTTGTAGATCTCCGCCAGTTGCGGGCTGCCCTTCTTGGGCGGCACGGCGCGGCCGTCGATCTCGAGGCCGGGTCGCAACTTGAATTTGCGGATGACGTCCGGCGACACATAGATGTCGTTCGGGCTGATCTGGAAGCTTCGGGCCGGGTTGCGGAGAAATCCGAACCCCTTCTCGCCGACTTCCAGGACGCCCTTGACCGGGTCGGGGAGCAGCTCGCGCTTACGTTGCTGGCCACCGCCCTGGCGCTCGTCACCAGGCTGCCGCTGGTCGCTGGCCGGCTCGTTGGCCGCCGCCCTGCTGTTGGCCGCCGCCCTGCTGTTGGCCACCACCTTGGCGTTGGTCGCGATTGCCCTGCCGGTGGTCGCGGTGCGAAAGTGGCGGTGGTCGTGCCGCGGCCCACGGTCGGGCTGGCGCTGCTCACGCTCGAGCTGCGCTCGACCGTCCGCGGGCTGCGCCGGGGCCGGGGGTTTCGTTCGTCTTCGCTGCTTGATCGGGTTCGTTGCCCATGCGTTACGTATCCGCCCCAATTGGCGGAGGTCCTCGTTGTGACGATTGCGCACGCAGTCAAACTGCGTAGCAACACGTCGTTTGGGTTAAATGCCACCTCCGACTGATCCGCAAGGTCTCGGGGAAACGACCTGGGTGATTCTGAGACTCACTCCCTACCGGGCGATCCCGCGTTCGGACTTGCGACAGAAGTCGACGAAATGTTCGAGTTCTGGACTTTGCGGAAGTACGTTTACAACTTTATCCAAGGCGTTGCTAACTGTCAACCCCTCCCGGAACACAATCTATAGGCCTCCCGCAAGGCCCGCACGACTTCCTCCGCCACCCCCTGGCGTTCCAACCCCACCTTGTTGATCCCCCGGTTCACCCGCCGGTTGCCGTCCACCAGCATATACGGCGGCACATCCTGGACGACCTTGGCACAGCCGCCGATGATCGACATGCGACCCACCCGACAGAACTGATGGATGGCCGCCAGACCACACCGACGATGGCGTGATCCTCCACCGTCACGTGCCCGGCCAGGGTGCCGTTGTTGCTGAAGACCACGTGGTTGCCAACCACGCAGTCGTGGGCCACGTGAGCGTAGGCCAGGAAATTGTTGTGCGCGCCAATCCGTGTCGTCAGCCCGTCGCCCGTGGCGGTGTGGACGGTGACATGTTCGCGAAACACGTTGTCGGCGCCAATCTCGAGGTAACAGCGACCGCCGACGTACTTGAGATCCTGGGTTCGCAGCCCGATACAGGCAAACGGATAAAATTCGTTGTTCGCCCCGATCGTGCTCAACCCGTCCACGATCACGTGCGAATGCAGGCGACAACCCGGGCCCAGCCGCACCCGCGGGCCGACCACGCAATACGGCCCGACTTCGCAGCCGTCGCCCAGCTCGGCGCCGGAATCGACCAGCGCGCTTGGATGGATTTTCAACGACGCCATCAGCCCTCGACGATCGAGAACATCACCTCGGCCTCGCTCACGATTTCGTTGCCGACTTTGCAAACGCCCTTGGCTTTGCCGATCTTGCCGCGGCTCGGCCATCTCGACTTCGATGATCAACTAAATCGCCGGGACGGGTTTGCGCCATTTGACGTTGTTGGCACTCATGAAATAGGCCACCTTGCCGGCGTTCTCCCCCGCACGGAGCATCAACACCCCGGCGACCTGGCCGATCGCTTCGACCTGCAACACGCCCGGCATGATCGGATGCCCTGGGAAATGCCCCTGGAAAAAGGGCTCGTTGATCGTCACGTTCTTCAACCCGGTGATCTTCTGGTCGCCTTCGATCTTCAGGATGCGGTCGAACCAGCAGGAACGGGATAGCGATGCGGCAGGACGTTCATCAACCGCATCGTGTCCATCGCCGTCTCGGTCGGCGCCTCGGGCTGCGGCTGGATAAACGGCGGCGGCGCCGGCATCTGTTTGTCGAGCTGCCGTTTGAGCGCTCGGGTCAGCTCGGCGTTGGAGGTGTGCCCGGGCCGAATCAGCACCACGTGCGCGGCCAGCGGCCGCCCCAGCAACGCCAACGAGCACATCGAGAATCTTATGCCGCACGAATTCGTCACGAACCGCAGCGGCTCCGTGGCGAGGATGGTCTCGTTGCGGATGAGCACCGCGTTCTCGAGGCTGCCGCCTTTGATCAGGCCCTTGTCGAGCAGGTAATTGGAGATCTTCGTAGAACGCGAACGTGCAGGGGCCGGGGCACCTGGTCTCAACGTGTGGGGATCGATCGTCAGGCTCAGGAACTGGGCGTCGAGGCGCCGGGCTTCGCAGCCGGCATCGCCAAGCTGCCCGAGCTGTTGTTACGACCGGACGCAAATAAAAGCCCCGCTTGGACCCAGAGCTGGCGGCGCAACTGGGAGCACGTAGTGCCGTTCTTCGCCTACCCCGAAAGCGTGCGGCGGATCACCTACACGACCAACGGGCTGCGCAGGCTGGTCATTTCTATTGCAATCTGCGACCACTCCTCCCCAACACGGCGAGGTTTCTCACTGACCATCGGCCTGCGAGCGGTCCAGGCTGACGAAGATGTCGTCAGAACGAGCCGTGTCTGTGAGCTGGAACGACGGGTGCGCGAACTGGAGCGCCTGCTCGGCCGCAAGACCGTGGAAGTCGAGATTCTCAAGGAAGCGCTCGACGTCGCGCGGGTAAAAAAACCGAGCTTGCAACTGCCATCATGGAACGATCGGAAGGACGGTTCGCCATGAAGGCGGTGGCCGACACGCTCGCGGTCGCCCGTTCGAACTCGATCGAGCGGGTGAGCCGCCGCGCCAAGTCGCGTAAAGGCCGGACGACGAGCTATTGGCGCTGATCCGCCGGCTGGTGGACGAGCGCCCAACCTACGGTATCGGCGTATCCGGCGCCTCATAAACCGGCAGCGAAAGGCCAACGGAAAGCCGCCAGTCAATGGCAAGCGTGTGCTGCGGATCATGCAGGCCAACAAACTGACGCTAGAACGGCATACCGGCCGCCGGCCAGGGCGCACGCATGACGGCGTCGTGATTGCATTGCGCTCGAACATCCGCTGGTGTTCCGATCACTTCGAGCTCGCCTGTCGTAATGGCGAGGTCGTGCGTGTCTTGTTTGCTATCGATGCCTGCGATCGCGAGGTTATGGGCTGGCTGGCCGCCTCCGCCGGCATCTCCGGCGAGATGGTACGCGACCTGACGATAGCTTGCGTCGAGCGTCGATTCGGGATCAGCAAGGCGGGGCATCCCGTCGAATGGTTGTCCGACAACGGCTCGGCGTACATCGCCAAGGACACGCTCGACACAGCAACGGCCTTGGACCTCAAGCTTTGTTTCACGCCAGTCCGCTCGCCAGAATCCAACGGCATCGCGGAGGCATTCGTCAAAACCTTCAAACGCGATTATGCTCGGCAGTCGATCTTGCCGGATGCTGAGACCGTAATCGCTCTGCTGCCGGCTTGGTTCGAGGACTACAATGAAGTTCACCCGCACTCAGGCTTGAAATTTCTCTCTCCCAGAGAATTTCTGCGCCTCAGTGCTTAGCGCAACCAGCTACCTGTCCGGTCAAACGGGGTGCACACCAAATACACTTCCTACCGCTCGCTCGTAGACAGCCGCCGCCGAGACCTGACGTAGGCGATTAAGTCGCCCTCCTGGTACCGAATTGAGCGACCGAATTGCGCGTATGGCGGGCCGTCGCCCCGCATCCGCGCCTTGGCGAGCCAGGTTTCGCTAACGTGCAGAAAATGGGCAGCCTCTTTGGGGGTCAGCAGGCTGCTGACCGGTCAGCAGACGGTTACCGAAGTCCGGCTCCCGCGCTGCTCCGAGCGGCTCGGCGCCTTCGATTCTTCGCGGCATTGCGTAATTGCAACCTCGAGCGTGGGGTACCCGAGTTTCAGGACGGCTACCGGTACTATTTCACGCCCGGTTACCGTCTACGCAGGCGGTAGACGATCCCGTTTTCGCCCCGCACTTTCTCGATGCTGGGGCCGGGGCGGCGCCTGAAATTACGCAAGTGATCAAACAGATCGACTGTCTGGTCGCCAGCCAAGATCTTAGCTAACCGTACCCACTTCCCGCTGCGGGTCACGGCGGCGTTGTGGCCCCACCAATCGAGCAGGTCGTATGCCGCGGCCACCGCGGTTTTGTTCCGGGTGGCATCGCGCCGCGGAGGTGGTGACGGCCAAGTAAGAAAGGCCTCACCCCTTGCGATTTCGCGGTCGATGACGGTCGGCCTCCCGGCGACATGTGCCGTTTCCGCAAAGCTGAACCAAGGCCTGATTGCCGGATCGAGCGAACGGTAGGCAGCGTGCAATCGTCGTAGTGCAGCATAGTAACGTCCGATTCCCGCCTTTCCCTTCTTCGAGCTGGCCATCCGGAACGATCGCGCAACGGCAGCGCCTCGCTCGACCCTGTCAAGGGTCATCTTAATATCGTGCTGGCACTCGGTGCGCTGCGAGCGCGGCGGCGCGAGCAACTTCAGCGCTTTGTGGATTTGTTGATCTCGGATCATTGCGTGCACCATGGCAAGCCGGTCCACTCTTTGCAGGCGCCATGCACACCACGGGCTTTATTCTCAAGCGAACCGAGAGTTCGTTCCTCCGCCTCCGCAAGGCAGCCCGCTCGCACGGCTGCGAATAGGCTCCCTTGCGGGATCTCGTCGTCCTTAGGCGCACTGTAGCCCGTCGTGATAATGATATTCATCTTGGGCCGTTGGGCCTTCGCCGCCACAGCCAGTTTGCGGTCAAGCGCAACTTGATCCCAAGATACGCACCTGCCGGTCTCCCAACCTGAAATGGGCTTACCCGTCTGTCCCTGGAATCCATCACGCCGATAGCCGGCGCCTGTTGCGACCACGATGTAGGCCTCCACCTGCTCCCGAAGGCGCCGACAGGTCCGCCGATTTCGCTGGCATTGCCGAGCGTGGCGACCTCTGCGAGGCTTTGAGGAATCGATTCGCTGCCCGAAGCCGCAAAGACAGGACAAGAATATGCTTCCATCAGCCTCAGAGGCCGATGTTGTCCATCACGAGGAATTCGAATTGGCACGATCAGTTAAGCGCGAGCTGATGCAGTTGCGATCTCGCACTAAAACGCCCACAGCTGACGACGTTATGCTCATCGCCCGCAAAGCCGGACTCGCGGAATTCTTGCAACGCACCAGCAAGGCCAGGGTTGATGTCGTCAGAGCCGATGCGTGGTTGGCGATTTGCACGCTGGCGGATTCAATCGCAAAAAATGCCAGAGCAATGCAGGAAGACCGGCATGACAAGGTCGTGGACGCGTCGCTTCTTTGGGCAAGAGCGATCGACCTCTGCAACGCGTGGATGCGCGCCGCGGAGTAATCCAACTCGGTTGATTGGCTAAAAGTTATACCTGCTTCCAGGCGAGGATAACCGGGCATGGCATCCTCGCAGAGCCTATTCAGGCCCAATGCCTAGCGGGTGTTAACCGCGAAGTGCGCTGGCCGGCTGGAAAATGACACTCTAGCCAGTTCACTGAGGATTTATTTTCAGGCGCGAGTAGTAGAAGAGACGCTTGCCGCCCATGCCGTCGTTTTCCGAGGTTGCTCGGCGGCATGGGCTGATCTCTGTTCCCTGCTGCCTTCTCGCTTCCGTTATCGCTGCTGCAGTGGACCCGATGGGTTGTTGGTCGCCATGTCCTGCTGCGCGCCAACGCCGCCTGCCACGGGCCGGGGTCGTGGCATCGGGACACGCGACAGCGTTGGATCCGCCGTGCGGACCGCACCCGCGTCGTGAGGTCTCGGCCGCGGCAGCCGGATCGGTCCGGGAAGCGGGGCCGAACCGGAGAGCGCATCCGCTTCTCCTTCGGTCGCGGGCGCCGGCTGCATGGGGGCTACGGCGTCAGCCCTACCTGCGGCGGCGCCGTCATTTGCCGTCAAGGGCGGCTGCATACCGTGGGTTCCCTCTGCAACCATTGGCGTGGCGGAGGTGGCGCTCGACGTATCAGCCATCTGCGCCACGCTCGGTGCGGACGGTGACGCGTCCGGCGGATGGCCAACGACCAACGGGTCTTCGGGCGCCGCTCTCTCCGGTGCATTCGCCTCCTGCAGATCGCTCGCCTGCCGCGGTGTAGACTGTTGTTGGGTAGGCTCAGCGATGGTGGTGCGCCCCGGCGTATTGATTGAAGCGGTCGCGAGCAAGGTCGAAAGTTTTGACTGGTTCCGTCCAAAGGTGGTGATAGTCCACAAGATCACCGGAACGGCAATGATCACTGCGCATAGAATGACGATCCGGCTCCACAATCGCACATAATGCCCGATTTCATCGTCGTCCTCACGCATGACACAGCTCCAGCTATGATCATCGCAAATTCCACGGAAGCTTGGGCGGCAAAGTGGGCATCCCTAAGGCTTCCGACCAGTGCTGGATGTCAAGTGAGGCACGCCGGCTTTCATTGAGGCATGTCGGCTTTCATGATCATGTCGTCGCCCGCGGGCGCTTGAGGTAATCGCTATGTCAGGTCGCAGTCGCTGCATCTCAGGATTCCGAGCAACAATATGTCGCAGATCCGTGGGGCTACCCGCCTTTTTGGTCCGCAGGACCATTATTCATCTAATTGCTGGAGTCGATAGCGCGGTGGGAGTTTCAATTTGTCAGGTAGTTCATTAGGGCATTGATTCCGTTCCGCTACGTGGCGGCGGGATGATCGACGCAGTAGGGGACGGTGCTCAGGTGACGATGATGGATGGGGATGTGCGTGATGTGAAACTCGGAAAATTCTGGCAGCTCACAGACTGCTTGGTACTGTGCTTCAGGCTTGGGATTTAGGCGCGGGCACAGGCCGAATGTTGATGCTACCTATGGTATTCCCAAGCATAGATGCGCGCGATCGGTTCTTACTTAAAAGATTGATTACATTATAGGAAACGCGCAAACCCAAGATCGAGCCTTGGTGCCGGGCGGCTCTGGGTCCCCGGTCGACCGGCACAAAGACCGGTCTGCACGGAGCGTGCTTAACCGAAGGCAAGAGGGCCGAGCGGGCAAAACACCTGCGAGGTCCGTCTTCGGGAAACCCGGTTCTGGGGCTGAGCCATCGGGGTGATAGCCGGTGGCGAGTGCCGCAAGCGTGAGCGCCGAAAGGCGGGCGTGCCCCCTCCCTGACCCTCCCCCGCAAGCTGGGGAGGGAGGAGATTTCAGGGCGCGCAGCCGCGTAGCAGATGAGTGGCGCAACTGCGTACACTTGTTTGCGCAGCGCGGACATGGATGGCATGCGCCTTTGGCGCTCCGCTTCCCTTTGTTTGCTGGAAGCGAATCGATTTTTGGCGTCGTCGCGGTTCTCCGCAAAGCCGGACGCATGAAAGCGTCGCGAGAACCATTTTGTTTATCCGCCCCCGCACGAAGTGCGGGGGGAGGGGGCATAAGGCGGCCTTTGGCCGCCGTTCTTGGAAATCAAACACGCCGCCGCGAAGCGTCGGCTATGGCGGAGCATGGTGGAGGGGGCGTGCGGCGGTAGAACTAGCTTCGAGGCAGACGCCCCTTCCACCACCCTGCTGCGCAGGGTGATCCCCCTTCCCCGCTTCGCGGGGCAGGACGAGTAAAGGTGCTAGCATGATGCTGCGATTTGACATTTTCGCGCTGACGCCGCAAAGGCAGTCCAGTCGGTTCGCAAGTATTCATTCCGCAAAATGTTCAAGCGAATCCTGATTGCCAACCGCGGCGAGATCGCCTGCCGGATCATCAAATCCGCGCGCCGCATGGGTATTGAAACCGTCGCGGTCTATTCCGACGCGGATCGCGACGCCTTGCATGTGGAAATGGCCGATACGGCCATTGCGATCGGCCCGCCGCCGGCGGCGCGGAGCTACCTGGTCATCGAGAAAATCGTCGCCGCGTGCAAGCAAAGCGGCGCGGAAGCGGTGCATCCCGGCTACGGCTTCCTCTCGGAGCGGGCCGCCTTCGCCGAGGCGCTCGCCAAGGCGGGGGTCGTTTTCATTGGGCCCAATCCGGCGGCCATCGCCGCCATCGGCGACAAGATCGAGTTCGAAGAAGGCGGCCGCGCGCGCCAAGGTCTCGACAGTTCCAGGGCCATCTGGGCGTGATCGCCGATCATGACGAGGCCATCGCGATTGCCGGACAGATCGGCTATCCGGTGATGATCAAGGCCTCAGCGGGCGGCGGCGGCAAGGGCATGCGCATCGCCCGCAGCAAGACCGAGGTGGCGGAGAACTTCGTGCGCGCCCGCTCGGAAGCGAAATCAAGCTTCGGCGACGATCGCGTTTTCATCGAGAAATTCATCACCGATCCGCGGCACGTCGAAATCCAGGTGCTCGGCGACAAGCACGGAAACGTCATTTACCTCGGCGAGCGCGAATGCTCGATCCAGCGGCGCAATCAAAAAGTCATCGAGGAAGCGCCGAGCCCGCTGCTCGACGCGGCGACGCGGGCGAAGATGGGCGAGCAGGCGGTCGCGCTCGCCGAAGCGGTCGGCTACGACAGCGCCGGCACGGTCGAGTTCGTCGCGGCGCAAGATCGCAGCTTCTTTTTTCTGGAGATGAATACGCGGTTGCAGGTGGAGCATCCGGTGACGGAGCTCGTCACCGGCATCGATCTCGTCGAGCAGATGATCCGCGTCGCTGCCGGCGAGAAGCTTAAGTTCAAGCAAAGCGACATCAAGCTCAACGGCTGGGCGGTGGAAAGCCGCATCTATGCGGAAGATCCCTATCGCAATTTTGCGCCGTCGATCGGCCGCCTCGTGCGTTATCGTCCGCCCGCCGAAGGCGAGCACGACGGCATAACGGTGCGCACCGATACCGGCGTCGCCGAAGGCGGCGAGATTTCGCTCTACTACGATCCGATGATCGCCAAGCTAGTGACGCATGCGGACACCCGCACCAAGGCGATCGATGCGCAAGCCGATGCGCTTGACGCCTTCACGATCGAAGGCATCCGCCACAACATTCCGTTTCTCGCCGCGATCATGCAGCATCCGCGCTGGCGCTCCGGCAAGCTCTCGACCGCCTTCATCGCCGAGGAATTTCCGAAGGGCTTCGAGCGGATCGCGCCCACCGGCGCGGTGGCGCGCACCATTGCCGGCGTCGCGGCGGCGATCGATCACGCGATGGGGGAGCGCAAGCGCCGGATTTCCGGACAGCTCAACAGCGCGTTTATGCGCGAGCGAAGGCGGGCGATTTGGCTGGGCGGCGAAGAGCTGTTGGCCGACGTCGCCCATGACGGCGATGCCATCACCATCCAGTTCGAAGACGGCAACGGTCATCGTCTGTCGTCACTCTCGATTCCCCGGTTTGCCGGTATGGTCCGGCACGATCGACGGCGGTCCTATCGCCGTGCACGTGCGCATAATTCCGAACGGATTTGAGCTCGCCTATCGCGGCATCGAGGTGAAGGCTTTCGTCTACACGGAGCGCGAAGCGCGCTATGCGCGGCTGATGCCGGCCAAGAAGCTTTCCGACAGCGAAAAATCCGTGCGCTGCCCGAT